>CAWHZB010000008.1:0-492261 GCA_963833715.1 uncultured Alphaproteobacteria bacterium
CGACTGCATGTGGTGGTGTCAGCTTTCGAGTAACAAGCGGACATGGTTCATGACGGCGGCGAATGTCCGCCTCTGACCGAGGCCGGAGCGAGTCTTCATGGCGCAGATCGTCTTTCGGCCAGGGTTCTGGGAGGTTTTTAGGGCCGCTGTGGCAACCGGGCGATTGTGTCTCTTATGGCACCGTGCGGTATTGCAGCGATGAAGGCGCGAATCGGCCAGTTCAGACAGTTCGTAACTCTGCTTGCGATCGCAGGCTCGCTCCAAAATTGTCGTCCCGCTAGGTAAGCGGGATGTACTGGTGTTTGATGAGCAACTCCCGGGCTTCGGCATTCGAAAGTTCGATAGCGGAAGGCCTTCATACTTACAACGCGGCTACGGCATCCTTCGGTTCAGAGATGCGCGGTATCTCGAACTCGATCAGCCGCTCGGTGCGCCTTGGCACCAGCCGCAGCTGGACCGCTCAACCACGCGTTCCACAGGGCCTTCTTCTGCTTTGCTGCACGGCTCCGCAGTTCTAGTCCCTCGTCGATGCACTGCATCAGCATCAACAACCCAATAAGGGAGGCGAAGGCGAACAACCCCGCGTTGCCCAAGAAGTTGGCGTCGATCAGTATGAAAGGCAGCCAGAGGCAGGAAGACATCGCGAGGCCGACGACCCCCGCTAAGAACTTCATGGACCGTCCAAAAGGCGTTCTTGACGGCCAGCCGTCTGGTTTCGGCCTTTAAATCTGCAATCAGTTTCTTGGACGCCGCGCTGCCGTCGTCCCTCAACTGAGCAATAGCAAGCCTGCACTCAGACAGTTCTAATTCTCTTGGCGTGGTCACGGGCTTTTTCCTTTGAGGCGCTGGCGGGCTTTAGGTCTTCGGCCTGGGCTTCACCGTTGCCGCCAGGGCCTTGCCGAGTCTCCAGCTCTCCAGTTCTTCGTCGTTGAGGTCGATGACATTCAGCCTCGCCCTCAGCCTTGCCGCTATGGCCTCGCCGATCTCCATGCTGCGGACTTCCGCCGCTCCTTCTTCTTCCGGCGTCAGCCACCATCGCGCGTCGTTAGACTCGTCGTGTCCGCTGTCCGGCTGCGGTTGCTCAGCCTCACTAGCTGGAGTTGATATCCGCTTTTTCATCTTCGCCCCCGTCGCATTCGTCTAGCGCTCAATCCTTCTTCAACAAGTCGGGCAATTTTGCGATGTTCGAGGCGACCCTCCACGCTTCATCGCTCGTCAGCCGGTTCACGAGGCTACGACGCACGGGCTCGTTTTCGAAATAAACGTAAGCCAGCGGCCGGCCGTTTGCGTCTTCGACAACGAAGCTTTCGCTGTGCTCAACGACGCGCCAGGGCGCGGGAAGCCGGCGCGGCTCGGCAGGCTCAGTCACCAGTCCACCTATTTGGGCCGGATCTATTCTGATCGTCGGCTATTCAGCGGTGTGTCTGGCCGACTAATGCGGGTTGTCAGAATCCACGGCTCAGCCACGAGAGCAGCAACCAAAACGATACCCAATGCGCTGACTATTCCGAGCGGAATGAGCGCCGCGCCGTAAAGAGTTGCTCGATCTGAGATTACGATAAGAAAGATAGTGAGGCCGACGCCCATTGCAGACAGTGCACCCGCCGCGACGAACACCGCGAGAGCGATCCGGTCGATCCCGTTATCGGCTCCCCACGGAACCGGCTTCACCACGCTGGTTTTCATGTCAGCAATCCCCCTCAAATCAGCCAACTCATCCTTAACTTTCTTGTCGCAGCGATTGTGGAACACTCAAATCAAAAAATGGCTCTTTTCCCTGCGGGATGCATTTGGCGATTTGGGCCATAGTTGGCTTGCGGCTGCCTCTTTGTTGAGGCCTCCGATTAGAGCGAAACTGCCGCGAGTGAGGTTCCTACACGGCCGGGACCACGAAATTCAGCGCCAGGTCCGGCCCACTTCCCTGAAAACCCTTCTTCACTGCACTGTTTGACTTCTGATGGGGGACAGTTGTTGCGCTCAGGTGAAATCTTGAAGGCGCCATTGGCGTCCGCACTGCGCACTGGCGGAAACCTTCCATGCTCTACGGGCTCGACGCTTTCCTTCATGCAATCCCGCTGATCGCTGGGGGCGCGTTAGTTCCTTGCATCTTAGTCGTTTTGGTTGGTCATCTCACAGCGGAAGATAGAGTGCCACCCCCGTCCCATCCGCCCATCATGCAGCCCGCGCGCCGACGAATTTGGCGACGCTCGTGTCGAGGGTTTCGCGTGCGCCAAAACGCGCTCGTTGGCAGCCTTTGAAACCGTGAGCCGGAACCATCCGACGCGGCGAAATGTTGTCATCCGGCCTTCGTAAAAAAGGCAGATTTTTTTGCACTCCGCCATCTCCATGCGCTCCGATTGATCCTGGTAGCGGCGGACCATGCGATGGCCGTTTCTCGGTTGTGTTAGCGACACCCTTAACCCCGGAGGTTCTAATGTTAAATAGAGTAGCGGTTGGGCTGGCTGCCCTCTTTATGATTATTGCGTCTTCGTTAGCCTATGCGGAGGCCCCTTCTGCTGCCGAACCTCCATCCGAGGTTCTGAGCGATGCCGACTGGAAGGCTTTGACGGATCGGCGAATTGAGATAGTCAAGGCCGCGTTGCAGCTGGAGACGCCTGAGCAGGCAAAATACTGGCCCGCTATAGAGGAGGCTGTCCGCGACAGGGCGAACGTACGGCACCTCCGCTTGCAAAAAATGGTAGCACGGCTCCGCGAGCGGCGTGAGGGTGAGCCTATTGATGTTATCCAGCTCTTGCGGGAACGCGCCGATGCCTTGGCTCAACGAGCAGCCGGGCTTAAAAAGCTCGCCGATGCATGGCAGCCTCTCTCAGAGACCCTCGACGCTTCTCAGAAGCGGCGGCTGCGCTTCCTCACGCTGTATGTCCTTCGTGACATGGGAGATAGAGTGGAAAGCCGTCGTATGATGTTTGAGGACTTCGCGGACGAGGACTAGGACGCAGGCGTTTCAGAATTCCGGCTCAGCCCCGACGCTAGATGGCGCCTTTATTCATCGACGTGTCGCGTTACGTTGTAATTTTAGACTGTCCCAAAGTCGCGATCACGAGCGCGTCTCCTTGACGGGGCGTCCCGGCCTCAATCCTCCCGGGGCGCCCATCACGGCAGTTAGCCTCCTAGGGACGTCCTCATTCCCTCAGTTGCCATTGATTTCCAGCGCGGATCTCGAGTGGGGCGCCGCCTTGCTTCACGCCAGCGGAATGGGGACGGAGCCGGACGATCGTACAAACACGCTCAAGACCCGTCGATCGAAGTCCTCTTCGAACGCCCGGCGCATGAACCAAGTTCCTCAGTCGGGATGCTCAGGAACTTCGGCGGCAACAGGGACGCCTCCTACTTAATCCACAAAGCAGATTTTCCGAAGACTGTCTCCCGTTGTTCCAGCCTGTTTCAGGAGCGTCCAGTGGCATAGCCGTGGCCGTTGATCTCGATTTAAAAATCAGTACGACCCCAAAAATGCCAGAGCAGATTCGCTCGTTGTCGGCGCGTCACTTCCCACTTTGAATTATCGCCGCAAGGACAACGCACATGCGGAATGAACGGCACGCCAAGGGCAATGGCTATTTTCCTTTCGGTGCCATCGTCCTTGCTTTCATGGCGTTGTCGCTCGCCATCACGGCAACCGGTACCGCGCGCTTCTCGGCGGCAATGGGATATCGAGCAGAGGTGGGCTATGCCGTCGGCGCCGTATTCGATTTTGCCAAGGCGTCTCTTGCCTATCGCGTTACTCGTACTTTTCGCCCGGCGCGCATTTCTCTTGTTCGTCATTATCGGTGTCGCTTGGATAGGACTCGTAATTTATAGCGCCCTCGCGACGGAGGCGACGGTGAGCACTGCCATCGCTGCAATCGAGCGGGACGGGTCTTGGAAGACGGAAGCGCGATCCGTCACAAAGGCTGAGTTGGCGGCCGTGGAGAAACGTCTGGAAACGCTGTCCCATCCTGCGCTGCCACGGCCATCGAAGACCCTCGTCGAAGCACTTGCAGTTGAGAAAGTGCCGCCCGGCGTCTGGCGGGACAGTCGAGAATGCCAAAGCATTCGCGACAGCAAATATTTTCAATTGGCCTGCGCCAAGGTCCTGGATCTGCGCCGTGAGTTGGCGGCGGCCAAGGACTATGAGCAACTTGATGTTCGGGCAAGGGAGCTAAGGCAGGTGCTCGCGGCGACACCTCTTGTCGCGACATCCGATCCGCTACCAGAAGCCTTCGCCGCCACGCTCGGCCGTCTGATGCCGCTCGACGGTCGCGTCGGCGTGGCTCTCCTCCTCACGCTCGTTATCGAGATCATGAGCTGTTTCGGGCTCGCTGCGCTGCGGGCGCTCAATGTCAAGAAGGCGAGGGAGAACCCTCCCGTCGCAGGATCCCAACGCCGTCTGCACACGGGTGATCTAGGGACAGCGATTAAGGAGCATGGTCGCGCCACCGAGAAGTTCCCTCAACGGCCGTCGCAGATCGTCCCTAGATCGTCCCTCACCGCCACCAGCGTAGGCATTTCGCCGGATCGAAAGTCAACAAGGGACGAGCGCGCCGCACATCCCTCAAATGTCGTCCCTATGCCGGAAGCTCGCAGGGAGGCTCACACCAGGGACGAGACCAGAACGTCCCCGCGTTCGATGGGGAGGGACATCTCGCGCAGCAGTCATGTCCCTGACTTTGTCCGCGAGTGCCTAGAGCCCGCTTCTGGGTCATCCCTCGGTGCTTCTGAATTGAGGGCGACCTATGAGGCTTGGTGCGCGGACCACGGTTACAAACCGCTGTCGCAGCAGAAGCTGGGCGCGGAACTGACGAGACTCGGGTTCACAAAGTGGAAATCCTGCGGTCTGATCCGCTACAGAGACTTGCAACTTGTTGCCTGAACGCGCTGACAGTTCCAGGTTCAAGGTCAAGTCAGGGCAACCAAAACAGGTTGCGGGTCAGCATTGCGGGACAATTTCAGCCGACCTCTTGACTGACAGTGAGCGGACCAAACCTCCATCAGCGACTTGCGCTCGCAGTCGCCACTTCACCAAGTCCCGCATCGCGTAAGAATTTTGTGAGCGTCATGTCCGACAGCGGTCGGCCTCGCTTCGTACCCTCGAAGACCAACTGACCATCGGGATTCAGCGCCCTTGCTTCGCGCAAGATTTGCAGACAACGCGGGCTTAGCGGTACGCGGTGAGCCTTTCGCGATTTCATGCGTTCCTTGGGGATCTCCCATATGGCGTTGTCGAAGTCGAACTCAGCCCAAGCGGCATTGCGAACTTCGCCGCTGCGGGTCGCAGTCAAAATCAGAAGCTCGAATGCCAGCCGCGTCGTCGGCCAGCCGCTTCGGCTTGGCTGCTGGAGCATGCCGCAACAAGCTCTGGGACTTCCTGCCATGGGAGAGCGGCATGGTGGCGCTGCTCACGGTGACGGGTTCCGAGATGATCGGCGACGCCGACGCAGGGCGAAGCCTTCTCGCGCGAGCCACGAAGAATTGCCGACTTGAAAACAGCCTCAATGCGCTGGAGGACACGCTTTGCCGTTTCGGGCTTCTCAAACCAAATTGGCTTGAGGACTTCGAGCACGTGAGCGGTCGTAACCTCAGACACCGGGATATCCCCGAAAGTACGGGTATACATACGCTTCCATCGTGCTCGGCCACTGCATGAGGTGTTTCGCATTGGAAAGCTGCTGGCGCTTCACGCTGAAACAATCCTCAAAGGCTTGGCGAAATGTGAGTGCGCGCGCCTTCTCATGAACCCGCTGCGTTCGGAGGTCGATGCCATCGCGCGCCGCCCGCTTCAGCCTTTCTGCCTGGTCGCGTGCGTCCTTAAGACTTGACACCGGGGAGAACGCCAAGGCCCAGCTCTCGCCTCTTGCCATTGATCGAGATCCATAGCTCCCAGCGCTTCGTGCCACGCGCCGTCACGATCAACCTCAGGCCGCCTCCGTCCTTATAGACTCCGGGCTTCGTAATCGCTCTTACCCTGTGAGCCGTCAGCAGTTCTTTCGCCATCTCCAACCCCACCTTCAACCCCACCTTTGGGCTGAAACTTCGAGGTACAAGCTGATGGCACGAGTATCAATCGAACTTGCGTTTTAAGTTGTGGAACGGTGAGTTGTGACGCAGCTAGCAGCAACGAGGAACAACGGCGTGGCGGAGACGGAGGGATTCGAACCCTCGATACGCTTTAGGGCGTATGACGATTTAGCAAACCGTTGCCTTCAGCCACTCGGCCACGTCTCCCCAAATCAGCTGGTCGGCACCCTATAGAGGGCGGACCGTGGCAATGCAAGCAAGGCAACCGGGCAATGGGCTGCGTCTGCCGTGTATGGCCTTGGCCGCAAAGTCGTCCTAGTCTTCTGAGAGCATTACTCTACCAAGGGAACGGGGGGTCCGCTTTGGCTGTCGGTATAAAATCGGCGCTTTACGCAGGTGCCGCCACGCTGCTTTCCGCAGGTGTCGTGGCGAGCGCGGAAATTTGCGTCTCGTGCACAGGGCCAGACGCCAAGTACACATGTGTGGTGAACATGTCCACCGCGGGTACCATTGACACCGTGGTCAAGCTCTACTGCATCACTGCGCTCGCCAAGGCAGGACCGCATTCAAGCTGCGCCATCGACCGCAACACGAAGGCTCCTTGCCAAGGCGCGCGAAAAGAGCTGCCCCTCCCTGGAGCGCTCGAACAAGCTCTCGATAGTCCGCAGCAACTGCAGACCGCGCTACCGCCCGTGACTTCGTTACCTCCAGGCGCGCCCGGCGCCGTACCTGCTCCTTCCGGCGCAGCACCGCGCGCTGCCGCCGATGACGGATCGCATCCGGGCCAGGAAGCCGCCAAGGAAGGGCCGCCGCGGACGGTTCAGGAAATGATGGAGAATGGCGCGAAGGGCGACGGCTTTTCGCCGGGCAAGGCCGCAAAGTCCACCACCACGGCTCTCGAGAAGGCCGGCTCGGCTGTCGGCGATGCGGCGAAAACGTCGTGGAAATGCTTGTCGTCGTTCTTCTCGAACTGCTCAAGCAGCTCGTCAGAATAGGCGAGCCGAAACGCACTAAGCCGACAGCACGATTTTCAGTGAACCGACGTGAGCCATTCGCGGGCGAGCTTCTGGGCTTGCACGATTTCGGCCTTGCTCATATCCCGCGCAACTTCGAGACGGTAGCGCTTCGCCTCATCGTTGCCTCGCATCGCGGCGATGTTGAACCACTTATGGGCCTGCACAAGATCAACGATTCCATCGCGGCCGGTGCAGCAGCTGAGACCGAGCTCGAACAGGGCGTCAGGTTGACCTCCTTGCGCCGCGAACTCAACTGTCTCACGCGAAGACACGTCCATGCGTGCCATTTTAACATACTCCAAATGAGCCGCTACCGCGCCCATGATGGTCGCGAGCGGCCGAGCCATGCGCAGACCAATTACGATGTCACCGCGCCTCTGGAACATGGCATCGGTTTAATGAAAACTCGTAAAAACCCGAGCAAAAACATTGTAACCTTTGCATAATCATCGTTTCCGCACCGGCATCCGGTGCCCAAAATCGGCACGATTTTTCCGGAACGAACCGCCCGCTTACGCGGCCTTAACGGCGGTTGCCATTTCTGGCTAACCATGTTCGAATTGCCCGGCTCGGGGCAACCTCATGAATGAGCGGTTCGGAATCGTGTTCAGGCAAGGTTCAGCCTACCGTTGCTAACCATAATCGGTCGGTCCCCTCACCGGACCGACGATGCCTGAACCGTGGGGGACTAACGGGGCACACTATGATTCGCCGATCGCTAGTTTTAGCGAGTTTCCTCGCGTTTGGAGGCTGTGCGCAGGAAGGTGTTACGCGTCCGGCATACGTCGGATTGTCGGAACTTGCCTTTGATGCGGAAACAGCACCGGATCTATCCGGTCCGCAGCCGGAGGCGCTGCGCCACGTCCAATCGAACAAGGTTTTGGGCGCGATGGCGTTTCAGAGAGTGACAGGCAGGACAGTCGATCCCGATCGCCTGAGCGGCCGGGAGTGACGTTCTACGGCCGGCCTAGAGAAGTTTACGCCTGTTTGCGCGGTGCTTCGTCTTTCTTCAGAGCCAAGCCCCTGATTACCGCCGGCCGTGCAGCAATCAGATCAAGCCAATGCTCGAGATTTGGAAATCTCTTGATGTCCTGGGCCAGCGCTTCCCAGGTCCGTACCCACGGAAAGCTCGCAATGTCGGCAATCGAATAAGTGCCTGCAAGATACGGCCGATCGCTCAAGCGCTTGTCCATCACGCCGAAAAGCCGCTCGACCTCTTTCGTGTAGCGCTCGATTGCATACGGGATCTTTTCCGCCGCGAAGCGGCGGAAATGGTTGCACTGCCCCGCCATCGGCCCAAGGCCACCCACTTGCCAGAATAGCCACTGGTCGACGTCGGCCTTCGCGCGTTCGCTGGAAGGATAGTACGCGCCGAATTTTCGCCCGAGATACTGCAGAATTGCGCCGGATTCGAAGATCGCCAGAGGCTGTCCATCTGGACCATCCGGATCGACGATAGCCGGAATACGATTGTTCGGGGATACCGCGAGAAACGCCGGCGCAAACTGCTCGCCCTTGCTGATATCGATGAACTCGACGCTATACGGTGCGCCAATCTCTTCGAGCATGATCGAAATTTTATAGCCGTTCGGCGTCGAACAGAAGCAGAGCGTGATCGGCTCTTCTTGTCCTTCGTTCAGCATGGCAGTCCTTTTTATGGAACGAGTATGATCGAGCCTGTCGTCCGGCGCGCCTCGAGGTCGCGATGGGCTTGGGCGGCGTGACGAAGCGGATAACGGTGATTGATTTCGATTTTTATTTTGCCGCTCGACACCATCTCGAAAAGTTCGGCTGCGTGTTCGAGATCCTCCCTTCTCGCGGTATAAGCGAAAAGAGACGGGCGCGTGGCGAAAAGCGAGCCTTTCAGAGCCGTCAATTCGAAAGGCGGCACCGGACCCGACGAGTTGCCGAACGAAACCCACAGTCCTTTCGGCCTCAGGCAATCGAGAGATTTCGGAAACGTGTCCTTGCCGATGGAATCGTAGACGACATCGCAGCCCCGGCCGCCGGTCAGTTCATTCACCCGCGTAACGAAATCTTCGCGCCGCATGACGATGGTATGCGTGCAGCCATTGGCCTTCGCCACTTCGGCCTTTGCATCGGAACCTACCGTCCCGATGATTGTCGCCCCCAGTGCCCTGCCCCATTGGCAGGCGATGTGGCCGACGCCGCCAGCCGCCGCGTGGAACAGCATGACGGTTTCAGAATTCACCTTGTAGGTCTCGCGCAGCAGATAGCGGGCGGTCATGCCCCGCAGCATCATCGCGGCCGCCGTCTCATACGAGATGTCTGGCGGAAGCTTCACGAGCTTGTCTGCAGGGGCCAGCCGCTCTTCAGCGTAAGCTCCGGGAGCGGTCGCGTATGCGACACGATCGCCGACTGTCAGCGTTTCGACGCCCTCACCGACTTCGACAACCTCACCCGCGCCTTCTGAACCAAGAATGGCTGGAAAGCTCGGGAGTTTGTAGAGTCCGCTCCGCTGGTACACATCCACGAAATTGACGCCGATTGCGTGCTGGCGAAGCCGGACCTCCCCGGGGCCGGGCCTGCCGACGTCAACTTCTTCAAAGATCAACACTTCCGGGCCGCCGTACTTATGCACACGGACTGCGTGGGTCATATGCAAGCTTCCTTTCAAGATCGGCGACAGAGAGAAGGAATGAATGTAGTGTCGGCATCGAATCCGGGTAGACGCAGAATTGCAATTCACTGCCTCGTTCCATATCCGCCACGAGCCCGCCATGCTCGCTTCCTATCGCGAGATAGGAAATAGATAGGATTCGTCTTGCACATCCCTCCGAGCGCCGAGCGCATCAGAAAAAAAACTATTACGACCCTCGCGGTCGTTTCGTGCGTACTGGGGGCGGCAGCCTGCGGTGGTAACGATGCGGCCTTGGGCCAGGCGAGAGGACTGAAGTGCGTCGACGATAGCAATGTCTGCATCAGCCAGCGCAAGGACGTTTTTGATTCCTATATGGCGGACCCATCGCGATCCTGGGTACGCCAACCTGCGGGCCCGCATGAATATGCCTCAGGAGTGCGTCTGATGGCCTTCAGTAAAAAGCGCAAAGAGTTGTCGTGCGATGAACTGACCCATGCCAAGGAAGAAGCCGACCGTGCTCCATCAGCGTTGAGCGGTGGTGCCTACTCGGGACTGACGCCAGGCCAGATCTCACGCGGCACCATGCTGGCGCGCGAGGTGTCGCGCGAATTGGCGGCCGAGATTGTGCGCCGATGCCGTAGGTCTTGAAGGAGGCTTTTGTTTTCTCTACCTGCCGAGCATCCTTGTAAGTCTTACCGTCGTCAATCGTACTTCCCGCCAAACACGAAAGTTCCTCATGAGCGTGCAAGATATTGTCGATGTGATCGTCGCGTTCGTGCGGGAGCACGAAGCCTGGGCCGGCCCTGTCGCATTTCTCGTCGCGTTTCTGGAGAGCTTCTGCTTTCTTTCAATTCTCTGGCCAGGAACCGCAATATTGGTCGGCATTTCGGCGCTGCTCGCCAGAAGCGGCGTTGAAACGAGCGTGCTTTGGCCCGCCATCGTATGGGCCGGCGTCGGCGGTTCGCTTGGCTACGCTCTCTCATATTGGATTGGCTATTACTTCAAAGACGGCATCAAGGAGATCTGGCCTTTCAGTCGCAATCCGGCGATGGTCGAGCGCGGCCAAACCTTTTTCCAGCGATGGGGAGCGGTCGGCGTCTTTTTCGGACACTTCTTTGGACCCGTTCGGGCCATCATTCCTGTCATCGCCGGCATGTACGCCGTGCCGCAATGGCAATTCCAGCTTGCCAACATTCTTTCGGCGTTCATCTGGGCAGCTGGCGTGATCGCGCCGACATACTTTGGCTTAAACTACCTGCTCGGCTGACACGAGGGCGCACTTCCGGCAGATGTAGAGCTAATGCTTGCGCGTTTGGGGATCATTGCGTAGAGGATCGCTCAAGCCGCGCGATCGCGCCGCACAAGTTGCAAGCAACGCCCCGGGGGCCGAATTTCATGTCGAAGACGTCGTTGAAGAACATTCAGAAGCAAAAGAAGAAGGCCAGCCGCGCTATCGGTCGACCGGCTCAATCGCGCATCCAGGGCAATACCGCAGGTGTACGCAGCCGCCTGAAGAAGCTTGCCGGCAAAGCGCGCGCGAAAAAGGCGTCCACCTAGGTCCAATCTGGTCGACGCCCACGTATACTGCGTCTGCAGGCGTAGTTGGATTTAGACGTGCGCAATGTCACCGCAGCCGATGCCTTTTATCCGCCGACGGTGAAACCGTCTGTGCGGACACTGCCGCTGCTTCCATTTCTCGCCCGCTTCGTTCGCAACCCGCTGCGGTCGCTGCCCCGCGCCGCTTACGAAGAGTCCGTCGTTACCTACGGCGGCAAGCGCCCGCTCGTCGCCTGGGTCACCGATCCAGAGCTTATCGAAAGCATCCTTCTCAAGGACGCCGAACGCTTCCCGAAAACGCGCCTCGATCGCCGTGTGCTGAAGCCCATCCTCGGTGAAGGACTTCTGACAGCGGAAGGCGACAGCTGGCGCTGGCAGCGCAAGCTCGCGAGCCCCCTCTTCCGGCACAGCGAACTGCTGAGCTATGTACCCATCATGGTCGAAGCCGCCGACGAGCGGGTCTTTCGCTGGAAGGCTCTTGGCTTGGGATTGGTGACCGACATCGAAAGAGACATGACGGAGACGACGTTTTCCGTCATAGCCCGCACAATCCTCGCCGGCATCAACGAGGCTGAAGGCGATGCTGTGAAGCGCGCCGGCCGCTCCTATCTCGATCCGATAACCTGGGAGGTTGCGGCAGCGTTGCTGATGCTGCCGGATAAGCTGTGGCATCCGGGCAAGAGGCGCATGCGCAAAGCAGCAGCCTACATGCGGGCGATCGTGCAGAGCCTACTCGATCAGAGGCGCAAGTCCGGTATCGGCGGCGACGATCTCGTGGCGCGCATGCTCACGGCCCGAACTCCCGACACCGGCCAGCCGATGCCGGACGAAAGGATTATCGACAATCTCACGACGTTTCTGCTGGCAGGGCACGAGACAACGGCGAAGGCGCTGACCTGGACTTTCTATCTTCTTTCCCGTGCGCCCGAATGGCAGGAGCGGGTCCGCGATGAAATTCGCGCGGTTGCAGGACCGGGACGCATTGGCCCCCTGACGATTTCAAAGCTGCCGCTGACGTCGCGCGTTTTGAAGGAATCGATGCGGCTCTATCCGCCTGTGCCCGTCATAACCCGCGTGTCGACTGAAGATCTCGAGTTAGGAGGCAAGCATCTGCCTAAGCCGACGCTGATCGTCATCCCGATGTATGCCGTGCACCGTCATCGCTTGCTGTGGACGGACCCCGATCGCTTCGACCCCGACCGCTTTTTGCCCGAGAATGAAGCCAAGTACCCGCGAACGCAGTTCATGCCGTTTGGCTACGGACAGCGCGTTTGCATCGGGTCGGCGTTCGCCATCCTCGAAGCGACAGCAATTCTTGCGACTTTATTGCAAAGCGTCCGGTTCGAGTGGGATGGCCGCCACGAGCCCGAGCCCGTCAGCCGCGTGACGCTGCGCCCAAAGGGCGGAATGCCCCTCATCGTGAAGCCGCTTTAGCCGAATTCGGCGGTCCGGCCGCGTTAGCACTTCATTCATCGCGCGTTAGCGGATCGCAAATTTCAATCTTGAATTTGTCTCGCGCGCATGAGCGGAACTGAAAATAGTCAGTGCTATGATTTGTCGCATGCGGATATTGCCTCCGAAGGAGAGGCCAAAAATGACAACGACAAAAGTCTTATGTTTCGTAGCAGCGGTTGTTCCGTTCGGATGCATCATACTTGCATGCATTGGTATTTTTCACGTGGTTATGGTGGCAAAGCGCGAGCGAAAGCTGTGCCAGCAAGCACAGCCGGTGACGTGCTGGCGCCCGATTTAAATTGAAACTCCCCACTACGTCATGGCCGCCCCCCGAGGCGGTCATGCGCGGCGCTAAATTCCGAGTTTGGCTTTCAGGATTTCATTGACGGCGGCAGGGTTGGCCTTGCCGTCTGTCGCCTTCATCACCTGACCGACGAACCATCCGAGCATCGACGGTTTCGCCTTAGCTTGCGCGACCTTGTCGGGATTAGCGGCAATGATGTCGTCAATGGCCTTTTCGATGGCGCCCGTATCGGTCACCTGCTTCATGCCGCGCTTATCGACTATCGCGGCCGGGTCGCCGCCTTCGGTCCAGACGATCTCGAATAGATCTTTGGCGATCTTCCCCGATATCGCATTCGACGCGATGAGATCGACGATTGAGCCGAGCTGGTCTGCGGAAACGGGGCTCGCCCCGATTTCCTTGCCTTCTTTATTCAACCGGCCGAAGAGTTCGTTGATGACCCAGTTCGCGGCGACTTTGCCGTCGCGGCCTTTAGCGACACTCTCGAAATAATCAGCAGACGACTGCTCTGCGACGAGCACGTCGGCGTCGTAAGGCGAAAGCCCGAATTCCTTCATGAAGCGCGCACGCTTCTCGTCGGGAAGCTCCGGCAGCTTGGCTTTGAGCAGCTCGATATAATCTTGTGTCAGCTCAAGCGGCAAAAGATCGGGATCGGGAAAATAACGGTAATCGTGCGCTTCTTCCTTCGAGCGCATCGATCGCGTCTGGCCCTTGACCGGGTCGAACAGGCGCGTTTCCTGGTCGATCTTGCCGCCATCCTCGATAATGCCGATCTGCCTGCGGGCCTCGGCCTCAATCGCCTGGCCGATGAAGCGGATGGAATTGACGTTCTTGATCTCGCAGCGCGTGCCGAGCTCGCTGCCGGGCTTTCGGACAGAGACGTTGACGTCGGCGCGCAGATTTCCCTTTTCCATGTCGCCGTCGCACGTGCCGAGATAGCGAAGAATGCTGCGCAGCTTCGTGATGTATGCCTGCGCCTGCTTGGACGATCGCAAATCAGGCTTCGAGACGATCTCCATCAATGCGACGCCGGAGCGATTCAAATCTACGTAGGAATAATCCGGGTGCTGGTCGTGCAGCGACTTGCCGGCGTCCTGCTCGAGATGCAACCGCTCGATGCCGATCATCATCAGCTCGCCATCGACATCAATCTCAACTTCGCCTTCGCCGACGACGGGCTGCTTGTACTGCGAGATCTGATAGCCCTGAGGCAGATCGGGATAAAAGTAGTTCTTGCGATCGAAAATGCTCTTCAGATTGATCTGCGCCTTGAGGCCGAGCCCGGTGCGGATCGCCTGCGCCACGCATTCCTTATTGATGACCGGCAGCATGCCGGGCATTGCCGCATCGACGAGCGAGACGTGACTGTTCGGGTCGGCGCCGAAAGCCGTTGAAGCGCCTGAAAACAATTTCGAGTTCGACGCGACCTGGGCATGAACCTCCATGCCGATCACGACTTCCCAGTCGCCGGTCGCGCCTGCGATCAGGTTCGCCGGTTTGGGTTTCACCGCGACCTTCTGAGAACTCATTTGTCGTCTCCAGTCATAGTGTCATTGCTTGGCAAAGAACTCTGCAAGCGTCCAATGGCCCGATCAGCACTTCAGCAAATAGCCGGCACCGGCATAGACAAAACCCGCAACGAGCGAAGTCAAAAATACTCCCGAAGCGGCACGAGCAAGCGTCGGCGCGTCCCAAAGCCTCAGCAGCGTGATGAGGTACAGAACCGCAATGCCGGCGATAGCTCCGGCGAATGCCGCGATCATGATCTTGCTCTTGTCATCCGCCTTTCGGCCCATCAGAAACGCGATAATGATCGTAGCCGGGTTCAGAACACCATACAGCAGCACTTCGAGCAGCGGCACGTCCGGCTGCAAGTCAGGACCCATGGTTCGCTCCTGCCTTCCCGGAAACATCCTGCGCCTGGCTCAGCTTTTCTTCTTCGAACTGAATGAACCAGCCGATCATGTTGCGCCATTGCGCGCCGACCATCTCGATCATTTCGGGCGGCAAATTCTTCTCGGCAGCGCGCGCTTTGACGCGGTCGATGACCTGCTGGATGCGCCACTGTACGACGGCGCCTTCCCGCGTCGTCATCTTGAGCTGCCAGGCGCGATCGACGTAACCGAAACGCTCCGCGATCAGATCGACGAGCGTCGCATCGATGCGGTCGATCTCGGTGCGCACGTCCGACATGTCGGCGCATTCCCAGGGCCGTTTAGGGTCCATCGCTGTTAGCCCTTCATCCACCACTTGGCCGGCACGGTAAATCGTCCGGTGGTATCTTCAATCACCTGCGCAGTACGAAATAGCGTCTCTTCATCGAACGGCTTGCCGATGAGCTGCAGCCCGAGCGGCGTGCCCTCGGAGGAAAGCCCAGCCGGAACGGATATACCCGGCAGGCCCGCCATGTTCACAGTAACCGTGAAGATGTCCTCGAGGTACATCGCCAGCGGATCGCCGGTCTTTTCACCGAACGCAAACGCCGGCGACGGCGTTGTCGGTGTAAGCACGACATCGACCTTCTTCCATGCCTCGTCGAAGTCGCGCTTGATGAGGGTGCGGACCTTTTGTGCCTTGAGGTAATAGGCATCGTAGTAGCCTGCCGACAGCACGTAGGTGCCGATCAGAATGCGCCGGCGAACCTCTTTACCGAACCCTGCTGCCCGCGTCTTCTCATAAGTATCGATCAGGTTGTCGCCGCTCACTCTCGTGCCGTATCGCATGCCGTCGTAGCGCGCGAGGTTCGAGGAACATTCTGCCGGCGCCACGATGTAATAGGCGGGAAGCGCATATTTGGTGTGCGGCAGTGAGATATCGTGGATCGTCGCTCCCGCAGCTTTCAGCCATGCGACGCCGTCGTCCCAAAGCTTCTGGATCTCCTTCGACATTCCGTCGACACGGTACTCTTTCGGAACCCCGACCCTGAGGCCCTTCACGCCTTTGCCGAGCACCGCTTCGTAGTCCGGCACTGGCGCGTCAACGGACGTCGTGTCCTTCGAGTCGTGGCTTGCCATGGTCTTCAGCATTATCGCCGCATCGCGCACCGTTTTGGCGAGCGGCCCCGCCTGATCGAGAGACGAGGCAAACGCTGCGATACCCCAGCGCGAGCAGCGGCCGTAGGTCGGCTTTATACCGACGGTGCCGGTGAGCGCCGCCGGCTGGCGGATCGAGCCACCCGTATCCGTCGCCGTCGCCGCCAAGCAAAGCCCCGCCGCGACCGCCGCCGACGAGCCGCCGGAGGAGCCGCCAGGTACCAGCTTGTCTGTCGAGACCTTCCCGTCTTTGTCTATGCGACGCCACGGACTGACGACGTTTCCGAACGCACTCGTCTCGTTCGATGAGCCCATCGCGAACTCGTCATTGTTGAGCTTGCCGAGCATCACCGCACCGGCGTCCCAGAGGTTCTGCCCGACGGTCAACTCATACGTCGGTTTGAAACCGTCGAGAATTTTCGAGCAGGCGGTCGTGCGAATGTGCTTCGTGCAGAAAAGATCCTTGTTGCCGATCGGGAGTCCTTCGAGCGGGCGCGCCTTGCCCGCCGCGAGTCGCTCGTCGCTGGCTTTCGCCTGGGCACGCGCGTGCTCCGGCGTCGGCAGCACGTACGCGTTGAGGGCGGGGTTCGCCTGATCGATCGCGGCAATAAATGCGTCCGTCAGTTCGAGCGCGCTAAAATCGTTAGCCTTCAGGCCGTCACGCGCTTCGGCCATCGTCAGTTTCGTAAGATCCGTCACCGGTCTAGTTTCCCTTTAGCGCTTTGCAGCGCTCATAAACGAGTGCCTCGCTGCCGCTCGCAACTTCGATGCGGTTGGCATCGAGCCGTCGGAACGTGACTGTCTCTTCATAATTCTCAGCGCCTTCGGAACACTGCATCTTGCCTTCGAAGGTGTTGGGTTTCACCTCGCGTATCGAGCTGAAGTCGCGGCCGCCTTCCCAACTGCGCGTGCCTTCGCGTGTCAACGTCAGCGGATACGTCGCAATATTTGGGGCCGCGTCACCTTTTTCGATAGCCTCGAGCTTCTTGCACCCGGTCGAATAGGTGCCTGGTCCCACGAAATCAGCCGTCAGCTTGACGTCCGCCTGGGCAGCCCCGTGCATGGCTAGAATGCCAACAGCGATAAGAAGTGCCCTGAACATGCGTTACTCCACGACCTTCGGCACGACGAAATAGTGATCTTCGACGAGAGGCGCATTCGCGACGATTTCGTCGGCGATCTCTCCGTCCGTCACGATATCCGCGCGCGACTTCATGCTCTCCGCGACGACGCGCGTCATCGGCTCGACGGCGGCCGTATCGACCTCGTCAAGTTGCTTCACCCAGTCGAGAATTCCCGACAGTTCTTTCTCGAGGCCCTCGGCCTCTGCGTCGCTGATCTTGATCCGCGCCAGGCGCGCGATCCGGCGAACGGTCGCTTCATTGACCTGCATGGAAAATCCCTTTGGAGAAAATTCGGCAATGCGAGATGCTCTCTTACCCGTCCCTGCGGCTCCGATGCAACCGGGGCCGCGATCAGGCAAGCCGATCGGCGAGCCGAGGGTTCCTTAAGGCTGATGCTCAGTCCAGCCGACGCCCCGGCCGGATGTCAAATTCGGCGCGATGCTGCTAAAGGGCTAGCTTGGTTTCGACGCCCGCAAAATCAGGCCAAATCCTAATGACCCATCCGGCCGCCCCCGAGTTGTCTGGCCGCACCACCGAAGACCCTTTGGAATTCCTCGATGCCGCCGAGCGTTCGGGGCGCCTGATCGGCATCGATGGCGGCACGAAGACGCTTGGGCTTGCCTTATCCGACGTGACGCGCACCATTGCCTCTCCGCTTGAGACCATCTGGCGAAGCAAATTCACGGCCGACGCCAAGCGGCTGCTGTCGCTCGCCACTGAGCATGGCGTCACCGGGTTTGTCGTGGGGTTCCCTCGTAACCTCGACGGCACGGAAGGCCCGCGGGCCCAAGCGACCCGCGCCCTGGCGCGCAACCTCAACAAACTCTCGCCTCTCCCGATCCTGCTTTGGGATGAACGTCTGACGACGGCGCAAGCCGAACGGATGCTTGTCGCTGCCGATCAGACGCGAAAACGTCGTGGCGAGGTCATCGACAAACTCGCAGCTACGCTCATTCTGCAGAGCGCGCTCGATCGGCTTCGTCGTCCCGCCTGAAAAGACCCGTCTATTTAAGATTGGGACTTCAGATGGTCGTCCCGAGCATGTCCCCAGAGTTCACAGGCCGTTAAGCGGATTCCGCTTATCCCGCGAGGCACGCTTGCAGGGTGGGCAAACTCCCCCTATAGAAACGGCTTTAATGATCCCGAAACCGAATTCGAACGCGTTGAAGACTTTTCCGCGGCGTCATTTGCTGACCTGCGAAGGTTTGTCGGCAACCGAAATCAATTTTCTTCTCGATCTTGCCGACAAGGCAGCCGACCATATCCGGCAGAACGGCAAGAAGCGCGACGTCCTCGCCGGGCGCACGCTGATCAACCTTTTCTTCGAATCCTCGACCCGCACGCAGGCCTCGTTCGAAATGGCCGGCAAGCGGCTCAGCGCCGACGTGATGAACATGAACGTCGCCGCGTCCTCGGTTACGAAGGGCGAGACGCTGATCGACACCGCCGTGACGCTGAACGCAATGCGGCCGGATATTATCGTCGTCCGCCATCACGCAGCCGGTGCCGTCGAGCTTCTGTCGCAGAAAGTCGATTGCTCGGTCATCAACGCCGGCGATGGCGCGCATCAACATCCGACGCAGGCACTTCTCGACGCCCTGACGATACGCCGCGCCAAGGGGCGCATCGCGGGACTGACGGTCGCTATCTGCGGCGACATCCTGCATTCGCGTGTTGCCCGGTCGAACATCAACGTGTTGAACGCCCTCGGCGCACGCGTCCGCATTGTTGCCCCGTCGACGCTTCTGCCGTCCTCACCCGACCGCCTCGGCTGCGAAGTGTTTACGGACATGTGGAAAGGCATCGACGGCGTCGATGTCGTGATGATGTTGCGTCTGCAGCGCGAGCGGATGGAGGCATCGCTGGTCCCATCGAGCCGCGAGTTTTTTCACTTCTTCGGTCTCGACCACGAGAAACTGGCGCGCGCCAAGCCCGATGCACTCGTCATGCACCCCGGGCCGATGAACCGCGGCGTCGAGATCGCTTCGACCGTCGCCGATCATTCCCGCGCCGTCATTCGCGAGCAAGTCGAAATGGGCGTCGCGGTCCGCATGGCCGTCATCGAAGCGCTCTCCGCCCACCTCCCGGCATTGGCGGAGGACACCCCATGAGCAAGACGATCGAAAAGCCGAAGACCATCGGCAAAGCGACCGTTTTTATCAACGCTCGCCTGATCGATCCCGGTTCCAATCGCGACGAGCCGGGCGGCTTGCTTGTCAAGGATGGCCTCATCGCCGATCTCGGCGGCCATCTCAGGCGCAATGCGCCGGAAGGCACGACCGTCATCGACTGCAAGGGCCATGTTTTGGCTCCCGGCCTGATCGATGCCCAGGTGTTCACGGGCGAGCCCGGCTTCGAGCACCGCGAAACGCTGAAGACGGCGAGCCATGCCGCGGCAGCTGGCGGCGTGACGACGATTGTCGTCATGCCCGAGACAAATCCCGTCATCGATCAGGTGGCACTCGTCGATTTCATTCAGCGACGCGCCCGCGACAACGCCCTCGTCCACGTCCATACGATGGCCGCCATGACGAAGGGCCTCAAGGGCGATGAAATGACCGAAATCGGTCTCTTGAAACGCGCCGGCGCGGTGGCTTTTTCCAACGGCAAGTCGAGTATCGTCAACACGCGCGTGATGCGAAACGTCCTGAACTACGCCAAGGATTTCGACGCGCTGGTCGTCCACCACACCGAAGACCCATATCTCTCAGGGAACGGTGCGATGAATTCGGGAGAGGTCGCGGCCCGTCTTGGACTTTCCGGCACTTCTAAAATTGCCGAGACGATTACGCTCGAACGCGACGTGCGGCTCGTCGAGATGACGGGCGCACGCTACCACGCCCCGACCATCAGCTGCCGCGAGAGCCTCGAAGTCATCAAAAGCGCCAAGGCAAGGAAGCTCAGGGTCACTTGCGGCGTCTCGATCAATCATCTGACACTCAATGAAAACGACATCGGTCCCTACCGCACCTTTTTCAAAGTCCGCCCGCCGCTTCGCCGCGAAGAAGACCGCGTGGCAATGGTGCAAGGCGTCGCCAACGGCGACATAGATGTCATCGTCTCGAGCCATGATCCGCAGGATGCCGACACGAAGCGGCGGCCATTTGCAGAGGCAGCCGATGGTGCCGTCGGTCTCGAAACGCTGCTTTCAGCGGCGTTGCGGCTCGTGCACACCGGAGACGTCACACTGGCAACCATGCTCAGGGCGCTGACGATCAATCCGGCGCGGCTGCTCGGACTACATAGCGGGCGGCTGGCGAAGGGGTCGATCGCCGATCTCGTGCTCTTCGATCCCGGTGAGCCGTGGGTCGTCAACAAAGATCTTCTGCGATCGCGCTCGAAGAACACGCCTTTCGACGAAGCTAAAATGCAGGGACGCGTGCTCAGAACGATGGTTGCCGGCGAAACCGTCTATGAATACGCTGGCGTCGAACGCACGTAATTTCGACTCCGATAGGTTTCGCGGAACCAGACGCAAATGAACCCTTCGTCATCCTTTGAAACGCTGGCGATCGCGGGATCGTGGCACTGGTTGGCGATTGCGTTTGGCCTCGGCTACTTGCTTGGCTCCATCCCTTTCGGCCTTCTTTTCACGCGCGCTGCAGGGCTCGGTGACGTTCGCCAGATTGGTTCCGGCAACATCGGCGCAACCAACGTGCTCAGAACCGGCCGCAAAGGAATTGCGGCGGCGACGCTTGTGTTCGATGCCGCAAAAGGCGCAGCCGCCGTGCTCATCGCAGATCACTATTTCGGTCAGGGAGCTGCAATACTTGCCGGCCTCGGCGCCTTCCTGGGCCACGTTTTTCCCGTCTGGCTGAAATTCAAAGGCGGAAAAGGCGTCGCGACGTATCTTGGCGTGCTGCTCGGTATTGTCTGGCAGGCAGCTGCAGTCTTCGTTGTGGTATGGCTTGCCGTTGCCGCCGCGACCCGTATTTCCTCTCTCGCGGCCATAGTCGCAACGATTGCCGCGCCGATCGCGGTCTACGAGTGGGGCTCAAGAGAATTTGCCGCCGTTGCGGCGCTGATGAGCGTGATCATTCTGATGAAGCATCGGGCCAATATCCGCCGTCTCATGTCAGGGGAGGAACCGAGGATCGGTGCCCAAGCTTGACCAGCCGCTTCTCTTCACACCAGCGCCGCTGCCGACCGCAGAACTTTCTGCGGACGAGAGGCTCGCCTGCTTGAGGTTGATCCGGTCCGAAAACGTCGGACCAGTGACCTTTAGAGAACTCATCAATCGATTTGGCGGCGCCGCGCATGCGCTTCAGGCGCTGCCGGATCTTTCACGGCGCGGCGGCTCCAGCCGGGCGATCCGACTCTACCCCAAGGCCGACGCCGAGAAAGAGCTTGAGACGGCTGAGCGCGCCGGTGCGGTTCCGGTGTTCACGATCGAACCCGACTATCCGGCGCTGCTCGCACGCATAGAAGCACCGCCACCGATGGTTTATGTCAAAGGCCGTCGCGAACTGCTCAGTCGCCCGGCCGTTGCCATTGTCGGTTCGAGACAATGCTCGGCCGCCGGCGTGCAAGTGACGCGTCAGTTCGCGAGCGAGTTGGCCGAAGCCGGATTCGTCATCGTCTCGGGACTTGCCCGCGGCATTGATCGCGCCGCTCACGAAGCGGCATTGGCGCGCGGTACGGTCGCCGTCCTCGCCGGCGGCATCGATGGATTTATCCGCCCGAGCACGCCGAGCTTCAGCGCCGGATCGGCAGCGAAGGCTGTCTCGTCACGGAGCGGCCGCCGGGCTTCCAACCTCGAGAAAAGGATTTTCCGCGGCGAAACCGGACCATTGCTGGCTTGGTGCATGGCGTCGTCATCATCGAAGCGGCAATGCCATCGGGAACGCTCATCACCGCCCGCTATGCCAACTCGGACGCGAGGTGTTCGCGCTTCCCGGTCATCCTCTCGATCCGCGCGCCGAAGGCACCGCCTCATCAAAAGCGGCGCGACGTTCGTCACGGCGCCGGAAGATATTGTCGAGGTGCTGCATCCGATCATAGGGCTCGATGAGCATCGCGCCGACTAGGGCCTGCCCGTCGATACGGCATCGAACCAACGGAACTGCGAGCCGCCATCCGGCAACATCGCGCCCGGTGACCTTATGAACGCTGTTTTGACGGCCCTGGGACCGGCGCCTGTGGCCATCGATGCGATCGCTCGCGCCACCGGCCTCAACGTGCTAATTCTCGAGCTTGACCTTGCGGGTCGCATCGAGCGTCAGGGTCATAGCCTCGTTGCGCTGAAAGGGCTGAGTGCTAGGGGCTGCCGCTGAGCAACTCCTCAAGGGCTGCGGTGCAAGGCAGCGCTATGAGCCTAGCAGCCTTCCCGTTCGGCAAGTACCTCGAGTTCACTTAGCAGATCAGCTAGATACTCAAGGCGCTCCCGCCGCTCCGAGGCCAACGATTGAGAGCGGTCGCTCTCGCGCAACCCTTCCAATTTCCTCAAGACGAGCCTCATTAAATCTGACCCACAATATATCTATGGTTGCAATGTTTCAATTTGCATATATCTGAGGTAGAATTTCAGCTGCATTTGACACTGCAGCGGCGATCAACCATGTTCCCGGCCCGCCGCATGGCGGCCGATTAAGGCCTGCGCACCCGGCCAGATTGCCGATTTTGCGCGGCCCAGGAGCCAATACCCCAGATGAATGTCGTCATCGTCGAATCCGCCGCTAAGGCCAAGACGATCAACAAATATTTAGGTGCCGGCTACAAGGTCATTGCATCCTACGGGCATGTACGCGATCTGCCGGCGAAGAACGGCTCGGTGGAGCCCGACAACGATTTTGCCATGCACTGGGACGTCGATGGCAAGTCTCAGAAAATCATGCGGGAAATCGCTGAAGCGGTCAAAAAGGCCGACAAACTGATCCTGGCGACCGACCCCGATCGCGAGGGCGAAGCCATTTCCTGGCACATTCTGCAAATTCTGAGCGACAAAAAGGCGCTGAGGAAAGATACCGAGGTCGAGCGCGTCGCCTTCAACGCCATCACCAAGCAGTCGATCCTTGCGGCAATGAAAGAGCCGCGCAAGATCGATCAGCCGCTTGTTTCGGCCTATTTGGCTCGCCGGGCGCTCGACTATCTCGTCGGCTTCACCCTCTCGCCCGTGCTCTGGCGCAAGCTGCCGGGGGCCCGCTCGGCGGGCCGCGTCCAGTCGGTTGCTTTGAGGCTCGTTTGCGACCGCGAGGCCGAGATCGAGGCGTTCAGGACGGAGGAATACTGGACGATCGAAGCCCTGCTCGCCACGGCCAAGAACGAGGACGTCAAAGCCCGCCTCGTGGCAATCGCAGGCACCGCACTCAAGAAACTCGACATCAAGGACGAAGCCTCGGCCAGCGCAATAAAGGCGGCGATCGAAGGACAGGATTTCCGCGTCGCTTCGGTCGAAAAGAAAGCCGCGAAACGCAATCCTTATCCGCCGTTCACGACCTCGACGCTGCAAATGGACGCCTCCCGCAAGCTCGGCTTCTCCGCGAAGCAGACGATGCAAATCGCCCAGCGGCTCTATGAAGGCGTCGATATCGGCGGCGAGCTGGTCGGTCTCATCACCTACATGAGAACCGACGGCGTCCAGATCGTGCCCGAAGCGGTCAGCCATATACGCGACGTCATTTCGGCCGAGTTCGGCAAGCGCTACACGCCGTTTGCGCGCGAATACAAATCCAAAGCCAAGAACGCCCAGGAAGCGCACGAAGCGATCCGCCCGACCGATCCGCGCCGCAAGCCTGAGCTGGTTCGCAAGCACCTCGATCGAGACCAGGCTGCGCTCTACGAACTGATTTGGAAGCGCACCATCGCTAGTCAGATGGCCCCAGCCGATCTCGAGCAGACTGTTGCCGAGATCGAGGTCAAGGGCACCGACGGCAAAGCTTACGGATTGAGAGCCAACGGTTCGGTTCTGCTGTTTGACGGCTTCCTCAAAATCTACGAGGAAGGTCGCGACGATCGCGTCCGTTACATCGAAAAGGGCAAAGACGATCCGGAGGGCGAGGAAGACAACCGGCGCTTGCCGCCGCTGACCGCCGGCGATCGTCTCAAGGACAAAGAGATCAGCGCCGATCAGCACTTTACGCAGCCGCCGCCGCGCTTTTCCGAAGCAACGCTCGTCAAGCGCATGGAGGAACTCGGCATCGGGCGGCCGTCGACCTACGCCTCGACGATGGCCGTGCTGGTAGACCGCGACTACGTTCGCATCGAGAAGAAACGGCTCGTTCCGGAGGACAAGGGACGGCTGGTCATCGCCTTCCTCGAAAGCTTTTTCAAACGCTACGTCGAATACGATTTCACGGCGGACCTTGAGGAAAAGCTCGACCTCATCTCGAACAACGAACTTGCCTACAAGGACGTGCTGCGAGATTTCTGGCGTGACTTCACGGGCGCCGTCGGTGAGATCAAGGATTTGCGCGTCGGCGACGTGCTGGAGGCCTTGAACGAGATTCTCGGGCCCCACGTCTTTCCGGATCGCGGCGATGGCACCGACCCGCGTCAATGCCCGAAGTGCGGCGTCGGGCGCTTGAGCCTCAAAATTTCGGGCAGGTACGGAGCCTTCATCGGCTGCGGGAATTACCCCGAATGCAACTACACGCGCCAACTGACGCAAAGTGACAACGGCGATGCCGCGCTGGACGGCAAGATACTCGGGTACACCGACGACGGCGTCGCCGTTTCGCTGCGCACCGGCCGGTTTGGTCCCTACGTCCAGCTCGGTGAGGCTGACGGCGATGAAAAGCCGAAGCGGTCGAGCATCCCGAAGGGCATCGACGCGGCCACACTCGATTTCGAAAAGGCGATGCAGCTCTTGTCGCTGCCGCGCGAGATCGGATTGCATCCTGAAACGGGGACGCCGATCACGGCCGGGCTCGGCCGCTATGGACCGTTCATTCTGCACGACGGCACTTACGCCAACCTCGACCACATCGATGAGGTTTTCTCGATCGGCCTCAACCGTGCCGTGACGCTCTTGGCCGAGAAGCGCGCCGGCGGCGGCAAGAGCCGCTTCCAGCGCCACGCCCCGAAGGTCCTCAAAGATCTCGGCGAGCATCCGGCGGAAGGCGGCAAGGTTCAGGTTTTAGAAGGGCGCTACGGCCCCTATGTTACGCATAACAAAGTCAACGCCACTGTGCCGAAGTCGAAAGATGCGGCGGCGTTGACGATGGACGAGGCCGTCGCGCTACTTGCCGAGCGCGTGGCCAACGGTGGTGGTAAGAAGTCGAAGAAGGCTAAAGCAGCCCCCAGGCCGAAAACCACCAAGGCAACGGCGGCGAAGTCATCGAAGAGCGGTTCGACTACATCGTCTTCAGCACCGTCGAAATCGGCGAAGCGGGCAACTGCGACGCCAGCTAAAAAGGCAACGTCGTCGCCGGGCTCCGCCAAGAAACTCGCGAAGGCTAAAGCCTGAAAAAGAAACCACGAGGCGAGAAGGTGGCCAGCAAACCGCGCGCAGCGCAGCCCCCCGCCAATTGTGGCTTGCCGAGCAAGAAGCAGATTCTTGATTTTCTCAGTTCGGCGCAGGGAAAATCCGGAAAACGTGAAATCGCGCGTGCCTTCGGCGTTTCCGGCGGCGCGCGCATCGCGCTGAAACGCTTGCTTGCCGAAATGACGGCAGATGGCACACTCGGTGGCGATAAAAAGCACCTTCGCGAGAAGGGGAAACTGCCACCAGTCGTGGCCCTGGAAGTCACCGGGCGCGACAGTGACGGCGACCTCGTCGCGCAGCCGCTGGACTGGAATTCAGAAGACGGCAAGCGACCGGTTGTGCGTCTGCTGCCCGCCGAGCGCGGTGTCGACAGCGACATCGGCATCGGTGACCGCGTTCTGGCCCGTGTCGCGAGACTGCCGCGAGAGAGTGGCGCGGCGACCCATGAAGCAACACCAATCAAGAAGCTGCCGCGCGAAAAACGACGGCTTCTCGGAATTTTTCGCGCCTCGTCGCGCGGCGGCGGCATGATCGAGCCGATCGATCGCAAGGAACTGAAGAGCTGGCCGGTCCTTTCGGATGACGTTGCGACCGCGCGCGACGGCGACCTCGTTCGCTTCGAACTCGTCCGCCGCGGCCGGTTCGCGACGCCGCGCGCCCAGATCGTCGAAAGTCTCGGCAATCCCGATGACCAGCGGCAAATCTCGCTAATTGCGATCCATGCCCACGGCATCCCGGAAGATTTTCCGCAAACCGTGCTCGATGAATGCAAGACGCTTCCCCCGCCCACGATGCATGGCCGCACGGATCTTCGATCGCTGCAGCTAGTCACGATCGACCCTGTCGACGCGCGCGACCACGACGACGCCGTGCATGCGGAAGCCGACAGCGATCCGAAAAATTCCGGCGGCTGGGTCGTCACCGTCGCGATCGCCGATGTGGCCCACTACATTCGCCCTGGCTCGAAGATTGATCGCGAAGCGCAGCTGCGCGGCAATTCCGTCTACTTCCCCGACCGCGTCGTGCCGATGCTGCCGGAGAAAATCTCGAACGACCTCTGCTCGCTGCGCGAACTCGAAGAGCGGCCCTGTCTTGCGGTGCGGATGGTCTTCGATCGGCACGGTGAAAAACGCAGCCATGCCTTTGTGCGCGGCATGATGCGCTCTGCCGCCAAGCTTTCGTACCAGGAAGCGCAGGCGGCGATCGACGGGGCGCCGTCCGATAAGTGCCTGCCGCTGCTCGACAGCGCGTTGAAGCCGCTGTGGGCGGCCTACAAGGCCGTTGCGACGGCGCGTGACAAGCGGGGTCCGCTCGACCTCGACCTTCCGGAGCGCAAGATCGTTCTCGACGACAAAGGCCGGGTCGAGCGCGTCGTGACGCCACAACGGCTAGATGCCCACCGCCTCATCGAAGAATTCATGATCCAGGCGAACGTCGCGGCCGCCGAAACCCTTGAAGAGAAGCGCTTGCCCCTCGTCTATCGCGTGCATGATGCACCGAGTGCCGAGAAGCTCAAGGGCCTCCGGGATTTCCTCGAAACCCTTGAAATGAAAGTTCCACACGCCGGCGCTTTGAAGCCGGAAGCGTTCAACAAGGTGCTTGCTCAGGCGAAAGACTTGCCCGTTCCAGATCTCATAAACGAGGTTATATTGCGCTCACAGTCGCAGGCCGAATACACCCCGAAGAATATCGGTCATTTTGGCTTGAACCTCGTCCGCTACGCTCATTTCACGTCGCCGATCCGCCGATATGCCGATCTCCTCGTACACCGGGCGCTCGTGCGTGCGCTCGGGCTCGGACCCGATGGATTGACGGATGAGGAAATCCCGCGCCTCGATAGCATTGCCAAGGCGATTTCCGATACCGAACGGCGTGCAATGGCAGCCGAGCGGGAGACAACCGATCGGCTGATCGCTGCACACCTCGCCGATCATGTCGGTGCGGTATTTTCGGCCCGCATCGCAGGCGTTATCCGGTCAGGATTGTTCGTGCGCCTGAAGGACACCGGCGCCGACGGCTACATTCCGGTATCGAGCCTGGGTGACAATTATTACCACCACGTCGAAGCAGCTCATGCGCTCATCGGCGGGAGGACGGGCGCGGGATACCGGCTGGGCGACACGGTTGAAGTCCGCCTGCTCGAAGCAATCCCCTCGGCAGGTGCGCTGCGGTTTGAGATGATGACGCCGCCATCGCGCGCCAACTTCGCCTCGCTGAAAGAGGCGGGCGGAGGCCGCGCTCGGCAGCACCGACAAAGGAGTTTCGGCAAGCCCCGCAAGCAGCGTCGATAACGCCGCAGCGACGCGCCTTTGCCTTGACCGGCATTCCGATCAACCCATTACTACGGGCATGGTCGAAAACACCCACGACAATGCTCATGAAGTCACGACGTTCGGGGGATATCCCGACCGTGATGCCTGGCTGGCCGTCAGGCGCGGCTGGCGTGAGCGCTGCCCGAGCTGCGACGAAGGCGCGCTCTACTGGAAATATCTGAAGGTCAACGACACGTGTCCGGCGTGCGGCACGGAACTTCATCACCATCGCGCCGACGATGCGCCGCCGTACTTTGTCATGACAATCACCGCTCACGTTGTGGTCGGCGGTATTCTGGTTCTCGAGAAGCTTTACGCCCCGCCGACGTGGGTCCAACTCGCGATCTGGACGCCCGTACTCATTCTGCTCAGCCTTTGGTTGTTGCCCAGGATTAAAGGTGCGTTGATCGGCTATCAGTGGGCGCTGAAGATGCACGGCTTCGGCAAGACGGCATTTGATGATCCTGAACTGGGATTACCGCGCGGCGAACCCAATTCTGGCCGGTAGAACGCTTGGCTCACTGAGCGGCGTTCTTTTCACCGCTCGATACGCTGCTTCGAGCCCTTACACTCGCCCGCGCCTGCGGCTTTCGGCGCACCCCGATACTGAACGACGTAGTCGTCACCTTGACACGCTAATCTTCGCGCGTATGCTGCGGCCTCCGTCGCCAAAGCGTTTTTGGCGATTTTTTTTCTTCGAAGGCCTTAGCCATGGCGAAGCCCGTCACCCAAAAGATAAAGTTGTTATCGTCGGCCGGAACCGGATTTTTCTACGTCACGAAGAAAAATCCGCGCACATCTACCGAAAAGCTGGTTTTCAAGAAATATGATCCCGTCGCGCGCAAGCACGTCGAGTTCAAGGAAACAAAGATTAAGTAAGCTCGCGTGGCGCCTGCAGGCAGGCTGCCGTTGAACTCTCGATTCATCTGTGTGAGGATCATCACTCTGGCAGTGCTAGTGGCCAAAGTCTAAAGCAAACTCGGCAGCGGGGTAAATCGTTCCGAGACAGCTTCGCGACCCTGGCCACAACCGGGCGAGGTTCAAAGAGGGCGTTGTTCCTCACCCAGCTTCGCGATCGACCCTCCGCAACCGTTCGAGGAGGCCACTCGTGTGGTCGCTCGGATCGATCTATACCCACCCTATCAGGCTATGCGGCGGGCCCGATAGTGCGCGGACTTGGCACGGCCACCCTCCAAAAGTGCGCACACGGAGGGGGATGTGAACTTAATGTAATTTCTCAAGTTATCCCCGGTTAATCCGGCAAATTGGTGCCAGAATCCAGTTCAGAAAGCAAGAACTGCTTTACCAGTGTCGGAACCGCAACGATTCGCGATTTCCCTAGTGCTGTGCAGGCATGATTAAGTGCCGGTAAAGGTTGGACTTTAGTCGAATGCCCTGAAAGGCCTTGTGACCTTACGGGCGCACTGAGGAGCGGCGACCGCACTGATGGCGGCCGGTAAGGCCGCGTCCGCGACCACGCGGTTGCGCCCGCGCCGCTTGGCCGTATAGAGCGCATTGTCGGCTCTTTTGAATATCGTTTCCGGCGTGTCGTCCGGGCGCTCCAATGTCCCGATGCCGACGCTTGCCGTAACGCGCACGCTTTGGTCTTCACTGATCGGAAAATTGTCTGCCGCAACACAGGCGCGTAGGCGCTCGCCGACCTGGTACGCCCGGGCGACGTCGGTATCCGGCATGATGATGACGAACTCCTCGCCCCCGAGCCGGCACGCAAGGTCTACGCCCCGCGTGTTTCGCTTCAGGCGTACTGCGAACTCCTTGAGAACGGCATCGCCGACGTCATGACCATAGGTGTCGTTGACGTTCTTGAAATGATCGATGTCGGCGACCAGCATCGAAAGTTTGCCACTGGTGCGGATCGCTTCCGACACGAGGGTCCTGAGATGGCCTTCCATATAGCGCCGGTTATGCAGACCCGTCAGCGCGTCCGTGATCGACAGCTCGACGCTTTCTGCCAGACGGTGCCGCAGGAAATCCGAATGACGCTTGCGCTTGATCTGCGTCCTGACGCGCGCCAGCAGCTCGTGGCGGTCGATCGGGCGCATCAGATAGTCGTTGATGCCCATATCAAGCCCCCGAAGCAGGCGCGCTTCGTCGCCCGGCTCAACCAGAATGATAACCGGCAGATGCCGCGTGCGCTCGAGGGAGCGGACTTGCGAACAAAGTCTCAGGCCGTCGGACCCCTGTAACGACAGACTGACCACGAGCAAATCGAAATTGCTCTCGGCGAGCTTGAGGAGAGCCGTATGGGCATCGCGCTCAGCGAATGCGTCATTGCCCTTGGACAGCACTTCGAGGAGCCGGGCCGCCGAGCGGGGATGATCATCGACGAGCAAAACCCGGCCCGAGCGCGCGGAAAGGGCCAGAGCAAAAGACCCATCGTCTGGAATTCCCATCTGCTTGCCCGTCGAGGCACGCATTATCATCTCGTCGTTAAGCATCTTGAGACGAGCGAGATTTTTGACCCGCGTGACGAGGGCGATGTCATCGACCGGTTTAGTTAGGAAATCGTCGGCGCCGCTTTCAAGCCCGAGCACTTTGTCGGACGGCTGGTCAAGCGCGGTAACCATCACAACAGGAATGTGGTGCGTGGCATGGTTGGACTTGATGTGCCGGCAGGTCTCGAACCCATCCATGCCAGGCATCATCACGTCGAGCAGAATGACGTCGACGCGTTCGCGTGCAAGCACATCGAGCGCCTGCTGACCGCTATTGGCTGTCAACACCTCGAAGTACTCGGCCTGAAGCCGAGCCTCGAGCAGCTTTACGTTGGCGAGAATATCATCGACGACGAGGACGCGAGCAGTCATGGATCACTGATCTTGCGGACGAAAGGGCATGCTACGACTTCGATGGGCCGATGAACCTGCGAATTGTTTCGAGGAAGGACATCACAGAAATCGGCTTCGATATATAAGCCTCGCAGCCGCCGGAACGAATCCGCTCCTCGTCGCCCTTCATCGCGAAAGCCGTGACAGCAACGATCGGAATCTGACAAAGCTCGTCATCATCCTTGAGCCATCTCGTGACCTCTAGGCCGGAGACCTCGGGCAGCTGAATGTCCATCAAGATCAAGTCCGGGCGGTGTTTGCGCGTCAGCTCGAGAGCTTCAAAACCATTTCGCGTCTGGATCGTCCGGTAACCGTGCGCCGCCAGCAGGTCATTGAAGAGCTTCATATTGAGCTCGTTGTCCTCGACGATCAGTACGGATTGCGCCGCAAGTCGTGGCTCCGCAAACCGGCGCTCGACGTTGGGTCTCAATTCCTGATACGTCATGGCAACCGCCTACTCTCTGATCGCGGTTCGTTTGTGCACCGATTCTCGGCTAAAACCTTGGACCCACTGTGCCGCCAAAGCCGTAACCAACAGTTAAAGACAACGCAACAATTCGGATGCTTCGATGCCGCGACAGGCCTCATCCCTTATCGATCTCGCGGGTGGCGAAGCGCTCGCGTTGCAGGTACTGACCTTTCTTCTCTCCGATGCGCCGCGCCTGCAACGTTTCATGTCGCTGACGGGCCTCGGTCCGGCGGACATTCGTGCGGCCGCGGAGACACACGATCTGCAAGCTGCCACGCTTGAATATTTGCTGTCGGATGAGAGCCTGTTGTTGACGTTCTGTCAGGAAGCAGGGGTCGATCCGATGACGATCGCGCCTGCACACGCCGTCTTGGTCAGGCACGCGCAATGAGCTTGGCCGCACTCCGGCGGACGTGGAAAGAAGTCGCTCTAAGCGGAAACACTAATGCGCGCTGGCACTCGCCGGACACTTGCCCGGATCGAGGAACGTCAGTTCCTTGAGCTCACCCTTGATCGCAAATGAGCCGTAGTCGATCTTGAGATTGCTGGTGACGCCGTTTTCGAAATAACGGAATGACAGCTCGTAGGCAGGTGTCTGGTCTTGCTTGTCTTTGCCTGCCTCGAAATAGCTGATCGCCATTGGCCAGGAGTCGACGCCTTGAAGGCGCCCGGCCCCCTTGAACGACGCGGCGAATGTTTTGGCACCCGCCACATACTTCTTACCGATCACCGTTGTAGTTGAATAATACTTTTCGCCCTTTTCCGAGCCATCGTAGAGATTGGCGGCAAAAATCTTGAGACCGCGCTTCGCGGCTTGAACCAGCGTGTTGGCGTGCTGCATCGGAAAGTAAACGTCCGTCGGCAGCGACACGCGTTTCTTCTTGGGCTTTATGAGATCGACGCCGACAATCGGCGTCGAACCCTTGGTGCGTGCCGCATCTCCCTGGCTCGCGTCGGCCAGCTCATCATTTTGATATTGCGTCGAAGAAAACCGGAGTTTCTTGCCGTCGGCTTCTTCCCAGCTCGAATTTCTGAGATCGCTGACCGTCTCTGTTCCTTCCTGATTGGTCATGATCGTAACGAAGCGCATGTTCTGCGTGTAGCCGTCACACAGAGATCCGTTAAGCTCATAGACCATTTTGCCCGACACGCCCGAGACGCCCGAACCTGCCGTAGAGTCGGCCATCGAAAGTTCGTAAACGGCGCGATGCGGTGCGAAATGCACAGCCTCACCGGCCGTAGCGGGGAAACTCGCAGCCGTTGCGATGAGCACCGCAGGTAGGCCCCAAGCGCTGGCTTTGAAACGGATCGTCATCGGCGTTTTCTCACTTTTCGAGGTACATCAACTCGGCTGCAATCTAGTCGGCTGATAGAGCCATTGCAAAGAGGCCATAGCGCGGCCACAACGTCGTTGAGAACCGCAAATACCGAGTATGCGCCATGATTGACGCCGAGCAACGGCTTTCGGCGATGGGATTGAAACTTCCGGAAGCCCCTAAACCCGTCGCCAGCTACGTCCCGTTTATCATATCCGGCGATCAACTTTTTATATCGGGCCAAATTTCGACGGACGACGCCGGACGTGTACTGACCGGCGTTCTCGGCGCGGGCATGTCTATCGAAGACGGCCAGGCAGCCGCTCGCCATGCAGCTCTCAATATTCTGGCACAGACCAAGACGGCGCTCGGCAGTCTCGAGCGCATCGCGCAAGTTCTACGGCTGACCGGCTACGTCGCCTCGAGCGCGGGATTTAAAGACCAACCGAAAGTCATCAACGGTGCTTCCGATCTCCTGGTCGCCGTTCTTGCCGATGCGGGCCGCCACACACGCTCGGCGGTCGGCGTCGCGAGCCTTCCGCTCGGCGCATGTGTCGAGATCGATGCCATTCTGAAAATCCGATAACCCGATGCTCGACCGCGCCGTCTTTATCCGACCCATTGCTCATCGCGGCCTGCACAGCGCCAGAAAGGGCATCATCGAAAACACTGGGCCGGCTTTTGAAGCGGCGATCGCGAAAGGTTACGGCATCGAGTGTGACGTCAGGGCGGCCGCGGACGGCTTGCCTGTCGTCTTTCATGACGAAAGGCTGAACAGGCTCGTCAACGGCCGCGGGCCTGTCTCGCAGGTTAAAGCGCGTGACTTGCAGGCGCTGCGCCATCGCGTCGGCGGCGCGCCGATCCTGACATTTGCCGAACTTCTCGAACTCGTCGGAGGCCGCGTCCCTCTGCTTGTCGAGATCAAGAGCGAGTGGGCACTGCCTGATCAAACCTTCCTTAGCGATATCGCAAGGCTCGCATCCGCCTACGACGGCCCGATCGCGTTGATGTCGTTCGATCCCGCTATCATGTCGAAGATCAGAACGCTGGCACCCAATATCGCGCGCGGTATAATTTCCGGAAGCTTCGTTGGCGCCGGCTGGTGGACGCGCCGGATCGGCCGAAAGCGCGCCGTCGCACTCCGCAATCTCCTGGAATCGGGGCCGGTGGCGCCCGATTTCTACGCCTATGAGGTCAATGCGCTGCCGACCCACGTCATAGACTACATACGGTCCGTCGCGGGCCTGCCGGTATTCACATGGACCGTGCGTACGCCGCGTCAGCGCCAGATCGCCCGAAAATGGGCGGACGCGATTATTTTTGAAGGCTTCGAGCCGTGAATTTCCCAGCACCCTGCTAGCGCATTGCCGCATTGGCAGGCGACCGGACATACCCAATCTAGAAGAAGCGCAGAACCCATCGAAGGGGGTCCGCTCCCGCCGTTTCGTTGCTTTGATCTTTTGCCACCAAGCTGCGTAGAATTCGGAACCGCCTCGAGATCACGCTGCTCATGTCATCACCATCCGACGCAACCGTAACTCTCGTATCGTCCATCGCCGAGATCGATGCTGCCCAATGGGATGCATGCGCCAATCCCGACGCCGCAACGTTCAATCCCTTCGTCAGTCACGCGTTCTTGCAGGCACTCGAGGACTCTCGCGCAGTCTGCCGCGCAACAGGCTGGCTGCCGCGTCATCTCGTGCTCGAGGATGAAGACGGACGAGTCGCGGCTGCGGCGCCGGTCTACGTAAAATCGCACAGTCAGGGCGAGTACGTTTTCGATCACAGCTGGGCGGACGCCTACACTCAGGCGGGCGGCAGGTATTATCCGAAGTTGCAGATCTCCGTACCTTTTACGCCCGTCCCCGGCCCGCGGCTTCTCGTCAAGCCAGGCCCTAAAGCGATAGCTGACGAAGAGCTGCTGGCAGCGGCCGCAATCGAAGTCGCGCGGCAGGGCGGACTGTCGTCGATACATTTGACGTTTCTAGATTTTGATACCGCGGAGCGGCTTGGCGCGCTCGGATTTCTGACGCGGACCGGCCAGCAGTTTCACTGGCAAAACCGAGGCTACGGTTCGTTCGACGATTTTCTCGCGACTTTGACGTCGCGGAAGCGCAAGGCTGTCCGCAAGGAGCGCGAAGCCGCACTTGGCCCGGGCATTGAAATTGAACACGTGACGGGCAACGCAATCACGGAAGCGCACTGGGACGCAATGTTTGCGTTTTACATGGACACTGGTCTTCGCAAATGGGGTCGGCCGTATCTAAACCGCGCGTTTTTCTCTGAGCTCGGCGGTGTCATGCCCGAACGCTCGCTGCTCGTGATGGCAAAGCGCTCCGGTCGCTATATCGCGGGCGCGCTCAACCTTATCGGCGGCGATTGCCTCTACGGCCGCTACTGGGGAGCCATAGAACATCACCCCGCGCTGCATTTCGAGGTTTGCTACTATCAGGCGATCGACTTCGCTATCGCCTCCGGATTGGCGCGCGTCGAAGCCGGCGCCCAGGGCGAGCACAAGCTGGCTCGAGGTTACCTGCCCGTGGAAACATATTCCGCTCACTGGATTGCCGATCCAGGGCTGCGCAAAGCGGTCGAGCGTTTTCTCGCGCGCGAACGCGAAATGGTCACCCGCTTCAATGCTGACTTGACCGAGCTTGGTCCCTATCGCAAAGACGAGGCATAGCACCGCCAAACTGTGAGCTTTCGCACGTCGCCGGACCAAATCGAGCACCATGTCCTATGATCCGAACAACATCTTCGCGAAGATCCTGCGCGGCGAGATTCCGTGCCACAAAGTCTACGAGGATGCCGACGCCATCGTCTTCATGGATGTGATGCCGCAATCGCCCGGGCATGCGCTGGTTATGCCGAAGGCGGCGTCGCGCAATTTGTTCGATGCCGATCCAGCCGTGCTTGCCAAGATTGCGCCGCTGGTGCAAAAAGTCGCCGTCGCTGCCAAAGCGGCCTTCAATGCCGACGGCATCAGCGTCATTCAATATAACGAGCCGGCAGGGGGGCAATCGGTGTTTCACCTGCATTATCACGTCATCCCACGCTTCGAGGGATTGGCGTTGAAACCGCACTCCGGAAAAATGGAAGACGCAGCCGTGCTTGCGGCCAATGCCGAGAAGCTGAAGGCGGCGCTCGCCAAGTAGGAAAAGGCTTCTAAGCTCTTTCCGCCTCGATTGGAGACATCGTCAAGCTGCACTCCGTCATCCCCGCGCAGGCGGGGATCTGTCCAGGCCAATGAGGCCACAACCGCAGTAGCCGCAAAGACCGGTCGTCATTCTTGTCCGCCCCCTCCTTAGACGGATCCCGGCCTTCGCCGGGATGACGTTAGAGTCTTTGCCGCCTCGACCGTCCGCGCTTCACCAGCACCTGCAAATACAAAATGAGCGCGTGGATCTGATCCACGCGCTCATTTTTTAGCCACTCGTCGAGCGAGGCTCGCGGAACTACTCGTCCTTCTTCCTGCGCGGCACGCTTGGCACGGCGCCGGACTCTTTCGGCTTGTCGTTCTTTTCCTTGGGCCCCGGCAGCGCCTTCTTCGGCGTCGCGTCGGCGAGCACCGGCTGCGGGCCGTCCTCGTCGTCGTCGGTTTCTTCATCCTCCGACGATTTTGGCCGTTTCGACGGATCGAGCGGCAGGTAGTCGAACGCGAGTACGCGATCGGCGCCCTCACCCACAACCATCACCTTGACGGTGCCGCCGTTCTCCAGCTTACCGAAGAGCAGCTCTTCCGCGAGCGGCTTCTTGATGTGCTCCTGGATAACGCGCGCCAGCGGCCGGGCGCCGAACTTGTCGTCGTACCCTTTTTCCGCAAGCCATTTCGTCGCCTCTTCCGAAAGCTCGATCGTAACGCCGCGATCTGCGAGCTGCGCCTCGAGCTGGAAGATGAACTTCTCGACCACCTGCGTGATGATTTCCGGTGACAAGCCCGAAAACGGCACGATCGCATCGAGGCGATTGCGAAATTCCGGCGTGAACAGCTTCGTCACGGCTTCCGTATCCTCGCCCTCGCGCTTCAAGCGGTTGAAGCCCATTGGCGGTCTCGCCATGTCGGAGGCGCCCGCGTTCGTCGTCATGATCAGAACGACGTTGCGGAAATCGACCGACTTGCCGTTGTGGTCGGTAAGTTTGCCGTGGTCCATCACCTGCAGCAGGATGTTGAACAAATCCGGATGCGCCTTCTCGATTTCGTCGAGCAGCAACACGCAGTGCGGGTGCTGGTCGACGCCGTCAGTCAAAAGGCCGCCCTGATCGAAGCCGACATAGCCCGGAGGCGCGCCGATGAGCCGCGAGATCGTGTGCTTTTCCATGTATTCCGACATGTCGAAGCGCAATAGCTCCACGCCCATCAGATTGGCAAGCTGCCTCGCTACTTCCGTTTTGCCGACGCCGGTCGGACCCGAGAACAGATAGCAGCCAATCGGCTTCTCCGGTTCGCGCAGACCCGCGCGCGCCAGCTTGATCGCACTCGAGAGAGACTCGATCGCCTTGTCCTGTCCGAACACGAGCCGTTTCAGGTCGCGACCGATATGCGAAATGACTTCCGCATCGCTCTTCGTGACCGTCTTTGGCGGCACGCGCGCCATGGTAGCTACGGTCGCTTCGATCTCTTTCGTCGTGATCCGTTTCTTTCGCTTGCCTTCCGGCACCAGCATCTGCGAGGCGCCGGTCTCGTCGATCACGTCGATCGCCTTGTCCGGTAGCTTGCGGTCATGAATGTACCTAGCTGATAGCTCGACCGCCGCCTTGATGGCTTCGTTCGTGTACTTGAGCTTGTGGTAGTCCTCGAAGACTGACTTCAGACCTTTCAAAATTTCGATCGCGTCCTCGACGGTCGGTTCCTTGACGTCGATCTTCTGGAAGCGACGCACCAGCGCCCGATCCTTCTCGAAGTGCTGGCGATATTCCTTGTAGGTCGTCGAGCCGATGCAGCGCAGCGTGCCAGACTGGAGCGCCGGCTTCAAAAGATTCGACGCATCCATCGCGCCGCCCGACGTTGCACCGGCGCCGATAACCGTATGAATTTCATCGATGAAAAGCACCGCACCCGGGAAGGCTTCGACTTCCTTCATCACGGCCTTGAGGCGCTCCTCGAAGTCGCCGCGATAGCGCGTGCCGGCCAGCAGCGCACCCATATCGAGCGCAAAAATCGTGGCGCCCTTCAAGACGTCGGGCACGTGGCCGTTGACGATCTTGCGCGCCAAACCCTCGGCGATCGCCGTCTTGCCGACGCCCGGATCACCCACGAACAGCGGATTGTTCTTCTGACGGCGGCAGAGCACCTGCACAGTGCGCATGACTTCCTGCTCGCGGCCGATCAGCGGATCGATCTTGCCGTCCCGCGCCTTCTTATTGAGGTTGACGCAATAGGTATTGAGCGCGTCACCGGGTTTCTTCTCTTCGCCCTCGGTCGTACTCGTATCTTCGTCGACGCCATGCACCGTGCGCGGCTCGAACATGCCGGGACGCTTGGCTATTCCATGCGCGATGTATTGGACGGCATCGAACCGAGTCATCTCCTGCTCTTGCAGGAAGAACGCGGCGTGGCTCTCACGCTCCGAGAAAATGCCGACAAGCACGTTCGCTCCGGTCACTTCCTCGCGGCCTGAGGTCTGGACGTGCACGATCGCTCGCTGCACGACGCGCTGGAACGAATTCGTCGGATGCGCGTCGCGCGAAGCTTTCGACACGATCGGCTTCAACTCGCTGTCGAGGTACTCGATCAGGCGCGCACGAAGTTGCTCGAGGTCGACCGAGCAGGCGCGCATGACAGCGGCCGCATCACGGTCATCGACGAGAGCCAGCAACAAATGCTCCAGCGTCGCGAATTCGTGGTGGCGAACATTCGCATACTGCACAGCGCGGTGCAGCGACGCCTCAAGATTTTTGGAGAGCGATGTCAATCCAATCCTACTCTTTCTCCATGGTGCATTGTAGAGGGTGGCCATGCTGGCGTGAAAAGTCCATGACCTGCGTCACCTTGGTTTCTGCAACTTCGTAAGTGTACACGCCGCAAATTCCGACACCTTTGTGATGAACGTGCAGCATGATGCGCGTCGCGTCTTCCTGGCCTTTATTGAAGAACCGCTGCAGCACGAGCACGACGAACTCCATCGGCGTGAAGTCATCATTCAACAGCAGCACCTTATACAGGTTTGGCTTCTTCGTCTTGGGCCGGGTTTTCGTTACGATTCCGGTCTTCGCATCCCCGTCGTCCCGGCGTGGCCCGTCGGGCGGATTGTTGCTCCCTGCGAGCTTGACCGCCGCCGCAAACTGCAAATTTCTCTCCTCCAACATCATCTCGCGCCCTCGAGCCGCTGCCCGAATCCATAACTCCCTCAGAACTTAGTCATCAACCGGGGCATGTTGGAGGCAGAAAAGCTACGCTGGAACCGCCAAATGGGAGCCCCCGGGCACCTGTCAATGTCGATGAATGTCCAGCTGGAAAAGCCCGTACTCACCAAGCGCGTATATAGGCACGCCGACGAATAAAAAACAGAACGAGCCGAGTGCCGCAGCAAGGGAAGCGCCACTGGCCGGGAAGAACGTGGTCCCGCAAGGGTGGGGAGAACTCCCTCTCGCTGAAATCCTCGGACTTCGGCCGGTCCCTGGCGTCCCGGTCGCCGTGCATTCAGCAAATAGAAAGTTGGCAGGCTACCGCTAGGTCCATTCACGACGGAATTCTACCCTCTTATACCAAACTGGAACAGTCTTTGATGCGACCTTTACCGCGTCCCTTAACGCTGCTTCAGTCCATCATCCTTACAATTCGCGACCGCATCCGTTGGTTGCCGAACGTTTCGGCGCCCAAAAGGTGCCTAAAAACAGTGCTCTGCTTATCGGGATCGATGAGTGGGGCGTGCCGCACCGGAGCCAACCGGCCAACCTGCGGCATTGGATTGCGAGAAAAGCCGTCTGGGTTACCGGACGGTCAGAGGGATCGGCGTCGTGTTGTACCGGGCGTTAGCGTTCACGCTGACAATTTCGGCCGTGTTTGGGCTGATTTCGCAGAACGCAGAGGCTCGGCCCGAGCGCCACGCCGCGATGGTTCTTGACGCCAATACGGGCGCTGTTTTGCACAACGACGACGGCGATGCGGTTCGCCACCCCGCCTCGCTCACCAAAATGATGACGCTCTACCTGACGTTCGAGACTATCGAGTCCGGCCGGCTCAAGATGTCGGACAAAATTCCGATTTCCGAGGCGGCGGCGTCTGTCGCTCCCTCGAAGCTCGATCTCGACCCCGGCGACGAGATATCGGTTTCCGACGCCATCCTGGCGCTCATTACAAAATCCGCAAACGATATCGCCGTCGCTCTGGCAGAAAAGATCGGAGGCACGCAAGCGAACTTCGTTCGCCTTATGAACGCCCGCGCCCGTGACATAGGCATGTCGAAGACACACTTCGAAAATCCGAACGGTCTCCCGAACGACGATCATGTGTCGACGGCGCACGATATGATCACATTGGCCCTGCACCTGCAGGACGATTACCCGACGTATTACCGGCTTTTTGCGACGCACGCCTTCACGTACCGCGGGAAAACGTACCGCAACCACAACACGATGTTGAACAACTTTGCCGGCGTAGACGGGATCAAGACCGGTTACACGCGGGCATCGGGATTCAACATCGTAACGTCGGTGCGGAGTGGCCGCCGTCGTCTGGTCGGTGCCGTGTTCGGCGGAGAAAGTGCGGCGAGGCGCAACGCCGAGATGCGCGTGCTGCTCACGCGGGCCATGACCAGGGCCTCGACCAAGATGACCCGCAAGCCTCAGCCGCTGCTGCTCGCAAAGTTGGAAGCCGGGCCGAAACTCGCAACCCGCACGGCAACGAAGCGCCCCGTTAAGGTGGATATAGCTGAAGCTGAGGCTGAAGCGACCGCGCCAACACCGCGTCCGTTTGCGCCAGCAAAATCGCGAGCCACAGAGCCTGCCGCCGCGGACCCCGGCCCAGCCCCGCGCGCCATGGCAAACTCTGAACCGGCGGCTCCCGTCGAGATCGACGAGCCGGTGGTTAAGATTTTCAAGGTCCGGCCCGTGCCGATCCTGGACAAAGCGCGCGCCGCACCGCCGTCGCCCGACGAAACGACCGACATGGAAGACACTGACACCGCCTCTTCCGGCGCGTCCCCCGAAGCTCTAGACGTTCAACGAACGAACCTCGGTCAAACGGCTGCGAAAGACGGTGCTGGCGCCACGGCATTCGCTGGAAAGCTGTCGCAGTCCTTTGCAGAGTCGCGGGCCGGCACGGCCGATGACGCTCTTGAAGCCCAGATCGCGAGCGACGAAGCACGGTCGTCGCCGCTCGGCGAAAAAGTCGCGATGCTTGCTGCCGCGGATGCCGTGCGGGCTGCCGCAACACTGCCCTCTCGGTCCGTGTCCCTGACTCCCGTCGCTGACGCGTCAGGCGCCGACCCTGTCCCTGTCGCAGCCGTCACTCCGGCCAGAGTAACCCTCACTACGCAGCAACCCGAGACGGCTCGCCCGCAAACCCTTTCAGTTCTCCAGCGCGGTCTGCCGCCCTCGACGCTCGCCGCTCAGGCGATCGCGCTGAATGCCTACGCAAAACCGCGAGGCGCGAAATCCCATCCGCTTCAGGCCGTCTCTCTGAAAGCGACCGCCGGTCACTATGAGGTGCAAATCGGCGCCTATGGGTCGATTGCCGAAGCCCAGCGGGCGCTGACCGCTGTGCAAGGGCGCGCTGGACGACTGCTTGCAGGAATAGCCTCGGTCACACACCCGGGGGTGAAAGACGGCCACCAAATCTTCCGCGCCCGTTTCGCAGGTTTCAATGCCGACCGCGCGACGTCGACCTGCATCGAACTCCGCCGCCAGTCTGTCGACTGCTTCGTAATGGCTGCCGGCAACTAAGATGGCTTGCGGCATCGCATCCGCCAGTCGTAGCATCAAGCGTTTTCATTTGATCAAGGACTCATCGTGACAGTGACCGCTAATCCCGATTTCCCGAAGGTTGTAGATTTTCAAGGCGAACTACCAGCACCCGAGGTCTACCGGCCGAAGCCGGAACGCATCGTCGCCGGCGACCCGGTCCAGCGGGCGCAGACCCTCTTCAAGAGCACCGATGGCCGCTTCAACAGCGGAATCTGGACGGCCGAACCGGGAACGTGGCGCGTCGTGTTCCCGGAAAGCGAGTTCTGCCATCTGCTCGAAGGCGTGATCGTCGTGCGCGGAGACGACGGCTCGGAGACAACCTTCAAGGCCGGAGACGCCTTCCTGACGCCTTCCGGCTTTACCGGTACGTGGGAGATCGTCGAGGCCGCGAAAAAGTTTTACGCGTCCTACGAGTAAGCGGTCTTAGCCGGCTCAGCTCAGCCCCTGCCACTCAGCAGCGAATAATTGCCGCCGGTCGCGGTGATGTCGGTGGACCGCGTCCGCTCGGTAGCAAAACGCGCCAAGTAATTGGGGCCTCCGGCTTTCGGCCCGGTGCCCGAAAGCCCCTCGCCTCCGAACGGCTGCACGCCGACCACGGCGCCGATCTGGTTGCGGTTGACATAGAGATTGCCGACGCGGGCGTTCTCGGCAACGTAATCGGCGACGCTCTCGATGCGGCTGTGAAGTCCAAGCGTCAGCCCATAACCGGTGGCATTGAGCGCTGCGATGACTTTGTCGAGGTGACCACGCTCGTATCGGATCAAATGCAGAATGGGCCCGAAGACCTCGTGGTCGAGACGTCCCAATCGGTCGATTTCGAAAAGCGCCGGCGTGACATAGGTTCCGGCCCGGCATGCTTCCGGCATTGCAACGTCGATGATTTCGCGCCCCTCGCGCTGCATGCGCACTTTGTGGCTCTCGAGTGCGTCCTGAGCGGCTTCGTCGATGACGGGCCCGATGTCGATTGCGTAATCAAGAGGATCGCCGACGTCGAGGGTCTCGATCGCGCCTGCCAGCATGGCCTTGATGCGCGGCGCGTTGTCATCCTGAACGAACAAGACGCGCGCCGCCGAGCAACGCTGCCCGGCACTATCGAAGGCAGATCGCACGGCATCGCGGACCACCTGCTCGGGCAGAGCTGACGAATCCGCAATCATCGCATTGATGCCGCCGGTCTCGGCAATGAATGGAATGAGGGCGCCTCGCCGGTCCGCGAGCGCCCGCTGTATCGACCACGCCGTGTCATTGGAGCCGGTGAACGCGACGCCTTGGATGCGTAGATCCGTGATCAGCGCATCTCCCAGCTTGCCGCCGCCGGTGACAAGGTGCAGCACATCGCGCGGCACGCCGGCTTCGTGCAGCAGCTTGACCGCGAGGAAGCCCGCGATCGGGGTCTGCTCGGCCGGCTTCGCGATAACCGGATTGCCGGCGGCGAGCGCCGCGGCGACCTGGCCCGTAAAGATCGCGATTGGAAAATTCCAGGGCGATATGCAGGCGATCGGTCCTCGTCCGCGCAGCGTCAGGGTATTCTCTTCGCCAGTCGGGCCTTGCAGCCGGACGGGGCCAGAGAACAGCCGCCGTGCCTCGGTCGCATAATAGCGCAGATAGTCGACAGCTTCGCGGACTTCGGACTGCGCCGCTTCGAGTGTCTTGCCGGCCTCGCGGACAAGCACCGCCATCAGCGCCGCGCGGTCGCGCTCAAAAAGCTCCGCGGCGAATTCTAGAATGCGCGCCCGCTCCGTAGCTTCCGTTTGCTCCCAGCGCCGCGCCGCGTTCGTGGCTGCGGCGAGTGCGTCTTCGAGGTGTTGCGGCGTTGCTAGGCGTACCGTACCGATGCGCTCGCGATGATCGTGCGGAGAAACGACGAGCGACACGGCATCGCCGCCGGTCGTCGCGTTGCCGTTGACGATCGGTCCCGAAGCGAAGGGCGTTTTCAGAACCTTGGCGATGTCGCCCTGCAGCGTCCGGCGCACGCTCGCCTCGACAAGCAGGAGCCCGGCGCTGTTCTTGCGATCCGGCATGAATATATCGCGCGGCCGGGTGATGAGCGGCACGCGTTCGTCGGAAACGAACTCGCGATCGGCGATCTCGACCGGATCGGCGATGATTTCCGAAACCGACATTTCATCGTTGCCGAGCCGGTTCACGAACGACGTGTTGGCGCCGTTCTCGAGCAGGCGGCGAACCAGATAGCCGAGCAAATCCTCGTGGCCGCCGACGGGCGCGTAAATACGGCATGGCCGGTTGAACTTCGTGTCGCCGGAGACTTGCTCGTAAAGCGCTTCGCCCATGCCATGCAGGCGCTGATATTCGAATTCGACCGCGCCGCCCGCTACAAAGGCCGACGCGATCGTATGGGCGTTATGCGTCGCAAACTGCGGATAGAAGGCAACGGGGTCGGAGAGCAGAAGCCGCATCGCGGCGAGGTAGGAGACATCGGTGTGAAGCTTGCGGGAGAATACCGGATAGTCCACGAGCCCGCGCTCCTGAGCCCACTTGATCTCGCTGTCCCAGTAGGCACCTTTGACGAGGCGAACGGGAATGCGCTTGCCGTTCTGCTCGGCAACGCGGCGAAGCCATCGGATTAACGGGATGGCGCGCTTGCCATAGGCCTGCACAGCGATGCCAAAACCGTTCCAGCCATCCAGCTGCGGATTGACGAGCGTCTCGCCGAACAGCTCCGCCGTCATGTCGAGCCGGTCCTGCTCTTCCGCATCGACGGTGAGGCCAAGGCCCTTGGCACGCGCCGCACGCGCCAGCGTCAATAGCCGCGGCGCCAACTCAGCACGCAGTCGTTTTTCTTTTCCCGGTTCAAAGCGCGGATGCAGCGCCGACAACTTCACGGAGATCGACGGCCGATCGAAAACAGCGTCGGCGCCTGTTGCAGTAAAGATGCCGGCGTCCGTACCGACGGCATCGATCGCCTCCATGTAGCGCTGAAAATAGCGCTCGGCGTCTCTCTCGGAGCGTGCCGTTTCGCCGAGCATGTCGTAGGAAAACCTATAGCCCTTGGCATCAAGCGCGTGGGCTCGCGACAAAGCGGTTTCGATTGTCGTGCCCAGCACGAACTGCTCACCGAGAAGCCGCACGGCCCGGCGCACGGCGAGGCGAATGGTCGACTCGCCTGAACGCGCCACCAGCCGCTTCATCGCCTGGATCGGATTGGCGCCCTTTGCCTCTTTGAGCTTCACGACGCGACCCGTCAGCATCAGACCCCAGGTCGAGGCGTTGACGAACAGACTGTCGGAATGGCCGAGGTGCTTTTCCCAAGCACCGCCCGAGATCTTATCTGCAATGAACGCGTTCGCCGTCTCGGCGTCGGGAATTCTGAGTAGCGCTTCGGCAAGGCACATCAGGATGACGCCTTCGTCCGTCGCGAGGCCATACTCGTGCATGAAGGCATCGATGCCGGCGTGATTGGCTTTGTCGGCACGCGCGCCGTGTACGAGGCGGCGCGCAACGTCGGCAGCGCGGCGACGTTCATCCTCAGCGAAAAATGCCCGCTCAATCAGCGCACCGACGAGCCTCGGCTCGTCCATCAAGTACTGGGCCGCGAACTCATCCCGAGGAGGAAGAACCCGCTGCCCGACGCTATCCTCACGCCGCAATGCCGCGACCATGCCATGACCCGCTCATAATCAGGCGACGTTAGCGATTCGCCTGTCGAGGGAGACTAGCAGATCGGTCAACTGTCTGCCTCTCCACTCTCTGAAGGCCGCGCGCCTAATGCCCTTGACGGTCGGCCTCCGATACCGGCACGACTGCCCCGAAATTTGCTCGAAGGTCTCAGCCGTGGCCGAATCCGTCAAAGTTGTTCGCACCGTTCAGGATTTGAGAAAAGCCACCGCGAAATGGCGGAAAGCGGGCGAGACCGTCGCTCTCGTCCCGACGATGGGCGCCCTTCACGCCGGGCATATCTCGCTCGTCCAGCTTGCCAAAAAGACGGCCGACAAGGCCGTGGTGTCGATCTTCGTCAACCCGACGCAGTTCGCGCCCCACGAAGATCTGGCGCGTTATCCGCGCGACGAAGCCGGCGACCTGAAGAAGCTTGCCGAGGCCGACGCCGACCTGGTCTGGAGCCCGAGCATCGACGAAATGTATCCGGAAGGCACGTCAACCCGCGTCGAGGCGGGAAGCGCTGCGGCCGACCTCGAAGGCGCCGTTCGCCCGCACCATTTCGGTGGCGTTGCGACGGTATGCTGCAAGCTATTCAATCAGGTCACGCCCGATTTCGCGATCTTCGGCGAGAAGGACTATCAGCAGCTCGCCGTGCTTCGGCAGATGGTTCGCGATCTCGATATGCCGCTGAAGCTGATTGCCGCGCCGATCAGCCGCGAAAAGGATGGCCTGGCATTATCGTCGCGCAATGCCTACTTGAGCGAGCCCGAGCGGGCCATCGCGCCCGCACTTTATGCTGCGGTTTCGGGGGTAGCCCGGAAAGTTGCATCCGGAACGCCAATCGAGGCCGCAACCTCAGAGGCGAAGGCCGCGCTCACGGCCGCCGGCTTCCAGACAATCGATTACGTCGAGGTCCGCGATGCCGAAACGCTTGGCATGGCAACCGGCAGTGGAAAACCACTTCGCGTCCTCGCCGCCGCCTGGCTCGGCAAGACGCGCCTGATCGATAACGTGGCGGTATGACGCTCCGGTGAGTTGCCACTTAGCCACAAACCCAATCGGCGCATGGTGGCGCACGGCCGCGTCGGGCTATAAGCGTGCAACAAGATTCGCTCAGCGGCTCCGCTGTCGTGCGTCGCGCCGCTTGGCTTCCGAAGGCGTGGTCATCGCCGCGGCATGACTGAGGGCTGCACATGGGCCGATCACAGACTGACCTCTTTTCGGAATTCGACAGCGAAATGATCATAAAAGCGTCGCGCGCACGAAAGCCTGCCGAGAACGGCGGCTACAGCGAACATGACATCGAGGTCCTGGAAGGCCTCGAGCCGGTCCGCCGCCGCCCGGGCATGTACATCGGCGGCACCGACGAAAAGGCGATGCATCACCTGTTCGCCGAGGTGATCGACAACGCCATGGACGAGGCGGTCGCCGGCCATGCGACGTGGATCGAGGTCGAGCTTGCAGCGGACGGATTTCTGACGGTGACCGACAACGGCCGCGGCATCCCGGTCGGGCCGTATCCCAAGAACAAGAGCATCAGCACGCTGCAGGTCGTGATGACGGTCCTGCACGCCGGCGGCAAATTCGACAGCAAGGCCTATAACACCTCGGGCGGTCTGCACGGCGTCGGCGTCTCGGTTGTGAACGCGCTTTCGGAATCGCTCGAAGTGCAGGTGGCGCGCGACCAGCAGCTCTACCGCATGGTCTTCGCGCGCGGCGAACCCGTCACAAAGCTCGATAAGCTTGGGTCAATTATGAACCGGCGCGGCACGAAGGTGCGCTTCAAGCCGGACGACAAGATTTTCGGCAAAGGCGCGACCTTCAAGCCGACCCGCGTCTTCAAGATGGCGCGCTCGAAAGCCTACCTTTTCGGCGGCGTCGAAATCCGCTGGAAGTGTGCGCCGGAGCTGATCAAGGACGAGACGCCGGCCGAAGCCCTTTTCCACTTCCCCGGTGGATTGAGCGACTACCTGACGGCTTCGATCGAGAGCCAGACCCGCATCACCAAAGATATCTTCTCGGGTCGCATCGAGAAGGACGGCGGCCACGGATCAGTCGAATGGGCAGTCGCCTGGATTGCAGACGAGGACGGTTTTTCACTGTCCTACTGCAACACCATCCCGACGGCCGAAGGCGGTACGCACGAAATCGGCCTGAGGCAGGCGCTATACAAGAGCCTCAGAGCCTACGGCGAACTTACCGGCAACAAGAAAGCGCAGCAGATCACGTCCGAAGACGTGATGGGCACGGCGGCCTCGATGCTTTCCGTTTTCATTCGCGAGCCGGAGTTCCAAGGCCAGACCAAGGACAAGCTCGCGACCGCCGAGGCGACCAGGATCGTCGAAACCGCCGTGCGCGACGCCTTCGACCATTGGCTCGCAGATTCTCCGCAGCAGGCGACCAAGCTGCTCGAATGGACCGTCGACCAGTCGGAAGAACGCCTGAAGCGCCGCCGCGAAAAGGAAGTCGGCCGGCAATCGGCAACGCGCAAGCTGCGCCTCCCGGGCAAGCTCGCCGATTGCTCGATCCAGCAGGCGGCCGGCACCGAAATCTTCATCGTCGAAGGCAACTCCGCCGGCGGTAGCGCCAAGAGCGCCCGGGATCGTGAAACGCAGGCCATATTGCCGTTACGCGGCAAGATCCTGAACGTCGCCAACGCCTCTTCGGCGAAGCTGTCGCAGAACCAGCTGTTGAGCGATCTCGTCCAGGCTCTCGGCGCCGGCATCGGCTCCAAATATCGCGACGAAGACCTGCGCTACGAACGCGTAATCATCATGACCGATGCGGACGTCGACGGCGCCCACATCGCGTCACTCCTGATCACGTTCTTCTATCAGGAGATGCCGGAGCTGGTCGAAAACGGCCATCTTTTCCTGGCGGTACCGCCGCTTTACAAAATTTCCGACAAGGCCGACGTCGTCTACGCGCGCAATGAAGCGCATCGCGACGAGCTTCTCGCGACGCATTTCAAGAACCGCAAGCCCAAGGTCACGCGGTTCAAGGGCCTCGGCGAGATGGACTTCAAGGATTTGAAAGAGACGACGATGGATAGGAAGCGGCGCACGCTGTTGCGCATTGCCATCGGCGAAGGCGAACGCACCGTTCTAACCGAGGTCGTCAACGCTCTTATGGGGTCGAAACCCGAAGCACGCTTCCGCTTCATTCAGGAGCACGCCGCCTTCGCCAAGGATCTCGATATCTAGAGCGAGCCCGCGTCAGCCGCCGCGAACGGACGCCTCGTTCTGGCGCGCGATGGCTTCGGGGTTCTTCACATCCGCGTATTCGAGCGTCTCGGTGTCGATGTAAACTTCGCCATCCGGCCTCGGCGAATACTTGTCACCGAGAACCTCCATGACCGTCGGATTTCGCGCCTCCGTCTCACCGTGAGGCGAATTGAAGTAGCCTTCGACGACAACTCCCTTTTCCCGATAGTCCGGATCTTGCAGCAGCAGTTCGTGCAGACCCTTCAGCTTGAAGTGCGGCACCGAAGCATAGACGTGGTGCGGCAGATGGTAGTCCATGCCGAACGGGAAGATCGCATAGCGGATGAATGGATTGACGAGGAAGACGCGCGTATTCGTGTAACGCCCGCGGTCGGCGTTGCCGTGCTGAACCCATTGCCGCATGATCATGAACAGCGGGAAAGTCGTGAACAGCGGAATGATCCAGAGAACCCCATAATCGGTCCAGGCCGGCCCCCAACCGGCGGCCTCGATGCCCGTCATCGCCGCGTAAATGATCGCCATGTAGGCAATGCGGCTGATGTTGGTTGTCCGGTGCGAAATGACAGTTTCGACGTGCGCGTGCGGGAGCTTGTTTTCATCAAGACGCGCGAAATAAATGATCGTGATGGCGGTCAATATGCCGAGCACCGCGAAAGCCCAGGCGCCGTGCCCGATGTCGACGAGCGGAATGACGGCCGCGGGGACGCCGACGGCGTACATGATCCCGGCCAGCGTCGGCAGCCGCTCGCCGCGATGCTCCTGATCGAGATAAGGATTGTTGCCGGTCCCGAGTGAGCTGTAACGCGCCCGCACCATCATGTAGCGAAAAAGATTTGGCAGCCAAAGTTGCTTCAGAAGTGCTCGAAGCATTTCGAAATGGGTAATCGGAAAATCGAGATCGTGGCCGCTATCGTGGAGCTGCGCGCAATCGGGATCGCGCACAGGGTCGTTGATGAACTGGTGATGCGCCAGGTGATGCAGACGGAATTGGAACGTCGAGGTGTAGATCGGAAATGCGGCGAGCCAATCCGAAATAAGCTCGTTCAGCCTTTTGTTGTCGAACAGGATGAAGTGCGTGCCTTCGTGGATGACGCCGCCGAACTGATGTTGAGATGCTCCGATGACGACGATTGCAACAAGAGTCGCCGGAATGTTCCACCACCACCCGAGACCCGCCGAGGCGACGAGGCCATAGCTCCAGATCGCACCGGCGATCGCGACGATGATCACCAGATAAACGCGCCCGATGTGGACGAAATTCGTGAAGTTATCGCGCTTTTTCAGCTCGCGGATGGCATCGCCGCGCATGCTTTTCGCGCGGGATGCATTAGCCTTCTCTGCTGAAGGGGCGGCCGGCGATGTCCTTGCCAGACCGACATTATTCATTGCCGACCCGGCAGTGGCAGTCATTAATCGAGATCCTCGCGATTTCTAAACTTTGCGGATTGTGCTCGACCGGCCGTTCCCCGAACGCTCGATCGAGCGTCAATCATCCCATTTCGATATTACGCCAATGAAGATGGGCCATTAAAGTCAATTTGGCTAATACCGCAAATAAGCCCGGCTGCGGTTGTGTCCGTTTATTAACGTTATTTGGGGCGGGCCATCGCGCAGCCTTTTTGTCGACCCTCCCGCAAACGCAAAGCCTCGGCTACCATCCTATGGCGTCTAAATGATTCGCCGTAACGGCGCCGGGACGCAGTTTGCTGCGGTCGCACACACCTAGGCGCAACTCTGAAAAAGCCGCCGGGTTTCAAAATTCAATGGGTCATTGGGAGAAACACCACGGATGAACAACAGGGCACTCGCTGCCGAGGCTTTCGGCACATTCATGCTCGTCGCATCTGTATTGGGTGCGGCGTTTTACTCGTTCGGAGCACCGGCGGGCGCCGCAGGCATTCTCGGCGTGGCCCTCTCGATCGGCTGCACCGTGATGGTCCTAATCTTCGCTCTGGGCCCAATTTCGGGCGGCCATTACAATCCCGCCGTGACGCTCGGGCTGGTGGCCGGCGGCCGCTTCGAACTCAGCAAGGCGGCACCGTATATTCTCGCCCAAGTTATCGGCGGTTGCGCCGCGTGCGGGGTGTTCTCGCTGGTCGGCCATACCAGCGCTGGTTTCGCTGCCAACGGCTGGGGTGACCTGTCGATGCTTAAGGCGACTATGTTTCAGGTGTTTATTCTCGAGACGGTTCTGACGGCGTTCTTTCTCGTCGTGATCATGGGCGTGACGCGGACCGATGGTCCAAGCATGTTGGCGCCTCTAGCCATCGGCCTGGCGCTGACAGCCATTCACATCATGGCCATCCCGATCTCCAAAGCTTCCGTTAATCCGGCCCGAAGCACCGCCACGGCGATTTACGCGGGCGGTGAAGCCCTTTCACAGGTCTGGCTATTCTGGCTGGCGCCGATCCTCGGCGGTGCCATCGGCGGCCTGTTCGGCAAGTGGCTGCTCGACGAATAACGCACGTCGGACGTAAGACGATTGGGGCGGTGCATGGCAATGCCGCCGCCCCTCCCTAGCTCGCGGACACACTTTTGCGACCGGCCTGTGACACAACCTCGCGGCGGAAAGCACGGAAAACAAGCGGTTTTCCTTGCGCCCGAGCGTGATGTATGCGAGCACGCGAGCGTGCCGGAGCGCAGGGGATCGATTTGCGCGTTCTTTAATGTTTTTCGATCCGCACCCCCATTGGCTTTGGTCCTTTTCGGCACGTATCCCCCCTGCGCTCTTGATCGATAGTCCGGTGCCACTGCGCCGGAGCAAACGGGCTGTGCAGATGGAGATTGGAACTTTTGGAAACCAAGACGTTCGCTGACCTCGGGCTCTCACCCAAGGTACAGGCGGCAGTGACAGCCGCAGGCTATGTTAACCCTACCCCGATACAAGCCGCCGCCATTCCGGTTGTCCTAACGGGCCGTGATGTGCTCGGCATCGCCCAGACGGGCACCGGCAAGACAGCATCCTTCGTTCTTCCGATGATCGCCAGGCTCGAGTCGGGACGCGCGCGGGCGCGAATGCCGCGCTCGCTGATCCTGGCGCCGACGCGCGAGCTTGCCGCGCAGGTCGCGCAAAGCTTCGAGAAATATGGCGTCAATCACAAGCTGCAGCTGGCGCTTCTGATCGGCGGCGTGTCGATGGACGAACAGGTGAAGAAGCTCGACCGTGGCGTCGACGTCCTGATTGCGACGCCCGGGCGTCTGCTCGACCATTTCGGGCGCGGCCGCATCATGTTGATGGGCGTCGAAATCCTGGTCATCGACGAAGCCGACCGGATGCTCGACATGGGCTTCATTCCCGACATCGAGAAAATCTGCAAGCTCCTGCCGACGCGTCGGCAGACGCTGTTCTTCTCGGCGACGATGCCGGCCGAAATCACGCGCTTGGTAAATCAGTTTCTGACCGACCCCGTGCGGATCGAGGTCGCCAAGCCCGCTACGACCGCCGCAACCATTTCGCAGCGCTTCGTCTTCTGCCCCAACGGCGAAGACTGGGCAAAGCGGGAAGTGCTTCGCGAGCTGATCCGTAACGGCAACATCAAGAACGCCATCATCTTCTGCAACCGCAAGCGCGACGTCGCTGTGCTGCACAAGTCACTGGCCAAACATGGCTTCAATGCCGGCGCGCTACATGGCGACATGGAGCAGTCGAGCCGAACCGAGACGCTCGATAAGTTCCGCAATGATGAGATCATGCTGCTTGCAGCTTCCGACGTCGCGGCACGCGGTCTCGACATTCCGGACGTGTCGCACATCTTCAATTTCGATCTGCCTTGGGCAGCCGATGATTATGTTCACCGCATCGGACGTACCGGACGAGCCGGCCGCGAGGGCCAGTCCGTTTCACTCGTAAGCCCCGACGACTTGAAGTTCGTGAAGGACATCGAGAAGGTAACGGGCGAAGCTGCAATTTGGCTCGGCAATCCGCCGACCGAAGAAGACATCGCCGGCGCCGGCAAAAGGCGTCGAGGCCGAGGTGGGCGCGGCGGGCCTGAAAAGTTCAGCAAGCCGCATCGCGGTGGTCGCGAAGCGCCGCGCACCTCTCACGCTCCGAAGGTCAACGGAGCTCACATGGCGCCTGCCCCACGCGAAGCTTCTCACCCAGAGGCTGCGAAGACCGGCGCCGCTACAGCTAATCGCCCGGCGGAGCCTCATTCCAGAAGCGGGCGGCCGAAGCCAGCAGAACGCCGGCCGGAGCGTGATCGACCCCGGCGCGAAGAGCAGCAACCTCGACACGCTGAACCGAAACGATCGGCGCCTCGGGCGCCAAGCTCAGATGCATGGACCGACGAACCTCGGGCCCCGCGCCGTGGTCACTCCACAGAGCACCAGCCTGAAGCCAGGAATGCCTCAAAAGATCAGAAGACTCCGCGACCGCATAAGAGCAACGAGCGACTGGGATTTGAAGAGAATGTTCCAGCCTTCATGCGCAAGTCTTCGCGCCCGCTGAAGGTGCCGGGGAGAGGCTGACGGGCCTTCAAACAGCGTTCCGTCTAAATGGAACGCAATCCCTTCCCCCATAACGTCATGGCCGGGCTTGACCCGGCCATCCAGAAGCCACGCGTTCCCAAGTCAGTCTGAACGTCACGGGCCTCAGCTTTCGGCGGGAGCGAATCCGGCCGGCGTCGACGGTTCGAGGTTGACGCTTTCTCCGCAGCCGCAGGCGCTCTTCTGGTTCGGGTTGTTGAACACGAACTGCGACGAGAGCTTGTCGGTTTTGAAGTCCATTTCGCTGCCGATCAGATACATGATCGCAGCCGGGTCGATCAGCACGATCGCACCCTTCTCCTCGATGATCTCGTCAAACTTGCCGATCTCATCGGCCCACGTCATCGTGTATTCCATCCCGGCGCAGCCGCCCTTTTTGACCCCGATCTTCAGGGCCTTGACGCCCGGTTTCTGAGCAATGAGCGCCGCCACCCGCGATGCGGCAGCATCGGTGAGCGTTAAAACCTTCGGCATCATTCTGAGCGAGGGCACATGGACCTCCGTGTTGCAGGTAGTGGAAGTGCTTCGCCGAATATATGGGAAATCGGCGGGCAAAAGCGAGTGCGGCGTCAGAACATGCCGACCGCGAGCTTGGCCTCGTCCGACATGCGACTCTGATCCCACGGCGGATCAAACACGATCTTGACCGTGGTGCCAGATACGCCTGGCACGGCGCTGACGGCATTTTCGACCCAGATCGGCATCTCCCCGGCGACGGGGCAGCCAGGCGCCGTCAGCGTCATCTCAATGGCGACGTTGCGGCTGTCGTCGATCTCGACCTTATAGATCAAACCAAGCTCGTAGATGTCGGCCGGAATTTCCGGATCATAGACCGTCTTCAAAGCAGCCACGATGTCGGTCGTCAGCCGGTCGATTTCCTCAGGCGGCAGAGACCCTGCCGTTTCAGAGGCGGCGGCAGTAGACTGGGCTGCAGTGGCGACCCCGCCCTTCGGCGCCGCGCCGTCATCCGGCGCCGGCGCATCGAGCGCCTCGACGGCCGTCTTCAGGGCTTCGCGGTCTTCGATTTGCTTCCCATCCATCGGGAATTCCTTAAGCGAACAGGTCATGCGCCTTGGTCAGCGCGGCGATGAGCGCGTCGACCTCGGCCTTGGTATTGTACAACGCGAAGGAGGCCCGGCAGGTTGCCGTCACTCCGAGGCGATCCATCAGAGGCTGCGCACAATGGTGACCGGCGCGGGTCGCGACGCCCGACCGGTCGATGATCGTCGAAACGTCGTGCGGGTGCAGCCCGTCGACGGTGAACGAAAAAATTGCGCCCTTGCCTGGAGCCGTTCCGTAAAGCTTGAGCCATGGCAACTCCGCCAAGCGCGCCTCGGCGTATGCTCCAAGCTCGGCTTCGTACCGCGAGATCTTTTCGCGCCCGATCTGCATCATGTAGTTGAGCGCGGCACCGAGCCCGATCGCTTCGACGATCGGCGGCGTGCCCGCCTCGAATTTGTGCGGCGGCTTGTTGTAGGTGATGCGGTCGACGGTAACGCTTTCGATCATGTCGCCGCCGCCTTCATAGGGCGGCATCACCTCCAGATGCTCGCGCTTTGCGTAAAGCACGCCGATGCCGGACGGTCCGTAGGTCTTGTGGCCGGTGAATACGTAGAAATCGCAATCGAGATCGCGCACGTCGACGCTCATATGCACGGCGGCCTGGCTGCCATCGACGAGAACCGGCACGCCCTTGGCATGCGCCAGGCGAATGATCTCTTTGACCGGATTAATGGTGCCGAGCACGTTCGACATGTGCGTTACGGCGACCAGTTTCGTGCGCCTCGTGATCAGGCGATCGAGCTTATCGATGATGAGTTCGCCGCGGTCGGTCATCGGCGCCCACGTCAGCACCGCACCTTTCCGTTCGCGCAGGAAATGCCAGGGGACGATGTTGGCGTGGTGCTCCATGATCGTGATGAGGATTTCATCACCCTGGGCGACCCGGGGTTCACCGAACGACCGCGCAACGAGATTGATGGCGCTGGTGGCGTTGCGGGTGAAGATGATCTCGTCCGCATGCTCGGCGTCGAGGAAGCGGCGCACCGTCTCGCGCGCAGCTTCGTAGCGCTCCGTCGCGACGTTCGAGAGATGATGCAGGCCGCGATGCACGTTCGCGTATTCGAAGCGATAGGCGTGATCCATCGCCTCCAATACGGAGCGCGGCTTCTGCGCCGAGGCGCCGTTGTCGAGATAGACGAGCGGACGACCGTGCACCTCGCGGAAGAGGATCGGGAAGTCGGCGCGAATAAGCTCGACGTCGTAGGGCGCGGCGGTCAGTCCGGCCTGCGAGGCTGTGCTTCGAACTGCAGAGACTGGCATCTCGCTTCCCATTCAGGTCCTACCCGCGCACCGAACCGGCGAGCCAGCTCGTCGCGTACGAATTGAGGGCTGCCCTAATTTCGGCGTGCTCGACCTTGTCGAGCGCCTCGCCGATGAAAGATTCAATCATCAAAGCTCGCGCCTCGTTCTCCGGGATGCCGCGCGAGCGGCAATAGAACAAGAGATCGGGATCGAGCTGGGCCGATGTCGAACCGTGGCCGCACACGACATCATCGGCAAAGATCTCGAGTTCCGGCTTCGAATCGAATTCGGCATCTTCCGACAGCATCAAGGCCTGCGACATCTGCTTACCGTCGCTTTTCTGCGCGTCGGGCCGGACGATGATCTTGCCTTGGAACACGCCACGCCCGTGGCCGTCGAGTACGCCCTTGAACAACTCTCGGCTCTCGCATCGGGGAACGGCATGATCGACAACGAGCGTAGTATCGATGTGCTCAGCGCCGCGCGCCAGGTAAGCGCCCGACAGGTCGAGCTTGCCGCCTTCTCCCGCATAGACGACGTTGATCTGGTTACGCGCCAAGCCCAGTCCAGCCGAGTACTGGAAGCCGCGGTAAGACGCATCGGCGCCGAGGGTGACGTCCCAATTGGAAAGATGCACGCCCTTACCGTCATCGACCGCAACCTTGGCATGATGCAGCGTCGCGCCCTTGCCGACCGAAACCTCGTTCAGGGCGTTGACCTGACCATCTTGTGTTGCACCCGGCAGCACGACATGCGCTTCGATGATCGTCGCCGTCGCGCCATCGCCAACTTCGATGACGTTGCGCACAGCGACCGAACGCGCTGCGGAGCCCGCCCGAACAAAGACGATAAGCAGCGGTTTGGCGAGGGCTGCGCGATCCGCAACGCGGACAATCGCTCCATCAGTCATGAACGCCGCGTTGAGAACCGCAATCGCATCACCGTCGCTATCCGCCTTGCCGGCGACCCGGCTCGCTACCTCTTCCGGTGCTGACGCAAGAACTTTACCGAGCGATTCCAACTCAAGTTCCGATGCCCCGCTGACATCATCGAGTTCAGCCCGGTGTTGGCCGTTGACGAATGCGACTCGGTAAGCGTCGACGTGCGCTAACGGACCAAGCGCCACGATCAGCTCGCCGACCGTCAGTGGTGTCTTGTCGTTGATCGCAGGCGGCAACGCTTCCTTTAGGCTGGCCCGCAGATCGGTGTATTTCCATTCCTCGATCCGCCGATGCGGCAGGCCAAGCGCGCTGAATTTACCGATCGCATCGGCGCGGCGCGCTTTGACGGCCGCGCTGCCCGGCAGTTTGGCGGCAACAGCGTCGAACGTCTCAAAGAGCGCCTGCTCCGCCTTGGTTTTCATTACTGCTATGTTCATGTCACGCCGCCTTGCCGGTGTAGTCCGCGTAACCCGATTCCTCGAGTTCGAGTGCGAGCTCCTTACCACCGGTCTTCTGAATGCGCCCGTCGATAAGCACATGGACTTTGTCCGGCACGATATAGTTCAGCAAACGCTGGTAGTGCGTAATGACGAGGAAAGCGCGATCCTTCGAACGCAGCGCGTTGACGCCCTCCGCCACGATCCGCAGGGCGTCGATATCAAGGCCTGAATCCGTTTCATCCAGGACGCAAAGCGTCGGCTCGAGAAGCGCCATTTGCAGGATTTCCGAGCGCTTTTTCTCGCCGCCCGAGAATCCGACGTTGACAGGTCGCTTCAGCATCTCGACATCGATGTTGAGCTGTTTGCCCTTCTCCTTGACGAGTTTCATGAAGGCAGGCGTCGTCAGCTCGGGTTCACCGCGCTTCTTCCTCAGCGCATTGAGCGCCGTGCGCAGGAACGTCAGCCCCGCGACGCCCGGAATTTCCATCGGGTACTGGAACGCCAGAAAGACACCCTTGGCGGCGCGCTCATCGGGTTCCATGTCGAGGACCAACTCGCCGTTCCATAGGATGTCGCCCTCCGTCACCTCATAGCCGTCGCGCCCTGCCAGCACGTAAGCAAGCGTCGACTTGCCCGAGCCGTTCGGGCCCATGATGGCGTGCACCTCGCCCTTCGGAACTGTGAGCGACAGCCCCTTGAGGATCTCCCGATCCTCATCCGCGAGCTTCACGTGCAGATTTCTTATTTCAAGCATTCCAGCGAACCTTCTCAACTATGCATCACACAATCTCTCTCAGCGACGGCGAGAGAGTACTTAACCGACCGAGCCTTCCAAACTGATGCCTATCAATTTCTGCGTTTCGGCCATGAACTCCATCGGCAGATGCTGCAGCACGTCGCGGACGAAGCCGTTGACGACCAGAGCAATGGCTTCCTCCGAAGAGAGCCCGCGCTGGCGGCAGTAGAACAGCATGTCGTCGGAAATCTTCGACGTCGTTGCCTCATGCTCGAAATGCGCGGTGGAATTCTTGGCTTCGATGTAGGGCACCGTGTGCGCGCCGCACTTGTCGCCGATCAGCAGCGAGTCGCAGTTCGTGAAGTTGCGCACGTTCGTCGCCTTGCGGTGCGCCGAGACGAGTCCGCGATACGTATTCTGCGAATGGCCCGCCGCGATGCCCTTCGAGATGATCCGGCTCGATGAATTCTTGCCGAGGTGGATCATCTTCGTGCCGCTGTCGACCTGCTGATGGCCATTCGACACGGCGATCGAGTAGAACTCGCCGCGGGTATCGTCGCCGCGCAGAATGCAGCTCGGGTACTTCCAAGTGATCGCAGAACCGGTCTCGACCTGCGTCCACGAAATCTTCGAACGGTTGCCGCGGCAGTCGCCGCGCTTCGTCACGAAGTTGTAAATTCCGCCCTTGCCCTGGCTGTCGCCCGGATACCAGTTCTGCACCGTCGAATACTTGATCTCGGCGTCATCGAGCGCAATGAGCTCGACAACAGCGGCGTGCAGCTGGTTCGTATCGCGAGTCGGCGCCGTGCAACCTTCAAGGTACGACACGTAAGCGCCGCGATCCGCGATGATCAGCGTGCGCTCAAACTGTCCCGTGTCCCTCTCATTCATGCGGAAGTAAGTCGAAAGCTCCATCGGGCATCTGACGCCCTCCGGCACGTAGACGAACGAGCCGTCCGAATAAACGGCCGAGTTCAGTGCCGCGTAGTAGTTGTCCGACTGCGGCACCACCGAGCCCAGATACTTTTTCACGAGGTCGGGATACTCGCGCACGGCTTCCGAGATCGAGCAGAAGATGACGCCCGCCTTTTTCAGCTCTTCCTTGAATGTCGTGACGACCGAAACACTGTCGAACACAGCATCGACCGCAACGCGCGGCGCCGAAACGCCGGCAAGTATCTCCTGCTCCTTGAGCGGAATGCCGAGCTTGTTGTACGTCTCGATGAGCTGCGGATCGACTTCCGCCAGGCTCTTCGGCCCTTCAGTCGATTTCGGCGCCGAATAATAATAAATGTCCTGAAAATCGATCTTCGGGTAGTGAACCCGGGCCCACGTCGGCTCGGTCATGGCCTTCCAGCGCTGGAAAGCTTCGAGGCGCCAGTTCAAAAGCCACTCGGGCTCGCCCTTCTTGGCCGAGATGTAACGCACAGTCGTTTCGTCCAGGCCCTTCGGAGCTTTGATGCTCTCGATGCTGGTCTCAAAACCGTACTTGTACTGGTCGACATCGATCTTCCTGACTTGATCGATCGTCTCCTGAACAGCTGCCATTTCTTCGTCTCTCTTTCAAACCTGCCGCAGTCTGCGGCAATGCGAATTTCTCGTTACGCTGCGAGCGCCGATGCTCCGGCGATCGTCTTCCAGGCCGCGACGAACGCGGCGATATCATCCTTCGTCGTAGTCTGACCGAGGCTGATGCGGATCGTTCCCGCTGCGATGTCCGGTGCGACGCCCATCGCCTCGAGCACATGACTGGCGCCGACTTTGCCCGACGAGCATGCCGAACCGGCACTCACCGCAATTCCGGCGAGGTCGAGCCTGATCACGAGCGTCTCCGCGAGCTTGCCGGGAAGCGCCAAGGCGATCGTGTTGCAAAGGCGCGGGCCGCTTTCCCCGACGACGATCGCTCTCGGACTGATGCTGCGGATCTGCGCTTCGAGCGCATCGCGGAGCGCGGCGATCGCCGCCACTTTATCGAGTTCCGCAAGAGCTGCCGCCGCGGCCGCTCCAAATCCCGCGATCGCCGCAAGGTTCTCGGTACCTGCCCGGCGCCTGCGCTCCTGGCCTCCGCCGCGCAGCAACGGCACAAGGTCTAAATGGTCACGAATGACGAGCGCGCCAACCCCTTTCGGGCCACCAAATTTATGCGCCGAAAGGGCGAGCGTATCGACGCCAAGGCTGGCGAAATCGACCGGAATGCGACCTGCCGCCTGCACGGCATCGGTATGCACCGCAAGGCCATGCGATCGGGCGAATTCAGCCGCTTCAGCCACCGGCTGAATAACGCCTGTTTCGTTGTTCGCCATCTGCAGCGCCACCACGGCGGGGGTCCGAATTCCGCGCTTCAGGACATGTTCGGCAATTTCCTCGACGCGGACGACGCCATCGGCGCCGGCCGAAATCGTCACGACCTCGGCTGCCGTGCCTCGCGCTTGAGCGAGCACCGAGTCGTGCTCGATGCCGCTTGTCAAAATCGTTGCCCAGGGCTGCGCCATCACCCAGGCGTTGGCCTCTGATGCACCACTCGTGAACACGACTTCCGAAGGCTTCGCACCGACGAGGCGCGCCACTTTCTCGCGCGCAGCTTCGATTATGCCGCGGGCGCGCCGGCCTTCTGCGTGCACGGATGACGCATTACCTACGACATCGAGGGCGGCGATCATTGCCGACTTCGCCTGGCGGCGCAGTGGCGCCGTCGCGTTGTAATCCAGATAGACCCGCGACGCGGCGGCAGATGGCCGCGCGTGATGTGAATCGGAGGTCGCGGAATACTTCCCGCTTCTAATCACGTCGGCAAGGCTCACCGACGTCAGAAATTCTGATGTCGCTTCGCTCAGCGCAGTCCACAGTCCATGTGTCAGGCACGGCGTTGCGGCGGAACAGCGCGGATCGTTATCGGTGCAGCGCGTGAAGCGCGTCTCCTCCTCGACTGCGGCCATGATGGCAGCGATCGAAATGTCGCAAGCGCGACTCGCGAGCCTATATCCACCTGAGCGACCGCGCGCGCTCTCTACCAGGCCCGCACGCCGCAACGGTACAAAAAGCTGTTCCAGATAGGCGAGCGGAAGGTGTTGACGCTCTGCTACCAGCGAAAGAGGAACCGCGTCTGCGCCGGCATGGCTGGCAAGATCTGCCATTGCCATCACGGCGTACCGACCTTTGGTCGTAAGCTCCACGCTTTGCGCCTCCGGATTATCGCCACCCCAAGTGGTGGCGGAATCCATTGCCTTGCGTCCGGCACCCCGGACTGTGCTAAGAGAGCCGCCCTGATCTAAAGTCCGGTTGTTAACCAGGGCACATTATTTCGAACGGTTCTAAAGTTATGGAAATCCTGAGCGCTGGAGTCAAGGATTTCAGAATTCGAGCCACGAGGATTTGAACGCTTAACAACCGCGGCGAGGCTTAGCAGCCCGGCCACCACCCCCACTCAAGACTGAGAAAACTCTGATGCCCGAACTTATTATCAATGGCCCAGGCGGTCGCCTGGAAGCCCGTTACCATCACGAAAACAGCAGCGACAGCCCCATCGCGCTCATTTTGCACCCGCACCCTCAGCTCGGCGGGACGATGAACAATCAGGTGGTTTACACGCTGTATCATACGTTTGCCGCCCGCGGATTCTCGGTGCTGCGGTTCAATTTCCGCGGCGTCGGGCGCAGCCAGGGCACCTGGGATAGCGGACCCGGCGAGCTTGCCGACGCGGCCTCGGCCCTCGATTGGCTGCAGATCGTCAAGCCGGACGCGAAGACCTGCTGGATCGCCGGCGTCTCGTTCGGAACCTGGATCGCGATGCAGCTGCTGATGCGCCGGCCCGAGGTCGACGGCTTCGTCTGTGTTGCGCCGCTGGCCAACCTCTATGACTTCAACTTCCTTGCGCCGTGCCCATCGTCGGGCCTTCTGGTCAACGGCGAATTGGACCGGGTCGTCCCGACTTCGGCGGTTGCCGAGATGTCGGTCAAAACGAAGGTACAAAGAGGAATAAAGATTACCCACGAGATCGTGCCGGGAGCCAACCACTTCTTCGAGAATAAGGTTGATGAACTCGGCAAGGTCGTCGCATCGTATTTGGACGAGCGGCTCGTCCAGTTCGAGCAGGATCGCGAGCGCAATAAAGAGCGAGAGCGCGAGCGCGAACGTGAACGCCAGCGCCAGCGCGAACTCGAACGGCTCGAGGCCCAAAGTACCCCCGCCCCTGCAGCCGCCGCCGAGGACGAGAGCGAAGACGAGTAACGGCTCTGGCCGGCCGGCGGCTTTCGGTTCAAGGATCTAATGTACGGCCTCGGCCCGCGGGTCGGCTCGTATGCCGCCACTCGTCGGCTGACCGACGCCCGTCGTTCCGGGAAAGGTGATTGGCAGACCTCTGACCGAGCGCACGGCGAGATACGCCCAGGCTTCGGCTTCGGCGCTGTCGCCGTCGAGTCCTACCGCCTCTGCCGGCACGACGGCTGAATGAACTCGTTCCGCCAGCATCCGCATGATCGTGCGGTTGCGACGACCCCCGCCCGAGACGATCCACAGTTCGGGCTCGCCAGGCATGTGCTCGCGTGACCTGGCAATGGCTAAAGCAGTGAAGGCCGCGAGCGTCGCAGCGCCGTCCTCCGTCGAGAGGCGCTCGATACAATCCGTTGTAAAAAAATTGCGATCGAGTGACTTCGGCGGCCGCGCAGCGAAATAGCCTTTGCCCAGATAGGACCGGAGAATTTCTTCGTCGACGCGTCCGCGCCCCGCCGTGAGCCCATCATGATCGAAACGCGACCCGGTCCGGCGCATCATCCAATCGTCGAGAAGCGCATTGCCCGGTCCCGTGTCGAAGGCAATCAGATCCCCGTTGCGGCCGACCCAAGTCACGTTCGAAACGCCGCCGATATTGACGATGGCGATGGGCCGTGAAGGCAACTTCGCAGTTACTGCGCGGTGATACGCGGGAACCAGCGGCGCGCCCTGACCGCCTGCCGCGACGTCGGCAGCTCGGAGATCATAAATGACGGGGCAACGCGTGAAATCTGCAAGCAGCCCGCCGAGCCCAAGCTGCACGGTCAGGCCGGCTTCGGGCTTGTGAAGCACGGTCTGGCCATGAAAGCCGATGATGTCGATTGACGCCCGCTCCATGCCCGACTTGCGCAGGAATTGCGCTACGGCGGAGGCGTGATGCTCGGTCAATTCGTACTCAGCGCGCGACAGCGAGGCCGGCCGCTGGTCGCGAGACGTGAGCCGGCTGGCATCGGCAATTGCCGTCGCCAGCAGTTGCCGCATCCCGTCGTCGTAAGGAAACGTCAGTGACGGGCCACGGGTCACGTCGTACTCGCCATCGGTTTCGAGATACGCGACGTCTATGCCGTCGAGCGATGTGCCACTCATTAGCCCGATGGCCCGCATCACCTTGCTCATGGACCCCTTCCCGTGCATGGTGCCGCCGCTTTGCCGCGTGCCGTTAGCGGCTGCGCAGATGTCACCCCGACGAAAGCCTCGAATAGCAATGACGACACTGAAATCCGACTTCATGAAGATTATGACCGAGCGCGGCTACATGCACCAGTGCTCGGATCTTGAAGCTCTCGACAAGCTGGCGGCGGACAACCGCGTGGTGGCCTACGTCGGCTACGATTGTACCGCGCCGTCGCTGCACGTCGGTTCGCTGTTGTCCATCATGATGTTGCACTGGCTTCAAAAGTGCGGCGGCAAGCCTATTGCATTGATGGGCGGCGGCACGACCCGGGTTGGCGATCCATCGGGCAAAGATGAAACGCGGCAGCTGCGCTCGATCGAGGAGATCGAAAACAACAAGAACAGCATGAAACAAGTGTTTGCGAAGTTCCTGACATTCGGGGACGACAGCACTGATGCACTGATGATCGATAACGCCGAATGGCTGGCACCGCTCAACTACATCGAATTTCTGCGCGACGTCGGCTGCCATTTCTCCGTCAATCGCATGTTGACGATGGACAGCGCCAAGCTTCGTCTCGATCGGGAACAGGAACTCTCGTTCATCGAGTTCAACTACATGCTGCTGCAGGCCTACGACTATGTCGAGCTTGCGCGCCGCTACGGCTGCAATCTGCAGATGGGCGGCTCCGACCAGTGGGGCAACATCGTCACCGGAATCGATCTCGGCCGCCGCTTGGGCCTGAAGGAGCAGCTCCTGGCGTTGACGTGTCCGCTGCTGACGACTGCGTCGGGTTCCAAGATGGGTAAGACGGCTGCCGGCGCAGTCTGGCTCAATGAGCAACAACTCTCCGCCTATGACTACTGGCAGTTCTGGCGCAACACCGAAGACGCCGACGTGCCTCGCTTCCTGAAGTTGTTCACGGTGCTGCCGATGGAGGAGATCGCCAAACTGGAAGCCCTCGGCGGCGCCGAGATCAACGAGGCCAAGAAGGTGCTGGCGACCGAGGCTACGGCCCTCGTCCGCGGCCGGGACAAAGCCGAGGCGGCTGCCGAAACCGCGCGCAAGACGTTCGAGCAGGGTGCGCTTGCGTCCGATCTGCCGACAGTCGAGATCGATCACAGCGACCTAGAGTCAGGGCTTGGCGTTCTGACAGCGTTCGTGAAGGCGGGCCTCGTTGCCTCGAACGGCGAGGCGCGCCGGCAAATTCACGGCGGCGGTTTAAAGATCAATGATGAGACGGTCGTCAGCGATAAAGCCGTTCTCAAATCCAGCGATGCCGCGACCGGTGGCGTCATCAAGCTGTCGCTCGGCAAGAAGAAGCACGTGCTTTTGAAGCCCGTCTGAATTCTTCGGCGCGTTGCGGTTAGGGCGTGGTTGTCGATGACCAGCCATCGACAGCTTCGGCCCGGGCCGGCTTCTTCGACTTCGGCTTGCCGCCTGGGCCGGCGTCCGTCGTCGTCGACGACGAACGCACACGATCCTGGACAGGCGTCTGCTGTGACCGGTCATCGCGGACCTGAACCCTCGGGTTGGCAGCCGTCATCTGGAACATTTCTCGGAAAATTCCTGGCGCAACCAGAGACAATGGATTGACGATAACCTGCGGATCCGACGTGGGACCTTGCACGGCGAATGTTATCCCGAAGATGCCTTCGCCTTGCGCCCCTGAAATAATCTGACCAAGCACTGGAATGCCGCCAAGTGCGCCGTTCAATCCTTGCAGAGGAATGTAGGTGCCGCCGATGTTGATGCGTTTCGTCTTGAAGTCGACCTTGCCGCGCAGATTGGCACCGAGCAGTGGGCCCTTGAGATAGGACTCCTCCAGCACGAACTGCCCATACCCGACCGAAAACGGGGCGCGCATCTTGTCGAACTCAAAGATCTCGCGCGTCACATGCCGGCCGCCGCCAATGGCCGGCCGGCCTTGATCCGCGCTGCTAACGACCTCGCTGACAATTGGGTCGCCGAGCACCTTGAAGTTTTCGACCCACAGCGTTCCCGTTTTCTCTGCGGGCCCGGTGCCGTTGAGATCGACTTCGAGACGCATTCGCCCGCCCTGCATGTTGGGATAGAAATCAACGAGCTTCATCACTTGCCCGGCATCGGCCGAATCGACAAGCAGCCGGCGGCCGCCCGAGCTTTGATCGACTTTGGCCAGGAGCAGTGAGCCACCGTCGAGTGCGCCTCTGGCGTCGAGGCTCGTGAGGCTCCCGCCACGCGTTTCGAGTTGCATTTTGAGATTACGCAGCGAAACATCCGAACCGCCGATCACGTTGTCGATTTCTACGTTGACGCGGGCACCCTGCGCAGCACCCGAAGCAGCTTTGCTTTTCCCATTGGGACCGCTGCCGACGTTGAATAACGATCGGAAAAAGCTGCGGCCATCATAGTTCGACCCCTTGATCTTGATCGACCAAATGTCGTCCTTGCCGCGGACGCCCCGCATATCGAGGCTCGACACGACGTTGAGCGTGAAATTCGGAAAAGCAAATTCTTTGATCTTGTTGTCGGCACCGACGCCGACGGTGCCCTCGGCGGCGATGTCGTCGCTGACCACCTTGAAGTTCTGCAATTCGGTGTCGCCGTTTTGGCTCTTGACGATATCGGCGTCCACGGTCGCTGCTCGGCCGGCAGGCTTGTGCCAATGGAGATGATCGAGAACGATTTCATCATTGGTCAGGTCAGCGTGCAGTTTGATCGCGGGCTCGGGCCGGTCGCCGCGTTGCAGCGATACTTCGACCGGGACGACGCCATGCACGAAATCGTTGATGTCGAGCCCGAGCTGCGTGCGATCGGCTTCATCGAGCTTCGCAACAATCTTCAACGGCGGTTGTTGACCTGCGTCAGCACCAAGAATCCGCTGGCCGACAATCCTGGCCGGGACGCCGTTCACCACCAGATCACCCTTGGCATCAAGCGCTGTTGCGCTCAAATTGAGATCGAGCGTGAATCCCTGAACGTCGAACCGCCCGGCCACCCTGCCGAAACGGCCATCGGAAATTCTGGCTTTTCCTGTAATGGCAAAATCGTCGCCGGTGACGTTCGGGATCAGCGGCAGCTTTATCATCAGTTGCGCATCGACTTTGCCTTCGCCGGCTCTCGGCAATGGCGATGCCTCACGCACGGCACGAACGGGAAGTGTCTCGATCGCCTCGAGGAAGGGTCCAAGGTCGCTGCGGGTTGTGAGCGAGATTTCCGCGTTCGGGCGCGGCACCAGCAGATTGGCCGTGTAGAGCCGGCCGTTCTTGACAGGCACGCGCCGGTCGCCCGAAAGAACGACAGCAGCGTCGGGCACGTTGATTTCGAGCGCGTTGTCTTCAAGTTGTATCAAAGCGCGCGTCGCTTCGATCGTCTGCATTCCGGGCAACGGCTGGAACACGGCATTGTTTGCCTCAAAGGTAGCGGTAACGCGCTCCGTCGGAGGAACGGCCGCGTCATCTCCGCCGAGGAGAGCTTTGTTGCTCGTGAAGTGTAACGTTCCGCCCTTGAAGTCGACTGCCGAGACGTTTTTCCCGATCCACTCGCGTGCACCCTTGCCAAGCGCACGTGGCCAGAGAGCCTTCAAAGTATTGACCGGCATGGACGAGACCGTGAAATCCGTGGCCATGTTCTGACCTTGCGGCCCAGCCTTCAGCGAAGCCTTGGCGGTCGCCTCGCCGCCGCCGCCGGCAATGTGGAATTCATCGACATCGACTGTACCGTGACGCGGTACGATGGTGCCATGCGTCCGCCAGCTATCGATTGTGACGGGCGGTACGTCGAATTCGGCAGCTTCGAACACGCCGTTCTTGCCGTCGAGTGCAAAGCGCCATTGCGGCGGATCATTGCCCTGCGCCACATCCTTCATCTCGCCCGAGAACAGCATCGCACCGTCAGCCCATTTGACCGGGCTCGGCTGCAGCGCCCAGCGACGCCCCTTGCCATCGAACGTGAGCTTGAAAAGCCCTGCTGTGACATTCATCGGCTGCGTCAGATAGGGCAGCGTGACGCGGCCCTGCCCGACGTCCAGTGCCAGCTCGCAACGTTCAACCTCGCCTGTGGTCGAAAGTTCGATAGTTGCATCACCTGCGACGGGGAGTTCGAACATTCCGAGCAGCGCCAGTGGCGGCGCCGCGGATGCCAGTGTCGAGGGAATGAGATCGCGAATCGTTGCTTTGACTTCGAGCTTGCCGGACTTCTCGCTTTCATCCGTCAGAAACGAGAAAGCCCACGGCCCGCGCTGCGAGGCAACCGTCGCGCGGCCAGAGATCACGCTTCGCCTTTTCGCGTGATTGAAATCGACGCTCGCCTCATCGATGCGCCAGGAACTCCGCTGGCCTTCGTAGTCGACGACTACGGTAGCGTTCGAAAGCCCGAATTCCGTCAGGTATGAGGTCGCGTCCAAGCGCCGCCGGGCCCGGCGCGAGGAATCGCTCAGCATTTTCGTGAGATTGACCTTGTGTGCCGTCTCCAGCGAACGCTGAGTGGAATTCGCCATCGGCGGCGCCGAGGTGGCCGGAGGTGAAGCAGGGCTGCTTCCCGATTGCGGCTCCGAAGGATGCGGCGTGGCCCGTTCGAATACGAATCCCGTTTCTTCCGAGTAGGCAAGCGTGATGACCGGATCGATCAGCTCAATTCGCGCCGGGACGATACGGCCGCGCAGTAGCGCAGCCATTGAGATGTTGACGGCCGCCAGAGGCGATGAGAGCACCACGTCGCCGCCCACTTCGAGCACACTGACGTCGCGGAGTCGGAACTCAAGTTCACCGTTCGGGCCCAACCTCAGCTCCGCCCCGTCGATCTTCAAGGAGCTGGAAGTCAACTCGTGGTTGATACCGCTTTCGATGGGGGCGACGATGAAGTCGAATGCGATCGGCCCATGTCGCAGGCGGACGTAGAGAATGCCAACCGCAATCATCGCGAGCAGCGACAGCGGCACCACCATATAGAACATCACTCGGCAGCCGGCGAAAACGCGTCGCAAGCTGCGCGAAGAAGTCGTTTCCGAGGGCTGTTGCGGACGACCGGTTACCGAATTAGCGCGCGGTGGCAAACCCGGCGGACGAGGCTGAGTGTTTTGCCGCGCGTTTTGGTCGGCCCGGCGCCCCCCGGAGGGCCGCCCGCCGGTTTGCAATGTCGTCAATGCCGCTCCTCAAAACCCCCGCGGGCCATCTGTCCTGGCCCACCACCCCGTGTAGAAAATCGGATGGCTCTAAATTTATGTCCGACGAAGGTCTAAACCTTCTCGCCTGCACCGACCACAAGATGGCAGGTACGAGATCAAAAACGACAAAAGAAAGGCACTTTTGAGATGCTCAAGGACGGCGAAAAGGCACCCGACTTCAAATTACCCGACGAGACGGGAGCGACCGTCCAACTTTCAAAGCTGAAGGGACGTCCGGTCGTCGTTTATTTCTATCCGAAGGACGACACTTCGGGTTGCACGCAGGAGGCGAAGGATTTTTCCTGCCTGGCCGAAGAATTCGCAAACGCCGGAGCTGAAATCATCGGAATTTCGCCCGATAGCGCCGCGAGCCATCAGAAGTTCAAAGCGAAACACGGGCTCTCGCTTCACCTTCTTGCGGATGAGCAAAAAGTGGCCGCTGAGGCCTACGGAGTTTGGGCGGAGAAATCGATGTACTGGAAAAAATACATGGGTGTCGAACGTTCGACCTTCTTGATCGACAAGTCCGGTAAGCTTGTAAATAGCTGGCGAAAAGTGAAGGTGCCCGGGCACGCCGAAGAGGTCCTTGCCGCGGTACGCTCGCTGCCTCGCTAACCACGTGCATGCTTTTCGCTCAATCGTTGATCTTCCGCCACACTCTGTCGTCAAGAATATGTGGATGGCATCGAAACTGGTAATTTGCGGTGGAAATGCTTTGACCGTAGTCTGGACTGCGGCAGCCAAGGTGCTAGCGAATCATGCGCGCTCGTCGCAGCTTGATCACGTTGTGCGTTTAGTATTGCCTGAGTGCGGGTCGTTGCTTCAGTCGTGTCAGAGGGAAAATTCATATGTTGCCGAACTTTCGTCGGTCAGAAACCGATCCGTCCAGGTCTCAAACGACGGCCTCCATCGCCGAAACCTCTACAGCGCCGTCGTTTCAGCCGCGGCCATACCTGACGGTCCCCCGGGCAGAGACGCCCCGGTCGGTTTCCGTCATCGGCACTGACCTTACGATCGCCGGCAATCTGATCTGCAAGGGCGAGGTCCAGGTCGACGGAATTATCGAGGGAGACATCCAGGGTAGCAACGTCGTGGTCGGTGAAAGCGCCACTGTCACCGGCAGCATTTCGGCTGAGGAGGTCGTCGTCCGCGGTCACGTCGTCGGCTCCGTGCACAGCCGCCGCGTCATGCTGCAGACTACGAGCCAAGTCGAAGGCGATATCTATCATCAGTCACTGTCGATCGAGCAGGGCGCCATGTTCGAAGGCAAGTCACGCCGCACCAATGACGATCCACGGACAATGTTGAAGAAGCCCGAGCCGATCGGCTTTTCGTTGCCACCCAGGCTCCCCGAATTGCCGAATTGAGGGCAGAGCCCGTATGGGCTTAGGTTTTTTCCGGCCGCCAGTTTGTAACTGTTAGTCGGCGGCTGGGAAGAACTTCAAATGCTTTTTCCCGGCACGTCAGCAGTATGATCTGAGAGACGGTCTGTGCGGCGGCAAGTTCGCTGCACATCGCTGCCAGGCGCCCATCGTCGGAATAGGCGAGCGGATCGTCCAGTACGAGCGGAGTGGGATAGCCGTTTTCCGCCAGGACTTCTGCAAACGCCACGCGCACGAGGATGCTCAGCTGTTCGCGCGTACCATCTGAGAGCTCAGCAATATCCTCACGCACGCCGCCGCGCTCGAACGCATCGAGCGTGAACTCATCCTTGAAAGAGAGTTCCGAAGAGCCAAAAAGGCGCTGGATGCGTGGACGCAGCCGCCGCGAAATCGGTTCGAAATAGGCGGCCTTGGCACCCGCCTCGATGCCGGCGAGAGTCATTTCCAATAGTTGAAGGGCGTCCGCCTCATGTTGTAGCCGCTTGGCTTCTTCGTCGGCCCGTTCGAACTCGCCCTCAAGAGCCTGCACCTCGGCAGCGCGACCCGATTCATCGACACCGGTCTGCTCACCCTGCTCGCGCGCCAGGTCGATGGTCAGGCGTTTGATCTCATCGTCGAGACGTGCCCTGCTCCGGCGCGCTTCGGCAAGTTCGGCTTCCAGCGCTCTGAAGTTTTCATCCGAAACGACGCGAGCGTTCAGCGCATCGAAGTTGGCTCTGGCCTCCTGCGCTTCGGACTTCAACCGCGCGACGTCATCTTCCGACATTTTTTGCAGACCGGTGCTTTTCAGCGCCTCGTCGAGGCTCACCACCTCTGCGGCAAGCTCTTGCAGACCTGCTGCCGCGATCTCGGAAAACCGCGCTCGCGCTTCATCTAAGTTTTTGACTTTTGCGGCGCGGGCCGCCGCCCGTTCGCGCGCTTCGGCGAGCGTCGCAACGCCGAGGCGGCGCAACGTTTCCTCGATTTCGAGGGCAGCCGACGCGCTTTTGGCTTTGAGCTTCGCCCCCTGCCCGGCCTGCGCCGCCGAAACGGTGATTGCAGCAATGCCGTCGATGCGAATCTCGAGTGGCTCGACGACGGCGAAGCGGCGGCTTTCTGCGAGCAGCATGTCACCGATGCTCAGCTTGTCTTTGCCGCCCGCATCGAGCCGCACATCCACGTACGCCGAGTGACCGGCGAGTTCGGCTTCCGCAACCTCACCGGCGCGATCGAGAGCCGCCAGTTTTTCGACGACGGCTGGTGTCGCAGCATCGGCATTGAGTTCCGACGCCAGCGCTTCAATTCGGGCGCTGAGATCTTGCGCGATCGACAGTGCCTTGCGCTTGGCTTCAGCAGCTTCGAAAAGCTTCTCACGCGACGATGAGGCTTCCCGCGCGGCGTTCCACTCGGCCTCTCGCGCTTTCATCGTTTCGCGCACGAGGTTGCAGCGTGCTCTTGCCTCGGCGGCTTCTACGCAACGGGCTTCGAGGCTCTGGACGCGCGACTCCAGCGCATTGCCAGTCACACCGCTTTCGAGTTCCGTCAAGCATTGCGACGTCGCCGCAATACGCGTCAGACGTTGCTCGGCAGTCGCAGCGGCCACACGCGCCTCATCGCGCTTCGTACGCGCCTCAACGGCGGCCGCTTGCGCCTTGAAGAGAGGACCGTCCTTCTTGACCATCCGCGTCGGCGTCAAAAGCTGATCGAGCGCCCGCTTTGCTTTGTCGCGAACGGTCTCGAACGCATCGCCGGCCGCCGCCGCCTCGATTTCGCGCCCGATCAGATCGCGCAGCGCTGCACGCTCGCCGCGTGCTTTTTCTTTTCCGGTTTCTGGGTCCGTGTCCGGATCAGGTGGCAACAGCGAGCGCTGCTGGCGGATCCAAACAAGACCGAGGCCCCCGGGGAGTTTACTCGAACGACCAGTTAAAGACGCCAGCCGTTCCTCGGCTTCGGCGTTGCGGGCAACCTCTTTCCCCCCGGTGACGTCCGTCAAGACAGCACCGGCCCCGCGTCCGAATTGTTTACAGATCGACCAGCGCCGCCCCTGGGCTTCGAATTCGACTTCGACGACGGGTTCGCCGCCCGCATGTGGACGCATCATGTCGAGCGCCGCCCCGGTGACTTTGTAGCGCGTCAGAAACGCGGCTTCGAGCGCATGAAAAAGCGTCGACTTGCCCATCTCGTTCGGGCCGGCGAGGACGTTGATGCCATCACCGAAACCCTCGACTGCAGCCGGTTGCGAAAATCGCCGGAATGCCGCGACGCGAAGGGCGAGGAGCTTCACGGCTTTGCCTCGTGCCGCGCTTCGGCGGTAAATCCGGCAAGACGGAGCAACGCCGTCGCGGCATGCGCCTGTCGCGGATTATTTGCGTCAGAACCAATCGCAGCAAGCTGGCGCGCGGCTTCCAATAGCGGGCCGGTAAGGCCCAGGGCTTCGAAATCCGCCGCTTCCGGGTTTACCGCCAGCGCCGTGTCGTCGAGATCGAGGACACGTAGCCGCGCATTCCACTCCTGGCGCCAGACGTCCAGCGTGGCACGCTCGTTGAGCGAAAGATGTCCGGTGAGCGTCAGCTGCACGAGCGTTTTGCCGAGCAATGTGGCCGATGTTTCAAGATCTCGTTCGATAAGTGCGAGGTCGGCCACGCTATGGACCGCGCGAGACATTCCCACCCACGTGAATTCGCTGCTTCGAAGCTTCTCGACGCCCGCAAGCTTTGATCCTTCAAGCGTGACCGAAAGCACGTAACCAGGTTCGTTGTCGGGATATTGATCGGGCTCCGGCGTGCCGGAGTACCACGTGTTTTGCGTGACGCTCTCGACACCATGCCAATCGCCGAGAGCGAGATAGCCGAGCCCGGCACGCTTGGCGCGATCCGGTGCAAGACGCAAAGCCGCCGTGTCGTCGCTGCCGAAGCCGCGCACCGATCCATGGGCAAGGCCGATGCGCGCGACACCCGGCGACGTCACCGCGGTGTCCATCCAATCCGTGATATCGCGGCCTGGGTCTTTCGACGTTAACGGCGCCGGCAGCAGGACAGCCTCGCGATTGAATGCATAGGGCACCGCTTTGTTGAGGACGACAATGTTCGCCGGCGCCCCGATGCGCGCTACCTGATCCCAGACGCCGCTGATCCGCGCCGGATCGTGATTGCCGGGCATCAGCAGCCACGTCACATCGCTTTGTTCCGCGAGCCGCGCCAACGCACGCCTGATTTCGATCGTGGCGATCAGTTCAGAATCGAAGACGTCGCCCGCGATCACCACGTGCTGCGCGCCCTGGCGACGCGCGATGTCAGCGACCCGCGCTATGGTGCCGAGCCGCGCCGCCGCGAGTTCGCCCGCAAGCGCCGGTTCAAAACGCCGGAACGGCTTGGCGATATGCCAATCGGATGTATGGATGAAGCGAAAGGTCATGCGTTCGTGACCTTTCCTGCTTCCGCTTCCAAGTTCAAGCGCAGACTAACCGGGACCGGCAATGGTGTGGACAACCGGCTATAGGGCGCGCACAAGGAAGACGAGCGGACGGCTACCTTTGGTTCGTCCGGCTTCGATAAATCCTTTTCGGTTGTAAAAGCGCACATTGTCCGAATCGGCGCTGGTCACGACGTGGACGCCGGGCGCCCCGCTCCGCTTCGCCCCGGCAACAAATGCCCGGATGAGTCGACCGCCAATCCCTTGATTGCGGAAAACCGGCGCCATGTTGACGTGAAGATGCGCCGGATATCGGCTCGTCAGATCACCGAAAGCGGCGAAATAGCCAACGTCGGCAAAGCGCGCGCTCGAAACTGGATCGGCGATCGCTCCGACGACATATCCAACCACATCACCTGACGCATCGAGCGCCAGATATGCAAACTGCGGATGATCGCGCAGGTAGCGTCCGAGCCAGCGCTCGCGAAAAGCCGCGCGAGCCACATCACTCTCGAATACTTTGGTGTTGCTGGCTTCGAAAAATATCGCGTCGATCTGGTCACTGAGTTTCGAACTCGGCGTGACGTCGCGAAAACGCTGAATCGTGACGGCGGCGATCATAGGCCCCGCAGGGTAGCACAACGCAAAAGCCTAGTCCGCGCTGTCGACTGCAGCGACGAGCCGCCTGCGAAAGTCGGCTGGCAGGTCAGCGGGAATTGCGACCTTCGCCACTCCAACTGGTTTTTGCGTACCGGCTGGGACTGCATTGGCGGCCGCAGGATTTGGACCACCGTAGTTGCGTCCAACGCGGATGGCGAACCACTCGGGCTGGCGAAGGTCATGGGGGCCCTCGGCGCCGTAATGGACTTGACGTTGGCGCTTCTCGTTGCTGCGCATCGCGCGACTGCGCCTCTTCCCCTTCCGGAGGGGTCAGCTTGATAGAGCCGCCGGGCCCGCGAAAATCATGTCGATGGCGATAGCCAGCAGAATAATACCGCCGGCGGTTTGCAGCGCGGCGATTGAGACGCCGAGCTGATTGAGGATCGGTCCGCCGAGCAGCGTAAAAAAGGCGAGGATCGCCGACGCGATCAGCGTCGCCCGGACGGCAACGGACTGACGCTCGGCGTGCGCCATCTTCGGCGTGAACGTCGCAAACAGCACGGCCGCTTCGATCGGCCCGATCGTCGCAAAAAACGTCGTGAAGCTTCTGAGCGCGGTTTCAAGCATCGGCAGCGTCACTTCGAAGGGAGCGCGAGGTTGCGCGAGCGGCGCCGCAATGCCGGCGATGGCGCCGAAGACGGCATTGTGCTCGACGCTTCGGCAACGGTCCTGAGCACTCGATAGCGGCTCCTGCTAACAAATCCAAACGTTATGGACACGGAACGATTCTCGACGGATCATCGTCATTAGGGGAAACAATCGCTCATTCGTAGGGAGATTGGTACGTGACCGAAAGGACCATATCAGGAGATACCGGGTTTCGCGCCCAGCTCGCGGGTTTCAGTCTTACGACTGCGGAAATCCTCTATCGCCTGCCTGATCATCCATCGCTGCTCCAGTCATACATTTGGCAGGAATACGACTCGGCACCGCGCTTTCCGAAACTGCAGTCGTTTCTCGATTTCTGGATCGCCAAGCTTGACGGCAAGCTCTTCCGCGTGACGGTCGCCCATTCGGAGCTGATACGGCCGGCCGAGCTGAGGCTAATCGGCTCCGAATTCAAGCTCCATTGAAAGCCGTCGTTTATTTTGACCGGCTGAACAACATGGTCGCCAGCGAGAGTGGACTTGAATCCGAATTATTCAGATCGTAGAGCGCCGAAAATTGAGCAATGAATTTCTGAAGCTTCTTCGGGTCCTGCAAATCTTTCAGATTTAGTTTTTTACTGATCATGTTAGCCTGAACGTCAATATCGGCATTCGACATCGTAACCGGCAAGGCTAGCGCTGTTTGTACGACTTGCAAAAGTGCCCTATCAGCAAGAATTCCATAGGGCGTTCTAACCGTAGGCGCCACGCGCTGGAAGTATAGCGCTAAGCGCACGCCATCGTTGTCAGCCCCAGCTTCCTGTTCCATCGACTGGCGCACATAAAGGTCAGACGTCGCGACAAGGTCGCTACGGTCCTGCGGCTGCAGTTTGGGCACAAGCAGAACCTTCCCGTCCGAACCGAAATTGAAAGCGGTAGCAAGCGGCCGGAAGCCTGTATTGCCTTTCTGGTTCACGAAGCTTTTGGGATCCAGCGGGTCGCTCGTCAGGATCTTGCGCAGATCGTCATTTGTGAAGTCCTGACCTTTAAAACCGGTTGCCTGCAGCGCGTAGGCAACGACGCTTATCTTTGACCAAGTCGTCGACGGATCGCACGCTCCCAATCGTATCGCTGTTCGGCCGTCGTCTGGTCTGGCGAAGCACTGCCGGCTTGCGCGGAATAGAGCCTGATTATCCACAACAGGTCGTTATTCGTCTGCGCACTGCTGATCGTTTGAGCTTTGCCGTCCGAACCTAAATTGAAAGCCGCGGCCAGCGCCTTGTAGTTCGCGTTATGCATTGCCTAGCAGGTCGTCGACCGTCGTGACGCTCGAGATGTTGTTTTGATAATATTGCGTTTTGAACGCAGCACCCGCAGGACTGGCTCCGGCACCGGTGGCATCATAATTGAGATAGACCGTGTTCTGGATCTGCACGTCGGACTGAACAGTATCGCCCGCAGCGACGGAACCGTCCGGCTGGAAAGAGAATGCGACAGCAAGCGCACGATAACCTGGGTTGGTAAGCTGATTGGCGTAGCTTCCGGGATCGGACAGATCGCTTGTCAGAACAGCGCGAAGCGTCACGTTGGAAGTTATATTCGGGTCTAAGCCAAGGCGATCAGCGCGTAATTCAGAAGCTGCGGACGAGAAAGCAGCTCGTCGACAGAGTGCACCGTCCCCATGTTGTTTTGATAATACGCGGCTTCATTCGCCGCCGCCGTCCCTTGCTTGATGCGCTGGTCCGAATAGAGGCCGATAGTATCGTTTTCGTCCGCGGTCTCCTGAGCCGCCACAGGCGACCCGGCCACCGCGCCGTTCGTCGAGAAGTTGAAGGCCTTCGCGAAGGTCATGAAGCGCGGATCGGTGAGCTTCCCGACGAAGCTCTTCGAGTCGTTGACGTCGCTCTCCAGAACCTTGCGCATGAAGGCCTTGGCATACGTCATGTCCTCCAGCCCATAGGCCTTCATCGCGAAGGAGAACAAGCGTGTGTTGCCTATAAAATCGTCGACCGATGTGACCTTGCCGATGTTGTCCCGATAGTACTGGGCGTCGCGCGAAATCTGAGCTTCCGAAGCCACGGGCGCGAGCGTTTTCGGAAGATCTGCCGCGTAGCTCTGGTAGGAAAGGTACGTCGAGATCATCGTTTCACTCTGCCTGCTTCGCGACTTTTGGACAACGCCATGCCGCCTCACGGCGATCGAAGACGCTCAATGCGAATCAGCCGCCGCTTTCGAGGAAGAGAATACCGGTAGTATATAAACCTAACCTTACGTCGCCTTCTTCTGTGCAGGCCGCGACTGATCCAAAAATCTCGACACCGAAACTGAGCCGGCTAATCTGCGCCGTCTCCTCTGGCAGTCTTGACCACGATGGTCACGATAACCGCTGTTCCCGGCGTTCGCGGCTCGATCGCCACCTTGCTGTCGAGCAGCGCTGCGAGCATCTGCATCAATCGGTTGCCGAGACCACCGTCGCGCGACTGCTGGCCACTTTGCCCAACTCCGTTGTCCGCCACGGTGAGCTTGTAAACATCTCCGGCCCGTTCGAAGGTCACCTTGATGATTCCCTGGCGGTCGTCTGGAAATGCATGCTTGGCCGCATTGGTAATTGACTCATTGATGATGAGCCCAAGCGGCACCGCCTTCTCCAGGCTGATGGAATGACTTTCAGCGTTACACTCGATCGCAACGGGCCGCATCGCGAGGCGAGACAAGCGCAGGTCCGCGCATAGTTCGTTAATGTAAGATTTGGTATCGACCACGACGTGGTCACCTCGAAGCTCGAGCCGGCGGTGCACCCTGGCAATGGTTTGTACGCGATCGGCAGCAGCCACGAGAGCTTCGCGTGCATCCTCTCCGGCCGAACGGGACTGAAGGTTCAACAGCGTCACGACATTTGCGAAGTCGTTACGCGTGCGGTGAGCCAACTCATCAAGCAGAAGCTCGCGGTCCTCAACGGCGGCGCGGGCCTTCTCATGCTCTATCGCCAAATCGACGAGCCCGACGTGCAGCGCCTCGACGACGAGTGAGATGAGAACGCCGATGAAAAAAAATAGCGCGAGGGCGGCCTGATCTTGGCCGCTGGCCACCGCCACCGAATAGAGCGGCGGCAAAATGTAATAATCGACCAGGCCTGTGCTGAGCCCGGTCGCTAAAAAGCCGTTGCCCCGATCGAGCAGCGCCCCGGATCCGAGGATCACCGGGATGAAAACAAGGAACGGGATCGCTCCAGTTCACCTCCGCCCCAATTAATTCTTGCCCAGACGATGGCGAAAACGATCGTGGTCGTAATTGCATACCGGACGGCCGCCGGCATCGATCGCGACGCCAGCGCCGTACGGTGAAGTCTGGCGATCCACGGTTGCATTGCGTAAACAACGCCTAAGGGAACCGAATGGTTCGCTCCCCGTCCGCGGCATGGCTGCAGCCGCCAAACCTGGTCCCCGAGTTGGCCTCAGAACGGCCCGTGCGTAGCGACACCGGCGACAACGTCGTTCAACGCGCGAATGCGATCCTTTTACGCCGTATTCAAGCAAGCGACGCGATCGCCGCAGGCGTCACGAGTCTTCAACCACATCCTCTGGGCGTCTTCGATATCTCCACGCTGGCCCATGGCGACGAGGGACGTCGCAATACCGTAGAGGGTCGCCATACGAGCTTCCAGTTGGCCCAAGGCATAGGACCCGCAAATCGCATGTTCAGAGGACGAACTCGCTTTCGCGCAATTCAATGGCGCGTAATCTCCGGCGCTCGCCGAGCGCGGGACCAACACAGCGGCCACGACCATCGCGATCGACACCCAACGCATGATTGCACCTCCAAACTCGGACCTCGTGACGTACTAGTCGAGGCCCAGACCTTTGGGAAGCAGGCACAATCCGCTCTAGCTGCCTCAAGGCTCGCCACTATTGATGCCGCGGCATAACGATATCTTCTCCACGTCGATGGTGCTATTGTCGACACTGACAATCGCAAATTGCACGCCACGAGCGACTAGGCTTGACCTGTGGTGCGCGAATGACGAGGCGGCAGCGAATGTCTGCATCATGGAAAAAAACAATGGTTGAATTGAATGGTTGGCTGGCAGCGTTTGATCGACTGCTTCCAGAAGATCGAAAACGGAGCATCCAGCTGATCGAGGCTTACAACGGAGCCGTCGCCGAATCCCGGTCAGCTAGCGAACAAATAAATCTAGATCCGTTTCGGCTCTTTAGTCGTGACGAGATCGAAGGCTTGGTTGGCGATTATCGCTCGAACAGACTCTCGAGCAAGGCGCCCGCCATGAACCGTTACCTAGAGCTTCTCGAGCAAGGGTATAAGTGGCCTGCTCTGTAGCCGATCGACAAACCGATACTCACGCCTGCTTCATAACTCAAGCGACGAAGGACATGCGCCATGCCTAAAGGTCAGCAAAAAGGTCGCGAAGCCAGAAAGCCTAAAGCCAACAAACCCAAGCCGGCACCGCAGACGTCGACTTTTGGCGGGCTCGAAGCAGCGAAGGCCGGTCAGACAAAGAAACGTTAGGTTGAGCTGGTGGCGCTGTGTTACGGTGCGGCTCGCCTCAATAAACATTGGCGTCGTCCGTTGACCTCGCGGTGAAGTCGTCTGACGCACGTCGAGCCGAGGCGCATCGAGGCCATCAGCTCAGAAACCGCCAACTGCAAAGCAGCTGGTTCTTTCAACTGATATTGAAATCATCATCGATCGCCGCAGGTTTGATCGATCTCATGTACGCCTTACCGCGGCTGGCGCGGAGGCTGTTTAGGAATCTCATGAAAGATGGATTCATCCGCGTCACACAACGACGCGACAAGATGTGGTCGGTGCTTCGAGGACCGCGCAACTTAAGCTTGCTCGCTTTCACGATCAAATCTCACGCCGTTGCCTACGCACGCGCGATTTCGTCGTCGGGAAAGCTGGCGCTGTTTGTCGATAATGCAAATGGAATTGCGATCCGCCAATCGTCGTCCAGCCTGACCTATCCGATTGTTCTCGACTGACGTCTCGAACCCCTAACTAGCGCAAATGTGCATCTCGCTGTTGCAGGGTGCTCGAAGGCACCAACTTGAACCCAGCGAGGAGCTGAAACCTATGTCCCAAAGTGAAGCCCAGATCAGTCCGACAATTTCGCCACGTCGCGGGACGAAACAAACCTGCACGAATGAGGACTGCGGCCGTCGCTTCTATGATTTGAAAAAGGAGCCGGCTGACTGCCCTTATTGTGGCGCGGCCGTTGAGGCGCACGTTGTTCTGCGTCACGAGTTCGAAACGCTCGGCAAGCGAAGCAAGGGTAAGACGTACCGGTTGGACGCCCCCGCTCCGGTGGCGGACACGGAAGACGCCCCGGTTGTCGCGGAAATCGACGAGGAAGATGCCGACGCGACGCCGGATGCGGCTGCGGATCTTCTGATCGAGGTCGACGACGAAACCGACGATACGACGAGCGACGTCGTTGGCCAGGACCGCGACACGGACGGAGCTTTGTAGATCGAGCCAGGCACTTGGATCGATAATCGCTGAGATTCAGGTGCGGCGAGCGGTTCGCACCTGCGACGCTATTCGTCGCATTACCCACTGTCTCCTAACAAGCGCCAGCGCACCAGACGCTATCGCAGACCACCGGCAATGGCAAATAAATTGGTGTGGAGTTCGCCGAGCGCACCCATTTTGCATCTCTCTTCTTGTAACGCCGCGAATTAGTCAACGCTTCGTTTCACATGTGGCATTGGCTCGTTCCATCTTTTGGCAAGCGCGAAGTTGATCCGCCCACAGCCTAGGCCGCACATATTGTGGATGGCCCGAGGTCACACCACGAACTCGCACATTGGAACCGCGTGCGCAAGTCGCCTCAGGGCGGAGTTCCCCGTGTCCGCACATTCCGCTGTGTCCCTTTCGGTCCTGCACAAGGCAGCTCAACCTTGACCATGACGGCGCATGAGCATTTACTTGCTTGCAAGTAAGCTGTGCGTCTCAGGCTGGGTGAGAATGCCGCCTATTCGTTGTTAGAACGAAGTTTATTTTGGAACGCCATATATGACAATAATTTGTCACCGCCGCCAGTTTATATTTCTAAAAAGCAAAAAAACCGCGGGAACTTCGATCGAACTGTGGTTGGCACCCAATCTCGATCCTGAAGTCGATCTGATTAGCACAGGCATCGAATTCAAGCAGCAATACCCCAAGGTGTGGAAACTTTTTGATAGCCCGTCCACACGAATCGGGCTTGCCTTGAGGCGTGCACTGACGTTTACGCCAATATTTCGCCCGCACATGTACGCGGCGGAAGTTCGACGTTTCGTCGGGGATCGTAGATGGCGCAGTTACTGCAAAATATCGATTGTGCGGAATCCCTGGGATCGTACCATTTCACTGTGGCGTTGGCGACAACACACCACCGGTGTTTCGACTGCGCTTGCCGACTTTGTAGCTGCCATGGAAAAAGGGGGCAAATACGGACGCGCGATGGGCGCTCATCGGTGGGATAATTGGCCATTTTATGCCATTGAAGATAATATCGTGGCTGACGAGATTATACGGTACGAGTCGATCGAGAATGACGCCAGGACTCTTTTTAACCGTTTCGGGATCAGCGGTGGAGAACTACCCCGCGCCAAATCCGGGATGCGCAAATCATCAGATAGTCTGAACTTGTTAACGCCCGAGCTCGTAGAGAGAATCGCTGTGCTACACAAACGTGAAATTGAAGCCTTTGGATACGTCGCACCCGCGCATAATACAAACACATGAGGTCGCCTTTAACGGTTCTAATTCGTCCGCTCACGGATATGCATCGGCGCTTCGCGCCGACACACAGGGTGGGGACCATGCGAGTCAGAAGTTTTGAAACCGGCCAGCGGTCATGAGCCGGATTTGATAGGTCTTCAGGCGCGCCATTTCCAGCGGATGCGCTTCAAGCGTCTGAATTGCCGCACGGTCAGTTGTTTTTATGATTATATCGCTTGCGGCGTCGCCCTATCCTACCCCATTTCCCACCACAATCCCCCGCTCCACACACCGACCGCATCGCTGCCGCCGCGTGTCGTGGCTAGCGACACAAGCTCCGCATAGACCGCGCGGGTCGCGAGTGCTTCGAGACGTCCTCGGACGAGGACGTATGGCTTCAGCCCTCCGTCGGGCTCTTCGCGTTCGAAGCGCAGCGGATGATCCTTATCGACGGTGACGACATCGTCGACATTGGTGCGGAACGTCAGCACCTGTTTCTGGGCGCTGCCCTCGACCGCCATTTCGACCGCCAGAAAGGGCGCGTCCTCGACGTCGACGCCGATCTTCTCGGCCGGCGTCACGAGATATGTTCTCCCGTCGTCGTCCTTGCGCAAAATGCTGGCGAACAGCTTAACCAGCGCGGCGCGCCCGATCGGACTGTTTTGATAAGTCCACACACTGTCGCGCCGGATTTTGAGACCGATGTCGCCACAATAAGGCGGGTTCCACGTCTCGACAGGTCTTGCGCCCGCTCGACCGCTTTCCTTCGCCGCGCGCAACAAAGTGTCGAGTCCGGAGAGGAGCGCGTCAGATTTGTCGTTCACGGCCGGAATTGCTCATTTTTATCTGCTGCCTCGGCGCGACCAACCCGCCTGCCGAAATAAGGACTTATCCTAACGTAACATTCACTTGACCCTATGAGGACCGGGCAGGATCGTCTAGGCTTAAGTGCCGGGACGGCTATGCTCGGCCCTGTTTTCAATAGCAAAAGTGCGTTGAGCGAGGCTTTCGATAGATGAGTAGTGTTGTCGAGACCCACACCGATATCGTGCCGCGCCTCGAAGCCTCTTCGGAGCGCATTCAGCGCGCCCACAAGGCGGCTGCGACCGTCATCTTCGGACAAGATGAAGTCATCGAGCGGACGTTGATAACGATCCTCTCGGGCGGCCACGCACTTCTGATCGGTGTGCCAGGTCTCGCCAAGACACTGCTCGTCGACACGCTCGGCAAGGTTCTCGGCCTTGATGCCAAGCGCATCCAGTTCACGCCCGACCTGATGCCCTCCGACATCATCGGTTCGGAAGTGCTCGAGGATGAACCGGGCCGCGGCCGTTCGTTCCGTTTCATCAGGGGACCGATCTTCACGCAGCTTCTGATGGCTGATGAAATCAACCGCGCGTCGCCGAAGACGCAGTCGGCGTTGCTGCAGGCGATGCAGGAGCATCATGTTACAGTCGCCGGACAGCGCCACGACACGCCCGCGCCGTTCCACGTACTCGCGACGCAGAACCCGCTCGAGCAGGAGGGCACCTATCCGCTGCCCGAAGCTCAGCTCGACCGCTTCCTCTTGCAGATCGACGTCGGCTATCCCGATCTCGTCGCCGAGCGCAAAATGCTTTACGCGACGACCGGCAACGAGACGCCGAAACTTGAAGCCGTCATTTCGGCGCAGGAGTTGATGGCGACGCAGCGCCTCGTCCGGCAGATCCCCGTTCCCGATAAGGTCGTCGAAGCGATCCTGAAGCTGGTGCGTGCGGCACGACCCGGCACAGGCGCCGATAGCGACACCGACCGTTTCGTCGCGTGGGGTCCGGGCCCACGTGCCAGCCAAGCCTTGATGCTGGCCGTACGCGCCAAAGCCCTGATCGACGGCCGGCTCGCGCCGTCTGTCGACGACGTCATCGCGCTTGCCGAGCCTATCCTGAAACACCGCATGGCGCTGAACTTCGCGGCCCGCGCCGAAGGCGAGGATCTCACCCGCATCATCGCGCGCCTCGCGTCCTCCGTGGAGTAACCGCGGATGGCGGGCCCCCGCGGGCAATCGACCAACGTCAGAAACGAAGGCCCCACTCGCGAAGGCCGGCGCGTCCTGGCGCTCGAGCGCGAGGCCGTCAGCCTCGTCGATCGGATGCCGGAGCTTCTGATGGAAGCCGATCGCATCGCCTCAACGGTCGCTCAAGGAATTCATGGTCGCCGCCGCGCCGGACCCGGCGAAACATTCTGGCAGTTCCGCCAATACCAGTCGGGCGAGGGTGCGCATCTCGTCGATTGGCGCCGCTCGGCAAGCTCCGATCACCTTTATGTCCGCGAGCGTGAGTGGGAGGCGGCGCACACGCTTTATCTCTGGCCCGACCTCTCACCATCGATGGACTTCAAGAGCCACCTTGCGCCGCTGACGAAGCATGACCGCGCCCTTGTGCTGATGTTGGCCGCTGCCGAGTTGCTGGTTCGAGGCGGCGAGCGCGTGGCGCTGCTGGGGCAAACGCAACCGACCGCCAGCCGCAACGCCGCGACACGCATCGCCGAAACCATCGTCACCCACGCCGACGCGCCCGCGATGAAAAAGAGCATGCCGCCGTGCGCGGCGCTCAATCGCTTTTCCGGCCTCATCTTGTTCAGCGACTTCCTGGCGCCCGGCGGCGTTATCCGCGAGCGGCTCGAAGGCCTCGCCAGCGGCGGAGTCGCCGGCCACATGATCCAGGTACTCGATCCTGCCGAGGAAACGCTGCCGTACAACGGCCGCACCGAATTTCTCGGCTCCTCTGGCCGCGAGAGATGGGTCGCCGACCGGGTCGAAGCGCTCCGTCCCAAATACATGGCTCGCTTTGCGGCACATCGTGCCGAACTCGCCGAAATGGCTCAGCGCTTCGGGTGGTCGTTCCTCACCCATCATACGGACCGGCCCGCATCGGAACCATTGCTGTCGCTGCTGATGCGGCTGCAAGGATCGGCAAGCGGCTATCGCTGGATGTCGGCGAGTTCCGACGCCAAGGCCAGGCCCACATGAGCTTCGGGGCCCTCGCCTTTCTAAACCCTTGGCTGCTTTCAGCGCTGCTGGCGTTGCCGATCATTTATTGGCTGCTGCGTGCCGTGCCGCCGCGGCCCGCTCAAGTCGAGTTCCCGCCGACCCGCATCCTGGTAGGGCTCGAGAACGAAGAGAAGACTGCCGAAAAGACGCCTTGGTGGCTGACGCTCATACGTCTCCTTGCAGCGGCATTCGTCATACTTGCTCTGGCTGAGCCCGTTCTCAATCCCTCGAAAGAGGCTGGCCTGGCGGGCGAAGGTCCGGTGGTGGTCTTCGTAGACAACGGCTGGGCGGCCGCGTCGCACTGGCCGGAACGCGTCAGGATGATCGACCGCTTCATCGGTGAAGCCGAAAGCAGCGGCAGACCTGTCGTCATCGTAGGAACCGCCGCCGCGAGCAAGCTTCCCGTTGCGAAAATCGAATCCCCGAACGACGCGCGAAGCACTGCTTCAGCACTCGTACCTCAGCCGTTCGAACCCGATCGGGCGGGCGCTCTGTCGGCTCTCGAAAATGCGCTCAAAGCCGCAAACAGCAAAAACCCGAACATCATCTGGTTGCCCGACGGCCTCGACCAAAAACCCAACGCTGCCGACATCGGCAAGAAGCTTGCAGCGCTCGCGGGTAACGGCACCTTCGCGGTACTCGACGAAACCAAGGGTCACGAGCCGCTCGGATTGACCGCCCGTCTCGGCGACAAGGGCAAGCTCCAAGCCCTCGTCCTTTCTACCGGCGGTCCGGAACGCGACGGCACCGTCAATGCCTACTCAGCCCGCGGCGAGCGGCTGGGCGAAGCGCCATTCAGGCTGGGTGCCGGCGCGAAATCAGCCGACGTCACGTTCGATCTGCCGCTGGAGCTTCGCAATCAGGTGGCGCGCATCGAACTTGCCGGCGAAAGATCGGCGGGCGCCGTCAACCTCATCGATGCGGCAACGCAATGGCATCGGGTCGGACTCATTTCAGGCGAAAGCCGCGAGGAGGCACAGCCGCTGCTGGCGCCGCTCTATTACATTGAGAAGGCGCTGAAGCCCTACGCCGATCTCGCCGTGGCCAAAAACGCCAATCTCTCTCAGGGCCTCGAGTTTATCCTGAAGCAGAACATCTCGGTGCTGATGCTTGCCGACATCGGCACGTTGTCCGGCGAGGCTGCGAAAAAGGTCGATGACTTTGTAAAGCGCGGCGGACTGCTCGTGCGCTTTGCGGGGCCACGGCTTGAGAAGGCCGGCGACGCTTTGCTTCCCGTGCCATTGCGAACAGGCGGTAGGTCGCTCGGCGGCGCCCTCTCGTGGTCGTCACCGCAGGCGCTCGCGGCGTTCGACGAGAACAGCCCATTCGCGGGCCTGACGATACCAGCAGACGTCACGGTCAACCGGCAGGTGCTCGCCGATCCGGCGCAACTGACGCCGGAGGTCGAAATCTGGGCGCGGCTCAAGGACGGCACGCCACTCGTCACGGCGACGAAGTACGGCAATGGCCGTCTCGTGCTGTTTCACGTTACGGCCAACTCGGACTGGTCGAATCTTCCAATCTCTGGACTGTTCGTCGAAATGCTGCGACGCCTTTCGACGATGGGCACCATCGGGGCATCGGGACAGGGAGGCGGCGAGACGAGCGCCGGCACAACGGCGGAAGTCAGCGCCAATGCCAACGTCCTCGCACCGATGAAGACCCTCGACGGCCAGGGCACCCTGAGAACACCTCCGCCGACGACCGAGCCGATAAAAGCTTCCGAGCTGCAGACCACGTCGCCGAGCTTCGAACATCCACCCGGCTACTATGGTCAGTCCGCCAGCCCCCGTGCGCTAAATATCCTCACTCCGAAGAGCACCCTCACTCCTTTCCCGGACTTGCCGGCGAGCGTCACGCGGCTTTCGTACGCCGACGCCGCAAGCACGGCGTTGAAGCCAAGCCTGCTCGGCGCGGCGCTGGCGCTGCTCTTCGCCGATATCATCGCCATTGTCCTGCTGCAAGCCGGCGGACTTGGTGGACTTTTTTCGCGCCGTGCCCGGCCGCGCGCCGGCGTCGCAGTGTTGGCACTCGCGGCACTCGCCTTTGCAGTTGCTCCCGACGCCAAAGCCCAGGAACTGCCGCCGTTCGACGCCTTTTCGTCGCCGTCACAAGACTCCGGCACGGTCACGGTCAGATCGAAGAACGAATCCGCAGCCGACAAGTCGGCCATCGCCGCGACCTCGAAAGTGACGCTTGCGTACGTTCTAAGCGGCGATCGCGAAACCGACGAAGCGAGCCGGGCCGGACTTGCCGGCCTCGGGCGCGTTCTTGAAACGCGAACCGCGGTCGAGCCGGGCGAACCCGCCGCCGTCGACATCAGCAAGGACGAGATCGCGTTCTATCCCATTCTCTATTGGCCCGTGCTCGACTCGGCTAAAGCCCTGCCCGATCCGGTCATCGCCAAAATCGACGCCTACATGAAGGAAGGCGGGCTCATCATTTTCGATACCCGCGACTACGGGCAAGGCGGCTCGAATTTTCTTCCCCTCGCCGGTAAAGGCGGCACGGCGCTGGAGCGGCTTTTGAGCAAGCTCGACGTGCCGCGCCTCGAACCGGTGCCGGAGAACCACGTCGTCACCAAGTCGTTCTACCTGCTTCGCTCATTCCCAGGCCGTTGGGACGGCGGTCAGCTTTGGGTCGAAGCCATCCCGGAAAACAAAAACGACTCGCACAGGGCCCGCGTTTCGGATGGCGTGACGTCGATCATGATTACGTCGAACGATTTCGCGTCGGCGTGGGCGCTCGATGATCGCGGCCGGCCACTCTACCCAGTGGTGCCGGGCGGCGAAGAACAGCGTGAGATGGCATTTCGTTCTGGCATCAATATCGTAATGCATGCGCTAACCGGAAACTACAAAGCCGATCAAGTGCACGTGCCAGCTCTGCTCGAGAGACTAGGTCAGTAAGGGCATAAGTTTTGAACTGGTCGATCACCTTTGCGCCACTTATTCCGCTGCCTGTGCTGACAGTGCTGGCGATCTTGGCGTTGGGACTTGTCATCGTGCTGCTGGCACGGCGATCGCGCGGCGCGCTGATCCGCCTCGCGGCCCTCGCGGCGCTGATCGCAGCTCTTCTCAACCCGATCCTGAAGCAAGAGCAGCGCGAGAGTCTCGCCAACGTCGCGATCGTCGTGCTCGATGAAAGTCCCAGTCAGAAACTTGCCGACCGCACCAAGCAAATGGACGCGATCCGCAGTGATCTCGAAACCAAGCTCGACAAAATTCCGAACCTCACCATCAAACGGGTCGCGGCCGGAATTCCGGGAGAGCAGACCGCTGCCGGCACAAACCTCTTCACCGATCTGAACGCGGCGCTGAACGATACCGCACCCGACCGGATCGCGGGCGTCCTCTTCGTCACCGATGGACAGGTGCATGACGTTCCGAAGTCCGCCGCATCGTTGGGCTTCGACGCGCCGGTTCACGCGCTGTTGACCGGTAAGCCTGATGAATTCGACCGCCGCATCGAAGTGATCGAGGCGCCGCGCTATGGCCTGGTCGGTCAATCGCGCCCGATCCAGATTGCGGTCCGCGAAACAGGAAAGGCTTCGGCGTCCGGAATCGAAACCGCCACGTTGAAGGTTCGCCGCGAAGGCCTCCCCGACGAGACGCTACACGCCGAGGTCGGCCAAACTGTCAAAATCGACATGCCCATCCCGCACACGGGACAGAACATCGTCGAGATCGAATTGCAGCCTACCCCCGGCGAATTGACGACCGCGAACAATCGCGCCGTGATCGCGGCCGAAGGCGTCCGCGAAAACCTGCGCGTGCTGCTCGTCTCGGGCGAACCGCATCCCGGCGAGCGGACGTGGCGAAATCTTTTGAAGTCTGATGCTGCCGTCGATCTGGTGCATTTCACCATTCTTCGGCCACCGGAGAAGCAGGACGGAACGCCGATCAATCAGCTGTCGCTGATCGCGTTTCCGACGCGCGAACTCTTCTCGGAGAAAATCAACGAATTCGACCTGATCATCTTCGATCGGTACGAGCACAGGGGCATTCTGCAGCTCCTCTACTACGACAACATCGCCCGCTACGTCGATCAACACGGCGGAGCCCTGCTTGTCGCCGCCGGTGACGACTATGCGGGCGCCTACAGCATTTATCATACGCCGCTGGCGTCCGTGCTTCCCGCGGCTCCGACGGGCCGCGTCCTCGAAATGCCATTCAAGGCGAAAATCACTGCCGAGGGCCAGAAGCATCCGGTCACCAAAGGACTTCCCGGCTGGAACTCGGCGAAGACGGCTGACGCGTCTCCTGAACCATCGTGGGGCCGCTGGTTCCGCGAGGCCGAGATCACGCCTCACCGTGGCCGTGTCGTGATGAGCGGCGCCGAGGAGAAGCCCCTGCTCATTCTCGATCGTAAGGGCAAGGGCCGTGTTGCGCTGCTGACCTCCGACAATGCGTGGCTTTGGGCACGCGGCTACGACGGAGGCGGCCCGCACACTGATCTTTTGCGCCGCCTGTCGCATTGGCTGATGAAGGAGCCCGATCTCGAGGAAGAGCGTTTGATTACTTCCGCCAAGGGTCTGAAGCTGACGCTCGAGCGCCGGTCGATGGAAGACAAAGTCGGTCCGGTGAAAGTCTCAGGCCCGGGCGGTGAAACAAGCGATGTCACATTGCAGCCGGTTCCCACCGAGCCGGGCGTCTGGCGCTCGACGATCGATGTCAAGCTCCCCGGCCTCTACAAAGCTGAAACGGCTGGCCCATCCGCCACTCTGACGGCCGTCGCCAACGCCGGCATTGAAGATCCGCGCGAGATGAGTGAGGTTACGGCGACTGAGCAAAAGATGAAGCCGATCGCCGACGCGACAGGCGGCGGCGTTTTCTGGACAAAGTCCAAGGGTTCCTCGGGACCTGCGACTGACGTCGACGTTCCGCGCATTTCTATGATGACGTCTGCGAAGGTCATGGCCGGTTCCGGCTGGCTCGGGCTAAAAGATCGTCAGGCGTTTCTGACGCGCGGTGTGAAGTTGACGCCGATGTTTACCGGGTTCGCCGCGCTATCGGCACTTTTGGCGCTCATTGCATTGGCATGGTGGCGCGAAGGACGTTAGGGGACGAAACATTATGAGCGATCCCGCAGGCGACAGTCCCATCGGCATCATCGGTAACGACGAGCACGGAGCGGCCATTGCACAGCGGATTGCTGCATGCGGCTACGGCACGCTATACGTCGCGCTGCCAGGATCGCCGAGGTTCGCCGCGGCGCTAACTCGAGAGCCTTTGCCGACGCCGACCGACATTGCTTTCGAGTGCCCCATCACGTTCGCCGCGATTGAGGATACTGAAGCGTTGAGGGCTCTCATTCTCGGCAGCGCTGAAAGCGTGGGGCTGGGGGCCCGAATGCAGCCCGGCTCCGTATTCGTCGATCTCGGTTCCCGCACACCACGCGAACTGCAGGCACTGCTCGGCTTGCTCGGCACCGGCGACGTGGCACTGGTCGATGCAGCACTGATCGGCGGTCTCGATGCGATCGCCGAAGGCCGCGTCAAGATCTTGCTCGGCGGCTATCCGGACGCGGTTGAATTGGCCGGAGCGGCGCTGTCGCTGCTTGGCAGCGTCGAGCACACGGGCCCTCTCGGCAGCGCTCATGCCGCCGCAGCGCTGATGGGTTACGTCGAAGCCGCGCACGCCGTCGCATGCGAAGAGGCGCTCGCCCTCGGACACGCCTGCGGGCTCGGACCCGAGACGCTAAAACGCGTACTCAGCGACAATTCGCTGCCTCGCGGTCTCAACGTAGTGCGGCTTGCCCGCGCGCCGAGCTTGCCCGCCGGATCGCCGAGGATCGTGGCGTCAGCGCCGATATCATCGATCTCGCGACGGAAAGGCGCCTACGGCAGCAGCCACGGCGCGAAAACCGTTGATGACCGGTTCCGCTATAATCGAGCCGAAGCCGCAACTCACGCTAGACATGGGCGATCCGCAGTCAGCCCGAGGCCGTGATGTCCGCGCTTTTTCGAATTGTCTATGCCACGCACGCCAACGGCACGCATCACAAGCTGGCGCTCGACGCACTCAATAAAATGCAGCACGGCGATAAGGATGCCTGGATCCGGGTTTTCCTGAAGCATGTCGAGCGTTACCTCGAAGGTTCGAAGGCACCGGACGTCAGCTTCAAGGATTTCACGAACCACGTCCTGCATGTGGCGGAGGGATACTGGGGCGGCGCGCCGGAAAAAGCCGAAGCCTGGTATCAGAAGACCGTCGACGAGCTGAGAGCCGGCAATTGGCCGGACGCGGTCTACGCGGCTGGTGTCTTGAGCCATTATTATACCGACCCCGTTCAGCCGTTTCACACCGGTCAGACGGAAGCCGAGAATGCCATTCATCGCGCCGCCGAATGGAGCATCAGCCGTTCGTACGATACGCTTCGCACCCTCGGCGAGCAGAGATTTGCAGATCTCGATGTTCCTGTTCCGGCCGGGCCGAACTGGCTCTCGGAATTCATTTGCGACGGCGCCGAGTTCTCGCATCGCTATTATGAAAAGTTGATTGCGCATTACGACATCCACAAGGGTTCCGTCCGGCCGAACGAAGGGCTCGATACGATCGCCCGCGGTCTCGTCGCCGAGCTTTTGATTTATGCTTCGAAAGGCTTCGGGCGGGTGCTCGACGCGGCAATTACCGAAGCCGGCGTCGCGGCGCCCGACGTCACGCTTACGGCGGAAACCTTCCTCGCCATGATGAAGATCCCGGCGAAGTTCATAGAGAAGCGCCTTACCAACGCCGAAGATCGCAAACTGGTCGCGGCGATTTACGATGAGCTGAGAGCGACCGGACGGGTCGACAAGACGCTGCCCGAAGACGACCGCACAATCCGCGATCTGCACCAGCGCGAAGTCCTGGAGCCGAAACTGGCCCAGCGCAGTGAGATTCGCGCTGTCCGCATTGAGACCGGCGAGCCGGTTCAAGTGGCCGCCAATATCAGCCGTGAAGCGCCGACCGCGGCCGGCGATACCGCTCTCGAACTGACGGTCGCAAAGTCGGCACATATCAGGCCCGACGTTTCAGCGATGCCACCGGCCATACCGGACGCGCCGATCGAACCCACGTCATGGAACGCGGTTGCGCATGCGCCGCAGCCGCGGACCTATCAGACCGTCGTCAGAGCGGCGACAAAGAGTGAGGACAGCAAGAAATATCTCTTTGCCAGTGATGACATCGAGGCGGCGCCGTCGATCGGTCCCAAAATGGCCGAGCGTTTCACGGCCATTGGGATTTACACGGTCGGAGACTTCCTTGGGAATGATCCGGATGATCTGGCCGACCTTCTCGACGATCCTAACTTTGACGCTGAGTCTCTCGCTGACTGGCAGGATCAGGCCCAGCTCGTCATTGACGTGCCGGGGCTAAGAGGCACGCATGCGCAGTTGCTAGTCGGTGCCGGTTATCGCACGGCGCAAGCCGTCGCCGACGCCGACCCCGTCGCGCTTTCGGCGAATGTGCTGAAGTTCGTCACGACATCCGAAGGCAAGCGTGTGCTGCGTGAAGGCCGCCCGCCCGACATCGAAAAAATCAAAGGCTGGGTTGAAGTGGCCAGGCACGCCGTGGCGGCATAGAACGCCTTCGGCTTCAGGGAAGATGTTTGCAATCCATAGCCGGGCGCGCCTCGGCTCTATTTAGAGCCTCAAGACAATTCTCCGTTTGCTCTGGATGGCCGCCTCGCATGGCTGCCATGACCTTGTTGGTGTGGATGACTTTCGTCAATGCGGCCGGTCGCGGCGATGCTTTTGAATTAACGCAATCGCGCGCGGGCCACCTGCCGTTCCCTCTCCCCGCTTGCGGGGAGAGGGTTAGGGTGAGGGGCGGCCCTCGCACCACTGTTTATTCCGTGCTCTCCCCATTTCGAGTGCAGAGGAATGGGCAGAGAGCAACAACCACGCGCCCTCGCCGCAAGTCGACTTGCCATCGCCGCTCATCGGCGCGACAATCGCTTAGTTTCCGAGGGGCGCCGGTGGTCCGGCTGAGATCGCGTAACGTCAGCGCGAGCACTCTTAGAACCTGATCCGGGTCATGCCGGCGAAGGGACGGATATTCAGCCCTCCGGCGCGATCGACTCGCTCGCTTTTTAGCGCTCTGCGTTTTGCAACGCAGGCAGGAGGCCTAGACATGGCACCCACCAGGCTCATCGCCGGCTTGACCGGACCGCTCATGGTCGCAATGGGGATAGCAATGCTGCTCAACCGGCAGATGTTCCCCGAGATGATCACTCAGGTCGCACAGAACTACGCCATTATATTTCTCTCCGGGGCTTTGAGCCTTCTTGCAGGCGTCGCAATCGTGCGCGTTCACAACGTTTGGACCGGCGGCTGGCCCGTGATCATCACGATATTGGGCTGGCTCTTGATCGTCGGCGGCCTCGCCCGAATGTGGTTCCCACACAGAGCTTCGGAGATCGCAGCATCCTTTGGCGAGAATCCGACATTTCTTCTTGTGACCGGTGTCGTCCTTTTGGCACTTGGGGCGTTTCTGTCGTTCAAGGCTTACGGCGTGACAATTTGAAAGAGGCTGTGATGAACAAGATCACGCGTTCGAGCGATCTCATCGCTCCGAAGGTGACGACGGGTCCGCTTCCGGCCTCGACAAAGGTTTATACCTCGCCTGCTGGCCGCGACGACGTGCGCGTACCGTTCCGTGAGATCGCGCTTTCGCCAGAAAGCGGCGAAGCTCCGTTCCGCGTCTATGATCCTTCCGGCCCTTATACCGATGCAGCAGCCGCGATCGACGTGGAGCAAGGCCTGCCACGTAGTCGCGACGCCTGGATCAGCGAGCGTGGCGGCGTCGAATCTTACGACGGCCGCGTGATCAAGCCCGAAGACAATGGTAATGTGTCGGGATCGCATGCGGCGCGCGCGTTTCCGAATGTTCCGCGGCCAGTCCGCGGCACCGGAACCGCACCCATCAGTCAATTCGAATACGCCCGCGCCGGAATCATCACGAATGAAATGATCTATGTCGCGCATCGCGAAAATCTTGGCCGCAGCGGAGCGTTGTCGGGTGCCAACGAAGCGTTGAATGAGGGCGAAAGCTTCGGCGCCGAAATCCCCGAACACATCACGCCCGAGTTCGTCCGCGATGAGATTGCCCGCGGCCGCGCCATCATCCCGGCAAACAACAATCACGGCGAACTCGAGCCGATGATCATCGGCCGCAACTTCCTCGTGAAGATCAATGCCAACATCGGCAATTCGGCCGTGACGTCGTCGGTCGAAGAGGAAGTCGAGAAAATGGTGTGGGCCATCCGCTGGGGCGCCGACACGGTAATGGACCTGTCAACCGGGCGGAACATTCACACGACGCGCGAATGGATCATTCGCAATAGCCCTGTTCCCATCGGCACCGTGCCGATCTATCAGGCGCTCGAAAAGTGCGATGGCGATCCGGTGAAGCTCACATGGGAGCTCTATCGCGACACGCTAATCGAGCAGTGCGAACAGGGCGTCGACTACTTCACGATCCACGCCGGCGTGCGCCTGCCCTTCGTGCCGCTGACCGCCAATCGCGTCACCGGCATCGTCAGCAGAGGCGGCGCGATCATGGCCAAGTGGTGCCTTGCGCATCACAAGGAGAGCTTCCTCTACGAGCGGTTCGAAGACATTTGCGACATCATGCGGGCTTACGATGTGTCGTTCTCGCTTGGTGACGGTTTGCGTCCGGGCTCGATTGCCGACGCCAACGATCGCGCCCAGTTCGCTGAACTTGAGACGCTTGGAGAACTGACCAGGATTGCCTGGGCCAAAGGCTGCCAGGTAATGATCGAAGGCCCCGGCCATGTGCCGATGCACAAGATCAAGATCAATATGGAGAAGCAGCTCGAGGCGTGCGGCGAGGCTCCGTTTTACACGCTCGGGCCACTGACGACCGACATCGCGCCGGGCTACGACCACATCACCTCCGGCATCGGCGCGGCAATGATCGGCTGGTTCGGCACGTCGATGCTTTGCTACGTGACGCCGAAGGAGCACCTGGGGCTACCGAACCGCGACGACGTGAAGACGGGCGTCATCACCTACAAGATCGCAGCGCACGCCGCCGATCTCGCCAAGGGCCATCCCGCCGCCCAGCTGCGCGACGATGCGCTGTCACGGGCGCGTTTCGATTTTCGTTGGCAGGATCAGTTCAATCTGTCCCTTGATCCCGACACCGCGCTTGCCTTCCACGACGAGACGCTGCCGAAGGAAGCACACAAGGTCGCGCACTTCTGTTCGATGTGCGGCCCGAAATTCTGCTCGATGAAAATCACGCAGGACGTGCGCGACTACGCGGCTCGATTGAACGAAGCAGCTGTCGAGATAGCCGAGGAAACGACGCAGATCGACCCCGACGCGGAAGTCACGCGCGCGGCCGGCATGGACGAGATGAGCGCCAAGTTCAGGGAAATGGGCGGCGAGCTTTATCTCGATGCCGACAAGGTGAAGGCGGCGAAAAAGAACTAGCTGAGACGGCCAAACAAAAGTGGGGCGGCAGAAACGAGATCGCTCTCGCTGCCGCAGCCCCCCGAGTTGCCCTCACCTAATCACGTCGACATAGAACTCGATCGCGGCCTTCTTCGGCTCTGAGCCCTCACGGCGGATCGGGTCCCCGCAGCGATAGCGCTCCGAAAAGCCTTCGACACGACATCTTCGCGTATTCACCGTGAAATCGAGATCGCGCTTTTCGCCAATTCGATTGATGTCGATCTTGTCGTCGCCCTTGCCGATGTCTTTGTCGAAAATCTCGAGTTTCACATCATGCGGGCCGCCGCGCACGTATTTGGTGACCTTCCAGTTCGGCTCGGCGTGGTTCCTCTGGCGCTTAATCTTGGTGGTAAAGACCTCACCATCAATCGTCACGCGAGCGTAAAAGTCGTCGGGACCTGCGAGCCAAGTGTCAGCTGCGTCGAGCGCAGTCACCTTTGTGATGACAAGCGCGAGTTCGTCACGCGCCAAAGCGCTCGTCGCCGTCACGATGCAGGATGGCACCGCCAGCGCCACGGCGGCCGTGATCGCGCGGCAAGGCGCAGACCTAAAAATATTTGCAATCAACATGAGAGGTCTCCCCGTACAAATCCGAAGCCTGCAATATTGCCCCACCAACTGGCGAGACGTTACGGCATTTCTGAATAAGCTCATACATGAGGATATCCACGACCCACAGATCGTTGGGGTCTGTGGAGAGACGCGACGATGATCATCTCAGCGCCTCCTCCGGCACAAGAAGTCGCGCCGGCTTTTCAAAACGACCGAACAATGCCAACTTGTTAGCAACAGCAACAACAGAGAGGAGGTGATCCGATGTCGAGTGGGATCTTGAGGCGGTCGATGTCGTGGTCGCTCGGGCCTGCATCCGGATATCTCCTGGTGCAGAGCTGAGACTTAAGCGGCGGACTTCGCACTCCGCTTTCACAACGAATGATCTCACGGGGCCGCTTCGCTTGGAGCGGCCCTTTTCTTGGCCGCGACCATTCGTGAAGCGCGATGGTCGTCCGCACGTGTCTGGTTGTAACCAAAACACCACAGCCTGAATGAAACTAAACCGAGTGATTCGTTTTCCTGTGGAAGAAAACGTCGCGCTGAAATAAGCCTCTTGCTGCGTGGGACAGCCGATCGGGGGATGGGCTGGGGGTGAAGAATTTCCCACCATAAGCCGGAAGCGTCGTGCGTCAGGCCTGTGAGCTTTACGCAAGACGTACGCCCAATGATAAGCCAGTGCGCTATATTGCGCCCAGGCGGACGACAATGGTTTGCGGCGGGCCCGGGGGGGCCTAAACAGGGCGTCCAAAAAGAAATGGGTGGCAACCTGCCACCCATTTTTTTTCCGGACCGCGCTCGGATTAGCGCTGGCGCATCAAAGCTTGGCAAATCCTCCAACAACGCGGCAGCCGCACCAGGCTTATTCGCCGAACCATAGTCTCCACGTTTCCTTGGCGCGTTCCATAAGCGATTTCGAAGCTTGATGCGTGGGCTGGCCGTCTACTGCCGACTTTCCGGCTGTCTCGGATTTGCCGTCCGCGGCAGGCTCTGAAACTGTCCGCACCACCGAAGACGTCGTTGCTGGAGGTACCGAGGTGCTGGACTTCGTCACCGGCTTACTCGCTTCGGGCGTGGGAACCGAGGTGCCCGGTGCAGCGGTTTGGTCCGCGGATTGAGACGGAGCGTTTTCGGGATGCTCCTCGCCGGGTAGCCCGGTTGGCTCTGCTTCAACCGGCGCCGTCGCGGCAGGCGCAGGCGCAGGCGTTTCGCCAGTACTGGGGCTCGCGGGTTCATTGGCGGCATGGCTTACGGCCGGCGCTGTCGCTGCGGGAGTAGCGGCCATGGAGTCTTTCGCGGGCGAAGGCTCGCCTCCTACAGTATGAACGATGCTCGACATCGGGCGCTCCGCGCCGACTTGCGGCAAACCCTTCGCATCTTTTTCGATTGCAGCATCGTATTCGGCGACCGTCGTGGCCGGCGCCTTCGGCGTCATGTGGACAATTTTGTAGCCCTTGGCCTTGAGCTCGGCGAGCAACATCGGAAGGGCCTCGGCGGTCCTCTTGTGGATGTCGTGCATCAACAAGATGCCTTTGCCGTTCTTGTCGAGTTTTTGCATTATCGACTTCACAAGATGGTCGGCGGTTTGCAGCTTGTAGTCGATGCTGTCGATGTCACACGAAAAGATCGCGATGTTACGCTTGCCGAGGTACGCGACCGTTTCGGGTGTGTCCACGAGCGTCGGGTAACGAAAGAACGGCGCAATAGGGCCGCCAACTGCGCGGTGAACGGCACTGAAGCCGCGTTCGATCTCGTCCTTGGCATCATCGAACGTCTTGGCCCTGGCGAGCGCCTTGTGGCTCCATGTATGAGTGCCGATGGTGTGACCGGCCTTCGCCACTTCGCGAATGATTTCGGGATAGCCAAGAGCCATTTTGCCGATTGAAAAGAACGTCGCTTTGACACACTCGTCATTGAGCGCCTTCAGCACCGCCTCAGTAGAGTATTTCTGCGGCCCGTCATCGAACGTCAGCACCACTTCCTTGGGCTGCAAAAAGTCGTACGCTTTGTAGTGCTCCATCCCGAAGCCCGGCCCGCCGGTCGTGTCGATTTCGACGGTTCGGGAGACGCCCAACGTTCCGGCTCTCGGACACGCGCTCTCCGCCGCCGCGTAGTCGGCCGGGACGGCCGCCGCCGCGAAGATAATAAAAGCGACCCAGAGCCACCGCATTCCCATCGCGTCCTCCCAATTCCTATTGGATTAATCATATCAGACCGCCGTCGTTGCGGCAGGCCTTGTCACAAAGTTCGTAGACCGGGCTCCTCGACCTTTGATCTGTCTACTCGAGCAGCAAAAGTGCCGTTTTCCGGGGCCACGAGCTTGGCTCGCTTCCAGCATAAGTGACGCATCCCGACGCGGCTGGGCGCTCCAAGGTTGTCCTGCGGCGCCCAGGGTCCTAGTTTCCGGCCAACGTGAACGAAAATGGAAAGTACCAGTCATGATTACATTTCCCCGCTCAGCTTCGGCGATAATTGCCGCTGTCGGCGCTGTTGCGATCACATCGATTTCTGGCGTCAGCGCCGCGCCCGTAGCAAAACACAAAGTGGCCTCGTCACGCTCAGCTGCGGTCAAAGTCCAGCACGATTCGCGGGAGGATAGGCGGGCTCATCGCCACCACAGGTATTCTTACCACAGACATTATTCTCGGGGCGAGGTCGTCGACGCGCCGTTCACCCGCGTCGAGACTGGCCGTCACACCGTGGTCGATGCGCCGTTCGCGCATGTGTATTCCGGCCGTCGCGGCCACCATGTCGTCGCGCCGTTTGTGGACCTTTGGGTTCCGCACTGAGGCGACGAGAAAGAAAATTGCGGAAAAGTATGCGCGGGTCGCTTTAGGGCGGCCCGCTTTCGCTTTCCTAGCCAACAGGAATGGCTGCGGCGATCGGTTTTCCGCGGGCTGCTGAATTCATCCGGCTTGAACGGAGCGTTCAAAATCGAAGCTGGCGCGGTATGGCCGACTTGGACATAATGTCCACAAACTACGGTGCTTCAAACGCACTTGCGGGACCGGCGACAACAGTTTTGATTTTGGGGGTAAGTAATGTTCAACCGCGCAGATCCGCGTTCGATGGAACCCGTCAGAAACATCACACCACTTCCGCCTAAGCCGCCCGCGCAACCGCTTTTTACGTCGGGCGTGCACCACACTGGGTCGGGCATTGATGCGCCCACCTCGGTGCTCGGGCAGGACATCACGATCTCGGGCCAGCAACTTGTCCTTAAGACCAAGGGGTCGCTCCTCATTGCCGGACATATCGAAGGCGACGTGCATGGCGAAAGCGTTACGGTCGGCGAGACGGGCAGCGTTTTTGGCACCATCACGGCGCGGATGATTATCGTTCAGGGAGAGGTCAAGGGCGCGCTGAAGGGCTCTTCCGTGAACCTCAATGCGACGTCGCGCGTCGATGGCGATATCGTCAAGCAGACGCTGTCGATCGACGAGGGCGCCCAGTTCGACGGCAGCGTCCGTCGGGCGAAGGACCCGGGCGAAGTAACTCCCGATCTCGGCTGACGCGCACTTTCTCATCGAACGGGTTACATAACAAGCTGCAAGTGTTCAGATGACGTTCGCCCCGGCGAGCGTCATCGTCATTTTCGGGACTTCGGCTCCCGCACGCGATAAGCCTTCCCGACCAGGTTAAAACGGCACACGTCCGTGAGGACTGACTAGGTCGCGTAATATACGCTTTTTCCGGCCCGGCAGTCTTGCCTATGCCGGATCGTCGTGAAATGGGTCTCCCCCGAATGCTGCGTTTTTTAAGCATGCGCCAAGCTGGAACGCATGGCTGCGGGGAGGTCCGCCGATGATAACGGTCTATGACGCCGCCGGCGGCAAGCTGAAGGCCCGCGACGAAGCCGGCGATCTTTCGACCAGCGTCTGGATCGATTTGCAAAACCCGGCCGAGGACGAGGACAAGGCCATCGAGCAGGCGCTCGGGATCGAGGTGCCGACCCGCTCGGAAATGCGCGAAATCGAGGCTTCGAACCGCTTCTATACCGAGAATGGCGCCTACTACATGACCGGCATTATCCTGCACAACAGCTCCCAGGACGTGCCTCTCACATCCGTCATCACGTTTATCCTCACGGGAAACCATCTGGTGACGGTCCGCTATGCCGACCCGCGGGCGTTCCCGCTCTACGTGGCGCGCGCCGCCAAAGGCGACGCCGGCTGCTCAACCGGCGCCGGCATTATGATCGGCCTCATCGAAATGCTGATCGAGCGGGAAGCCGACCTGATCGAGCGGATACAGGACGAAGTCGAGCGCATGGCGCCCGTTGTGTTCGGCCAAAAGAGCGTTGGGCAGGCGTCGCGCAGCCGGCGCCTCGACGTGCTACTGAAAACGATCGGCAGGGAAGGCGACGTGACGGCGAGAGCCCAGGAAAGCGCCATGTCCATGCACCGTCTCTTGCTGTACTTCGCCAACGCCGTGCGCGAGCGAAACGATGACAAGCGAATTTTGGCCCGCATCGAGGCCGCCGGACACGACATCACGTCTCTGATGGAAAGCCTTCGTTTTATGGCCTCCCGAACGACGTTCCTTCTCGATGCGACGCTTGGGATGATCTCGAACGAGCAGAACCAGATCATCAAGCTCTTCTCGGTGATGGCCGTTACACTGATGCCGCCGACGCTCGTCGCCTCGATTTATGGCATGAACTTCCGGCACATGCCGGAGCTCGATTGGTCGATCGGCTACCCAGCCGCACTCGTGTTGATGCTCGTGTCAGGACGTCGTGCCTTACCTCTACTTCCGCAAAAAGGGTTGGCTCTGAGCGACCGCGGCTGAGCCTATCTCTCGCAGCAGCCGACAAAACTCAAAGTACACTTCGAGGGCGTAGCGAGTTTGCTTATGTTGCATGAGCATGGCGAGACGCTGCACTGCGCGGCTCGTTTCATCGCCAGGCGACACGCGCCACGCGCATGACGTGCGCTGTGACCTCGCCGAGCAATTGAACAGCAGTACACGGAGTACATCGCTCCCGCATCGCGGTAGCCAATTGATCCGAAATAGAAATGATCTGACACGGAACGTTACCGGTTCCACGGGCAATTCTGCGGCGTGGCGTCGCGCAACCCAAAGGTGCATGGATAAAAGTTTATATTTTTCAATTGACTGCGAAATATGGTTAAAATGTGCTGGTAGCCGCGGGTTGACCACCTACAATCCTAATGCTCGTTGTGCACCGCCAGGACGGGGGAGCACCCCAGTCAGCAGGGCAGCAGAAGAACTGGGTTCTGGAGTTCTGTGACGGGTCACATGCTAGACGGGCCATCCCTCTCAACTTGATTATGGTGCCGCCACTGAGGCGGTTGACCCGCAAATTCCTGCGGGCGGGGGAAACGCTCATTCGACCCGAACCACTGCTGCTCCTTTTTAAAAAAGGAGTGCACTATGCGTTCGATTATTGCCGTGGCTTCGGTCGCGACTGCAGCTTTGATGACCGGCGCACTGCCGGCAAGTGCGGCGGCTTGGACATGCCAAGGTCCGGCTTACGCTTGTGGGGCGCCCGCTTCACATCAGACGGCCAGGTCGGCCGCGAAGTCCAGGATCGCGCACCGGGCTCCGAAAGCTAAGGTTGCTTATCGCTCGCATCGGCGCAATTACGCCGAGGCTCCCACCAGAACCCGCAAGTCCTATAGGGTCGCCTCTGCCGGCGGCAGCTATAGCGGCAAGGCTTCCTACTACTGGCAAGGCCAACAGACTGCCTCGGGCGCCCGGTTCAACCCTAGCGCCATGACCGCCGCTCACCGCTCGCTTCCCTTCGGCACTCGCGTGCGGGTGACGAACCGCTCGAACGGCCGCTCCGTAGTGGTCACGATCAACGACCGAGGTCCGTTCACCGGCGGTCGCATCATCGATCTGTCGCGGGCTGCCGCGCAGGCAATCAGCATGACCGGTGCCGGCGTCGCAAGCGTGTCGCTGGAGGTTCTCGGCCGCAGCTGAACCACGAACCCACACACGGGATTTCGGGAGGCGCCGAGGAAACTTGGCGCCTCCTGACGTTTTGCTGCCATCGAATCGAATTACTGAATAGAGATTCGGGGGATTTCCGGGGGGAAAAGCCGCGTGCGCCGAGGATCTTGCGTAAGCTTTGTCATTGTTCTGGCGGCCGCAATCGTGGCCCTTGGCAGCTCCGCTGAAGCCCAGTCGCTGCCGGATGCCGCCTTCTCTGCTTCCACAGCATTACGAAGTCCCCCCGGCCCGGTCGGCGCCTGGCAGACGGCGGTGTCACCGCAGGCGGCCGTTCAGGCCCGCGACCCGCTTTGGACCGCCATTTCGCTCAGCGCCGCTAAAATGCGTATCACCCATGCTTCGATCGGCCCGTCGGCGCGTCTGCACGATCTGGACGCTCAGCGCGGCCCCCGCCTCACCGGCCCCGGGCACGGTCTTGCCTCCTACTACGGACAGGGCGAAGTGACGGCGACAGGTGAACGGTTCGATCCCTCCGGGATGACCGCCGCCCATCGAACGTTGCCATTCGGCACCCGTGTCCGCGTTACCCGCGTCGATACCGGCAACAGCATCGTCGTGCGCATCAATGATCGCGGACCGTTCAAACCGGGCCGCGTCATCGACTTGTCTGAGGGGGCGGCAGAGAACCTCGGCATAACGGGGGTCGGTTTGGCCGAGGTTCGCCTCGAGGTCCTGGGCCGGTAAAAGGCCGCGCGCTTATCATCGCTCGGTTCGGCGGTTCGCCTTTTCGAGACGGGCTTCCAAAACGCTGATCTGGTCGAGGTAGGCGCCTTTTATACAGCTCGTATCGCGACCGCAGTCGTCGCGGACGGCGAGGAAATGGCGCTGATAGTTGCGCAGAGCCTGGCGGCTTGCCCTGACTGTCATAGGCCTGCATCAACTCGCCGTAGAGCCTGCTCATTTGCTCGTCGAGAGCACCGAGCCTGTCATTCCTCAAATCATCCGCTCCGAAGTTGCCTCTACATTGCGGCAATCGAACTGCCGCGCGGCGGCTGGCTGGCTCTGAATGAGCACTGCGGCCAACGTAATTGCGACGCTTACCCAGCGCGCCGCCGTTGATTTCAAATTCTGTCGGTCAATCATGGTCGCCCGTCTCTCCTGGTCTCGCTCAATCCACCTCGTGGTGGAAGCCGCAGATTGCCGACACCCGGCTGGAAAGATCAGTCCGTTCAGAGCGAACTTCCGGCAAGACCGCGAAAGCCCAGAATTGGGCCCTAATTCCGATTGCCGTTGAGAGATAAAAATCGGTATTTTCCGGTAACGACCGCACCCGCCCTTACCCGCGTGGCCCATGAAAAAAGCGACAGCCCCTTTAGCGTCCGTAACCACTCGCGCCGAGGCCCTCGACCGCATCAAGACGGCTATGGTGGAGAAGAAGCTGACGCAGGCGGAACTGGCTGATACCGCCGACTGCCACGAGAAGACGATCCAGAACATGCTCGGCGGCAGGTCGGTTCGCGATCAGACCTTGTTCGATGTCTGCATGGTGCTCGGCCTCGACTTCCACGGGCTAAGGGATGCCTGGCACGGAGAATCCGTCGCGGTTGCTAATGGGCCATTGGAGCTGAAAGGCCAGTCGAACGGCGTCGCGCCGGTCTACATGGGCGCCTATTCGAGCGCCGCCGTCGATCACTACATCGGCAGCTACTTGACGCTCAGGCCGGCGTTTTCGTTGCCCGATACAATCGTGGCCTACCGGACCGACATCAGTTGGGACCCCGATTGGCCGAGCCTGCTGTTTCAGGAGCGCGACAGGCCGGACGCCCCTTATGCGCACCGTGGCCGCCTCTACATTCCGGCATCATCGAGCTTCATCCACCTTGTATCGCTGACGAAGGGGGCTATGCGCATGGTCGTCGTCTCGCAACTCGACCGCGCCGGTGAGATGCGGGGCATCATCACGACGCTGAACAAACAGCGCGCCACATTCATTCCGGTCGCAACGCCAATCGTCTACGCGCGGCGTGAAAGCTTCGACGCCGAAGCCCTTGGCGACATCACGCTCAGAAATCCCGCCTACGCTGAGTACAAACGTCTGCTCGACGAAACGATCGAGCAGGGCTACGCGCGGCTGGTCATCTGATTATCCGGCGTTTCGATTACTTAGCCCGTCGACCAGCGACGCTGCGCCTTGCGGGATGGCGTTTCTGCGAAATCGTCGGGCGGAACACGACGCCATCTTCGACCGGCGGAAAGAAGTACTTCGCGAGGTCCACCGTTTCGAGTCGGCCGACAGCCGAGCGCGCGACGTCCAACCATTTCTCGGCGTGATTGCGGCCGGCACCGTGCAAATACGTGATGACATCCCAATCGGGCTTCATCGTCGTATCGGGGCTGAGCGTGCTGGTGATCGGTCCGCCATCGATCATATGGAAGCGATGCTTGCAGATCGGCGCCAAGCGCCCCTTTGCAAGCAGGGCTCCGGACGTTTCCCGCACAGCTGTGATGACCTCGATATCGCGCAACAGCGGCGCGTTGAATGTCAGCCGGTTGGCGTGGTTCGAGATATCGCGGGCCGTAGTCGGCAGCTTGGCGTTGACGCGCGGCGCTACCATGACGAGCAACGTGTCGGAAGTCGGACTTTCGCTGGCGAGCGTCACGAGATCGGGATTTGCCGAAAACCCGCCGTCCCAGTAGGCCGCTCCTTCAATTTCGACGGCGTGATGCAAGACCGGCAAACAAGCCGAGGCCAGCACCGCTTCGACCGTGATTTCGTCATGACGGAAGAGCCGCGCCCGCCCGGTTGAAACATGCGTCGCGGCAATCAGCAGTTCGACAGGCGATTTCGAGCGGACCAGATCAAAATCGACGTGATCGGTGAGCAGCCGGCGCAGCGGATCGAAACCAAGAGGATTGAATTCGTAAGGCGACAGCATAGTCGCGAAGTGGGTTGTCAGGTGCGACGGACGCACAAGGCTGTCGAGAAAAGGGTTCAGCCACGTCAGATCCGGTACACCGGCCTTGTGAATGGCCTGCCAGATCTTGAACATTTTCTCTCGCGCCTTTTCGCGCGAACCTTCAGCAAGACCCGCCGCCAGCGCAACCGCATTGACTGCGCCGGCGCTCGTCGCGCTGATCCAGCCGAACCGCAGATACTCGTCTTCCAAGAGACGATCGAGAACGCCCCATGTGAAAGCGCCATGAGCGCCGCCACCCTGAAGCGCAAGATTAATGTCCACAATCTTTGGCAAACCGCATTGCTCCTCGCGCGCTGCGTTTATCCCCAAGGGCTAGTGCATTTTTCTTTTTGCCTAGCAGTGGCGGCAGGCTCATGTCTGAAACCCGCGGCACAACGACATGCATTTCATCTCACCTTCGTCCGTAAAGCATCAATGCCAAATGCCACACACGGCTTGCTCTTGACGCCCGAACATTTTGCGCGGTCGTCACAAAGCAGCATCACGATTGGATGATGACAACGCATGACGCACCACCACGCAATGCGGGGAATTCCTCAGCGTTGTGATTACGGAGTGTGCAAGCTGCGTGGCAATTGGCCGCTTCGCCAAGTGTGTCACGCGGATGCGTCTAGGAACGTCTCGCTTATCTTCGTCACCGGTCCGTCTGGCACAGTGAGCCCTCTGACAACATGACGAATTCGCAAGCCGTCTGGATTTTTGAAAAAGGTGAAGAGGTTGTACTGCGCCAACGGTTCTTCGCCATGCGCGATTGCGGCCGACGCGGAGCCAACACCGATGAGCGGCAACGGTTTGCCGCGGGTTGGCAACCAAGTGACCTTGGGTTTGTGGTTGTGGCCATAAAGCACAAGCTCGGCGTCGCCTCGTTCGAGAAGACGCGTCAGATGTGCTGCATCTTTAAGGGCCCGGCGCGGCTTATCGAGACTGGCCAACGGCGGATGGTGAATGAGCACGACGCGGATCGCGCCTTCTTCGCCGAGCTCTGCCAATTGCTCCTGCGCGATCTCGAGCTGATGAGGTCCCAACCGGCCGCTCGCAATGAAGGGTGGAGTTTCGACGGCTGAATTGAGACCGACAAGCACCAGCGGTCCAACGCGTCTTACAAACGGAAAAGCCAGCGTGTCCTCTTCGCACCCCATATACTCCGCCCAGCGGGCGACGCCGCGATCGCCGCGCATGCTCGAATAGATGTCGTGGTTGCCCGGTATGACTGTGACTTGATCCGGCGGCCCGACGCTCCGGAGCCACGTAAGCGCTGCCTCGTGCTCGGCAGGCAGGCCGAGGTTCACGAGATCGCCGGTAATCACGATGTGGTCGCTTCTAAGCGCCAGCGCGTCGGCAATCAGACGATCGGCGACGGTGCGGCGATGGACATGACGCCGCGAGCGCTGCCAATTGAGATAGCCGAGCACGCGTTTGACATTGAAGTATCGCCAAGCGAAGCCCGGAATCGGCGATAGGTGGACGTCGGAAAAATTGGCGAGGGTAAAGGTTTCGGTCATCTGGTGGGACTGCGCGCGAAGTCGGGCCGCGCAACCTAGCACAATGTGCTACAAAGCACGCTTGCGATAAGTTCAAATGCCGAAACAAGGTAAGGGAGTGCGCGTTGCAATTGTCCCGCCTCGTCGCGCGCATGTTGCAGAGCTACTGGCGCCTGACGCGCGGCCTGAAACTCGGCGCCGAAGCCTGCGTCGTCGACGCCGCGGACAGGGTGATGCTCGTCAAAAGTCCCGACCAGAACGGCTGGTTTTTGCCGTGCGGGATCGTGCGAAGCGGCGAAACGCTCGACGACGCACTCCGGCGCTGCCTCAGAACGGAACATGGCATCGAGGTCAAATCCAAGCCAAAACTCTTCTGGATTTACACCGAAGAGGGCGGATCCCGATGTCAGCAAACCGGGCTTTTCATCATAGAGCAATGGAAGCAGGCAACGCCCTCCTCGCCCATAACGGCCGCATTCTTCCGGCTTGACGGGTTGCCGGCCGACATAGACCCTCAGACCGCAGCGCGGATCAGCCACATCATCGAGGGTCGCACCCCGTCGGAAGTGTGCTAGAAGCCCGCCCGACCTTCAGCCGCATGAACCTCGTATTGCATGTCCCCGTCTCTCGTCATTCGCAAAGCCCTGCCCAACGACGTCGCCGAGATCTCGAAGCTGCACGCTCGGATCTTTGGGCCGGGTCGCTTCGTGCGCTCGGCGTATCGAGTGCGCGAGGGTAAGGGCCATCTCTCGCGCTACTGCTTCGTCGCCTATCTGGACGGCCAGCTTGTCGCCTCGCTGAAGATGACGGAAATCACAATTGGCGGCGCCACGGGCGCGGCGTTGCTCGGACCGCTTGCGGTCGATCCCGCACACGGCGGAAATGGCATTGGCACCCAGCTCATGACGCAAGCTCTCGAGGCCGCACGCGGTGGCGGTACGGTTCTCGTTATACTGGTTGGCGACGAGCCCTATTACGGCCGCTTCGGGTTCAAGCACGTGCCATTTGGACAGATTGTTTTCCCCGGGCCGGTCAACCCGGCGCGTATCTTGGCGCACGAATTAAAGGATGGGGCGTGCACGGCCTATCGCGGCCTGATCGTCGCCGAACCGTCGAAAGCGAAGTGAAGTCGATCGACTGAACCGGCGCATAGGTGGCGCCGGAAATGTCTTGTATAACCACTAAGCCAAATGTATCTTTGCCTATGCGACTCACTCTGCACGCCGACTATTCCCTTCGCGTTCTGATGTTCGCCGGCCTGAAGGGCAGTGAGCTGTCGACGATTACCGAAATAGCCGAACACTTCGAAATATCGCGAAGCCACCTGATGAAGGTGGTGCACGATCTTGGCCGGCTTGGGTATATCGAAACGGTGCAAGGCAAGAACGGCGGCTTTCGTCTGATGCGAAAGCCAAACCAAATTAATGTCGGGGCCGTTGTTCGCGATACGGAAGAGGAACTGGCCGTCATCGGTTGTCTGCATCAAAAAGGCTTCTGCAGAATAGAAGACGCGTGTGTGTTGCGCCGCGCCCTCCAGGAGGCGACGAAGGCTTTCCTCGCAGTGCTCGACAAATACACGCTGGAAGACCTGCTTCGGCCGGGACGTTCGCTCGCCAAACTGCTCGCGATCGATTGGGCTCCGCACGCATTGAGCACACCTCGATAGCATCGCCGCTTGTCCAGTTGCAGCAGCGCAGGCGCTAATCACCCCAACCACGCTTTGAACCTCACCTCAGGGGATATCGGCGCCCATAACATACATATTATTTACTTGTTTATGCGGACGCGATATAAGCTTCCGAAAATTCGGTGACAGCTTGATCCGGGTTAGCACGACGATGTACCAGCCGTGGTCCTACAAGAACCTGCTGATGGCCATGATTTCTCTGGTCGCAGGAGCTGTAGCCGGCACGATCGCCGTACTTGTGTTCACACATTCTCCCCCTCTCACTACGCACCGTCTGGCCGTTCCACTGAACAGCGCGGTCACCACAGTCCCAGTTCCGCTCAGAGGCATTTCCGAATTGCCGAAGCTGTTGTCCCGCGATAATGCGCGACAGCAATGGGCCATCGTTGGGGGTGCGTTGCTTCAAATAGGCTTCAGCCGGTTGAGCATTCCCGCGCTCGAGCGCGCAATCGCCAGCGACGTCGACAACCGGATGCTACACGTAGCGTTGGGAGAAGCCCTTACAATAGCGAATGGCGGCCGGATCACAGACAGGGCTTAGGTCGAATTTGAGTTGGAAGACTTCTGGGCCGACACACATTGACCGGACACCGTCGACCTCGCGCGTCGCGCCAATAACGGAGACGCTTTAGCCCTTAGTCGTTCACCGGCGTTTCTGTATCCACGAACTTCTATAAAATATACATGTTAAGGCTACGACACATGCACTGCAACAGGTCTCGTAAGAACTTAATCAGCTTGATCGTCGCCGCCGGCGCCGGCTTAGGCGCCTTCTGCCCAACGGCCGTCGCCGAAACTCGCCATCTTTCGTTCGCGATCGAAGACACGATCATCACGTTGGTCGATAAGCAGACCTTTCAAACTTTCTCCTTCAACGGCCAGACACCCGGCCCGTTGATCCATGTCCGCGAAGGTGACGATGTCGAAGTCGACGTCGAGAACAACACGACCCTGCCGCATACGATTTCATTGGCACGGAATGTTCCAGCGCGGCACTTGGCAGAACGACGGCGTTCCGGGCACGACGCAGGCGGCAATCGCACCTGGTGAAACTTTCACCCATCGCTTCAAGGCCGAGCCGTTGGGCACGATGTGGTACCACTGCCACGTCAACGTCAACGAGCATGTCGCGATGCGCGGCATGTGGGGACCGCTGATCGTCGATCCGAAAGATCCGCCGCCCGTCGAGAAGGAAGTCACGAAGGATTACATCATGATGTTCTCCAGTTGGGTTTCCAACTGGGCGAACAAGCCGGGCCAGGGCGGCATCCCCGGCGACGAGCCGGATTTCTTCACCCAAAAGCCGCTGCCGAAGCGGCCGCAGCCGCTTTGATGCAGTTGAAGGCACCTGCCGATTTGCTTCCGCCCGGCACCTTCAAAGGCGACACCGCCGGCGCCCGCATGGGCAAGCTTTCATTCAACAAGCTGCGTGGCTGCGTTGCGTGTCATCAGGGTGAAGATGGCAAAGGAGGTCTTTCGGGTCCGGAACTCACCGATGCCGGTGCTCGACTGCAGCCCGACTTCATCGCGGCCTACACCGCCGACCCGCAGCGCATTGACCCTCACATCTGGATGCCGACCTTGACACTCAGGGATCAGGATATCCAACGACTGACCGCATATCGCAACTTGGCCGAGAAGGCAATCCATGAAAACTCAATTGGCGCTCACGCTCGCTGCCGCGGCCTTACATCTGACGCTGACCGTTGGACGTGCCGATCCCGCAAGCCAAGACAGCCGCGACCGAAACGCTCGAGGCCAAACCCGGTGAACGCGTGCGGATCTATCTCGTCAACGCTGGCCCCAGCGAATTTTCGGGCTTTCATCCGATCGCCGGCATCTGGGACAAGGTCTATCCGTCGGGGAACCCCAAGAACGCGCTGACTGCGATGCAGAACTATACGGTAGCGCCCGGTGACGCGGCGACATTCGACATCATCTCGCCGGTTGAAGGCGCCAACGCGCTGGTCAATCATTCGATGAAAGCCGCACTGTCAGGCGCTATTGCCGTCCTGATGTTCAGCAAAAAGGCCGACCCCTCCATGGGGCACGGCGATAAAATTCTCGTTCGCTGAAATGAACAATTGGCATGGGACGCAGCAAGCGGCCCATGCCTCAGTTATGCTTCAGACCAACAGTCACAACATCCAGGATCCGATCACCAAATAGGGTCAGGAACACGCCAGCGATCATCACCAGTGCGCCGATGGTCTTGATCCCGGAAACTGGTCGCACGGCGACGCCCAGTATCCCGAAATGGTCGATAGCCAGCGACGACAGCAATTGCCCGGCGATCACCAGAGCAAGCAGGTTCGCCAGTCCAATTCGAGGCGCGAGCAAAATCGTACCGGAAATTGCGGCTGCGCCGAGCAGTCCGCCTATGAGGTGCTCCCAAGGCTGCTTGGGAAGCACCGACAGTGCGCTCATCAAGTTGCCGTTCAGGACGGCAATTACCGTCAGCACGATCGTCCCTGTTAGGAACGAATAGAATGCGGCGGCGAGTGTATTGCCTCCCATCGCGACAGCCAATTGACCGTTGACAGCGGCCTGCACGGACAGCGCAACGCCGACAGCAAAGCTGATCAGGATGTACGCGATGTTTGTGATCAAGCTGATCTTCCTTTCGCTCATCAACTTCTCTGAAGTGTTCTTCAGGCTCATTTAAAACTTCCCAGCAGGTGGTTCTCGTCACCATTCGGCGCGCAGCAGTACCACGTAAATCAGCTGATCGACGACCCCACGACACTAGGCCGAATCGAGATTTGAGTTGGGCCTGTCGAGAACGACGAGAACCGGGTCGCCATAGAGCGCACGTGCGAGGGCGAGGCGCTAGCCTTGCCCTCCAGGTAAGGCGGCGCCTGTCTCTCCGACTCTCGTTTCGTAGCCCTACTCGTAACGTCGGCGCTAGTCGCGAAAGCCGGCTGTACGCTTGACGCCGTTATATCGGCGGAACGTCTCGGACGGCAGTTCGCCGAACATCGCCTTGTAATCGTGCGCGAAGCGCCCGAAATGCCAGAAGCTCCACAGTGTAGCGGCCTCCGTCACCGACTGCCCCGTCTTCAGCGCACGCCGCGGCACGGATTGAAAGTTATCTGTCTACGAACCGGCGTCAGCACATTTGCGCAGCTTGAGTTGAGCGGCCCGGATCGAAGTGCTGGAGACTACCCGAGGAATGGATCTTTCATCAGGATTGTGTCGTCACGTTCGGGGCTGGTCGATAGCAGCGTTACCGGACATTCGATCAGTTCTTCGACGCGGCGCACGTATTTGACCGCCTGCGCCGGCAGATCGGCCCAGCGCCGCGCCCCTTGCGTCGACTCCGACCAGCCTTCGAAATCTTCGTAGACCGGCACGATGTGCGCCTGGGCGCCCGTGCTCGCCGGCAACCGGTCGAGCCGCTCCCCTTCGAGCATGTACCCGACGCAGATACGGATCGTGTCGAAACCGTCGAGGACATCGAGCTTGGTCAAAGCGATACCGTCGATGCCCGAAACCTTGGCGACCTGCCTGACGAGAACGCTGTCGAACCATCCGCAGCGCCGCTTGCGGCCCGTAACGGTGCCGAACTCGTGGCCACGCTCGCCGAGCTTTTCGCCCACCGCGTCCGTCAGCTCCGTCGGAAACGGCCCGGCACCGACGCGGGTCGTGTAGGCCTTCGCGATGCCGAGCACATAGCCGAGGGCGCGCGGCCCGACACCCGAACCCGTGGCCGCCTGGGCCGCGATCGTATTCGACGAGGTCACGAACGGGTAAGTTCCGTGGTCGACATCCAGAAGTGCGCCCTGCGCACCTTCGAACAAGATGCGCTTGTCGTGCCGGCGTGCCTGGTCGAGCAGGTCCCAAGTAACATCCATGTACGGCAAGACTTTCGGCGCAATATCGATCAGCTCGGCGATGAGCTGATCTTTGATAATTTCGGGCTGGCCGAGGCCACGGCGCAAGGCATTATGGTGCGCGAGTATTCGATCGACTTTCGGCCCGAGCGTTGCCGGAGCGGCCAGATCTTGAAAGCGTATCGCGCGGCGGCCGACTTTATCTTCGTAAGCAGGACCGATACCGCGGCCCGTCGTGCCGATTTTTTCCGTGCCTGCGGCCGCCTCGCGAACGATATCGAGTTCGCGGTGCAACGGCAGGATCAGCGTGGCGTTTTCCGCGATACGCAAGTTGTCGCGCGTAACCGAAACGCCCTGTTGCGTAAGCCTCGAGATCTCTTCGACGAGCGCCCAAGGATCGACGACGACACCGTTGCCGATGACGGAAAGTTTGTCCGGCCTAACGACGCCGGATGGCAGCAATGACAGCTTGAACGTCTTCCCGTCGATGACGAGCGTGTGTCCGGCATTGTGGCCGCCTTGGAATCGCACTACGACGTCGGCGCGCTCCGAAAGCCAGTCCACGATCTTGCCTTTGCCCTCGTCGCCCCACTGGGCGCCGATTACGACGACATTTGCCATTCTCAAACCTTCTCACGACTTGGCCCCGGCGTCGGCCGAGGCCATGGGGTCAATCCCATCAAGTTTATAACCGAGATTCGATGCTTGCGAGGTCTCTCAGGGTCCGTAGACGATCGACTTCGACGCAGGCCACGAGATCCGGTAACCGTATTCGAGCACCTTCTCCTCATCAGGCTCGAGCGTCGCCGCGAACGCTACAACCCCGCGCTTGCCGTCGACGTTCTGCGTCGTTGGCGACGCGCCCGTGAACTCGACTTTGATTTCATCGTTCTGAGGGACCGGAACACGGTCGAGGATCGTCACGTCGATCGGCCGCTCGTGCAAATTCTTGACGCTCACACGATAGTTGCGGCTGTCGACGTGCGAGGTCGATATCAGGCCTGTTTCGCCGCGCTTTTCCTCAAGCACCGTGTGCTTGACTTTGACTTGATCGTCGACCCCGAAGCCGAGGTCGTGGTCCTCACCTGGCTGAAGAAGCGGCAAGTCGCCGGTACCGACAAAGGTTCCATCGCGAAAGAGATAAACCTGGCCCGGCAGCAACGGCGGCGCAACTTTAACCTTGGCATAGAGATAGGCGTTGGTGTCGAACTTCGGCACGGAACGGCTGCTCAAGGCCGGCTCGAGATCCTCCGACATCAGCAGCACGCGCTTGACTTCGCCGTTGCCCGCAACCGTTGTCCTGCCCGGAACATTGAATGTCGCTTCGAACGGCGCGCTCTCGAGTTGAGCGACCGTTTCCTCAACCGGTGCCGGCGCGTCTTGGGAAACATTTTTCGCCGCATCTCCTTCGGCGCTTTCCTGCGCAGGCTCGGCGCTCATTTTTCGCTTCGATGCAGCCAGACCCGCGCTCGGCGCGGCCATAGCTACGGGCGCAGGTTGTTGTTCGTAGTCGACGAACTGCGTATCGAGTTGGGGAGCAGACGACCCATCGGAGGGCCGCGCCGTCGAAAGCGCCAAGGCGACATTGTCCCAGTTCTCTCCCGACTTCTGGGTGATCGCGGCGCGGCGCGCAAGGCTCAGTTTCGGCAGCTCGGTTTTCGATCCCGTTTGCAGACGCGCGTCGTAAATTGGCGCCCACCGCGCATCCGGCACTTGGTAGCTGATCGTCAGATCGGCATCGAGCGGGCTCTGCGCGATGACGTGAACGGTCACTTCGGTCTGCTCTGTCTTTGCCGGAGCCAATGAATGAAGCTGACTTTCGAGGTCGGCGACCTTGCGATCAATGTCGCGAATTTTCTGCTTTGCATCGAGCCCGAGCTTGCTGGCGTCAGAGGTCGCTTGAGCAATGAGGGCGAGAATTTTCGTCCAGTCATCGCCGCTCGACAAGACCCCTGTCGTAGCCGGCGGCGCCGGCCGCTTCGGAAGCTCTGCAAGATTTCCAATCAGCGTCTTTTGCGTTTCGGCCGCCTGGGCCTGTGCCTCAAGCCCGGCTTTCTGATCTTTCAATTGCTCGATCTGGTCTTCGAGGGTTTTTCGCGTCGCATCCGCCGCCCGGCTTTCGGCCCGCTGCAGCAGCTTACGCGAGGTATCGACTGAGCTGATCTCGAGTTTACCCGTTGCTTTGCCTTCGACGCGGATTGAGCCCGGTATTGCGCTCGCGGGTACATCGCCGATGATGATCGTGTGCTCGCCCTTGTCGATCTTCACCTTGGCGAGGCGCATCACCTCTGCGCCCGACAAATACACCGTCACGGAATCGACGGTTGAGGTTGCAGGCACCTGGGCCGCAAAGGCCCCCGAGCACGGAACGATGAGGAGAGCTGCCGCTAAGACAAGACGCATGTGATTGACCTTCGGCCGATTGGCGGTTGCGACTGATAACTGCAAACGCCCGGCCAATTTGCGGCAGATGGCGAGCATGAGGATTATGACCGATACGAGGAGCAAGCGGAAGCCATTGGCAGGGGACCGGAATGTTTAAAATGTCCGATTGGAATCATGCGTCAAGGCTCACCCGTGCCCGCGCCTGCGTATAGGCCCATTCGAGCCAAGGCAGCAGGGCACGAATATCGCTGGTCTCGACAGTCGTGCCGCACCAGATGCGAAGCCCCGGCGGCATGCCGCGGTAGGCCGCGATGTCGTAGGCCGCGCCTTCAGCTTCGAGCACACGCGTCATATCGCGCGTGACCTTCAGTGCCGCAGCATCACCGGCCTTCAGAAGATCCGGCTCGGCAAAGCGCATTGCAACGGACGTATGCGATCGCGTCAACGGATCGATGGCCAGCGGCTCGACCCACGGCGTACGCTCGATCCAGTCGTAGAGGACCGTCGCGTTAACTCGTGCACGCCCGATCGTCTCTTCGATGCCGCCAATCTCTTTGACCCAGCCGAGCACGTCGAGATAGTCCTCGACGCAGAGCATCGAGGGTGTGTTGATCGTCACGCCTTCGAAAACGTCGCGCAGAATGCCGTCCTTGTTCGTCAGGCGGAAAAGTTTCGGCACCGGCCAACTGGGTCGATAAGCGCCGAGACGATCGAGCGCGCGCGGCGACAGTATCAGCATGCCGTGCGCTGCTTCACCGCCAAGCGCCTTCTGCCAGGAATAGGTCAGCACATCGATCTTCGTGATGTCGATGTCTTCGGCGAGAAGCGCCGACGTGGCGTCGCAGAAGGTCAATCCCGACCGGTCGTCGGGAATCCAATTGCCGTCCGGCACCCGCACGCCCGTCGTCGTGCCGTTCCAGGTGAAGATCACGTCGCGTGAGAAATCGACCTTCGCGACATCGGGCAAATGCCCGGGCTCTGCTTCGAACTGGCGAACGTCGGGAAGCTTCAACTCTTCGACCACATCACGCACCCAGTTGCGCCCGAAAACATCCCAAGCCAGCACGTCGACGCCGCGTGGGCCCAGCAGGTTCCACATAGCAAGCTCAAGGGCGCCGGTATCGGAGCCCGGAACGATCGCCGCCTCATATCCCGGCGGCAAGCGCAGCGCTTCGCGCGTTAGATCGATGGCAAGCTTCAGGCGTTTGCGTCCATCACTAGAACGGTGCGAACGGCCAACAAGAGCGTTGCCGAGCATGTCGGGCCGCCAGCCCGGACGCTTTGCGCAAGGTCCGGACGAGAAAAACGGTTGGGCGGGTTTTGTTTCCGGTTTTGGGTTTTGCGACATCGGGACCTCTCGTGGCGCGGCAGTCAAGGCACCGCGCCGCGCGTCTTAGCACGATGGCCGGCAAACAAAAAAGGCGGTCAAAATGACCGCCTTTCGGCACCGAAACAAAGGTGCGCCGCTTTCAGTCGAACTTGACACGGATGCCGGAGCGGAACTGCTGCAGGATCGAGTCCTTAAAGTCGATGGTGTTTGAGCCGGAGGCTGACGGGGCTACGGATGCTAGTGAGTTGGCTTCCCAAAGCATCTGCCAGCCGTTGTCCCAGGTGATCCATTCGTTGACCCTGTAGCCGATGCCGGCCTGGACAGCTGCCGCGAAATCGATTTGTTCTTTCGTGCTCGAGCCCGACAAGGGCGACGCCGTCAATGGCGCCGCATTCGGGGAGCAGGAACCTAGCGGACCACTAATTGAATTCTCTGCGTCGATGCAAGAGTAGTGTTCCGAAAAGGTCCGGCGCAACTTGCGCCAAGAGAAACCAACACCGCCTCCGATATAAGGCGTGAAACGCGTACCGGTATCGATGTCATAGAGCAGGTTTACGAGACCCGTAGTCCGCGACAGCTTTACGGTGTCGGTACGTGAGACCGAATAGAAGTTCGTATCGATGCCGCCAGCCGAAAAGTTGTACCCGGAGTTCGAAACCACGTAACCCAGCTGTTCGGATCTGGGCGCTAACCCGAGCCGAGGGAGGGAGGCAGGAGCTTCAAACAAGACAGTCCTGTGCGCTCACGAGTGCTGGAGCGCGCTACGCGGGACAACCAGGACATCGAACGCGAAGCGCCATGGCACAGACCGCACCTTTGGCATTTACTGGCGAGAGCAGGCGCGATATTGCGCCCCTGCCCTCAGTCGTCTCGCGGGTGCCGAAGCGCCCGAATTCTCACCTAGTTCAAGTCGTAGCGAAGACCGACGCGAACTTCCTGCGCGGTAATGTTTTTGACTTTCGGCTCCGCGACCTCGGGACTGCTCGTGAAGGTCATGTCGCCGGTTCGAGTATCCCCTAGATAGAGGAAGCGGTATCCGAGATCGAGGTAAAGCGCATGGCCGCTGCTGACCGCGACGGGCTCATCCTTCAGGCCGCCGACGTACGACGTCTCGCCGCCGCGGATGCGCCACGAGACGCCCGCCATTGCAGCCGCAGCGAAGTTGTTGCTGGATCCTTTCTCGATCGCGCCTTCGCAGTCGCAAGCAACGTCAACAGTCCCCGACGACGTCTCGTTATGCGCGAAACCGATGCCGGCGCCGATGTAAGGCACGAAGCGGCCGCCTCGGTTGAAATCGTAGTAGAGATTGGCCAGCACAACAGTGCTGCTGAAGTCGAATTTGGCATCGCCGAGGAAGTCACCGCACTCGCAGTAGAGCGAACCTTGGACCTCTGAATCAAACAGGTGGTCGACCGTAATATCGCCTCTAAAACCCCCACCGAAGTAGCGGCCGATACCCCCGCCGATGCTCCAGCTGTTATCAATGCTGGTCTTCGTAGAATCCGTGATGGTGCCACCGGAATCGATCGTCGGATCACTGAAAAGGTTATAGCCGCCGTCAACACGGACGTACCATCCGGCCGACCAGTCCGAATCGTAATCGTATATCGGGACCGGAGCGGGAGCCGGGACAGGAACGGGGACGTCGCCACCGATTTCCCTGATGCCGCCGAAATCGGCGGCGTTTGCCGGCGCCGAACAGATCGCCAGTGCAAGTCCGGCCGCAACCCACGCTTTGCGAAACGTCATATTCACCATCCTCAATCCCGCGAGCGCACAAATCGCGCCGCTCAAGACTCTGTTCAACGCAACGCGGAAGCAGCTGGCATCGGCGCCATCACCGGCGCATCCTTGAAGCTGCCGCCGCCGTAGAGATCCGCAGCCAACGCACCCTGCGTAGCGCACAGGATGAGTGCCGCGCTGACGAGAAGTACCTTACGCGCAGAAAGCATGTCATTTCCCCTTCCGAGCCGGCTCAACGCAGAAAGGGCGCCGGACCGGTTACTTTGAACCAATCCGACTATTGCCAAGAACGCTTAAGGGACACTTAATTGGCGTTAGGATTCGAAACGCTTTGCGGTGCTCCGAAACCTAACGATACGTAAATGCCGCCGCGAGGCGCTTTGCTTTTCCAGATTCATTCCGTTTGATCGAAACACCCACACGTCATGGCCGCCCTCCAAGGCGTCCATGCAGGGCGGAACGCGGCAATTTCTATTCTTTGCTATGGATGGCCGGGTCCAGCCCGGAGATAGAGCGGGATGAATCCCATCCCCGAGTGCAGACCCACTAGAGGCAATTAAGTCTAGGCCGCGGCAGATTTCACGGCCTCGACTATGTCGCCGACGACACTCGACACCACCTGCACGTCATCGCCTTCCGCCATGACCCTGATCACCGATTCGGTACCGGATGGGCGGATCACGAGCCTGCCGCCATCGCCCAGCTTGATCTTGGCACCTTCGATGGCTTTGACGACGCGCTTGTCCTCGAGCGGCCGGCCCCTTTCGTAGCGCACGTTCCTCAGGACTTGCGGCAGCGGGTCGAACCGGTTGCACACTTCCGAAACCGGTTTGCCGGTGGAAACGACGCAAGCGAGGACCTGCAGCGCCGAGACCAGGCCGTCACCCGTCGTCGTGAAGTCGGAAAGCACGATGTGGCCGGACTGCTCGCCGCCGACATTGAAGCCGTGCTTGCGCATGTGTTCGGTAACGTAGCGGTCGCCGACCGGCGTGCGCGTCATCGAAAGGCCAATCGATTTCATGTAGCGCTCGAGGCCGAGGTTGCTCATCACCGTCGCCACGATACCGCCCGCCGCAAGTCGGCCGGTCTGATGCCAACTCTCCGCTATGACCGCCATCAGCTGATCGCCGTCGACGATGTTGCCCTTTTCGTTGACGATGACGACGCGATCGGCGTCTCCGTCGAGCGCAATACCGATATCGGCCCTGAACTCCTTGACCTTGTCGACGAGCGCCTGCGGCGATGTCGAACCGCAGTTGAGGTTGATGTTGTGGCCGTTCGGCTCGACGCCGATCTTGATCACCTCGGCGCCAAGCTCCCAAAGCGCTTCGGGCGCCACCTTATAGGCCGCGCCATTGGCGCAATCGATGACGATGCGGACCCCGGCGAGCCGCAGGTGCTTGGGCAGGGTGCGCTTCGCAAATTCGATGTAACGTTCCTGCGCGCTTTCAACCCGAGTGGCACGGCCGATCCGGTCGGCTTCGACGAGCAACGTTTTGGAGTCGGCGTCGATCAGATCTTCGATCTGCCGTTCCATCTCGTCGGAGAGCTTGTACCCGTCCGGATCGAAAAGCTTGATACCGTTGTCATGCGAGGGGTTGTGGGAAGCCGACAGCATCACGCCGAGATCGGCGCGCAGCGACCGCGTCAGCATCGAAACGGCAGGCGTCGGCATGGGTCCGAGCAGGAACACGTCCATGCCGACGGAGGTGAAGCCCGACATCAGGGCCGCCTCGAGCATGTAGCCGGACAGCCGCGTGTCCTTGCCGATGACGACGCGGTGACGATGAGAACCGGAACGGAATGCGGTTCCCGCGGCCATGCCGACCTTGAGAGCCACTTCCGATGTCATCGGGTGCCGGTTGGCGAGCCCGCGGATCCCATCTGTTCCGAAATATCGGCGCGACATGTCATCTCCCGTCTTCAAGTTCGTGCTCGTCGCACATGCCTCTGATTGCTTCATCATGCCACCAGATGATTGAGCGAACGCAAATTCCGCACCACTTTCTGTTAATTGTTGTAGCGCCACATCTCCAATACTGTCTCTTTCCGGGTGGCTTGGATAGGGCCACGGAATTGGCTCATAGGTCGATTACGCGACCACAGCGCGATGCTGGCGGCAACGAGTGGTGCCGGGCGCGGAAATTGAGGGGGTATCGGCCTATGGGAGTGTTTCTGGCAGTCGCAAACCGCAAGGGCGGGGTCGGCAAATCCACCGTCGCGGTTATGCTCGCGCACGCCCTCAGCGTCCACGGCGGTAAGCGCGTTCTTGTCATCGACCTCGATTCCCAATGCAACGCTTCGTTAATCTTGATGGGTGGTCAGGGTTGGAACGAGGCCCGCAAGGCCGGAAAGACGATAGCCGATTATTTTTACGATCTTTTTGACGGCATCCCGGCGGACGCTCGCGATTACGTCGCAAAGAACGTCGGCGACGTCGCGGCGGCCAACGGCAAGCCGGCCACCATTGGGCTGGTGCCGGGCTCGCTGCTTCTCGAAGACATCCAGGGCGAGCTTTATTTGAAGCAGGCGAACCAGAACAACAATACCGAAGTCGTTGCAAACCGCGTCCGGGGCCGTATGGAAAGCCTGATCCGCCGTTTCGAGGGCGACTACGACGTCGTCATTCTCGACTGCGCGCATGGCCTTTCGTTCGCGGCTCTGGCGGCACTGAAGACCGCCGACAAGGTTATTGTTCCGTTCCGGCCCGACTATGTGTCTCAGCTCGCCGTCGACCGCGTCGCGATGCTGATCGAAGACAAGCGCAACCTCGACGATCTGACCGCCATCCCGGCCGACCAACGCCGCTATGCCTGCCTCGCGAACTACGTCCGCAACGACGACAAGGACTACATGATGATCGAGGAAATAAGCCTCGTTCATCCAGTCCTCGAAACATTCCTGCCGCAGCGCAACGGCATCGCCAACGCCTTCGACTACGTCGGCCAACTCCGCCCCATCGACACCAAGTATTCCGATTCTGCCGGCGACGTGAAAGAGCTTCATAATGAGATCGCCCGTTTGATCGACGGCGTGGCTTCGGGCAAGAAAGCGAAAGTCGCAGCGGTTTCCTAACCGAGCATGGATAGGGAAGCACGATCATGAGCAATGGCAGGCAGCTCTGGCCCGGCGACAGCATGCGCGACTTTTTCCGCGCCCACATACGGCGCGAGACCGCGCTCGACGATGCCAACACCGAACGGCTTGCGGAGGCTCTGAGCAAAGCCATCAATCGTATGCTGGTTTGGGATATGCCCGAGGCTCACGCCGATAGACAGGCAGCCGAAAGGCCAACCCCCCTGGCGCAAACGGCGGAGCGTCATACCGAGGCCAAAGCCTTCAACCCCTACCTCTTCTCGGCCATCGTCGTACTCGCGAAGTCTGGCCGCGAAGGGCTGCTGAAGCGGTTGCAAGAGATCAAATCAGCCGAAAACCTGCGAACCTTTGCCGAGGCTCAGCACGTTGCGATCGGGCCAAAGCTGAAACGCCCCGAGGACATCCGCAAGGCCATCGTAGCTGCGGCCGAACAGCGGTTGGCCGATAGGAAAGCCGCCGCAAGCTGACCGCCGGAGCCGCTCAGCTCAGCCACCGCCCACCCAAATCCGGAGCGTAACCCGTGACCTCCGACGTCCAGGATCTAGAGGAGGCCGCAGGCGAGCCACGGCTTCGCCGTTCAATCGGAACGACGCAACTCGCCCTCTACGCCCTCGGCAGCATGGTTGGATCAGGCATCTATGGCCTCATCGGCAAGGCTGCCGGTCAGGCGGGCACCGCGGTCTGGCTGTCGTTCATTGTCGCGCTTTTTGCAGCGCTTCTGACGTCGCTGTCCTACGCGTCTCTCGGCTCGCGCTATCCGCGTGCCGGTGGTGCTGCATACGTGACCGAGCGCGCCTTCGGCATTCCGGTTTTGAGTTTTACGATCGGACTGGCGCTTATTGCCTCGGGCATGACGTCGGTCGCGACGCAATCGAAGATTTTCGCGGCGATCCTGGCCGATGTCACCGGCCTCGATGCATTGCCGCCCACGGCCATCGCCGCCGGCTTTCTTTTGATCTTGGGAGGCATCGTCTTCCGCGGAATTCGCGAGAGCATGTGGGTCAACGTTTTATGCACGCTGCTGGAGGTCTCGGGCCTCCTGCTCGTCATCGCTTCAGGATTTTCATACTGGGGCACCGTGGATTACTTTGAGACGCCTCCGGATCGTGCCGACAGCACGCTCTTAGTGATAGTGCTGCAGGCATCGGTACTCGCCTTCTTCGCATTCATCGGCTTCGAGGATGCAATCAACGTTGCCGAGGAATGCAAAAATCCGGAACGCACGATCCCGGCAGGCATCCTCATCGCGACGCTCACCGCCGCTGTCCTCTACGTTGCGGTGGCGATCACGTCGGTCTCCGTTGTGCCTTGGCAGGCGCTCGCCGCGGCCCCGAGCCCGCTCACCGAGGCCCTGAAGCGCAGCGCACCGAGCGTTCCTTCCAGCCTGATGAGTTTTATCGCCCTCTTCTCCGTCGCCAATACCGCACTCGTCAATTACGTCACCGCTTCACGATTGATCTATGGCATGGCGGGCCAGGGTCTACTGCCAAAGCGTTTTGGAAACGTGCATGCAATTCGCAAAACACCGCACATCGCCATAGCGGCGCTGCTGGTCGTGTTGTTGCTGCTCATTGCCAGCGGCAGCATCGCCGACCTCGCCGCGGCGACGGTGCTGTTGCTGCTTGTCGTCTTTATCGCCGTCAATGCGGCTTTGGTCGCTTTGAAAGGACGGCCTGGGGAGGCACCCGGCCGTTTCGAAGTTCCGTTGCTTCTGCCCATTGGCGGTATGGTCGTCTGCGCAGCGCTGCTCGTAACGCGGCTGTCAAGTCTCGAATGGCGAGCGCCAGCGCTCGCCGGGCTGATCCTGTTGGCTAGCGTCGGGCTCTTTGCATTACTGCGCACAGCGAAGCCCGATCCACGATAACATCTAGGCAATTAAATCAGGCGTGCGCAGCCTCGCGTTTTCGGCTTCGAGATCGGAGATGCGCTTTTCGAGGCGGTCGATGGCAGCCGCGACGTCCTCGAATGGAAGCATCCTCGGAATGTGTTGTGGGCAATTCCGGTCCCAAGCTTCGAGCGTGAAAACAATCGCCCGCTCGGGCACGGCGCGATAGCCGGGGTCGATCAATTTCGACAGCAGGGCAGCGTCGCCCTCGATGACCTTCGCCGTGCCCCAAAGCTTCGTCCGGCGCTGGTGCACGTAGTCCATGATAAAAATGAAGGCGCCCGGATTCTCCGCAAGATTTCCGGCGGTGATGTACTGCCGATTGCCTCGGTAATCGGCGAAAGCCAGCGTCTTATCGTCGAGTGCGCGAAGAAACCCGGGCGGACCGCCGCGATGCTGAACGTAGGGCTGGCCGCCAGCGCTGGCCGTCGCCAGGTAGAACGAACGTGTTTCGGCAATGCAGGCTGCGAGATCGGGCGTAATCGTGGACACCCAGCCCTTGTTTCGCTCCATACGTTCGTAGTGCGGCCGCGAGCCATGGCGCACCTGCTCGGCTTTGACGGACGACGAGAACGCAATGTCGGATGCAGGATGTGGCATGGCTCGATTGCCTTAGATTGCGGGTATCTCTGCGCACTTACGTCCGTCGACGCCACATATAAGGCACTCCCTGCAGTTAGATTAGATGGTAATATCGGCAAGCATACTTCCATTTTTCGAGAGAATGGAATGGACCGGTTTCGCGCCATGACGGTTTTCGTCGCTGCAGCTCAGGCCGGGAGCTTGTCCGGGGCGGCGCGACGACTCTCGATGCCGCTGACGACGGTCAGCCGCTATCTCGCCTGGCTCGAGACACACGTCGGCACGACGCTGATCTCGCGAACCACACGGCACATGGCACTAACGGACGCGGGAAGCACCTATCTCGAAGTCTGCCGCCGCGTTCTTGACGATCTCGACGGCGCGGAAAGCGCTCTTGCGGGTCGCGGCCGCGAACTCGCCGGTGTTTTCACGATGACTGCGCCAATAGAATTCGGGCGTCTGCATGTCTTGCCGATCGTCCAACGCTTCCTGACGATGAACCCGCGCGTCAATTGCCAGCTGATCCTGAGCGACCGCAACGTCGACCTTGCCAAGGACGGGGTGGACATTGCGATACGGATCGGCACGCTCGCCAACTCGTCGCTCATTGCATCCAAGGTCGGCACCTTGCGGCTGCTGACTTGTGCGGCGGAGAGCTATCTCAAAAAACGCGGCATACCGGACGCGCCGGCGGCGCTCGCTACACACGATTGCATCGCCTTTTCGAACATCGCCGGAGGTACACGGTGGCAATTCCGTAGCGCGGTCCACGGCCGTCACTCGGTCCGGATCAAGCCGCGGCTGAACGTCAATACCGCCGAGGCCGCAATCGACGCGACGGTGACAGGCCTCGGCGTCGCCCGCGTGCTGTCTTACCAGGCCGAAGCAGCCATAAGGAAAGGCCGCCTGAGGACGATCCTCGACGACTACGACGACACCGTAGTTCCACTTCAGCTCATGCAACGTTCCGTGCGCTTGCCGAAACCCCCCGTCCGCGCCTTTGTCCCGATCGCAACGGAGGCATTGCGCAAAAGACTAAAGGCAATCGAACTCCGCTGACCCACCGCTTCTGCATCGGACTTGGGTGCCGGCACGACCCACGGGCTCACGCATCAAGACCCTTTTCAGTTCCGGCGACGCACGCCCGCCAAACCTCGATCGCCTGTTTCGTTTCCTTGACGTCGTGCGCGCGAACGATCTGCACGCCAGCGGCGATACCGGCGACCGCGCAGGCCAGCGAGCCCGGAACGCGGTCCTCGGCTTCTTCCACGTCACAGAGCTGGCCGATCATCTTCTTGCGGCTCGCGCCGAGCAGGATCGGCACGCCAAGGCCATGATAAAGCGAAAGCCCGGCCATCACCGCGACGTTGTGGTGCAAATGCTTCCCGAAGCCGATGCCGGGGTCGGCCACGATTTTCGCTTTCGGAATGCCCGCCGCGACGCACGCCTGAACGCGGCTCTCGAGATAGTCGAATACGTCGAGCACGACGTCGTCGTACTGCGGATTGTCGTTCATCGTTTTGGGATCGCCTTGGGCGTGCATCAGTACGACCGGAAGGCCGCTATCTGCGGCCACTTCCAGGGCTTCCGGATCATGCGTGAAGGCCGAGACGTCATTCAGGACGTCGGCACCTGCGGCGGCGGCCTGACGCATCACTTCAGTTTTGCGCGTGTCTATGGAAATCACCGCGTTCGTGCGCGCGTGAAGACCTTCGATGACCGGAATGACGCGCTTCAGCTCTTCCTTGACGGGCACCGCGTCCGAGCGCGGCCGCGTGCTTTCGCCGCCGATATCGAGGATATCGGCGCCCTCCTCGACGAGCTTCAAGCCGTGCGCAATGGCAGACGCCGTAGTCGCGTACCGTCCGCCGTCCGAGAAGCTGTCCGGCGTCACGTTGACGATACCCATGATGCGCGGCCTGTCGAGCGACAGACCCGCAAAGCGCGCGCGGCTGGCCGACAGCTCCTGCAGGATATCGGCGGCCGCCAGCGCCTCACGGCCCCAGTCCCCGCTGAATGCGTCGCCAAGAACGATGGTGCGCCGCTTCGTCGACGGCGTCGCCCGCGTCAGCACATCAAGCGCCGCGAAAGATAGGCGGCCGCCCGCAAGGGGTAGCCCTTTCCATACCGGAATGTCGGTCTCCTCGAACGCGCGCCGCTCGGTCCGATCCCAGAATATTGCTGTCGGTTGCAGATAGATGGAGCGTTTCATCGAGGCGAGTTTCCCAGCGCATAGAAAAGCGGCCGCGATAATGTTGCGGCCGCTCGAGGATTGATAGCGAGACGGTTTAGCCTTGCGGCTGCGGCTCGGGCTCCAGGCCGCCTGTCGGCTCGCCGCGCGGGCGCGGCTGCCGGCCCGTCGACGGCACTGCAGATCCGGCCGGACCCTTCGTGCCTTCGTCGTCACTGGGGCGAATGATTTTCTCGCCCCGCATGATCGCCAGGCACTCGTCGCCGGTGACCGTCTCGTATTCCATCAGCGCCTGCGCCAGAGCCTCAAGCTCCTCTTTGTGACGCGTCAGTACTTCCCAGGCGGTCTTCTCGCCGGCCGTCACGATGCGCCGCGTCTCCTCGTCGATGAGCTTGGCGGTTTCCTCGCTCATGTTCTGTTGCTGCGTGATCGAATGGCCGAGGAACACTTCCTGCTGGTTTTCCGAATAGAGCAGCGGCCCCAGCTTGTCGCTCATGCCCCATTCCGTGACCATGCGCTTGGCTATGCCCGTCGCCTGGCTGATGTCGCTCGAAGCACCGGTATTCAGATGCTCGCGGCCATAGATGATCTGCTCGGCAACGCGGCCGCCGAACGCCATCGCGATCTTACCTTCGCACCACTGCTTCGAGTAGCTCAAGCGATCGCGCTCCGGCAAACTCATCGTCACGCCGAGGGCCCGCCCACGCGGAATGATCGTCACCTTGTGCAGCGGATCATTGCCGGGAACGATCAAATTGACGATCGCATGACCCGCCTCGTGGTAGGCCGTCGCCAGCTTCTCTTCCTGGGTCATGGCCATGGTTTTGCGCTCAGCGCCCATCATGACCTTGTCTTTGGAATCCTCGAACTCGGCCTGCGTCACGAGACGCTTGTTGCGCCGCGCCGCGAGCAAAGCCGCTTCGTTGACGAGATTGGCAAGATCGGCGCCCGAAAATCCCGGCGTACCGCGCGCGATGACTTTCGGATCGACGTCCGGCGCCAACGGCACCTTCTTCATGTGGACGCGCAGGATCTTCTCGCGGCCCAACACATCCGGGTTCGGCACCATGATCTGGCGGTCGAAACGGCCGGGACGCAGCAAAGCCGGATCCAGAACGTCGGGACGGTTCGTCGCCGCGATGATGATGATGCCTTCGTTGGCTTCGAAGCCGTCCATCTCGACGAGAAGCTGATTGAGCGTCTGCTCGCGCTCATCGTTGCCACCGCCCAGACCGGCGCCGCGATGGCGCCCGACGGCATCGATCTCGTCGATGAATATGATGCACGGCGCGTTCTTCTTCGCCTGCTCGAACATGTCACGGACACGGCTGGCGCCGACGCCGACGAACATTTCGACGAAGTCTGAGCCCGAGATCGTGAAGAACGGCACGTTGGCCTCGCCGGCGACGGCGCGGGCGATCAGCGTTTTGCCTGTACCGGGCGGACCGACGAGCAGGCAGCCGCGCGGAATGCGGCCACCGAGGCGCTGGAATTTCTGCGGGTCGCGCAAAAACTCGACGATCTCTTCGAGATCGGCTTTCGCCTCATCGACGCCGGCGACGTCCTCGAATGTCACCCGGCCATGCCGCTCAGTCAGGAGTTTAGCGCGTGACTTGCCGAAGCCCATCGCGCGGCCCGACCCCGACTGCATCTGGCGCATGAAAAAGATCCATACGCCAATGAGCAGCAGCATCGGAAACCAGCTCAGAAGAATGCTCGTAATCGATTGCACTTCATCCTCTGCAGGGCGCGCTTTGAACTTTACGCCCTTATCGCGCAAACGCGTAACGAGATTTGGATCTTCCGGCGCATACGTCGAGAACGCCGTCTCGTTGGACGAGGCATCGCGCTTCGTGCCGGTGATGCGATTGCCCGCCAGCACGGCCTCGGTCACGGTCCCTTTATCGACGGCATCGAGAAATTCAGAATATTGAATCTCGTTCGCGTGTCTCGTCTGACCGGGATTGCTGACCAGATTGTAGAGGGCGAGCAGAAGGACGAAGAGCGCCGCCCAGATCGCAAGTTTCTGATAATTAGGGTTCATTTTGTTCCCTGATGGCGCCGGCCCACCAATCGCGGCGTGTGCTCGGGCGGCCTAAAGCCCCCGATTGTTGGGCTTAACATAGGAGCGTCCACACTGCCGCACAAGTTTGGGCGCTTTACCAACGTTACTAAAGTTGCCGGTTCAAGAGCACCAGCCTTAATGCCGACCTAAAAATGCAACGGTGCTGAGCTCGCAACCTGCCGGATCGAGTGGCGGCTCTGAGGCAAGCGCGAACGGCGCGAGGGAGGGAACGGCCAGAAGCTCTGAGCCCGCCCAAAACGACGGAAGCGCATACACTGCACGCGCCGGCGGCCGCGACTTTCGGGCAAGACGGCCCGCAATCTTCAAATAGTTTCTGTCACCTAGCGGCCTGACCGTCACGGCTGCGGTCGTTCCCGGAGCGCAGCGCAGGACAAACCGCTGGTCCCAGATCCGGCTTTCGCCAGGCACCAGATTGATTTCGCCTTCATCGAGCCTGCCGGCCTCTCGCCAGACGCGGACAAAATGACTGCCCGCCGAAATCGTCGCACCGCCAAGAGTCGCGGTACATTTGTCGGCTCGTTGAAGCCGCGCCGCCAGATCTTCGATCTCCGAAAGCTGCGGCTCAGGACTGGCGCCGCCGTAACGCGCGATGAGCCGCGCGAGAACCCTCTGGCGAAGGAACGCCGGACCACATTTGAAGCGCTCACTATTGAAGGTGGCGAAAACCTCGTTGCCGAAGGTCAGTTCGAGTGTCGCAACGAAGGAGTCCTCGGCGTAACCGAGCGCCTCCCGCGCGTCGCCGAGCCTCCTAGCAGATGTAGCGACCGCCCGAGCGGAAATTCCCGCTGCATCGAGGGCCGGGAAACTCTGTCGCATCCGCGCACGCTCGTAGCGAGCATCGACATTCGTCGGGTCTTCGACAAAGCCGACGCCGCGCTCGGCGAGCGTTGCAAGTAAGCGCGCTTTCGAAAATGACAGCAGCGGTCGCACGAGCACGATCGGCGATGCTTCGCGCAGCGCGCGCTCAGCGCGGCATTGAGGCCAGCCCATCGACGCCGGCGCCGCGGGCCAGCCGCATCGCGAACGTCTCGGCCTGATCTTCGAGGTGGTGCGCCGTGACGATGGCAATGGTGCCGGCAGCAAAATTTCTGAGCGTACTCACCGAGCAACTCATACCGAGCCCGCCGCGCCGCATCGGCTAGGCCGGTCGCGGGCTTGTCGTCGAGCCAGTGCAGAACGGTGTGCGGCAGACCAAGGCGCGCCGCTTCGCGACCGACGAATTCGGCCTCTGCGCCAGACTGAGCGCGCAGCTTGTGATCAACTGTTGCGACAGAAATTGCGGGCAGACGAGACGTGCGCCGCGCTTGCCATTCCGCTGCGAGAACGAGCAGCGCCATGCTGTCGGGCCCGCCGGAAACCGCCAGCACGACATTGTCGAACCTTGCGAGACGCGCGAGGGCGGCGTCCGCTTCAATATCGGCGATCGGCGAATGGATTCCGCGTTCCACGTCTCCTCACACTGCCATCACTGGCAACCAATGCGCTGGCGCTCTGTCTGGGCACGCGACTTCACACTCTGAGCCGCATTGGGAAATTTTGACGAGAGCTCTGCATACGACGAGCAGGCTGCATCCTTCTGGCCGAGGCGATCGAGCGACATCGCTAACTTCAAGAGACTATCTGGTGCTTTCGCGCCCTGAGCATACGTCTGGTAGCCCTTTAGGAAGGCGCCGGCCGCCGCCTTGTATTGACCACGCACGAAGTGGGTCTCGCCGAGCCAATACTGTGCGTTGCCGGAAAGCGAGTCGTTCGGAAACTTTTTCAGGAAGTCGTCGAACGCTGCCTGCGCCGCACCATAGTCGCGTTGCAGGAGATAGCCGTAAGCGGTCTCATAGAGCTGTTTCGGATCGGCACTTTCGAGCGGCAGCGGAAGCGCCGCCGTTGCGACCGGCGCTGCTGTAGCGCCAGGGCTCCCTGACGATGCTCCGTAAGGCTGTCCCGGCGGACTCGCCGGGGGCGGCCCATCGCCGTTCAGCAAGCCGCCGATTGCATCGCCGCCAGGTGATACCGTCGTTGCGCCAAACCCGTCACCGGCACCCTGGCCGCGTTCCACGGCAGGATCGGAGCCCGGCTCCGTCATTGCCGTATTCGTGTTTGAAGGAATGTCTCCGCGGCGCGGGTTACCGCCAAGGCTGCGGACCTGATCGGATAGCTGCTGAAGTTGAACCGTCAGCGCCCGGACCTGCGTCTCGAGCCCTTCGATCCGCGCCGCATCCGCACCGCTCGAAGCCGACGCCGAAAACGCGGGCGGCGCCGCACCACCGTTCTTGCCGAGCGACTCAAGCGTGCCGACGACGACCTGCATATCGACGAGCTGTTCTTCGAGAGTTTCGACACGCGCCTTGAGCCCCGCGTCTGCCGCCGGCACCGCCGCAGCGCCAGCTGGGGCGCCTGTCGCGGCCTTTTCGTTTCCGGACTGAGCAAACGCCGGTGCCGCCGCCGTCAGCAGCAACATCAGCGCTGCGGCCGCAAGGCTTCCAAAACCGTTGTGAAACATAAGCTTGGCCATATTCTGGCTCTGCCCCGCTTTCGATTATGCTATACGATTCTCAGGTACCGAAACGATTCTCAGGTACCGAACGGACCAGTTCTAGCCCGGCCCGCATCGCTTCTCCACCTGCGCCGCGTCGCAAAGAAAATCAACCGCGCAGTATCTCGCAATTAAGCGTTCCGGAGGCTCCGGCGCATCGCGCATACCGGGCATCCGCCATCATTCTGGGACCTGATCCACTGATTTGGATTGCCCAACCCCCATCGATGTCCTCGGAACGGGCGGCAAACTCGACCGCGGACCCGCTTGCCCCGCGCTTTCACCCCGCCACTCGTTGATAAGAACCTCCGAGTTGCAATTCTGCGCCTGGCAGATCTGGGTCTTGCAAAGTGCCAGGGGGTCCCTGTCACCTGCTGCCTTGAGTGCTATCCGTCCGGCATCGATCCCAGCCGCAACGAGCATGTCGCGCACGGCCTCGGCGCGCTGGCGTGACAACGCCAGTGCCGAACCGCGAATCCCGCCGTCATCGGCTCGTCCGATCACCGTTACCGTGAGGCTCGGCCTGGCTTTCAGCCAGCGAGCCTGGTTCTCGATCATGCTGCGCGCCCGGCCACCGATCGCGGCGCTACCCTCGGAAAAGAATACCCGGTCGCCGGCATCGATGAGGAAGGCACGCCGATACTTCGCGGTGCGCTCGGCTTCGTCCGCCCGCATCACGTCGCTTTGTTCGGCGTCGGCGTCTTTATCGAGGGTTGCAAGAGCCTTCCGGGCGCGCAACGCCTCCGGCGAACCGGGATAGTCTTCGATAAGCTGCCCAAGAAGCCGGCGCGCTGAGTCGGGAGCGTGGTCGGCAGCGGCATCCATTCCATCTTCGAGGAGGTCTGCCGGCGTTTGCCGGTCCGATGCATCCTCTTGCGCTATTGCAGTCGGAACGAAAGCCATCGCAACAGATGCGATCAGCAGGGCGAAAGCCGCCCACGCGATGCACGCCGCAAACTTTGAGGAAAAAGAATTGGACATGAAACGCGGCGCGACAATTTGATGTTTGGCCAGCGTTATGCCGATCCAATTAGGCCAAACTTTGCCGGATTTCTGTAACCCAGCACCGCGGGCCGACTGTGGCCCGTTTCGCGATCGCTAGATTATGCCGTCAGGACAGCCGTTCGCCAATCCGCATCAGCGCTGGCTGACGACTCCGCCACTGTTCAGCACGGTCTGGGCGCGCCGGTTCTGCGACCAGCATGAAATGTCGTTGCAAACGGCGACGGGGCGCTCTTTGCCGTAGGAAATGGTCCGGATGCGCGCAGCGTTGATGCCGTTCTGCGCCAGGTAATTTCGCACCGTCGTGGCACGGCGTGCGCCGAGCGCGATGTTGTATTCGCGCGTACCGCGCTCGTCGGCATGACCTTCGATCGTGATCGTGTACTGCGGATATTGCTGCAGCCAGTGGGCCTGCTTGACGAGCGTCTGCGTTGCTTCCGGCGTCAGCTCAACCGAATCCGTCGAGAAGTAGACGATATCGCCGACGTTCTGAGAGAAGTCTCGCTGCGATCCTGGAGTCGCTGCTCCATATTTGCCGCTTAGCGCGTCAGGTTGCAGCTCCTTGTTGGCAGCGCACGCGCCGACCATCGCTGCAAGAATCGAAACGGCGGCAAGGCGCAGCCCTAAGCTTCGCGCAACCGAGGCCAGCATTTCGTTTATCCCTCTCGTCTCGGCGCCAAAACTCACAGGCAAGCCGTTCTATCTATTTTCGCACAGTGCGAGGCAGCCTTTATTCTCCCTGAGTCTAGTGGACCGTTCAGCCGAAAATGTGGCCAGTCCTGAAAGGCCAGAGAGGAACACCCCTGCCGTAGCCGTGCCGGTACGAGCCGCCGATTTGGCGAGCGGCACCGCTGCGGTTTAGAATTTATAACATTCTGGCTGGCAGCAGTGACTGCGGCCAATTCGATTTGCGCACTCTTTTCGACATGAAATTGGAGCGAGTAATTCCGCTCACCGAATCCGAATCGCTCCGATCAATCGGAGTCGTAAAAAACTAAAGACCGAGATGGTGGCGAGGAAATCGCCAACAACTCGGTCTTGAAGATAGGATGACGAACGCATCACCCGGGAAACAGGCCGCGCTTAGTGCGCAACCTGATCCGAAGCGGCCGGACCGCGGAGCTTGAGAGGCTGGCATTTGCGGCATACGCCGCTAACAACAACCCCCAAGACAGCAGCGAAAACGACTGCGTTCTTCATATTAGTGTCCTTTGAATTCCAAACTAGTCGCTAGATTAGCGAACAGCCTGGCTGCTTGCGGTCGGACCGCCGAGCTTCAAAGGAACATGCTCAGCTTCGCGACGGCATGCGCCAACCGCAATAGCCGCAGCTACCACTGACAAAAGGATCAGCCCCTTCACACCCTGCATGGTCATATCTCCTGATACGATTCCGGCAATAGCCGTACTTTTGGGTACCGGCAGGGCGCGTTACGATCAAGAACAGAGGCGCTGAATGCCAAGTTTTCCCATCCTACAGATGCGAAAATGCAACGGCCGAGAGTGGGAGAAAGTCAACACTTTTTGCGGTATCCTTAAAGCGCGGAAGCCACTGTTATTGCTTATATTCTTTATGTCATAAGAAGCCGAAAGAACTCGCGGCAAAGCGGCGTTCGTAAAGAAGGTGTTAATTCAGAAGCGGTGACCAGGCGGGGTCCGAGCCGAACGATGGCGTAGCCACTTTCCGCTCGTTGAATCCGGTGACGTCGACCGAAAAGATTCGCGGGCCGCCAGTCTCACCTCCCAGGTCGCGGAAGAACATCAGCACCCGCCCGTTAGGCGCCCAGGTCGGTCCCTCGTTATGGAAGCCTTCGGTCAGAACCCGTTCGCCTGAGCCGTCCGGCTTCATGACGCCAATGAGAAACTGACCGCCGGCTTGCTTGGTGAATGCGATGTAATCGCCCCGCGGCGACCAGACAGGGGTCGAGTAGCTCCCTTCGCCCATTGAGATGGGATGCGCACCCGAGCCGTCTGAATTCATCACGTAGAGCCGCTGCACCCCATCCCGATCGCTTTCGAATACGATCTGGCTGCCGTCGGGCGCATAGCTCGGGCTGGTGTCGATTCCAGTCGCTTCGGTCAGGCGTCGCGACTGTCGCGACCTGAGATCCATCTCGTAGATGCTCGAGCGGCCATCCGGCGTGCCAAGGCTCATCACGATCTTCTGGCCATCCGGCGAGAAGCGCGGCGCGAACGTCATTCCGGGGAAGTCACCGACCAGTTCGCGCTTACCAGTCTCGAGGTTCATGATGAACACTTTCGGCTGGTCGTTTGTGTACGACATGTAGGTGATTTCTTGGTTTGTCGGCGAAAACCGCGGCGTCAGCACCAGTTCCTTACCTTGGCTCAGAAGGCGAACGTTGGCGCCGTCCTGGTCCATGATGGCGAGCCGCTTGATGCGACGCTCCGCGGGTCCGGTCTCGTCGACGAAAACGATATGCGTGTCGAAGTACCCCTTCTCGCCCGTCAAGCGCTCGTAAACGCTGTCGGCGATCAGATGACCGATGCGCCGCCAGTTTTGGCCGGCGGTTGAAAACCTCTGTCCTGCAAGCTGCTTGCCTGTGGCGACGTCCCATAGACGGAACTCGGCCCCGACTTTGCCGTCGCCGCCGTTGACGATCCGGCCGACGACAAGGGCGTCGGCCTGGATCGAACGCCAGTCCGGGAAACGTGGAGCGGCGTTGACGTCGCTCACCTGTTCCAGAAACGAGCCCCGGTCGAGGGGGCGGAACAATCCCGACCGTTCAAGGTCGGCTTGGACGACGTTTGAGATATCTCCGGCGAGCTGCGGATCATCGCCCATGAAGAGAGGTATCGCGATCGGGATAGGAGCGATCGTTCCCTCAGTCTGCGTGCCTTTGAGCTGCGCAAAGGCTGGAGTGACGAGATTTGGGCCGGACCACAAGCTTACGACAGCGAGGGCAGCAACGGCGAGCGCTTTTTTGAAGCGTTCGTGAATGCTCATGGCTGGTGCCTCATGTGTACCCTCGATAATTCGATGCTCGTTGAGACTGTCGCTTCGCTTCGCGGCGGAATGAAGCAACTTTTTGACATTCACAACATTTCGCGCGGATCGAACGTCCAGTCGATCGTCTTCCAGCCGCCTTCGTATTTGTCCGGCGGAAGCCGGAATGGCGCGCACATTTTCACGGCTCTGAGCGCCGCCTCCGTATAAACCTGGCCGGCGGTGGTCGAGGGTGCCGATGTGACGCGGGGGTCGCCGGCGAGGCTGCCGTCAGGGTTCATATCCCAATGCAGCACTACCACTGGCACGTCACTGCCGCCTCCCGTTCCGGGCGGCCGCCAGCAGCCGTTGAGCTGCGATTTGAGCATCCCCTTCAACAGATCCTGTTCGCGTGCTGAAAGCACCGTATCCGTGCCGGTTGCGGTGCCGGCTTCCTTGCCGATGATCTCCGACTTGGAGCTCGTTCCGGCAGCCTGCTGACCTTTTTTCCTCGGGTCCTTGTCGAGCAGCGCTTTCGGCGGGGAGTCGTCAGGCGCCTTTTCAAGCAACGACGCAATTTTACTGGCATCGAATTTCTTCTTTGCGGCTTCGGCTTTCTTCTTCGCCTCCAGCTGCTTCTTCTTCTTCAGCTCCTCGGCGTGCTTTTTCTTGCGCTCGGCTTCTTCGGCTTTCTTCTTGGCTTCGTCCTCGGCTTTCTTCTTCGCCTCTTCTTCGGCCTTCTCCTTGGCTTCCTCGGCCTTGCGCTCCTCCTCTAGTTTCTGTTCGAGTAGCTTTTTGTCATCGGGCGTAGGACCGGGGGCGGGCTCCGGCGGCGGTGGTGGCTCCTCGATTTTCTTTGCGATCGGATCGGGCGCGGGCTTCGCTGGCTCGGCGGCCTTCGGCGGTTCTGCTTCAGGCGGCGGCTCGAGTTTCGCGACTTCCTGCTCAGGTGGCGGCGGGGGAGGCGGCGGCGCGTTACTCGGCTTCGCCGTATCGTTCTTGCTATCGTCGGGCTTCGGCTCTTCCTTGGCTTTCGTTTCGAGTTTCTTTGCGTCCTCGCTGCCTTGTTTCAGGCGCAGAAATTCCGAAGGGCTGATGATGTCGGCGGCGATTGCCGGCGTATCGGGCGTCAACTCCGACACGGAACGCATAGAAAAAAGCGCCCATCCGAGGAGCGCGGCATGGAAAAGAAGCGACAGAGCAAGCCCGAAGGGCACGGCTAGGAGCCTCCCTTCTCCTGATCAAGAACGAACGACAGCTTTTTGAATCCGCCGTCGTTGATGCGACCCATCACCCTCATCACGATGCCATAGGAAACACCCCTATCGCCGCGCACGAAGATCGTCTCGTCATAGCCGTTCTTGGCAATGGCCTTGAGTTTCGTCGCCAAATCGTCGAGGCCAACTTGCGTTTCGCCGATATAGACGTCGCCATTGAGTTTGACTGTAACGGCGAGCGGCTCCTGCTTCGGTGTCGGGATCTGCTGACCCTTCGCCTCCGGGAGATCGACGGGAATTCCAACTTGCAGCAGCGGTGCCGCGACCATGAAAATGATCAGCAGCACGAGCATGACGTCGACCATCGGCGTGACGTTGATTTCGCTCATCGGAGCATGGCGTCCGCGACGCCCACGTCCGCGCCCTCCACCACCGGCTTTGAGGCTGGCACCCATCCGCTCAGTTCCTCACGTCGATCTGGCGCGACACGATCGCCGCGAATTCATCAGAAAAGGCATACAAACGTTGCGAAATTGCAGACGAGTCGGCTGAGAATTTATTATAGAAAACGACCGCCGGTATGGCGGCCATAAGGCCGAGTGCGGTCGCGAAAAGCGCTTCGGCAATGCCCGGCGCCACGACGGCGAGAGAGGTATTCTTCGAAACGGCGATCGACTGGAAGCTCGTCATGATGCCCCAGACGGTACCGAAGAGACCGACGAACGGTGCCGTTGAGCCGACGGTCGCAAGGAACAGAAGCCGCCGGTCGAGCCGCTCCATTTCGCGGCTGATCGTGACATCCATGACTTTCTCGACACGCAGCTGAATGCCGCCGAGCGCGCGGATATTGCCCTCTACGGAGCGCTTCCATTCGCGCATCGCCGCGACGAACAATGCGGCCATCGTGATTGTCCGGCCGCGCGCCAGGCTTGCGTATAGTTCGTCGAGCGACTGGCCTGACCAGAACAGCTGTTCGAAGCGATCGCTTTCGACGCGCGCCCGGCGGAATGCCAAAAGCTTCTCGAAGATGATCGCCCACGACCAGATCGAGGCGAGACCGAGCCCGGTCATCACGATCTTGACGACGATGCTGGCCTGTAGGAACAGCTCGACAAAGGAAAACCCGGCCGCATTGACCGGAGCGACGACGCCTTGAGCGACTTCCGCGGGATTCATTTCACCATCCATGTCGAAAGAGTGCGATACCCGTGCGATGGCGCACGAGCCTTAGACGTCCGGCAGCATTGATCATTGCGCGCTGCGAGCCCGCGGAACGGTGCGTGTGATGGTGTGATGTAGTCCACCCCGGCAGCCATGCCCCGCCGCATGCGCTCATTTCGCTACGAGCTTTCGCCTCGCAATATGACCAAACGAGGGCTTATCGCAGCGGGCTGCAACGACGCATCTCAGTGTTTATCCACGTAAAATGCCGACGTTGGCCTCTATGGGAGCCTTGCAGCAGCAAGTATCAGTCCGCATTGGCAGTCTGCACGCTGTTTTTGTCGAGGCCGCACAACGGGGCGCCTAAACGTCTTTACGCCTGCGTTTGAGCCAGGAAAGCCTGGCGCACGGCCTCATTTAAGCGCAGCGGCTTACCTGACACAGAAACAAGAACGACCGTCACCTCAGCTTCGACCAGGCGCTGGTCGCCGCGCTTGATCGTCTGGATCAGCGTGACGCTGGCCCCACCCAGCTCTTTAACGCGCGTCTCGACTTCCAAAAGATCGTCCATACGTCCGGGGCGGAAAAAGTCGATTTGCATACGCCGGACGACGAAAGCGGCTGGTTCGCGTTTATCTGAGCCGTCGATCAGCTGGCGGGCGTCGGTGCCAAGCAATCTCAGAAAATCGGTGCGGCCGCGTTCCGCGAAGCGCACGAACGACGCGTGATAGACGACGCCGCCGGCGTCTGTATCCTCGAAATAAACGCGAACCGGAAGGACGTGGCGCGGACCGGCCCCGTCGCGGATGATGCGGCCCGCGAGATCGGGCCACTGCCGTTCCGTCACACCTCACCTCCATTGCCGAGATCGATGACGACGATCTCGGGACGCGCGCCGAACCGGATCGGCAACGCCGAGCACCCGAGGCCGCCGGAAACGATCAGGTGACGTCCGTCTTCGACCTTGTGCCCATAAAGATAGCGCGTGCCGAAGCGCGACGGCACAACCGGCGCATAGCCAAAAATGCGGACTTGGCCGCCGTGCGTGTGGCCTGCAATCGTCAGCGAAACGCGATCCGGGACCTTTGGAAATATATCCGGCTCATGCGCCATCAAGATCACGGGCGCATCATCCGTCAGCTGTTTCAGCGTGCCCGGAAGATCATCGACGCCGACGTAATCCATCTTTCCGCGTCTCACGAATTCGTCGTACGCGTCGTCGCTCGGCCAGAAGGCCCACTGGTCACCGAGGCCCGCAATCCAGAAGGGCTGGCCGTTTTTCTCGAGCCGCATGACGTTGTTTTCATAAACTGGGATGCCGACGGCTTGCAGCGCCAATCCGGCGCGGGTCGGACCCGACCGCCGCCGCTGTACGACGATCTCGTCCCACCAGTCATGATTTCCGAGAACGGCATGAACGCCAAGCGGCGCTTTGAGTTCGGCAAGAACCGTCGCCCACGTACCGGCGCTCACCGGCGTCGAATATTTTCCAAGGCTGAGACCGGCGACGTAGTCGCCGAGCAGAAGGATCGCGTCGGCGCCCAGCCTGTTCGTTTCCTCGACGATGCCCTCGAGTCGCTTGATCGACATCCACGGCTCGCAGACATGTAGGTCTGCGAGCACAGCCAGCCGCAACTTCAGTCCCGGCGTCCAGCGCGGCGGCGTCAACTGATAGCGCGTAACGTCTTCCTGAAAGGCTTCGGCGAGCGCGTAGCCGCTCAACGCTGAGCTGCCAACGCCCATCGCAGCAAGCATCTTCAGGAAATCGCGGCGACTGATCACGGCGGTCCTTGGGTCGGAATGAAAGGCAGGGAATAGCGAGTTCCCATGCATTTCGTCTAACAATACTGGCGAAAAAGTGAATATCGCCGCCTTCGGCGCGGCGCCAGCGTCGTTACGTCTCGCCCTCACCCTCGTCGAAAATCGGCAGCTCTGGGGCGGCCGAACGGGCAGGCCCGCTGACGCCGAGGTGACGATATGCCGTCAAGGTCAGCACGCGACCGCGGGGGGTTCGGGCGATAAATCCCTGTTGCAGCAGATAGGGCTCGACGATGTCTTCCAGCGCGTCCCGGGGCTCGGAAAGCGCGGCAGCCAGCGTTTCGATGCCGACCGGCCCACCCTCGTAGTTCTTCAGGATGCAACCGAGATAACGATGGTCGAGCGCATCAAGTCCCTCGGCATCCACTTCGAGCATCTTGAGCGCCCGGTCGGCAACGACTGCGTTAACGACGGCGGCGCCTTCTACGGCTGCGAAATCGCGAACCCGGCGAAGCAACCGGCCGGCGATGCGGGGCGTGCCGCGCGACCGTTTCGCAATCTCGCGAGCCCCATCGGCCGACATCGCCGCGCCAAGCACGCGGGCCCCGCGGCCCACGACCAGCTCGAGTTCAGGAACGGAATAAAAATTGAGCCGTACCGGGATGCCGAAGCGATCGCGTAACGGGTTGGTCAGCAGTCCGACCCGCGTCGTCGCCCCGATGAGGGTGAACTTCGGTAAATCGATCCTGACCGAGCGCGCAGCCGGACCTTCGCCGATCATCAGATCGAGCTGGAAATCTTCCATCGCCGGATAGAGGATTTCTTCGACCGCGGGACTCAATCGATGGATTTCATCGATGAAGAGCACGTCCCGGTCTTCGAGGTTCGTCAGCAGCGCAGCTAAGTCGCCGGCTTTCGATATGACGGGTCCCGACGTCGCGCGGAAGCCGACGCCAAGCTCTTTTGCCAAAATCTGCGCCAGGGTAGTTTTTCCGAGTCCTGGCGGCCCGGCAAAAAGAACGTGGTCGAGCGGATCGCCACGTCCGCGCGCCGCCTGAATGAAAACACGGAGATTGGCGCGCGCCTGTTCCTGGCCGATGAATTCGTCGAGCGACTGCGGGCGGATCGTAGCCTCCAAGCCGTCCACGTCCTTTCGCGCACCGCTAACAAGCCGGTCGGTCATGGTTTGTTCGTGGAGCTATTCGCCCGCCGCGTCAAGACAGACAGCTGTGTTGATGCCCACCGGGCACGCAAACTCGAACTATCAGTCGGACGTCTCACGAAGGATACCTCCGCTGACCAGGATGGCGCGCATGGCAATAGCCAAGAGGCCGGCAAGAAACGCCAGGACAGGCGGTGAGCCACCGTCGGGCAACGGAAAAATAATGGCACCCGCCGCGAAGCCGAGCACGCCGGCCACCGCCGCCTGCAGCCAAGTATATGACCCGTGTTGCAGCACGAACGGAACAAGCCCGAGCGCCGCCACCGTCGCCGGCAGCGCGCTCCATGCGAACGCATTGATTGCCACCTCACCGAGCGAAGTATCGCCCCGCGGCGGCAAAACGTAATCGGCGAGCGGACCAGCGAGCGATATGGCAACCACGATAAGGCTGGCGAGGAACGGTGCCGCAAGCGACGTGATCAGCGCCATCCACAATGCGCGTTGGCCGTTGCTCACGTCTTTCATCGTCTCGCTCCCCCTATCATCGCTTCGGCCCCTCTACGCCCCGTTCGCAGAGCGGTTTCTCGGCCGATCCCTATCGTGCCAGCTCTTTGAGGCTGCGTTTGATCAGCGCCGCGGTGTCGGCTCCCTCGCCAAGCTCTCGTGACGCTAGCGCCACGGCGGTATTTGCCTGGGCCGGGTTATATCCGAGATTGGTCAAGGCGGAGATCGCTTCGGCAGCGCCAAGACCGGCAGGCGACGAACTTGAAACCATAGTTGCCGGGGTGCCACCGGGCGTGTGAAGTCCGGCAATCGACAGCGCCGGCGCCTTGTCCTTCAGCTCGGCGACGATGCGTTGCGCCAACTTTTTGCCGACGCCTGGCGCTTCTTCGACAGCCACCCAGTTTCCCAGAGCAATGGCGTTCGCCAAGTCCTGCGGAGCGAGTACGTCGAGAACGCTGAGAGCGACCTTGGCACCGACGCCCTGGATGGTCTGCAGCATGCGAAACCAACTTCGCTCGAATTCGCTTTGGAATCCGAACAGCCGGATTGCGTCTTCGCGCACGTGTGTATCGATGGTGAGCGCAACCTCATCGCCGGGCTTCAAGTTGCGCAGCGTTCGTGCCGACGCCTGCACCTCGTAGCCGACGCCATGGACGTCGATGACCAGAAAGCTATCGCCGACTGCGTCGACCTTTCCGCGCAGCTTGCCGATCATGTCTCGGCTACTTTCGGCGTCAGCGCTGCGAGCCGCTTGCGGCTGGCGCGATGATGCGCGTGCGTAATGGCGATGGCGAGCGCATCGGCCTCGTCCGCACTCTCGAACGTCGCCTTCGGTAGCAGGAACGCGATCATCGCCTGAATTTGATGTTTTTCCGCGTGCCCCGTTCCGGTCACCGATTTCTTGATGAGGTTCGGCGTATATTCCGCGACGCGCAACCCGAGCCTTGCCGGAGCCAGCAGAACTGCACCGCGCGCCTGTCCCAGCTTCAATGTCGAACGCGGATTTTCGTTGACGAAGGTTTCCTCGACGGCGGCCTCGGAGGGGCTGAAGCTCTGGATGACGCTCGTCACACTGTCGAAGAGTGCCGATAGCCGATAGGCGAGGTCATCGTCTTTCGGCGGGGTAATGACGCCAGACGCCACGTAAACGAGCCGCACACCATCGCTTTCGACGATTCCCCAGCCCGTGCGCCTGAGGCCGGGGTCAATCCCGATGATGCGAATCGCTCGTCCGTTCATGCATCCCGCATAACACGAACCGGCCGGTGCGCCGACGTCGCAATCGCGGCCTCGTTTTGGCTGAGGATTGGGCTTAACTGTTAGCCTCCAACCATGCCGCTTGATTTGATCCGAGGACGACCTTCATGGACCCGACTTTTGGCCATCCCCTCTGGATTTTCTCAGGCGTGGCGCTCGTGCTCGTCGGCTTTTGGCTATTTGGGTGGGCGACGAGCAGCGACACCGCGGGTCTGACTGCCGACGCCACAGGTCAAGGGAAACTCAGAAAACTTTTTAGGCGCGGCCAACACAATGCGCCGTCAACCGCGGCGACGAATGCACCGCCGAGTAAGACAAGGACCAACTTCCGCCGCGCCATGTCTCAGCTATTCGGGATCATCGGTTTCTTGCTGATCGTCGCCGGGTTGATGGCGGCCGTACTCGGGGTCTTCTATCCCAGCGAATAGTAATGCAATCGGCCGTAGTGCCATCCAGTGCCGAGGGCTCTAACGTTTGAACAAGCTGCTCTAGATGGCCGCCTCAGAGGGCGGCCATGACGTGGCGCAGTGCCCTCACGCTGCCGTCAGCTTCTTCAAAACCTCGTCCGAGATTTCGAAGTTGGCATAGACGTTCTGCACGTCATCGTCGTCTTCGAGGGCCGCAATCATTTTGAGGATTGTCTGCGCATTGTCTTCGTCAACCGGCGCCGTCAAGTTCGGTTTCCAGACGGCTTTGACACTTTGAGCTTCGCCGAGCTTCTTCTCGAGTTCAGCTGCAACGGTGCCGAGAGACTCGAACGCGCATACGATGCCGTGACCGTTTGCATCCGATTGAACATCATCGGCCCCCGTCTCGATCGCGGCATCGAGCACAGCTTCAGCCGATCCGGCCTCCGGCTTATAAGTGATTTCGCCGATGTGGTTGAACATATGGCTGACGGCGCCGGTGGCACCCAGATTGCCGCCGTACTTCGTGAACACGCTCCGGACCACGCCGCCGGTGCGATTGCGATTGTCGGTCAGCGCCTCGACGATGACCGCAACTCCGCCCGGCGCGTACCCCTCGTAGCGCACCGCTTCATAATTCGCGAGGTCGCTGCCCAGCGCTTTCTTGATTGCGCGCTCGATGTTTTCTTTCGGCATGTTTTCGGCGCGCGCTTCCTGAATAGCGAGCCGCAAGCGCGGATTCATTTCAGGGTCAGGCACGCCGGTCTTCGCCGCGACGGTGATTTCACGCGCGAATTTGGCAAAGAGCTTGGCGCGGATCGCGTCGCGCTTGCCCTTGCGGTGCATGATATTTTTGAACTGCGAATGGCCGGCCATCGGTCACGTCCGTCGTGCTTTTGCGGATTGGAGCCTTTTCGCGGCTCGGATGGCGGTGGTCAAGCCTTGCCCGGCGCTTCAACGAATTCCGGGATCGCGGGTTCCAGATGCGGTCCTTGACGCAGGGGTTGAACACGCGTGGCAAGGCCAGTCGCATCGTCGGTATCGACCAGCAAGCCCGAGATCGATACAGGGCCGAAGGCCGGCTCGTATCGGCTGCGCGGGATTTTCGTCAAGAAGCGGTGGATCGGCTCGTCGCTATCCATGCCGAGGACAGAATTATAATCGCCGCACATGCCGGCATCCGACATGTAGGCCGTGCCCGCGGGCAACACGCGAGCGTCGGCAGTCGGCGTGTGCGTATGCGTGCCGATGACCGCGCTCACTCGACCGTCGAGGTAGAATCCCATCGCCTGCTTTTCGCTCGTCGCCTCGGCATGGAAATCGACCAGGATCGCATCGGCGCCGCGCTTCAGCGGACAGGCGGCCAATTCCGCATCGATGGCGCGAAACGGACAATCGAGGTCGGGCATGAACACGAGTCCCATCGCATTGATGACCAGCACATCGGCGCCGCTCTTTGCTTTGAGTAGAGTTGCGCCTTTGCCGGGCGTGCCCTTTGGATAGTTGAGCGGGCGGATCAGCCGATCATGACGCTCGATGTAGACGAGCGTGTCCTTTTGATCGAAAGCGTGATTGCCGAGCGTAACGCAGTCGGCGCCTGCATCGAGAAGGTCGGTGAGAATGGATTCGGTGATGCCGAAGCCGCCGGCGGCATTTTCGCCGTTGATCACGACGAAATCGAGTGCATATCGCTTGATGAGGCCGGGTAGCGCATCGCAAACCACTGTTCGGCCCGCGCGACCGACGATATCGCCGAGAAACAAAAGACGCATCAACAAGTCCGGATTAAGAGTCGAGACAATGTAGCGGGCCGGACGGCGTCAGGACCCAGTCGAGCCTTTGGTCATAGCTTTCGACCGGCACCGCGTCGACCCTCTGTTCGTCATAGGCAAGACCGATAGCTACGACCGGTTTCAATTTTCTTAATCTCTGTAGCGTGCGGTCGTAGTAACCGCCGCCATAGCCAATACGGTACCCCCGCGTGTCGAACGCGAGGAGCGGAACCAGGACGACGTCGGGATCGACGGTCGGCTTGTCATCAAGCGGCTCGGCAATACCCCACGCGGCCGGGCTCATCGCGTCGCCCGGCGACCAGGCGCGCATCATGAGCGGCTTGCCTTTGCCTTGCATGACCGGGAGCGCCAACCGAAAACCTTCCGCCTGAAGCCAGGTCATCAGCGGCGCAGGGTTGATTTCGTCACGAATAGCGGCAAAGCCCGAAACGACGGCACCGGGATTGGTCCCTAAAAAGTCCAGCCCATGCGCGGCGATCCGCCGGCTCGCTTCAGGTCCATGAAATTCGAACGCCGTTTTCCGCCGCTCGATGGCGGCCGCGCGCAACTCTTTCTTGGCGTCCGGCATAACCTCGTCAATCAAAACAGAAAAAACCAAGTGCCGCGAAGGCCGTTGGGATCATGATCCCGCGTGGTCCCTACGAGTGTAGGTGGGCACCGTGTGTCCGAAGCCACGGCTCCGGACAGTGACAGCACCCGTGCGGATCTTATAGGCCCCCGGGTCATATGTCCCTGACGGGCCCCGCAGCACTGGTAGAATTAGGGTAGGCGCAGGGAAAAATCCAGGGCCCTGGCAGCGTTCTGCCTGTTCGCAGGGGAATTTTTCGGATGAATCGCTTGAGCTTACCGGCGGCAAATGCCGGCTTCAGCCCTGGGCATTGTGCCGGTGGCCGGTGGTCCCGGAAAGCAATCTTAGCTCGTCGGTGCCGTCCAGAAGCTCGTCGACGTCGGCGCGGGCATCGAAAAGCTCGTCCGTGACCAGTAAAGCCGCCATGAGGATCAGCCGCTCGTCGCCCACGGCGCCATGCTCCTGCATCAGGGCATCGAGTTTCGTTTTGAAATAGTTGGCGATCTCTTCGAGCCGGTGAACTTCACTCTCGCCGCAAGCGAAGCGATAGGTGCGATTGTTGAAGCTTATCGCGACCTGAGCCAACCGACGTGGCGGCGCCGCCGCCCTCCCGCTTAAACGCGCACGTCATTCGTCCTCGGCGCAGTTATGAAGCAAATCGATAGCCCATGCAATCCGGTCCAGCGCATCGGCTGTGCGCTGCTCGAGTTCGGCAATTCGCTGTTGGGCGACCGCCAACTCGGCACGAAGCCGCGCGTTCTCAGACCTGACGTTGCCGTCAGCTGCAGGCTTGCGAGACGGCTTAATGTCTTCAGCCCGCTTGATCTTTAAGGTGTTGCGTTCAGTCATGGCCTCTCATCACCCTTTCGGGCGACACGATTGACGCGCTTATCACCAATGCTGTCTCGGCGTGCACGTTACGTGCGTATCGCGAACGTCGTCAACAAACGTCCACGTGTTCGCACACTATTTGCGAAAGAATTGATTGCCAAACAATTGAAGACCGGCCGCCAACGCTCATCTCAACGGCCTTGCCACATTGACAGAACCCCACCACGTCACGTTAAAGAGCCCGCAAATACTGCGATAAGCAGCTGCTCGTTGCCGCGTTCAGCTAAAATTCGAATTCGGAGGATTTCCCATAATGACAGTGAAGGTGGCGATCAACGGTTTCGGCCGCATCGGTCGCAATGTGCTGCGCGCAATCATCGAGAGTGGGCGCAACGACATTGAAGTCGTGGCCATCAACGATCTCGGCCCGGTCGAGACGAACGCACACCTTCTCCGTTTCGACAGTGTCCACGGCCGCTTCCCGCACGAGGTGAAAGTGTCAGGCGACACAATCGACGCCGGCCGCGGCCCGATTAAGGTGACCGCAATCAAAAATCCCGCCGAGCTTCCGCATAAGGCTCTCGGCGTAGATATTGCGCTCGAATGCACCGGCATCTTCACGTCGAAGGACAAGGCAAAGCTGCACCTCGATGCGGGAGCCAAGCGGGTTCTGGTGTCAGCACCCGCCGATGGTGCGGACTTGACCGTCGTTTACGGCGTCAATCACGACAAGCTGACGAAGGAGCATCTCGTCGTCTCGAACGCCTCGTGCACCACGAATTGTCTGGCCCCGGTCGCCAAGGTGCTGAACGACCTCGTTGGCATCGACAAAGGCTTCATGACGACGATCCACGCCTACACCGGCGATCAGCCGACCCTCGACACACTCCACAAGGATCTCTACCGCGCGCGAGCTGCGGCAATGTCGATGATTCCGACCTCTACCGGCGCTGCGAAGGCCGTTGGTCTCGTCCTTCCAGAACTCCAGGGCCGCCTCGACGGCACAGCCATCCGCGTGCCCACTCCAAACGTTTCCGTCGTCGATTTCAAGTTCGTGTCGAAGCGCGAGACGACCAAAGACGAAGTCAACGCCGCGATCCAGCGGGCCGCGGGTCAGGAACTCAAGGGCGTCCTCGGGGTTACAGACCAACCGAATGTCTCGATCGACTTCAACCACGACAGCCGTTCGTCTATTTTCCATCTCGATCAGACCAAAGTCATGGACGGCAGGCTCGTTCGCGTGATGTCCTGGTACGACAACGAATGGGGTTTCTCGAACCGCATGGCCGATACGTCCGTCGCGATGGGGAAGTTGATCTAGCTAGATCCAGCGGGCGCCTTTATCGGCGCCCGCTCCCGTTAAAATAAAGCCCGACCAACGGTCTACGGAGGCAAAAATGAGCGAAAGACTGCAAGACATCGCCCGCGCTCTTGTTGCGCCCGGCAAGGGTATCCTGGCTGCCGATGAGAGCTCGGGAACCATCAAGAAACGCTTTGATAAAATCAATCTAACCTCGACAGAGGATAGCCGCCGCGACTACCGCGAGATGTTGTTTCGTTCGACCGAGGGCATGAAAAATTGCGTCTCGGGCGTCATTCTCTATGACGAGACGATCCGCCAGAAAGCCAAGGACGGCACACCGCTCGTCGACATCATGAAGGCCGCGGGATCAATCCCCGGTATCAAGGTCGACCTCGGCGCCAAACCGCTCGCCGGGCCGACTTCCAAGATCGAGACGATCACCGAAGGCCTCGACGGACTGCGCGAACGCTTCGCCGAATATTATAAGCTCGGCGCACGCTTCGCGAAGTGGCGAGCCGTCATCACGATCGCCGACGGTTGCCCGACGTGGAACTGCGTGAAAGCAAATGCCCACGCCCTTGCTCGCTACGCAGCGCTTGCCCAAGAGGCGCAGATCGTACCGATCGTAGAGCCCGAAGTTCTGATGGACGGCGAGCATTCCAGTCACGATATCGACGAGTGCTATCGCGTCACCGAGTGGACGCTGCGCACCGTATTCCGCGAGCTCTACGATGCCCGCGTCGATCTCGAGGGCATGGTGCTGAAACCAAACATGGTCATCGCCGGGCAAAAGTCCGCAAAACAGGCGAGCGCCGCCGAGGTCGCGGAAAAGACGATCAAGTGCCTGAAGGCGACGGTTCCTGCATCGGTTCCGGGCATCGCATTCCTCTCCGGCGGTCAGTCGGACGAGGTCGCAACGGAACACTTGTCGTTGATGAACGCTGCAGGGCCTTTGCCGTGGTCACTGACGTTTTCTTACGGCCGCGCGCTGCAAGCCGCCGCGCTTTCGGCGTGGGGCGGCAAACCGGAAAACGTCGCGGCCGGTCAGCGCGCCTTCAACCACCGTGCCAAGATGAATGGTCTCGCCGCACTCGGCAAATGGAGCCGGACGCTCGAAAAGGCCGCCTAACGCGCGCGGCCGAACCGAAATGCGAAAGGCGGGCCCGTTACGGCCCGCCTTTCTTCTTTTTGCCAAGACTTGATCGGCGTCAGTTCAGGAACAGTCCGCCAAGCGCGTCCGTCACGATGTCATTCGAATTGCGAGGATGGCGTTTCACTGATGAAGACGCCTGTTTGCTCTTCGCCGACTTTTTCGTCGGAACGGAATCGTCCTGAAGATTGTCCGACCCGGCGTCACTGATGGCCGGCTGATCGTCTCCTCCCGTATCGGGGTGGATGGCCTCTGGCGCGGTATAGCGCACGGGATGTCCACGCAGCGCCGACATTACGCGATCGTCATGGCCGTAAATATCGCCGTAGGTCGCGAGACGCCCGTCGTCCGCGACCCGCGCCGTGAAATAGACGAGATAAACCGGAACCGGCTTCTCCAGCGTGACGGTATTGCTGCCGTTGTACATATCGGCGACCTTTTCGCTCGACCAGCCCTTGTCCTGGGCAAGAATGACTTCTGCGGTTCTGCGCGGTTCTTCGACGCGCAGGCAGCCATGGCTCAGCGCCCGGAACGACTGAGCGAACAGACCTCGCTCCGGCGTGTCGTGCATGTAGACGTCGTGTCTGTTCGGGAACCGGAACTTCACGTTGCCGAGCGGATTATCGGCGCCGGGCGGCTGCACAAAGCTGTAGCGGCGGATATCGACGTTACTCCAGTCGACCGAATTTGGATCTACCGGACGGCCGTTCAACGAGGCTTGCAGTTTGTAGGCTTCGAGCACGCGCGCGCCGCCGCTCCCGCCGCCGCCGAATAACTGATCGAAAAAGTCGAAACCGCTGCTAGATGCTTGTCTGAGGCGCGGCAGCAGCTCCTTCATCTTTATGCCGTCCGGCATGCCCCAGTCGGGATGGAAAACAATGGATTGCATGCTGGCGGCGAATACCGGCGTCGGCCACGCCGGCTGCCCGTCGATCATCTTCTGCTTCAGTTCGAGCTCATTGCCCTTCCAGATTTCGCTCGTGAACTCGGGAATATTGTTCATCACGTAGAACGAGCCGAGATTCACCGGCAGCCAGCGCCAACGTTCCATGTTTGCGATAATCCGATCGACATTTCGCTTCGGATCAGCCCTCTTGGGCTCGCCTTCCCTGTTGAGCGCGGCGCGTGTTCTGTTGTCCAAATTACCATTGGGTTTAAGGCCATTGGCCTTTTGAAAGTCGCGAACTGCATCCGCAAGCCGATCGTCAAACAGCCGTTCGTCGCCGGATGTTTCGGGAGCAATCTTGAGCCTCTGGCGCAGAAGAGAAATCTGGTCGTCTTCAGCGCCCGGTTTCAATCGTTTTCCGTTCGGCAGCTTCACCAGCAGGGCCGGGTCGACCGGCGCTTCTTCCTGCCTCGGTCCGCGCGCCTTCAGCAGCGCCTGACGAAGTTTTTCGAAACCCGCATGCTTTGGATTGAGTCCGCGCAAATAAGCGGCAGGCTCCGACGACGCCGCAAGTTCGCTCAGCACCTCTTTGGGGTCTTTGACCGGCGGCTTCATATCGAGAATGTTGCTGAGCGAGACGGGATCGAGACGTCCGCCGCGGGCAAACCGCGCATACTTCAGCGCTGCAAGCGACAGCTGCACCTCCGCTCCGCCCTGCACATCCGGAGCAGCGCCACTCGCGAGTTCGGGCATTACGAAATCCGAAGCTTCGAGGCCCCAGTCGTCCGCCTTCCTGAGTTCGGCGATAATCGCTTTGGCCTTATGGTCGTAAACGCCGCCCTTGGTCCACAGCGGCTCGGTCCGCATCTCGTAGAAGCTGGTTACGGCGGCAACGTCCTCACCAACGTGATCCCTGCCGATGAAGGACTTGTCCGAGAGCTTCTTGTGAATGGCATCGATCACCGGATTTATCGGCACTATGGGCGCCGCAGCGGCCGCTGCGGGTGGTTGCGGTGCACTTGTCGCTGCCGCTGGCGTTGACGATGGTGATGGTGATGGCACCGCAGGCGCCGCACTCGGAGCTGGCGTCGCTTCGGCTGTCGCCGGAGGTGTTGCGGTTGGAGTCGGACTTGCCGTCGCTGCGGCAGGCGCTGCCGCTGCCGGCTTAGCCGAAGGCGGGAAGTAGGTCGTCGTGGAACCACTCGGGAAGTCTTGGGTCACCGGTGCGGCCGCCGCTGGGCGGGCGACAACGGCAAAATAAAAACCCAATAGACCGAGACCAACTGTGCGAAAAGCGGTGAGCTTGATCATTCCGAATTGGCTCCGAAAAGCGATAGGCAGGCGTCCGATGCCGGTGCTTCCACCGTTTCGTGAGCCCGCAAGTTGGCGGAAAAACGCCCAAAACCCCTAGACCAAGGCAAACCATGGTCCGATCCCGTGGTCTGGTAAACTGATGCTGGATGAAAATCTGGCGAAAAAACAAATCTGTGACAAGGAAAACCCAATTCCCTTGTGCGAAACCGTTTCCGGTGAGACCCCTTCTTGTTTCCGCCGCAATCGGCTTCGATAGGCGCATGCAAGCGGAGACATTCTCGTGCCACCCGACACCAGACTATACCTCGATTTGGAGGCCAACACGAGCGCTCCCGAGACGACACGCGACGTGCTGACCGCTGTGCTTGACGCCGCGCCGGTCGCAAGTGTGCTGATCCGGGCTAGCCGCGATGCAGACTTGGATGCCGGAATGGCGCGAGACCTGATTGCGATTGCGCAAAAAAGAAACGTTCCGGCGCTTGTTTCCGCCGGCTCGATGCAAACCAAAGAACTTCAGGCCGACGGCATTCATCTCCGTTGGGCTCCCGACATTGTCAGCCAATTAAAGGAAGCGCGTCGTGTTGCTCCCGCGGGATCAATCATCGGCGCCGACGCTGGACAATCGCGCCATGACGCAATGGAACTCGGCGAATCTGGAGCAGACTATATTGCCTTCGGCATTCCGCCCGACGTTGAGGATCGCGCCCTCGCCGTCGAGCGGCAGATCGATCTCATCGCGTGGTGGAGCGAAGTTTTCGAATTGCCCTCAGTCGCCTTCGAAGTGGGCGACGCCGAAGAGGCGCGACGCCTCGCCGAGGCCCGCGCCGATTTCGTTAGCGTGACGGTCCCACAACATTATTCCGTGGCCGATGCCGTATCGCGGGTGCACGCAATTGCCGCCGTCCTGATGCTGCACGAGAGGGCGGAATGAGGCTTCGGAGCCGATGCAGCGTTTTCTTGCGTCTCGGGGCGTTGGCGCTGCTAGCGTCGCTGGGCGCACAGCGCCTTTCCGCCGACAGCAGTTCCTGGTTTTCGCGCTCTCTCGAACCGCCGAAACAAAAGTCCGCGCCTGGCGCGACGCCAACAAGTCCGGCGAAGCCCGCGCCATCGGCGCCGTCGGGAACGTCAGTGATCGAAAAGACCATTCCATCGACGGTGCCGGCGACCGGAGATGACGCGGCCTACACCGCCTTCGATCAGGGCCAATACCTGACGGCGCTGAAACTGGCAGAGGAAGCGGCCCAGCGTGGCGAGCCGCAGGCCAACACGCTGATCGGGCGCATCTACTCCGATGGCCTCGGAGTGCAGAAAGACGATAAAAAAGCTTACGAGTGGTATGCGAAGGCGGCTCAGCTTGGCGACGTGCAGGGCACGTTCGCGGTCGGGCTGCTGCTGGCCGAGGGCCGCGGCGTCACGAAGGACCGGAAGACTGCCGCCAATATGTTCGAGAAAGCCGCGCTCACCGGCCACGCCGAAGCAAACTACAACCTCGGTCTGCTGTTCCTCAAAGGCGACGGCAAGCCCAAAAACCCGATCCGCGCCTTCCAGCATATTCGCTACGCTGCCGAGAAAGGCATTCCCCAGGCGCAGTACGATCTCGCAGCGCTCTATCAGTACGGAACCGGCGTGGAAGCCAATGCGCTGGAAGCGGCGCGCTGGCTGTCACGAGCCGCCGAACAGGGGCTTGCCGTCGCGCAGTACGATTATGCGGTTAGGCTGCTCCAGGGTTACGGCCTGAAAAAAGACGAGCCCAAGATCGGGGTGCTGATGAAAGCGGCGGCCGAAAAGGGCATTCCCGGCGCCCAGAACCGAATGGCGTACATCTTCCGCGAGGGCATCGAGACGGAAAAGAACCCCGTCGAAGCTGCCAAATGGCGCCTGATTGCCAGGAAGAACGGCTTTAAGGACGCGACGCTCGACGAAATGGTCGCCAAATTGCCGAAGGCCGAACGCCAAAAAGCGGAGGCCGAAGCCTCTGCTTGGGCTGACCGCATCCAGGTCGAACCCTCCACCACCCAAGCCCCATAGCCCGTCGGAAACCTTGCCACTTGCTCACAGAGCCGCTAGAGCCCGGCGCTCGCACCCACGCGTGTCATGGCCGGACCCCTTACCCGATGAACAACGTCTCCCCTACCCTGAACGTCATGATTTCGGCCGCGCGCAAGGCAGGGCGCAGCCTCATCCGAGATTTCGGAGAGGTCGAACAGTTGCAAGTCTCGATAAAGAGCCCGGCCAATTTTGTGTCGGCCGCCGACCACAAAGCCGAAGACATCATTTTCAAGGAACTCAGCAAGGCACGTGTCGGCTACGGCTTTCTGATGGAGGAGCGCGGCGAAGTGGTCGGCGCCGACAGGACCCATCGCTGGATCGTAGATCCGCTCGACGGCACAACAAACTTTTTGCATTCCAATCCGCTGTTCGCCGTTTCCATTGGGTTGGAGCGTGAAGGACACCTCGTCGCCGGCGTCATTTACAATCCCGCGAGCGACGAACTTTATACGGCGGAGAAGGGCAAGGGTGCCTACATGAACGATCGGCGCCTGCGCGTCGCCGCCCGTAAAAACCTCGCCGATGCGCTTGTCACGACAGGCATCCCGCACCGGGGCCGCGAAGGACACGCGCGCTTTCTCAAGGAAATCGAATTGGTTATGCCGGAGGTCGCCGGCATCCGCCGCACCGGCTCGGCGGCACTCGATCTGGCGTGGGTGGCAGCGGGCCGTTTCGACGCCTACTGGGAGCACAACCTGCAGCCGTGGGACTTGGCAGCGGGGTTGGTCATCGTCCGCGAAGCAGGCGGTTTTGTCACCGATCTCAAGGGCGGCGACAAAATTTTGGAAAACGGCGACGTTCTTGCGGCGAATGCGACCCTTCACAAGGCGTTTGGCGCGATTCTATTCAATCAGAACTAACGGTGCGCCAGGCAGTGCAGAGGCGGCGCTGTAGGCATGATGTTGCCCGTTTTCGATGTAAGAGGCATGCGCTAAGGTCCTATAATCGACCCGCGGGGACATTCCGGAGAGGAAAGAATGGCCAAGAACCGTCCGGTGGACGCCGCGGCACTCGCACCAGTATCGCGTCGCCTGACACCGCCTGGTGTCTTCCTACTTCGCATGCTGATTTTCCTGACACTGGTCGGCTTTCTGGTCGCAATTCTGTTCGACCAGCTGCAGCGCTCGTTCCTGAACAATCCGGGCCTTAATGGCCTGATAGTCGGCGCGCTTCTTCTCGGCATCGTCTACGCGTTTCGCCAAGTCATTCGGCTTTATCCCGAGATCCGATGGGTCAACGCCTTCCGCATAGCCGATCCGGGATTGACGATCAGCGCCAAGCCGGTGTTGCTTGCGCCAATGGCGACGATGCTGCGCGACCGGACAGGAGCGATATCGCTTTCGACGAGCGCAATGCGGTCGTTCATGGACTCGATCGGTTCGCGGCTCGACGAAGCGCGCGATACCGGCCGCTATCTCGTCGGCCTGCTGGTTTTCCTCGGTCTTCTCGGAACGTTCTGGGGACTATTGGAGACGATCCAGTCGGTCGGCCAAGCCATCGATACGCTCGACAGCAAGGCAACGGATAATGTCCAGCTCTTCAGCGATCTGAAAGCCGGTTTGTCGGCACCGCTCAAGGGCATGGGCACGGCATTTTCATCCTCGCTCCTCGGCCTCTCCGGTTCCCTCGTTCTCGGCTTTCTCGAACTGCAAGCCGGTCACGCGCATAACCGGTTCTACAACGAGCTCGAAGAATGGCTCTCGGGCATCACCGAGCTGACGCCGGCCGGCGTTGCATCAGCATCGAGCGACTACGTCAACCGGCAGCTTCTCGGAGCCGTCGTCGATATGCAGCGGGCGCTCGAGGATTTTTCGAACCGGCTCAACGAACAGCCGGTCGTGCCGCCGAAGATACTGACGCAGCCGCCACAACAGGCACCCGATGAAGTTCGCGAACTCGCCCGCGGCGTCAACCAACTCGTCACGCAGATGCGATCCGAGCAAAAGGTCGTCCGCGAGTGGGTCGATGAGCAGGCCCAGCAGCAGGCGGAAGTCGCCAACATGCTGCGCAGCCTTACGGACGCGATGAAACGCGGAGTGAAGTGATGGCCCGCGGACGTTCGAGGCACAGCGGCGAATACAGCTTGTTCTGGCCGGCCTACGTCGACGTGCTGTCGACGCTGCTGCTCGTCGTCACTCTCCTCATGTCGATATTCATGATTGCGCAGTATTTCGCGGCACAGGAAGCAAGTGGCAAGGACTCCGCCCTCAAACGCCTGACCCGTCAGATCAGCGAGCTGACATCGATGTTGTCGCTCGAGAAGGGTAAGTCGCAATCAACTCAGGACGAGCTCGCTGAGTTGCAGGCCTCGCTGGCGTCACTGAAGGCCGACAACGAGAAGCTTACCGGCGTGGGCCTCGGCGCCGACGAACGCGCCAAAGCGGCCGAAGGACGTGTGGCCGCGATCACCTCCGACCTCGAAGCCCAAAAAAACATTTCGAACGAGGCACTGTCGAAAGTCGATCTCTTGAACCAGCAGCTGTTGGCGCTGCGGCGGCAGATCGCGGCCCTCAGCGATGCCCTCGACGTGTCGCAGAAGAAGAGCGTCGAGAGCGACAAGACGATCAAGGATCTCGGCGCACGTCTCAACACCGCGCTCGCCCAGCAGGTGCAGGAACTGAAGCGCTATCGATCGGACTTTTTTGGCCGCCTACGTGAACTCTTGAAAGATCGCAAAGACATTCGCGTCGTCGGCGACCGTTTCGTTTTTGAATCCGAAGTCCTGTTTCCATCCGGTTCGGCAACGCTGACGCCCGAGGGCACGGGCGCGATGGACAAGATGGCGGAAGCAATCGTCGAACTGCAGAAAGAAATCCCGAGCGACATCGACTGGGCATTGCAAATCAATGGTCACACCGACGCGCGCCCGATATCGAATCCAGAATTTCGATCGAACTGGGAGCTGTCGACGGCGCGCGCGTCGTCCGTCGTCAAATACCTGGTCTCGCACGGCGTGCCGCCGGACCGTCTCGTAGCAGCGGGATATGCTGAGTTTCAGCCGATTGATGCCGGTGCCAGCGAGGAAGCCTTCCAGAAAAACCGCCGCATCGAGCTGAAGCTGACGAATAGATAGTCTTAGCTTGCGTCCGATGACTCCGCTTGCACGCAGCCGCACCCCGGGCACCCTATTTTCCGTCATCCTCGAAGGCGTGAGCGTAGCGATCGCGTTCGGGGATCCAGCGTCAAACTCGTCGAAGACACCGCAGTGTTCGAGACAGCTGATGCAAGTAGCGGCTATGTAGCCTCTTCGGCAATTCTTGCGCTGGATCCCCGGCCTTCGACGCGCCCAGGCGCGCTCGGCCGAGGATGACGAAATGCCGTGCCCGGCGGCTGGCTCCGCGGCAGCGGAGTCGCCGGGTACAAAACAGAAAGTCACTCCGCCGCTTCGCGGCCGAACTGCAGCTTCGCAAGGCGCGCGTAGATGCCTCCGCGGCGCACGAGTTCGCCGTGCGTGCCCGCTTCGACGATGCAGCCTTTGTCCATAACCAGAATTCGGTCGGCTTTCTGGACCGTCGCCAGACGATGCGCGATCACAAGCGTCGTGCGGTCCTTCATGAGTCCGTCAAGCGCCTGTTGCACAGCGCCCTCGCTTTCGGCATCGAGCGAACTCGTCGCTTCGTCGAGCAGCAGAATGGGTGCGTTCTTCAAAATGGCGCGCGCAATCGCAATCCGCTGACGCTGTCCGCCCGACAATGTCGTACCGCGCTCGCCGAGCTTGCTGTTGTAGCCGTCGGGCAACGCCCGAATGAACTCATCGGCCTGCGCGGCCGTCGCGGCGCGGCGAACCTCTGATAACGTAGCGCCCGGCGTGCCGTAGCGGATGTTCTCGGCAACCGTGTCCGCGAAAAGCGCAACGTCCTGCGGCACGACGGCCATGCGCCGGCGCAGAGCCGCAAGATCGGCATCGGCGACGTTGACGCCATCGACGCGCACAATGCCGGCGTCGGGGTCGTAGAAGCGCAAAAGCAAATTGAAGATGGTGCTCTTGCCGGCGCCCGACGGCCCGACAAGCGCGATCGTCTCGCCCGCACTGACCCGGAACGACACGGCGTCGAGAGCGGCGACATCTGGGCGGGCGGGATATTTGAACGTCACGTTTTCGAAAGCGATCGTACCGAGCGCCGGTTGCGGCAGCGGAACCGGGTGCTCGGGCGAGCGGATTTCGGGCACCGTCGCCATCATCTCGGAAAGCCGCTCGGCCGAGCCGGCGGCCTGGCTGATTTCGCCCCAAACCTCGGAGAGTTCGGCCAGCGCGCCCGCCGCGAACAGCGCGTAGAGAACGAACTGGCTGAGGCGACCGCCAGTCATGTCGCCTGCAATAACGGCGGATGCGCCATACCAGAGAACGCCTGTGACGCTGGCGACCGTCAGGAATATTGCAACTCCGGTCAACGCCGCACGCGCCTTCATCCGTTCACGCGCCGCCCCGAAGGCGCGCTCGACGGCGCGGCCAAACCGGTCAGAAACAGCCTTCTCGTTGACGTAGGCCTGCATCGTCCTATGCGCGGCGAGATTTTCTGCCGCGTAGGCCGAGGCATCACCAAGCGTATCCTGAGCGCGGCGCGATAGGCGGCGGACAAGACGGCCGAAGCCGACGAGCGGCAGAACGATAATCGGAATGGCGATGAAAATGAGCGCTGACAGTTTGGCGCTCGTCACGAACATCATGATGAGGGCGCCGATCAGCATGATGAGGTTACGCGCTGCCTGGCTTAACGCCGATCCGGCTACGGCCTTGATCTGCGTCGTGTCCGCCGTCAGGCGGCTCATCATCTCGCCGGAATGATTGCGATCGAAATATGCGGGACCCAGTTTAGCAAGCTGGGCGAAGACCTTCGTCCTGAGATCGGCAACGACCCTTTCGCCGATCCAGTTCACGAAGTAGTACCGCGCCGGACTGGCGATCGCGATGATGATGCCGATGCCGATCAGCGTCAGAAAGTAGTTGTTGATCAGAGCTGAATCGTTGCCGCCGAAACCTTTGTCGATCATCCGGCGCACGGCCATCGGCACCGCCAGCATGGCGAGCGCCGAAACGACCAACGCCACAGCGGCCCCGGCGAGCGCACCCTTGTGCGCCAGGATCAGCGGCTTCAGCGTAAGCAAGGGGCGCAGAGACAAGCGTTGGCGCGCGCCCTCTGCCGGCGAAGCGGCCTGAGTGTGCCCTGGGCGTGGTGTGTCGCTGCTATTCATAGGCTTTTCTGACCCAACTCGCGGGGGAATAAGACGTTTCAGCGCCTAAAGCCGCGCGGACCATGCCCGACGCCAACGCCCGGCTCAAGGGACAAGGAGACGCTGCCCGGCAGGCTGGCAGTCGTGCCGGCGCGCCTTTGCCGACTTGTGCCGCGATCCCTTCTCGGTTACACCACCGGCCAATTCAGTCCCTTTGCAATTCGAGGGGCCGAGGCTTTTATGAGGCCTCGCCGCCGGCAACGCATTACCAGACGGACCCTAGGCCATGAAGAAAGACAGCGACCTCCACCCAGATTACCACCAAATCACGGTTGTGATGACGGATGGATCCGAGTTCACGACGTATTCGACGTACGGCAAAGAGGGCGACAAATTGACCCTCGACATCGATCCGAACACGCATCCGGCGTGGACCGGCGGCGATCAGAAGCTGATGGACCGCGGCGGCCGTCTGTCACGCTTCAAGAAGAAGTTCGAGGGTATGTTCTAAGAGCAGCCGCAGCACGCACGACGCGCGCTGAAAAATCAAAGGCCCGGTTCGATGACCGGGCCTTTTGAATTTTGGGCTCTTTTACTGACGAAGCTCAGCTGAGCTTCGTCGCAAAGGCGCGTTCCAGCATGCCGACCTGCTGCGCAACGGGATTTGCGATCGGTTCGGAGGCGGCGTCCGCTGGCTCGGATTTCGACATCGCGCGATCGAGCTTACTGATGCGATCGTGCATGGCGAAGCTCTCCTCGATCAGGCTTTTCAGACCTTGCGGCAATTCCGAATAGCCATTGACGTGAGAGGGGCGACCGAATGCCTGAAGCTTGACGCGACGACGCTTCCTTTGCGCTTCTTCGTCGGTGATCTCACCTTCGCGCAGTGCGCGGCGGATCAGCAGCCACGACGCAAGATCCAAAAGACGCGTCGTGAGGCGCATGCTCTCGGTCGCGTAAAGTACACCGACGCCGCCAGTCAGCGTCTTGGCTTCTTTGCGGCCGGGGCCATCGAGGTAGCTCGCCGTGCGCTCCACGAGCGCCATGCCCTCTTTGAAGATATGGTCAAACTGCTCGGAGGACTGAAACCGCTCTCCGAAAGAGACCGTTGTGGCGCTGCCTGAGCGCGCGCTGTCGACGCGGAATACGTTACTCATGAACCTCAACGATACAAACGCTTACCCGTCCTCAATTCTTACCACGAACTGATGTTACTGCACCATAGTAAACAAGAACGTTCAAAACGGGGCACTCCGATGCTGCCTGTGGATAATGCAAAAAAAGAGCCGTCCTTGCGGAGCGGCTCGAAAGTCAACAGGGAGGCGTCAAACAAAGCGGCAGAAGGCCGCTTCAGACCCAAGATGCCTGGATCGGCTCCGAAAGGTGCCGCGATATGTTTAAGTTTCAATTAAGCGCGTCGTCCGCCGCAAACCATCTGCGTTAGCTTTGAAGAGTTGCACCGCGCCCGCGGCAATCCCAAGGTGCAACAGAAACAAGCTGATTTTATAAAACTTGTTAGATTTTACTTCACGATTTGAAAAGCGAATGCGCAGCCGCCTCGTGCTTGCGTTTGCGATCGAGTTCGAGGCGCACGCGCTCGATCTCGCCTTCGAGATCCTTGATGCGCCGCTCGAGTTCCGCGACGGAGAGCGCCGCGAGATTTTCGCCGATCGTAACGCCGCCAGGCTTTTTCGGCGGCAGCAGATCATCGAGGTCCATGTCGGTCCTCCGTGTCACGCCATAGCGTCTGCCGCGCAGCCTACCCAATGCGGCAGCGGCGGTCGAGATGCGATGAGGTTTCGTGCCGCTGGCAACGAGGCTTGCAGCGTCGTTCGCAGCGGTGCATTGCTGGCGTACGCAGTCAAAGCAGGACGACCTGATGAGCCTACCAAAAACAATGAAAGCCGTTGTGATCGTAGGCAAAGGCGGACCCGAAGTTCTACAGCTTCGGGACGTTCCGGTTCCGCAACCGGGCCCAGGCGAAGTCTTGATAAAAGTTGCAGCAGCCGGCGTGAACAGGCCCGACGTGCTGCAGCGCCAGGGCTCATATCCTCCGCCCAAAGGTCACTCGGAGCTTCCGGGTCTCGAAGTATCGGGCGTGATCGCGGCGCTTGGAGACGGCGTGCAGCGTTTCTCGCAAGGTGACGCAGTCCTGGCGCTGGTCAATGGCGGAGGCTATGCCGAATATGCCGTCGCGGCCGAGCCATGCTGCATCAAAAAGCCGGACGCACTCTCCTTCGTCGAAGCCGCCGCGATTCCGGAGACGTTCTTCACCGTCTGGCACAACGTGTTCGAGCGCGGCAGTCTGAAAGCCGGCGAAAAATTTCTCGTCCACGGCGGCGCCGGAGGGATTGGCGTCACGGCAGTCCAACTCGCGAAGGCGTTCGGCGCAACCGTTATGACGACGGTCGGCTCGGACGAGAAATGCGAAGCCGTGCGTGCCCTCGGCGCCGATGTAGCCATCAATTATCGGACGCAGGACTTTGCTCAAGTGATCAAGGGCGAGACGGGCGGACGCGGCGTCGACCTCATACTCGACGTCGTGGGCGGCGACTACATCGAGAAGAACATCCGCTCGCTTGCCGACGACGGCCGCCTCGTCAATATCGCCTTTCAGAACGGATCGATCGCGACGATCGATTTCATGCGCGTGATGCTGAAGCGCCTGACGATCACGGGCTCGACGCTTCGCATCCGATCGAACGAATTCAAGGGGCACATCGCTCGGGCAATCGAGGAAAAGGTTCTTCCACTCGTTGTTGAGGGCAAGATCAAGGTGCCGATCGACAGTACGTTTCCGCTCGAGCGCGCCGCCGAGGCCCATGCCCGTCTCGAAAGCAGCTCGCATATCGGCAAGATCGTGTTGACGGTCGCTTGACGATCCTCGCGATCACCAGACGAATTCGCTCATCACGGCGATCGGCTGGGGTGCGCCGCTTGCACCGAAAAGGCGGCTCGCGGCGTCAGCCATCGGCTCACCCGAGCCCACGTGCACGCCGCTCGCGATGAAGACGGCGCGGGAGCCGAAATTCACTGCACCGGCAATATCGGTCGCGATGCCATCGCCGATCGCGAGTACGCGCTCCTTGGCGACGGACGCGCCGCGCAGAGCGCATGCAAGCTCCAGTGCCAATTCATAGATCGGCCGAAAAGGCTTGCCCGCGTAGTTCACCGTGCCACCCAGCGCCTCGTAGGCCGCCGCGATCGCGCCTGCGCAATAAATGATGCGACCGCCGCGCTCGACGGTCCGGTCCGGGTTGGCGCAGATCATCGGCACGGCGCGCGATTTGAGTTGTGCGAGCGTCGACGAATAATCTGCTGGCGTCTCCGTCTCGTCGTCGTAAAGACCGGTGCAAACTGCAACCTCGGCATCGTTCGCAGTGGCTCCCGGAAATGCGTGAAGCCCGGCGAAAATCGGCAAATCTCGCTCGGGGCCGATGTGCAGAACGCGCCGTCCGGCCCAAGCCTCGATAAGACTGCGCGAGACGTCACCCGAACTCACAACCTCGTCGTAAGCCGTGGCGGCAACGCCGATCCGGTCGAGTTGCCGGGCGACGCTGCCGCGCGGACGCGGTGCGTTGGTGACGAGCAAGACGCTGCCGCCCTGCTTTCGAAACGCTTCACATGCGGCAACCGACGATGCGCACGGCCGAACGCCGTTGTGCATCACCCCCCAGATGTCGACGAACCAAACGTCGGACGTGGCAGCGAGAGGCGCAATGGAAGGCAAAACAGGAATGTCGGTCATCTAGGGCCCGGAACGCGGCGCTGGTCTACGTCGCTGATGGCCGCCCTATAGCGGTCGATCGCGTGGCTGTCACCCGGCGCCAAGACCACAGATCGTTGCTAGGCCGCCACGGAGCGATGCGGAGGAGTACCGTCGAGGCTCACCTGGCGCGGCGCACCGAACAGCGGCCCTTGACCGAGCAGGATGCCGGACTCGAGCAGACGCGCCTGCGTCTTGGCATCGCCGATGCCGGTCGCGACGATCGACAAACCCGCAAGCGTTGCCCGCTGGTTGATCTCCTCTGGGGCAACGAAGCGGTCGCGAGACGCCAGCCCACTCAACAGCGTCTGCGCATCCAGCCGAATGAAGCGGAAGCCGGAATGCGCCAGGGCGGCCAAGTCGGTTCCCATGTGCTCGATTTTGCTCAGCGCAAAGCGGAAGCCGAATGCATGCATGTCCCGCACGGCTTCCCATTCGGCGGGCGTCAAGCCGTCGATGGCCCGCTGCGAAAACATCAGCACGAGTTGCGCCGCAATTCTTGGACGCTCCTCGTAGACCCGCGCGAAGGATTCGAGGAACGGACGACTGGTTAGCGAAGCGCCGGCAAATTCTGCCAGCAACGAGCCATCCTTGTCGCGCGCTTCCATGCGCAAAGTCAGCGCCGCCGCGCGTTTCAACTTCGCGACATCGTACCCGGTACCGATATCGCCGCCGATGAGAGCGAAATCGTCCTCGCCGGCCTCGAGCCGGTCACCCTCCGGAGATCTCAACCCGACGGTCATTTCGTAGTGCCCGACCGAATGCGACGACAGCGTCACGATCGGTCCCAAGAAAACATCCGTTGCATCGCTTTCGATGGCTCGCGCGATTCCGGACGTATGCGGTGACGACGGCGGCGCCGGTTCGCCGCCGGACGGCAAGTCGATAGCCGGAAACTTTGGAAGCGGCAGATCGAGGCGCGGCGGCTTGGCCTGTGTGTTCTTCGGGCCGACGCTCGAACCAGCGATGCGCTTGGCGGTTGAAGGTATCACCAGCTCCCCGAACCCTTGCGCTGCCGGCGGTTCCGCTGCTGGAATTTTCAGTGTCGGGGTGAAATTGGTTGAATTGCGCTCCCGCATGCTGCCCGCCGCTGCCTTCAGCGCACCGATCGAATCCTCGAGCGCCTCGGCTGTCGCCTTGAGTTGCGCCTCTGGCCGAAGCGGCTTCGCGGGGCGCGATGCCTCCGTCGAATTCACTTCGTCGGCGAGCTCCTTGATCTTGCGTTGAACGAGTTCGAGGTCACCCTCGATCGTCATCGCGGTCCCGATGCGCGATGCAATAGCCGCGTCCTCGGAATTTCCCTGCAACGGCCCGCGCGGTTCGTTACGCGGCCGGAATGCCCAGTGCTCGCGTATGGCTTCCGCCTTCGGCGCCTGCGGCTCGACCGAGCCAATGTCACCGGAAGGCATCTTCAAGTCACGCCCCAGTAAGTCAGGGACTGGCCGCAAGTGAGGGTCGATGAGGCTGTCCGGTAGTCCCGGTTGCCGGGTCGTCGGAGCTGAACCGAACTCGCCCGTCGGTAGCGAACGTTGCATGGCCATATCGGGTTGAGCAGCATCAGGCAGAGCCGCGTCACGAAGTGCATCCTCGGCTTTACGCGACACGTCGGCCGCGTCCGGCATGCGGATGTCGATACCAGTCTGAGCGGCCGCATCGATGTAGGACATCGGTCCGGTGCGTGCGGCGCTCTTCGGCTTCGCGCCAGCGGCGCGGGTGCGCGCCAGTTCGGCTTTGAGTTGCGCGATCTGCACCGACTTCTGCACCTGCTTGTGAATGAGCATCAACGCCGACCAGGCACCCGCGCCAGCGATAGCCGAGACCGACGGCGAAAAGCCGAACTGCGCGAAAAGCATCATCGAAATCGCGACCGATACGATCACGATGCATAAAAGCACCAACCCGTCGTGCGGCTCAGCGGTACGTTTTGCGGCTGCTGGAAGTGCGCCCTCCGCCTCCGGTTCCACGACCGGCGCGCTGCTCGCCGACGGCTTTAATTTGTCTCGCCTTCTCATCGTGTTCGCGCCATCCATCGATTCGTGTTTCGTCAGCTTCGCAGCCGCGCCAAGCCTCACGCAATGCGGGTGGCAGACCTTTCACCAAGATTTGCGGTCGGCGGCTTCGAATGCTGCGATTCAACAAACTCAGGGGCTCCTCGGTCACACATTGGCGTCCTTCATTCGTCCGTGCAAAGCCGCAAAAGCGCCCTTGACCCGTCGCCCACGCACCCGAATCGGCGCGCTGTTTAGTTCTCGTTAGGCGAATTGGCATGCTATCGTTCGGCCGAGAGCGCCACTCGCGTTCGCGGCCGCGTGTTGTCGATGAGAGGGAAATAGCACCATGTACATGGGTCGAGTTGGTAGCAGTGCTGAAGGTGAAGTTTCTAACGAACTTGCGCAGTCGCGCATCCTAGTCACAGGTCTTACGGCGTATGCCGGTGTTGATGTCGCCCGCTCTTTCGCCGATCTCAAGGCGAAGCTAGTCGTACATACGACCGATCTCTCTCCCGAGCTGATCGAACTCGTCGCGCTTCTGTCGCAAAGCGCCGGCGAAATCCGCTTGCATACGCACGACATCTCGACGGCCGACGCCGCCGCCGCGTTCGCACAGACATCGGCTCAGGCCTATGGCGGCCTCGAGGCCGCGATCAATCTCGCGTCGATCTCTCGTGATGAGATCGATGCCATCCGACGCGATGGGGATCTCGAAACACTCATCTCAGCCAAGCTTGCGCCATTGGCACAGCTGACGCGCGTCATTGCCAATCGCATGAGCGTCGTCTTGAGCGAAGGGCTCATCCTGAACGTTTTGAAGATGCCTCACCCGCAGAACGCACGCCAGGAAGCTGTCGCGGGCTTCGCTCGGGCAGTGCTCACTTCAATGACGGTCAAAGAGGCGAATTCCTGGGCGCGCCAGGGCATCCGCGTCAATGCCGTCGGCCCACGCGTCTTGTGCGATGACCGCTCGAACGGCGCCTGCCTGACGAACGAGCCTGAGGTCGCGACGCTGGCGGTCTACCTTGCCTCGCGAAAGGGCCGATCGCTGTCGGGACACGTCTTTGATGCGGACGGGATGGCCTGCTGATATCGTTGCCTGCCGGGACTGACAGCGAAAGATGATCGCCCGTCGCCCGGCGCAAAGAGCCCAAAATGGACATCCGTCAACTTCAGTATCTTGTCGCGCTGGCGCGCGAAAAGCATTTCACGCGGGCCGCCCAAGCCTGCAACGTCACGCAGCCGACGCTCTCGGGACGCATCCGCCAGCTCGAGCTCGAGCTTGGCGTACCGATCGTCGAGCGCGGTCAGCGCTACCAGGGCCTGACGCAGGAGGGCGAACGCGTTCTCAAATGGGCCCAGCTCATTCTCAACAACTGGGCTTCGATGCATCAGGAGCTGGCACATCTGGCGACCAGCGATTTCGGTTTGACGGGACGGCTGGCGCTCGGCGGCATCCCCTCGGCTTTGCCGATGATTCCATACCTCACGAGGGACGTGCGGCGCCTGCATCCGCACATCAACTTCACTATTATGTCGTTGAGCTCGGAAGAGATCTTGCGTGGGCTCGGTGATTATTCGATCGACGCCGGTATCACCTATCTCGACAACGAGCCGATCGATGACCTTCTGGCGACGCCTCTCTACGCCGAGCGTTACTGCCTGTTCGTGCCTGAAGGTCACAAAATGGCCGAGCGCCAAACCATTACGTGGCGAGAAACCGCCGAGTTGCCGCTCGGACTTTTGACGCCAAACATGCAGAACCGGCGCATTATCGACCGTGCCTTCCGGTCCGTCGATTGCCGGCCCGAACCAGCGCTCGAAACGAACTCCGTCATCAGCCTTTACTCGAATGTCAGGCTGATGGGCATCGCCAGCGTCATGCCCAGCTACATTTTACAGATCCTGGGCAATGATCCGGGAATTAAAGCCATTCCGCTCACAGAACCGGAGCTCGCCCAAAGCGTCGGCCTCGTCACACAAGACCGTGACCCGAGCGCCCCTCTGGTTAGGGCCTTTCGCGAAGCGGCGGCGGCCTTCTCGGTTCGGAACTTTTCTAGCGAGGGCAGCCCCGACAAACCAGCCTCAACCGTCCGTTAACTGTGACTAAGCTGCCAGTTTTTGCATTGCAGCATAGCTGCGGTCTATATATAGATCGATGATAACGATTTGATAGTTGCTGCGGGACGGCACAGTAAGAAATGTGGGGTGAAGTGCCCATATGACAACAGTACGAATAGCGCCGAGAGACCCGAGGAAACGCCAGACATGGCTAAGAAAGTTGCGCGAACATCTAAGAACCCTCCCGAGGGCGAGATACCGCCGCCGTCACCTGCGAAGGTCGCGGCGCTGGCGATCTGTGAACGGTACGGAAATAGACCCGACGAACTCTTGGAAATTCTGCACGATGTGCAGCACCAGCTTGGCTACGTTCCGGAAGAGACGCTGCCCGTCATTGCGCGGGCGCTGAACAGGTCTCGCGCCGAGGTCTACGGCGTCGTGACATTCTACCACGACTTCAAGCGCCATCCGATCGGCAAGCACGTCGTCAAGATTTGTCGTGCTGAATCCTGTCAAGCCGTGGGAACCGATGAACTTTGCCGCCACGCCGAGCAATCGCTCAAAACAAATCTCGGCGGCACGACGAGCGATGGTTCGGTAACGATCGAGCAAGTATTCTGCCTCGGCAACTGCGCTTTATCGCCGGCCGTAATGGTCGATGAAAAACTTTATGGGATGGTCGATCCCAAGCGCTTCGACGAGATCATCGCTGGCCTCAACAAGGAGGCCGCGGAATGATCAAGGTATTCGTCCCCCGCGATGCAGCAGCTCTCTCAGTCGGAGCCGACGAAGTTGCAGCAGCGATTGCAAATGAAGCCAAGAAACTGAACAAAGACGTTCAGATCGTGCGCAACGGCTCGCGCGGCATGCTTTACCTCGAGCCGCTCGTCGAAGTCGAAACGGCCAAGGGCCGCGTCGCCTATGGTCCGGTCAGCGCCAAGGACGTGGCCGATCTCTTCAAGGCTGGCTTCCTCGAAGGCAAATCGCACAAGCTCGGTCACGGACTGACCGAAGAAATCTCCTATCTCAAGAATCAGGAACGGCTGACGTTCGCCCGCTGCGGCATCACCGATCCGCTTTCGATCGACGATTATCGCAAGCACGGCGGCTTTGAAGGGCTATCGAAGGCCCTGAAAATGAAGCCCATTGATATCGTCACAGAGGTTACGACATCGGGCCTCAGGGGACGTGGCGGCGCAGGCTTCCCGACGGGCATCAAGTGGAAAACGGTTCACGATCTGACAGCTGACCAGAAGTACGTCGCCTGCAACGCCGACGAAGGCGACAGCGGCACCTATGCCGACCGCATGCTGATGGAAGGCGATCCATTCTGCCTCATCGAAGGTATGACCATCGCCGCGGTCGCGGGTGACGCCACGAAGGGCTACATCTACGTTCGATCGGAATATCCGCACTCCGTGAAAGTGCTGCGCGAGGCGATCGAGATTGCGCGCAAAGCCAATTGGCTCGGCGACAACATTCAGGGCTCGAACTATTCCTTCGACCTGTTCGTGCGCATGGGCGCCGGGGCCTATATCTGCGGTGAAGAAACTTCGATGCTGGAAAGCCTCGAAGGCAAGCGCGGCCTTGTCCGCTACAAGCCGCCGATCCCGGCCATCGAAGGGCTTTTCGGCAAGCCGACGATCATCAACAACGTCATGAGCTTCGCCGCGGTGCCGATCATCCTCACAAAGGGTGGCGAGTTCTATCGCGACTACGGGGTTGGCCGCTCGCGCGGCACCCTCGCCTTCCAGCTCGCGGGCAACATCAAGCGCGGCGGTCTGGTCGAGAAGGCCTTCGGCGTGACGACACGCCAGCTGATCGAAGATTGGGGCGGCGGCACCCGGACAGGGCGGCCGGTCCGCGCCGTCCAGGTCGGCGGTCCGCTCGGAGCTTATCTTCCGGCCTCGAAGCTCGATGTGCCGATGGATTACGAAGAATTCGCCAAGATTGACGCGATGGTTGGCCACGGTGGGGTAGTGGTCTTCGACGACACGGTCGATATGGCTAAGCAGGCCCGGTTTGCGATGGAATTCTGTGCTATCGAAAGCTGCGGCAAGTGCACGCCATGCCGTATCGGCGCGGTTCGTGGTGTCGAGGTGATCGACAAGATCATTGGCGACGTGGACCGTGATAAGAACGTCGAACTTCTCGAAGACCTGTGCGTGACGATGACTGATGGTTCTCTGTGCGCTATGGGCGGATTGACCCCCATGCCGGTTATGAGTTCGCTGCGTGGCTTCCCGGAAGATTTCCGTAAGAGCGCGCCAAACAAGTTTCTTGCAGACGCTGCAGAATAGATATTGCGGAAAAAACACGACCTTACGAGGACGCAACATGAACCATCACGTTAAGCCGATGACTCTCATTAAAGAGACGGACTACGGCACGCCGCATCCTGAGGTGACCGAGGCGACCAAGCTCGTGACCCTCACGATCGACGGACTTGAGATCACCGTGCCGGAAGGCACGTCGATCATGAATGCCGCGATGCAGCTCGGCATTGAAATTCCGAAGCTCTGCGCCACCGACAGCATCGAGGCGTTCGGCTCCTGCCGCCTCTGCCTCTGTGAAATCGAAGGGCGTAATGGTACGCCCGCCTCGTGCACCACACCCGTCGCCGCCGGCATCAAGGTCACGACGCAGAATGCCCGGCTGGCTAACATTCGCCGCGGCGTGATGGAGCTTTATATTTCCGACCATCCGCTCGACTGCCTTACGTGTGCGGCGAACGGCGATTGCGAACTGCAGGATATGGCGGGCGCCGTGGGACTGCGCGAAGTTCGTTATGGGTATGACGGCGAGAACCACGTATTCGCCAAGCGTGCCAACGGGCAGGAAAACGACCGCTTCAAGGCTACGGATCACTCGAACCCCTACTTCCAGTTCGAACCGTCGAAGTGCATCGTCTGCTCGCGCTGCGTAAGGGCCTGCGAAGAAGTTCAGGGCACGTTCGCGCTGACCATCGACGGTCGCGGCTTCGCTTCGCACGTCTCGGCGAGCATGGACGAGTCGTTCCTGGCGTCTGAATGTGTGTCGTGCGGCGCTTGCGTGCAGGCCTGTCCAACAGCGACGTTGATCGAGAAGTCCGTCGTCGATCTGGGCCAGCCCGAGCACTCGATCGTCACGACTTGCGCCTACTGCGGCGTCGGCTGCTCGTTCAAGGCCGAGATGCGGGGCGAAGAAGTCGCGCGCATGGTGCCCTACAAGGATGGTGGCGCCAATGAGGGCCACTCGTGCGTCAAGGGCCGTTTCGCGTTTGGCTATGCCACGCATAAGGATCGCGTTCTGACACCGCTAATCCGCGAAAAGATCACGGATCCGTGGCGGGGCGTCTCGTGGGACGAGGCCATCAACTACGCGGCCAACCGCCTCAAGGAGACGCAGAAGAAGTACGGCAAGGACTCGATCGGCGGCATCACTTCTTCGCGAACAACAAACGAGGAAGTCTACGCCGTGCAGCGCATGGTCCGCGCCGCCTTCAATACCAATAACATCGACACGTGCGCTCGCGTCTGCCACTCGCCGACCGGGTATGGCCTGAAGCAGACGTTCGGCGAATCCGCCGGCACGCAAGATTTCAAGAGCGTCGACAAGACCGATGTGATCCTGCTCATCGGCGCCAACCCGACCGACGCGCACCCCGTGTTCGCATCGCGGATGAAGAAGCGACTGCGCGAAGGCGCCAAGCTGATTGTCGTCGACCCACGGCGCATAGACCTCGTGCGCTCGCCGCATGTCGAGGCGGCATACCATCTGCAGCTACAGCCCTCAACCAACGTCGCGATGATGAACGCCTTCGGCCACGTTATCGCGACCGAGAACCTTATCGACCGCAAATTTGTCAAACGCCGGTGCGAGCCCGCGGATTTCTGCCGCTGGGAAGAGTTCATCAAGCGGCCGGAGCACTCTCCCGAAGCACTCGAGCCGATCACTGGCGTTCCTGCCCAGCAGGTGCGCGAGGCCGCCCGGCTTTACGCCACCGGTGGAAACGCCAGCTATCTACTACGGTCTCGGCGTCACTGAGCATAGCCAGGGCTCGACGATGGTGATGGCGATGGCAAATATCGCAATGGCGACTGGCAACATCGGCCGGGAAGGCGTCGGCGTGAACCCGCTGCGTGGCCAGAACAACGTGCAGGGCTCTTGTGACATGGGCTCGTTTCCACATGAGTTCCCGGGCTATCGCCACGTCTCGAATCCCGAAGTGCGCGGCATCTTCGAGAAGGAATGGAACATTAAGCTCCCAAGCGAGCCTGGCCTTCGCATTCCGAACATGTTCGACGCCGCCGCCGACGGTTCGTTCCGCGGTCTCTTCATTCAGGGCGAGGACATCGCCCAATCCGATCCAAACACGCATCACGTTGAACACGCGTTGGAATCGATGGACATCATCATCGTTCAGGACTTGTTCTTGAACGAGACGGCGGCGTTCGCTCACGTGTTCCTGCCGGGCACATCATTCCTCGAGAAAGACGGGACGTTCACCAACGCTGAGCGGCGTATCAACCTCGTCCGCAAAGTCATGCGTGAAAAGCAGGGTATGCCCGAGTGGGAGGTCGTCTGCCGCATTGCGACCGCCATGGGCTACCCGATGCACTACAATTCGGCCTCAGAAATCATGGACGAAATCGCCCGCGTCACGCCGACGTTCGAGGGTGTTTCGTTCGCGAAGATCGATGAACTTGGATCAATCCAGTGGCCATGCGACGAACTCCACCCGGAAGGCACGCCCGTCATGCACGTGGAGGAATTCACGCGCGGCAAAGGTCGCTTCATGCTTACGACTTTTGTGCCGACGGACGAGCGCGCCAACCGCAATTTCCCGCTCATCCTAACGACTGGCCGCATTCTCTCGCACTACAACGTAGGCGCGCAGACCCGGCGCACCGAGAACAGCACTTGGCATCCCGAGGATCTCCTCGAGATCCATCCTCACGACGCGGAAGTTCGCGGCATTAAGGACGGACACATCGTATCTTTAACAAGCCGCGTCGGTGCCACGACGCTCAAAGCGAAGATTGCGGATCGCATGCCGCAAGGCGTCGTCTACACCACTTTCCATCATCCGATGACGGGCGCCAACGTTATCACCACCGAAAACTCCGACTGGGCGACCAACTGCCCCGAATACAAGGTGACAGCGGTGCAGGTAACCGTTTCCAACCATCCATCGGAATGGCAGGAGGAACTGGCCGAACGCAACGTCGAGAACAAGCGCATCTTGAAGGAAAGGACGCTGGAGCCGGCGGAGTAGTCTGCCGGCCACCGTCTCGGAGCGTCGCTTGCGATGAACGTCATGCCGAAAGCCGTATCTCAGGAGGCCGGAAGCGCGGGTCTTTGCTCGCGCCCGGCGCTCGGAGAGACGACTGTCGGCGGCACGACGCAGGCTGTGACGTGGCAATTGCCGGAAGAGACGCCGGTAGCGCTGCAGATCAATTCTGAGCCATACACGGTCATGATGGCGACGCCGGCCGATTTGCGTGATTTCGCGATCGGTTTTCTGATCGGCGAAGGTATCGTCAAGAACGCGCGTGATATTCAGGGCGTGCTCGTGATGCCGGTCGAAAGCGGTATGGCCGTCGACGTTGCAGTTCCCGAAACGTCGCTCGAAACGTCGCGCTTGGCGCGGCGCGCAATCGAAGGCCGCACAGGCTGCGGGCTATGCGGTGTCGAGGATATCGCCTCCGCCCTCCGGCCCCTACCAATACTCGCCCGAAGCTGGTCACCGGCAACTGACGTTATCCAGCGCGCTGCAGAGGACCTGTTTCAACATCAGCCGATGAACCGCCTCAACCGCTCCGTGCATGGCGCGGCCTGGGTGTCTCAGGACGGCCAAATCCTGCACGTACGCGAGGATGTCGGCCGGCATAACGCACTCGATAAACTGATCGGCGCCCTGCTCCTCAAGGACCAGAACCTGCAAGACGGTTTTGTGCTGATGACCAGTCGCTGCAGCTTCGAACTCGTACAGAAGACCGTCACCGCCGGCATAGGTGCGCTGGTCACCGTTTCGGCTCCAACAGCGCTGGCACTCGATCTTGCCCGCAAATCAAATCTCTTCCTGGCGGCACTTGGGCCGGGCGGGCCCGTGGTCTTCCATTCCTGAGCCGTTCATCCATCAACCCAACGGGTGACCTTATGAAAACCTCCGATCTCGTTCGCATGGCCAATCAGATTGCAGACTTCTGGGCCCCATACCCGAAAGGGGAAGCTCTCGACGGCATTGCGAAGCACATACAAGGCTCCTGGGAGCCGCGCATCCGCAATGCCTTAAAGGCGCACATCGATAAAGGCGGCGAAGGCCTCTCGCCGCTGTTTCTTGAGGCGATGGCTGATTACTTCAAAGGTCCGAAATTGCCGCTGAAAGTCGCGCCACCAAGCAAGACCGCCGCGGCCAACTGACCAGCGGCACAGAATGCGGCGGGGTAATACGTAAAAAAGGGCAGTGCAGGTCACTGCCCTTTTTCATCAATTCGCTGACCGCCAATTACGCTGCCGCCGCTTTGTTCGCGGCGAGCACTTGATCTCTATGTCTGCCAGACACCTCGGCCAGATGATCGAATGTGAACGTGAACGAGCCGACGCCGGCCGTCGCGGATCTCAGATCGATGATGAGATTGTCCATCTCGGCCTCGGGGATGTGTGCCTCGATCAAATCCCAGCCAGGCCAGCCGGGCCGAGCGTCGAATCCCAGGATTTGCCCGCGCCGTTGCGAGATGATGCTGTTGATGCGAGCATTCGTCTCTGACGGAACTGCGATGCTCACGGCCATGATCGGCTCCAGTAGCACCGGAGTGCACTTTGGCATGCCTTCCGACATTGCCAATCTGCCCGCCTGGCGAAACGCCATGTCGGATAAATCGACCGAATGATACGAGCCGTCCGTCAATGTTACGGCGACATCGACGACCGGAAAGCCGAGAGGACCTTCAGTCAGATAATCCCGAACGCCGATCTCGACGGACGGAATGAAGTTCCGCGGAATGGCGCCGCCCGTGATCGTTTCATCGAATACAATGCCGGAACTTCTCGGCAGTGGCTTGATGTCGAGCTTGACGTCGCCGAACTGACCGTGGCCGCCGGACTGCTTCTTGTGGCGCCCTCGGACCTCGGTCCCGGATCGGATCGTCTCTTTGTAGCCGACGCGGCGCTTCTCGCGCAAAACGTCGATGCCGAACTTGCGCATCAGGCGTTCCAGCGCCACGCGCAAATGCATCTCGCCCTGGCCGTGCAGGAGAATTTGATGCATCTCGGCGTTGTGTTCGAGCGTCAACGACGGGTCTTCGTCGACGAGTTTGCCGGCGGCCGCTGACAGCTTCACCTCATCCTTGCGATCCTTGAGCCCGAGACCGATTGCCAGCACAGGCTGGGGCGCCTTCGGGACATCGACTTGCGCAATCGGCGTCTTGCCGATCGTAATCGTCTCACCGGAATGGATGGAATCGAGACGTCCCAGCGCCGCCGTTTCGCCGGCCTTGATGCCGCCTCGCTTCGCCGTTTCCTCGCCACGGATAGTGAAAATTCCGGCGATGCGTTCCTGCTGTCCATCGCGGCCCGTAACGGTTGCACCGTCCGGGATCTCTCCAGCGAGCACGCGCGTAAACGACAGTTTGCCCCCCGACTTCGTATGTACGCTCTTGAGTACGTAGGCAGCCGACTTGGCGTTATCGAGCTGCAGGCGGCGAGCCGTGCCTTCGACGAAGGGACACTCGTGCCGCAGCACCTTCAGCAGGCGCAAAATTCCGTTCCCGTGTTCAGCTGAGCCGAGCAGAACTGGGCATATGAGGCCGTCGCGCAATTCCTTTGTCAGATCGTCGAAGACGCGATCGTTCGGCGGCGGAACATCGGCGAGCAATTGTTCCATCAGCTCGTCATCGTAATCGGCGAGCTTTTCGAGCATCTGGAAGCGGGCGTCTTTCTCGCGTCCCAAGATTTCAGACGGCAAGTCGATGATCTTGCTTTCTGCATGCTCGCGGTAAACGTAAGCGCGTTCGGATGCCAGATCGACGAAGCCCGTTGCGATGCCATTTTCCCATATCGGTATCTGGCGCAGGACGAGCGGCCTGGCGCTAGCCGGCTGCAAACCCGGAATGATGTCGCGCACGCGGCTCGGTGAGGCATCGATCTTGTTCAGGAACAGGAGATGCGGCAGGCCGACATCATTGAGTTGCTTCAGGATGACTTGTAGCGCCGACACGCGCTTGGGATCGGGCTCGCAGACGACAACCGCCATATCGCAGGCAGGAAGCACCATTGCACCTTCATGCGTGAACTCGACCGAGCCCGGGCAATCAATGAAGGTGAAATTGTCACCGAGAAACGAAGCGTCCGCGACATTCAAATTAACGCTCATCGCGTGGTTGCGGGCTTCCGGCGAGCCGTCGCCGACGGTTGATTTCGCTGCGATCGAGCCGGCTTTCGAAATAGCGCCGGTGCGTGTCAGGATGGCTTCGAGAAGTGATGTCTTGCCGCTTGCGAAGGGCCCGATCAGCGCAACGCAGCGTGCGCCTCGGACCCCTACTCTACCGCCTTGAGTGCCGTTTCCGCCCTTAGGGCCATCTGAACTTGTCACGATTGCCTCCGATGTTGCGAGGCGCGCGCCCATGCTTTGGCCGCCTCCCGCACCTCGGACGAGCGCGGCAAGAGCAATGCTGGCTTCAAAGCGACGGATGCACAACTGCCTTTGCCGCACAGTTTCGTGAAAGTGACATGCTGCAATGCGATAGCTTTTTCGCCGCGTCGCATACAATCACTGCGGCCCTAAGCAGTTTAAGAAGTTTGGCGCCGAAAGGCGTCCGAAAGACAAAAATAACTTGAATAACTTCGAACTTACCGCATCATGAACACTTCCGCGTTTGGCGCGTTTTAAGGGGTACGAGCGCAAAATACGGGACGGGCCAGAGGGAATTTGGCTCAGAGATGCGAGGCTGGTTATGAGTATTGAGACACTGATGTCCGCCGCTAACGCTGCTGGATACGTCATGGCGGCCGAGGAAGAACTGCCCGAAAACTTCGGCGCGGAGCCGACGGTATTCGAGTTTAAGGCACAGCCCGCGACTGCAATTGCGATTTGGCGCCCCGTCGTGCCGCGCCTGGACGGTAAGCCGCTCACGGGGCATATCTCGCACGTCTGGGACTGGTTCACGGGACATTTCCCCGGCGGCGCCCCAGCTTAATCAAGGTGGCCGTATCTTAGCCCAGGTTCCCGCAAAAACGCTGGATGCGGGTGCACGCGTCCTTCAGCGCCTCCGTTGACGCCGCATAAGATAGCCGGAAGGAAGGCGATCCGACAAATGCCGCGCCATGCACCACGGCGACGCCCTCTTCCTCGAGCAGTGCCGTGACGAAGACCTCATCGTCGGCAATTTTTGCTCCGCCCCTGCTCGTCTTGCCGATCGCCGCTTTAATGCTCGGATAAACGTAAAACGCGCCCTGCGGCTTCGGGCACTGCAAGCCCTTCGCTTGGTTCAGCATGCCCACGACTAGGTCGCGACGCTCGACAAAAGTAGCGTTGTTCTTGGCGATAAAATCTTGCGGACCATTAAGCGCTTCTACGCCTGCCCACTGCGCGACCGAACACGGATTCGAAGTCGACTGCGATTGCAGCTTGCGCATCGCGCTGATGAGCAATTCAGGTCCCGCCGCATAACCGAGGCGCCAGCCCGTCATGCAATAGGCTTTCGACAAACCGTTCATGGTTAGCGTGCGTTCGTAGAGCTGGGGCTCGACTTGCGCCAGCGTCGCGAATGTCAGCCCGTCGTAAAGCAAGTGCTCGTAGATATCGTCCGTCAACACCCAGACCTGCTTATGACGAAGCAAAACCTCCGTCAGCGCCTTGATGTCAGTCGCCGAGTAAGCAGCGCCCGTGGGATTGGACGGCGAATTGAAGATGAACCATTTGGTCTTTGGCGTGATCGCCTTCTCGAGCGCGTCGGGTTTTAACCGGTACCCGTCCTCAAGCTTCGTCTCGGTGAATACGGGCGTGGCGCCGGCAAGCACGACGATATCCGCGTATGAAACCCAGCACGGCGCGGGCATGACAACTTCGTCGCCCGGATTGAGCGTCGCCAGCAGCGCGTTATAAAGCACCTGCTTGCCGCCCGTCCCGACGGACACCTGGCTTGCCTTATAATCGAGCCCGTTTTCCCGCTTGAACTTGGCAACGATAGCCGCCTTGAGTTCCGGAATGCCGTCGACGTCGGTGTACTTGGTCTTGCCTTCATCGAGCGCGCGCTTGGCCGCGTCCTTGATGTTCTGCGGCGTGTCGAAATCTGGTTCTCCAGCCGACAGCGATATGATGTCTCGCCCCTGTGCCGCAAGCTGACGGGCCTTCGTCGATACGGCGATGGTTGCTGACGGTTGGATGCGATTGAGACTGTCGGCGATGAAGCCCATGCGTGCGGCCTGCTTCCGGACCGGGCAGTGTCGTAATCAGCCGTCGCCCCCGCCGTCGGCAAAACTCGGTCTGCCGCCCTTGGGCGCTTGCTCACGCGGATTGACGGTAACCCGCCGGCCATCTGATTTCGGGCCCTTGAAATAGTCACGCATGGCCTCAATGAAGAGCGGCTTGAGCCCTTCGCCCCCGGCCTCGATGATCACCTTCAATTCATTGCGCATACGGGGCTCCCACATATTGTGGATGTGCTTGGGGATGCCATCCAGGGCTTCGGATTTGGGATAAACCTCGAAGAAGTCGGTGATCTGATTGGCCATCCGAATGAGATCCGCGCTTTTCATTGACTGCCTCCCATGTTGAAGAAATCAGAAGTTGAACACGGCCGGGTCGGACGTTGTTCCGAGGCGTGGTGGCAAGGTCGTGGATCATTGGCTTCAACTCCGTGAAGCCCCTCGATCGCTTCAATACCCTACTCGATCTTTTGTATTGGTCCAACTGCCAGATACGAGAGTGTCTGCGCCCTCAATCGCGCCTTCGCGTGCCGCGCTCGTTGCGCCTGGGCGATCTTGGCCCGACCCTCCGGCGTTTTCGGCCCTGTGCTTAAGCCGCCGTGGCACTGGCACAAACCGAACGAGGCTAGAGCCGCTTCAGCGCGAGCCTGATAGGCGAAATAAGCGGCGCGGACCGTACTTGCAATGGTTTGCGACTGCAAGCCGACGATCGGCCATGCAGCTGATATCCTATGCAGCCATCGTCGCACGTGCCCACGTCAAGGTGATGCCATTGCGCAACAAACTTTATACGAACAGCGCACGCACGGGGGATTGCTCTGCCTGCGCCACATTCCGAACCAACGTGCGCCCAGAAGCACCGGTCAACTCCGCCTTAACAAGTTGTGACTATCGACTTGCTTACGAGTGGAGGGATTAGACATGACGTCTGCCAGCGTTCAGTCCTCAGTCGACACACGTCCGCGTCCGTTGTTCACCAATGCTAAATATCGGCGCTTCGTGTTCCGTCGAATGCTGGACGCCGCCGTCTGGCTGATTTTCGGACTCACAACTGTGCTAGCAACAAGCGCTGCGGTCCTGGCGCAAATCCACCCGGCGGCATTTGCCGGCCCGAAATTCTCCGTAAAGCGGCCTGCGATCATAGCGGTTGGGCAAGCTGACCCGATCCCGCTGGTTGAAATCGCCGCGACCAGCTCGTTCACGAACCCCGATGCCGTTTTTCGGCGGACCAGCGCTAACGCCGCATGGGGCCTTCTCGGCGTCGCCTTATCTATTCTGGCCGTGCTTAATCTCGCCATTCTCAGCCACTTGCGGCGTACTTACGCGCCGAAACGGCGTTCGGAGGGGCGAAAACAGGGTTATCCGCCGTGCGCGACCCGCGGCGCTATTGAATTGCCGCAATCACGTTTGTAGGAGTGTGTTGAACTGTTCGTCCGAAGCTGACGTATAGTATTTGCGCTTGTTGGAGGTCCGGAGCATGACGAAGCAGGATGTGCGACCTTTGTGGTTAGGGCTGTCCGCCGGGGCTGCTGTTGCTGTGCTTGCAGGGGGGCTCTCCCTGATAAATAGCGAAACGGTTCTCAGATCGAGCTTTGCCACCGCTCTGACGCACACCAGCATACCCGCGAAGGAGGTCGTGTCGGCCGCTCCGGTTTCAGGTTCGGAAGAATTCTGGCTTTCCGCAATGCGACGGGACGGCAATGCGCCGGTCACCAAGACAATAAACGTCGGCGACAGGATTGCATTGAGCCTAGGCGGCGAGCGCCGTTCGTTGCAAGTGGCGACTGTTGCTGACTTCTCTCCGCAGATCACCCAGATCGATACCTCGGCAGGACCCAGCCACTTCGTGCTGGTGACGGCGCGCGACGTGAATGACTCTTCCGCTCCGCCGGTGCGCTTCGTCATGGAATTCGAGCAGCGCGTTGCACCTGTTGTTGCGGGACGAGCCGGACGGGCGCTCTGAATTTTGCTGCTTCGATCTACGGCTTGATGGTCACCACGGGATCGGCGCTTTGTCCTGAAAAAAACCGCCCGTCGGCCCATCGGCGGGAAGCTTCGCGAGCCAAACCGCAGTTTCAGCGCCTTTCTCGGGCGTTCGAGGCGCATCTGCGCCACCCATATCGGTCCTGACCCATCCGGGCGAGCAGGCGTTGACCATGACGTCGCTGCGAGCCGTTTCCGCCGCCGCAATTCTTGTCAGCGCGTTGAGCGCGGTTTTCGAAACGCGATAGGTCGGAAAGCCCGAACCCATGTCGCTAAGCTGACCCGCTGCCGACGACATGTTGACGACGCGCCCGTACCCGCGCGCCATCATGCCGGGGATCAGCTCCCGCATCGTCACCGCGGGGCCCAACACGTTCGTTTCCCATGTGCGCCTGAACGTGTCGTCCGTCATTTCGAAGAGGCTGGCGCTGAAGCCGCCCGGCTCATCGATAAGAATGGCGGCGTTGTTGACCAGAACATCAATCGGCCCATGACGCTTCTCGATTTCGGCCAAGACGCCCGGCATCCGCGCCGCGTCGGCGACATCGAGCACGACGGGTATAACGCAGGTAGCGCCGATCTTCGCATATGCGGCTCCTGCTGCCTGAGCCTTTTCTTCCGATCGGGCGCCGGCGAGAACCGTCATGCCCTGATCAGCCAGCTGGCGAGCAATCTCAAAGCCGATGCCGCGATTGGCGCCGGTCACCAGCGCCGTTTTGGTCGTACTGCGGTCGGCCACGCCAGATTTCCTCGCATACAATAATGGACGGTTTTGCACCCGCTTCCCCTAGTCTGCATGTTGAGCCTCGCCGCTCAAAAAGAAAGCCCCGCCAGATCCGACGGAGCCCTCCGAATTAAATATCGCGCGACTTACGATTTTTTCTCGGTCTTGTTTTTCTCGAGTTCCTTCTTGCAATGCGCACGGAATTTCTTGCGTTCTTTGCCATGAAGGCCCTTCGCGTCGGCCTGCTTGGAACACTCGATTGACTCAGGCGAATGCACCACCGGCGTCGCGGGCTTATTCGCGTCCTTTGCCAACGCTGCGCCGCTGCCGATAATTACCATCGCAGCCGCGGCGGCCGCCATCGTCTTCAGCGAGATCATCTTTGTTCTCCATTTGCATCTCTGGGCCGGCGGCCGATTGCCCGGTGTCCGCTTCTCTACACAGCAGCGGCACCGCCGAAACCCATTGGGACCAATCTGGATATGACATCACGTCGGCGTCCGAATTGGCCGCTATTTGGCTAGCATTGGAAAACGTGGAGGTACCACTTACTGTTCCGTAAAGCGGTGCCGAAAGCCCGGGGCGGCAGCCACTCGGCAATTTTGGGAGTGCGCGACACTGTGGCCCGGAAACAGCATTTATGGTTTGGGTTCTCGTACTTATATTTGCAGCGTGCCAACTCCACCGAAACCGCCCCTTGAAAAAGTTACACGGCCGCGTCCGTCGCGCGGCAAGTCCGGCAAACCCGCGCCGCCGCCGGTAGAAACCGGGGCCGGTACGCCCGGCTTCGGCGAGGCCGCACAGAGCATTTATCTGCCGCCTGGCGACTCCCCTCTGGCAAACCGGCCGCAGGGCGCGTTACCTACGCTTCCGGCTTTGCGCCAGTCCGGCCCCCGTCCGCCGATGGGCGGCGAAAGCCTGACCGACAGCCTGACTGCGTTGCTGACGAAGCCGGAAGAGCGTTCCGAGCGCGCCAGGCAGATGCTGTCGCGTCAACCGCTGATGGCGACACATCCCATCGTGGCCGGCACGACGCCGACATTCGTACCGCACCGGCCCGAGCGTCCCGAGAAGAGCGAAGGCGGCATCAAATTCAAGATCGTCTCGGAGTATGCGCCGAAGGGCGACCAGCCGCAGGCGATCGCAGAACTCGTCGAAGGCGTGCGAAAGCACGAGCAGAACCAAGTGCTGCTCGGCGTCACAGGTTCCGGCAAAACGTTCACGATGGCGCACGTCATCGAGGCGACTCAGCGCCCGGCGCTGATCCTGGCGCCGAACAAGACCTTGGCCGCGCAGCTCTATGGAGAATTCAAAAGCTTCTTCCCGGACAACGCCGTCGAATATTTCGTCTCCTACTACGACTACTACCAGCCCGAAGCCTACGTACCGCGCACCGACACCTACATCGAGAAAGAAGCGTCGATCAACGAACAGATCGACCGCATGCGCCATTCCGCAACGCGCGCGCTGCTTGAACGTGACGACGTCATCATCGTCGCGTCGGTGTCGTGCATTTACGGCATCGGTTCGGTCGAGACCTATACGGCAATGACGTTCACTGTCCGCGTTGGCGAACAGCTGTCGCGCGATCAACTGCTGGCCGATCTCGTCGCGCTCCACTACCGGCGCAATGACCAGAACTTCCAACGCGGTTCGTTCCGCGCTCGCGGCGATACTGTTGAAGTCTTCCCGGCCCACTTAGAGGATCGCGCCTGGCGCTTCTCGATGTTCGGCGATGAGATTGAATCGATCGTCGAATTCGACCCGCTGACAGGCGCAAAGACGGACGAGCTGTCGCTCGTCAAGCTCTACGCCAATTCGCACTACGTGACGCCGAAACCGACGCTGCAGCAGGCCATCAAGTCGATCAAGGTCGAGCTGAAACAGCGCCTCGACGAGTTGTACAACGCCGGCAAGCTGCTCGAAGCGCAGCGCCTGGAGCAACGCACGACCTTCGATATGGAAATGATGGAGGCGACGGGCTCGTGCGCCGGCATCGAAAACTATTCGCGCTATCTGACGGGACGCAATTCCGGCGATCCGCCACCGACACTGTTTGAGTATCTGCCTGACAACGCCCTCGTCTTTGCCGACGAAAGCCACGTTACGGTCCCGCAGATCGGCGGCATGTTCCGTGGCGACTTCAGGCGCAAGGCGACGCTCGCCGAATATGGCTTCCGGTTACCGTCCTGCATGGACAATCGCCCGCTTCGCTTCGAAGAATGGGACGCGATGCGACCGCAGTCGCTCTTCGTTTCAGCCACGCCCGCAAGCTGGGAGCTTGAGCAGACCGGCGGCGCTTTCGCCGAGCAAGTTATCCGGCCGACCGGTCTGGTCGATCCTCCCGTAGAGGTACGTCCAGCCAAATCGCAGGTCGATGATCTGCTCGACGAAGTCCGGCAGGTCGCGAAGAAGGGCTATCGCACGCTCGTCACCGTGCTGACGAAGCGCATGGCCGAAGACTTGACCGAGTACATGCACGAGAACGGAGTGCGCGTCCGTTACATGCACTCGGATATCGAAACACTCGAGCGCATCGAAATCATCCGCGATCTGCGTCTCGGCGCCTTCGACGTGCTGATCGGCATCAACCTTTTGCGCGAAGGCCTCGACATTCCGGAGTGCGCCCTGGTCGCCATTCTCGACGCCGATAAAGAAGGATTCCTACGCTCCGAAACATCGCTGGTGCAGACGATCGGCCGTGCCGCCCGCAACGTCGACGGCAAGGTGATCCTTTATGCCGACCAGGTGACCGGGTCGATGGATCGCGCCATCGCCGAGACCACGCGCCGGCGTGAAAAGCAGCTCGCCTGGAACGAAGCCAACGGCATCACACCCGAAAGCATCAAGCGCAACATCCACGACGTGCTGCAGTCGGTCTACGAGCAGGATCATGTGACGGTCGATGCCGGCCTCGCAGACGACGAGAACGTGCAGGTGCTTGGCCACAATCTGCAGGCTGTCATCGCCGACATGGAGCGGCGCATGAAGGACGCGGCCGCCGATCTCGAATTCGAAACGGCGGCACGGCTGCGCGACGAGATCAAGAGGCTGCGCGAAACCGAGCTCGCCATCGCCGACGATCCATTGGCGCGTCAGACCGACGTCGAGGATCGCGCCGGAAGCTTCAAGGGCGCGCGGAAGTACGGCGCAAAGGCCAACCTGCCCCCACCGCCGGCGACCGGCTCGCCGGAGGCGAGCGGGCGACCGCAAAGCAAAGGCTCTCGCATTCAAACCGAATACGAGCCCGTGCAGCCGACCCACGCGCAGACAACATCCCGCCCGGCGGCCGGCTCCCCCGAGGGGAGTCGACGGTCGCAAACGGAGTCACGGATCAGAAAGCCGTCGCTCGACGAGATGGGCCCGGGCACCGACCGCCCCGTGCCGGCAGCGCGCATTCAAAATGTAGATAGCCGAACGAAGGCTGGAGCGTTCGGCGAAAGAATTTCTGGTCCGCACAAGCCCACGCTCGATGAAATGGGACCGCACGCGTCGTTGCCGGTAAAGACCTCCGATAACCTGCCGTCGAGGCCATCGTCGCCCGCCACCTCGCGCAAATTCGACGATCGCGCAGAAAAGAAGGGCCGCCGCGGCCGGCCGCGGAAGACCGGGCGCCCAGGGCATTAATATTCGTCGCCAAGAAGAGATCGATCAGGTCACGCTCTTCGTGCAGAACGCCGGGCAAGATGTAAGCTGTGGTAACCGCGCCAACAGCAGATGCCCGAACACGGGGCGGATGGACTAGCGAACATCGACGGCCGTGCACCGCGCCACTCCGGCGGAGCCGCTCTGCAATGCGCGTTTGCGTGATCTGCAGCGATAATCACTACACCTCGTAAAGAGATAGGTTTAGCATCGCTGAAAGACGGGGAGCACCATCACAATGGAGGCTCTCATGGCATTGTACGTCGTCCTCGCGAATTTCACAGACAAAGGCGTTCACGAGGCCAAAGACACGATCAGCCGCGCCGACAAATTCAAAGCAATGGCGAAGAACGCCGGCGTCACGGTCAAAGACATGTTTTGGACGATTGGCCCCTTCGACGTTGTCGTGGTCTGCGATGCTCCCGACGACGAGTCGGCGACGGCTCTCTCGCTGAGCACCGCCGCAAGAGGCTACGTCCGAACTCAAACGTTGCGCGCCTTCACTGCCGCTGACATGTCGAGGGTCCTCGACAAAATGGTCTGAAGGCATCCACGTCGCTTTGACGACGCGAACCTATTTGATGCGCGACAGTTCCGCGAGGTCGCGCACCCGGAACCGGTAAACGGCTGCCGGGTTACTCCTTATCCACCAAGCTGGAGGAGTATTTATGCCGAAGATAAAGAATTCAAAAATTCTCATCCTCGCGACGGACGGTTTCGAACAGTCTGAGCTCGAAGTGCCGCGTGAGAAACTTGCCGCCGTCGCCCAAGTCGTGCACGTCGCCGCGCCGAAAGAGCGCAAAGCAAAAGACTCCATTACCGGCTGGCAAAATCACGACTGGGGCAAGCCCGTGAACGTCGATGCCGAGTTGGCCGATGTCTCGACATCGTTTTACGACGCACTGGTTCTACCGGGCGGCCAGGTGAACCCGGATTCGCTGCGCGAAAATCCCGAAGCGATGAAGTTGATCAAGGCATTTCTCGCAGAAGGCAAAGTCGTCGCCGCCGTCTGCCACGCGCCCTGGCTGCTGATAGAGGCCAACGCCGTTCGCGGCCGTAAGGCAACGTCGTGCAACTCCATCAAGACAGACATGGTCAACGCCGGGGCGAACTGGGTCGACGAGCCTGTCGTCGCCGATCAGGGCATCGTGACGAGCCGCAATCCCGGCGATCTCGAAGCGTTCGTCGCCAAGATCATTGAGGAGATCGAAGAAGGCAAACACGAACGCGCCGTGCTGGCGGCGTGACGGCTTTCCGCCCCACGAAATTGAAAAGGTGCACGCTTAGAAATCGAGGCGTGCGCCTTCTCATTTTTTGAGCCACAGAATAGCGCCCACTTGGGCAACGAAGGCTACCGTCCGAGCGGCTGCGAGTTCATGTGATAGGTGATCATCAGCATCGCCATCAGGATCGCGGATAGCAACCCCGCCAGTGCGCCAAGAAATCCGAAACCCATATCTTCGTGCATATAGCGGTAGAGATCGTGCGCTGCGAGGCTTCCCGCGATGGAAGCAATCGCAGCATAAATCACGACAACCGAGGGAATGCGAGATTCATCCGGCCCCCTGCCTGCGCCTAGAAAGAGGATTTTGTAGCGTGCGATGCTGGCAACGATTGTCGCGATAAACCCGGCGATCAACGCGGTAGGCCGTGAATCGAGCCCCGCGCTTTGCAGGACTATTGCGACAACGGCGCCAATCACCGCTGCAACCAGGATCAGAATGATAAGACTGGCGGACACGAACCCAGATGACTTCTCTGCCATGGTTTCCTCCCCAAAAGCCGCTTTTGTCAGAAATTTCGGTATCTAGCAGTCTTCCGGCACCGTCAATTCATCTTATCGTTGGCGTTGCAGCATGGCACTGCCGAACCGGTCGCCGATTGGGGACGAACCCCGTTGCTGATTGTGCGGTTCAGCTGGCGAGCGACTGCCTGGCGGGCTTGGCCTGTCTCGTCCCCGTCTCGAGGTTGCGGAGGATCAGCAACAGCGTGTAGCGCACCGCTTCATCGACCGACGCCACAAATTGACTTGGCTCCGACAAGTTGGCGTGCACCCAAACGAGCTCACCGGCCGATACGCGCCAACTTCCAAAATAGTTTCCGCCCTTGAGGACCGTGACGCCGCCTGCCAGCCCCTCGCGAACCGTGAAGCCAGTTAAGCCCACTTCCGGAATCTCCGAAAGTTGTGACAGCAGCTCGCCGTCGAGCGTGGCGCAGGTCATGGCACAATCGCAATTCTGAAAAAGAACGCGGGCACTTTGCAACGAGATTACGCGACGATGCTTGCGCAAGAGTTGACGATGTGCTCGCCCGATGAAGCTAGATGCTTCGAAAGCTGCCAATTCATTTCTTCCCGTTAACCGGAGAAAACGTTAAGCATCATAAAGATTTCGCCAACTGTAAGCGCCGCTACGGTCGGGCCGCGGTCTTGTCTGCGGTGGTTTCGATCGTCGAGACAGAGGGGTGGAGCGCGTGAAAAAGCATCACAAGTCTTGCGGCAAACTGACGAGATGGTGGTCGCTTGCCAGCATTGCCTGGATTGCGTTCATCCTTTGGCGCGCAGAATCCTATTACCCAAGTGTGCCGCTCGATATCGATGGCCATAATCCGGCCGTGCTTGCAGCGTTCGCATCAGCCGTAAGGCGTTATTACTTCGCGACCACACTCCTGGCGCTCGGCGTGCCGGCACTAGCTTACGGATTAGGCTTTCTCTCTTGCCGGTTCCAGGGTGGGCCGTCAGCCACGGTCACTGCGGTCGCGCACCCCGATGGTGGCCCAAGCCGTATCGTGCTGATGCGCCATGGCGAGAAGACCGGCGACCCCGAAGACATCCATTTGTCCGAAGAGGGTCAGGAGCGCGCCGAGCGTCTCGCGACTTACATCCCGCAAACGTTCGGCAGGCCGGACTTCATTTTTGCCGCCGACCGCTCGAAACGCTCGATACGTTCTATCGAAACCGCCGAGCCTCTCGCGGCCGCGGTCGGGCTAGACGTCCAGCACGACATCGAGGACGATGACTTCGAGGAACTCGTCAGAGAAATTTTCTCTAATCCCGCCTATCGTGGCAAGACGATCGTCATATTTTGGCATCATCAAAAGCTGCTGGAGATCGCCGCGCTGCTCGGCGCACCGCCCGGCAGCTTCCCTGACCCGTGGAGCGAAGACCTTTACAATGTAATCTTGGATTTTCGCTACGATCCCAACACGGGCGCAGCGCCGGCCGTTACGCGCGTCGTCGAACCGTTTTAACGGCGCACTGGCTCCACATGCGTCGAGGGCTCGAGGTCAGCACTTCTTCAGTGTCGCCGCCAGCTCACGGAACATATCCGATTTTTGCGGCAACACGGTCACTGACTGGTCGCAGCCCTGCCCGGCAACTGCCATACGCGCTTCGAAAAAGCGTCCTTCAAGATGAACTTCGAAGCCGTTCGCTGTGATGGCGCCATCGACGGTGCCACCGACATCGTTGATCTTGTCCTGCCAGAGACCGGTAACCTTGTTGCCCTCGACAGCGAGATCCGTCTTTGCGTGCAGCTTGAAATTGGAGCCGTCCTCGCAACGTATGGTTTGGCGCATACCGCGGACGTCTTTGCGTGGAATGTAGGTGACGATGCACTTGAAGTTCGAAGCGCCCGAATCCGATGTCATCGTCGCCATTCCCACCCATCGGCCTGCAAGGCTCGCGAGCGGGTCGATCGGAACGGCCGCCCTGTTTTCCGTTGCGACAAGACTGGATAACGCGGCAACTGCCACGTACGTGGCAGCGCGATACGACTGACGCATACTCTATCTCCCTCACCAAGCTGGCGTGCATTGGGCGCCTCCGCGAGCGCGCCCCCCGTCTTTCAATCGCATCACAGCACCCCGTTAAGGCCGCGATGCATTGCATCGATTGTCTGCAACAACCAGCGAAGGCCGCAGCGTGCACGCGGATCGGGACGCTTTGTAGGCCAGATTGGGGTAACTCGCGGGCCCGAGCCGTTAGGATTCAAGCCGCTCAGTTGCGTTGCCGCGGACGCTGGATGAGATCGTGTGAGGCGCGTGCTCCGGTTTGAAGATCAAGCCGTCGTTGCGTATTCACTGTCGCAGAGCGGCAACACTCTTGTCTGACAATCTGATCTTCACCCATATGGCTCGCAAATTACCTGGCGTCGGACAATAATGCGCGCCGCTTCAAAACCCGCAATGATGAGGAGGGCTTGGTGGTTCGCGACATACGATTTGCAGTTCGCTTTCAAGCGAAGGCCGCATGCGCGGCCTTGGCCATCGCTGTACTCGCCAGCCCCGTACTCGGCGCGCCCGGCAACCCTTTCACGTCTCTCACCGGGACTTGGAGCGGGTCCGGAATCGCCAAATTCGATGGCGGCAAGAAGGAAAGCCTCCGTTGCAAGGGCTACTATACGAACACGGGCGGGCCGCACACTCTCGGCCTATCGATCCGTTGCGCCAACGCGTCCGCCAAGGTCGAGCTGCGCGCCAATCTCGTCGACGCCAATGGCGCGGTTTCCGGCAACTGGGAAGAACGAACGTACAATCAGTCCGGTACGGTCACCGGCCGAGCGACCGCCAGCAGAATGAACCTGATCATCAGTGGCGGCATCGACGGCTCGATGACGGTGTCAATCGGCGGCAGCACGCATTCGGTTGACGTTTCGACAAGCGGACCGACGCTGAAGGCCGTCAACATTTCAATGACCAGATAAAGCGGAACAGCTTGCGCCCGGGGTTGAGATACGTCTCAAAGGCGGACGTCAGGGCAGACAAAGCGGCGAGACTAAAATTGATACGGATGGAGACTTCGATGCTCGCAAGACTATTCGCCACCATTTCAGTCGCCGCCCTGCTGCTGGCCGTAACGATGATTTCTGCCTCCGATGCGGGCTTCCGCCGGCTTCGCTCGTCCTATGTGCCCGGAGAAGTCATCACCGCGCACAGCCATTACGGAAACGGCACCATACAGAGCGTGGTCAGGCCCGGCCGTTATGGATGGCAAGTCAAACTGCCTGGCGGCGCCTGGACGGGCTGCCGCCGGAGCTGCGAAGAGACGCTGCGCGTCCAGACTGTCGATATATTTGGCGACGGCGACACCTCACTCTCTGGCGGCGGCTACGGAACGCTGTCGCGCGAATGCGGCGTCTTCGGCTGCCTCCACTGGGAATACTCGTTCTAAGCCGGTCAGAGTTTAGACAAGAAACGGATTGCTCAGGCGCTCGGGGCCGAATTGCCCAGGCTCGCCATGACCGCAGATGAAGGCGACGTCGTCGCCGAGCGGCAGCAGCTTCGACTTGATCGACGAGATCAACGCCGCGTGGTCGCCATAGGGAAAGTCGGTTCGCCCGATCGAACCGCGAAACAGCACATCACCGACAAGTGCGAAGCGTTGCGCCCGGTTGAAAAAAACGACCGACCCCGGCGAATGTCCGGGGCAATGAAAAATCTCGAAGTTGTGGCCGGCGACCGTCACCTGATCGCCCTCTTCGAGCCAGCGATCCGGAGTCACGTTGCGCACGCCCTCAACCCCATAAAGCTTGCCCTGCTTCTCGAGGTTATCGAGCAGAATGACGTCGCGCTTGTGCGGTCCCTCTATTTTGACCCCAAGCTTTTCTCGCAATTCGTCGGCGCCCCCGGCATGGTCGATATGGCCGTGGGTCAATAGAATTTTCTCGATCGAGATTCCGGCCTGTTTGATGCCTTGCTCGATCCGCTCGAGGTCGCCGCCCGGATCGACGACGGCACCGACCTTCGAGGCTTCATCCCAAATCAGCGTGCAATTCTGCTCGAACGGCGTGACGCGCACGATCGCGGCATTGAGCGGGGACCCCGGCGTGGCGTTTGGATCGGTCATGACTGTGCTCCTCGGCTTACGCGGGCCGGTCTTAATCCATCATTACTCCAGCGCGAAGCGTCGGTTTCAAACCAGAGACGGCCCGCGGCGTTAGCCGAACTTCTCGGCCCAGCCATGCAATGTCCTACGCGCTGGTGAGAATTCCGAATTGGCGGCCTGTAGCGCGGGCGTCACGTGCAAGGAGCGACCGGCGAATCGCACTAGCAACTCCTTAACTGCCATTTTTCTCGGCCTGAGCATGAGGGGCTTCCGATGACTTATCAACTCGCCAAACTGCTCCTTCTCGCTGGGGCTTCGATCACGATGTTCTCCTGACAAGCGTTCGTCGGCAACTGGGATGGATTTTCGCTCGGCATCGGCGGGGGATACGGCATTGCCAATAACATGCTGGATATCGTTCCAGAGGGACTAATCGAAGATGCCAAGCTGACGATTGCCGGGTTCGGCGGAAAAGGCGGCCTGTTTAAAGCCGGCGCCGGATATGACCGCACGCTTTTCAATACTCTCGTGATTGGCGGCTTTCGTCGACTACGACATTTCCGACATCGACACGACACTATCTATTTCAATTCTGCCGCTGGCAGGTGCCAACGCGCGCGCCAACTTCAACATTGAAAACCAGCTCTCCATCGGCGGCCGGCTCGGCTATCTCGTATCCCCGAACGACCCTGTTTTTCACGACCTTCGGCTACGCACGCGTAGAGACGAGCGACGTCAAGGCGTCTCTGAGGACGGATCTCGGCGGCATCAGCGGCACGCTTGCGAGCGTCGGAAACTTCAATGGCTATTTCATCGGCGGCGGTATCGAAACACTGATTTGCAACGGTTTCAGCATCAAGGGTGAATATCGCTATACGTCGTCGGAGTTTGAGAACGCGACCGTGCTCCCCGGTACGGGTGTCAGCGACTTCGTGGGCGCGTCGCTCAAGCCGCAAATCCAGACCGGGCGAGTCTCGCTAAATTACCGCTTCGGCGACGGTACGGCAGACCCGGTCGACAATTCGGTTCCGTGGGTCGTGGGCAACTGGACGGGTGCTTATCTCGGCTTTGGCGCCGGATACGGTACCGCGACCAATGACATTACCTTAGCCGACCGTTCCCCCGACCCCGGATCGATCTTCAACGTCGACATTGACGGAATAGGGAACCAGGGCGGGTTCATTTCAGGCACGATCGGTTATGACTATCAGGCGAGCGGCCGAATTGTCGTCGGCGCCTTTGCCGACGCCGACTTATCCGATCTGCACCATTCCACCGGTTTGAAGGCATCCGAAGACGAGGCAACTTTCGGGATAGGCATCAAATCGAGATTCCAGAACATTTTCATGGTTGGCGGACGGCTTGGCTATCTGATGACCCCTGACACGCTGGTATTCGGCAGCGCGTTATTCCAAGCAGGCCTCGACGATACGAACCTTAGAGCCGGTCTCGACTTCGGCGGGCAGAACGTCATATCGGAAGGTACTGTTTTGTTCGGCGGAAACGTTTCTCAGGCGTCTTTGTCGGTGGAGGTGCCGGAAATCAACGAATTCGTCTCGACAAAATTCGATCCGACGATCCAGATGGGGCGGGCCTCGATCAACTATCGCTTCGGCGGTCGAGATGAACCCTCTGCGCCGTTGAAGTAAAAGCGGCCACCGTCGCCCGGTATCCATAATGCGACAGGGGCCTCACGGCCCCTGTATCATTCCGAGACGGTCGAACCAGCTTAGGCGGCTTCCGAACCTTCGTGACCCGGGTCGCGCAGCACGTAACCGCGGCCCCATACCGTCTCGATGTAATGCTTGCCGCCGGTTGCAGTCTGCAGCTTCTTCCTGAGCTTGCAGATGAACACGTCGATGATCTTCAGCTCCGGCTCGTCCATGCCGCCATAGAGGTGGTTGAGGAACATCTCTTTCGTTAGGGTCGTGCCCTTGCGCAATGAGAGCAGCTCGAGCATCTGGTATTCCTTGCCGGTCAGATGCACCCGCTGGTTGTGGACGTCGACTGTCTTTGTGTCGAGATTGACGCGTAGATCGCCGGTCTCGATGATCGACTGCGCGTGGCCTTTCGAGCGGCGGACGATGGCCTGAATGCGCGCGACGAGCTCGTCCTTATGGAACGGCTTTGTCATGTAATCGTCGGCGCCGAAGCCGAGACCGCGCACCTTGTCGTCGATACCGGCCAGCCCCGAAAGAATGAGGATAGGCGTAGAGACCTTGGAAACGCGGAGCGTTTTCAGGACCTCGTAGCCACTCATATCCGGAAGGTTCAAGTCGAGGAGAATAATGTCGTAGTCGTAGAGCTTGCCAAGATCTACGCCTTCTTCCCCGAGGTCGGTCGTGTAAACGTTAAAGCCTTCCGACTGCAGCATCAGCTCGATGCTTTGCGCCGTGGCACTGTCATCTTCGATGAGTAGAACTCGCATGACCGTTCCTCTGGTGCCTATCCGATCCGTGTCCGCGCTTTGTCTGCTCTTCGCCCAAAGAAAACGCACAACAGTTCGAGCTAAGCGATCGTTAGGAAGTTAGCGATGAGAGGTTAACAAACCCTAATTCTGTGTTAGCTATTTAACGCTTCCGGTAAAATCGCTGAAAAGTTCCAGCGACAGCTAGGCTGCGCCTTCCAGTTACGGAACATCCTTTTGCCGCTCGCGGGGTAAACGACCCCGTTCGCGCCAAAGTTGGCCCGTCACATGTGTCAAGATTTTAGAACTGCGCCCTCTCATCCGCCAACAGATCCCGCCGCGTAGATCGATCCTTGGGGCGCCCACCCGCCGACTGACCTGCCCGACCGCCTTGCGACCTGCATTCGGTTCGAATCAAGAGCTAACAGAATTCGCTTCATCGCCCTAGACTGACCGAGGCAAAACTTTGCCTCCAAACGACACGATCAATCAGAAAAGATTACGCGTTGCTTTACCGCAACTTAAGCGCAACATGCTATACATAGTATTGAAGTCTTATGGGGCGCCTGCAACGTAGCCGATCACAGGCTTCAACGTTCTTCTTCATGGTTGCTACGCGACGAAATCCAGACGACGCGTTGGCACGTTTCTTGGGTAACAACTATGCGGGTTCGAATTGGTTCAGGGTATCGGACAATGAAGTCACGCGAGACGGCTGTGCGATTGAAGCGCCACCAAGTCGAAGAGAAGTCGCGAAAGGTCGAGGATCTCCAGCGGATCATTCGCGAATTCGATCAGATGGCCTCTGATCTGGAGCGCCAAATCCAAATTGAAGAGGATCGCACCGGCGTGCGCGATCGATCACATTTTTCATATTCGACATTCGCCAAGGCTGCAGCCCAGCGCCGCGATAATCTCCGGCAATCGACTGAGGGCCTGCGCGAGAAACTCGCAGCCGCAGTCCGCGAGCGCGACGATACGCTGGAACAGTTTTCACGCGTGACTCAGCAGGTCGAAGGTCGCGATGATTCGCGCGGCGGCCGGCGCGAACGGCCCTTCGGAATTACAGCTCTGCGTTAGTCGAGTTTCTCGGGTTGATATTGCATCCCGGAAATACCGATTCGCGCGCTAAATCAGCAGAATTCGCAATAGATTGAGTAAGCTACAGCGGCGCCCGAAAGGCGCCGCCTTTTCATGTGCCATTTCTGTTAGTCGCGCCGATTGGTCCGTGGGTAACCCTCTTGCCCAAAACCGGCGCTCCGGGCACACGCAATCTCGGTTGTTTCCTTCGCTGAGGCACGAAAGCTGAGGCGCGCCATCAACCGGAGCATAATGTCTGTCAACCGCTCATTGTCCGCGCTTTTGGCGCCGCTGGCCGCGGCCGCACTGTCTGCATGCGCAGGCGCGGGTCAGCAGGCACCGGAACTCAGCCTTCCCAAAGCTCCATCGGTCGGCTCCATCCCGCAGTCTAATCCGGTTTCGATCGACCAGCCGGTCGGATCGGCGACAGACCTTTATGCACGCGTGGCGCAAGGCGCTATGAGCTGTTGGTTCAGTGCCAACGGTCCGCTCAAGAAGGATTACATTTTCCACGCGACTGCCGACGCGCCGTCACGCGGCGGCAAGGCGCAAATCGTCATCCATCAGCGTGATCCAACGCAGCCCAACCCGCGTGGCGCCAAGGCCTACCTGGTCAGCATCGACCCGACGGGGGAATCAACGGCAACGATGAAAACCGAAAATCTCAAAATGAGCGAAGCGTTCGCCGCCGCAATGACGGAAGATATCGGCCGCTGGGCGAAGGGTGATCAAGGTTGCGCCGGGAACTCAACGACCGTCGGTTGGGTACCTGCTCCGCCGCCTACGGCAGAAACTCCGAAACCAACGCACAAGGCAAAAAAATCCAAGGTCAAATCGACTGAGCCGAAGTCCGACGCCAAGCAATAATGGCAAACGCGGTCGCAGCGCGATAAGGCCCGCCAACAGGATGGCGCGCCAAGCCGCCCAGCAGCGAAGCTGCCGTTGGCTCAATCACGGTGGCACCAAAACTACTCGCGGTAATCTTGCAGGCGTGTGGCGCGCAGCCCCGGAAGGCCATGTTTGTCGATCGAACGCTGCCAGGACAGGAATTCATCGACGGTCAGCGTGTATCGCTCGCAGGCTTCCTCGATGCTGAGGAGACCGCCGCGCACAGCTGCTACCACTTCCGCCTTGCGCCGGATGACCCAACGCTTGGTGTCCCGCGGGGGAAGATCGGCGACCGTGAGCGGAGACCCGTCAGGTCCGATCACGTAGCGCCCGCGCGCTCTCATTTGCTGTTCGGTCATGATACTCAATACACACTCTCTGACCACATGATTACTTCTACCAGCTTGCCATTAAATTAGCACTAACCCATTGAGTGAAAAAGCCTTAAATGGACGTGCCAATTCCGCCTGTGCCGGCCTCGTTCGGGAATTTATAGGCAATGCCCGTTTCAAATTGGGGCACTGCAATAACCCTTAATCGGGTATAGCGAATTGCGGGCCAACTCGCGTAGCAGCACATAACGTCGCCTTGCCCAAGGCACCTGTCATAGCTTATTGATACGCGAGCTTAAGATGCGCTGGCGGAACCCCGGCGGAACAAATAAGATCCTGATTTTATTCGGGCTTTTGAAACACCTCTCATACCGGATATAATCTTACCGAGGATCCCGGTTATCATTCGCCCAACCTGAGCAAACTAGTCACCGATGACCACCACCCAGCCCCAGTCCATTGCCACATCGAGCGCCAGAAAGCGCGTCGTCGTTGCGATGTCGGGCGGGGTCGACAGCTCCGTCGCCGCCGCGATGATGAAGGCTGCCGGCCACGAGGTCATCGGCGTGACGCTGCAGCTCTATGACCACGGAACGGCGACGGGGCGGAAGGGAAGCTGCTGTGCCGGTCAGGACATTCATGACGCGCGGCATGTCGCCGAGGCGCTCGGCATTCCGCACTACGTGCTCGACTACGAGGCCCGCTTCGCGGCGAAGGTGATCGACACGTTCGCCGAAAGCTACATCGCCGGTGAAACGCCGATCCCGTGCGTCACGTGCAACAATGAAATCAAGTTCCACGATTTGCTCGAGACCGCCAAGGACCTCGATGCCGAGTTCCTGGTGACAGGCCATTACGTACAGCGGCGCGATACCGCTCACGGTCCGGAACTCGCGCGTGCCGCCGACCCCGATCGCGATCAGAGCTATTTCCTTTTCGGCGTCACGAAAGAGCAGCTCGCGTCGTTGTGGTTCCCGATCGGCGGCATGCAAAAAGCCGAAGTGCGCGAGCGGGCGCGGTTCTTCAATCTGCCTGTCGCCGACAAGTCCGACAGTCAGGACATCTGCTTCGTGCCGACCGGACGCTACACGGATATCATCGAACGGCTGAAGCCGAACGCCCTCAACTCCGGCAATATCGTCCACCTCGACGGTCGCATTCTCGGTCGTCACGACGGCATCATTCACTACACGGTCGGTCAGCGGCGCGGCATCAAAATCCCGGCTGCAGAAGCCCTGTACGTCGTGCGGCTCGACGCGGCGCGGAATGAAGTCGTGGTCGGCCCGCGCGCCGCGCTGACGACGGCCGGCCTTGTGCTCCGGAACGTCAACTGGCTGGGGGAAAAGCCGCTCGTGGCTATCGCAGGCGATGGCTTGCCGCTCTATGTTCGCATGCGATCTTCGCAGGCTCTCCGCCCGGCTCTCATCTACGCAGAACCGGACGGCACTGTTCGCGTCGAGCTGAACGACGGCGAGGAGGGTATTGCGACCGGACAAGCGTGCGTGTTTTATGCCGATGCGAGGACGGAGGCGCAGGTGCTCGGGGGCGGTTACATCGCGAAGACGATTAAGGCCGCGAGTTCCGCTGACTATCGCGCCAAGGCCGGAACGATGGCCGAGGCCCGGCGGTAGATTCTTGCGGGGGTTCGATTGCGGGATGATGGAGAGCGGCAAGTGAGTGACAAGCAGTCTTCAAGTTTTCGGCGCACCTCGGCGGGGCAGGCCGGCGCCGTGAGGAGGCGCTTCGAACCGAAGCCCATGCAGCTCGACGAGAGTGCCGTGCGCGACGCCTACCGTCGCTGGGCACCGGTTTACGACTATACATTCGGAGCTGTGTCGACGGCTGGCCGGCGCCACGCCGTCGAGATTATCAACGGCGGCAGCGGCCGCGTGCTTGAGGTCGGCGTAGGAACCGGTCTTGCCCTTCCCGATTACAAGAAGCACCTCGATATCGTCGGCATCGATCTCGCACCCGAGATGCTCGAAAAAGCTCGCGAGCGTGTCAAAGCCGAAGGTCTTTCGAACATCACCGGCCTGCATGAAATGGATGCCGGCGACCTGCGGTTTTCCGACAGTACGTTCGACACCGTCGTTGCTATGTACGTCATCACGGTCGTGCCGGATCCGCAGAAGGTCATGCTCGAGCTGGCGCGCGTTACGAAGCCCGGCGGCGAGGTCATGCTGGTCAATCACTTCAGCCAGGACGACGGCGTCCGAGGTTGGGTCGAGCGGCAAATGGCGCCATTCGCCGATCTTGTCGGCTGGCATTCCGTCTTCGACGTGTCGCGCGTCATGGTCTGCCCGGACCTGAAGCTGATGGACCGCAAGGCGCTGCGCCCGTGGGGCATCTTCACGATGATGCGCTTCCGCAAGGAGGCTTCCGTCGCCGAACGCCCCGTTGCAGCGGAATAAACAGTAGGCACGCGGAACGGGCCGGCATTCCTGGTAGGCCTTATTGCCTCAGTCGCATCGCCACGCGCGTCGAGCGCTGTGTTGACAGAACGCGGCCACGATCCCTATAGACGGCGCTCGACGGCAGAGTGCCAAGCCGGCGTGGCGGGATAGCTCAGGTGGTTAGAGCGAAGGTCTCATAATCCTTAGGTCGGCGGTTCAAGTCCGCCTCCCGCTACCATTAACTTCGTGGCCGGTTAGCTCACTCTCCAAGAGAACCCAGGCAAAGCCGGTCGTTCTTGGGCAAAGGCGGGAATGCTTGTCAGCAAGATAGCGACCGGTGCCGCTACTCTTCGTACGTTTATGACGCGACCCCTACGACCAAAACGCATCCAAACTTTTTAGCGTCTACGCCCACACCCTCACCGCAACATGCTCCACCAATAGAACCGCAAACAATAGGAACAGGTAGAGGATCGAGAACTGAAAGAGCTGCCGGGCCGCGCTATCGGCCTCGCGTCCCTCGGTCAGGCGCCAGACGTTGACGGCGAGGCCCAAGAAGATCGCGCCGAGCCCGACCGAGGCCGCCGCATAGGCCATGCCGCCAAGCCCGATCAGCGCCGGCACCACGGCGAGCGGCACGAGCAGCACCGAGTAGATCAGAATCTGGCGGCGCGTCTCTCGCAGGCCGCGGACAACCGGCATCATTGGCACGCCGGCGCGCTCGTAGTCGCGGCAACGATAGAGCGCTAGCGCCCAGAAGTGCGGCGGCGTCCACATGAAGATGATGAGGAAAAGGATGAAGCTCTCGAGCGAGACGGACCCCGTCACGGCTGCCCAGCCGATCATGGGCGGAAAGGCGCCGGCGGCGCCGCCGATGACGATGTTCTGGGGCGTGCGACGCTTGAGCCAGATCGTATAGACAAAGATGTAGAACGCGATCGTCAGCGCGAGCATCGCGCCCGCGACCCAGTTGACGAGCACGCCGAGCGTCAAGACCGATCCGATCGCCAGCACGATGCCGAAACTCAGCGCCGCATCCGCAGTCACGCGGCCGCGCGGAATGGGTCGCCCCGCCGTGCGGGCCATGCGGGCGTCGATGTCGGCGTCGTACCACATGTTGAGGGCGCCCGAGGCGCCGGCGCCGACGGCGATCGAAAGCAGCGCGATGCCAGCGAGCACAGGGTGCAGCTCGCCGGGCGCGGCGACCATGCCGACGAGCGCCGTGAACACGACGAGTGACATGACGCGCGGCTTCATCAGCTCGATGAAGTCGCCGACCGCTGGCTCGAAGGTCGCGTCAGCTCCCTCGATGCCGGTGTCGAATCCCGTGCCTGACATCGACAGTCTTTTCATCCGGCCGCGGGCTTGCCCACTTATTCTTGGCGGGTCGCCCCGCTGCATACTTTCGGCCTTTGTCTTAACTGACGTTCCCCAGACGACTTGAGTTGCAAGCGTCAGCGTAGCCCTCCTGGGCTCGCGTTGACAATACGAATCACTGCGAGGCTTGGTGCGGCCCGCCAGTGCCGCAAATTAGGTCTTCCTGCGCGGCTCACAGCTCGGTTTCTTGCCATCCTTGATCCACTGCTCGGCGGTGCCGCGCTGATTGTAGAATGCCACCACGCGCTCGGCCGGTGTTGTTATGTTGGTGACGATAAAGCCGACGCACGGATAAAGCTCGCCCGGGTGCCACTCGACCTTCGCCACCGGGCGGCGGCGTGTCAACGCCTGAGCGATGCGCGGCAATGCCTTCGCCCGAACGCGTCGAAGCTCTCATTGCCGACCGGCTCGACGTGTCGCCAGATCGTAGGTCCGATGCTTGCCGATTGGTTGAAGATGCGCGAGCAGGTCGCCGCCTTCGACAAGGCGGTTCGAACCGAAGTGAAGGAGAGCACCGCGTGTGCCGGCTGCTAATGAGCGTACCCGACATCGGTTCTGCCACGCTGCTGGCTGATCAGCGGCCCATGCCGCCGGATGAGCCCCAGTCAACCTCCAGCGCGTACTGATAGGTCCTGCACTTCACGCCGCCGTCAACCCGGTCGATGGCGCGTACTCAGATCGCAAACTCACTTGGCCGGCGAATAAAAGTGGCTAGGGCCCCGCCCTGAAAAATAATTCCCGAGTGAAGAACGTGTAATCCGATTCGAGCACCATGATTCCCACAAACAGCAACACCAACACCGGCGGAAGCAGAATGGCATATATCAGGGCCAGCCGCTCCCACGCCATGTGCATGAAGACGGCGACAATCAAGCCTGCCTTCAAAATCATGAACGCGAGAATCAGCGACCATCTGAGATATCCCTCGAGGTTGAAGTAGTCGACGAGATAAGAGCAAGTGCTAAGGACAAACAACAATCCCCAGACCACGAGATAAAGTATAATCGGGTGCTGTTGTCCTTCTACATGTGTCGCTGCTGTCGCTGCCTGTGCCATGTTCCCCTCTCACCAAAGATAGAAAAAGGCAAAGATGAAGACCCACACTAGATCGACGAAGTGCCAGTAGAGACCCATGATTTCGACGATCTCGTAGTTCCCCTTCCTGCTGGTGAAAAAGCCTCGCCTTTCGCTGTCGAAATCCCCCCGCCAAACCTTTCGTGCAATGATGATCAGGAAAATAACGCCGATCGTCACGTGGGTGCCATGGAAGCCCGTAATCATGAAAAAGGTCGAGCCAAACTGGTCCGCGCCCCAGGGATTGCCCCAAGGTCGGACCCCTTCCATGATGAGCTTGGTCCACTCGAAGGCCTGCATTCCGACAAATGTTGCGCCAAAAGCCGCGGTCAACAGCATCAAGGCCGCGGATTTGACGCGATCGCGGCGGTAGCCGTAGTTGACGGCCATGGCCATCGTCCCGCTACTGCTGATCAAGATGAAGGTCATGATGGCGATCAGGATGAGGGGGACCTTCGTGCCGCCAATCGTCAAAGCGAAAACTTCACTCGGGTTCGGCCACGGAACGGTCGTGGACATTCGCACCGTCATGTACGAGAGCAGAAAACAGCTGAAGATGAAGGTGTCGCTAAGGAGGAAGATCCACATCATGCCCTTGCCCCAGGAGACATTCTTGAATGCTCGCTGGTCCGAGGACAAGTCGGCGGCGATGCCTCGCCAGCCTGCAGGCCGCGTGATTGCTTCTCCCATGTTTGTCAGCGCATGTTGTGCCATAAGCTCTGATCCGTTCACCTGATCCCACAGACGGTTAGCAAAATGCCCAGATTATCGTTGCCTGAAAACACCAGGCCGAAAAGGACCAGCCAAACCAGGAGCAAGAAGTGCCAGTAAACGGTACACAACTCAACGCTCAAGCGCACTGGGACCACGTCAAAACTGCGCCACGCTTTGGCTGTGGTACTGCCGCAAGCCACCAGGCCGCCCAACACGTGCAGCCCGTGCAGCCCGGTGATCAGGTAAAAGAAAGCGATCGCCGGGTTCGTGACGTCGAATCCAACCATCATGTTCAGTTGCCGCCAGGCCAAGATCTGCCCACCCAAAAATGCAACGGCGAAAACGCCCCCGACAATCAGGCCGATCCTCACACCGTCAACTTCGCCGCGACGTGATGCAATCTGCGCCCATTGCATCGCGACGCTGCTCAAGACCAGCATGACCGTGTTCAGCCACAAGAGACTCGGCTGAGGCGCGGGGCGCCAGTCCTCAAGCGCCATCCGGACTCCATATGCCATGATCAAGAGCATGAAAAGAACCGTGACCACGGCAAGAAACACGCGCAGACCGAGCTTCGCCGTCGGCAGGGAGAGTGCGCCTCCATCGTCGATCGGGCCCTCTTCCAACCAGGGCTTGGCTAAGAGCCTTTGCTGCAAGAAAAACCAAACAACGATGCTCGCTATCACAGCTAAGAATAGTGTTGTGATACTCATGGCGCCGTTTCCTACGCAGCCCGTGCGGCCGGTGGCTGGTTTTGCGGCAGAAAATCCTGCTCGGCACCTGGCACATTGTAAGCGTAAGCCCAGCGATAGACCACAGGTAGCTCCTTGCCCCAGTTGCCGTGCCCCGGCGGGATTTCGGGTGTTTGCCACTCCAGCGTAGTGGCTTTCCAGGGATTTCTACCGGCAAGTTTGCCTTTGAACAGGCTCGATATCAGATTGAACAGGAACACCATCTGGGCGAAGCCTACGATCAATGCCGCTACGGTGATGAAGGCGTTCAACTGATGGGCCGATTGCGGGATGAAGGCCGTCTCGCCCAGCGTCGTAATACCGGCGCGGCACGCCCATCAGACCCAGGTAGTGCATGGGGAAGTAAATCAAATACGCCCCGAGGAACGTGACCCAGAAGTGAAACTTACCCAACGCCTCGTTGAGCATTCGCCCGGTGATCAGGGGGTACCAATGGTATATCGCCCCAAAAATAACGAGAATTGGCGCCACACCCATTACCATATGAAAATGGGCGACGACAAACATGGTATCCGACAGCGGAACATCCACGACCACATTGCCGAGGAAGAGGCCCGTGAGTCCGCCGTTCACAAACGTCACGATGAACCCGAGGGCGAACAGCATCGGGACCGTAAGGTGGATGTCAGCCTTCCACAGGGTCAGCACCCAGTTGTAGACCTTGATGGCAGTTGGGATGGCGATGATGAGCGTTGTGGTGGCGAAGTAGAACCCGAAATACGGGTTCATACCGCTCACGTACATGTGGTGCGCCCATACTACGAAGCTGAGGGCGCCGATAGCCACTATCGCCCACACCATCATGCGATAGCCGAAGATGTGTCTTCTTGCATGAGTACTGATCAGGTCGGAGACGATGCCGAAGGCCGGCAGGGCGACGATGTAGACCTCTGGATGGCCGAAGAACCAGAATAGGTGCTGGAACAATAACGGACTGCCTCCACTGTGTTTCAGCGGTGTACCCATTTCGACGATGGCCGGAATGAAAAAGCTGGTCCCTAGGACCCTGTCAAACAGCATCATGACGGCGCCGACGAACAAGGCGGGGAAGGCCAGCAGCGCTAAGACGGTGGCCGTGAAAATACCCCATATCGTCAAGGGCAGGCGCATCAGCGTCATCCCCCGTGTGCGCCCCTGCAACACCGTCACCACATAGTTCAACCCGCCCATGGTGAAGCCGATGATGAAGAGGATCAGAGAGACGAGCATCAGGATGATGCCCAGCCCCCCCCCTGGAGTACCGGAGAGGATGGCCTGGGGCGGGTACAGGGTCCAGCCGGCGCCCGTCGGCCCGCCAGGCGCAAAGAAGCTCGCCACTAGTACCAGCACCGCTAGCAGATAGACCCAATAGCTCAGCATGTTCACATATGGGAAAACCATGTCCCGGGCGCCCACCATCAGCGGGATGAGGTAGTTGCCAAAGCCCCCCAAGAACAGCGCGGTGAGCAGGTAGATCACCATGATCATACCGTGCATGGTGATGATTTGGAGGTATTGGCTTGGGTCGATAAAGGAAAATGTGTCCGGGAACCCCAATTGCAGCCGCATCAACCACGACAACACCAGAGCCACCAATCCGATCGCGAGTCGCCGTCATCGAGTACTGGATGGCGATGACTTTGGCGTCCTGGCTAAAGACGTACTTCGTCACCCAACTCTTCGGATGGTAAAGCTCTACTTCGCCGACTTCGGCAAGTGGGATAACTTCGTCTGCGCCAAGCGTGATATCGACCATCAGAATAACCTCCTGGCCCTTTTTTGCCGCTGCTCAATGAGTTTGAGTTTCATTGTGCAGATCCTCTTGTCCCCGAAACCGCATCCCCCACTTTTATGGCTTGAGCCGACAATTGCGCGAACGTCTTTTGCTTCTTAAGCCACGCCTGATAGTCGCTCTCCGTCTCAACCACGACCTTGCCACGCATGTTTGGGTGCCCAATGCCACATAATTCAAAGCAGAGAGCCTCGAATGTTCCGGTTCGGGTGGGGGTGAACCAGAAGTAGGTGACCATACCTGGCACCATATCCATCTTGGCCCGGAACTGGGGCACAAAAAAATCATGCAGGACGTCTATGGAGCGGAGCAACGCCTTGACCGGTTTTCCGACCACCAAGTGTAAGTCATCGCCTACGATCACGACATCGTCACGGTTGTTGGGATCGTTCGGATTCAAACCCAAAGGGTTGTCAGAACTGACGTTCCGGATATCGGACGTGCCCAGCCGGCCGTCCTTCCCTGGCAGTCGGAAGCTCCACTGCCACTGCTGCCCCACCACCTCGAACTCAGTCGCGTCTGCTGGGACCGTGACGAATTGGTTCCATACAAACAGGCCGGGAGCCAACATTGCCGCGACACCCACGCCGGTCACTATGGTGAGCCACCACTCCAGCTTCTTGTTCTCTGGCTCGTACAACACCCGTCCCTCCTGGTGACGGAAGCGGAACACGCAATAGGCCGTAAACAATACGACGGCGGTGAAAACGACCCCGGTGATCCAGAACGTGATGATGAGCGTGTGATCGATGTAACTCCAGTTTGAGGCAATCGGAGTCCACCACCACGGGCTCATAAAGTGAAACACCACCGAGCCGACCGCTACTAAAACCAGTATGAACGCTACAAGCATCCCTTATTCATCCTTGCCGCTTAAGCCCACGGATAAGAATTAAAAGGATATTACTCCATTATCTTAGCACGTCAGCTCGCCACAACCTTGCGACACAGATGCCATGTCGAATGCCCGAGTATGGGCAAAACGACGGCTAGTCCGAAGAGGAAGGGCAAGGATCCGATCACGAGGGCGGCGGCGACAAATGGGCCCCACATCGCCATCGTCATCGGGTTCGCGAGCACGACTCGAACTGACGTCCGAACCGCCGTGGCGAAGCCAACGTCGCGGTCCAGATGCAGCGGGACCGCACACCACGCTGATAGTCAACGACACGACGGCGAAGAGGAAGCCAATGCCGCAACCCATGATTATGAGGGCCCAGCCGGAGGAAGTGGTGAAAACTTGGCGGACGAACTCCGCACTCGACGGCGGCACCCAGCTGCCGAGGGTTAGCTGGTCGAGGGCCATTGCTGCGCCCAGCCAGACGAAGAAACCGCACGATCAGGCCCACGATCATGGCCACGAAGTCGTCGAGACCCTTGGCCAAACCGTCTCTTAGGTCCGCCGGACCGATCCTGCGGACAATCAGGTGAACAGGGCTCACCTGTGCATCAATTGCTGAGTTCATCCACGCCCATGGCGGTGCCCCCAGTTTCGCTCGTCCGAGCGGTCGCGACGTCTGCCCACAACATTGTACCATCATACACTGCAGGGCAAGCGCGCTCCAGCTCAAGTTCGCGACACGTCAGAACGAGCTCGTTCTCGTGCTGGAACGGCTGTCCTGCAGGACGACGGGTCCAGTGGCATGCAACGTCGTCTATTTGAGGCAACATCGAAAATTCGCCAGAGCGCGCGTCCCAGTCGATTGGTGATGAGCTGCACCCTAGGCATCATAGCAACGCGCTGATCACCAATTTTTGGGCGATCCAGCGCTCAGAGAAGCCGTCTGTCCGTAATAGTTCTGCGGCCAACACCACCGCCGCGCGCTCGGGGGCATGAGAAGGACGGGCCAGGCATCCGGCAAGTCCTATTGAATTGGCGCCGCCCAGGGCGCATGTATTGACGGCGCTACAGCTGAATTGGCACTCGGCCTCCCATCTGGCGCCGCCAACGCTAGGACAGCAGTTCTGGAGGTACGGTCATGGTCAACGAAAATGCCGTGGGTACGGATCTGCGATGGCCTGCCTCTGCAATATGGAGGCCTGGCGAACCGACGGTTTCCAGGATTGGATTGGCGGACCTGAGAGACGCGGTTGCTAAGGGCATCGACGATTTCAAGGCGATTCCAAGTCACGCCATTTTCCTAATTATAATATATCCCATCGTCGGTCTCATTCTGTTCAGGCTGACGTTTGGTTACGACATGCTGCCGCTGATCTTCCCGCTCATCGCCGGCTTCGCCCTGATTGGCCCAGTTGCCTCCATTGGCTTGTACGAGCTGAGCCGACGTCGCGAGAAGGGTCTCGATGCCTCTGCATGGCACGCGTTCGACGTTCTTCGATCTCCGTCCATCGGTGCCATCGCGAGGCTGGGCCTATTGCTACTAGTGATTTTCTTCACTTGGCTGGTTGTGGCCCAGGCGATGTACGTGGGAATATTCGGCCACTGGGTACCAGCTTCGCTTGAGGAGTTTGCCCACCGGGTCCTTACCACCCCAGTGGGTTGGCAGCTGATTATTGTGGGCAATGTCTGCGGCTTTCTTTTCGCCGTCTTAGTGCTGGTAATTAGCGTGGTGTCCTTCCCGATGTTAGTCGACCGGAACGTCGGCGCCGCGACGGCGGTTCGGACGTCAGTTCGAGCCGTGCTCGCGAACCCGATGACGATGGCGATTTGGGGCCTCTTTGTCGCCGCCGCTCTCGTGATCGGATCCTTGCCCTTGCTCTTCGGATTAGCCATCGTTTTGCCCATACTCGGGCATTCGACATGGCATCTGTATCGCAAGGTAGTAAGCGCTGACGAGGTCATTTGACCTTGTTTCTCTGCGAGGCGTGTTGGAAAGAGCTGGTCCCAGTTCCATGAACACACTTCGAACAAATCTCGTTGGTCTTGCATGCTCGTTCTCCTCAGTTGCAGAGGAGAACGAGCATGACCCTCAGCGCTCCAAGGGGTTCACTTCGCGTCAGCTTTCAGCGATCACTACGTTCCGGCGTGCCCCTGCCCCTGCTGCGGCGGCCGCATGATCGTTATGCGTTGGGTTCTTTGCGGCGAGGGCATACGAGGATTTACGTCCGCAGTTGGATGCAGTGATGGATGCGGACGTTTTGGAAATCGGCACCGATGCCGGCACAATCAACGGCACAGACGGGAAAAGCGTCATTGAAGGTGCGCAGAAAAACGGAACAAGGCGACTAACTCATAATCCTTAGGTCGGCGGTTCAAGTCCGCCTCCCGCTACCACTAATATCGCGGCGCGACGCGCTGGTCTGGAACAGGGTGCACCAGGTTAGGCTGCGCAGCGGCGCCTCGAGTTCTAATCAGCCCGCTCGAACAGCGTATCAATCCTGGAAATTGGGACCGCCTTGTAGCCGTAGGCGCAAATCGTATTGACCTTGCGCGTCCTGATTTCCGGCTCTTCCAGATTCCAAATCTCAACGATCAAAGCTGGGCGCTGCTTTGCTAATAAGCGCCGCGCACCATTGATAACGTCCATTTCCAATCCCTCGACATCAATTTTGATGAACGAGACATTGCGAAGCCCGAGAGAATCGAGAGTGACAGCCGGAACCGGTAGTCGCTGGTATTGGTCTTACGAGAGAACGGCCACGCAAATCTGGGCAACCGCTTCATAGTCGCGCCACCGGGATTCCACCAGTGATCCATTTTCATTGCGCCGAGCCATCCGTTAGATGCGCCAACAGCTTGTTCGAGGGCTCTAATCTTATCATTCCCGGAAACGTTCTTTTCGAGCACCGGAAAAATCTGCGGATGCGGTTCAAAGGCTAAGACCTCAGCGATTTCCGGCTGAGATGCCGCCATAGCCAGCGAATGCAGTCCAATATTAGCACCGCAATCAATTGCGACTGAACCGGGCCGAATATGGCGGCCAAATTCTTCGACGAGATGTGGCTCCCAAACAAGATTCTGCCCCACCCTTTCAAAGATAACTTCATCAGCGCGAGAACCGGAAACGGTGCCGTAGTATGAGTGCTCAAAGGTCTCGATGTTCGCGTCAACTGACCCGATCACTTTTATGCCCCCGCCACTGAACGACGTACTCTGACCGAAGTGCTCCGAACGCCGTTCGCAGCAGATCTGCTAAAATAGTCAGAGGACGGAGCATCGTTGTAGTCGGGAGAGGGCCGCTTCACGTGACCCTGCGGGCACTAAAAAGAGGCTAGGGGCGTCGCCCACGGATGCCTCAGTCTCGGAGGTCGACATGAGGGAGCCGGCGTCAATTGCTGAAAGCGCTTGTTTAAGTTGGTCAAACGTCGCCTGGACCGAATCGGCTACGACGGCCTAGGTAATCTGCGCATCGGTGACGTCAGCCCTTCTCGATAAACGTCAATCCAGCTCCACCTTCCTGCTCCTGAGCTTCTTCACGTGGCCGCGCGTTGTCTTGGCATCGACGCGCCGTTCTTTGGCGGCGCGTGACGGTTTCGTCCTGATGCGCTTCTTTGGGACATTCAGCGCCTCCGCGATGAGGTCCTTCAATCGCTCGCGCGCATCCGACCTGTTCTGCTCCTGACTGCGGAAGCGATCGGCCTGGATGATGATCACGCCGTCCAACGTTAGCCGCCGCCCGGCAAGTCGTTTCAGCTTTGCGCGTGCGTAATCGGGGATCGAGGTGTTCGCCGCCAGATTGAAACGCAACTCCACCGCCGTCGATACCTTGTTGACGTTTTGCCCGCCCGGCCCCGACGAGCGTACGAAGCGCTCTTCGAGTTCTAATTCATCGATGGCGATCGCCGGCGTGATGCGCATGAGATCAGCCGCTGCCTTCGGCGCGTTGAACGAATGTCAGCCGATTGCCTGAGGGATCGAGCAGCGTCAACTCCGTGCCGCCCCACGGCAGCGTCTGAACTCGGGACGCAGGAAGTTGTAGCCCTTACCCGCCAACTCTGCGTGCGTCCCGAGAATGTCGTCGCAATCGATGCGTACCGCACTTCCCGGACAGCAATCGCCGTGATGCTGCGTCAGATGCAGACGGCACCCGCTGCGCGGCAGATCCGGCTCGAAGCGGTGCTCAAAGTCGATGCTGAAGCCGAGATAATCGATGTAGAACGCGCGCGTCGCCGGAATGTCGAACATACGTAGCAATGGAACGATTGAGCCGAATTTCATTTTACCCAAACCATCCCATGCGGCGGTGGTTCAGATCTTTTGCGATCTCGCGCGCCGCGTTCATGCCGGGCACCCCGCTGACACCGCCGCCCGGATGCGCGCCCGATCCGCAGAGATAAAGGCCTTTGATCGGCATCCGGTAATTGCCGTAACCCAAAACCGGGCGCGCCGAAAAGAGCTGACCGAGCCCTAATTGGCCGTGGAAAATATCGCCGTCGATAAGACCGAAACGGGTTTCAAGATCGAGCGGCGAAAGCACTTGCCGGTGTAGTACCGCTGCTTTGAAATTCGGCGCGTGGCGCGTCACCGTCTCGATGACGAGATCGGCGAACGCTCTTTCTCACGGGCATGGGACCAGCTTCGTCCATCAGGAAGATGCGGCGCCACGTGTTGCACGAAAGGGCTCGCGACGTGCTTGCCGGATGGCGCAAGCGACGGGTCGAGCGTCGACGAGATCATCATTTCGACAATCGGCTCTCGTGACCAACCCTCGGCGCGGGCATCGAGGTAGGCTTGACCGTGTCGTTCTCAAACCTGCGGTCGAGGAAATCGGCAGCGCTCGCCGTGAACAACTCGACGAGAAGCCGCTGATCGGCGAGCGAGGAGTTGAGAACGCGCCGGCCGACGGCCCCGGCTTTGATAAGCTCGAGAATGCCGCCGCCGGCGTTCGGTGGCGTTCGCGTGATGAGGTCGCGCAGCACGCTGACGTCGCGGCCGAGTTCGGCATCGTAATCGTCAAGTTGCGCGGCATCCTTGGCGGAGAATTCCGCGTAGGCCTCGCGTCGCGCCGCCGCGCCGTAGGGCACGAGCAATCCGCGCTGATCGTCGACCGGCCAGAAGTTGGCGGCCGGCCGCTCGATGATTTGCAGGCCATGCCGCGCGAGCTCGAGATCGGCAATGACCTTGGGATTTAGCAGGCTCACCGTGTATGAAGCGACGGAGTTCGAAAAGCCTGGCGCGAACTCTTCAGTGATTGCGGCGCCACCAACAACAGAGCTCTTTTCGAGCACAATGACCGATAGTCCGGCGCGCGCGAGATATGAAGCAGTGGTCAGCCCGTTGTGGCCGCCGCCAATAATCGCAACGTCGAATTTCGAGTGGTTCACTGGATTTCTCTAGGTGATTTGCTGCGGGCATACTGTTGCGAAATGCGCTTGCCGTTCGGGCAATTTTAATCGCGTTCGGAACAATGTGCGGCGTGTTTCGTTGAAGGTACTAAAATCAAAACCAATTTCCGACTGTTCGGATTTGTCCTTAGCTGTTAACTAATCATTTAGAACGCATTCCTACGCCTGTTTCTGAATAAAGCCGCATCAGCCTCCGTATTTCGAACTTGTTAAGCAGGCTGATTGCAAAACCCGAAAAATCCCGTGAGCCGTCATGCGTGCTGCAACGATCAGCGCCAATTCCAAATCCGGCAGCGTCGGCATAAGCCGCGGCGGCGGAACACGCGGCGCGCGCCTCATGGGCCTCGCCATCGCTTCCTTCGTACCTGCCGCCTTTTGGAGTGCTCTCATCGAGGCGGCGGCATATTTGCTCGGCACGCCCTTGGCTGCCGCGACCGTCGCGTGGACGTGTGCTGCGATTACGTTGTTTCTGGCTGTCGTCTGTGCGCCGCTCATCATGCGCGGCCCGGTTTAGCCGTTCGCCTGGGCAAATACTACGAACGGGCCGCCTAAGTCCCGGCCCAATCGCATGTCATTTGACGGCAAACACGGCCCTTGGCGCCGACGATTGAGCATGGGCCGGACACAAAATGGCACCTGCGGCATGAATAGGACGAAACGCAGCCGCGCCACCGTCCGCCTCGTTTGAAATTGCAACTCAACAGCGTTTGACAATCGCGCATCGGATTTATCGCGCCGCCCGGCCCTTCCTGGGCGCGGCTGGGGCTGACCCCGGCAACGGCGGCGCCCCACAACATCAGAACGGCCAGCAAGACTTTTGACATCTGAGGACGTCCGATCGCCACCGATAGGCGAACATTCGACCACTCCTCGCCCCGAAGCAAGCCCGGGACGAGCAAATTACCGCGGGTGGTTACTCTGCGGCCACGCGCTTGTTCGGCTTAACAAGCTCCATAAAATCGGTGATCAGCGTTTCGGTGATTTTACCCGGCTTATAGCGATGTTCGCCGATCTCGGAGACAGGCGTCACCTCGGCAGCCGTACCGGTGATGAAGCATTCTGAGAACGTTCCGAGCTCCTCCGGCATAATCGGCCGGTCAATCACGTCGATGCCGCGCGCCTTCGCAAGTCCAATGACCGAGCGCCACGTGATGCCATCGAGGAAACAGTCAGGATCGGGAGTGTGGATCACGCCGTCTTTGATCAGGAAAATATTGGCGCCTGTGCATTCCGCTACCCGGCCACGATAATCGAGCATCAGCGCATCGGAATAGCCGGCGCGCTCGGCGCGATGCTTCTCGATCGTGCAGATCATATAGAGCCCCGCCGCCTTGGCTTTCGTCGGCGCACACGCCGGATCGGGCCGGCGATATTTCGCAAACGTGATGCGAATACCCTTGAGGCGTTGTTCCATCGGAAAATATGAGCCCCAATTCCACGCCGCAATTGCGAGATGGATCTTGGTAGCCTGAGCCGAAACGCCTATCTGCTCGCTGCCGCGCCAGGCGATCGGGCGCACATAGCAGTCCGACAACTTGTTGGCGGCGATCGTATCCCGGCAAGCCTGATCGATTTCCGCGACGGTATACGGGATCTCGAAGTCCAGAATTCTAGCGCTGGTTACGAGACGCTCGGTATGCTCGGTGAGCTTGAAGATTTCTCCTTCATAAGCCCGCTCGCCTTCGAACACCGAGCTGGCGTAATGTAGGGCGTGGGTCAGGACGTGAACCTTCGCCTCGCGCCAGGGAACCAGCGTCCCATCCAACCAGATCAGCCCATCGCGATCATGATAAGGAACGAAGTCAGCCATGCCAGTCAGTGTCCTTCGCTGGTCTTTATGGTTGGAGAAATCGAGCACCGGTTGCGGCCGCCAGCCTGCCCCAAGCGGGGCCCCGCAACCAATGGGCTTTTGAGACGCTTAGCGTCTGGGCGAGCCGGCCGCAAGGGCACGAAGTCGGAGAGCAACCTAACAATTTGTCTTGAAACAAAAGACGATCGAGGCCAATAAGTCAACATGACTGACATAACGTCAGAAGGTGCGTCGGGAAGACGGGCGGTGCCCCAAAATTCCCCGGGATCGCCGCCGACGGCCGACGATGGCCGAAGGCCCGGCAGTATCGACCTCATTGCCTGCGTGGAACTTTTCTATTTCGCTTATCGCGATTTCACCTGCGACCCTGACGCCATTCTCGCGCAATACAGTTTCGGCCGCGCGCACCACCGGGTTTTGCACTTCGTGCATCGCAATCCCGGCCTGAAGGTCGCCGAACTACTGGATATTCTGAAGATTACGAAGCAAAGTCTCGCGCGCGTTTTGAAGCAGCTCGTGGACGAAGGCTTCATTATCCAGCGCGCCGGAAACGAAGACCGTCGCGAGCGCCGGCTCTACCTCTCTGCCAAGGGCGCCCGGCTGACCGACAAACTGACACAAATTCAGGTCAAACGCATCGAGGCGGCGTTGGCGAAGCTCGGACCTGGCGCCGACGCGGTCGCGGGAAAATTTCTATTCGCGATGATTGCCGACAAGGACCGGCCCCAGGTCGAAAGTCTTATCAAGGGGGCGCGTCCTCAAGCTTCGGGCGACGTGTCAGACAGCAACGAGTGAGAGTCGAAATGATGCAGAACCGCGCCGAGGCGCTTGCCGACAACGCGCCGCACGTTCTCGTCGTCGATGATGACCAGAAGATCAGGGCGCTTCTCGGTCGCTTTCTCAAAAGCAATGGCTTCCGCGTGACGGAGGCGGCCGACGCGGCCGCGGCTAGGTCGTTCATGCGCGGACTGACATTTGATCTTGTCCTGCTCGACGTGATGATGCCGGGCGAGTGCGGTTTGACGCTGGCGCGTGATCTCAAGGCGACGCGGCCCGTTCCGATCTGCATGTTGACGGCCCTCGCCGATGCCGAGGATCGCATCTCCGGTCTCGAGGCCGGCGTCGACGATTACGTCTCCAAACCATTCGAGCCGCGTGAGCTGCTGCTGAGATTGCGCAATATTTTGCGGCGTGGGCAGGCGCCAAGCCCGTCGCGCGACGAAATCCGCATGGGGAGCTGCATTTTCAGCCTTGCACGGGGGGAGTTGAAACGCGACGACGAGACGATCAAACTCACCGAGCGGGAGCGCGATCTGTTGCGGCTGTTTGCGCAGCGAATTGGCGTCGCGGTGCCGCGGCACGAACTCTCGAGCGACGACAGCACCGGCAGCGAGCGAGCGATCGACGTGCAAATCAATCGCCTAAGGCGCAAGATCGAATCCGACCCTTCAAACCCGGTCTACCTGCAGACGGTCAGGGGTAAGGGTTACATCCTCTATATCGATTGACAGAGGCATGGGCGCTTTACCTCCGGAACGGTCGCGTGTGGAAACGGCAATGGGGGTTGTGCGCGAAACTGCATCCGACCAGGCGGGCATACCGGGCATTCTAGCTCGCTATCGCCGCTTTCGCGAACATCCCTACACCGCCCGCTTTCTTAGCATCATGGGTGAGGTCCTCCCCAAAGGACTCTACGCCCGCGCCCTTCTCATCATCATTACGCCAATCGTCGTTCTTGAAGGCGTCATCGCCTTTGCATTCATGGAGCGGCATTGGCAGGCCGTGACGCGCCGCCTGTCGGAAGCCACCGCACGCGACATCGCGGCCGTCATCTACGTTTACAAGGATTTGCCGAAAACCGACGGTGCGCAAAAGATCATCGAGCTAGCGCGCGATCGCCTGAATTTAAAAATGGAGGTACTGCCGGCCGGCGACCTCCCGCCGCCTGGGGCGAAGCCCTTCTTTCGCTTGCTCGATCGGGCACTCTCCAACGAACTGCGCAAGCACGTGCAGTTGCCCTTCTGGATCGACACGGTTGGCGCGCAAAATGTCGAAATTCGCGTAAAACTCGACAATGCCATTTTGCGGTTCGTTGCAACGCGCAGCCAGACCTATGCCTCGAACTCGCACATCTTTTTGCTCTGGATGGTCGGCTCGTCCGTCATTTTGCTGACCGTCGCGATCCTGTTTCTCAGAAATCAGATCCGCCCGATCCTGCGCCTCGCGGACGCCGCGGAGGACTTCGGCAAGGGCCGGTCCATCCCGGAAGATTTTCGGCCGCGCGGTGCCCGCGAAGTGCGTCAGGCTGCTCTGGCCTTTCTGCAGATGCGCGATCGCATCAAACAGCACGTCGAGCAGCGCACGACTATGCTTGCCGGCGTCAGCCACGATCTCAGAACTGTGCTGACGCGGTTCAAGCTCGAACTTGCCATGCTGGACGACACGCCCGAAGCGCGCTCGCTTTCAGCCGACGTCGACGAAATGCAGCACATGCTGGAAGATTATCTGGCCTTCGCCAAGGGCGACGGCGGTGAAGAAGCCAAACCCACAAATCTCGCCGAGCTCTTGGAGGAGATCGTCGACGACGCGTCGGTGTATGCCAGCACGATTGATCTGAAGATCCGCAAGAGTAAGGGCGATATCGTTCTGCCGCTGAAGCGTCAGGCTTTGAAGCGCGCCATCACAAATCTCGTTACGAATGCTGCGCGCTTCGGCGAACACATCATCATTCGCGTGGCGCCGGAAGGACAATGGGTTCGCATCGAGGTCGATGACGACGGCCCCGGCATTCCGGAACGGGAGCGCGACAACGTATTTCGGCCGTTCTACCGGCTTGACCATGCGCGGAATCAGGACGAGGGCAACAGCGGGCTTGGGCTCGCGATTGCACGCGACATTGCAAAAAGCCACGGCGGCGAGATCGCCCTTGGCGAAAGCTCGATGGGCGGGCTGCGCGCCATTATCTCATTGCCGCAATAGCGTTTTTTCGTTTCGGCACGCCTTCGCCGCCGCCATTCAAAATTACAAAATTCGGAAACACGGTATTGTGAATTGACCGTTATGTTATGATATTACAGTGTCAGTGCATCGGTTCAGGGCGCTACTTCCCGTTCGACTTCGGCGAGGTGTCCTCCAAGCCTGCAGTTCCCGGTACCGGAAATCCCGAACGCCGTGGGCCGCCAGCCCATTCGGGATAGCAACTTTGGCCGCGAGTTTGAGATTCGACCGACCTACCCAGCCCCGGTCAACTTCCGAGCTCGCGGCCACGTTTTTGTGCCGCTAGCACAGCCTCCGTCATCAGCTCGTTGAGGCCATTTCCTTCTCGCATCAAAACAGCGAGCGCCGCGGCCGTCGTGCCACCGGGCGAGGTTACGTTTTGCCGAAGCGTGGCAGGATCGCTAGCAGACTGGCGCAGAAGTTCGCCGGCACCCGAGACCGTGGCGCGCGCCAACTGCATCGCCGTTGCAGCATCGAGCCCGGCAGCCTCGCCGGCACTGGCCAACGCTTCAGTCAGAAGGAAAACGTAAGCGGGACCCGAACCGGAGACGGCCGTCACCGCATCGATCAGAGCCTCGTCCTCGAGCCACACGACATCGCCAACCGCGCCGAGCAGGTCTTCGCAAACCTGCTTCTGTGCCGCCGTCGTCTCGGCATTGGCGACGGCGCCCGATATTCCGCGACCGATGGCGGCCGGCGTGTTCGGCATCGCGCGCACAACCGCGGTCCCCTTAGGCAAAGCACGTTCGAAGCTCGCAATCGATTTGCCGGCAGCAATGGACATGACGACAGTCGCCGGACCGACAAGCCTCGCCAACGCAGGTAACACGGAGTCCATGGCCTGCGGTTTTACCGCCACCAGAATGACCGACGGCGGCGATGGCAGCGCTAGGATAGAGGGAACGGCAGTAATACCGTGCTCGCTGACGAGCTTCGCCGCTTCACCACTGAGATTTGGCTCTTGAATGACAACGTTGCGGGCCTCGAGCCCGCGGCCGAGCCAGCCCGACAGCAGGGCCGTTCCCATCTTGCCGGCGCCCGCGAGCACAACCGGCCCATCCAAGGCGGGAGAGCCCACTACGATAGCCATGACGCAGCACCTTGGTGATTAAGCGGACTTAGGCCTGGCCCTGAGTTTCGAACATCGTCGAAACGAGGGCTTCCCGGCTTTCCTTACCTGCCCACACGACGAACTGGAAGGCCTGGTAATAGCGCTCACAACCTTCGAGAGCCGCTTTCAGCATTGCCTCGCACTGACGCACCGTCGCCACCGCACCGTTCAATAGAAGCGCGTGGCGGAACATGACGAGCCCCTCCTGCGTCCAAAGATCGAAGTGACCTAGCCAGAGCTGCTCGTTGATCTGCGCGACCAGCCTGTACATTTCGGTCAGGCGATTGTCGGGAACGCGGAAGTCGAAGGCGCAGGCAAGGTGCAACGCTTCGAGATCGTCGCGCCAGTTGATCGAGATGTGATAGTCAGCCCAGGTCCCGGCGACGATCAGAGTCAGCTCTTCATCGCTCGCGCGCTCGTGCGGCCAGTCGTGCCCCTGTGCGAGATGCTCGATGAGATCGAGAGGATTTAGGAGGCGGTCGGAGCTCTTTTCCGCAACAGCCATTGATAGCGATCTCCAGGTCTGCTGCGCGCTAAAAAGTTCGTTAGAAAACCGACGCGAGACAGATCGAGGAAAGCGCCGTTTGCTGCTGCGCTGGACCAAATCAGACGCCCTGGCGAGTCGCAAGCTGACGGGAGCAACGCATCAACCTTCTCCACGACCAAAGTGGCAAAGCGCAGGCACACCTGTGCGCATCTCGCGCGTGGCGTCGCTGGCTGTAGAGAATGCGACTTAAGTTGTGGATGCTGCAGAGAGACCGGAGTCGGTCAATAGGAATTCACGTCTGCTTCAGTCTGTCGACTTCTGCTTCGAGTGCTGCAACGCGCAACGCAAGAGCTTCATTCTCCTGACGCGCCTTCTGCGCCATATCGCGCGCGGCTTCGAAGTCTTCGCGCAAGACCACATTCATGTCGCGCAGGAACTTCTCGGCCTGGGCGCGCATGAAGGCTTCCGTTTCCCGCTTCACGCCATCCGCCGCGCCTGCGGCGTCCGTCATCAGCTTGGCAAAGTCGTCGAAGAACCTGTTCGTTGTCTGGGTCATCATCGCTCTCGGATCAACAATTGGTATGACTATGGCGATCGGCTTTCAAGCCTGCAAGGTCGCGTCATCCGGGCTCAGTTGTTCAACCGCGCCGTCTTGACATTGCGACGGGGTTCCCAAACAAACCACCGCAATTGGTCTTGCTCGGGCCGATTGCGAAATTTCGCTTGGAGTGCCGATGACAGCCCTCGCCGTTTTGGTTTACCCAAACATCAACCCGGTGGCGATCGAGTTGGGGCCATTATCGATCAAATGGTACGGCATCGCCTACATGACCGGCCTTATTCTTGGCTGGCTCTATATCCGGCGCCTCATATCCACGCCTAGGCTTTGGTACGGCGGCAAGGCACCTCTTACGCTCGAACGCATCGATGACCTGCTCCTCTACATGACCATCGGCGTCATCGTCGGCGGGCGGCTTGGGCAAGTCCTGCTTTACGATCCGGAATTCTACCTTTCCAATCCGGCCGAGATCTTCAAGGTGTGGAAAGGCGGCATGAGCTTCCATGGCGCGCTGATTGCGTCCGGGCTTCTGATCCTTCTCTTCGCGAAGCACTACAAGGTCTCGGCCAAATCGGTGATGGACCTCTGCTGCGCTGCAGCGCCGATCGGCATCTTCTTCGGCCGCATCGCGAACTTCATCAACTCGGAGCATTGGGGACGCGTGACCGACTCCGCCGTCGGCATGGTGTTCCCGAACGGTGGGCCCGAGCCGCGCCATCCCAGTCAACTTTACGAGGCTGTGCTCGAAGGCCTCGTGATGTTCATCATCATCAGATTTGCGACGCACCGCTTGCTGGCGCTGAAGCGCCCCGGCCTCGTCACCGGCATCTGGCTCATTTGGTATGCGATCGCTCGCTCAATAAGCGAATTCTTCCGCGAACCGGAACCCGCCCACATCCTCAACATCGGCCCGTTCACCGCCGGACAGGTCTACTCTCTGCCGATGCTGCTGCTCGGAATTTATATGGTGTGGACCGCGTACCGGCGGGAAGGCACCGAAAAGGCACCCGTGTGAACGCCCCTCCCGATCCGCGTCGCGATACGCCGCTGGCGCTCAAGCTCAAGGACAGTATCCGCCGCGACGGACCGATGACCGTGCAAGCGTACATGTCGCGATGCCTCTGGGACCCCGAGCACGGATATTATCGCAGGCAGCCCGTACTTGGGGCGGCCGGCGATTTCGTCACTGCGGCGGAGATCAGTCAGGTTTTTGGCGAACTCATCGGCGTATGGGCAGGTGTCGTTTGGCAGGGCGTATTCCGATCGCCTAATCCCATCACGATCGCCGAATATGGGCCGGGCCGTGGAACGATGATGCGCGACGTGCTGCACGCAGCCCGCGTCGTGCCGGGCTTCGCCAGCGCCGCACGCATCCATCTCGTCGAAGCCAGCCCCGCGTTGGCCGAGCTGCAGAATGCGACATTGGCCGATTTTCCCGGCAGCCTTACGCGGAGCAGCGAACTCGATGCCTTCAGCCCGCCGGCGATCATCTTTGCCAATGAATTCCTCGACTCCTGGCCTGTCGCCCAATGGATCAAGACAACTGAGGGATGGCGCATCAAGGGCGTCGTGCTCGACGCGGACGGAAACCTGCAATTCGGGCCTATCGACGGCGACTGTCCGCGCGACGCATTCGAAGCACTTCTTCCGGATGCCCCGCCCGGCGCCGTCATAGAAACGCAGCGCCTCGACCGGTTCGCCGATGCATTGCAGGATCTAGCGCGGCGAGGCCCGATCGCACCGCTGATCATCGACTACGGTCACACGACGCCAGCGGCGGGCGATACGCTGCAGGCCGTTCGCTGCCACGCCTACGAGTCGCCGCTGACCTCGCCGGGCGAAGCGGATCTGACTGTACACGTCAATTTTTACGATCTCGCCTCGACGCTGCACCGGGCCGGGCTGGCGCTCGATGGCCCCGTTATGCAGGCGGAGTTTCTCGGCTCGCTGGGCATCGTCGAGAGAGCCTCGCGATTGATGGCCGCGAACCCGAAGCGGGCCGGAGAGATCGAAAGCGGCGTCGCGCGGCTCCTTGCGCCGAATGGCATGGGTGCGCGCTTCAAGGTGCTAGGCGTGCGCTCGCCGGAGCTGCCGCCGCTGCCGGGCTTCGGCGCAGCAGTCGGGCCGAACGCGTCGCCTGGACAGGGCTGAGGCACGCGTTCATAACCGGCTTCATGCTTTCACCGCTCGAAGCCGCGAACCTGACGAACATGCCCGGCATTCGGCACGGCTTCTTCACCCGCCAGGGCGGCGTTTCGCAAGGCGTCTATGCCAGTCTTAATTGCGGTCTTGGCTCAGGTGACGAGGCGTCGCTGGTGCTTGAAAATCGCCGCCGCGTCGCACGCCATCTCGGCGGCACCAGCGGCGGCGTCGTGACCCTCTATCAGGAGCACGGAACGAACGCGCTCGAGGTTTCCGATACATTCGCGCGGGATATGCTGCCACATGCTGATGCGGTCATCTCGAAGACGCCGGGGCTCGTCATCGGCGTGCTGACGGCCGATTGCGCCCCGGTGCTGCTGGCCGACCCTCTGGCGCGTGTCGTCGCAGCCGCACACGCAGGTTGGAGCGGTGCAGTAGCCGGCATCATCGAAAGCGCCATTTCGGCAATGGAGCGTCTCGGCGCCAAGCGCGAGCGCATCAACGCCGCTGTCGGACCATGCATCAGCCAGGGTGCCTACGAGGTCGGACCGGACTTTGAGACGCAATTCCTGTCGCGCGATCCCGCCAGCGACCGGTTCTTCTCGCGCCGAGACAATCATGACCGGCCGCATTTCGATCTGCCCGCGTTCGTCACCCAGCGCCTGCGCGATGCCGGAATCGCCAGCGTACTCGGCCTCTCACCCTGCACGCACGAGAACGAATCGCTTTTCTTCAGCTACCGGCGTAAAACGCAGCGGCAAGAGCCCGATTATGGCCGTCAAATCTCCGCCATTGTCGTGGCTTAACCGCACAATCCACAGGCAAGTCACACGCAGGGCCAGCATTTGGCGAGCTAGACACACTTTCACCGGGCTGCCATCTGGACGGGCAGAGCTAGGCTGATCTAGAGGGTTGAGGGTCAGTTCCGGTAGTTTGTGAGAGGGAGTTCAGGCCGCGGGGTAAGGTTTGCCGGCCGCCGGAAAAGTGCGGTTGGAAAAGGGGGACGTCGACGTGACGACCTTATACTCTGCTCGTGTGCGCGAGCGCAGAACGCTGCTTTGGACGGTCGGTTCAACTCTTTTGATGTCGTTCGTGGCCGTGGCAGTCGGGGGCTGTGAGTCGGGCTCAAGTCTTCTTGGCAACGCTTCGCCAGGGCCGCAAGCGACACTCACGCAACCACAGATGCCTCCTGCCGGGACGCAGACAGCGAAAATCCAGATCGCGCCTGTGATCGGGTCGCCTGATGCCGTCGCGCGGGATCTACAGACGCAGCTTACCACTGCGATCGGCCAACGCGGTGTGAGCGTCGCGACAGCAGCGAACTCAACGAGCCAATACGTAGTGCGCGGCTACATCGTCGCGGCGCGCGAGAAGACCAAGGCAAAAATCTCCTACATCTGGGACGTCACGGATCAGTCGGGCAAGCGGGTCCACCGCATTACCGGTGAAGAGGTTGCCGCTGGTGCAGGAAAAGACCCGTGGGCTGCCGTCACGCCTCAGGTTGTGCAAAGCATCGCCGACAAGACGGCGACACAGATCGCAAGTTGGCTTCCCAACGCCGTAGGCATTCCTGTCGCCACAAATACGACGCCGGTAGTCGGCGCTTCGGGCACGCCTGGTGAAAAGCCTGCTGCAACGGCTGCGACCAACGCGGCCTACCAGACAGCTGCGAACACGCCGACCCCACAGCCCTTGGCGCCGACAACCGGCAGCATTGCCACCTCGGGACCGATTACCGCGCTGGTGCCGACGGTGACCGGGGCTCCGGGCGACGGCAGCAGTGCGTTGACGACGGCTATACAGCGTGAGCTGACGAAGAACGGCGTCTCGCTGTCGAGCTTGCCGAACGCTCAGTCCTACAAGGTCGAGGGTAAAGTCGCGATGGGCCAAAGCAAGGACGGCAAGCAGCCTATCCAGATCGATTGGAACGTCATCGATCCCGCCGGCAAGAAGCTTGGCACGGTGTCGCAGAAGAATGAGGTACCGCAGGGCTCGCTTGACGGCACGTGGGGCAAAACCGCTGATGCCGCTGCAGCCGCAGCTGCCCAGGGTATTATCAAGTTGCTGCCCGCGAAGAGCACAAATTAAGCAATCCGTCAGTTGAGCAAGTCCGCACGAATTGGCATAACGCAATCTGGGCCCGGACGGTTGAAACGTCCGGGCCCAATTGCTACAAGCCGCGCATAATGGAATCCTCGGAGCGCTTATGCCTTTCGATGCCAAAGGTGACGACGCCCCAAATTCAGATGGCCGAGGAAAGCTGGACGTGAAAATCGTCGCGGGAAACAGCAACCGGCCCCTGGCAGAAGCGATCTGCGCGCACTTGAAGCTTCCGATGACCAAGGGGCAGGTGAAGCGCTTCGCCGATATGGAAATCTTTGTCGAGATTCAGGAGAACGTCCGCGGCCAGGACGTCTTCGTGATCCAATCGACGTCGTTTCCGGCCAATGACAATATGATGGAGCTCTTGATCCTGATCGACGCGCTGCGGCGGTCGTCAGCCCGGCGCATCACCGCGGTCATCCCCTACTTCGGCTATGCGCGTCAGGACCGCAAACCCGGCCCTCGGACGCCTATTTCAGCGAAGCTCGTCGCCAACTTGATCGAACGTGCCGGAACCGACCGCGTTCTGACCCTCGACCTTCACGCTGGTCAGATACAGGGCTTCTTCGACATTCCGACTGATAATCTCTTCGCCGCCCCGGTCATGACGCGCGACATCGAAGTGCAGTTCGGTAACACCGACGACGTCGTCGTTGTCTCGCCGGACGTCGGAGGCGTCGTCAGGGCCCGAGCCCTCGCTAAGCGGATCGGTGCACCGATTGCGATCTGCGACAAGCGTCGCGAACGGCCGGGCGATAGCGAAGTGATGAACGTCATCGGCGACGTCAGGGGCAAACGCTGCATTCTGATCGATGACATTGTGGACTCAGGCGGCACGCTGGTGAATGCGGCCGAAGCCTTGCTTAAGAACGGCGCCACCGAGGCGTCGGCCTACATCTCGCACGCTGTCCTATCGGGCGGCGCGGTGAGCCGCATCCAGAACTCCCGGCTCAAGTCGCTCGTCATTACGGACTCGATTCTGCCGACTGAAGCGGTCAAAGCCGCCAGAAATATCCGCGTTATATCTATCGCGCCGTTGATCGGCGAAGCCATCTTGCGCACGAGCCGCGAAGAAAGCGTATCAAGCCTGTTTTATTGAAGCTCGACGCCAGCCGGGGCGCGTGCCGTGGCCATTACGACGCCGCACATGCGGCGCAACGGCCGCGCAGCTCAAGCGTCATGCTGCGGACCTCGAAATCGTTCTTCTTGGCCCAAGTCTGAAGCGTCTTGATGGCGCTGACGCTATCGAATTCTTGGACCGTCCCGCACGCATCGCAGATGGCAAAAACCGCTTTGCCCGGATGATGCGGATGGTTGCATGCGACGAACGCGTTGAGGCTCTCGAGGCGGTGTGCAAGCCCGTCGCCTATCAGCCTCTGCAACGCCCGATAGACGGTGGGCGGGGCGCTGACGCCCTTGGCGCGAACCTGCTCGATCAGCTCGTAGGCGCTCACAGGGCGGCCGACGCCGCGCAATGCTTCGACGATGATTTTATCCTGATCGGCCGCTGTGCGGCGCTTCGGGGGCTTGCGGGCCATGGGGTCTACGACATCTCCGAGGCCGGCACTGGCGGCCCAGTCAGAGGGGTGAACGGTGAACTGGCCTCAATATGCTGATTTCCTGGGCCACTTTCCAGCCCGATGGCGACGTTACGGACGCCTCGTCCCGCCTCGAGGCCGTTGCACGGATGCCAAAGCCCAGGTATACACCCGTCATCTCATGAAGATATTCCTGAGACGCCGCCCGGCACCCTTGGAGGCCGGCTAGCGGCCTTTGGCTCTTCTGATTGGCAGACGAGCCTTAACACCCGGAGACGATGCCATGTCTGAGCTTATTTCGCTCAAGGCTACGGCGCGCCCGCGTGCCGGCAAGGGGGCCGCACGCCAAGCACGCCGCGAAGGAAATGTGCCCGCCGTCATTTACGGCGACCAGAAGCCCCCTGAAACGATCAACCTCGAATTCAATGCGCTGTGGAAGCAGGTCCTCAAGGGCCACTTCACATCGACGGCGTTCGAACTCGATGTCGACGGCAATAAGCACATCGTGCTTGCCCGCGACGTTCAGGTCGATCCGGTGCGCGATACGCCCTTGCATGTCGACTTCCAGCGCGTCGGCAAGGACGGCGTCATTCGCGTCGCTATTCCGGTGCATTTCGTTCACGAAGCGCTGTCGCCGGGTCTGAAACGCGGTGGCGTCTTGAACATTGTCCGCCACGACATCGAGGTTTTCTGTCCCTACGAAAAGATCCCGCGCTTCTTCGAAATCAGCCTCGAAGGCCTCGAGATCGGACGCTCGGTGCACGTTTCGGCATTGAAACTCCCTGAAGGCGTGACCCCGGTCATCAAGAACCGTGATTTTACAATCGCGACGATTGCCGGCGCACTGAAGGGCGAGGAAGAAACGACGACTGCTGTCGCGACACCGGAAGCTGCAGCCGCAGCCGCCCCTGTAGCCGACGCCAAGGGGGCCGCACCTGCCGCCGGAGGCAAGGCGCCGGCCGCTGCCGGCAAGGCCGCCGCAGCACCGGCCGCCAAGGCGGCAGCACCTGCTGCGAAGCCAGCAGGGAAGAAGTAATCCGCCTTTGGTTGGGCCCGGCGGCTCCCCTTCGGGGAATCGGCCGCCGGGCCCGCGCCTTCCGGCCGGTTCGGAGGCGAGTCGGAAAGCGCGCCCCAAATGAAGCTCTTCGTTGGCCTCGGTAATCCCGGCGAGAAATACCGCTCGAACCGCCACAATATCGGTTTCCTTACGGTCGACCGGATCGCCGAGAGGCACGGCTTCGGGCCCTGGCGGAAGAAGTTTCAAGGCCTCGTTTCGGAAGGCACGATTGGCGGCGAACGCGTGGCGCTGCTGAAGCCCGAAACCTACATGAACGAGAGCGGCCGCTCGGTCGGCGAAGCACAGCGCTTTCTAAAAATTCCCCTTTCCGACATTTACGTCTTTCACGACGAGCTCGATCTGGCGCCGGGCAAGGTGAAAGTGAAGGCCGGCGGCGGCAATGGCGGACATAATGGCCTTCGCTCGATCTCGGCGCATATCGACAACGAGTATAAGCGCGTGCGCCTCGGCATCGGCCATCCGGGCTCGAAGGACGTCGTGATCTATCACGTGCTTAACGATTTCGCGAAATCGGACCGCGAATGGGTCAACGTCGTGCTCGACGCCGTCGCCGACGCGGCACCGTACCTTGCTAAAGGCGATGATGCCCGGTTCTTGAGCGACGTCGCGCGCATAAGCCAGGACGAACCGGACACAAAACCCGTCAAGCGCAAAGCCGCTGACGATATCGGCGATCGTACCAGTGCTGCGAAAAAGCCGGCCGCAACCCCGCACCCGGCCGGTGAGCGGTCATCGAAACGGCAATCTGCACTCGCGGAAAACTTGAAAAAATGGCTGGGTGCGCGAAAGTCCGGGGACGACGGCTCGTGATGCGTTGGCCGGCGTTGGGGGAATGGAGCAAGCCAATCCATGTCTGATGTTCGGAAAGATTCGCGTTCCGGTTGGCGAGGGTCCCTTTTCGGCGGCAGCATGCAGACCGCGATCGGTGTGCTGGTGCTGCTCTTCACGATTGGCGTCTTCGGCTTTGTGATCAGAGACGCCATCGTCTCGAGCAGCAAAGACAAGACCGGCGCCAAGCGCATTATCGCCACGCGCTGGAATGAGCGCACGCTCGTCTTCCCGATCGAGGGCGTCGACAAGTCAAACAGGCATGTGGTGTTCGATGTCGTGGTCTTGACCAAGGACTACGGCTGGGTACGCGGCTCGACCACTGAGCTTGAAAAGGGCGAGCGTCGTCTTTCGCCCGATGAAATTCAGAACGAAGTGTTGGCGCCGCAGCTTCGCAAAGGTCTCGGCACTGCTCGCGCCCTCATCGCGGTCGGTCTCGCAAGCCAGGAGGGCGACGTTTCGCGGGAGGAGCAGCGCGGCGGCCTCCGAGCCATTCGGACGGCGGAACTGGTGCGTGGCGCTGTAGGCTCGTCGATCCCGATGTGGACGCTGAACCTGGGACGCTACGTCGAGCCTTGCGTCGAATGCGAGGACGAGGATACGAGCTGGCAACGCCCGTTTATCGTCATCGCGGTCCGCCGGGTCGATAATGGCGCCCACATTTCCGAAGCCCTCGCCGATGCAATGTCGAACACGCAAAACTTGCCGAGCCCGTCCCGTTACTCGACATTTGCATTCGCGAAGTTCACGAAGTGAGCAATAGGGCCGCAGACGCCGCATGTTCGGCTTCACAACGCCGGCGGGCTCGCTTACCCAATCAGCTCAACTTAACCGGATGATCTCCCACACATGGGCTTCAAATGCGGCATCGTTGGCCTGCCGAACGTCGGCAAGTCGACCCTCTTCAATGCGCTGACGCAAACGGCAGCGGCCGAGGCAGCCAATTATCCATTCTGCACGATCGAGCCGAATGTCGGGGAAGTCGGCGTTCCCGATCCCCGGCTCGACACGCTGGCTAAAATCGGCAAGAGCGCCGAGGTCATTCCTACGCGGCTGACATTCGTCGACATCGCCGGCTTGGTGCGCGGCGCGTCGAAGGGCGAAGGGCTGGGCAACAAGTTCCTTTCTCACATCCGCGAGGTCGATGCCGTCGCCTATGTGCTGCGCTGCTTTGTGGACGAAGACGTCACGCACGTCGAGAACCGCATCGATCCATTGGCCGACGCCGACGTCGTCGAAACCGAACTGATGCTGGCCGATCTCGAAAGCCTTGAAAAGCGCGCGTCGCAGATCGAGAAAAAGGCGAAGACCGGCGATAAGGAAGCCAAGGCGCAATTCGCCGTTATCGAGAAGCCGCTTCAATTGCTTCGCGAGGGCAAGCCCGCGCGCCTGGCGCAGATGACGCCGGAAGAGATGCCGGCGTTCCGCGCGCTGCAGCTGTTGACGTCGAAGCCGGTCGTCTACGTCTGCAATGTCGAAGAAAGAGACGCAGCGCACGGAAACGCCTTTTCCAAGCAGGTCGAGGAACGCGCCAAGGCCGAAGGCGCTGCCGTGGTCATCATCTCAGCGAAAATCGAAAGCGAGTTCGCGGGCCTCGCGCCGGAAGATCGCGACGCATTCCTGAACGAGATGGGACTTCACGAGCCGGGCCTTAACCGCCTAATCCGCGCCGGCTATGCGCTCTTGGATCTCGTGACCTACTTCACCGTCGGCCCGAAAGAGGCGCGCGCCTGGACGATCACGCGCGGCACGAAGGCGCCGCAGGCCGCGGGCGTCATTCATACCGATTTCGAGAAGGGCTTCATCCGCGCCGAGACCATCGCCTATCAGGATTACGTCGCCGGCAGTGGTGAGGCAGGCGCGAAAGATGCAGGTAAAATGCGGCTCGAAGGCAAAGACTACGTCGTCCAGGACGGCGACGTCTTGCACTTCCGTTTTGCGAACTAGGGCGAACGACAATGAGCGATGAACTTCCGGACCGGCTTTGCAACGACCCAAAGAGCCCGTACTTCAACGAAGAGATTCTGAAGCGCGAGGTGGGCATCCGCTTCAACGGCGTCGAGAAGACCAACGTCGAAGAGTATTGCGTCAGCGAAGGCTGGATCCGCGTCGTTGCAGGCAAAGCGAAGGATCGCGCAGGAAACGCCATGACGATCAAGCTTCGAGGAAAGGTCGAACCTTTTTTCAAGGACGAAGCCTAGTAAACGTCACAGAGCGCCGCTTACCGCTCCTGCCCTCTCTGGCCATAGGTTTTGAATTTCTCGATGATGCGCTCCATCTCGGCGTCGTCGAGATGATGCGGCGTGCCGCCGAGCGCCAGAAGCTTGTAATATTGCTCCGCCAGGACCTCGACTTCGAACGCCCGCTCCAGCGCTTCCGCCAGCGTCGCGCCGATCGCGATCTGGCCGTGATTGGCCATCAGGCAAGCATCGTGTTCCTTCAAGCCTCCGGCAACGTAGCACGCTAAGTCTCCCGTTCCGAATGTCGCGTAGGGCACGCACGGGATGTCTTTGCCCCCCGCAACGGCGACCATGTAGTGAAACGCCGGTATCGACTTCTGCGCGCAGGCGAGAACCGTCGCGTGCATCGAATGCGCGTGCACGAGGGCTTGTGCGTCCGGCCGCACCTGATAGGCGGTAAGATGAAAATGCCATTCGCTCGACGGCTTCAATTGCCTGCCCGGCACGCTACCGTCGTCTGCGACGAATACGATGTCTTCGGGTTCGGTGTCCTCATAGTGCTTCCCCGATGGCGTGATCAGCATGCCGTCCTTGAACCGGCACGAGACGTTGCCGGATCGTCCCGGCGAGAGGCCCGATCGGCTCATTGCCAGCCCGGTGGCGACGATGTCTTTTCTCAAAGCCTTCTCGCTCGGCCGCTTTGCTTTTGTCATGCAGCCGCACTCTTCTTCTCAGGATAGAGCGACAGAAGCCCTTGCCGCGATGCCGCGCAGACGCCGCGCTCCGTGATCAAGCCCGTCACCAGCCGCGCCGGAGTTACGTCGAAGCCCGGGTTGCGCGCTGCCGTTCCTTCGGCGGAAATCACGACGGACGCCACATCGCCGTTAGGCAATCGGCCCTGCACGCTCAGCACTTCGTCGGCGCCGCGTTCCTCTATCGGAATGCCCGCGCGCGTTCTCGATGCTCCAGTCGATCGTCGAATACGGCAGTGCGACGTAGAACGGCACGCCGTTGTCGTGCGCCGCCAGGGCTTTGAGGTACGTGCCGATCTTGTTCGCAACATCGCCGCCGGCAGTCACGCGGTCGGTTCCGACGATGACAAGATCGACGTCGCCGCGCTGCATGAAGTGTCCACCCGCGTTGTCGGAGATGAGGCTATGCGGAACGCCGTGCTGCAGAAGCTCGAATGCTGTCAGCGCCGCGCCCTGGTTGCGCGGCCGCGTTTCATCGACCCAGACGTGGACCGGAATTCCCGCGCCGTGGGCTTGATAGATCGGAGATGTCGCCGTGCCCCAATCGACGCACGCCAGCCAGCCGGCGTTGCAGTGAGTCAGGACGTTAATGGGACGGCCATCTTTCTTCTCAGCCAGGTCCTTGATCAGCTCGAGCCCGTTGAGGCCGATGCGGCGGCACATCTCGACATCGTCTTCTGCAATCTGGCCTGCGCGAGCGTAGGCAGCTGCGGCGCGGGCATCGGGAGGCAACGTCGCCAGCGCCGCGCGCATGTCTTCGAGAGCCCAGCGCAAATTGACTGCCGTCGGCCTCTGCTGGGCAAGGAGCCACACGGCACGGTCGAGCGTCGCATCGGATGCTTCCGTTCGCATGGCGAGTGCGACGCCATATGCCGCCGTGACGCCAATCAGCGGAGCGCCGCGCACCTGCATCGACTTGATCGCGTGCGCAGCATCCTCGACGGTCTGAAGTCTCACGCGCTCGATCCTATGCGGCAGCAAGGTTTGATCGAGAATGCCGACCGACCAGCCATCGCGCTCCAGCCAAATCGTCCGAGACGGCACGCCATCAAGCTTCATAGCTGACCTCCGCCGATGACCTCGTGAAAGAGACAATCTCGTCCGCGCATGCTTCGGCCTGCGTTTGAAGCAGCATGTGTGCGCCTGGAATGACAACCATTCTTGCGCGGCCCTTCATGATGATGGCCTTTTGCATCGACTTCTTGGGAACCAGCCAATCGCCGCGACCGTGAAGCACGAGGATGGGACAGCGCAGCGCGGCGAAATCGCTTCTGACATCGACCTCCGCCATAGCCTTAAGACGCGCCGCGCGCACGGGTCTTGGCAATGTGCGGACGATCTCGTCAACTTTGTTCGTCAATTCTGCATCGCCAAAGGATCCCATCAACATCGAGTTCCTGATCTTGGGGGCAGTCGTTGTGGGGTCGACATGCGCCGTCCACCGAATGAACCAGCCGGGCCATGGATTTTTGACGAACGTCGCGGCAAGCACGACACCCTTGATTTGCTGGCCTAGCTGTTTCGCGACGCGAACCGCGACCGGACCGGAAAACAACTCGCCGAGCAAGAAGACGTGCCGCCTGCCGATCTCTCGGCGGACAAGCTCGGTATATCCGGCATATCCCAAAGTCGGGTCGAGCGGATAGCGAATGATTTTGACCGTCAAATACTCCTCAAGAAATGGCGCGACCCGCTCAAATAATTCACCCGTACCGTCGAGGCCCGGCAACAGAACGATCTCGGGTGCGACGGCCGCCATGCTCGGATCTCCTACGGCCCCGGCAGCGGAACGTGCAGCGTCGCATCGAGCCCGCAAGCCCGGCACTTAAGCACGTACCACTCCGCATAGGGCCGAGTTGATCGGTCGATGATTTCGAGCCCGGATGCGCCGCAAACCGGACAGTTGCGCGGTGCATCTGGATCCGCCCGCCACGCGGCGATGCAGGTGAATGCCTCCGGCATCCGTTCCGCTGGCAGGCCAACCGCCAAGCTAATGTCCTCCGAAGGCGACCAGCGCATGACTGTGAATATTTAGCGCGTCGAGCCGCTTCATGCCGCCGAGATCGGGCAGATCGACGATGAACGTCGCGCCAACAATGGTGCCACCCGAGCGCCGGACGAGTTTCACAGCCGCTTCGGCCGTGCCGCCCGTCGCAATCAGGTCATCCACGATCAGCACGCGCCAGCCATTCACGATCGCGTCTTCGTGGATCTCAATCACGTCGACTCCGTACTCGAGCGTATACTCCTGCCCGATCGTCTTCCACGGCAGCTTGCCCTTCTTGCGGATCGGAATGAAGCCACATTCCAAGCGGTCGGCGATGGCGCCACCCAGGATGAATCCGCGTGCCTCGATGCCGGCCACCGCGTCGACTTTCTCGTCCTCGAACGGCATGACCATGCTTTTGATAGCCTTTTTGAGCCCTTTGGGATCGGCCAGCAGCGTCGTGATATCCCGGAACATGATACCGGGTTTTGGGTAATCGGGGATCGTCCGAATGAGAAGCTCGAGGTCTTTCACGTGCTGCACTCCCGCCAAATTGACGGCGCAAAATAGCAATATCTCTCACGCCTAGGTAGCAGTACCACGGAGCCGGTGTGGTGAATGGTTCGGCATGAGATCCGTGGGTGAGGGACACCGAGATGGCAGTTCAAGGCCCGGCCGCGACGGCCGATCTGGAGTTCGGTCTGTTCGCAGATGAAGCGTCAGATGACCTGCCGAGAACACTACGCCGCGAAAAGGAGGCCAGGGCACGAGAAGCGCGCGAGCGCGCAGCTCAGGAACGCGCCGCAGCCCCCAGTCTGTCGACGGGCCAGGACGACTACTCCGGTCCCCGGCCGCAAGTCTATCGTTCGGCCGACATCGAGCCCCGCAGCGACGATCATCCGGCTCCCGCCACAGTCCGCCGCTTCGATGTCCCTTTTGTGCACCTCGCGACGTTTTTCATAAAGGCGGTGCTGGCCGGCATTCCTGCCCTAATCCTGCTCGGCGTTATCCTTTGGTTCGCCGGCGCACTACTGCAATCGCTGTTTCCTGCGTTAATCAAGATGAAAATCCTGATCAGCTTCCCCGGCTGACGGCCTTCGGCATTCCCTCAACTTGTAGACGCGACCCGGCGAGTCGCGTACGGCGTGAAGTCTGACGTCACGATACGGGGGGAACATGAAACGCGCCATTATGACGGTCGCCACGCTTGCCGCCTTTGCTGCAGCATCGATACCAGCCATCGCCGACGATACCGGCGCCGCCAGCATGCACGACCTTCGCAAAGAGGGCGGCCTCAGCTGCATGGTCAGTCACATCCATGCCGGCACAGGCGAGGGCAAAACCAAAGCCACCGCTACGTCCGCTGCCATAAAGGAATGGTACGCCTACACGGCCGGTGAATACGGCTCGGATTGGGCAAGCTGGTCAAAATCCGCCGGCAAGAAAATCACGTATGCCAAAGCCGATCCCGGCTGGAGCTCGACCGTCGAGTCGCGGCCTTGCAAATAGGCCGCGCGCTAGGAGCGTTCCTCAATAGAAGACGCCTGCCGACAACTACCCGAGGACGCGCCCTGCAACGGCGTCGAGCTTCTTCAACAGTTCAGGATCGCGCGCTTCTGTCGGCGTGATAATGGCCACCTCAAGTGCGCGGTCCGATCCGATCGGACACGCCGGATGCTCGCGCGGGAAATCGCGCGCCAGGCGCGCAACCAGCCGCTGCGCTTTTTCGGTATTGTTTGTCATGATGGCCAGAATGGCGGCGACGTCGACGTCTGCATGATCGTCGTGCCAGCAATCGTAGTCCGTCACCATCGCGACGCTCGCGTAGCAGATCTCCGCCTCGCGCGCGAGCTTTGCTTCGGGCATGTTCGTCATGCCGATCACGTCGCAATTCCACGATCGGTAGAGATTGCTTTCGGCGCGCGTTGAAAACTGCGGGCCTTCCATCGCGAGATAGGTGCCGCCATCGTGCACCTTGATCTTCTCGGCTTTCGCTGCCTTTTCGAGTGCCTTCACGAGCAGCGGACTAACAGGATCGCCCATGGCAACATGCGCGACGCACCCCTTGCCGAAGAAGGACGTTTCGCGCGCAAATGTGCGATCGATATACTGATCGGGCAGTACGAAATCGCCCGGCTTGTATTTCTTCTTGAGCGATCCGCAGGCCGAGACGGACACGAGGTCGGTGACGCCGGCGCGTTTCAGAACATCAATATTGGCGCGGTAGTTGATATCGCTCGGCGCCAGCTTATGCCCGCGGCCGTGGCGCGGCAGGAAGCGGATCGGAAGGCCGTCGATCTCGGCAAAGAGGACGTCGTCCGAAGGTGCTCCCCACGGGCTCTCTAAGTGCTTCCACTCGGGGTCTGACAGTCCCGGCAGGTTGTAGAAGCCGCTTCCCCCGAAAATTCCGAGAATGGATTTCGCCATGCCCTCGCTCCCTCGCGTCTCGCCCTGGTGACGCGTCACCCTAAAAGAAAAAAGGCCCCGCACGCGAGGCCTTCTGCAATTCAGGTTGTCGTAAACGCCAAGGCTCAGTGCTTCAACGCCGACCAGATGCCCTTCTTGCCGAGATAGAGAAGCCCGGTCGTGACGATCAAATAAAGAATGACCTGCCAGCCGATGCGCTTGCGCTGATCGAGCGACGGGTCGGCCGCCCATGATAGGAAAGCAGCCACGTCGCGCGAATAATTGTCGGCCTTCTGCGGGGTGCCATCCTGGTAGGTCACGCCTCCGTCGGTGAGCGGCGGCGGCATGCTGATCTGATGTCCGGGAAAGCCCTTGTTGTAATACTGCCCCTCGGCCAGGTGGAAGCCGGAGGGCGGGTCGGTGAAACCGGTCAGCAGCGCATAAAGATAGTCGGCGCCGCCCTCCTGGTAGCTCTGGGCAACGTCTCCGAGCATCAGGAACGGATGTATCCACCAGCTCGGATTGCGTTTGACACCGCGAGCTTTTGCAATCAGCGACAGGTCCGGCGGCAGAGCACCGTTCTGAGCGGCCCGAGCTTCCTTTTCGTTGTGATACGGACCGCGGATGGGGTCCGACAGCAGCGGCGGACGCTCGAACATCTTGCCTTCGTCGTTCGGGCCGTCGGTGATCTTGTTTGGCCACTCCGCAGCGAGTTGCTTCACGGACTCTTCCGGAAATTCCGGACCGCCGGGCTGCACGAGGTTGCGAAAAGCAAGTCGATCCAGCCCATGACAGTTCGAGCAAACTTCCTTGTAAACCTGGAAGCCGCGCTGCAGCTGAGCCTTGTCGAACTGGCCGGTAAAGCCTGAAAACGCCCACGGCTGACGTGCGATTTCCGGGTGAGCCTCCTCAGCGGCCAATGCGGCACCTGAGATCAGCATCGCAGCAAGACCGGCGCCGAGAGCCTGAGCGAAACGCTTCATCATCGATCTCTCCTCTCAGCGCGCTTGGGGCGCAGCAGTCGCGCCTGACGGCAGCGCCGCCCCGTCTCTGCCGAGCACCGCCTCCGTGATCGAGCGCGGCAGTTTCTTTGGCGTCTCGATCAGGCCGACGATTGGCATCACGACGAGGAAGAACAGGAAGTAGCAAACCGTGAAGATCTGCGCCCACGTCACGTACACGCCTTCGGCGGGCTTCGAGCCGAGATAGCCCAGCGCCACGCAGGTGAACGCAAAGAACCAGAAGAACCATTTGAAGATCGGCCGGTACTTCGCCGAGCGCACGCGCGAGGTATCGAGCCATGGCGCGAACGCCGTGATCAACACGGCCGAGAACATCGCCACGACGCCGAAAAGCTTCGCATATTGTCCCAGCGGGATACCCAGGAACGAACTCGTGAAGGCCCGCAAGATTGCGTAGTACGGCAGGAAGTACCACTCCGGCACGATGTGCGGCGGGGTGACCAGCGGATTGGCTTCAACGTAATTGTCGGGATCGCCGAGATAGTCCGGCACGAAGAACACGAACCAGGCGAATAGGATCAGGAACGCGAACAGGCCAACCGCATCCTTCGACGTTGCGTAAGGATGCATCGGAACGGCATCACTCGGCTGCTTGATCTCGAGCCCAGTCGGATTGTTCTGGCCGACCGCGTGCAGAGCCCAGATGTGGAGAACGACGACGCCCGTCAAAACGAACGGCAGCAGGTAGTGCAGCGAGTAAAAGCGATTGAGCGTCACGCCGGAGACCGAGTATCCGCCCCACAGCCACTCGACGATCGCGGTGCCGAGGCCGTTATAAATTGTATCGAACGCCGAAAAAAGGTTGGTGATGACTGTCACGCCCCAGAAACTCATCTGACCCCAGGGAAGCGTGTAGCCCATGAACGCGGTGGCCATCATCAGCAGCAGGATGACCACGCCGAGGATCCACAGCACCTCGCGCGGCGCCTTGTACGACCCGTAGTAGAATCCGCGAAACATGTGGATGTAGACGGCGAGGAAGAACATCGACGCGCCGACGTAGTGGAAACTCCGGATCATCCAGCCGTAATTGACGTCCCGGCGGATGTGCTCGATCGAGGCGAACGCACCCGTAGCGCTCGGCTGATAGTGCATTGCAAGCACGACGCCCGTCACGATCTGGGCGACGAGCAAAAAAGTCAGGATGCCGCCGAACGTCCAGAGGTAATTGAGATTGCGCGGCGTCGGAAACTCGACGAACGATCCGTGCATCAGGCGCGCAATCGGAAGGCGCTCGTCCCACCATTTGCCCCAGCGCGAGGTCGGCACGTAGCTTGAGGTATGACCACTCATGGTAGCGAAGCTCCCTAGCCGACTTTGATTTTAGTGTTTGAAGTAAACGCGTAGGGAGGCACTTCGAGATTGCGGGGCGCCGGTCCTTTGCGAATACGGCCGGCGGTGTCGTACGTCGAACCGTGGCACGGGCAGAACCAGCCGCCGTATTCGCCGCGCTCATCGCCCATCGCCTGACCTTTCGGGATGCAGCCTAGGTGTGTGCAGATGCCGACCAGAATGATCCAGTTCTCATGGTCCTTCTTGGTGCGGTTCGCGTCGGTCGCCGGTTCATCGGTCGGCAGGTCGTCGTTGCGCGCCAGAGGATCGGGAAGATTTTTCACGTCGACGTTCATAGCCGACTCGATCTCCGCCTTCGTACGGTTGCGAATGAAGATCGGCTTGCCCCGCCACAGCGCGGTGATCGCCTGACCTTCCTTGACGGGCGACAAATCGATCTCGACCGAGGATAGCGCCTTCGTGCTGGCGTCCGGGTTCATCTGCTGGATGAATGGCCACAGCAGCGCGGCTGCGCCAACAGCGGCAAACGCGTTACCGGCGACCACCAAGAAATCCCGGCGGTGCTCTATGGCGTCAGTGGTCACGGGTGCCTCCGGTTTGAAACGCTTGGGAGCGACTGGCAAAAGCTACTTCGGCCGGGAGTCATACTACGCTACTGAGCACGACCGCGCGGCCCAAAAATACAAGTGATTTTCCTCCCTGAGCGCCGTTCTGACAGCGTTTGGTCCGGCCCTCAAGGCCACCCGCGCCGCAATTCGAGAGGCAATTTGGCGCATCGGCAAAACTGGACAGGATGGGGCTACGCGATGACGCTCCGCTATCATGCGTTTAGCGCTCTATCAGCCTGATATCGCCCAGAACACCGGCACGATCCTCCGCTTGTGCGCCTGCCTCGGCGTTCCGGTCGATGTGATCGGTCCGACAGGTTTCGACATGAGCGACCGGGCGTTGAAGCGGGCGGCGCTCGATTATCTGGACCACGTCGATCTGACGCGTCACGCGAGCTTCGCGACTTTCATGGAGCGGCGCAGCACGGCGAAGCCGGCACGCGGCCGGCTGATTCTGCTGACGACGCACGCCGACACCTCACACTGCGACTACCCCTTCAGCAACGACGACACTTTGATGCTGGGGCGCGAGAGCGCCGGCTGTCCCGACGCGGTGCACGATTGCGTCGATGCACGCATCGCCATTCCGATGCAGCCGGGGCTTCGGTCTCTCAACGTGGCGGTTGCCGCCGCAATCGTGCTGGGTGAGGCACTGCGCCAGACAGGCGGCTATCCGCGATAGCTGTCGGCGTCATCGCCTGTCGCAAACGTGACATGCGAATACGGCATCTCTCCGGGACCGTCCCTGACGAGGCACCGGCGACGCATGCCGCTCGACACGATCCTGGCAATTGCCGGCGCCGTCTCTGCGCTGCTTCTCATCGCCGCCTTGATCGCCGGCATTATCTCCGGGGAAGGCAACAGGATGTGGCGGATCTGGCCGGCGCCGCCTGTCGGATCGCTCAAGAGTTTCGTCTTCTGGACTCTGTTTCGAACGCTGAATGTCGTCGTCCTGGTTTTGTCGACCGAACGGCTCGTTGCTGCTTTGGTTGAGGACCACCTTACGAGAATGCAAATGGGTTTCGCGGCGGCGTCCGCAGTTCCGGGCGCAGCATATCTCTATGCGCTTTGGTCACTCGGCCGCGAGGCGACGTACTGTCAGGCAAGCGGACTCGCGACGGGCGGCGTCTATCGCTGGACGCGCAATCCGCAATACGCGACGGCCATCGTGGCATTCGCCGCGCTCGGTGTCGCGGCAGATGCTTGGCATGCCACGCCGCTCGCTGCCGCCCTCGTCACCGTCTACACGCTGATGGCGGTTGCCGAGGAACCCTGGCTCGAGGCGCGCTACGGCCGTGCGTACCTCGATTACAAGGCCGAAGTTCCGCGCTTTTTCAATGTTCGCCACGCTTGGACGGAACTGGCGATGGGCTTGGCGCGCCAATTGCCGTCGTTTGCGAACGGCCGACGCGACAAGCGATAGCCAGTCGGAAATCGACCTATTCCGCCGCTTCTCGCGCCAGGAACCCGCCCGACTGGCGCTGCCAGAGCTGCGCATAGAGGCCGCCCCGCTTGAGGAGTTCGGTGTGAGTCCCCTCTTCGACGATCCGTCCCTCTTCCATCACAACCAGCCGGTCCATCGCCGCGATCGTCGAGAGCCGGTGTGCGATGGCGATGACGGTCTTGCCGCGCATCAGCGTAACCAGACTCGATTGAATCTCGGACTCGACCTCGGAATCGAGGGCGCTCGTCGCCTCGTCGAGAATGAGGATCGGCGCGTTCTTCAGAAGCACGCGCGCGATCGCGATGCGCTGGCGCTGTCCGCCCGACAGCTTCACTCCGCGCTCGCCAACGTGGGCGTCGTAGGCTCTGCGCCCCTTCATGTCCTCTAGATCGGCGATGAATCCATCCGACTCGGCTTGGCGCGCAGCGGCGATGACGTCGGCTTCACTTGCGTTCGGGCGCCCGTAGAGAATGTTGTCGCGCACTGAGCGGTGCAGCAGCGACGTATCCTGCGTCACCACCCCTATTTGGGCGCGAAGGCTATCCTGGGTGACATGCGCGATATCCTGGCCGTCGATCAGAATGCGGCCGCCCTCGATGTCGTAAAAGCGCAGTAGCAGGTTGACGAGCGTCGATTTGCCGGCCCCTGAACGGCCGACGAGGCCGACTTTTTCGCCCGGGCGAACCGTCAGCGACAGCGCCTCGAGGACACGCGGCGGCGCATCCGTCGAAGCCGCACGGCCGGCTCCATAATGGAATTGAATCTGGTCGAAGCGAATTTCTCCGCGCGGCACCTTCAGCGGCTTAGCGTCGGGGGCGTCCTGCAGCAGGTTCGGCCGCGCGATCGTCTCCATGCCTTCGTGAACCACGCCGATATTTTCGAAGACGTCAGCAATCGTCCACATGACCCAGCCCGACATCGCGACGATGCGGATCACAAGCCCGCTGACGACGGCGATATCGCCGATGCTGACGCGCTGCAGCGTCCAAAGCCAAATGGCCGTGCCGCAGGCGGCAACCAGCAGGCAGCCATTCAGCAGATAGAGCGTTATCTCCATGCCGGTGATTAGACGCAGCGACGCCTGCCACTTCGACATTTGATCTGTCAGCGCGGCGCGCGCGTAGGCATCCTCACGTTCCGCATGGGCAAATAGCTTGACCGTCATGATGTTCGTGTAGCTATCGACGATGCGGCCGACGAGCATCGAGCGGGCTTCCGACGCCTCGGTCGAGCGCGCTTTGATGCGCGGCACGAAGTAGAAGAGCGCCCAGATGTATCCTGTCACCCAGGCAAGAAGCGGGATTGTCAGCCGCCAATCGGCGGCAGCGAATAGCGCCGCGGCTCCGAAAAACTGCACGCTCGCATACCAAAGCGCGTCGATCAGCTGGATAATGCTTTCGCGCAACGCCGTTCCGGTTTGAATGATCTTGTTCGCGATCCGGCCGGCGAAATCGTTCTGAAAAAACCCCAGGCTTTGCCGGAGGACGTAGCGGTGCGTCTGCCAGCGGATGCTGGTCGTCACCGCCGGCGTCATCATCTGGTTCTTGATGAGGTCGTGCGCCGTCGAGACGATCGGGCGCAGAATGAGAGCGACAGACGCCATCAGCAGCAGCATCCTGCCGTGCTCGGTTAGAAAGGTCGACGGATCGGTGCTCGTGCGCATGCGATCGACGATCGAGCCGACGAACGCCATCAACGCCACTTCGATCGACGAGCCCAGGAAGCCCGCAATCAGGAGCATGACGAAGAACGGCCAGAGCGGCTGGATGAAAAATCTGTAGAACGCGAAAAGCGTGTCCGGCGGGCGCGAGACCTCGGCCACCGCGAACGCGTCGATGCGCTTCTCGAACCAGGAAACAATGCGACTGAGCATCTGCCTATAATACGCAAGGCCGGGCGCAATCGCGAGGCGGAGACCCGACTGGCGACTGTGACCGGATATTGATCGTGGGTGCCGGTTGGGGCTAAGGGTCTTTTCCGTCAAAAACAAGACACGGTTCAGAAATCTCCATGAACGCACCCGAGACGCCGCTGGAAGAAAAGAAAGCGACCGCGCGCACCTGGTTCGAGCACTTGCGACACGACATCGTCACGGCACTTGAGAAATTGGAAGCAGGCCTTCCCGAAATCCGCACCGCATGGCAGTGATGCACCCGGCAAATTCGTCGTGACGCCATGGGCACGCACCGATCATGTCTCTGGCCAAGACGGCGGCGGCGGCGTGATGAGCATGATGCACGGCCGCGTCTTCGAAAAAGTGGGCGTTCATACCTCAACCGTGCATGGCCAATTTGCACCGGAATTCCGCAAGCAAATCCCAGGTGCCGAGGAAAGCCCAAACTTTTGGGCGTCCGGCATTTCGCTGATCGCCCATCCTCGCAATCCCAACGTCCCCGCCGTCCACATGAACACGCGCATGGTCGTGACCAATAAGTGGTGGTTCGGCGGCGGCGCCGATTTGACACCCGTTCTCGACAAGCGCCGCACGCAATCCGATGCCGACACACTCGCATTTCACGCGGCCATGTATGGAGCTTGCGCGGCGCATCCGATTGCCGACTACGCGAAGTTCAAAGCATGGTGCGATGAATACTTCTTCCTGCCGCACCGTAACGAAATGCGCGGTGTCGGCGGCATCTTTTACGATTATCTAACGCCCTCGGAAGCCGACGGCGGCTGGGACGCCGCATTCGCCTTTACGCAGGACGTCGGCAAGGCATTCCTTAGCGTCTATCCGATGCTGGTGCGCGGCAACTATACGATGAGCTACTCGGATGCCGAGCGCGAGGAGCAGCTCGTTCGCCGTGGCCGTTATGTCGAGTACAACCTGCTCTACGATCGCGGCACGACCTTCGGACTCAAAACCGGCGGCAATGTCGACAGCATCCTGTCGTCGATGCCTCCCGTCGTGAAGTGGCCGTGACCGGTCCGGCAAATCGCCGCGGCGCACGGTGACTCGCGCTGCAACGCCGCAGTTGCCCCGCCGAAACGGCTTGCCACATGATCAGCACCACTTCACCCGCCGAAGCTCGCCACAATCCATAGCTCAAACCGCCGAGGGAATTTCACATGGCTTCGCTTTTCGAGCGGCTGCATGCTGGCGCTTTCACGCTCAACAACCGGATCGTGCTCGCACCGCTGACGCGCTGCCGGTCAAGCGCCGGTCGCGTCCCGAACGATCTGATGCGCGAGTACTACGTCCAACGCGCGTCCGCCAGTCTGATGCTATCGGAAGCCACCTCGGTGTCGGCGATGGGCGTCGGATATCCGGACACGCCCGGCATCTGGTCGGAAGAGCAGGTGGCAGGCTGGAAACGTATCACCGAAGCCGTGCATGCAGCCGACGGCACTATTCTCTTGCAGCTTTGGCACGTAGGACGCGTTTGGCACCCGGATTATCTCGGCGGCGCTTTGCCGATTGCGCCGAGTGCCCTGGCTCCGAAAGGTCACGTAAGCCTGATCCGTCCGATGCGCGATTACGTTGTGCCCCGGGCCCTCGACCTCAATGAAATTCCCGGCATCGTCGCTGAATTCCGCCGTGGCGCCGAGAACGTCAAGCGCGCCGGATTTGACGGCGTCGAAATTCACGGCGCCAACGGCCATCTGCTCGACCAATTCCTCCAGGACAGCACGAACCTCCGCACGGACGCCTACGGCGGGCCGCTCGAGAACCGCGCCCGGCTACATCGCCGTCTGGGGTGCGGATCGCGTAGGCCTGCATCTCGCCCCACGCTGCGACACACACACGAATGGGCGACAGCAATCCCCTCGCGACGTTCGGATATGTCGCTGAACAGGCTGGCCGCCGCAAGATTGCGTTTCTTTGCACGCGCGAACATCCAGCCGCGGATTGCATCAGCCCGCAGCTCAAAAAAGCTTTTGGTGGCGTGCTGATCGCCAACGAAAAATTCACCAAGGAAACAGCAGAAGCAACTCTCGAAACTGGGGCGGCCGATGCCGTCGCCTTCGGTCAGCTTTTCATCGCCAATCCGGATTTGCCGGGGCGTTTCAACGTCGATGCGCCGCTCAACACACCAGATCCATCCACGTTCTACGCGCAAGGTCCCAAGGGCTACGCCGATTATCCAGCGCTCGCTCGCGAGATCGTGGGGGCCTGACCGCCGTCAGCGCCCGGCGGCGCGCCGGCTCGCGACGCGGTCGAAGGCTTCGGCAAACTCACGCGAACCGGCCATCGTCATCGCATCGCCCATGCGCCGGTCGAGTTCGGCCTGCAGCCCGGAGCCCGTGAGCCCGATCACCATCTTGTTTACGTAGTAGGCGCGCCGGGAAAAGAAGTTCGGCGTGGGGGCGCTCGCCCCCGGCGCATCCATCATTTCCAGACCCGTCATCGGGCCGGCCAAATTCATCAGCTCGATTTCGGCCCCCGAAAGCGACGGATGGCCGTTCTTCTCCGCGATGTCCTTTAATGTCTTCAGCTTCATCGCCTGCAGCATCGGCCCAATGTCGCCATCGATGTTGATCGTATGCACGCCCATTCCGGCAGGCGTCTTGGCGTAAGCCTGATGCCGATCCCATTCGAAGGGCACGCGCTTGCAGTTTGCGTACATTCTCTTCATCACGGCGATCTTGTGCTTCAGTGACGCCGTTCGCTCCGGCGTGTTGTTCGGATCCAGCAACTTGTGCTGAAGGTGAGCAATGAAAGTCGCGCCGCTCCGCGAAACCTCATTCACCGAATTGGCGTCGAGCAACTGCGCATAGCCGAGTGCACTGGAAATCGGTCTGCTCGCTTTATTGGAAGGGTGAACTCCGGACTGCATGTCGTAGGTACCGACGCCGCCCGTCTCGAGCGCATAAACGCGCACGACCTCTTCCTTAGTGAGCCCAAGAGCTGACGCCTCCTCGGCATAGCGTAGCTTGAAGTCCCTTTCGCTCAAGCGCTCGGGCGTGAAGTTGTAGACGCGCTTTGCCGCGTCCAAGTAGTCGGCGACCGTTGCAAGCTCTCTCGCCTGCTCGGGATAGTCCTGCTTCTGAGCTTCAAGGAAGCGGCCGTATTTTTTGGCCAGCTCTCCGGACAGTTGCGGACCCGCGTATTTCGGGGGGAAGCTCATCACGTAGTCGCTGGCATCGAACGCGAGTTTGGCAGACCGCTTTTTCCGCCGTACCCGCCGCTTCTCCTCGACCGCATCCCAATAGGTATCGAGTTGGCGGTCATAAGCATGCCGCGCTGATTTCCAATTCTGAAACGCGTCGAGTTCGGTATCCGACAGCGAGGTCAGAAAATCGATCGTGGTATAGGCGTGAGCCTGCCGCATCCCGCCAAAGCCGAAGCAGAGAAGCGTAAAAACCACGATCCAAAGGCTTGGCCCGCGCACCGGCATCCACCCGTTGGCCAGGCGCAGTCGCAGTTTGCAAAAGATGTCGTTACAAAGTTGCGGCACAATCTGACCGTAGCGTGATTCGAGAAGCGTTCGGCCACCCAGTCGTGCCGCGCTGCGAGTTCGGTTATGATCTCGAAATGAGCCCTCTTTCCGCCGCCAATGTGACGACGCCAATTCTTAGTGGAACCGAGTTCGAAAGATTGGCCCGCACGCGCCTCTTTCAAGCTCCCCCGTCTCTCGACGCACCGCAATCACCGGGCGACGATGACCTCGATGGATGCGCCGCCCTGTTTCCCGCCGAGCTCAAAGCCGCGGCCGTCCTCGTGCCAGTCGTTGCCGCCTCTGAGCTGACCGTGATTTTGACCGAGCGGACGGAACACCTGCCCTCCCACGCCGGCCAGATCGCATTCCCCGGCGGCAGAATCGAATCACACGATGCGACTCCGCTAGCTGCGGCGCTTCGCGAAGCTCACGAAGAGATCGCGCTCGATCCGGCATTGGTCGAGCCGCTTGGGTATCTCGAACCCTACCGCACTGGGACCGGCTTCATCATTACGCCGGCCATCGCACTGGTGCGCCCCGGTTTCAAGTTAACGCCCAACCCCGCCGAGGTCGCAGACGTTTTCGAAGTGCCGTTCGCCTTTCTGATGAGCGAGGCCAACCACCGGATCGACAGCCGAATTTGGCGTGGCACCGAACGCCGCTTCTATGCGATGCCCTACGGCAAGCGCTATATCTGGGGTGCCACCGCCGGTATCATCCGGACACTCTATCGGAGACTCTTCACTGAATGATCCGTATCGTCATAGAAAATATCTTCCTATTCATGTTGCCGACGGTACTCTACCTAGCCTGGGTCGCTTTCACCGAGAACGAATGGGCAGGACTGCCCACGGTCATTCGTGAGGCGCCATTGTTGCGGCTCTTTGTAGCCGGCGCCGCGCTGATGCTTGCAACGCTCGTCACGTTCTCGTCGCGCTCGCACAACAATCCGCACGACGTCTACGTCCCACCCTCCATCGAAGACGGCAAAATCGAACCCGGCCACACCTTACGTACGCCAAACCCAGAACCCGCGAAGCCATAATCCATGTCGGAACCCTTTGTCAGAGCACCACGCGTCAGTGGCGACTGGCTTCATTCTGCGCCGATCCGCAAGGTCTTCGCCGCTCTCAAGGCCGGAAACGCCGAGGCGCGCATCGTCGGCGGCGCAGTTCGCGACGCCATCATCGGTCGCCCGGTTCGCGAGATCGATATCGCAACGACGGCGTTGCCTGAAGAGGTGATGCGTCTCGCTTCCGAGGCCCGGCTCGCCGCGCACCCGACGGGCATCGATCACGGCACCGTCACGGTCGTCGCCGACGGCATGCCTTTCGAAGTGACGACGCTGCGGCGTGATGTCGAAACATATGGCCGGCACGCCGTCGTAACCTTCACGACGGTTTGGCAAGAGGACGCAGCGCGGCGCGACTTTACGATCAATGCTCTTTACTGCCGCGAGGACGGAACTCTCTACGATCCGGTCGGGGGCCTCGACGACCTCCGCAAGCGTCGCGTGCGCTTCATCGGTGATCCGGAGACGCGTATCCGCGAAGACTACCTTCGCATTCTGAGATTCTTTCGCTTCAGCGCCGCCTACGGCAATGGAGCGCTCGATCCCGCAGGTCTAGCTGCGGCTGTCGCGCTGAAGCGCGGCCTGTCCCAACTGTCGCCCGAGCGCATCCGCGCCGAATTCCTGAAATTGCTCGCCGCACGCAATGCGGCCGAAGTCGTGAGTGCAATGCACGACAGTGGCGTGCTGCAGTTGGCCATCCCAGCAACGGCCCATCCCGAGCGGCTCGCCCGGCTGCAGGCCATCGAGCGGGCGCTCGGCCAGCCGCCTGACGCGCTTGCCCGGCTCGCCGCGCTCGCGATCGATGAGCCCTCCGAGGCGAAGAGCCTCGCGCAGCACCTGCGGCTCTCAAACGCCGAAGCCGAGGCCCTTCAGAAGGCTGCCATTGTCGATCCTGCACTCGATCCGGCAACGCCCGAAGCAGCAGCTCGCGCCCTCCTCTATCAACTGGGACCCAATGCCTTCGGCCGCGCCGTACGCGTTGCGTGGGCACGTTCCGGCGCTGCGGTGGGTGATGCCGGGTGGCGCGTCCGCGCCCTGCTGCCGGACCGCTGGAAGGCGCCGAAGATGCCGTTCGCCGGAGCCAATGTCGTGGCTCTGGGCGTGCCGCCCGGGCCCCGGGTCGGCACAGTGCTGAAGGCCTTCGAGGATTGGTGGATCGCGCAAGATTTCACCACCAACCCCGCCCGCCAGATTGGTAAGCTCAAGGAGCTTGCTGCCGCTCCAATTAGTTAACGATGTATTAAAATTCGCTTCACCTCGAGTTTTGCTCAGGTTAAGGTCCGCCCGCCGTGGGGTCTCGGTTTGTAACGCGTCGAGGGAATACCCTGATGAATAGTATCGGTCGCGAAGGCGAGCGTTCGCTGAAGTTCGTTCAAATTGTCTTCGCCGTTATGGCTCTTCTCAGCCTGGTTGCGGCGCTCGCCGTCTCCACTCGCGGCGTGGATCTTGGCCTACCCGAAAAATCGACCTACCCGATTTCGCTGGCATTTCTGCTGATCGGCGTGATCGATACGGTGCTGCTCTTCGCGTGGGAGCGCGTCTTCCACCGTATCGAGCTTTGACTTCCTGGGGTGCGCGCTAACGCGTGCACCACCAAGGCCCGGCTACGCCCTCGCCTGGTAAATCGCCGGGCCTGCGCAGCCGCCGGCAACGCACCGCATAGTGCCGTCATACGCGTGTAACACGAATGCGGTCCTTCCCGTCGCATGGAAAGCCTTGCGACGGGGGGACTGAATTGAGCGCACCGAACGCGGAGCTAAACTACCGCGCGATCTTTATTTCCGATGTTCACCTCGGGATGCGCAGTTGCCAGGCCCCTGCCCTTCTCGATTTCCTGAAGCACATCGAATGTGAGGTACTCTACCTCGTAGGCGACATCGTCGATTTCTGGAAGTTCCGTCGCGGCCCGCACTGGCCACAAAGCCACAACGACGTTCTGCAAAAGCTATTGCGCAAGGCCCGCAAGGGCACCCGCGTCGTTTTCATTCCCGGCAATCACGACGATGGCTTGCGCGATTATGCAGGCATGAACTTCGGGGGAATCGAGTTGCGCCGCGACGCGCTGCACGTCGGCGCCAACGGCAAACGCTACCTCGTACTGCATGGCGATGAATTCGACGTCGTCGTCCGCTATGCACGCTGGCTCGCGTTCTTAGGCGATCGCTCCTACGACGTCGCACTGGCGCTCAATGTCCCGCTGAATTTCGTGCGACGCATGCTTGGCCTTGGCCACTGGTCACTCGCCGCGTTCTTGAAGCTCAAGGTCAAGAGCGCCGTCAATTACATCGGCGAGTTCGAAGAAGCTCTCTCGACGGAGGCGCGCAGGCGCGACGCCCAGGGGCTTATCTGCGGCCACATCCACCACGCCAACCAGCGCATGATCGACGGCATTCACTACCTCAACTGCGGCGACTGGGTCGAAAATTGCACGGCAATCGCCGAACGCTTTGACGGCACATTTGAGATCATCCGCTGGAAACTCGAGTTGGCGGAACGCGCCACGCAAGCGCGGTCAAACCGCCAGTTCATTGAAGCCGCCTAGGTCATAACGCCGGCCGTAAGGCGCCGGCAGCGAACGGAGAACCCGCTTGAATATTGCTGCCAAATCCTTCGAACCGACCAGCGTCAGCCTGTTGAGCGAGGCCGTACATCAAAACGATCCGTGGAGTTTCGCCGGACTTCTTGAGCGAACTTTCACCCTCGCCTTCCGATCGATGGTTTACCCCCAGATTTGGGAAGACCCGCGCGCCGACATGGAAGCGCTGGAACTGACAAACCAGAGCCGCGTGGTCACGATCGCATCGGGCGGCTGCAACGTGATGAGCTACCTTGTCGCCAACCCGGCGCAGATCTATGCCATCGACCTCAACGAGACGCACCTTGCGCTGCTGAAACTGAAGCTCGCTGCGGCCCGCCACTTACCGAACCACACAACGTTCTATCGCTTCTTCGGCGGTGCGGACGACCGTCGCAATGTCCAGCTCTATCACGACCTCGTTGCTCCACACCTCGATGCCGATGCCAGAGCCTACTGGGAAGGCCGTGATCTCAGCGGCCGCCGCCGCATCTCGCGCTTCGCGCGTAATTTCTACCGTTATGGACTGCTCGGTCGTTTCATCGCGACGGGACATCTGGCCGCCCGCGCCTTCGGCGCCAATCCAAGGCGCATACTCGAGGCGCGCACGATCGAGGAACAGCAGGACATCTTTGCCCGCGAAATCGCGCCCGCTTTCGACCATCCGGTACTGCGTTGGATCACGTCGAATCGCGCCTCGCTATTCGGGCTCGGCATTCCGCCGGTTCAGTTCGACGCGTTGTCGGATAACGGCGCTCGGCCAATGGCCGACGTTCTGAAAGAGCGCGCCTGCCGCCTTGCGACCGGCTTTGACCTCAAGGACAACTATTTCGCCTGGCAAGCATTCGGCCGCGGCTATGCCGCAGGCGGCACAGGGCCGTGCCCGCCCTACCTCAACAAGGATAAATTTCTGGCGATCAAAACCAGGACGAACCGGGTGAGCGTCGTCCGCGACAATATGATCCGCTTTCTTGCGAACGAGCCGGCTGGAAGTCTTGATCGTTACGTGCTCCTCGACGCGCAGGATTGGATGGACGATGGCGCGTTGAATGCGCTTTGGCGCGAGATCACGCGCACTGCCCAGCCCGGTGCACGTGTCATCTTCCGCACGGCCGGCGAGAAAAGCATTCTGCCGGGCCGCGTCTCAAGCGACACGCTCGAAAGCTGGACATATGACGCGGCGCGATCGGCGGAAATCCACGCGCGGGATCGCTCGGCCATCTATGGCGGCTTCCACCTTTACGTCAAAGCGGACTGAGAACATCCCATGCTCGATAGCGCCGCCGCGATGGACGCGATCTACCGCCGCCAGCGCTTCATTTACGACCTGACGCGCCGCCCCTATCTGTTTGGGCGTGATCAGATGCTCGCCGAATTAGAGCCGCCGCCGGGCGGATCGGTGCTCGAGATCGGATGCGGAACCGCCCGCAATCTTCTCTGCGCCGCGCGGCTTTATCCGGACGCCGAATTTTTCGGTATCGATGTATCGGAGCAGATGCTGAAAACGGCGCGGGCGTCGATCGATCGAAGTCCGTTGCGCGAGTCGATTCGTGTCGCCCACGCTGACGCGACGACATTTTGCCCGCGCAGCGCCTTTCGCCTGTATGCGGCAGACAGAATCTTCATTTCCTACGCGCTGTCGATGATCCCGGCATGGGAGGCCGTCATCGAGCGGGCTATCGGCCAACTTGCACCGCGCGGCGAACTTCACATCGTCGATTTCGGAACGATGGAAGGCATGCCGCAGCTGCCGCGCCGGATTATGCGCGCTTGGTTAGCCCGGTTCAGCGTGACGCCGTGCGCCGATTTAGAATCCGCCATTCGGCAGGCAGCCAGCCGTCACCGCCGGTCGGCCACTTTCCGCCAGGGCAAACTCGGCTACGCCGCGCATGCCTGCATTGGCCAAAGCCCGGCATAGGCGCGCGCTTAGGTTTTCAGGCTCAATAGGAAAGCAGCCGTCACGTCATGACCGCGTGCGAGGCGGCGATCCAGGACGAACGCCGAGACTTTTCGTTCGGTATTGGATGGCCGGGTCAAGTCCGGCCACCGAGTGGGAAGAATGCCGTCAGCCAATCGGGCATTTAGCTGACGTGCGGGCCGCGCAGTTGCTGCAAGGCATTCTCTATCCTGCGCCAATCGTCCGCAGATCCCTTGTCGCCACGCTGCTCGTATTGGCGGACCATTTGCGCTGCTTCGGCCAGCGCTTTGGCACCATGGGCTTCATAAAGCTTGTGCGCATGAGTTTGAACTTCGACCGCGTCCATCTGCGTGCCTCCTTGAAGATTTCGCAGGTACAATTAATGTAGGAGGCGCCCGCGCGATCGGAAGTCTCGCCATCAGCATATGTGCGAAGCAGCGCGATCTTCTTTCATGCAAAAGCCCCGCGAGAAGCTCGGGGGCTTTCACAATTAATGGTCTTAGCTCAGAGAGGTATGTGCTACGGGGTTGCCTCGGCAGCCGGCGCCGCGCCCGTCGCAGACCCGTTGGCCACAATCTCCGCCACGATTGCCTTTTCTTCCGCCGGGATCTCAGGAGCCTTCGGAGCTTCAGCCGCCGCTGCCGGCTCTGCCGCCGCTTCTGCTTCCGACGCAGCCTCGGCTTCCGCTGCAGGCGCAGCCTCGGCTTCCGCTGCAGGCGCAGCTTCGGCTTCTGCTGTACAGGGGCAGCTTCGGCTTCTGCTGTAGGGGCAGCTTCGGCTGCCGCTGGCAACGATGCTTCCTCGGCGGGTGGTGCCTCCTCGGCTTTGGCCTCTTCTTCCGCGGCGGGAGCGGCCGCCTCGGCAGCGCCCGCTGCGACTGCTGCGACTGCTTCTTCTGCCGCTACTGGTTCGTCTGCGGCCGTCTCGGCAGCACCATCCGCTGTTGCGGGCGCTGCTGCTTCCGGAACGGCCTCGGCTTCAACCGGAGCCGCTGCTTCTGCTGGTGCCTCGGCGCTCTCTGCTACGGTGCTCTCCACAGCGACCTCTTTGGGCGGAGCGATTACCGGAGCAAGTTCGTCGATCGCGTGCTCGACAGCTTTCATGGCCTTGAAATCTGTCGTGGCCTCAATGCGCGCGCGAACGTCTTCGTATAAGCCTCTGAGCTTGGACAGAATATCGTCCGACATCTATTCTTCCTTTCTTCTTGGGGTTTTGAGAATAAGTTCAGCCTTCATCGCACATGACTGACCATGCGGATGCTCAAGTTCGAATTTTTCAGTAATGCGCAAGAATAAATGTACAGCAATTCTGCGCGCCGCGAACACGTGCGGCAAACTGTACACAGCTATAAATTTTGCCTTTGGCCGATTGGCGTATGTTCCTGAAATCCGGTTCGGAGGCTGTGCTAGTCAGGCACGGCAACGGATTCGGACGGACGAGCCATGGAATTCTCGACGTACGCCAACTGGCTGTCCATCGCACTCCAGCTATTCGCACAGTTCGCGTACATGACTTGACCATACCGGAAGCGGGTCGGGTGGTCGACGCTAGCTGTAAGCGTCGCAATCGCTGTAGGTGCGAGCGGGATTTTTGTTTTCGGTTCTGAACCCTCGGCGAATGCCAGCCGGATCGGATGGTTCCTGTTCCCGTGTGGAATGGCAGCTGGAATGGCGTTGACGTGGATCAGACGCGGCTGGCTACCCTTCCAAGCGCAAAATGACCAATGGCGTGGCCGCGACCGGTTGGAACTTTACGTGATTGCGTGCCGGACGGTGGACATCGAGCCCGAGCTGGGAATCACCGCGGACCCATATCTTTCGGTTTTACGCCTGTTGGCCGACGCCATTAAGGAGGGCGCACTGCATGCAGCAGCTGGCGACGTTGACGGCGATCTCCGTACGGGCGGTGGTGTGATGACCCAAGTGACTCATCAAGAGCTAGCCACATTCGCTTTCGAGCGCGGCCACGGTGACTTGCTGCGTTTCGCAAACAAATGGCGGGGGAAGCCGACAGATTTGCGCAGAACCCTGTACGTCGGGCCATCGTTGTCGATGCGCAACCGCTAGATACCGATAGAATTGATTTTGGGTTCCGGAGCTTCAACGGAAGTGGTTCCCGGCGACCGTCACTGAAGTCAGCGGACGCGTCGGTTGTCGGATCGACGGAAAAGATCCCGTTGATCTTGCATCCCCTCGGCTCCTCACTGATCGGGGGGATTGGAGAGCATCCCACACGGGGGCGAGCCATTTCCGATTATTCAATTCCCCGTGCCAACCGAACTTGCAACTGAACTCAGGGGGCGTTTAGAAGCCGGAGAGGCGATTCAGTTTGATCTCCAGGATTTGCAGATCAGGTGTTATCTCGCGGGTGCCGCCAAGTCTTACGTGGCACTTCCGCTTTGGAATGCGATTAAGTGCCAACGGTTGAATGTTCGAGTAGTTGTCGTCGAGCGCATCATAACGGCCAAAGTCGACATAACGCTGGGAGGTTGAATGTCCCCATGCAATGACCTCTCGCTCGAAGAAGGCCGGCAAGCTCAAAGACATAAAAAAAGCCCCGCAGAATTCTGCGGGGCTTTCTTGACTTTACGTTGTGACGTTCGGTCGAAGACTTAGAAGTCCATGCCGCCCATGCCACCCATGCCGCCGCCGGGTGCGCCGTGCGAATGAGCTTCCTTCTTTGGAACATCTGCGATCATCGCTTCCGTCGTGATCAGAAGACCAGCAACCGAAGCAGCGTCCTGCAGCGCGGCACGAACGACCTTGGTCGGATCGATGACGCCCTGCGAGTAAAGGTCGCCGTACTCGTGCGTCTGGGCGTTGTAGCCGAAGGAATATAGGGAGTTCTCAAGGATCTTGCCAACGATGACCGAGCCATCTTCACCCGAGTTGGTGAAGATCTGGCGGGCCGGCGTCTGTAGGGCCTTGCGCACGATCTGAATGCCGACCTTCTGGTCCTCGTTGTCCGGCTTCAGCGCGTCGAGGGACTTGCTGGCGCGCAGCAGGGCTACGCCGCCGCCCGGAACGATGCCTTCTTCGACGGCTGCGCGGGTCGCATGCAGCGCGTCGTCGACCCGGTCCTTGCGTTCCTTGACTTCGACTTCTGAAGCGCCGCCGACCTTGATGACGGCCACGCCGCCCGCAAGTTTCGCCAAACGCTCCTGCAGCTTCTCACGGTCGTAGTCCGAGGTCGTTTCCTCGATCTGCGCCTTGATCTGCTTCACGCGGGCTTCGATGTCACTCTTCTTGCCGGCGCCATCGACGATCGTCGTGTTTTCCTTGTCGATCGTCACCTTCTTGGCGCGGCCGAGCATCTCGAGCGTCACGGTCTCGAGCTTGATGCCGAGGTCTTCCGAGATCACCGTGCCACCCGTCAGGATCGCGATATCCTCGAGCATGGCCTTGCGGCGATCGCCGAAGCCCGGAGCCTTGACGGCAGCGACCTTCAGGCCGCCACGCAGCTTGTTGACGACGAGCGTTGCAAGAGCTTCGCCCTCGACGTCTTCCGCGATGATGAGGAGCGGCTTACCCGACTGAACGACAGCTTCGAGAACCGGCAGCATCGCCTGCAGACCCGAAAGCTTCTTCTCATGAATGAGAATGTACGGGTTCTCGAGTTCGGCGATCATCTTGTCGGCGTTGGTAATGAAGTACGGCGAGAGATAGCCGCGATCGAACTGCATGCCTTCGACAACTTCGAGTTCGAAGTCGAGGGTCTTGCTCTCTTCGACGGTGATGACGCCTTCCGAGCCGACCTTTTCCATCGCCTCGGCGATCTTCTTGCCGACGATTTCGTCACCATTCGCCGAGATCGTGCCGACTTGGCCGATCTGGTCTTTGGTGACCTTTTTCGAGTTGGCTTTCAGATCGTCGACGACCTTCGCAACGGCGAGGTCGACGCCGCGCTTCAGATCCATCGGGTTGGCGCCGGCAGCAACCGACTTTGCGCCTTCCCGCACGATCGCCTGAGCCAGAACAGTCGCAGTCGTCGTGCCGTCGCCCGCGAGGTCAGCCGTCTTGGAGGCAACCTCTTTGAGCATCTGCGCGCCCATATTCTCGAACTTGTCTTCGAGCTCGATCTCCTTGGCGACAGTTACACCGTCCTTCGTGATGCGAGGCGCACCAAAAGACTTCTCGATGACGACGTTACGGCCTTTGGGTCCAAGCGTGACCTTCACCGCGTTGGCGAGAATATCAACGCCACGCAGCATGCGCTCGCGGGCATCTTGAGAAAACTTGACGTCTTTAGCTGCCATTTAGAGCAACTCCTGAGTTTGGCTAAATCCTGGGGAAGTTCAATTTACGCGGCTGCTTTGGCCTTCGCCGGCGCTTCGAGCACACCGAGAATGTCGCTCTCCTTCATGATCAGAAGATCCTCGCCGTCGATTTTAACTTCGCTGCCCGACCACTTCCCGAACAGCACGCGTTCGCCAACCTTTACGTCGAGGGGAATGATCTTGCCGGCCTCGTCGCGGGCCCCCGGGCCGACGGCGACGACTTCGCCCTGCTGAGGCTTTTCCTTGGCAGTGTCGGGAATAATGATGCCGCCGGCGGTCTTGGCTTCTTCCTCAATACGTTTCACGACCACACGATCGTGGAGAGGACGGAACTTCATGGGTCTAACCTCATGATTTTGTTGAAATGGTTCTCGTTGCGGCTTGGCGAGAGACCCTGTCGGAGCAGCCCGCAATTGCTGACCTGCTTTGGGCGACGAGCCCGCTTCCCAATCCAAGCGCCACCGCTATATGCGGCTGGCTGCTAGCACTGTCAAGAGCTGAGTGCTAACGAAACTTTTCGGTCTTAAGCTGTATCCGCATAGCGAAGACGACGCCGGACCTGCGAATGTGGCGCGCGGGAATGGAGTGGCGTAGCCGCGGGATTTCGCCGGTAATGGGACGGCGCAATAGCGGGAATTGAAAAGAGCGGATGCCCAGCCTGGTGCGTTGATAGCGCAAGGAAATCGACGCAAAGAAACCCGGATGGGGGCCCTATGCGCCGACTATTTTTTCGGTATTGGACAGATGCGCCGGAAATGAGGCGCCTGTCCTCAAATCTCGAAATCGGCGAGTTTGGAGCCCTTTTTCAGGCGATCAACAAGCCAATTCGGCTTACGCCCGCGGCCGGTCCAGGTATCGGCCTTGTTTTCGGGATTGGCATACTTTGCAATGCCGACCGACTTGCTTTTGCCAGGACCACGACCCCGCGTGGCACCGAACAATTCGGCGACAGAAAATCCATGCGTTTCCGCCAAATCCGCCATTTTCTTTTTTAATTCAGCCCTTTCCCGATCTCGCGCAAGAGCTAATGCTTTCTTTACCTTGGCTTCAAGATCAACAAGATCTTTCAGGGAGAGCTTGTCGATATTGACTGACGCCATTTTCTTCACCTTTCGCATCACAAACTAAAACCTCTATAGAATTGGGTAGCGCCCGGTCCAAGCCAGACTGAGTAGACGCGCAGCACAAATCACCGAGATGGGTCGTTGTGTCAATACGGCTACCCAATAGTCGTGAATTTTCCCGAAACGCATATTGGCTCGCGGCCGTTTCGATTTATGCGGGGCACCGCCGCTAGAAATATCCGTTTATTGGACATAGTGCAATTCGGAAACTTATGCCTTGTGGGGCGCGAGATTTCCGGCGCGATCATTGCAATATCCGGCTTTTGCCCCAGGGGCTAAATAAAAATGACTAGGCCTTCCGGTCGCGGTTATCTCATTTAAGTGAAATCTCTTATTCTCAGTGAAATCGGCAATATCGGGCGCCTGCCCTATATAATCCGCCAACAGACCAAATCGCAAACGCTATCTTCCTAGGCGTTTCTCGCAACCTTGGGCATCTAGCGTCTCGGGAATTTGGGATTTGGAGGCGCACGGGCAATGAAACTCGAGGTCGACCGTTGCGTATAGTGATGGGACCGCCTGCTCTAACCGATGCAGGCGCAACACGATGTGTATGTCGCACATTCGGGCATTGAGGTCCGAGGCCAGCGGGTAAATTATTCCGCGATCGGCGACGCGCTAGGTTAAGCCCCTTGGCTTGTACAAGCGGCCTCCGAAAGCTACGTTGGGTGAAGCTTCACCCAACAAAGAATGAGTGGTCATTTATGACACTGAAACTCCCTGACCTCCCCTACGCGTACGACGCGCTGGAACCGTACATGTCGGCCGAGACGCTGCACTACCACCACGACAAGCATCACCTCGCCTACGTCGAGAACGGCAACAAGCTGCTCGCTGGCTCCAAGTATGAAAACATGTCGCTCGAAGACATTTGCAAGAATGCATACGCCGACAAGAACGCTGGAATCGTCAATAACGTCGGCCAGCATTTTAACCATCTGCATTTCTGGCAATGGATGAATAAGGGCGGCGGCGGCAAGAAACTGCCCGGCAAGATCGAGACGCTCGTCCAGGGCTACGGTGGCTACGACAAGGTCCGCACCGATTTCATCGAAGCCGGTAAGAGCCAATTCGGATCCGGCTGGGCATGGCTGGCGATCAAGGACGGCAAGCTCGAAGTCCAGAAGACGCCGAATGGCGAGAATCCGCTGATGCACGGGTCGAAGCCGATCCTCGGCTGCGATGTCTGGGAACACAGTTATTATATTGATTACCGCAACGCCCGGCCGAAGTACCTCGAAGTCTGGTTCGACAATCTCATCAACTGGGAACACGTCGAAACGCTCGCAGGCTGAGGCGTCAACCGTTTCGAGATCGAACGTCTCCATAAGGGGGGCGGCCGTATGGTATAAGGCTTCAAAAGTCTGCCATGCGGCGCCCCGATGTCGTCCCAGCACTTCTCGCTCACGAGCGTCGCAACGTTCAAGGATTTGACGCCTGAATCCTTGCGTTTGCTGGAAGAACGCCTGCACCCCCTTTTTATTGTCCGCGGCGACTGCGTCGTTAGCCAGGGCGAAGACGCCGACGCGCTGTACGTCGTTGTATCCGGTCGTTTTGCCGTCGAGGTCGAAGGCCACACTGAACCGGTTGCGGAAATCTCGCACGGCTCGACGATCGGAGAGATTGCCTTCTTTGCCGGCGGTCCACGTACCGCGACGGTGCGCGCCATCCGCGATGGCGTCGTCGTCCGCTTGACGCGCGCCGATTTCGACGCGATTTCCGCCCACTCTCCCGCCATTTGGACGGCCGTGACGGCGACACTTGCTGAACGCCTCGCGGCGGCAACGCGCCGAGCCGCCCGGATAGACCGAGGCGCTCACACGGCCAGGGCTCAGCCGCGGCCGCGCACGATCACGCTTCTTGGCGCAGGCGGCGGTCAGATACCGCCCATTTTCTTGACGGCATTCGTCGAGGCCGCCAAAGCGCGCCCTGACACGCTGGTCGTTTCAAGCGGCACGATCTCTGACGTGCTCGATGGCCGAAAGGGCGGCGACTTCGACCTCACGGAAGCGTTGAACGCGCTCGAAAGCCGGTTCTCGACGGTCGTCTTTATCGCCGATCGCGAATTGACGCCATGGAGCGAGAAAGCCGTCCGCCAGGCGGATGAACTGCTGATCGTCGCTGCCCCGCTTGATGGCCCGGTCGGGACGACGGTGGCACTGAGCCCGCTCGAAGCATTTGCCCTGTCGCTGCATCGGCCGGCATCGCGGCGGCTTGTCATCGTGCACGGACGCAAAAGGATCGTTCAAGGCACGCGCCATTGGCTCGCATTGCGCGAACCTTCGATGCACCACCACGTGGCGCTCGGTGAAGCCCAAGACGTCGCCCGGCTGTGGCGCTTTCTGACCGGCGAAGCTCTCGGGTTTGTCGCTTGCGGCGGCGGCGCCTACTGCGCGGCGCACATCGGCGTCTACCGCGCTTTTCGAGAACTGGGTATCGGCTTCGATCTTATCGGCGGTACATCCGGCGGGGCCGCGATGGGAGCCGCGTTCGCTCAGGAAATGGACCCGCTCGCAATCGACGCCGGCGTGCACAGGATGTTCATCGATGGGCGGGCGCTCGGACGATACACACTGCCACGCTACGGTCTTCTCGATCACACGCACTTCGATGCGCATCTCGAAAAAGAATACGGCAGCATCCGCATCGAGGACTTGTGGAAGCCCTACTTCGCCGTATCCGCCGACCTCTCCGATTATGAGATCGAGGTACACCGCTCCGGCCATCTATGGCGTGCTCTCCGCGCCAGCGCTGCGATACCGGGCCTGTTGCCGCCGTACTATACCGACGACGGCCGAATGCTGGTCGATGGCTCCGTCATCGCCAACGTGCCGATCGAAACGATGCACAGCCTCAAGCGCGGGCCTAACATCGTGGTTAGCTTTCAAGCTGCGCAAGCCCAGCGCTTTGCCGTCGATTACGCGTCGCTTCCGAACCGCGGCGACCTGATCTGGAGAACGTTCAATCCGATCTCGCGGCATCGCCTACCGTCGGCGCCATCGGCAGCCACGGTTCTGGTCAAAAGCCTGATGGCCAATCGCAGTCATTTCGAACGCCATTTGCAGCCAGAAGATTGGCTGATCATCCCGCCAACGCCACCGGCAATGGGGGCACTCGATTGGCGTCGTCATACTGAACTTATGGAGGCCGCCTATCACTACACGCGTTCAGCCATCGAAGCGCGCGGCCTGCCGACAATGTCCCCTAATATCAAGGCTTGATCAGGGTTTTCGGACGTAATTAATCGGCCCGCAGTGATTTGTGACACCTGGTCGATTTTACGCCGTTGTCGCGGCCTTAAGTGCGCCGCAACAATCCGGCAGTAAACGGAAGTTGTGGGCACCGGGGGATATTGCGTGTTCAGGCCCAGGTTACGTGTAGGCCTTTTGACGGTGACCGCGTTGGCGCTCTCGGGTTGCGCGACGACGATGGAGCGTAACGGCATCACCAGTGCACGGCTCGCTGCAACAGCCGAAGTTCCGCGCATGTCTGGTGTCCGCTTTTGGGCTGACGAAGTTCCGCGCGATCCGGTCGCCGAAATCAAGCACCGCACCGCACACATGCCGCCGATCGCGCGCGATGCCAAACGCATCAATGGACGAAAGGTCATCGAGACATTGGCACTGTCGGGTGGCGGATCGGATGGCGCGTTCGGCGCCGGCGTCCTTGCTGGATGGACCCGACGCGGCAACCGGCCTGAATTCGAAGTTGTGACCGGAGTCAGCGCCGGCGCCATCATCGCGCCGTTCGCATTTCTCGGGTCATCGGAAGACGAGAAGCTGCACACGATCTGGACGCAGTACCAACAGAACGAAGTCATCACGACACAATTCTTGCCCGCCCTCTTCGGCGGTCCGGCATTGGCCGATACGGCACCGCTCGCAAATCTGATCGCCAAGTACATCGATCGCGACATGCTCGATCGCATCGCCGCACAGTATCGGCGAGGCCGACTCCTGATGGTGCTGACGACCAACCTCGACGCCCAGCGCCCGGTCGTGTGGAACATGGGCGAGATCGCGCTGAACAAATCACCGGCAGCAATGGAACTCTTCCGCAAGGTCATCATGGCGTCCGCTGCCATTCCCGCCGCCTTCCCGCCGGTAAAGATCGAGGTCGAGGCCGACGGCAGAATTTACGATGAGCTGCATGTTGACGGGGGAACAACGCGCGAGCTGTTCGTGCTGCCGGTGGACGCGCCGCTGAAGGCGTTCGATCCACTCTTTTCCGAGCCGCCGATTAGGCGCTTCTACATAATCAAGAATGGCAAGGCGTCACCGGAGCAGGAGGTCGTCAAAGCAACGACGCTGCAAATTGCATCGCGTTCCATCTCGACGCTGATCAAGAGCCAGAACGAAGGCGAACTCTATCGCATCTACCGCGTTGCGCTCGACGGCGGGGCCGACTTCAACTTCCTTTCGGTGCCGAAATCGTTCAAGTTCAAAACCAAAGAAATTTATGATCCGAAGTACCAATCCGCACTTTACGCCGAGGGCCTGAAAGAGGGTCGCAAGGGAGTTTGGCTGAAGGCGCCGCCTGGGCAAGCGCCAATTGCAGCGCAAACGCCGGTAACAGTTCCAGCGGCGACGAAGGAACCGGTCCCGAGTGTCAAACCGCCAGCCGAGAATTCGGCACCCACCAGTCAGGTGCCGCAAGGTTCGCGTTCAAGTGCGTTACCGAAACCGCAACCCGTAGCCTCGGCAAGCGGGTGATCGCGAGCAACGCAGCGAAACTCTCCGGATTATTAGAACCAGCGCGGCTGCCACCAGTGCAGGATCGCGCGCACGCTGTCCGGCGCCATGAGATAGGCGATCCCGACCGCAACCGCGACCAACATCAATGCAACCAACAAAGTCGTGCCTAGCGGCGTGCGATAGCTGAGACCGGTCCCCGGCACTCCGAGCGTAACCATGGGGCCGTTCTTGCCGACGTTAACTGTGGCGCCGTGGCCGCCTAGGCTCGAACTGACGCCGGTCTTGCTGAGATTGATGCGCACGCCAGGCAGAATGCTGAACGTCTTACGGAAACGGAAGTAGCCCATCTGTCTCTCCTCGTCGGCTAAGCCAACGCTAGGTCTACGTGTCAACGCCCGACCGCCCCAAGACGGCGAATCCCTAAAAACTAGTAGGTTCAACTGTGACTTTCAACGGACAGGAAAGTTTCATCCCTTGCCGCGAATGAGGTTCGAGAACCGCGACAGCCGCTCCTTGATCTGGCCGACCGCCGTATTTCTGGCTTGCAGACGCTCGTATGCCGATTCGCGGTCGAGCAGCGTGCCGTACTTCTTGGAATTGCCGGCATCGGCCGCTTGCAGTTTCTCTCGTTCCGCAGCCGTCAACGGCCCGACGCGCGACATCGGCGGACGAATGAGTGTCCGCTGTACCATCGACGGTTCGCCCTTGTCGTGCAGCAACGAGACGAGCGCCTCGCCGACCTTCAATTCCTGAATGACGCGTTCCGTATCGAGATCGGGATTTGGCCGGAATGTCTGCGCGGCGGCTCGAATGGCTTTCTGCTCCTTCGGCGTGAAGGCACGGAGCGCGTGCTGGATGCGATTTCCGAGCTGGGCTGAAACGCGATCCGGTACATCGCCCGGACTTTGCGTGACGTAATAAACGCCGACGCCTTTCGAGCGGATGAGCCGCGTGACGCGCTCGACCTGTTCGAGCACCGCCTTCGGCGAGTCGTTGAAAAGCAGGTGCGCTTCGTCGAAGAGAAATACGAGTTTCGGCTTATCGAGGTCACCGACTTCGGGAAGCCTGTCGAACAATTCCGTCAGCAGCCAAAGCAGGAATGTTGCGTAGAGGCGAGGCGTATTCATCAGCTTCTCGGCGGCGAGAATATTGACGATGCCGCGTCCATCAGGCGCGAGTTTTACGAAATCCATGATGTCGAGAGCCGGCTCGCCGAAGAACTTATCGGCGCCCTGCTCTTCGAGCACCAGAAGTCGGCGCTGAATGACACCGACCGTTGCCGGCGCGACGTGTCCGTACTTGCTTCTGAGACTGGCGGCGCGTTTGCCCATCTCGTCGATGACGGAGCGCAAATCCTTGAGATCGAGGATCGACATCTTTTCGTCGCCGGCTTCGCGCTCGTCCTCGGCCCAGCGGAAAGCGATGTTCAGAACGCCTTCCTGCGGCTCGGTTAGCTCCAACAGACGGGAGAGCAGCAGCGGCCCCATCTCCTGCACCGTTGCCCGCACCGGATGGCCGTCGATGCCGAAAATGTCCCAGAAGACCGTAGGGAAGGATGTATTGCCGTAGCGCATCAATCCGATTTCTTCGGCCCGCTCGACGAGCTTCGGCGTCGGCTCGCCCTTGGCTGCGATCCCCGAAAGGTCGCCTTTGATGTCAGCTGCAAAAACGGGAACGCCGGCCGCGGAAAAACCTTCCGCCAACACCTGCAGCGTCACGGTCTTGCCGGTGCCGGTGGCGCCCGTGACGAGGCCGTGCCGGTTCGCCAGCGCCAGTTCGATGCACTCGGCCGTCAGATCGCGGCCGGACTTGCTGCAGCCGATGAGGATCAGCCCGTCCTGCACATAGTCGCGGGGATCGGCGACGGGTTGCTCAGGCCCCGAAGTGCCGTGCGTTCGGGTCATTTCCACTCCTCGAAATCGTCAATAAGGACTCAAGGCTTAACTACTGATCCGTGATGCCACGGCCCGCGCAGCGAGGCAAACCCGCGGTCAACCGCTCGCGCGGCAATTGGGCCACGCCGGCGGCGCGATTTCGCACTCGCGCCGAGCCGCGTAATAGGTATACCGGAACTTCCGTTCATAGGCCCGCCTCTCGCGTCAGGAATTCCGCTGCATGGCACGTTCGACGACTGAACCGCATCTCGCCGAAGGGTTTCCGGCGGCCACTTTCGAGCAATGGCGCGCACTTGTCGACAAAGCGCTGAAAGGCGCCAACTTCGAGAAGCGGCTCGTCAGCCGCACGGCTGACGGATTGAAAATCAATCCGCTCTATACACGTAATGATGCCCTGCAGAGCACCGCCGGCATGGTGCCGGGAACGCCGCCCTTCACCCGCGGCAGGAAAGCGACGCGCGACGGTCTCGGCTGGGACATTCGCACGTTCCACATCGAGGCCGATCCGAAAGCCGCGAACAAGGCGATCCTCGAAGATCTAGAAGGCGGCGTGACGTCGATCGGACTGCAGTTCGGGGGCAACGGACTGGCGCCGACCAAAGAGGCGGTCGGAGCCGCACTCGACGGCGTGATGCTCGATGTCTGCCCGATCATATTCGTCGCCGGCGAACAATTTTTTGATTCTGCCCTCGCCTTGAACGCGGTATGGGAAGCGCGCGGTGTCAGTGCTGCCGATCGACAGGGCTCGTTCGGCGCCGACCCGCTCGGCACGCTGGCGATGACGGGGCGTCTGTCGGAGCCCGTCGACACGGCACTTGCCCGCGCCGTTGCATTGATGAATGCCACGAAATCGAGCCCGCGCGTGCAAGCGATGACCGCCGATGGCGTCGTCTATCACGTCGCCGGCGCCAGCGAAGCCCAAGAGCTTGCATGCATGCTGGCAACGCTGGTTGCTTATTTGCGCGCAGCCGAGCACGCCGGTATCAGCCCGGCCGACGCACTACCGAAGATCAACGTCGCGCTCGCCGCCGACATCGACGAGTTTTCGACCATTGCAAAGTTGCGCGCCGCGCGCCGTCTTATCTGGCGCGTCGCCGACGCTTCGGGCGCCGGTGAATCGGCTGCAAGAGTGCAGCTCAGTTGCCCGACCTCTTACCGGATGATGGCGAAGCGCGATCCGTGGACCAACATTCTGCGCACGACTATTGCCTGCACCGGAGCGGCTCTCGGCGGGGCGGACGCGATCGTCGTCCTGCCATTCACGTTCGCACTCGGCAAGCCGGACGCTTTTGCGCGGCGCGTCGCCCGCAACATTCAAATCGTCTGCCAGGAGGAAAGCAATCTCGGCCGCGTCGTCGATCCGGCGGGCGGGTCGTGGTACGTCGAAAATCTCACCGAAGACATGGCGAAAAAAGCCTGGGAGATTTTCCAGGAAATCGAGAGCCGCGGCGGCATGCTGGCTGCACTCACGTCGGGGCACGTTCAAGACATGATTGCGAAGACGGCGGAGGTCCGCGCCAAAAGCGTCGCAACACTTCGCCAGCAGCTGACAGGTGTCAGCGCATTCCCGATCCTCGGCGACGATGGCGTAAAGGTCGAGCCCTGGCAGCAACCGCCCGGGCTTGCCGTCTCGAATGAGCCCGCAATCACCGTCACGCCGCTCAAACCTCACCGCCTCGGCGAAGCCTTCGAAGCACTGCGCGAGGCGGCCGATGCACATGGAGGCTACGACATCTTCGTCGCCAGCATGGGCGAGATCATCGACCACAATGTGCGCTCGACGTGGGTGAAGAATTACTTGGCCGCAGGCGGAATCAAGGCGCTGATCAGCGATGGCTACAAAACGCCGGAAGAGGCCGCAGCCGCCTTCAAAGACTCCGACGCAAGAGCAGCGTGCATTTGCTCTTCCGACGCCGTCAACGCCACGCTCGCCGAACCAACATCGCAGGCGCTGAAAGCGGCAGGAGCAAAGCTCGTCTTGATGGCGGGACGACCGGGAGGCAGCGAAGCAAAGCTCAAGGCGGCCGGCGTCGACCAGTTCCTGTTCGCTGGAACAGACGCAGTGGCAACGCTTAAGTCGCTACAGGAGAAGCTGCGCTAATACCGATCTACGTCGCCCGCTGTTTGACGTGGTCGGTGGAAGTCATGCAGCCCTCTTCGAGTCCGCACGGCACATCGTTCCCAACCTCGAACTGCAGTGTCGCGTGACGGATCTCGAATTCGGCGTGCAGCATATCTGTCGCTTGTAGGATAAAGGTGTCTCCTGGGTGCCCGTCGGGCATGACGAGGTGGCACGTCAGCGCTGTCTCCGTCGTGCTCATCGGCCAGATATGCAGGTCGTGAATACTGGCGACACCCGGCAACGCAGCTAGCCGGCTCTGCACGTCCACCGGGTTGATCCCGGCGGGAACGCCATGCAGCGCTAAGCGTGTCGTATCTCTCAGAAGTCCCCACGTTGCCCAGACAATCAGCGCGACAATGATCAGGCTGACGACCGGATCGAGCCAGTTCCAGCCGGTCATCAGCATCGCAAAGCCTGCAAGGACGACACCGAACGAAATTGTGGCATCGGCCGCCATGTGAAGGTAGGCGCCTCGGATATTGACGTCGCGCTCGGCGCCCGATGCAAACAGCCAGGCGGTGAAGCCGTTGATCAGAATGCCCAACCCGGCGACGACGATCATGGTCGTGCCGGCAACTGGCGGTGGCGCAGAAATGCGCTGCACGGCTTCCCAGGCGATCGCGCCGACGGCGACGAGCAAGAAGACCGCGTTGGCGAGTGCCGCAAGGATCGTCGATGACCCAAAACCATAAGTGTACTGCAGGGTCGGACGCCGCTTGACGAGAATGCTCGCACCCCAGGCCATCAGCAGACCGAGCACGTCACTGAGATTATGACCGGCGTCGGCAAGCAGCGCCATCGAGTTGGCGAGCACCCCAGTGATGGCTTCCACAACAACGAAGCCGACGTTGAGCGCCGTCCCTAGCGCGAAGGCAAAGCCGAAATCCTTCGGCGCGTGGTTATGTCCGCGCACTTCGCCCCGGTGATCGTGGCCGTAACCGGCATGCGGGTCGGTCCCGCTACGTGGCGCGCGCCGATGTGGAGACTGCGTCGGGTCGCTGTGCGTCATGGCTTGCATGTAATCCAGATGTCCTGCAGCGAATGTGGGACACAGGCGTCTTCGTCGCAACCCACAGGCGAAGTCAATGGCCGCCGAAGTTCTCAGAAAGTCGCTGTGCACAATTGGACGCAGCGCCAATCGCGAAGCACGCGATCTCGACCGTCATTGATCTAGTTCTTCTCGATTCCGCTGATGCGTTCGAGCAGCCGGGGGCGGCGAGCGGGTTTTGTACCACTCGGCGTTGCCTCGGCCTCTGACGCAGGCAGCGGCGGCGGCGGCGAGCCTTCAGGCGTCGTCGCTTCCTTGTCACTGCGGCCGCGCGTCAAGGCGCGGAGATACGACGCCGGACGGCCCTCGCGCGGCGTTTCAGGCGTCTCGCCCGCGCCTGCTGCATCCTTGACGGCCGGTCGCACGACACGCGGTGCGGTGATCCGTTCCGCTAACGATTTCTTTGGCGGGCTTTCCGCGTCCGGGCTCTTGCCTTCAGAAATCGATGGTCCCAGGCGGCGGAGCTCCTCGTGGAAATGCAGCGCCTGCCGCGCCTGACGTTCCTGGCTCGCCGCAATCTCGGCGCGGAGCCCGGTGATGGTGCGGCGCTGCTCGTCGATCTCGGCCTGTAGCGCGCCGATGTCTGCCTTCTGCGAAATGCCTGCGGGCACTGTGGCGTCTTCTTCATAAGCCTTGAGCGCGGCTTTAAGCTTCGCGATTTCCGTAGCCGCCGTCTGCTCGTTGTTTTCGAGTTCGGCAATGCGCGCATCAAGCTCTCGACGTTTCTCGTCGCTGCCTTCGCTGGCCTTCAGCGCCGCAAGTTCGGACTCGGTTCGAGAAAGTACCGACGTCAGACGCTTGATCTCGGCGGCGCGGGTCTCATCCTGGTCGGACGCTGCCTGATCCTTGCCTTTCGCAGCCTGGAGCCGCTCGATCAGCGACGCCTGCTCTTGGTTTTGAGCACGCAGCGATTCGATTTCCGATCTGAGCGCCACCTTGCTGTCGAGACGCGCATCGCCGCGCGCGTCGCGATTGCGAACGGCCCGGGTATCGAGCGCCATGCGAAGTTGCGTCAGCTCTTTTTCTCGCTGCACGTTGAGCTGAATCGCTTCTTCGAGCGCGCTCGCCTGCTTGGCACTTGTTGCAAAGAGTTCGCGGATTTCGCGATCGCGCGTCGCGAGCAGCTTCCTTGTTTCCGCAAGGCGCTGCTCGACTTTCGGCAGCCGGTCGAGAATGGCCTGCTCAAGAACGCGCCGGGCATTCTCGTGCTCGTCGACGCTCATTTTCTGGTCGGCAATCGCCTCGGTCAGCTCCTGGATTTTTGCATCCCGCCGATTGATCTCGACGCTCTGGCGCGCAGCCGACATATCGGCGGCCTCCACCTTCGTCTCGAGCTTGTGAAGCTCCATCGCGAATTCCGCCCGCAAGCGATCCTTGTCGGCACGAATTTCCGCCTCCGTCAGCGGCAGCGTGCGTTTCAGCGCTTCCGTCGTGAACCGCTCTATGCGGTGACGATAGGCGGGAAGCAGCACGACCACGATCAAGGCCGCGATCAAGAAGCCGAGCGTCACGAGCATCGCGGCGTAAAGGGTGATCAATCAACAGGTCCTGATCTGATGGGCTACGCGGCCCCCGCCGCGCGCAACGTCCCTCGCCTTGCAGACAAACCCACTTTTTCTATTTTCCGCAACTCGGATCCACGTTCAAGCTCGGCCATACCGTCAAAATGGGTTCCAGGTCGGGTTTCGAGTATATTTCGAATAGCCTACGTTGGCACCAAGCCGCAGACCGACGCCTGCACGAATGGGAGCGAGTGTGACATGCCCGGCTTTCTGCAACTGAACGCTGATGCCGCCGACGAGATAGGCTGTTCCCTCCACCCCACCAAATCTGTCGTAAATGTCTGACGGATCACGAAGGTTATAGACCAGCGTCATGACTTTCGAGCCGTCGGCCCCGAAATCGTAGCCAACCGAGGGGCCCTGCCAATAAACCTTGTATGTTCCAGCATCCTTCGTAAAGAGCCTGCCCTCACCATAGGCCAACCCAGCAACGAAAGCGCCGCCGGCATCCTGTCCGAGGATGTAGCCGTTCGGCCTACCAACTTTCTGGAAAGCCCACTCAACCGCGGACGCCAGGCCGCCGCTGACCTTGCCAAAAAAGTTGTTACCTGCCCGGATGATCTCGTCTTCCGTGTAAGAATTGCGCGGCCCTCCGCCGTCGTCGGGCGGTCCGGGCGAATAGTGTTCCTCGCGGCTGGCATTGTTTTGCGGCGCATCGTGATAGGGCTCGCCATAGCCGCCCGGATCGCCGTTACCGCGCTCAGAGCCGTTGTAGGCCCCGTAAGGGTCGTTCGGGGGATGGACTTGCGAGCCGTCGGGAGGCGGTGGGGCCGGACGATAGGTGTCGACGCCGCTCTGGCCCGTGTAGGTATCTGACGGGGGATGATACGAGTCGTCTTGCGCGCCCGCGTTCGGCGCTAAACAGATGAGACTTGCAAGCAGCGAAACCGCGGCAATAACCGTGGCCTTTCCCGCTGGTACCACTCTATTTTCGAACCGTCCCTCGAAGCCGCGGCTCATCGTGATGACCCCACGTTCATTCGCGCGGCGATCTGTTCGCGCGCCGCGCTTCCCTCGCGTACAGCGGGTACCTGCATCTACCCGGTAACGCAAATTCGCGAGATTCTGGTGCTAAAGTAAGGCTGAACTCGCGTTGCTTATGCGCCCGGTACCGGACTGCTGACATCGTCGCCGCTGCGCCATAGCGGTTGGCGGCCCCAGGCCACAAAATGCGGGTTACGGAATCTTCGTTCGTAGTGACCGTAAGACAACGGCAAACCGTCCAGCGTGGTGACGGATCCACCCGCCGCCTCGAGTATGGCTTGGCCAGCCGCGGTGTCCCACTCGCAGGTTTCGCCGAACCTTGCGTAGAGGTCGCCTTCGCCTGCCGCGATCAGGCAGAATTTCATCGACGAGCCGAGCGGCCGCGCGTCCAGGACATTCAATGTCTTCAGGAGGTTGGTGCTGGCGCTGCCGGCGCCGCGACTGTTGAAGGCGACAAGGGCCGCAGGGTCTGGCGCGCGCGTCGATATACAGGCGAATTCGACGCTGGGAGACTGCTCCCTCGTCGAGAGATGCAGTTGGGCTTCGAAGGCCGCACCGTCGGCACGTGTCACGAAAAGCCTCTCGGATGGCGGCAGAAAGATCAGGCCGAAGCGCGCCTTGCCGTCTTCGACCAATGCGATGTTGATCGAAAACTCCGGTTTGCCGCGAATAAAGAGACGCGTACCGTCGAGCGCATCAACGAGGAAAAACCGGCGCGCGTATTCGCAAGCAGCCCCAGCCGAGATCCTTTCCTCGGCAACGACAGGGATGTCGGGCGCGACCTTGGAAAGCGCCGCAAGCAGCACGCTCTCGGCCTCATGATCGGCTGCCGTAACAGGCGACCGGTCAGCCTTTTGCACGAATTTCACACCCTTCGTGAAATGCGCCATCTCGAGGCGGCCGGCCTCGCGTACCGCCGGAAGCAGCGCATTGATCAAGGCGTCATGATCCTGGGCGTTGATCGGCAGCATGGCGCGAGCAAATATTCCCGTTCGAATCGATATTCGGCCAACGCTGTGGCGCGTGGCATGCTTATTATGCACCGCGGCTAAACCGTGGCGCACAAGACTCAGTCTTCGATGAAAATCCGGCCTTCGACGGCCCACCGGCTGCGGGACTTGGCAATTCCGATCCGGCGCATGTATCAGAGCATAGAGCATTTTCGCAAGCTGCCGGCATTGGCTCGCGTCGCGCTGTCGCGCTTGCGCTGCCGCAACCCTTCGACGCAGGGGCTTCTCAAACCAAGGGCATGTAATGAGCCAGCGCGCTACGCCGACCGATCTCGAACTTGCAGCGCTGATTTCGAGCCGCATTTGCCACGACATCATCAATCCCGTCGGAGCCATCTTCAATGGCCTCGAAATTCTCGACGAGGATGACGATCCGCAGGCAAAAAGCTATGCGTTGAACGTCATCCGCAACGTCACGGAACAGGCATCGGCGAGGCTGGAATTTGCGCGCTTCGCTTTCGGCGCGACCGGGTCCGCCGGCTCCATGATCGATCTCGCGACGGCGGAGAAGATTTCTCGCGGCTTTATCAAGATTACGCAAGGCAAGCACAAACTGATGTGGCGCGGCGCGCCCGGGCTTGTCGTGAAGGACAAGGTCAAGCTGCTGCTCAATCTCATCGCGTCCGCCGTCACGGCGTTGCCACGTGGCGGCGAAATCGATGTGTCGATCGGCGGATCGTTCGAGCAGCCGAGCTTTTTGATCCGCTGCAAAGGCACCGGCGCTCGTCCGCCGCAGTACCTCACCGATTTTGTTGCCGGCAATCCATTGGCGCTCGATGCGATCACGATCCAAGCTTATTACACTTGGCGCATCGCGCCCGCTGCAGGCATGCACTTGGAAATACTGAAAGACGGCGCTGACATTCTGCTGGTCGCCCGGCCGCTGGCATGAGGTGGTAGGCGCTGTGGATCACGACATTGTGGTCACGCCGTCACACAACTTAATCGCGGCTTAATATTTTACCGGCAGTCTCATGGAAATCGTGCCGGATCGCAGCTGCCGGCGCAGTGGAACGGATGCGAGATCGCCCCATCATGCTTCATTGCTTCGTCATCGATGACTCGGAAATCGTCAGAAAATACACGCGTCTGATATTCGAAAGTCTGGATTTCCGCGTCAGTGAAGCCGACGGCTCAATCGCAGCGATGGAGCGTCTGCGCTCAGATACACCGGATATGATCCTGGTCGACTGGCGCATGCCGGGTGGCAACGGCCTCGAACTCATCGCCAAGATCCGCGCACTGCCCCTCGACCCACGCCCGCACATCATGTTCGTGATGACCGAAAATGATCCGCAGGAAATTCAGCGCGCGCGGACGCACGGCGCCGATAGCACCATCTTGAAGCCGTTCAACCGTGAGATCATCAAGCTTAAGCTTGGTGAGATCAGCATCGCGGCGTCGCCGTCGCCGGTATCGGTCTAGCTCATTCGACACTGGCGGTGCGGCGAGTTCTACCCGCCGCGCCTGTCTTGCAGAACCAGATGCCCCGCTGACCGGATGCTTACGGTGTCACCCCGTCTTCTGGCGGCAGCGGCGTTGGATAGCCCGACTCTTCATGTGCTGCCGGTTTGACCGCAGTGGTCTCGCCATTCTCAGAAGGGGCTTTTTTCGCCTCGTGATGCTTCGCCGATGGCTTTTTCGCAGGTTCGCTCAGTGAACCGGTCTCGACAGACTTTGCCGCCTTGGCGGCCGGTGCAGCCAGCGGTGTCACGCTTGCCGTCGCTGAAGAAGACGTTACATCAGGCGTAGCCGTTGACGCGGAATTCGCTTGGCCCTCGGAAGGCTGAGCCGCCCCTTCGTTAGCTTCGGCCGTGGGAGCGGAGGTATCCTTTGGATCCGGCGCCTTGGTCTCGGCGGCGGCGTTTTCAGCCGGCGGCGGAGCCGTCGCCTTCGCAGTTTCCGGCACTTTGGCAGCTTCGCCGGTCTTTGCCGCGACTTCCTTTTTCTTTTTCGATTGTTTCGCGGGGGCTGCCGAAGAGCTCTTGGTTTTCTCGCCGGCTTCAGTGGCTTCCGCAGCCTGCTCCGAACTCGGAAGCGGCGTACCGCCCCAGCAAACCGTAGCGTCTGCGGTGCAAGTGTGCTCGTCGAAAACGATGAAGTTCAAGAACAGCTCGCAACTCACTTTTTTGAGGCCGGTCTTGTAGTCCTTCACACCCTTTTCGGACATTTTCGTCGCGATGAGCTTGTCGAGCAAGCTCTTCGCATCTGTCGTCGGCCCATCCTTACCGTAGTCGTTGACGGTAAAGCCGTAGCGTTTGCATTCCGCCGACGCTGGCACAGCTACGGCGGCGAAGAAAGTAGCCGCTGTTGCAAGAGCGGCAACGACGTTGACCGAAGGGCGCATGCGCCTTCTCCCCCTGAAAACCATCCCCGGCAATTCGCTGACTGGATAGTGTCAGCAACGTGGCAGGACGAGGCCCAAGTGGCCCACGGGCCATAGCTTATGCCGCTTTTGCAACGCCCCATGGGCGTGGCATTTCGAATTGATCCACAGCTAACGAGTGTATAGCCGGAATTTCTAGTGCATGTACGGCGCCTGGCCGCCTCGGTAGCCCATTGCGGAATTGAAGAAAAAGCCAGAATCGAACGGCCCTGCAGGGCTTTGCGGGTTCAAAATGTGAGCACGATAAGGAGACCAGTGATTACCGTTTGTGTTGATCGTGTCGGCACGACCGTAAGAGTAGCCCCCGCGGCGGATGGCATATCCCTTGACCTGCGGGCCGTACTGGTAGCCGCGCTTGTAGTTAGTGGCCTCGGCCGGGGCCGTGGCGGCCAGCATCCACCCACCGGCCAATACGGTTAAAAAGAACTTCAACATCATCGGATTGCCTCTCTACGCCGTCGGCGCCGCCGCACCGCAAGATGCCGACAGCATAGTGGAATTATCCTTGAGTTCTTTGAAGAAATGGTTGCCGGAGCCAATTCGCACAAGGCTGTCACTTATCAACCACGCCTTAACACTGAACGTCGGACAGGGTGCGGCCGACCGCCGCATTTTTCGAACAAAGTGTGGTATGATTCCCACGGTGGGAGGCTCTTGCAGCCGGCGAAGCTCGGTCAACGTGCGAATAATCGCAAAGCTCGTCACGTCCCACTTAGCTGGTGGAGAACACTATGGATATCATTACCCTTCTAATTCAGCTGGTTAGCGGTGCACTTGGCGGCAACATTGCCGGCAGTGCACTTAAAAATATGAGCCTCGGGACGCTCGGCAACACGATTGCCGGCATTGTGGGTGGTGGCGTGGGCGGTCAAATTCTCGACTACGCGTTCCATGCTCCCGCCGTAGGCGGAGGCCCGCTGGATTGGGCGGCAATTCTGACGCAGGTCGTCGGTGGCGGACTGGGCGGTGCCGTAATGATGGCCATCGTCGGAGCGATGCGCGGCGCGATGGCGAGGTAACACGCGCAACGTCGGGCAGTGCATTTCGCGCCGGCCGAGAGAAAAACAGCTCGCCGATGGTCAACCGGCGAGCTGTTGAAGCGGGCAAGGCCGCCTATTGAGCGGTCGCCTCGCGCGATCTCAACTGCATGCCTTCTGACGTGCAAGACAGTGTGGCAAGCCGATCGACGACGTGTCGCACGTCACCTTGACGACACCGTGCGGCGTCCAACCATGAGCCGCCATCGAGTTCTTCAACGCTGCACCGGCCATGAATTTGGCGAGGTCTTCCGTGGCCATTACGGACTCGCCCCCTGCCATCACGCACTTCGCATGAGCCTCTGTCGAGGCCATGCTAACGACCAGTGCGAATGCAATCATTCCGCTGCGAATAAATACGGTCATGTCTATTTCTCCCTCGAATTCGTGACCACACCCCAATACGCTGGACTTCGTGAATAACGTCAAACCCCACGAACAAGACGGAACGGCATCGCCACCCGTCTCGATTTCAAAACGCAACATACGTCGCACAAGGCGCCGGAACCGACACCGCTGCGCGTCTGAACTCGCTCGCAGCTTCAGTCGGTCTTTTGCAGATCGACGGCTTTCGGTCCCTTACCGCGTTTATCAGGTTCGGTCTCGAATGACAGCCGCATGCCCTCGTTCAGATCACCGATGCCTGATCTTTCGACAGCGGTAACGTGAACGAAAACGTCGTTGCCGCCGGCGTCGGGCTTGATGAAGCCGTAGCCCTTCTGTGAGTTGTAGAATTTCACTGTACCTGTCTGGCGCATGCCATGGTCTCCTGGCGCAGTCCCGGCGATACGACCTCGGGCTTCCGCGCAAGCCCTCGCATCGACCGCCGTGACGGGCCTCGAAGCCGGCACGATCCCAAGCGCGTCCTGCCGCACCGCACCAACGCGCCGGGCTTCGTAGAACGCAACGGGAGCTGCCATGCCGCCGCTGCCCGCCTTAGCGTGCGGCAATTTATCCTGTAAAGCCGACCGCCTTGCAAGATCGAAATGCTGCACAGCAAAGAAGATCACCTATTGAACGGCGTCGCGCAGCGAGTAGCCGCTGCCCGCGCCCTCGGCCAACCGTTCACTGAGCACCGGCATGATGGCTTCCAGCTCGGCCCTGAGCACGTAAGGCGGGTTCAGCACCAGAACCCCTGATGCCGTCAGTCCGAGACCTGGAAATGCCGAGCAGACGGCAACCCGGATATCGAGAAATTCGAGACCCAATTGCGCGGTGACGGTAGCGACGAAGCGGTCGGCGGCACCCTCGTTTTTGAGCGGGTACCAAATCAAATACGTGCCACTCGCGAATCGACGGGTTGCCTCGCCGACCGCGGCGGTGAGATTGGCAAACTCGTCGCGATTTTCGAAAGGCGGGTCGATCAGCACAAGGCCGCGCCGCTCCTTTGGCGGCAACAGCGATTTGACGGCGTGCCAGGCATCGATATTGAGCACGGTCGTCGATTTGGAGCGACGAAACTCCGCCTTGAGACGATCGAAATCTTCGCCATTCAATTCATTGGCGACGAGAACATCGTCAAACCGCATCAGCTGGCGCGCGATGACGGGGCTGCCGGGATAATACCTGAGTTGACCTGGATCGTTTACGGCTCGGACAGCGTCGAGATACGGCGCAAGAAGATCTGCGACGGAGCTTGGCAATTCGGCATCGAACAAGCGGCCGATTCCATCCTGCCACTCGCCTGTCTTGCCGGGCTCTAATCCTGAAAGATCGTAGCGCCCCGCACCGGCATGCGTATCGATCAGGCGGAATGGTCGCGGCTTCTGCTTCATGTGCGTCAGCACACGCGCGAGCACGACGTGCTTCACAACGTCGGCAAAGTTTCCCGCGTGATAATCGTGGCGATAGTTCATGCGTCGGCGGTTTGGCTACGGCTGAAGGGCAAAAGATATGCCGTCAAAAGCAACGCCACTCTAAGCCTTCTTTTCCCAACGGCCGCTTTCAGATTGCTTCCAATAGGTGACGGCGCAGCCCGCGGTCTTCGCCCCGCTCCACTGCGAACGTGCTGAAGCAACGGCATCGGGATCGCGACCATCGAACACATAAACGAAACGCTCGGCACCGCTGAAGGCCTGCGCCTCGGCGCCATCGACGAGAAACCGCACACTAGCGCCGTTCGGCGTCTCGTGGCCAAGCGTCAAGTAGACAGGCTGCTCGCTCGCGTAGCCGGCCCGCGCAGTCCCGTGCGGCAGAAAGCTGTCGTCGGCGTAAGTCCAAAGCGCCAGATCGATCGCCTCCAGGCGATCCTCGCTGCCCGCCTGCACGACGGCACGCCAGCCGCGCGCCAGCGCTTTTTCGAGAAGACTGGGCAGCACCCGCTCCAGCGTCTGATGTTCGAGATGGTAGAAATATACGTCCATTTTCTTGGCGCCCAGATTACGTGCTCACCGATCGCGCAAAGCGCGCGCAGGATAATTCGCAACTGCCCTTGACGCGCGTGCCGGACCCCCTATCTAAGCCCGTCCGGAGCGGCGCCAGTTTTTGTGGCTGACGCCCGTGCGGGCGGTTGAGCATTGTGGCCTGACTTTTCGCCGCTGTTGCTCCCGCCCGCTGCGCTCCGCAGCCTACAGCCTACACTATCACTTCTTCAGATACCTCGCCGGCACTCCACCTGCATTGACCAGGACTAAAACGTGTCGCTAGCCTTTGGCGAACGGATTGTCGCCTTTCCTGAGGCTAAAGCGTATCGGAACACCCGGCAGATCGAAGGCCTCGCGCAGCGAATTCGTCAGATATTTCACGTACGATTTGGGTATCGCCTCGGCGCGTTGTGAGAAGGCGACGAAGGTCGGCGGCCGCGTCGATGGCTGTGTGATGTAGCGTATTTTGATGCGCCTTCCGTGCGCGGCGGGTAGCGCGTGCCGCTGCAAAGCTTCGTCGAGCCAGCGGTTGAGACGCGGGGTCGAGACCCGCTTGTTCCACGTTTCATAAGTTTTGACGATCGCCGCCATCAGCTGATCGAGCCCGCTCTCGGAACGCGCTGAGATCGGGACGACCGACACGCCGGGCACCTGCGCCAGACTCTCTTGAACCGTTTCCTTGAGTGCCCGAAGCGACTTCTGCTTATCACTGACAAGATCCCACTTGTTGATCGCGATCACGAGGGCGCGGCCTTCCTCCGTCACCCTGTGGCCGATGGTCAAGTCCTGGTGCTCGAACGGCCGTTCCGCGTCGATCAGCAGCACGACCACTTCTGCGAAGCGAATGGCGCGCACGGCGTCGCTTGCCGACAGCTTCTCGGCGGCTTCGGTGATCTTAGCTTTGCGCCGGAGGCCCGCTGTGTCGAACAGCCGGATCACGCGGCCTTTGTAATCGAAATCACTTGAGACGCTGTCGCGCGTCAATCCGGGCTCGGGTCCGGTGATCACCCGATCCTCACCGAGCAGTGCATTGACCAGCGTCGACTTGCCGGCATTCGGACGACCGACGATTGCGACGCGGACCGGCTTGACGCGTTCGATCTTCTCCTGCGGCTCTGCTGGATCGGCGGCATCGCCTCGGCGCTTCTTCTTCGCTTGCGCAGGCATCTGGAGACCGAGTGCTGCGATGATGTCGGCCGTCAGATCGCCGATACCCTCGCCATGCTCGGCGGAGATGGCGATCGGCTCGCCGAGACCGAGGGAGAACGCGTCGAGGATTTCGTCTGCGCCCTGGCGCCCTTCCGCCTTGTTCGCGACCAAAACGACGGGCTTGCCCGAATTCCGTGCGATCTGCCCAAAAGCATTATCGGCAGCGGTCACTCCGTCACGCGCGTCGATGACGAAGAGCACAAGATCGGCAGCCGCGATTGCCTGCTCGGACTGTTTGCGCATCCGGTCGGCAATCGAACCTTTCCGCGCTTCCTCGAGACCGGCGGTATCGATCAAACGAATTTCGGTATCGAACAGCTCTGCGACGCCTTCGCGCCTGTCGCGAGTGAGGCCCGGTAAGTCGGATACGAGCGCCGCGCGCGTGCCAGTCAACCGGTTGAACAGCGTCGACTTGCCGACGTTCGGCCGGCCGACGATTGCAACAACTGGAATTGGGGAGGACAACGTCAAGGAATAGCCATGGGGGGATTGGGACAAACGACAGCAGCGTCACCCTGCTGGCGTGGCGACAAGCCAGGTTCGCGTCTCTAGCGTAAATTCTAGTTGAGAGCGATGAGTTTCGCGCTGTCGGTCAATACGAACATGCGGCCCTGCGCAACGATCGGCGGAATATAAACCGCGGCGCCAACGTTGACCTTATTGCCAATTTTACCTGTTGCCGCATCGACGCCGACGACCTCACCTTTGCTGGAGGCCAACCACAACATGTTGCCGGCTAGCACTGGGCCGGCCCAGGTTTTTGAATCCGGTAGCTGTGCCATCCAGCGAGTTCTTGCCAGTGGAACGGGCAAGCGCCAGCACGCGGCCGCTCGTATCGACGACGTAAACCGTATTACCCGCCACGCAGGGCGGCTGCGCACCCGGTATCGTCAACGACCAAAGCCGCTCGCCGGACTTTGCCTGCGTCGCGACCATGCGGCCGGCGTGGCCGATGGCGAAAACCGTCCCGTCGTCGATCGCCGGACGCGCCGCATCGCTCATGGACGCGATCTGCGAAGTCTGTCGTGTGCGCGAAAGGCTCTCCGACCACGCCGTCGAGCCATCCGTCAGCTTGAATGCCATTATGTCGCCGGACGGGTACGGAACGACCACGACGTCTCCGCCCACGGCAGGGCTCGTCGACGTCATCAGACTTGCCGTCTGCGGGAGTCCGCGCGCCGACCAGGCTTCCGTTCCGTCGATACCGCTCAGCGCGTAGAATTGTCCATCAATCGTGATCACGTAAAGGCGGTCGCCGACGGCTGTCGGGGATGCGCGCACCGGAACACCGAGACTTTTCGACCAGATCGCTTTGCCCGACTGCGGATCGAGCGCGGTAACGACACCGTAGCCGTTTGCGACGTAGAGACGCCCGTTCTCAGCAGCGAGACCGCCGCCGTATCCACCTTGGCCAATGTCGCCCTCAGGTTTCGTCGAGACGGAAAAGACCTTGCTGCCCGACAGCGAGAAGACCGTGACGTTCGCGGCCGCGTCGAGTGCATAGATACGCCCACCGTAGACAATCGGGCTGGCCGTCACTCGCCCGGTCTTCGACGAACCTTCGCCGGCGCTGACGGTCCACATCTGTTGCAGCGCACCGTCGAGCGCCAAATTCCCGGGCACATTGTTGGGTTCGCCGCCGGGCTGTGGCCACGCCTCGTTGGCGGTTAGTGCCGGAAGGACGATTGGCTTATCGGCATCGGCAAGATTGGCCGAGATGCTCTCGGTCGTCTCTATGACCGGAACACGCCGGCCGGGTAGAGGCTGCTGCTTTTCCTTGAAGGGATTGAGATCGGCAAATTTTGGCAAAGACGGGCCATCGCCAGCGCAGGCACCGAGGAGACTGGCCGCGGCGATCACCACGAAAAGGGGCAGCGTGCCCCACCGTCTGTATTGTCCCCCCCTGCTCAAGCCGGTCTCCCTCGCCGTAGATTGCGGACTGCACTTATTGCTTCTTATCAGGCCCTGCAGTGCTATTTTCGGGCTTCGTCTCGGTTTTGGAAGGCTCGGCTTTCGCCGCACCACCCGCTGAAGTCGACGGCGTTGCAGTTGTCCCTGGCTGCGTGCCGCCTCCGACTTCAGCAGAAGCAATACCGGCCATCACGACCTTGACGCGATTCTGCATTGTCTCCGAAGTGTTCGGGTCGATCAGCAAAGGTTCAAGATATTTCCGCGCATCGTCGAATTTCTTCGCTTTGTAAGCGGCGATACCGAGCAATTCCTTGGCACTCTTCGAGTACGGCGCATCGTCACCTGCAAGAGGTGTCAAACGATTCTGCATTTCCGCATAGTCCGCATCCGGCATTCTGAGCGATGCGGCCTGCAGTTGTGCAAAGCTTTTCAACAGGTCATCGGCACCCGGCTGCTTTGCGAGGGAGTTGTAAGTTGCGACCGCATCCGCGGTTTTACCGGCCTTAGCCTGGTCGCCGGCGAGTTGCAGCTTGGCTAAAGCCGCATATCCTGCGGGACCGCTCTCGGCGATACTGGCGAAAGCCTTTTCGGCCTCGTCATTCTTTTTTTCATCGCTGAGTTTTTGGGCCGTCGAAAATTCTGTTCCGGCGTTTTGCTCGGCGGCGATGCGCCGGCTTTCGAGTAGCTTGTATCCGCCAACGGCGAGAATGACGAGAGCTGCGGCGCCCACGATCAAGCCGTTGTAACGTTCCCACATTTTACGCATCTGGTCGCGGCGGAGTTCTTCCTCCACCTCGCGCAACAGACTGTCGCCATCCTCGGCCATCGTATGTCCTTAACCTTCTAGCACCTGCCAAACCGGGATGCGGACCGGTTCCCGGCAGCTAACCCAAGTTGACGGGCATAGATAGCGAAGGGAGCGCCGCGAGCAAGCCCTTCAACAGTTTTCTCTTGTTTTATGGAAGGTTCCCGAGCGTTCAATCCGCTAAGTGCTCGGAGTCTTCGGCTTTTTCGTGGCTCGCGTGGATGCGGCCGCGGCGCTCTCGCCGCCCTGCTTAAACGTATACGTATGCTCGACGGCGGGAAATGTTCGCGCACGAACCTCCCTGGCGTAGGCGCCGATGGCCCGGTCAATGGAGAGCCCGATCGTACCGAATCTCTTGACGAATTTCGGCACGTCCGGCGATAGCCCGAGCATATCTTCCATCACCAGGATCTGGCCATCGCAACATGGCGAAGCGCCGATGCCGATGGTCGGTATCGGGATTGTCTTGGTGATGCGCTCGGCCAACGGTGCCGCCATAGCCTCGAGGACGACCGCAAATGCGCCGGCTTCCGCGACGAGCCGTGCATCCTCCTCGATGGCATGCCACTCGTTCGCCGTGCGACCTTGCGTCTTGAAGCCGCCGAGAACGTTGACCGATTGGGGGGTGAGTCCGATGTGGGCCATCACGGGAATGCCGCGCTCCACAAGATAGCGGATGGTTTCCGCCATGCGCCGCCCACCCTCGAGTTTGACGGCGCCGCAGTCGGTCGCCTTCATCACCTTCGCGGAATTGCGGAAAGCGATGGAAGGACTTTCCTCATACGTGCCGAAAGGCATGTCGATGACGACGAGGGCGCGTTTCGAGCCGCGCACAACGGCTTGACCGTGCATGATCATCAATTCGAGCGGCACCGGCACGGTCGTCTCATGTCCGTGCATGACCATGCCGAGACTGTCGCCGACGAGCAGGAAATCGCAGTGGTTGTCGGCGATCGCCGCGGTGTGCGCGTGATAGGCCGTCAAAGCCACGATGGGTTCCCCGCCCTTACGGGCGGCGATGTCGGGCGCCATCAGGCGCCGGCGCTGAAAGTGAATGGACATTACGCTCCAATCGGTCCGGAAAGCGCCCCGGACATGGCGCCGACGAGGCCGAGGCGCGGTCGGGCAGAGTGGATGAGTTTACGAGACCGCCGCGGGTCCCGCCAGCTTGCCAAACGGCCAAAGTCACTCCGCTTGGTAAATTTTTTCCACAGCAGTCCACAGAATACACACCAGAATGGCAAATCGTTGAATTAGCGCAACACACTAATACTTGTATGCCCCGCCAGACAGCACCGGCGTTGCATCCCCCGACATTGCTCTGATAACCACATTTTGAGGCGCTGCTCTCGTCACTTCGATCATATGCGATCATGTGAGCCGGACTAGCGCGGCATGTTCGGCGTCGGGTGGGTTCACGTGCGTCGTATGACTGAAGTTTGGCGGCAAATCGCGCGGACGTCGCTTCCGATTGCAGCAAGCGTTGCCGTGGTGGCGCTCGTCGCCGCACCGCGTACTGCAAATGCACGAAAAACGACGATCCGCACGCCCAGCATTTCGACACAGCCGAAAGGCCCGTTGCTGCTGGTCGTCTCCATCAGAAATCAGAAACTCCACGTTTACGACGCTAATGGCGAAATCGCATCGTCTCGCGTGTCGACCGGGCGAGCTGGATTCGCCACGCCGACGGGAGTGTTTTCTGTTCTGGAAAAGAACGTCAGCCACCAAAGCAATATCTATTCCGGCGCTGAAATGCCGTACATGCAGCGCATCACTTGGTCGGGCATCGCGTTACACGCCGGAGTGGTTCCAGGATTCCGCGCATCGCACGGCTGCATTCGCCTACCGTACAACTTTTCGCGAACACTTTACGACATGACCAAGGTTGGCAATCGCGTCATTGTGACCGCGGATGACGCCGCGCCCGTTGCATTCAATCATCCAAAACTTTTCCGCCCGCTACCGTTTGACGACGCGAGTGCGTTGAAGCTCGGCATACCGAAAGAGCCGCAGCTGGCAATGAACGATCGGCCGAACGATGGGACGACTTCCGACGCAGGTCGCGCGTTGCCACGCTTCATTGGTATTTCACCGGCGCTCGTCAGGGCGGTCGCGGAGATGCTGCGCGATCCGCAGCGCCGCCCGGCAACGCGGGTCGAGGCCGACCGGATGATCCAGGAGAAAATCACGCGCCTGCAAGCAGCGCTGCGGGCCGCCGATAGCGCTCGTATTGCCGCAACCGATAAAACCAAGGCGGCAGTGAAGAACTTCGATGCCGCAAATGCCCAGCTGAACGCGGCGCAAAGCTCCATCGAGCCCTTCAGGGCCGCCGTCAAAGCCGCCGAGAAGAGGCAACAGAGCGCCATACGCGCATTCGAGGACTACATGTCGGGCGCAGTTCCACTCGCCGGCAAATTGCCCGCAAAGCCAGATGGGACATCGGACAGCGCAGGCAATCAGGAAAGTGAACTCGAAACCGCCGTGCTGGATCTGACGCGCGAAACCGACAAGGCGCGTGCCGACGCGGCAAAGAGTGAATTGAGCTTCGCCGTGGTGCAGACGAGTTTTTCAGCGGCGCAATCCGCACGCGATGCCGCTTTGGAGGACGTCCGTCAGGCGCAGTTCGATTTGCGCTCGGCGCAGACTTTACTGATCGAAGCCAACAAGGAAGTGGTTCGCCGTGCGAAGCCGATATCGGTGCTCGTCAGCCTCAGGGCGCAGCGGATCTACATCCGGCAGGGCGTCGAACCAATTCTCGAGGCGCCGATCACTGTTACACCTCTGGCAGGCCAGGTGGGGACACATGTATTCACTGCCATGCGTTACGCTAGCGATCCGAATATGCTCGAATGGCAACTGGTCAGCGCCCAGACGCCATCGCCCAGCCAAGTTCTCGACCAGGACTCCGGAAAGCGAAAACGCGGCGCTGATCTTCCGTCGTCTCCAGGATTTAACGTGAAGATGGCAGGTGCGGCGCTCGACGCATTCGCGATACCCCCAGATATACTTGCGACAATCACCGAGTACGCGCGTCCCGGCGCCTCGCTCATTGTGTCCGACCGCGAACTACCGCTCAATGAAAATGGCAGCGGCACTGAATTCGTCGTGCTGACACGCTAGCAACACCAGCGACTGCAAATACCTTGCTTTTGTCGTGCCGCGTCGCGTTTCGTTGACATCGGGACGCGCCTCTTTATACCGGATGCGGTGTTCAATACTGGATAAATTCTTTGAAAAGACCGGGCCGGAATGCACTCGCGACCTGGGCAATGTTGCTTTGTTCGAGCCTGTTGCTTGTTCTGCTTGTTCACAAGATGTCGCCCACGAATACGCCTTGGACGTTCGTCCTTGACGTCCCGCAAACTCCGGTTCGTGGACCTCTTGAAACCCAGACGGAGGTTCTAACTCCTCCGCACGAGGACCACTTCGTTCACGGCGCGTCGGTCGTCGCGACGCCGACAGGACTGCTGGCATTCTGGTACCGCGCGAAATACGAAGGCGCAGCCGGCGGCGAAGTCATTTCGTCCGCCTATGATGGAACGCGCTGGTCGCCGACGACCGTCGTCACAAACAGCGGCACCGTCAGCCGCGACATCGGGCTGACGATCAAATCTGTCGCCAACCCCGTCCCGTTCCGTCGCTCCGCCGACGAAATCTGGCTATTCTTTTCCGCGTCGCGCCTCTCCGGCTGGGCGACGTCTGAAATCTTGCTGATGCGCAGCCGCGACAACGGATTGACCTGGGGGCCTGCCGAGCGGCTGTACGCGTCGCCTTTCTTGAACATGTCGCATCTGACGAAATCGCCGCCGGTGCTGCTTTCCGGCGGGCGCATCGGACTGCCTGCCTACCAGGAGCTGAACCGAGCATTCCCGGTCATGATGGTGCTCAACGAGAATGGCCGGGTGGTTGACAGGCGGCGGATGGGCAACGGCGGCAAGGTGGGCTATCAGCCATCGATCGTCGTCACGGGGCGAACGACAGCTACTGCGTTGATACGGCGGCTGAGGAGCAGCTCTCCGAAAACGGTTCTCGTGTCGCGCACGAGCGACGGCGGCCAAACCTGGTCGATACCGGCGCCGACTAACCTGCCGAACCCTGGCGGCGCGCTCTCGGCCATCCGCTACGACGACGGCCACATTCTGCTGGCATTCAATGACGATCCCGAGGTCGAACACGACATCTCGCTCGCGATTTCGGATTTGCAGGGGAAGGAATGGCAAAGACTTGAAGCCATCGTCCGCGTGAATAGCCCCACCGACGAACTTGTGATGTATCCCTACCTGATCAAATCGCAGCCGGGGCAATTCGATGTCGTCTTTTCGCGCGTAACGAAGTCGATCAACCACGTCCGCGTTTCGAGCGCCTGGGTGCAAAATAGCTTGCAAACTCATTCGGCAGAGAAGTGATGGCGAACGTCAATTTTCTGCTCGACCGGACAAGCGCGACGCTGCTCATTTTTGCAGCCTTCGCCGCCATAGCCGGCATCGCGACAGTGAAACCAACGGTGCGGTCTTGCGTCGGGCTGATAGGATTAATCCTGACAACGTGTTTGACGATCTCAGGCCGGTCGCTTTTCGATTGCGGCGTCTCGGCCATTGAACGCCCCTCGGCCCCCGGCCTTCTGCTGATGATCGTATTCGCAATGTCGCAGCAACCGGACGTAACTACCTGCTAGTGCCCGAGTTCCGCTTCGGAACCGCAGTGATCGTGCTTGCAGGCCTGCTGCCGGGCGCGGTCGGCTTCTTGAATTACGACGCCTACGTCCTCGGGTACGCCGGCTATCTCTTGCCGCTGCTGCTCGCCGCCACTCTCGGCTACGCGATCTACCGCCGATATTTTCTATCGCGCTGGCGCTGAACCTTGGGATACTTGGATTTCTGCTTGGCGCCGGCCGCAGCCTCAATCTTTGGGACTACGTTATCGATCCGGTCGCCTGGATTCTGGCGATCGGATCATGGGTCGCAATCGCGGTCACCCTTCTGCGGTGCAAGCCGGTTGCGACCGCCGCGCTCGTCGGTTAGTCGCGCGTCAGCCCAACTCAGGCAAAGGCGAAACGCCGAACAGCCAGGCGTGGCCACCAAACAGCAGCGCCGCATAGAGCGCGATACTGAGGACGATGACGATCACGTCGTTGACTACGCTCGGAGGCTTGGCATTTCCGAGCGGGCCTAGCGCGCCACGTCTTTTGACGGAGATGCGGTCATAAACGGCAAACGCCAAATACGACCCAAACAGCAGAACCCCTCCCAGATCACCGTTCGAGATGAGATGCGCCAAAGCCCAGATCTTGATCGCAGACAGCATCGGGTGACGGATAGTCGTCCGAATTCTCGAGGGTATCACCGACGCGACCAGCAGAACCATTGCCGGCAGCATCAGCCCGGCCGCGAAATGCCGCGTCCACCCCGGCGGATTCCACAGTATCGGGTTTTTTCCGGGGTGAAGCTGCAGCTTGTGGTAGCCGAGCACGATGACGATAAGGCCCGCGAGTGACAGCAGCGAAAAGACGGCTTTGTAGCCGTTCGTTCCCAGCCGCGCCTGCAATCCTGCGCGCAAGTCCGGCGAAGTCGGAAGCAAATGAACGCCAAGGAACAAGATCAATCCGACTATCAGCAGCATCATGGCGTTTCATCTCCTTCCAAACTGCCCGGCCCGCATAACATCGAATGACCCGCGGAAACAATTGCCCTAGGGCAAATACCCCTTGTCAAGATCGAGGCTCTGGCGCGCCAGCACACGTCCCTGCGCGCTCCTGTGGGTCGCGCCCCATGCGAGATGCGTGCCGCCCGCTTCAGACGAATTGGAGCGAAGCTCGACGCCGACGATGTCGCGCGACTTGGCTTCGATTGGATTTAAAAGTGGGAAATAGAGCTGCTCCCAATGCGTACGTGGCGCCCGCGGGCCGGTGGATAGCGTGACGCCTGGAACAAGCTCCGCTGTCCACCACGCGGCGAAGCCGTAGATCGTCGCAGGTTTGGATAGCCGCCACTCGGCCTCGCCATTCCGTTTCGAGCGCGTCTCGCGTGTCAGATCGATGGCGTCCCACGCCACGGCACTGCGGCCAGCATCCAGAAGCTCTTCGGGTTGCAACAGCCGCACATAGGCGTTGTTCAGCGTCATCGCTTGCGCCGGGGCGAGATTGATGCTGTGGCCGATGCGCTGCCAGGCTCTCAGTTCCTCGTCGATGCGCGGTGCAATGACGGGCGCAACATATTGCGTGATGCCTGCCGGCACGACGCAGCCCCCGGTTTTCAGGAAACGCCGGCGCGCGTCGGCGAGTGTCGCGATGATGTTTTCTTCAAGCGCATAGTTGCCGAGCGTTTCCGAGACGATCACATCGACGGCGAGTTTGTCGCGAAACTCCGTCGAGTGGCACGGAATGAGATGGCAAGCCTTCGCCTTGTTTGCCTTCAACACCTCGGCAGCGACGCCCGCGACTTCCGCGGTTTCAAACAAAAAAACTTCTTTCGCGCCAAGTTTTGCCGCCATCAGGCCGAGCAATCCGGTACCAGCTCCGATATCGGTCACAACCGATTTGCCGGGCTCTATGACGGCCTTCAGCGCACGAAAAAACGCTTCGTTCCGAACTTCGTCGGCAATCAGCGTCCGATGATATTCGATGCGCATGTTCAGAGCTTCAGGTGAGGACCGCGTACCTGATAGAGCATCAGCGCGGTTGCAATAGCGAGGTTGAGCGAATCGAGACGCCCCGACATCGGAATCTTGACAAGCTTCGTACATGCCGCTGCGACGTCGGCCGTTAACCCCGGGCCTTCGCTTCCCATCACGATCAGCTGCGGCCCGCGATAGCGCGCCTCGCGAAAATCTTTGCGCCCGTCGAGGTGCGTTCCGATGACATCACCTCGCCAGTCCCCAGCGAGTGCCAGAAAAGCCGGCCGCTCCATCTTGACGATCGGCACCGCGAAAATGGACCCCATCGTCGCCCGGATGGATTCAAGTGCATAGGGATCGCATGTCGTGCCGACGAGAATGACGCCGGAGCATCCTGCGGCATCGGCGGTTCTGATGATCGTGCCGAGGTTGCCGGGATCGCGAACCTCTTCGAGCGCCAGCCACGTCTCGGAGCTCTTGACTGTCTTCGGCTGAGGTGGATCGGCGAGCCGCTGCCGGAAAACACCGAGTAGCGTCTGCGGATTGTCTTTCGATGCCAGCTTGGAGAGCACGGGTGCGGAAACTTCGAGAACTTCGGCACCCGAGCTTAATGCGTGCGTCACGAGCCCGCGCGCTATGCCGTTCGTTGCCGTGCCTGCCTGATAGACGAGCGTCTCCGGAACGAACCCGTTGTCGCGCGCCGTGATAAGAAGCGACGCGCCTTCGGCGACAAAGAGGCCCGTTTCCTTACGCACCTTGCGCATCTCGAGCGCCCGGATTGCTTTAATGCGGTCGTTCGTCAGGCTCGTTATGAACTTTGGCGCCGTCATGGGTGTTGGCTCCAGCGCACGAAGAGCGATGTCGGAACGACAGGTCCGCTTGCAGACTGGATCGCGAGTTCGCCACTGTCGAAGCTGCCGCCTTTGCCGGCCAGCGCTTCGCGCATCAACTGATCGAACGCGAGAGAGGATGCGCGGATCGCGTAGACGGTAAGCACCATCGCTGCATCTTGCGGCGCCAGGAGCTTGGACACGTCGCCGAGCAGAGCCGGCAGGTTCGCGAACAAATCCCACACCTCTCCCTCCGGCCCGCGACCGAACTTCGGAGGATCGACGAGGATCATGTGATAGGTCTTGCCGCGCCGCACTTCGCGGGCCGCAAACTTCGCCGCATCGTCGAACAGCCAGCGGATCTTGGCAGAGCCGAGCTTCGAGGCTGCCTGGTTTTCCTTGCCCCATTGGATTGCCTTCTTCGAAGCATCGACGTGCGTCACCTCCGCCCCGGATTTGGCGGCGATCAGCGAGGCCGCGCCGGTGTAACCGAAAAGATTGAGAACGCGGGGCGTCTCGCCTTTGATGGTTTGAAGGCTCTCGACCATCCATCGCCAGTGCGGCTCTTGCTCCGGAAAAAGTCCGAGATGCCATAGCCCGGCGAGCTTGCAAAGCATCGTGACGCTCGGCTCCCTCGCCCCGTCCTTGCGAGGAGAGGGCAATGTAAGTTTCACCGGCCAGGCGTCCGGCACAGCCTTGTCGATGCGCCACTTGCCTTTCTCGTCGTCCTCGCCGGAGGCCGAGAAGACGGCATTCGCCTTCGCCCATTCGGCCTTTGCGAGACGCGGCTGCCATAACGCCTGCGGCTCGGGACGGTCCACGATGATCTGACCGAAGCGCTCGAGCTTACGGTTCGCGCCGCAATCCAAGAGCGCGTAGTCCGTAAAGCCTTCGGAGGTGATGAGGTTCAGGCGGTCGGGCGGGGACATCGGCGATGGTCGGTCCAAAAAAAACTTGGACCCGCGGCTTAGCATGAATGGGGTAGGTTGGAACGGGCTCCAACAATTTGGGCACAATCCAAACGTGAGTTAACAGTGCGGGTCCACCCGTGCATTAAGATCAGCTTTCGCCTTACGCTTCGCCGCTCACCGTTTCGCCAGCCCAAGGACGCACGAATGCCGCTGCTCAGAATCGACCTTTACGAAGGCCGCACAGACGCCGAAATGAAAGACCTTCTCGATGCGATACACCGATCGATGCTCGCCGCCTTCAAGGTGCCCGAGCGCGATCGCTATCAGATCGTGCACCAGCACAGCGCCGCGACCATGATCATGGAGGACACTGGGCTTGGCATTCCTCGAACGGGGAAATTCGTCTGCATCCAGGTGACGACGCGTCGACGCACGAGAGAGATGAAGGAAACTTTCTACCGCCTTCTAGTGGAAGAGCTCGACAGGGCCTGCGGCATCGCGCCAACGGACGTGATGGTCAATATGGTGACGTGCGAAGATGAGGACTGGTCGTTTGGCCTTGGGCGGGCGCAGTTCCTGACGGGTGAGTTGTAAAGACCGAACTCAAAAGAGTAGCGATGAGGTCACACTGTAAGAAAAAGCGCTTCTTTGCCTAGAAGCGTCCCCAAAGAGCGGTTAACCGGCAAGCAGTGTCCGCGTTTCGTCAACCACTGGAGGTTATATGCGAAGTTATCGGGCTATTACTGCCGCGATATTCCTGATCGCGATCGTCTCACCCAACGCAGTCAGTGCATTCGAAAACACTCAGATCGGCGGCACAAATTCGGACGGATCCGCTCAGTATCAGGATCCTGAGGATCAGAAGCTACAGCCACCACTTGGAGGCGTGAAGGTCACAGGCAGCGGTTTCAACGACAACGGGCAGTCGGCGACACAGGGCTGGTCTGCGGCGCCGGCGACCGGGTTTTCCGCCTGGCCTTACGAGGCACCGCTCGCGCGCCGTCGTTGACGTTCGAGCGCTCGACGCACTTTACGGCCTCGTGCGCGGCCAAAAGCCAAATCTATATTTTGCGACGTGCGCAGGACGACGGGCAAAATCCGCCGAGATAGTTTCGCCTATTCATAGTTTCGCCTATTCCAAGTCGTCCACCACGACCGCTTCGCCGCCATCCTTGATACGCTGTGACAGTGCCGCTTCGATGAACGGATCGATATCGCCGTCCAGGACCTCGGCGGGATTAGTCGACTGCGCGCCCGTCCGGAGATCCTTCACGAGCTGGTAGGGCTGCAGCACGTATGAGCGGATCTGGTGCCCCCATCCGATGTCCGTCTTGGCCGCCTGGTCGGCGTTGGCCTTCGCCTCACGCTTCTTCAGTTCGAGATCATAAAGGCGCGCCTTCAGCCGCTTGAATGCGATGTCCTTGTTCTGGTGCTGCGAACGCTGCTCCTGCGCGAAGATGACGATGCCCGATGGCTTATGCACGAGGCGGACAGCCGATTCCGTCCGGTTGACGTGCTGACCGCCGGCGCCCGATGAGCGCGCGAACGAGATATCGACGTCTGACGGATTGATCTCGATGTCGATGGTGTCGTCGATCACCGGATAAACCGTGACGGACGCGAAGCTCGTATGCCGGCGGGCGTTTGAATCGAACGGTGAGATTCGAACGAGCCGGTGCACACCTGCTTCCGTCTTCAGCCAACCGTAGGCGTTGTCGCCTTCGATCTCGAAGGTTGCCGATTTGATGCCCGCTTCTTCGCCTGGGCTCTCGTCAATGAGCTTCACTTTGAAGCCACGCCGCTCGCCCCAGCGCGCGTACATGCGCGCCAGCATCGAGGCCCAATCCTGGCTCTCGGTGCCGCCGGCCCCAGCGTGGACTTCGATATATGTATTCATCGCGTCGGCTTCGCCCGACAGCATCGCCTCGACAGAGCGGCGCTGCGCCTCGTGGTCGATGCGATTGAGTGCCGCTTCGCCTTCGCGAATAGTGGCGTCGTCGTTCTCCGCCTCGCCAAGCTCGATTAGCGTCCGCGCGTCGTCATAGTCGCGCTGCAGTCGCTTGAACTCCGCCACCGCGCGCTCGAGCGACTGACGCTGGCGCATGACCTTCTGAGCGTTCTTGGGGTCGGTCCAAAGACTGGGGTCCTCAGCCCTCGCGTTGAGCGAGGCTAGTCGGTCTTCTGCCGTGTCCCAGTCAAAGGGACCTCCTCAGGAGGGCAAAGGCCTCCTGTATTTCATCCGAAAGTTTTTGCGCTTCAGCGCGCATAGCAGCCTCCGAGACCGACGATACGCCGGCAAGTTCGATTCTAGAAAGAAATCAGGTGGGGACGTATAGTTAGATGCACCGATCCTGTAAACGCAGCCACGACACGCGCGGCAATGCGCGCTACGCACAGCTACCAAAGTCCGCCCGGTCCGGCTCCGTCATCAGGCATCTGACCGCCGGTCGCTGTTTCCGGGGGCGGGGGCGGGACTCTCGTTCCACCGTTTGCAGCAGAGGCGTCAGCCGTCGCGTTCGTAATGCCGATCATCGCGTAGGCGTCATCCGGCTCCTCGTCGGGCTTGAAAGCCTCGAGAATGCTGTCGGGGTCGTTCGCCGCGGCTCTGAGCCCCGTTTTCAAATTAACTCGCACGAACTTAATTCCCGGCGGAACGCGAAATGGCGCTGGTGGCGTATCGGCCAAAGCATCTTTTATAAATTCGCCGAAGATCGGCGCTGCGATGACGCCACCCGTGTTGCCCTTACCCAAGGGCTTGGGCGTGTCGTAGCCGACGTAGACACCGACCACCATCGTGGGCGAGTAACCGATGAACCAGGCGTCCTTCTCCTCGTTGGTCGTGCCGGTCTTGCCCGCAATCGGCCGATCGAGCGATTTCAAAACAGTGGCCGTGCCGCGCTGCACCACGCCCTCGAGGATCGAAGTGATTTGATAAGCCGTGTGAGGATCGATGATCTGCTTGCGATCGTCGATCAGCTCCGGCTCAGCCTGATCGACCCACCTGTCTGCCGTGCAGCCCATGCATTGGCGCTCGTCATGGCGCCAGACGGTATGGCCGTAGCGATCCTGAATGCGGTCGATCAGGGTCGACTTCACCTCTTTGCCGCCGTTGGCCAGCATGCAGTACGCCGTCGCCATTCGGAGCAACGTCGTTTCGCCCGCGCCGAGCGACATGGACAGGACGGGAAGCAGATCGTCATAAACGCCGAACCGTCTTGCATACTCGGTGATGATCGGCATGCCGAGGTCCTGCGCCAGCCGCACGGTCATCTGGTTGCGGGATTTTTCGATGCCGAACCGCAGCGTTTCTGGGCCGGTCGTATCGTTCTTCTCGTAGTTCTCCGGTTTCCAAATATCCTGGCCCGGACCCTGGTCAATCTCGATTGGAGCATCGAGGACGATCGAAGTCGGCTTATAGCCGTTGTCGATCGCAGAGGCGTAGACGAAGGGCTTGAACGACGACCCCGGCTGGCGTTTGGCCTGGATCGCGCGGTCGAACTGACTCATGTCAAAGGAGAACCCGCCCGCGACGGCGAGAACGCGGCCCGTATAGGGATCTATCGCAACAAGTCCGCCGCTGACTTCCGGAACCTGCATCAACGACCAGGCGCCTTGAATGTTTTTCGGATCTAACGGCGCCACGTAGACGACATCGCCGGGGTTCAGAATATCACTCGTCGACTTCGCGTCGATTTTCTTGCCGTGTCTCTTAGCCGCCCATTTCATTTCATCGAGTGACACCTCGACCGCCTCGCGGTCGCTGACCAGCGTCGCATCTTGCTGACGGGCTGGTTTGAAGCCGATGACCGCCTTCGTCTTCTGGGTTTCGAGGACCACGCCTAGCCGCCACGGCTGAATGTCGGCTGGGCTCTGCATTGCACCGAGTGCAACGCCCCAATCGCCCGAGATATCGATTTTGGCTACCGGACCGCGCCACCCCTGCCGGCGATCGAATTTCACCAGGCCATCAGTCAAAGCCTTTTTCGCGAACTGTTGCAGACGCGGGTCAAGCGTCGTGCGGACAGATAGGCCGCCATCATAGAGCTTTGCTTCGCCGTATTTTCCTAAGAGCGTGCGCCGGACTTCCTCGGCAAAGTACTCAGCCGTCGAAATGTGTGCACCGTTCGGGCGGATGTTGACGACGAGCGGCTTCTTCTTTGCGGCCTCTCCCTCTTCGGCGGTTACGTAGCCGTTTTCGGCCATCTGCCCAATAATCCAGTTGCGGCGCTCGGTAGCTCTGTCCTTCTGGCGGAAGGGATTGTAGTTGTTCGGAGCTTTCGGCAAAGCCGCGAGGTAGGCCACTTCCTCGATCGTCAGATCGTTGAGCTCTTTGTTGAAGTACGTGAGCGCCGCAGCGGCGACCCCGTACGAGTTCATGCCGAGGTAGATTTCATTGAGATAAAGTTCGAGGATTTTGTCCTTCGAATAGGCGCTCTCGATGCGGATGGCCAGAATGGCCTCCTTGATCTTGCGTTCGATCGAGCGCTCGTTCGTCAACAGAAAATTCTTGGCGACCTGCTGCGTGATGGTCGAGGCGCCCTGCGTACGCTTGTTGGAGCCGTGGACCTTGGCTTCGACGGCCGCGAACACGGCGCGCAGAATGCCTTGCAGATCGACGCCGCCATGCTCGTAGAAGCGTCTGTCTTCGGCCGACAGGAAGGCGCCGACGACGCGCTTCGGAACCGTATTGATCGGCACGAAGATGCGCCGCTCGCGCGCAAATTCTGCAATCAGCGAGCCGTCGTGCGCGTGGATGCGCGTCATCACCGGCGGTTCGTATTTCGAGAGGCTTTCGTAGTCCGGCAGATCGCGGGACGCCTGCCATATCAGGTATCCAGCCGCTGCCGATCCCGCGACAAAGACCAGCACGAAGGTGGCGAAGGAGAAACCAAGGAAACTCAGCAGCAGGCTTTTGCGCCGCTTTTTCCTTCTTCTCGGCGCCGCGGACGGCGGCAGCGTGGGCCCACGCATCAAATTGGAAATTCCGTAATCGCTGGCTTATGCTTTGGGTGCTTCTGGCACAGGTCTATTGCGGCAGCGCTACAAAGACAACCCGGCGGTTCCGCACATTAGTGTCGAATGTGGCAGCACGTCGTCCGCCAGAAATCTTGTTAATCAAGGTCGTTCGGCGGTTCGTTTGCTGAAGTAAATTTGCACCGCCGAAGCAATTGAGGCCGCAACCTTGGACTGCCAGGCCGCGGTGGTCATTTCTTGTTCGTCGTTTTGGTTACTGACGTAGCCGAGTTCGACCAGGACCGACGGAGCATCGGTCTGCTTGAGCACCTTGAAGCCGGCCGAGCGTCGCGGAATCCGCGACATTGAGATGGCTTTGCCGAGCCGTTTAGCGAGCACATGGGAAAAATCCGCGGAGAAATTGGAAGTTTCCCGCTTCAAGAGATCGAATAGGATGTTGTTGACCTGATCATTAGCACCATGATCGTGCGAGGCAATACCGGCAATCAGGTCGGAGGCGTTCTCCTTTTCCGCCATGATCTGCGACTGTTCATCGGAGGCTCGGTCGGAAAGGGTATAGATGGTCGCGCCGCGGATTGACTCCGCTACCTTCTGTCCTTCGATTGAATCGGCGTGCAGCGATATGAAGAGATCGGCGCTGTTTTCGGCAGAGTATTGCAGCCGCTGGTCGAGCGAGACGAAAACATCGTCCGTTCGAGTCATTTTGACGTCGTAAGCTCCGGTCTTGATCAGCGCAGCTTCGAGCTGCTTGGCGGCAGCAAGTACGATCGTCTTCTCGAACACGTTGTTGACGCCGATCGCGCCGGGATCGATTCCGCCGTGACCGGGATCGATAACGACGACGGGTTTGCCGCGAACCGAGCGCTTGGTCTCGTCATTTCCTCGTGGAGCGCGTTGCGCACCTGAATCGGACTGAGATGGAAGAGCCGCCCCCGTGCCGGTACCGAATGACGCCGCATCAGTCCAGCGAAGGACCACGGCAAGCTTGACCGCCTTTCCCGATCCAACCCGGGTCATGGCCGCTGACGCGATTTTGATCGGGCCGGTCGTGTCGATGACAACCCGCGACTTGTGCTCAGCAAAAAGCCCGTAGCGGAACGCCGTCACAAGCCCTCGCCCCTTCTGGCCCACAGCCGGATCCAGTTGAAACGTCAGATCAGGCAAATCGAGGATCACACGGTAAGGATTGGCCAGCGTGAAGGCTTGCACCGTCAACCCTTCGCTTAGGGTGAGCTGGAACGTCGTCGACTTGTTATCCCCGATCAGCCGCGCGTCCGTGGCCTCGACCTTGGCCGCGACCTTGGTGGGGTCAGCGGCCAGCCCCGTCGCTAGCGCCACTGTCACGCCGACGATGGCGATCGCCCAAGCCAGGCATCTGCGAAAACGTTCTCCAAGTCGGCCCATCAGCCCCCAGGCACCCCCTGAAATACCACCCCCGGCCCTGCCGTAGGCTGTTATTAAGGCTTTGTTTCCAAAACCAATATAATGCTTAAACCCGACCCCCGCTGGCGCGCCCCTATGGTCGTTTTATAGCACTTGCCAGCGATCGGGCGACCTCGTAGTCTGTTAAGCGTATTCGGTGGCGCTCAAGACACACCTTTCGAGGGCAAGTTCGGCAAGCGCCTGCGAACCTGGTCGGCCTGCTGCAGAACACGAAAAATTCTGCTTTCACAGGTAATTGGGCCCGCACGGATCGCATCTGCTCGAGGCGAAGCGTACGGGAATTAACGTCGCTCAGTAAGATGCGCAGCTTCGACTTCCGGCCCAGTGATGGCCCTGGCGAAGCTGAGGAGTATTTGTGCCGGTCGCCCCGATTTCTCAGTCGGGTAAGGCGCGTATCGTAGGGCGACCACACTATTGCAAACGCGGCGCCGCAGGCGCTGCCAACCCTTTTCCCAGCGATCCGTCTCGCAATTGCGGACGAGCAGCCGGGCACTACACGACAGGCCCATGACGATAACTTGCACCATTCACGACGACACCCGATGGACCCCGGTCCTGACGGCATCCGCGTGGACTCCGGCGCGCCGCCTACGCGCCGCCGGGATCGCTCTGCTGCAGGGAACGCCGCGGCCGGCCTCCACCACCCCACATTCACCCAACACGACGCGCCGCTGCGCGAGCCTCGCAATCCGCTCCGTTAGATACGGTTCAAGATGCGAGCAGCCGCCCCGGCGCGCCAAGGATCCTAATCAATGTCCAACACGAAGATGCTTATCGACGCCACGCATCCCGAGGAGACCCGGGTCGTGGTGCAAAGAAATGGCCGGGTAGAAGAATTCGATTTCGAAAGTGCCGCGCGCAAGCTGCTGCGGGGCAACATTTATCTTGCCAAGGTGACGCGCGTTGAGCCGTCGTTGCAGGCTGCCTTCGTTGACTACGGCGGCAACCGGCACGGTTTCCTCGCCTTCAACGAAATCCATCCCGATTATTACCAAATCCCGGTCGCCGACCGGCAGGCGCTGCTTGAGGAAGAAGCTGCGGCCGAAGCCGAGCTCGAGGCTGCTGCCGATCGCCGCGCCGAGGCGCTGGCTCGCCGAGCCTCCTCAAGAGGCGGGCAGAGCAGCCGTCGCCCCAAAGAAGAGGCGGGTGGCGAGGAATTCGCCGACCTCGCGATGAGCGAGACGCCAGCCGAGACTTCCCACATCGTCGATGTCGAAGAAGACGAGCATATTGAAGAAGTCGGCGGCGGCGACGAAGGCGAAGGGCCGGTACAGGTCATAGCCACCTCAGTCGAGCGCTCGACTGATGACGAGTTGTCCGAGTTGCCGTTACCGGACCGCAACGCAGAAAAGGCCGACGAGGATACCACCGACGACGAGAGTACCGATGAAGTTGAAGCCCCACGCGAAGCCGCTTCGCGTGCAGAGGACACCGACGCGGACGATCGTGAAAGTGAACAGGAACAGGAAACTTACGAACAGCCAATCGACGCCGACCTAGCCGCGCAGGATGCGCGCAACGGTGACGACAGAGCGAGCGGCATTGAGGAAGGCCCAGTCCGCGAATTCCGAGAGGTGCCTCAGGCTCGTCAGCGGCGCCCCCGCAGCTACAAAATTCAGGAAGTCATCAAGCGGCGCCAGATCATCCTGGTCCAGGTCGTCAAGGAAGAACGCGGCAACAAGGGCGCAGCCCTCACGACCTATCTATCGCTCGCCGGACGCTACACCGTTTTAATGCCGAACACGGCGCGCGGCGGCGGCATTTCGCGCAAAATCACCAACCCTCAGGACAGACGACGGCTGAAGTCCATCGCTCAGGAACTCGAAGTTCCGGAGGGCATGGGGCTCATCATCCGCACCGCCGGTGCAGCCCGCACGAAGCAGGAGATCAAGCGCGATTTCGAATATCTGCTGAGACTTTGGGAGAGCGTCCGCGAGCTGACGCTGCAATCGACGGCACCGAGCCTTGTCTACGAGGAAGGCGACCTGATCAAGCGATCGATCCGCGACCTCTATAACAAGGACGTCGAGGAAATCGTTGTCGCCGGCGATGCCAGTTATGACGAAGCCGCTGCCTTCATGCAGATGCTGATGCCGAGCCACGCCAAGAATGTCTCGCAGTACAAGGAAGCGACGCCGCTGTTCACCCGCTATGGCGTCGAGCGTCAGCTCAACGCCATGTTCCAGCCGCAGGTTACGCTTCGCTCAGGCGGTTACATCGTCATCAATCAAACCGAGGCTCTCGTCGCCATCGACGTGAACTCCGGAAAATCGACGCGCGAATTTTCAATCGAAGAAACGGCTCTCGCAACGAACGTCGAGGCCGCCGACGAGATTGCCCGCCAGCTGAAACTGCGCGACCTCGCGGGCCTCATCGTCATCGATTTCATTGACATGGAGGAAAAGCGCAACAACCGCACTGTCGAACGTCGCCTCAAAGAGGCGCTGCGCTTCGACAGGGCCCGTATCCAGCTCGGCCGTATTTCGCATTTCGGTCTTATGGAAATGTCGCGGCAGCGGCTCCGAACCGGTGTGCTCGAAGGTTCTACCTCTCAATGCCCCCATTGCCAGGGAACCGGCATTATTCGGTCGACCGAGAGCGTGGCACTCGCCGTGTTGCGTGGTATCGAGGATGCCATCACGGCCGACGCCAGCGGTTCGCTAATCGCGACGACCACGCCCTCCGTGGCCCTCTATATCCTGAACAAAAAGCGGGCCTACATTGCCGAAATGGAAGCACGACACGGTCACACCATCACGGTCCTCGGCAGCGAGCGCGTGCATGGAGCGAACTTCACTGTCGAACGCGGCGCTGCCTCCGCGCTCCCGATACGCCGGGTCGAACGCGCCGCCGTCAATATGGATTGGGGCTTCGACGCCGACGAGGAAGCGCCATCGATCGAGGCATCCGATCTGGAAATGGTGCCCGAGACGGATGAGGGCGAGGACGAAGGACCGAATCGTGAGGTCCGCAACGGTGAGAGCCATCGGGTCGACGGCGAAGAAAATGAAGCACGGCGTGGCCGGCGCCGCCGGCGGCGGGGCCGGGGTGGGCGCGACCGCGGCGAAGGCCGCGAGCGCTATGCGTCGGGACCGCGCAATGGCGAAAGTGATGCGCCGTTGAACGCATCCGAGCAGCCACCCCAGGGGGGCGAAGATTTTGAAGAACAGGTAACAACCGACGACGGGTCGGGCGAACAGCCCACCGTGCGCGACGCCATCGATCGGCCGGATGATACTCACGATGACAGGCCAGGCCGGCGCCGCCGGCGTGGCCGTCGTGGCGGCCGGCGCGGGCGTGAACGCGGACCCGGCGACATCGCAGCCGATACTGGTGATGCCGGTAGTCCCGAGGACGCTGAGCAGCCGGAAATCGACGATGATCAGCCGGATATTGTTGCCTCGGCCAGGCCAGCACCACCGCATAAGCCCGGCCGCACCCATGCCGCTCGCGCCGCGAACGATACCGACAGCGAGGCGAACCACAAGGCTCAGCGGCAACCCCGGATCTGGGATGTGCCTTCGGCGGCCGATGCCGCTTATGATGAGCCGCCGGCCCCGCCTGTCGCCGAAATCGCGAAGTCGCCAGAACCGGTGACGGAGGCGGAAGCCGATCAGCCTCGGCCAGTTCGCCGTCGCCACGAAATCGGCTCCAGCGAACCGCGCATCGAGCGTGTGGTCGTCAAGCCTGGCGCGAACGACGGCGAGCCCGGAGTTTCTGACACGGAGGCGACGCCCCAGCGCAAAGGCTGGTGGCAACGCAAGTTCGGCGGCGAATAGCTGCTTGGATCGACAACGGGCCGGAACTTGGCGTTCCGGCCCGTCTTTATGTCTGCAACGATCCTAGGACTTCAGACGCTTCTCCAAGCGAGAAGTCCCGCCTATAAAGCGCCTGTCATAGAACTGTCATACGAGCCGCAGGGGCTCATCACGTCGGAGGGGCATCTTGCCGAAAGCACCGGGTACAGTCGCGCGCCTCTTCGGTCCCTCGCACAATGAAGAGTTTGTCAGGTTGCTGATCCGGCTCGCGGATATCGGCGTCGAATGTGCCGCGCACTTCCGCGCGACGGACGGCCAGGATTTGCCGGGGATCATCGCCTTCGAGCGGCGCGCCGACAAGCTCGTCGATGAAATTCACGAGCTCCTCGACAACGCGTTCATCATGCGGTTCGACATCCCCGATGCGATGCGACTTACCGACGAGATCGACGACGTCATTGACGGGATGCGTGCCGCGGCGGTGCACATCGACATCTACAAAATTTTCCTATCGAACCTTCGTCCCGAAGCTCGCGAACTAATCCTTGTGGGCGAACGGTCCATTCAGGCATTGCGCAATCTGATCGCCACGCTGAAAGACTCGAAGCTGTCGGTTCCAGTGGTGCGTGATTTGGTACGCGCCATCAACGACGCGGAATCGGAAGCCGACAAGATCATCGCGCTGGCAGAGCGCGGACTCGTCGCCGAATTCTCTGCTCCGTCCGCCAACACGCTCGAATTCATCGCACTCGAAAAGCTTTACGGAATGCTCGAAGAAATGACGGACGATGCAAAGCGCTGCGGCAAGCTCATCGTATCTCTCGCACGCAAGGAGGCCTGAATGAGCGCCATGTCGTTTGCGCTCATTCTCGCACTTACGACTGTTTTGATGGCCGAATTCGTCAATGGCTGGACGGATGCGCCGAACGTCATCGCAACGGTCATATCCAGTGGGGTTATGTCACCCAGAGCCGCCATCCTAATGGCCGTTGTAATGAATACCGTCGGCGCCATGTCAGGCACAGCGGTCGCGGCAACGGTGGGCAAGGGCATCGTCGACCCGGCAGCGCTGACGCTCCCCTCGATCACATCGGCGATGATCAGCATCATAGCGTGGGGCACGTTCGCGGCGCGGGCGGGTCTACCGGTCAGCAAATCACATGCGCTGCTCGCGGGGCTGGCCGGTGCCGCTTTCGCCGGCGGCGGGCTGCAAGCGTTGCAGTGGGCCGGCTGGGAAAAGGTTATCATCGGCATGGTCCTCTCGATCGTGCTTGGTGGCGTGGCAGCATTCGTCATCGGACTAGTCGTCGTCTTTCTTGCCGGTGGGTCGAAACCGGCTCGCTCGAAAAGTCTTTTCGATCGCCTTACTCTGGTGACGGCGTGCTTCCTGGCATTCAACCATGGTCTCAACGACGGCCAGAAATTCATGGGCGTGTTCGCGACGACCTTGCTGACCGGCGGAGCGATGGCGACATTCGAGATTCCGTTCTGGGTCATCCTGATCTGCGCACTGACGATGGCGGCCGGAACTTCGGCAGGCGGGTGGCGCATCATCAGAACGATCGGCTCGCGCATGACGAGGCTGCAATCGTGGCAGGCCTTTGCCGCGCAGGCCGCCGCCGGCTTCACCATCTTCGGCGCTTCAGCCTTCGGCATACCACTCTCGACAACGCACACGATCACCAGCGGCATTGTCGGCGCTGCCGCGAGCCGGCGCACATCAGATGTGCGCTGGACGGTACTGAAACGAATTGTGCTTGCCTGGTTGATCACATTTCCAGTGTGCTTCGCGGCGGCGTACGTCGCGGCCCGCGTCGTCAACAGGTTATTTTAGTCGAAACACACGACGGTATTCGATGCTCTGCCGCGCGAAATTGCGGTTAGCGGGCGGACGACGCCATACTGCCATGCTGGCGCCAAAATATCGGCGACTGATCGCCGCCGCCGGGACGAAGCGTATTTGACCGAACTGGCCCTGCCGCATACCCTGAACACGCATGGTGTCTCGAGACACGCATCGAGATTGAGGCACATTATATGCCCGCAAAAAGAAGTGACGTTCCCGGATGGTCGAATTTTCGCCGCGTCGGCTTAGCGCTCGGCGTGTTGCTGACATCACTTTCGACACTCGCGGCAGGAGCGCATGCTCAGGGCCTGCCGCTCATTCGCGACGCCGAGATTGAAGCTCTGCTGCAGGACTATGCGAAGCCGATTTTCAGCGCGGCAGGATTCGGCACCGGTCGCGTCACGGTGCGCATCGTCCGCAACGAATCCTTCAACGCATTCGTGGTCGACGGTGCGAACGTTTTTATAAACACAGGCACGCTGCTGCAGGGTAAAACCCCGAACGAAGTCATCGGTGTCATTGCGCACGAGAGCGGACACATCGCTGGCGGCCACATGGCTGCACTTCGGGCGCGCGTTGCAAAGGACCAGACGCGGGCTCTGCTGACCCAGATCCTGGGCATCGGCGCCATGGTCGCAGGAGGAGTAGCGGGTGGCGACTCTGGCCGCGAGACGATGGCGGGCGGACAAGCCATCATGCAGGGCGGCACTCAGGTCATCATGCGCGGCCTTCTATCCGAGCGCCGCGCGCAGGAATTTGCCGCTGATCAAGCCGGAGTGAAGTTTCTGACGGAAACCAAACAGTCAGGCCGAGGCATGCTCGCCACGTTCGAGCGATTCAAGGAGCAGGAATACCTCTCTGAGCAGTTTCAAGATCCCTTCATCAGAACCCATCCCGTCGCCGGCGATCGCCTGGCGCATCTCAGCGCCATCGTCACTGCCAGCCCCTACGTCAATCAGAAGGACCCGGCACCCTTACAGCTCCGCCACGATCTGATGCGCGCCAAACTGTCGGGGTATCTCGAGCCGCCGAATATCGTACTCAACCGCTATCCCGAGACAGACAAATCGCTACCGGCTCGCTATGCGCGTGCTATCGCCAAATTCTTCCGAGGCGGTCCTGGCGCGCTCGAGGCTGCGGTGCTGGACATCGAGGGTCTGATCCGCGAGAACCCGTCCTATCCCTATTTTTACGAACTCAAGGCCGATTTGCTGATGCGCTCCGGGCGAATGGCTCAGGCGATTCCGGACCTGCGCCGGGCCCTGAAATTAGCCCCCGACGCATCGCTGATCCGCGTCGAATTGGCATCGGCACTGCAGAGTGCTGGCGGTCCCGGTGCCTTCACCGAATCGATCAGTCTCTTGCGCAAAGCGTTGGTGTCGGACGAGAATGCCCACGCCTATCGACTACTCGCCAACGCCTACTATAAGGAAGGCATGGGACCGGAAGCCGACGCGATGACAGCGCAGGCCTATTTTTGCGAAGGTGACGTAAAACAGGCGCAAATTTTTGCAAAACGCGCTCAAAGGCAACTCCACGCCGGGTCACCCGAGTGGCTGAAGAATGACGATATTATCAACTACAAGCCGCAGACATGAGCTGCCTTCAATCCTGATAAGCGAGATGAGACCGATGAATCTAAAGAACACCATCCGGCAGGCCGTGAACTCGGCGCGAGCCAGAAAATGGGCAGCCTTCGCTATTGTCGTGTGCGGCTTGGCGGCACTGCCACTCGGCGCGCCCGGTTGGCTTAGCAGCCTGGCCGGCCGGTCAGCTCACGCCGAAACGGTTGCTCCAACGGCCGGCGGCTCGGTTTTTACCGACGAGCAGAAGAAAGCACTCGGCGACGTCATCAAGGACTATCTGGTCAAGAATCCCGAGGTGATGATCGAAGTGCAGACCGCCCTCGATGAAAAGCTTGAGAAGCTGCAGAGCGCCAAGCTCAAGACGTTCATGGCCGAGAATGGCAAGTCTATCTATCGCAGCCCGAACAGCTCCCTGGCCGGCGACCCCGATGGTGACATAACCGTCGTCGAATTCTTCGATTTCAACTGTGGCTACTGCAAACGCGGATTACCCGAAGTGCAGAAGCTCATTCTTGATGACAAGAAGGTACGCGTCGTCTTCAAGGAGCTGCCAATCCTATCCAAGGGTTCGGAGGAAGGCGCAAAGGTCGCTTTGGCCGCCAAGCGTCAGGGCAAGTACTGGGAGTTCCACCAGGCCATGCTCAGCTCCAAAGGCCAAGCCAACGAGGCTTCCGCGCTGAAGGTCGCCGAATCTCTCGGGCTCGATATGGGGAAGATCAAGACCGACATGGCAAGCGATGAGGTCAAGAACGAACTCGGCGACATGAAAGCTCTCGCCAGCAAGCTCGGCGTCAACGGCACGCCGCATTTCCTCGTTGGCGACAAGTCGATCCCCGGCGCGCCCGAAGACTTGCATGACCAGCTCGAAAAGCTTGTCACGGAATTCCGGAAGGATGGCTGCGCCGCCTGCTAGCTGAAAACCCACACAATGCGGGCCCGTCGTCGGGGCCGTTAATAAACTCTACGCCGAAAGTACGCGCCCGGCGGCGCGTACTTTGCGCATGCCGGGAAAGCTGGTAGACCCTGGGCTCCGCAATCGCCTCGGGGGTGCCCGAAGCTCGAACGGTCTCCACCCATGGCGCGTCTTATCTACGTCCTTAACGGTCCCAACCTTAACATGCTCGGCGTACGCGAGCCCGAGATCTATGGGACCGAAACGCTTGCGGATCTGCGTTCACGGACGGAGAAGACCGCCGCCGCTAATGACCTGACAATCGACTTCCGCCAGACCAACGTCGAAGGCGAGCTCGTCAGCTGGGTGCAGGAGGCGCGCGGCAAGTCCAACGGCATCATCATCAACGCCGGTGGCTATACGCACACGTCCGTGGCTGTCCTCGATGCCCTGCAGGCGGTCGGGCTGCCGGTCATCGAAGTTCACCTCTCCAACATTTTTCGCCGCGACCAGTTTCGACAGCACTCCTACATTTCGCTGGCCGCCACCGGGGTAATCTGCGGCCTCGGCGGCAAGGGCTATGAACTCGCAATCGAAGCCATGACGGATATCCTGAGCAAGGCCGGCAACAAGGCGTGACGGTGGCAGCTTCGTTTGAATTATAGATGCACGCTAACTAAGTGATCCGAGGACACGGAATTTATGACCGCGAACGAAAAAAGCGCGAAGTTGGTAAGTGCGGAGGGTCAGATGATCCGCGAGCTTGCGGAACTTCTGAACGATACCGGCCTCACCGAAATCGAAATCGAGAAAAGTGGTCTCAAGATTCGCGTTGCGAAGAAGATTTCAGTCAACGTTGCGCCGCAAGCCTATCCCACCCCTGCGGCCCCGATAGCGTCAGTGGATGGCAAACAGACGGTGCCTGCGGCGGGTGATCTCTCGAAACATCCGGGCGCCGTGAAATCACCGATGGTTGGCACAGCCTACCGCTCGCCTGAACCAGGTGCTGCAACGTTCTGCGAAGTGGGCAGCAAGGTTAATCAGGGCGACACGCTGCTCATCATCGAAGCAATGAAAACGATGAACCAAATACCGGCCCCGCGTGCCGGCACCGTCAAGGCAATCCTCGTGGAGAATGCCCAGCCGGTCGAATATGGCGAACCTCTGATCATCATCGAATAGGCGGCGTTCGCCGATCGATGTGCTGACCGAGACGCCTGGAGAGCTTCCCATGTTCGATAAAATTCTGATTGCCAACAGAGGGGAGATTGCACTGCGCATTCAGCGCGCCTGCCGTGAGCTTGGTATCGCGACCGTTGCCGTACACTCTACCGCTGACGCGGACGCCATGCACGTGCGCCTCGCCGACGAAAGCGTGTGTATCGGCCCGCCGGCGGCTCGCGATAGCTATCTCAACATCCCTGCCCTCGTCACAGCTTGCGAGATCACCGGCGCAGATGCCGTGCATCCGGGCTATGGTTTTCTTTCCGAGAACGCCCGCTTCGCCGAGATCTTAGAAGAGCACAAGATAACGTTCATCGGCCCGACGTCGGAGCACATCCGCATCATGGGCGACAAGATCGAGGCCAAGGAAACAGCCAAGCGCCTCGGCATTCCGGTAGTGCCGGGCTCGGCCGGCGCCATCACCAGCGAAACTGAGGCGATGAAAGTCGCCAAGGACATGGGTTTCCCTGTTTTGATCAAAGCGGCCGCCGGCGGCGGCGGACGCGGCATGAAGGTCGCGACGAGCGCGGCCGACCTCGGCGAGGCGCTCGCCACGGCGCGCTCGGAAGCCAAGGCTGCGTTCAACGATGACGCGGTCTACATCGAAAAGTATTTGCAAAAGCCTCGTCACATTGAAATTCAGGTGTTTGGCGACGGCAAAGGAAACGCCGTCCACCTCGGCGAGCGCGACTGCTCGTTACAGCGCCGGCACCAGAAGGTATTGGAAGAATCGCCGTCACCCGCGCTCAATGCAGCCCAGCGCAGTAGAATTGGCGCCATCGTCGCTGACGCCATGTGCAAGATCAAATACCGCGGCGCCGGCACCGTCGAATTTCTCTATGAAGACGGCGAGTTCTATTTCATCGAGATGAATACCCGTCTTCAGGTTGAGCATCCGGTCACCGAAATGGTCACCGGCATCGACCTTGTTCTCGAGCAGATCCGTGTCGCCGCCGGCCTGCCGTTGAGCTTCAAGCAGGATGATATCGAGCTTAAAGGGCACGCCATCGAGTGCCGCATCTGCGCCGAGAATGCCAAGGATTTTCGCCCCTCTCCTGGCCAGATCACATACTGGCATCCTCCCGGCGGCTTGGGCGTGCGCGTCGACAGCGGCGTGTACCAGGGGTATCGAATTCCGCCTTACTATGACAGCCTGATCGGCAAGCTCATAGTATCCGGCAGGACACGCAACGACTGCCTGATGCGCTTGCGCCGCGCTCTCTCCGAGTTCGTCATCGACGGCATTGAAACGACGATCCCGTTGTTTCAGGATCTCGTAAAGGCTCCCGACATCGCCGACGGGCTTTATGATATTCATTGGCTCGAAAAACATCTGGGGATGAAGTAGACTTTGCCACTGCGCGACATGTTCCGCGCGCGTCCTAGAACTCGCTTGGCAAGTACCAGTATGGCGTCGCGCGACGATCCGATGTTCGAGATCACGCCGCAGGTTCTCCTGAAGGCCTACAGTTGTGGCATTTTTCCAATGGCCGAGAGCGCCGACGATCCGGCGCTTTACTGGATCGAGCCGCAGCAGCGAGGCGTGCTGCCGCTGGACGGATTGCACGTTCCGCGCCGGCTTCTTCGCACCGTCAGGACGACGTCCTTTACAGTCAAAATCGACAATGACTACGATCGCGTAATCGATGGCTGTGCCGCACCGCGCGCCGGCCGCATGTCGACGTGGATCAACACGCGCATTCGCGCGCTCTATCGCGACCTTTTCGAGCGCGGCGCCTGCCACACCGTCGAGGTCTGGGACAGCGATAGAATTGTCGGCGGCCTGTATGGCGTTGCACTCAAAAGCGCGTTCTTCGGCGAGAGCATGTTTTCGACCGAACGCGACGCCTCGAAGATCGCCCTTGTACATCTCGTTGCGCGCTTGATCCGAGGCGGTTTCACACTGCTCGACACGCAGTTCGTAACCGAGCATCTGCGTCAATTCGGCACAATCGAGCTCGACAGAGCCACGTTCCAGACGGAGCTTGAAAGGGCACTCGAGAAAAACGCAGATTTCTACGCGCTGCCTCTTGATGCCACCGGCGCAGAGGTTTCAGCCATAATCTCCTCCGTCTCCTGAGCCTCCGCCACCGCGCTTTGTTTCCAAAGGAACAGGCAGCGAAACTCACCGATGTCAGATTTCGGCTATCGCGGCGCATCTTGCGCGAGCGAAGGAGCATGCGCCTCGGCGCCGGCCCCATACCCGAAACGACGACCTAGGAGAACCTCGCATGTCGACGAAATCCCTCATGATTTCAGCCGCGGCTGCCTTCGCAACTTTGGCCGGCGGTATCGGCGCTGCAAACGCGCATGGCCACGGCAATCACTTCTTCTTCAATCAGCATCACGGCCTCCGCATCATCGGCGGCGGTTATGGATACGGGTACGACAGCTGCGGCTACCTCTTCAACAAATGGCAATATAGCGGCAGCTACTACTGGAAGAGGCAGTTCTTGCTATGCAAGTACGGCTATTGATGCAGCTGCCCGAGCAGTAGACACCTGCTTCTTAATTGGGCTTGATTATCGACGCCGCTCCGAGGGCCATTGCTTCGGTGCGGCGTTCTCTTTGATCACGCGATAGATCTGCATCGCATGCGCTGCTTTTCCGCATCACGCTAACGTGGACTGAACACCCGAAAATTACATCGGCCTGGTACACGGAACAAGGCCAAAGCCTTCTCCTCAATTGAGTACCTCAATAACTTGCGGTAGAGCTGTGCTACGGTTAGCCCGCGAGGGGTGGCAGCGTGTGCTGCGCCCTTCGTCGCAAAGCTTCCCGCCCGTTAAATACCCACATGCGGTTTCCAATGACGTCGACTGAGCGTTCGCGATCGAAACTTGTGCGTTGTTTCATCGTAGCCGCAGCAGCCTTCCTTGCTGTCAACATCCAACTCGAAAGTTTTTCCGATAGCGCGGCCGCTCAGACCGCACTGCCGGCGTTCCCGGTGACCGTCGCCTCGCCGCTCGCAAAACATATCAAGACTTGGGACGAATACTCCGGTCGCTTCGAGGCCGTCGCGCGCGTCGAACACCCCGCGTCAGCGGATTCATCGAGCAGGTGAACTTCAAGGAAGGCTCTGACGTAAAGGAAGGCGATCTTCTCTTCACGCTCGACAAGCGTCCGTTCCAAATCGCGGTCGAATCGGCAAAGGCAGACATCGCGCGCGCACAGGCGCAGGTCGAGTTCGCGCAAGCCGATGTCACCCGCGCGGGGCCCCTCGCTGAATCGAAAGTCATGAGCGAGCAAGTCTACGAGCAGCGCAAGTCGAGCTTGGGCGTCGCCGAGGCTCAGGTCATGTCGGCCAAAGCTGAGCCCAAGTCCGCCGAACTCAACCTCGAGTGGGCCGAAGTGCGTGCCCCGATTTCCGGACGAATTTCGGACAAGAAGATTGATGTTGGCAACCTTGTGGTTGGCGGACAGGTCAACGCCACCCTGCTGGCGACGATCGTTTCGATCAATCCCATCCACTTCGTTTTCGACGCTTCCGAGTCGGATTATTTGCGTTTTGAGCGATTGAACATATCTGGCGGGCGAGCGTCGTCGCGCCACGCGGCAAACCCCGTGCGCATCAAGCTCGCGGACGAGAGCGAGTGGGGGCATGAAGGAACAATGGACTTCGTTGACAATGCCTTCAACGAACGATCCGGTACGATGCGCGGACGCGCCATCATCACCAATAAGGATGGGCTGCTCTCGCCGGGCCTATTCGCCCGCCTCGCTCTTTATGGTGGCGATGTCGATGCGCTTCTAATCCCCGACACGGCGATCGTTTCCGATCAGGCGCACAAGATTGTCTACACGGTCAATGCCGACGATGTGGTCACGGCGACGCCGGTGACGCTGGGCCAGATGTATGAAGGTCTGAGGGTGATCACGGCGGGACTGAAGCCGACTGATCGCGTGGTGATCGAAGGTGTGGCGAACCCGGCCGTCCGTCCCGGGGCAAAGGTCGCACCCACCCTCGGATCGATCAAGAACCCGGATAAGACCGCCGCAAAATGATCTCGCCGATCAACCGCCGAAAGTCCGATGCGCCTCACACATTTCTTCATTGACCGGCCCATCTTTGCGACCGTCGTCTCGATGATCATCACGATCCTCGGAGTGATCTCGCTGCGCTTTCTGCCGATCGCCGAGTATCCTGAAATAGCGCCGCCGACCGTCAGCATTCGCGCCACCTACCCTGGCGCGTCGGCACAAATAATCGCTGAAACCGTCGCAACGCCGATCGAGCAGGAGGTCAACGGCGTCGACGACATGCTCTATATCAACTCGCAGTCGACGGGCGACGGTCAGTTAACTATCAACGTCGTCTTCAAGCCGGGGACAAACGTCGATGAGGCGCAGGTGCTGGTGCAGAACCGCGTCGCCGTCGCCGAGCCGCGCCTGCCGGAAGACGTGCGCCGCCTCGACATCTCAGTACGCAAGGCTTCGCCCGATCTGATGATGGTAGTGCACATGGTGTCGCCGGACGGATCGCGCAGTCAGCAGTACATTTCGAACTACGCGACGCTTTACGTCAAAGACGTGCTGACACGCATCGACGGCGTCGGCGACGTGACCGTGTTCGGCGCGCGCGATTACTCGATGCGTATCTGGCTCGACCCGGACAAGGTAGCGGCCCGCGGCCTGACCGCCGGCGAGGTCGTCGCAGCGTTGCAGGCCTCCAATCTCCAGGTCGCGGCCGGTTCGATCAATCAGCCGCCAGCAACGTCGGACGGCGCCTTCACGCTCAACGTCAAGACGCTCGGGCGGCTGACCTCGCCGGACCAGTTCGAAGATATCGTCGTGCGCGCCGAGCCGGATGGCCAAGTAGTACGGGTCAGAGACATTGCTCGTGTGGAACTCGGCGCGCAGGATTACACGGTCAATGCCTATCTCGATAACAAGAATGCGACCGCCCTCGTCATCTTCCAGAAACCGGGGTCAAATGCCCTTGCGACTGCAGCCGCAGTCAAGGCGCAGATGGAGACGCTGAAAAAGGACTTCCCGCCCGGGCTTGGCTACACGGTCGTCTATAACCCGACCGAGTTCATCCAAGCCTCGATCGACGCCGTGGTCCGGACTCTCGCCGAGGCAATCCTGCTCGTCGTTCTGGTCGTCATTCTGTTCCTGCAGACGTGGCGTGCAGCGATCATTCCAAGCTCGTCGGCATCACGTTTAACACGCTGTCGCTGTTCGGCTTGGTCCTCGCGATCGGCATCGTCGTCGACGACGCGATTGTCGTCGTCGAGAATGTCGAGCGCTACATCGAGCGCGGGCTAAGCCCCAAGGAAGCCGCCCACAAGACGATGGACGAAGTTGGAACCGCGCTGATCGCGATCTCCCTCGTTCTCATCGGCGTGTTCCTGCCGACCGCCTTCATCACCGGATTGCAGGGAACGTTCTTCAAACAGTTCGCGATTACGATCGCAGCCGCCATTTCGTTGATCGTATCGTTGACGCTTTCGCCGGCAATGGCGGCACTCTTGCTGAAGCCGCATCAGCATGACCAGGACAAGCCGCGAACGCTTATCTACTACCTCGGTGCGCCACTGCGTTTGTTCTTCCGCGGCTTCAACTGGGCGTTTGGAAGCCTGTCGCATGGCTATGCGTGGCTGACGAGTAAGCTGATCCGCATCAGCGTGATCCTGCTCGTTGCTTATGCCGGGCTGCTCTATATGACCTACAATCGGCTGGCAGCGACGCCGACAGGCCTCATTCCGCCGCTCGATCGGGCCTACCTGATCGTGGCCTTGCAGCTTCCGCCAGGATCGACGCTCACGCGCACTGACGCCGTCGTTCGACGTGCCTCGGATATCATTCTGTCGCGACCGGGCGCGACACACTCGGTCGCGTTCGTCGGTTTCGACGGCGCAACGTTCACGAACGCGCCGAATACGGGCGTCATTTTCGTAAATCTCGCGCCGTTTGAACAACGCGTCACCACCGGGCTCACAAAAGACCGCATCCTGAACGATCTCCGCCAGCAGTTGAGTCAGTTGAAAGAAGCATTCGTATTCGTTCTTGAACCGCCTTCCGTTCCGGGCATCGGCACGGGTGGCGGTTTGAAGGGCTACGTCCAGGACAAAGCCGGACGCGGGCTGCCGGCGCTGGAGGGCGCGGCGTGGGCAATGGCCGGCACGACCGGCCAGAAGCCGGGCGTCGCGCAGGCATTCACTCTTTTCAACGTGCGTACGCCTGAAGTGTATGCCGACATCGACCGTACGAAAGCCGAGCAGCTCGGCGTATCGATTAGCCGCGTCTTCGAAACACTCTCCGTTTACATGGGATCGGCGTTCGTCAACGACTTCAACATCCTTGGGCGAACGTACCGCGTGACCGCGCAAGCCGACAACCCGTTCCGCCTGTCGCTGCGTGATGTGGCCAACCTGAAGACGCGGAACAACGAAGGCGACATGGTACCGATCGGCTCGGTCGCGACTTTCAAGGACACGACAGGCGCATACCGCGTGCCGCGCTACAACCTCTATCCCGCCGCGGAAGTCCAGGTGCAGTTGCAGCGCGGCTACGCCACCGGCGACGCCATCAAGATGATGGAAAAGGTCGCGGACACTGTTCTCCCGGCCGGTTTCGGTTTCGAATGGACCGAAATCGCACTGCAGGAAAAGCTCGCCGGCAATACCGCGATCGTCGCTTTCGGGCTGTCGGTGCTCTTCGTATTTCTGTTGCTGTCTGCGCTTTACGAAAGCTGGCTGCCGCCGCTGGCAGTTATCCTGATTGTGCCGATGTGCATCCTCGCAGCGATGATCGGTGTCAACATCCGCGGTCTTGACCGGAACATCCTTGTCGAAATCGGACTCGTGGTGTTGGTCGGCCTTGCAGCGAAGAACGCGATCCTGATTGTCGAGTTCGCAAAGCAGGCGGAAGACCAAGGCATGTCACGGTTCGATGCGGCGGTCGAAGCCGCGCGCACCCGGTTGCGTCCGATTTTGATGACGTCGCTCGCCTTCATCCTCGGAGTTGTGCCGCTGGTATTCGCAGCCGGAGCCCGGAGCCGAGATGCGCCAGTCGCTCGGCACCGCGGTATTCTCGGGGATGCTCGGCGTGACGCTTTTCGGCTTGATCTTCACGCCCGTTTTCTAGGTCCTCGTTCGTACGGTCCCGGCGAAGCGTCACCCCAGTGTGCAACCGGAGCCACCGGTCGCGCCGTCGACGGGTTAAACCGCGCATCTCCGGCTTGAACCCGCGACACAGTGATCTTCACCATCACCAAATTCGTAAAACTGGGTATGGAGCAAAACTTTTTTCTTTGCCCTATAGTGGCCAGTGCCGATCATCTGAAAGCATCAGTATCCAATGAAATCCCACAAGAAGCCGACACGTGCCGACGCCGAAGCGGCATTCAAAACCATCATCCGTTGGGCCGGCGACGATCCCACGCGTGACGGCCTCAAGGACACGCCCGCGCGGTTGGCGCGCTCGTACGAGGAATTTTTCCGCGGCTACGATGAAGATCCCGAGGCCATCCTACAAAAGACCTTCGAGGAAATCGAAGGCTACGACGAAATGATCGTGCTGCGCGGTATTCGTTTTGAGAGCCACTGCGAGCATCACATGGCGCCGATCATCGGCCAAGCCTGGGTCGGCTACATTCCCCGCGGTCGGGTCGTCGGCATCTCGAAGCTCGCGCGCGTCGTAAACGCCTACGCCAAACGTCTGCAGATACAGGAAAAGATGACGGCCCAGATAGCCAATACAATTCAGAAGGTATTGGACCCCGAAGGTGTGGCGGTCGTCCTCAAGGCCGAGCATCAGTGCATGACGACGCGCGGCGTGCACAAGCCGGGGACGGACCTGGTCACAAGCCGCATGCTCGGTGCTTTCCGCGACAATGCCATCACGCGTCAGGAATTTCTGGCGATCGTGACGGAAGATCAGAGGATGAGCTGATGCTGTCTCGGGCCGCTCCCGTCGCCGCCGTGTTGTAGTCGACGGCGACGAGGTAGAGGCCAGACGCAGGCGCAACGGGCCCGCAGGCCCGCCGGTCGCGGGCCGCAAGCGCGCCGGCTATGTCGGCGCGCGTCCACTTCCCCTCGCCTACGAGCTTAAGACTGCCGACCATCGAACGCACTTGGTTGTGCAGGAACGATCGTGCCGACACCCGACACACGATTACGTCATGGCGGCGGCGAACCTCGAACAGATCGAGCGTTTTCACCGCTGACGCCGCCTGACACTGCGCGGCACGGAAGGTGGTGAAATCGTGCCTGCCAACAAGAATAGCCGCCGCCTCCTGCATCGCGTCGGCATCGAGGTCATGGACGGTCCACCAGACGCGACTGCGCTCCAGGATTGGCGGCGCCCGGCGCGTCAGAATTCGATATTCGTAGTGGCGCTTCACGGCGCTGAACCGCGCATCGAACGTGTCTTCGACGGCAGATGACGAAACGACGGCGATCGGATGCGGCCGCAAGTGAAAGTTCATCGCGTCTCGGACGCGCGCCGCGTCCCAGGTCTTTGAAAGATCGAAGTGCGCGACCTGTCCCAGCGCATGGACGCCCGCATCAGTGCGCCCGGCGCCGCGCAGCGACACCGTCTCACCGGAAAACTTTTTAATGGCATTCTCCAGCGCGCCTTGAATAGACACGCCCTCCGCCTGGCGCTGCCAGCCGACAAAGGGCGTGCCGTCGTATTCGATGATGATGCGGTAGCGGGGCATTTGTAATGCTCGAGCGGGCACAGCTGCGTCGCGCCATCCCTACCCGCTCAAGCGCCCGCTCTCAATGACGCGATGAGCGAAATGAAAATCCGCCGCGGCCGCGATGAAAGCCGTGAAAATGGCGGAACCGGCCCGGAAATCTTCGGAAGCCGCGGCCATTGCCGAAGAAGGGTGCGCTGTAGATGGGTACTCCGTTGTACCCGGCCGCCGCCCCGCCATCAAAATTGTAATTGTAATTCGAGCTTTGCTCGTAGACGCGCGTATCGTTGAAGCCGAGCGACAGCGGCGTGTTATTGGGATTGATGATGACTTGGCGGACTGGCGGCAGCGGTCGAATGACGCGCACGCCTTCTTCAAGCGTCACAACGGCACCGTAGAACGGACGCGGCTCGATCCGCGTCGTGAAGCTCTCGGCATTCGCCACGCCTGCGGCACCGATCGCTATCGAGCCACCGGCGATAAGACAAAGCAAGAAACCGCGAAACATCGTTGGTCCTCCACTTGGACACGGATCAACGAAAGATTAGCGTTACTTGCCGCAAGTCGAGATAGCGTTTGCGGAGTAAGCTTAACGGACGCTCAGACAAAGCGCGTGCCGGGTACGATGCGGGTACCGCGCAGAAAATCAGAGGCCGCCATCGGCTGCTTGCCGGCGCGCTGCAACTGTTGCACGCGAATGGCGCCTTGGCCGCAAGCTATCGTCAGATTGCCGTCGAGGAGAGTTCCCGCGACGCCATCGCCCTGAACGGGTAAAGCCGCGAGCACTTTAATCCGCTCGCGCTTTCCCGCGCCGTCTATTTCAAACCAAGCACCGGGATAAGGCGATAGTCCGCGGATGTGGTTGGCAACATCCTTGGCTGGTTTGGCGAAATCGATGCGGGTTTCGCGCTTGTCGATCTTAGTGGCGTAGGTGATGCCTTCGCTGGATTGCGACACGGCTTCGAGCTGACCTGCTTCGAGCCGAGCCAACGCTTCGACCATCAGTTCGGCGCCGAGCTTCGAAAGCACATCATGCAGTTGCCCGGCGGTCATGGCGGATGGAATCGGCACGTCGCTGCCAAGACACACGGCGCCGGTGTCGAGTCCGGCGTCCATTCGCATGATGTTGACGGCGGTGACCGCATCGCCGGCCATGATCGCCCGCTGGATAGGCGCGGCGCCGCGCCAACGCGGCAGCTTCGAGGCGTGCACATTGTAGCAGCCGAGCCGCGTCGCCTCTATTACGGCTTTCGGCAACAGAAGGCCGTAGGCCACCACGACGGCGGCATCGGCATTGAACGCCGCAAAATCGGCACGCTCAGCGTCGCCCTTGAAATTCAGCGGAGTGAGGACCGGCAATCCCAATGCTTCGGCGCGACGCTGCACCGGCGATTTGATCTCGGACATGCCACGGCCGGCTGGACGCGGCGGCTGGCTGTAAACCGCGACAAAGCGGTGCCCGGCTGCGCAAAGCGCGTCGAGAACGGGCACGGAAAATTCGGCCGTGCCCATGAAAACGATGTCGAACGCCATTTGGCCTCTTACCTGTTGACGCGTGCGCCTCCCCTATGGGGAGCCGGCCGCACGCGCGGAAAATGTGTCGACGCATGCTACTCCCTGGGGAGCAGACCGCACGCGCGGAAGTCCGGGGGCAGCCGATCACAACGCCCGGGCAACAGCGAGGCTCAATCCCGCGCTTCGCGGCTCTGCTTCTTGAACTTGCGGATGATTATGTCGCGCTTCAGCCGCGACAGGAAGTCGATGATCAGCTGACCGTCGAGATGGTCGAGTTCGTGTTGTATGGCGGTTGCGAGCAGCCCGCCGGCTTCGAGCTCTTGCTCTTTGCCGGCGCGATCAAGATAGCGCACGGTCACCGTGTCAGGCCGTTCGATATCAACGCGAACATCGGGGATCGAGAGGCAACCCTCCTCGTGCAGCCGCGTCTTCGAGCCCAGTGCGACAAGCTCGGGATTGGCCATCGCAATCGGCTGCGGGGGCGCACCATCCTCCGCCGCATCGATCACGACAATGCGCTTCGGCACGCCAACCTGGACGGCAGCGAGTCCGACACCCGGCGCCGCGTACATTGTCTCCAGCATATCGTCCATCAATTTGACGACAGCATCGTCGACGCGCTCGACGGGATCGGAGATCTTGCGCAGCACGGGGTCAGGAAGGGTGATGATCGGTAGAACGGCCATAACGCTGACATATGGAAGGCCGTTGCGATGGTCAATGGCGCGCATCGCATCTGCTCGCACGCGCCGCTGCGGCGAGGGCTGCTGCCGTGGTTTCGCGCGGTGACCACCCGCTTGCCCTCAGCCGCGCCGCATCAACGACGAGGTCGCCGGTCAAGCGGTCCGCGAGGTCGGCCTTGCCTGTCAAACGCAGCGCCGCCGCGACCGCAACTTCCGGAACCGGTAGCAGCATGGCTCGGCCGCCGAGGCCATGCCGCACCGCACGAATGATCTCGGCCATCGTGACCGGCGCGTCGTCGGCAACGATAAAAGAACCGCTGTCCGTTTCGGTCTGGAGGATGTGACGAAGGGCAGCAACAAGGTTGCCTATGCTCACGAGAGAGCGGCGGCTCTTCCACGCCCCGAACGGCAGCGGCAGCGGCAAAGCGGCAAGACGCATCAGCGCCGCCATATTGCCCTTGACCTGCGGACCGTAGACGAGGACCGGCCGCAGCACGGTCCAACGCGTTCTCGAGCCTTCTAGCGCCTCCGACGTGACGGCTTCAGCCGCGCTTTTCGACCGCCCGTAGGCGTCAGTCGGGACCGCCGGCGTTGCCTCTGTGATGACGCCCTGATGTGTGGCGCCGACCTGCGAACGGATCGAGGACATCAGCACGAAATGCTTGACGCGTGCCGCGCGCGCAGCTTGCGCCAGCTTCCGCGTCGCCTCGACGTTGATGGCCGTGTAGACGGCGTCGGGAAGATCGGCGCGGGCATGTGCCAGGCCGGCGGCGTGCACGACAGCATCGACGCCACGGACGATGTATTCGGCAGCGAACGAACGCGACATGTCGCCGAGCGCGACGCCCTCGATACGCGGATCATCGAACACGATTGGGTGGCGGGCGGCGGCACGAACCTGATAACCGCATTCCGCAAGCTCTCGAACGACATGCTGGCCGATAAAGCCCGAGGCGCCCGTTACAAGAATGCGGGGTGCAGCGGTCATGGCCGAGGTCCGTTCGCAAGGTGGGCGATCAATCGATAGCCAGATAGAATCGCGATCAACCCGAAGGCTACGCCGCCGATCATGTTCCCGGCAAGAACACCCTCCGCGCCGTAGTACTTCCCGCCGATAAGTACGAAGGGGATGGTCCCCAGAGTCGCCCGGCCCCAATTCAACAGCGTTGAATAGTGGGCGCTGCCAAGAGTGTTAAAGGTGGCGTTGGCAACGAACAGCGCCCCCAGAAAAACGAACAGCGGCGATAGCCAGCGACAGAAGAAAACGATCAATTCGCGCGCTTCCGGACCCGCGTTAAAAAGGCTGGCGAGATCGTTGGCAAAGACCGCAAGAATGATCCAAGCGACCGATGTGAAGGCGCGCCATTGTCAAGAGCGCCAGCGTGAACACATCGCGCATTCGCACGTGCGACCGTGCTCCATAGTTCTGGCCGATAATCGGACCGACCGATCCCGACAGGGCATAGATGGCGCCGAACGCGACCGGAATAACCCTTCCTATAATGGCCCAAGCCGCCACCGCCGCATCACCGTAAGCTGCAATCGCATACGTCACGTACGCATTGCCGACAGCCGGTGCGACATTCGTCAGGACGGCAGGCGCCGCAATACGCAAAAACGCAGGCGCGTCCTGCCTCAGCGTCGTCAGCTTCGGCCGCCCAAGAAGATCGTGCACATTAATGACGCCGTGAAGGCCGACGCCCATGATCACCAGCCGCGCCAGCAGCGAGGAAATTGCCGCCCCTTCAATGCCAAGCCCGAAATGGATGATGAGGATGAGGTCGAGGATCGTATTGACGATCGCTCCCGAGAGCGTCACGTGCATGGCGCGACGCGCGTCACCCGCCGAGCGCAGCACAGCCGCCGATATCATGCCCAGCGACAGAAAGGGAAGCGTCGGCAACAGGATTTCAAGATAAAGTGTTGCGAGGTCGAGCGTTCGACCAGTCGCACCGAGGATCTCGAGCAAAGGCCGGATCGCAAGCCAAAGCGCCAAACTCAGCACTGCCGCAGAGACGAATGCCAGAACATGTGCATTGGCCGCCAGGCGCCGTGCGCGCATGCGGCGGCGTGCCCCAAGGGCCGGCGCCACGAGCGCTGTCGTCGCAATCGACAGCCCTATGCCGATCGAGGTCGAAAAATACAGAATTGAACTTGCGTAACCGACGGCCGCTACGATCGCTTGGTCGCCGAGCTGCGACAGGAAATAGATGTTGGCGAGATCGCCGACGAAGATCGCCATCAGGCCGATCGCACCGGCGGCCGTCATCACCAGAATATGGCGCAAGAGCGAACCCGTGACGAATACCGGCCCTTGGGCGGCCCGCCTTATGGGCTCGACATCTGCCATTATTCACTCTCCGCCCGCGCGCGTCGCGCCAGAGCTCACCATGCTTTTTAAATCTTGCGTCGCGCTTTGAAAGCGGCCGCCAGCGTACCGTCGTCGAGATAATCCAGTTCGCCGCCGATAGGCACACCCTGCGCCAGACGCGATACCGTAACTCCCATCGATGCGAGCTGATCTGAAATGTAGTGCGCGGTCGACTGGCCTTCGACGGTGGCGTTGAGCGCCAGCAAAATCTCTCGGACTTCAGGTGACTGCACACGGGTCACGAGGCTTGCAATGTTCAATTGTTCCGGCCCAATGCCATCGAGCGGAGATAGATGTCCGCCAAGCACGTGATAGCGAGCCGCAACGACACCGGCACGTTCGAGCGCCCAAAGGTCGCCGACCTCTTCGACGACGACAATCAGGCTCTGATCGCGCCGCGTGTCCTGGCAGATACTGCAGGGTGAGACGGTATCGAGATTGCCGCAGACGGGACACTCGGAAATCTTCGCGACCGCTTCCTGCAGAGCCTCCGCCAGCGGCAAAAGCAGATCATTGCGCCGCTTCAACAGCGCCAGTACGCCCTTGCGCGCCGAACGCGGTCCGAGCCCCGGCAGACGCGCCAAAAGCTGCACCAGACGCTCTATCTCGGGCCCTGCGATTTTCCGCGACATCAGAGGGCGCCGACAAGCTTTGCAGCGTCGGGCATGGCTTGCGCGAATTCCGATTTCAGTCGAAGCATGACTTCCACTCCATGGCCGGTCTTGACCCGGCCATTAGTGCCAAAAAGAGCAATCTCAACGTGTGCCTCTGGATTGCCGCCGTCATGCTGAAAGCATGCTCTGCATGCTCGAGCGGCCATGACGTGACTGGATGCTCTGATTGAGATGGTTAAACTCTAGAATAATTTAAGGCCGGGCGGCAGCGGGAGACCACCTGTAATCTCCGCCATCTTGGCCTGCATGGCGCCATCGGCTTTGGCGCGAGCATCGGCGGCAGCGGCGACGATGAGGTCCTCCAAAATTTCGACCTCGTCAGTCTTCATCAGGCTTGGATCGATGCGGACACGTTTGACTTCGCCCTTGCCGTCGACCGTCAGCCGCACAAGGCCGCCGCCCGATTGACCTTCGATTTCGGCGCGGCCAAGCTCTTCTTGCATCTCCTTCAGGCGGGCCTGCATTTCGCCGACCTGCTTCATCATGCCCATCAAATCTTTCATGTCGTCCTCTACGGGCCTCTAACAAATCCAACGGGCTTCAACCCGCCTCGCTCTCGCTGTTGCCATCGTCGTCAGCTTCAAACTCAGGTCCTGCGGTTCGACGCACGGCCGCGATCTTGGCATCTGGAAATGCCTCGAAGACGGCGCGCACAGCGGGGTGCGCTTTGAGTGATTCGAGTTCGGCGGCTTCGCGAGCCCGGCGGACGGCACCTATTGCCGGGGCACCCGCCTCTTTCGAGAGCACCACGACCCAGCGCCGCGAAGTCCAGGCGTTGAGTTTCTCGCGAAGATCGTTCGCGAGTTCCGCCGGCGCGCCGGGCAGCAGAAAAAGATCGATCGAACCCGCTACGCCGTCAAATTTGACGAGACTGACATGATCTTCGAGATGAATTTTTAGCTTCGCGTCGCGCTTTTCGCCGGCAAGTGCCACGACTTCGGCAAACGAGCGTGGATCTGATTTCGCAGCCGAACCTGAAGGCGGCAGCGCGGCGGGTTCGCCGTTCTCACCTGCGAGGCCGTCATCCTCATCGACGTCTTCGTCGCTAAAATCGAGGCCTTCACCCGAGTCTTCTTCGGTACTTTCGGCCACGGGCGCAGCCGGAGCGGCACTGACTGGCGCGCGCGCATCGACTGCAGTTTCTTGCGGCGAAGAAGGCGCACCGCGGCGAACGGCGACGGCACCGCCGCCAAGAGAGCGTATCAGCTCATCAGGCGTCGGCAGGTCGGCCGTATAGGCGAGGCGGATCAGGAGCATTTCGGCGGCAACGCGTGGGTTCGGCGCGCGAACCGTTTCTTCGAATCCCTTGAGCAGCATCTGCCAGGCGCGTGAGAGATAAGGCATCGATAGACGTTCGGCGAGCGCCGTACAGCGCTTCTTTTCCTCCGCCGTCAGACCCTCGCCAGCCGGTTCCTCCCCGACGGCCTTGACGCGCGCAATCGCGTGCACGGCTTCTGCCAAATCCGAAACGATTTCTGCGGGCTCGGCGCCGTCCCGATGCAATCCTGCAAGACCCTCGAGCGCAGCGGCCACGTCGCCGCGGAACAGCGATTCGGCAAGATCGAAAACGCGAGCGCGATCGGCAAGGCCGAGCATGTCGCGAACCTTGGCTGCCGTGACGTGTCCCTCGCCCATCGCGATCGCTTGATCGAGCACCGAGAGACCGTCGCGCACCGAACCCTCGGCCGCACGCGCAATCAGCTGCAAAGCATCTGAATCGGCACGCGCACCTTCATTCGCAACGATCTTCTTGAAGTGTTCGGCCAGCACCGGCTGCTCGACGCGGCGCAGATCGAAACGCTGACAGCGCGACAGCACGGTGACAGGCACCTTGCGGATCTCAGTCGTCGCGAAAATGAAGCGAACGTGTGCCGGCGGCTCTTCGAGCGTCTTCAGAAGGGCGTTGAAAGCGCCCTTCGACAGCATGTGGACTTCGTCGATCATAAAGACTTTGATGCGTGCCACGAGCGGCATGTACTGCGCGCTTTCGATGATCTCGCGGATATTATCGACGCCCGTGTGGGAGGCCGCGTCGATTTCGAGCACGTCCGGGTGGCGGCCTTCCATGATGTCCTTGCAGTGGACACCAAGGCCAGCTGCGCCCGGAGGCATGTCGATCGTCGGCTTGTCATAGCCCGGCGCTTCGTAATTGAGAGCCCGAGCCAGAATGCGCGCGGTCGTTGTTTTACCGACGCCGCGAACACCGGTGAGCATATACCCCTGCGCGATCCGCCCCGAGGCAAAGGCGTTCCGCAACGTGGTCACCATTGCCGATTGGCCGATCAGATCATCGAAGGTCGACGGCCGGTACTTGCGCGCCAGCACGACATAGGGCTTCGCCGGCCCCGAGGCATCCGAGTCGTCTGTCGTATTTGATTTTTTCTTCGCCATTATCCCGGAGTAGCCGACTTTCGCCAAAAGGGCGAGGGAGCAAGGCGACTCGCGCCGCGCCCGCCCCTTATTACCGGGCTGAGCCCGAGGGGGTCGAGCGCTGGATCACCTGCGATCCGGATAGCGCGCGAGCGGCAAATGAGAGGCTGGCGAACGACCCGACTTCTGATCGTTAGGGCTGCTTCCTTCCGGACCTGACCCGGTTGGCGACGAATTCGTCCGCCGCCAACCTCCCGCTCATATAATGGGCCGAACGGCCCCGAAGCACAACCCTTCGGAACCACCGCAAATCTACGCAGCTTCCTTCAAATACAGCGGCCGCCGTCGACCTCGATTGCAATACCGGTAATGAAGGCGCTCGCCGGATCGGCGAGAAAAAGGGCAGCATTTGCAATATCGAGCGGCTTCGACATGCGGCCCAGCGGAATGCCTGCGACGAATCTCGCGCGGTTCTCTGGAGTGTCAGGCACACCCATGAATTGCTCTAGAAGACCCGTCTCGCCGATCACCGGGTTGATCGCGTTGACGCGGATGTTTCTCGGCGCCAGCTCCACTGCCATCGACTTCGTCAGCGTGATCGCGGCGCCCTTTGAACCATTGTACCAAGTGAGCCCCGGCCGCGGGCGAACGCCGGCCGTCGAAGCCGTGTTGATGATGGAGCCGCCGCCGCGCTTTTCCAGGACCGGAACGACCGCCAACGTGGTCAGGTAGATCGATTTGACGTTGACCGCATAGATACGATCAAACTCGTCCTCTGTAACCGTCATCAGCGACTGGTTCTTGTGCGTGATGCCAGCGTTGTTGACGAGACAATCGACACCACCGAAGGCCTCCACTGCTGCCGCAACCATTGCATCGACATCGGCGCGCTTTGTTACGTCCGTCGTTGTCGCGACGGCGCGTCCGGGGCCGATCGCATCGGCACAGACGCGCGCCGCTGCGCCGTTGATGTCGGCAACGACGATCTTGGCGCCTTCAGCTGCAAACAGTTCGGCGATGCCGCGGCCGAAACCCGATCCCCCGCCAGTGACGATCGTCACCTTGTCTTTGAGACGCATGTCCGTCAGCCCATTTGCCTTCAGCCGGGGCGCTTAAGCGGCACCTGCCCGCTTGCTGCAAGTTCTGCCGCTTCCTTGCGGAACGGACTGGCTGGATACGTGCCGAGAATTTTCGTCTGCGTCGAGAAGAACGACAGTTCCTCCAGCGCCAGCTGAACGGGCCGATTGACGGGATGGCCGTCAATGTCGGCAAAAAACATCGTGGCGTTGAAGGTACCTTCTTCCTGATAGCTTTCGAGCTTCGTCATGTTGACGCCGTTCGTCGCGAAGCCGCCGAGTGCTTTGTAGAGCGCTGCCGGAAGGTTGCGGACGCGGAAGATAAAGGTGGTGATGACCGGCCCGTTGTCAGGCTCAGCATCGTCAGGCTCCTTGGCCAGAACGACGAAGCGCGTCGTGTTGTGCGTCTCGTCCTCCATGTCGGTTTTCAGAATCTGCAAGCCGTAAATCTCGGCGGCCAATCGCGAGGCGATCGCGGCCGTCGTCAAATCGTCTTTTTCGGCGACAAGGCGCGCCGAGCCCGCCGTGTCGGCTTCCGGCACGGGGACGATACCGAGCCTACGCAGCGTAGTGCGGCACTGGCCCAGCGCCTGCGTATGGCTCAGCGCGCGTTTAATTGTCGAGAGGCTGGCGCCGGGCTTGGCCATCAGCTGATGACGTACGCGCAGGAAGTGCTCTCCGACGATGTAAAGACCCGCGTCGGGAAGCAGATGGTGGATGTCGGCAACGCGCCCCGCCACTGAGTTCTCGATCGGAATCATCGCATAGCGTGCATCGCCGCTTTTGACGGCCGCTATGGCGTCTTCGAACGTCGGATAGGCGACGGCATCGAACTCGGGATAGGCTTCCCGCACCGCGAGGTGCGAATTGGCCCCGGGCTCACCTTGATAGGATATTCTGGCGTCGCCGGAGGCGGACGCTGATCGTTGCGGCATGGCTTATCGATGGGCTCGGATTGCGATTGTCTCGGAGGGATGAGAAAAATAGAAGATCATGGCGCAATGAGACGGCGGGCGCGCTCAAGGTCGGCCGGAGTATCGACACCGAGGGGAACAGTGTCAACGACCGTGACGTCGATGCGCATTTGGGCTTCTAGCGCCCGCAGCTGCTCCAGCCTTTCGCGCTTTTCCAACGGCGAAGGCGGCAGCGAGACGAAACGCTCGAGGCTGTCGCGACGATAGGCATAGATTCCGACATGATGGTAAAGGGGGCCATCGCCCGATGGTGCCGTGGCGCGCGTGAAATAGAGGGCGCGAAGCCGGTTATCGGCGATCGGCGTGCCGACCACCTTGACGACGTTGGGATTGGTCCGCTCCTCGTCTTCGGAAATGACGGCGGCAAGTGTTGCGATCGCGGTTTCAGCCGTCTCGAGAGGCGCGACGCATTTGCTGACGAGCTGTGGATCGAGCGTCGGCAGATCGCCCTGTAGGTTGACGATGATGTCGGCGCGGTGGGCGGAAGCGACTTTGGTAACAGCCTCGTGAACCCGGTCAGATCCCGACGCATGATCTGCCCTGGTCATCACCGCTTCGCCGCCGGCCGCCGTTACGGCTTTTGCTATCTCTTCGCTGTCGGTCGCGACGATCACATGCCCGGCGTTTGCCGCCACGGCGCGTTGCCAGACGCGGACGATCATTGGCTGGCCACAAATGTCGGCAAGCGGTTTGCCGGGAAGCCGGGTCGCGTGCATGCGCGCCGGTATGACGATCAGCGTATCTCGAATCACTGCGGGCGGGATCTCTGGCTCGGTGACAAACTGTCTCGCTGCGATCGCGCGCCGAGGCGGTTTGAGCGCTTGCAAGGGTGAGGTGAGCTTATATACCTCCGATTGGTCTCGTCACCTTTTGATTTGCGCGCCATCGGTCGGCCGCCACGGAGAGCTGGGAATGGATCAATTCGAGTTCACCAAGATAGGGGGCGCCGTGCTCGCGGCGTTGCTGCTGATCTTCGCCACGAAGACTATCATCGAGGTGAATGTCGGACACGCGCCGGAGAAGCCGGGGTACCAGCTGCCGACCGCGACGGCCGAGGGCGCCAAGCCCGCAAACGGAGCGACCGCAGAAGCTGGTGCACCTGCGGCAGCCAATCCTGAGGCCGCCGGCAAACAGGTCGTTGCTCTACTTCCGAGGGCCGACCCGGCAAACGGCAAGGCCATCTTCAAGAAATGTCAAGGTTGCCATGTTGCCGAGAAGGGCAAGGCCCCGACCGTAGGTCCCAATCTTTGGGGCGTCGTGAGCCGTCCGAAAGCGTCTTATCCCGGGTTCTCCTATTCAGAAGCCATGAAAGCCAAGGGCGGCAATTGGACGTTCGAAGACCTTGGGGCATTTTTGCACAATCCGAAGGCCTACATTCCGGGTACCAAAATGGTATTTACGGGACTGCCGCCCAACGACGAGGCCGATGTGATTGCTTATTTGGCAACCCTCGCCGACACTCCCGTTCCGCTGCCTAAATGACAGCAAGTTAACTCGCTAAGGCTACCAAAGTTTGCGACCCTGCCGAGCACTTGGCGGGGTCGTTTTCTTATCCGGACGGCGGATTTCTTCCGGCCGTTTCGGGCCACGCCAATCTCCATCAGGATGAGAAACTGGAATGACCGAACCGACGATGCGTGTGCGCCTGACGCAGTTGGCCGTCGCCATGATGGCGCTGCTGGGCTTTTTGTCAGTGGCGGGTAGCGCCCAGGCCGAAGAGCCGACGTGCCATCACGCGCTGTCCCTCGTCGGCGAGCCGAAATACGGCGCCGATTTCAAGAATTTCGATTGGGTAAATCCCGACGCTCCGAAAGGCGGGACGGTGCGGCAGTGGGCTGATGGGACATTCGACACGCTGAACCCGTTCTCCAACAAGGGCGTCAAGGCCGTCGGTCTCGGAGTGTTATTCGATGGCCTTTTCGCACCCAGCCCCGATGAACCTTCGACGCAATACGGCCTCATCGCAGAGTGCGCCTCATATCCGAGCGATTATTCGTCGGTGACGTTCAAGCTACGGCCTGAAGCCAAATTTCATGACGGCCAGCCCATCACGCCCGAGGATGTCGTCTTCTCGTTCGAGCAGTTCAAGAAGGTCAATCCCTTCTACGCCTTCTACTACAAGAACGTCGACAAGGCGGAGAAGACCGGCGACCACGAGGTGACCTTCACGTTCAACGTCAAAGGCAATCGGGAGTTGCCGATGATCGTCGGCGAGATGTCCGTCGTGCCCAAACATTACTGGGAAGACAAAGACGCCAGCGGTAAACAGCGTGACGTTGGTGAGACGACCGTCGAGCCGCCGCTCGGCAACGGCCCGTACAAGATCAAGTCCGTCGATACGGGCCGCAAGATCACTTACGAGCGCGTGCCCGACTACTGGGCCAAGGATCTGCCGGTGATGCGCGGGCAATACAATTTCGACACCCTCGAGTTTACGTATTACCGCGACCGCGCGCCGGCGTTTGAGGATTTCAAGACCGGAAAACTCGATTCTTGGATTGAGAACCGGGCCTCGGCCTGGGCGACCCAATATAATTTCGATGCGCTGAAGAAGGGTCTCGTCAAGAAGGAGGCGATCCCGGTAAAACGCGTCGCGACGATGCAGGCTTTTGTCTTCAACCTGCGACGCAAGCAATTTCAAGACGTGCGCGTCAGGCACGCTTTCAACCTCCTCTTCAATTTCGAGCAAGCCAATCAGAAGTTATTCTTCAATCTCTATCAACGGGTCGGCAGTTACTTTGAGAATTCAGATCTGCAGGCGAAGGGATTGCCTGAGGGTCGCGAGCTCGAAATTTTGAATGCCATGAAATCGGAGGTGCCGCCCGAGGTATTCACCGCCGAATGGAAGAATCCCGTCAACGCCCAGGAGGGCGATTACCGCAAACGTCAGTTGGAGGCTTTGAAACTTCTGGAGGCTGCAGGCTGGAAGATTTCGAGCGAACCGGTGGACAACGCTTCGTGCGGCTTTTTCTGCAAGATGAAGCGGACAATCGGATTGTCTTCCGCCCAAACGGCGCGCGTGCTTCGCAACGCCAAGGGCGAGCAAATGACCGTCGAATTCCTTCTCGATGGCGATACGTTCGAACAGATCATTCTTCCATACACGCAGGACCTTCAGGCGCTCGGCATTAAAGCAACCGTGCGGGCAGTCGACGGCGCGCAATACAAGCAGCGCGAAGACAAACGCGACTTCGACATCATCGTCGATAGCTTCGCGCAGTCGAACTCGCCCGGCAACGAGCAGCGCGACTTCTGGGGGTCGGTCGCAGCCGACAAGGATGGCACCCGCAATACGGCCGGCATCAAGAACCCCGCCGTCGACAAGCTCGTCGACGATATCGTGTTTGCGAAAGACCGTTCCGAGCTGGTCGCCGCGACGCATGCGCTCGATCGCGTCTTGCTCTGGAATTACTACGTCGTTCCGCACTGGTACTATCCTTACGAGCGCGTTGCCTATTGGGATATTTTCGGCCGGCCCGCGAAATTGCCGTCGCAGACGTCGGCGCCGACGCAGGTTTGGTGGATCGATCCCGCAAAGCAAAAAACTATCGAGGCGGTAAAGGCGAAATAATCCGGTGCGCAGCTTTGTCCGAACGCGACCGACAATGACCCTGAGATCCTGCGTTCTCGTTGCGCTGGCGGGTCTGACCGTTGCCCTATCGGCACCGCATGCCCGCGCCGAGCCACGCCACGGTCTGTCGGTCTTCGGCGAATTGAAGTACGGCCCTGATTTCCAGCATTTCGACTACGTCAACCCAGAGGCGCCGAAGGGCGGCCGCATGGTGACGATGGGGACGGGCGGCGCCAACACGTTTGACACGCTCAATCAGTACATCCTGAAGGGCGACGCGGCACAGGGCCTCGATTTTCTCTTCGATAGCCTGATGGTGCGCGCCCAGGATGAACCCGACGCCGTGTACGGGCTCGTCGCCAAGTCTGCCGACGTCGCACCCGAACGGCCTCTCCGTAACATTCAAACTCAGGCCCGAGGCAAAGTTCGCAGATGGCACGCCTCTGACCGCCGCCGATGTCGCTTACTCCTTCACGCTTCTGAAAGAGAAGGGGCACCCGGCGATCTCGATGACATTGCACGACGTCGTGTCGGCCGAAGCGCTCGATCCCGAGACGGTGCGATACACTTTCAAGGGGACGTTGACGCGCGATCTCCCGATTATCGTCGCGCAACTGCCGGTGCTGTCCAAAGCCTACTATTCGAAGCAACCGTTCGAGGAGACGTCATTGATGCCGCCGGTTGGATCGGGCCCCTACAAGATCAAGGATTTCAAACCAGGAACCTATATCACCTATACGCGCCGCGACGATTATTGGGCGAAAGATCTTCCCTTGAACCGCGGCCGCTATAACTTCGACGAGATACGCTACGATTACTATCGTGATCGCAATATCGAACTCGAGGCGCTTCTGTCGGGGCAATTCGATTTCCGCGAAGAATTCTCGAGCGGCGCTTGGGCAACCAGATACGACACCCCGGCCGTCCGCGAAGGCCGGATGATCACGACCGTGCTGCCGGACCAGCGGCCATCGGGTGCGCAAGGTTATTTCATCAATACACGCCGCGAAAAGTTCAAGGATCCGCGCGTGCGCGAGGCGCTTGATCTCGTGTTCGATTTCCAGTGGTCGAACAAAAAACTGTTCTATGGGCTCTATAAGCGCACCACGAGCTACTTCGAAAACTCGGATATGAAGGCCTCCGGCAAACCGACCGCTGAAGAATTGGCGCTGCTCGAACCCTTCAAGGACAAGCTTCCACCACAGGTATTCGGTGAGCCCTATACGCCTCCGGTGACCGACGGTAGCGGCAACAACCGCGATAACCTGAAGAAAGCCCGCGACCTTCTCGTCGCGGCAGGTTGGACGCCCGGCCCGGACCACATGCTGCACAACGCCAAGGGCGAGCTGCTCACAATCGAATTTCTCGAATTCGAGGCGATGTTCGAACGTATCACCGTGCCCTACACCGACAACCTAAGACGCATCGGCGTCGACGCTTCATTTCGGCTGATCGATCCGGCCCAGTATGAACGGCGGGTCAAGTCGTTCGATTTCGACGTCACGACCCAGCGCTATTCACTTCGCCTGACACCGGGCGTCGAGCTGAGAAGCTACTGGGGGTCGGAGGCCGCCAAAATCGACGGATCGCTCAACCTGGCAGGCATCAGCGATCCTGTCGTCGACGCTCTGATCGATAAGGCGATGGCAGCGAAATCCCGCGCCGAGCTGGTGACGGCGATGCGCGCTGCTGATCGCGTGCTCAGGGCTGGGCATTACTGGGTGCCTCAGTGGTATAAGGCATCCTACTCGCTCGCTTACTGGAACAAATTCTCGCGCCCTGCCGTGCAGCCCAAGTATGATGCCGGCGTGCTCGATACGTGGTGGTTCGATTCGCAGAAAGCCGTAGCGCTAAGCTCCGGTAAGCCGCAAGTGCAGTCTCAGGAACCGGCGAAACACTGATGGCCATCTATCTCTTGAAACGCGTGCTGCTGATCATACCGACATTGTTCGGCATCATGCTGTTTTCGTTCATCATCATACAGTTCGCGCCGGGCGGACCGGTGGAGCAGATGATCGCGCAGCTGATGGGGCACTCGTCCTCGATCGTCAGCCGCATGGGCGGCGGCGGCGGCGATGCTCTGGGCGGCGGCGGGGCGAACACTCAACTGGGTCAGGGTGCGGCCGATTCGATTACGTCGAAATATCGCGGGGCCCAGGGCCTCGATCCGGCCTTCATCAAGAGCCTCGAAAAGCAGTTCGGCTTCGATAAGCCGGCGCCCGAGCGCTTCTACCTGATGATGAAAAATTTTCTGACGTTCAACTTCGGAAAAAGCTACTTCCGGGATGTTCCAGTTCTGGATCTCATCAAGGAGAAACTGCCCGTCTCGATCTCACTCGGGCTATGGATGACACTGCTGACGTATTTGATTTCAATCCCGCTCGGCATCCGCAAGGCCGTGCAGGACGGCGCGCCATTCGACACGTGGAGCAGTGCCGTGCTCGTTGTTGGCTATGCGATCCCAGGCTTCCTGTTCGCCGTTCTGTTGTTGATCCTGTTCGCCGGCTCTTCCTTCGTTCAGTGGTTCCCCTCGCGCGGGCTCTTCTCCGACAACTGGGACCAGCTATCGTTCTTCGGGAAGATTACCGATTACCTCTGGCATCTCGTGCTGCCGATGATCGCGATGGCGGTCGGCTCGTTCACGGCGATGACGTTTCTGACGAAGAACTCGTTCTTGGACGAAATTCGCAAGCAGTACGTCGTTGCTGCGCGGGCCAAAGGGCTGTCGGAGAACCAGGTTCTCTACGGACACGTCTTCCGCAATGCCATGCTGCTGATCATCTCGGGGTTCCCGTCGGCCTTCATCAGCGCCTTCTTTTCCGGGGCCCTGCTGATCGAAACGATCTTCTCGCTAGACGGGCTCGGCCTGCTTTCGTTCGAAAGCATCGAGAAGCGCGACTATCCCGTCGTGTTCGCGTCTCTATTTATATTCTCGCTGATCGGCTTGGTCGTCGGCATCGTATCGGACTTCGTCTACACCCTCGTCGATCCGCGCATCGACTTCGAGACGCGTGAGGTCTGAGGCGATGGATCAGAAAACCGATCACAATACGGGCGAAACGACGACAATCGCGAAGCCGGCCCGCCCGACGATGTTCGAAAGGATCCGCAGGCGCTTCGCCTTCCGCCTGTCTCCCGTCAATCGCCGCCGCCTCGAGCGCTTCAAGGCGCACAAACTCGGTTATCGGTCGTTCCTGATCTTCACCGGCCTGTTCGTGATCACACTCTTTGCAGAGTTCGTCGCCAACGATCGGCCACTGATCGTCAGCTACAAGGGCGAAATTCTGTTTCCCGTTCTTGTCGACTATCCGGAAGAAAAGTTCGGCGGCTTCCTTGCGGTCACGGATTACCGGACGCCGGACATCGCCAACGAGATCAACGCGCATGGCTGGATGCTCTGGCCGCCGATCCGTTATTCTTACGACACGATCAACAAGGACTATCCCGGCCGGATTGGCGAAAACGGTATCTGCCTCGGCTATCCCGCTCCACCTCCATGGTCATCGTCGCTGAAGCTCTGCGATGCGCCGGCTGATCAGGTCGCGCGCTACAAAGAACTCGGCAACACGAATTGGCTTGGCCTCGACAGCCAAGGTCGCGATGTCGTTGCGCGCGTTATCTACGGCTTTAGGATTTCTGTGCTGTTCGGCCTTATCTTGACGATCGTATCGTCGGCACTCGGCGTACTTGCGGGCGCCGTGCAGGGTTACTTCGGCGGCAAGACGGATCTTATTTTCCAGCGCATCCTCGAAATCTGGAACTCAATACCCGAACTCTTCGTGCTGCTCATACTGTCATCGCTGTTCGTGCCGGGATTCTGGACGCTGCTCGGCATCCTGCTGATCTTTTCCTGGACGTCGCTCGTCGGTCTCGTGCGTGCCGAGTTTCTACGCGGCCGCAACCTCGAGTACGTTCGGGCGGCTCGGGCCTTGGGTCTCTCTGACTGGCAGATCATATTCAAGCACCTGTTGCCGAATGCGATGGTTGCAACACTGACCTTCGTGCCGTTCAAACTTTCCGGCGGCATTGCGGCCCTCACCGCACTCGATTTCTTGGGCCTGGGTATGCCGCCGGGGTCACCGTCGCTAGGTGAACTTCTGCTGGAGGGAAAAAAGCACCTTGAAGCGCCTTGGCTCGGCATTTCAGGCTTTATTTCCGTATCCATCATCCTGTCACTTGCGATCTTCATGGGTGAAGCCATGCGCGACGCGCTCGATCCCCGAAAAACATTCAGGCAGACAAAAAGCTGATGACAACCGGCCAACCTCTCGTCGATGTCCGCAATCTTTCCGTCGCCTTCGGCGAGGGTGCCAATGCCGCACGCGTCGTCAACAATGTGTCGTTCACGATCGGCAACGGTGAAACCGTCGCGCTCGTCGGCGAGTTGGGTTCTGGAAAGACAGTATCGGCAATGTCGATCCTGCGGCTGTTGCCCAACTCCGCGTCACATCCGACCGGCGAAATTCTGTTCGAAGGCAAAGACATTCTCAAAGCCAACGAAGCACAGCTGCGCGCCATCCGCGGCAGAAGAATTTCGATTATCTTTCAAGAGCCGATGACGACGCTCAATCCGCTGCACACGATCGAGAAGCAGGTCGGTGAGATTATCAGGCTGCATCAAAACGTTTCCGAGCAACTAACGCGCACGCGCGTGATCGAACTGCTGACGAAGGTCGGCATTCGCGACGCCGAGAAGCGGCTTGGGTCCTATCCGCATCAACTTTCCGGCGGCCAGCGTCAGCGCGTGATGATCGCGATCGCGCTCGCGAACGAGCCCGACCTGCTGATCGCCGACGAGCCGACAACCGCGCTCGACGTCACAATCCAGGCCCAGATCCTGGAGCTGCTCAAGTCGCTACAAAAAGAAATGGGCATGGCGATGCTGCTCATCACGCACGACCTCGGTATCGTGCGGCACATGGCGGAGCGCGTTTACGTGATGCAGAACGGCGCGATCGTCGAAACGGGGAAGGCCGAAGAGGTATTCACCGCGCCCAAACATCCCTATACGCGTCGTCTCATCGAAGCCGAACCCAAGGGCACGCCGCCATCGACCAATTTGTCGGCACCCGTTGTCGTCGAGACCGACGATCTCAAGGTCTGGTTCCCGATCAAGCGCGGTCTCATGCAGAGAACCGTCGATTACGTGAAGGCCGTCGACGGGCTGTCGATGAAGCTTAGAGCCGGCGAAACGCTTGGCGTCGTCGGCGAGTCGGGCTCCGGCAAAACAACGCTCGGCCTTGCTATACTGCGTCTACTTTCATCGAAGGGCCCTATCGCTTACGTCGGCCAGCGCATCGATGAGCTCACGAACAGACAGATGCGGCCGCTGCGCAAAGAGATGCAGGTCGTCTTCCAGGACCCCTATGGTTCGCTGTCCCCGCGGCTCACCATTGAGCAGATTATCGAAGAAGGGCTGTTGATCCAGAACCCGGAACTCGACGAGGCTCAACGGCAGGCCCGGGTCGCCGCCGCACTGAGCGAAGTCGGGCTCGACCCGGGCGCGCGCGATCGCTATCCGCACGAGTTCTCTGGCGGTCAAAGGCAGCGTATCGCCATCGCGCGCGCCATGGTTCTGGAGCCGAAGTTCGTCATGCTCGATGAGCCGACCAGCGCACTCGACATGAGCGTGCAGGCTCAGATCGTTGATCTGTTGCGCGACCTTCAAAGGAAGCACGATCTCGCCTACCTCTTCATTAGCCACGACCTGAAGGTCGTGCGCGCGCTCTGCAATTACGTCATCGTGATGAAGAACGGCAAAGTCGTTGAAGAAGGACCGGCGCGCGACATTTTCGAAAGCCCGAAAGTCGATTACACGAAGGCTCTGCTCGCCGCCGCGTTCGATATCAAGGTCGCGCATCGCGGCGCATTAGCCGGCTAAGAAACCGCCCAGGAGTAACTGATGAGCACACAAAAGCTCATGCACTATCACGCGCCGCAGACGCGCTCGTTTGCGATCAGATGGCTGTTGGAAGAGCTTGGCCCTCCACCGCACGAGCTCAAGGTGCTCAACCTGAGGAAGGGCGAGCACAAATCGCCGGCCTATCTCGCGATCAATCCGATGGGCAAAGTGCCGGCCATCGTGCACGGCGATACGGTCGTCACTGAGGCCGCCGCTATCGCGCTCTACCTTGCAGACGCGTTTCCCGACGCGGAACTTGCCCCGAAGATCGGCGATCCCGCGCGTGGCACGTATTTGCGATGGATCGTTTTCAATCAGGCCGCCGTCGAGCCGGCCATCACTGATTTCGCCCTGAGGCGCGAGCCCGGCCCGGCATCAACGTTGTCCTACGGCTCATACGACGAAACGGTCAACACACTTGCCGGCGCTCTTGCGAAGGGGCCCTACATTCTGGGCGAGCGCTTTTCAGCCGCCGACGTCGTCGTCGGTTCCGGCGTCAGATGGATGATGATGTTCAGGCTCCTACCCGATAGGCCGGAATTCAAGAGCTATGCAGAACGGGTGACGGCGCGCCCGGCCTTCGCCCGCGCTCTTACGAAGGATGCCGAGCTCACCCAATCCCTCGCCTCGTAGACTGCTCCTCTTTCACAAACCGCCAGATCGGATATGGTCTCCACGGATTCCGCCGCTCTCCAGCGAGAACAGCACATGCTTTCCGACGACGTGTTCCGCGATCGCCTCGAACAGACGCTTGTCGATCTCGAGGCTTGCGCAAGCGGAATGCGCGATTGTGCTGAGATCGAAATCACTGCCTCACCGCGCTACTGGCGGATGTCGGTCGCCCCGCATATCGCAGGGGCTTGCCCGGTTGAGCTGATGATCAACTCCAATCAAACGTTCAGCTTGAGGCTCGCGAGCGAGGTCTACGAAAATAGACCGCTCGACAGGTTCGACTTCTTCTTAAAGCTTGTGAATGCAATTGCGGACGGGCGGGTCGAAAGGACTAAGACGCGCAATGCCCTCACTGGCGTGCTCCTCGCCATCGGAATGCGGGTAGAAATTGAGGATGGCTGGGACTGGATAGGCGCCCGCCGGGTCACGCCCGAGCCGCTGCCTGCGCTCGAAGCTGAGGAGATACGAAGTACGCACCGGTTTCTGCCGTACCGGCGACGCTAGCGGGTCGCGTGCGGCACGTCCCGCAGCTCTAGCCGCTTGATCGCGCTGATCTGAGCGCCAGTTTTCGCGATCCGCCGCGCGGCTTCGGATAGCGGCTCGACGGCCACCATCATGTGGTGGGCATTGGCGTGCACCATCAGAGCGCCATCGACCATGATGCCGACGTGCCCCTTCCAAAACACGAGGTCGCCGCGCTTCAGGCCTTCAAGATCGTCAGCAATAGGAATGCTGATGCCCAGCTCGTCCTGTTGCATATCGGTGTCGCGCGGAGCGTCAAAGCCCGCCGCCTGCAGCGATGACTGAACAAGTCCGGAACAATCCAAGCCTATGCGCGTCCGGCCGCCCCAGAGGTACGGCACGCCCACGAAGCGTTCGGCGATCGCCACGAAATCTCGAGCATAGCTGCCGAGCGGCGCGGCGTGGCCAGCGTAGATGAAGCCGCCGCCGTCGAGTTCGAGAAACCTCTCGTCGCCGGCGCGTGCAGCAATGAGCGCGTTCATAGGAAGATGCATCAGCGGCGGTGATTTGATGTCGGGCGCGCCGTAGAGAAATGTGCCTGGCGATTGGATGCGATGTGTTGGGCTGATCGTTCCTCGCTGCAGCGCATCAGCCGGCACATAGCCGACATACCCATCGTGTTCGAGTTGCACCCACGCCCATCCCGCCGCTTCGTCGTAGATCGTCAGGCGCTCGCCGAACAACGCCTCCGTTTCGAATCCACGCGCCGCATCCGGCATCTTGCGCAGCGGTACCGAGGCGCGCACGACAAAGGCCGGCTCGCCAGCCACATAGCGTTCCGCCGTGACCGTCCCTTCGAGTGATTTGGCTGCGAGATCCGCGCGAAACACGTGACGGCGCGGATCAAGCGCGCCAGCAGAGTTTTGCAAAGCCTCAGCCGTCACGACGACAGCTCCCGCCGCAGCTGCTCCATCACCGCCCGCGCGGTCTGAGGCTCGCCGCCCTTCGGCCCGAGCGGCCGGGCCGCCGTTCGCCAGCCATAGAGATCGAAATGCGCAAAACGGCGGGCATTCGTGACGAACTGCCGGAGAAATAGCGCCGCCGTAATGGCTCCGGCAAACGGCGACTCCCAGACATTGTTGATGTCGGCGATGTCGCTATCGAGGTGACGCCGGTAGCCGTCCCAAAGCGGCAGCCGCCAAACGGGATCGCCGATAGATGCGGCAAGCGGTGGCAGGCTTTGCCCCAGCCCTTCATCGTCGGTGAAGAACGCCGGCAGATCTGGCCCGAGCGCGGTGCGGGCAGCACCGGTCAGCGTCGCGAAAACAAAGATGCTGTCAGGTGCGTCGCTGTCGGCCAGCGCCAGCGCGTCGGCCAGTACCAGCCGTCCCTCGGCGTCGGTATTGCCGATCTCGACGCTGAGGCCGGCGCGGCTCGAAAGCACGTCTCCCGGCCGGAATGCATTTCCGCCGATCGAATTTTCAGCCGTCGGTATCACAACGCGAAGCCGGCATTTAAGGCCTTGCCCGATGATCATGTGCGCGAGCGACAGCGCCGTCGCGGCGCCACCCATGTCCTTCTTCATCAAGAGCATGCCGCTCGCAGGCTTGATGTCGAGCCCGCCCGTATCGAACGTGATGCCCTTACCGACGAGGGTAATTTTCGGCGCCGTCTCTGGCCCCCAGGTCATATCGATTAAGCGTGGCTGGCGCGGGCTGGCACGGCCGACGGCGTGGATCATCGGTAAGTTCTGCTTCAGCAGATCGTCGCCGGCAACCACGGAGATCGATGCGCCATGGCGCTCGGCAAGCATGCGCGCCGCATCTTCGATGTCGGCGGGTCCCAAGTCCGAGGCCGGCGTGTTGATGAGATCGCGAGCGAACCACACCGCCTCCGCCGTATTGACGATCAGCGACGCGCCGGCAGTTTCCAGGCGCAACCTGGCGCGACCTGCATTGGCGTCCTTGCGCCGGTAACGTGAAAAGGAATAGGCGCCGAGGGCCCACGCAAGTGGTGCAAGATCATCACCGGCGACATCGGATGCGAAGCGATAGTTGCCGGCCGGCAAGGCTTGAGCGAGAAGCCCCGCGAGCAGCTCGGAAGGCCCGCTCGGCTCCCCTTGGCGACCATCACCGACCCCAAACGCGACGAAGGAAATCCGGCCGTCTGGGCCCGGAACGAGAACGTGCCGTTTGGCGGTACCTGAAAATTTCTGCGCCGAAAGCCATGCCTTTTCGGCAGCGGCTGGTTGCCCGAGCGCCGCAGGATCGTCCGATCGAGCGAAGTAAATCGGAATGTCCGATGCGGCGGCCGGTCCACGCACGAAAACATCTTCCACCGACCATGCCGTTGTCTCGATCATCGTCACTCTCGCTCGCCTTAGAACCCTGAACCTTCGAAGAGAATCGACGCTGCGCCGCAAGCCGCGGACGTCAGCGCAGCGCATTCCGCGAATTGCATCAGCTACCACGGGCGTCAGGGAAAACTTAAGCGTTTATTGACGCCTGCCCCGGAAACTGACGGTCTCGCAGATTCGCTCCGACGGAGACTATCATGATGCGTTTTGAGCGCCGCAACCGCCCGCTCGCCCTGTTGTTAAGGCCCGCTCGCCTGGGAACTCTGACAAGTCTGACGGCGTCGCTGCTGCTCGGTGCTTGCTCGCAATCATCGGACCTGTTGCCGAACATTGCGATGATGCCACTGGAAACCGGCACGTCCGAAACGGCTCCCGCGTCGCCGCAGACCGAGCTGCAGAAGGCGACAGAATATTGGGGCAAGGAATACGCGAAGAAGCCAACGGAGCTTCAACCGGCCCTCAACTACGCCCGCGATCTTAAAGCGATGGGCGAGAAGCAAAAGGCATACGCCGTTTTGCAGCAGGCGAGCACGCTTCATACTGACAGCCGTGAGCTCGCCGGTGAATATGGTCGATTAGCGCTCGATCTCAACCAAGTCGGTGTCGCAAACCAGCTCCTTACGGTCGCCGACGATCCGACGAAGCCGGATTGGCGCGTGATTTCGGCACGCGGAACGGTAATGGCTAAGCAGGGCAAATACAGCGATGCCATTCCGTTTTACGAACGCGCGCTTACCCTCTCGCCAAAAAACCCGACGGTTATGAACAATCTCGCAATGGCCCACGCCATGATGGGAGACCCAAAAAAGGCAGAGGAAATCTTACGGCAGGCCGTGACTGAGGATGGGGCGACGCCAAACGTCCGCGAAAATCTGGCGATCGTACTCGGCCTGCAGGGCCGCTATGACGAATTGAAGGCTGCCGCCGCAGGCGTGCTGAATTCCGATGCCGCATCAGCTAACACCACCTATCTGAAGCAAATGGTGAAGCTCGATGCGAAGAGCGCCATGCCGGATGCAGAAAGCTTCGCGGCCCAGACCGTCGTAGATCGTGCGCCCGTTCCGCATGCAACGGAAAACAGGATGGCCGCGAACTCGGCGGCTCCGATGTCGACCGGTAGTGCGCCCGCCGCTCACGACTTATGGGAGACCAGCGTCGACAGCCCGACAGCTGCTTTGGCGTTTAAGGGCCCGGCCCGCTAAGCTGAAGGCAATCAAGTTGCTCGCGCTGTCAGTATGGCCTGTTGTTCCGCTCCAATTGAAGTGAGAAGGCGCTCGCATCCGCGAGGCCCTGGAAGCACGCTCTCGTGTGGCTAGATCGGTCGCGACCCGACACCCAGGTCCTATTTCTTGCCGACGGCATCCTGAAAGGATGAGGCCCTGGTCCGCTTTCGGACCAGGGCCAACGCAACACATTCTTGAATAGGTTGTCGCCGAGGCGGGCTTATGGCGGCAATTGCATGTAGCTGATGCCGGCCGGCCCGAGAATGACGATGAAGAGCACCGGCAGAAAGAATACGATCATCGGTACCGTCAGCTTCGGCGGCAATGCTGCTGCTTTCCGCTCGGCTTCCGATTGCCGGATCTCACGATTTTCCTTGGCCATCGATCTCAATGCCTGCCCGACCGGCGTTCCATAGCGCTCGGCCTGAATGAGCGCCGTCGTCACCGCCTTGACACCCGGCAGCCCAGTCCGCTTGGCAAGATTTTCATAAGCCTGCCGGCGATCCTGCAGATAGGAAAGCTCTGCGGTCGTCAGCGTCATTTCCTCGGCAAGTTCGATCGACTGACTGGCGATTTCCTTGCCAACCTTCGCAAAGCCCGATTCGACCGACATGCCGGACTGCACGCAGATCAACAGCATATCGAGCGCGTCCGGAAACGCCTGCTTAATGGCCAGCTGACGCTTCTGCACCCGGTTCGAGATGAACATGTTCGGCAAGTAGAAGCCGAGAAAGCCGGCGCCGAGCGCAATCAGGAAGTTGATGAGCGGCGGGTAGCCGGTGTCACAGAGGAAGAAGACATAGAACAGTGCAAACAGGAAAACGGCGATCGGCGCCGCAAGGCGGAAAAACATGAAATAGACGATGTTCGCCTGCCCTCGTAGTCCGGCGCGCTTCAAGTTCTCGCGGAGTTCTTCGCTGTCGAAATACTCGCGAAGTTTCAGTTCGTCGACGATGCGTTGCATGAAGCCCTTGGGCGTCGCGCGAAGCCTGCCGGTTGGACGGTCCTTTGATGCCATATCGGCAAGACGCGCTGAACGCATTTTGCCGCGTTCGATCGCCATCTCCTTCATCCGGCGGTTCATCTGGTCACGCTGCAGCATCGGCAGCGCGATAGTCAGAACGGTTGCGAACACGCAAACCGCAGCGAGGAGTGTCGCGATAAACTGCGGGTTCATCATCGTTTCGATGAAGGACGTCATTGGCGCACCGTCGATGCCTTAGGTCTGATCGAGAAGCAAACAGCTAGAACTTGAAGTTGATCATCTTCCGCATGATGAGCACGCCTGCCAGCATCCACACGGCCCCCACCGCAACCATGAAGTGGCCTGGCGTCGTCGTGAAAAGCGGCATGATGTAATCGGGCGTCGAGATGTAGACCATGATCATCACGCTAGGCGGCAATGAAGCGAGCACCATGGCAGAAGCCTTTGCTTCGGCTGAAAGAGCCTTCACTTTCAAGGCCAGCATCTGACGATCGCGAAGCACGCCTGCCAAGTTGCCGAGCGCCTCGGAAAGATTGCCGCCAGCCTGCTGCTGAATGCCGATGACGATCGTAAGAAAGCGCACCTCGGGAAGCGGCAGCCGCTCACTCATCCTCTCGAGGCCCTCCGACAGGGGCACGCCCATTCGCTGCTGCTCGACAACGTAGCGGAATTCGGCTGCGAGCGGCTCAGGACTTTCGCACGATATGACCTGCATGCACTCATTAAGAGGCAGGCCCGATTTTACGCCACGTACGATGACATCGATGGCGTTGGCCAATTGCGCGAGAAACTTCTGCTGCCGCCGCGTAGTCATCTTGTTGATGACCCAACGCGGAATGCCGAAGGCGCCTAGGAAGGCGGCGACGCCGGCGCCGATAGCCGGCAACCCGAGAATCAACAGCGAAATGGCACCGAGCAAGCCACCGAGCGCGGCGCTGGCCATGTAAAAATCGCGCGGTGTCTTGTTCAAGCCTGCACGCTTGAGCCTGAGCCCCATCGTCACTTTTTGATCGGCTCTTTGACGATCCTCCATCTCTTTCAGAGTATCGGCGACGGATTTCTTGCGGCTGCTCTGGATTTCGGCGACACCGGAAAGCTTGCGCCCTCGCATGCCGGCCACGCTCACGAGCCGCTTGTCCTTCTGCCGTTCGCTGGAAAAGTAGGGATGCGCAAGCGCAAAGATGAGACCGCCGAAAGCCAGCGCCGCCAGAAACGGAACAGCATAGACGACAAGAGAACTGCTAAGCATTTCGCTCACCAAGCGGATTGCCGTGGCTATCCTCGATTTCCGATTCCAAGAGAGCCCGGGAAAGCCGTTCCGTCTCGTTGTAGTACTCGGCGCGATCCCAGAAGCGCGGCCGCGCGATCCCCGTCGATCGATGGCGTCCGATAAGCCTGCCGTCGGAACCCTCTCCGGTAATTTCGTAAACGATCAGGTTTTGCAGCGTGACCGTTTCCTCTTCCATGCCAAGCACCTCGGTAATGTGCGTGATCTTGCGCGAACCGTCGCGCAGGCGCGACGCCTGGACGATGACGTCGACTGACCCGCAGATCATCTCGCGGATCGTCTTGATCGGAAGCGCATAGCCGCCCTGCATGATCATCGATTCGAGACGGCTGAGCGCCTCGCGCGGGCTGTTGGCGTGCAGCGTTCCCATCGAACCGTCGTGGCCCGTATTCATAGCCTGCAAGAGGTCGAACGCTTCGGGTCCGCGCACCTCGCCGACGATGATCCGCTCAGGCCGCATACGAAGACAGTTCCTAATCAAATCCCGCATCTTGATCTCGCCTTCCCCCTCGATGTTCGGGGGACGCGTTTCAAGACGCACGACGTGCGGCTGCTGCAGCTGCAGCTCGGCGGAATCTTCGCAGGTGATGATGCGTTCGTCGTCGTCGATCGAGCCGGTAAGGCAATTGAGCAATGTCGTCTTGCCGGAACCTGTGCCGCCGGAAATGATGACGTTGCAGCGAACCCGCCCGATGATCTCCAGCACGGACTTCGCTTGCGGCGTGATCGAGCCGAATTTAACGAGCTGCTCGAGCCTCAAGCGATCCTTCTTGAATTTCCGGATGGTCAGCACGGGACCGTCGATGGCGAGAGGCGGCGCGATGACGTTGACGCGCGACCCGTCGGGAAGGCGCGCATCGCATATCGGACTCGACTCATCGACGCGGCGCCCGACCTGGCTGACTATGCGCTGGCAGATATTCATCAGCTGCTGATTGTCGGCGAAGCGAACGCCGGTTTTCTGCACTTTGCCGCCGACCTCGATGAAAGTAGTGTTGGCACCATTGACCATGATGTCAGCGATGTCATCGCGAGCCAGAAGCGGTTCGAGAGGCCCATAGCCCAAGACGTCGTTACAGATGCTCTCAAGCAGCTCTTCCTGCTCGGATATCGACATCACGACATTCTTGATCTGGACGATCTCGCTGACGATATCGCGGATTTCTTCGCGTGCAGCGATACTGTCGAGCTTTGCGAGCTGGGTTAGATCGATCGTGTCGATCAACGCGTTAAAAACGGTCGTTTTTACGTCGTAGTATTCTTCCGAATGCTTGCGCTGCGTTTCAACGATTGGCTCAGGACGCGGCGGCGCAGCGGCAGCCTGCTGCCGTCGCGGCTGCGACGCGGCCTGCAGTTCTGCAGGTGCCATCGGCGCCTGAGGCGCAGGTGATTGCAGCGTGACGCGCTTTGGCGGCGAAGGTTCGTTCGAGCGCCTGCCGAACATGATGCGATGTCCTTAACGCTTGAGCTTCAGCTTCTCGAGGAAGGGTGCGATCGCCGCGAGCGGCGAGTTCGTCGATCTCTCGGGCTTCATATCTTTGCGGCCCGTCATCTTGAGCGCGATGTCATGAAACTTTTCGACCGCTTTGGCTTTGGCGCTCAGCTCCTCGACCATCTGGCCATTGTTGGCCGCCTGGCTGAACGTCTCAGAGTCGTAATCAACAACGGCCAGAACCTTCGCATCGAGCGCCTGCTCGAATTCCTTGACGGTGATTTCCTGACGCTTCGGCAGGTTTGCCATATTCAGGATGAGGTGCGGTTTGCGGTCGTTCTTTCGCGCCGTCTTCAGCAGATCGATGATGTTTTTCGCGTTCCTGAGGTTCGCGAGATCGGGCACGGCTGTGATGACCACTTCATCGGCCTGCAAAAGAATGCGCTTGGACCATGCCGACCAGCCATGAGGCAAATCCACGGCAACGAAAGGAACGTTCTGGCGCACGACATCGATAACGAGCTCGCAAGCGTCGGCCGAAATATCATAGTCGCGATCAAGCACGACCGGAGCGGCGAAGATCGACAAATGCTCGGAACACTTCGTCAGCAAACGGTCGAGCAACTGGTCATCGAGCCGTTCCGGAGCCGCGAGCGCTTCCGCGATGCCCTGTACCGGATCCTGATTGAAATCGAGACCCGTCGTGCCGAAGGCGAGATCGAGATCGGCGATCGTGACATCGATTTTTAAGATCTCTGACATCGTCCAGGCGACGTTGTGGCAGATCGTCGATGAACCGACGCCGCCCTTCGCGCCGATGAAAGCAAATACGTGACCCACCGGATCGGTATCGGGGTTGTTGTAAAGATTTGAGATGCTCTCCATCAGGCCCATCGGCTCGACGGGCGTCACGAGGTACTCGGCCACTCCGCGCTTCAGGAACTCGCGATAGAGCAGGACGTCGTTGTGACGTCCGATGACGATCACTTTCGTGCCAGGGTCGCAGCTCTCCGCGAGTTGGTCGAGTTCGCTGATGATCTGCCCCCCTTTGAGCCCGGTGTCGATGATGATCAGGTTCGGCGTAGGACTATCGACGTAATGCGAAATGGCAGCCGCAATGCCGCCCATGTGCACGCTGACATGGGCCTTTGATAGCCGGCGATCTTCGGCGGCGTACTGCAACGCTTCTGCGACGCGGGTGTCGTCACAAAAGGCTTGGATCGAGATGCGCGGTATCGGACGAGCACGATCGCCTGGATGTGTATCATCCTGCACGCCATCGTCGAGAAAGGCGTCCTCGATCTGGTGGGCGGCTTGAACAGGCTTGGACATGTCGTCTCCGAAAATCAATTATTGAGTCTTCCGATGGTTGTAGTCTCGACGGCGGCGCCGACCGCCTCGCCCCTTACGTATTTGTCGAAAGCAACGTCGCGGCGATCTGCGCTGCGCTCGGTCATTGTCCTGGGCCCGAGCAGATCGGCGGGATTTGCAACCATCACGGCAAAATTCCGCTGCGTCGCGCAGCCAAAATTGGGATACGGAACATTTTGACGGTTTCTAGCGAGGTTCTGCGACCAATCCTGGCCGCAGTCCGGCGCCTCAGCCACGTAGCGCCTATATGAAACGTGCAGCGGCGCGTCGCCGCCGTTAGCCTGGTACGCCCCGACAGCAATCGAAGATTCGGAGTAACCGCCGTCGAGCATCAGCTGTTGCACCTCGGCGGCAGCTTCCCTTGCCGCGCTTTCGTTTTCCGAGCCGCCAGGCGCCGAAATGACAAAGCGGCTATTGCCGGCGTCAACAGACCTGCTACGGCTGACGAATTCCAACACCCGCGCACGCTGCATCGGCGTAAGGCCTTGCGAGCCGCGCGCGATGTGCAGAGTGAGGTTTTCCGGCTGCCGCGAAACCAAGATCGGGTGGCGCTGCTCCGGATCGATCAGTGTCCAGTTGGCGACCTGCGCACCCTGATCGTGTTCACATCCCGCCAGTGCGGCGGGGAGAAGTGCAAGCGCGATAATTTTTGCAATACCCGGTCGGATTCTGTGAGGTCCGCGGACGGTCGTCTTTTCGATCTGCATGATACGTCTCCGCAACCTGACCTATTCGACGATGAAGCCGTAGTCGCCTTTCAGACCGCCGGATGGCGCACCTTCGCCCCTGCCGTAGATCCGATTGAGATGACCAAGGAAGTCCGCTTCGCGATCGGCCGCAGGCGCCAAGCCGTCCGCCGGCGTCGCGAGCTGCTGGCGCGAGGTCGGCTGCACCAGGTACGGCGTAACGATGACGACGAGCTCAGATTCCTCGTTCTGGAAATCGCGGCTGCGAAAGAGTGTGCCGAGGATTGGGATGTCCTTGGCGCCCGGCAGTCCGTCGATATTCTGCTGCGTCTTGGTCGAGAGAAGTCCCGCCAGAGCGAGGGAACCACCGGACGGAAGTTCGACCACCGTCTTGGCCTGGCGGGTGTCGAACACCGGGTTTTGGCCGATAAATCTCGAGATATCGCTGACGCTGGTATCGATCTTGAGGCTGATGCGGCCCTCCGAGAGCACCACCGGCGTGAAGCTCAGCTGGACACCGAATTTCTTGAACGCGACCGAACTCACGCCGGTCTGCGGATCAACGCCAGTGATATACGGAACCTCGCCGCCGGCGAGGAATTCAGCCGGTTCGCCGGATATGGCCGTCAAGTTCGGTTCTGCCAGCGTCTTGACCAGCCCGTCGCGTTCCAGCGCGCGAATGGCTGTCAGGACTCTGTTGTTTCCATTGCCGACGGCGGAGATCAGACCGCTATTGCCGATCGTTCCGCCGAGCCCAGCGCCAAGCCCACAGACATGTCCCACGGCACAGGCAGCTGCGCTGGCGGCAGTGCCGATACCGAACGCCGGAAGCGTACCGAGCCCCTGGGCAGATGTCAGCGGGAACGAATTATCGGTCAGCAGCGTCGTCGAGAAACTGCCCGATTGCAGTATTACACCAAGATTGACGCCCAACTGCTTTAGCGCCGCGCGCTGAACTTCAGCGACATTGACCTTGAGCATCACCTGCTCTTCGGCCTCGACAATCAGCATGTTGATGACGGTCTCGGTATTCGATTTCGCGGTCTTGGCAATGGACACGCCCTCGGCGTCGGCGTTGTCTTTCATTTCGTATTCGACGGATGCGAACTGCTTGGCGATATCGGAAGCGCGAACGGAATCGATCGGGCTTTTGACGGAGCCCGTGAGAACCACCGTCTGGTTCAGCATTTCGACCCTGATGTTTGAGCCGCTAATCAGGCGGTTGAGCAGGCTTTCGAGACCCGCGGTTTCGCGCTCGACGTAAAGCTCCATCGTGGCGAACTGCGCGCCCGAGGTATCGAAGAAGAAGGCATTCGCTTCGCCGATCTTGCGTGCCAGTAGAAATACGCGGTTCGAACTCAACACCACGGCGTCGACTGCCGACGGGTTCGACACCATGACGTCGCGCACGGGGCGCGGAAATTCGAGTAGAACGGATTTGCCGAGGCCAATTTTGATGTTTTTCCGAATGGCCCCGCCGGTGTCCTCAATGCGAATGAACGATTGATGTGCGGTGGCCGCAGCGAGATCGAGGCCAGTTTCCTTCAGAGCTGCGTGATTCGGTTGCGCCGTTGCCGTCGCGACGACGGCCAGCACCGAGGGTACGAACAAGATGAGCGCACAAAAAACTGTGCGGCACAAAATACCAATGTTAATGCGCATTGAGGTCCGACCCTATGACGACCACCGACTAAGATTACTCAGTTCACGCCATACACACGCGACATCGCTCCGTAACGCATTACCCGAATAGAATTGTTACGCTGCTTATTGAAATCCAAACCGCCCGCGCGCTCTGTGTCTGAACTCAGATCGGCAACGCTGCGCAGCGACAGCGTGATTTCGCCCATCGAATTTGCAAGCGCCATCATCTCTGCTTGACGCGGGGTCAGTTCCAAGGTTGCCGTCGTCGCCGAACTGTCGGCAGATTTCTTGCCGTCCTTGATTTCCAGTTGCTGGCCGATCGCAATGACGCGAACGTTGCGGAACAGTGTGTCGACGACGGTGTCGTCCTGTCCGGCGCGATCGTGGAGGCGTCGAATCAAAATAACGTCGACATGATCATTCGGCAGAATGAGGCTGCCGGCTGCCGTCTCGGCTCTGATCTTTGTAGAGATCGCGCGCATGCCCTGGGGAAGGATGGCGGCAAGAACGCCACCCTGTCCCGCCTTGATCAACTTCTGAGCGGTTATGGGCTCGCCCGCGAGCATCGCCGAGCGCGCAACCGAGCCCGACAGGTTGCGCATCTTTTCTAGACCGCCGTTTTGCTTTGTGATGTAGCCGCGAGACGCCCCTTCAGCCGGCCACGACATCCAACGGAAGTTTCCCTCGTTGACGATCTGGCCGACGGCGACGTCGGCGCCCGCCACAAGAACTTCGGTGCTGTTGACCTGCTTCTCGACCGTCACCGGCGCGGGTGGCGGCTGCACGAATGAGCTCGCGACGTAGAACGCGACCACGGCCGCGGCGATTGCCACGGAAAATCCGATGAGTTGAGCTCGCTTCATCGCGCCCGTCGTCCTTTCAGGCCCAGGTCCACAATCCTGCAAACCCGATGATCGACGAAAAACGTCAATGTGAGGTTAATCGGCGTCCGGAAGCGACACAGACGCCAAGGGTTTTGCAACGAAGGTTATTAAAGCATGAAAGCGAGCGCCACGCGCCAAGACTCGCCGGGAGCTGATGAAGCGCCTGATGCTCACGAGCTAGCGCTGGGGCTTAAAGTGCCAATGCGCGAAAGAACGCGGTTGCCGGAAAAAGCATGAGGCCGGCAGCGGCTATAGCGATGCCGTACGGAATGCCTTCGCCGGTCGTGTGCAAGCGGCGCGCCCATGCCGGCAGCGGAAGCGCATTGGCCGGAAGGAAATTGCGGTAGGCCAACATCGCGACCGCCAGGATGCCGCCAAAAATCGTGACGTAAGCCACGAACTCGATGATGTGATCCAGTCCCATCCAAAGCGCGCCGGCTGCCATTAGCTTGGCATCTCCCCCGCCGAGCATATTCAACCAGAACAGTGTGAAAGTGGCGATGAGGACTGCCAGCGCAATGACGACATGAAGACCGAGTGTTTCGAGCGGCATTCGCGTCATCAACGCAATCGCAACGAAACCGCCGATGAGTGCCAGCGAGATGCGATTTGGGATTTTCATCGTGAAAAGATCATTCGCTGCGGCAAAGGCCATCGCGACCGGAAACGTCATGAGGATCAGGTAAGCCAGCACCGACTTTTACTCCGTCGCCAAATCACTGCATCGCAAGGGTGTGAGCAATTTGCGCCATCAGGGTAAAAGTATGCCTAACGAGGTGCTTTTCGACTCTCGTTCACGCACCCGAACCGCTCAGCTTCCTGCCGATTGCAGGCCGGTCGCGACGCCATTGAGGTCGCTTTGCAGAGAGCCGCGAATTAGCGTCAAGCTCGAAACGATCGCCAAGGCAATAATTGCGGCGATCAACGCGTATTCGATAGCCGTGGCGCCTTCGTCATCGGCGGCGAAAGCAGAGAGTCGCGAGCGGTTCATGTTGCACATCTCAAATTGCCGGCAGCCCTATGCCGGATGAACCGGCGACCATGTTGGAGCGGATATTAGAGCCTATTTCTTAAGACTTCGTCGGCTCCTCGCTTTCAAAGGTCCCATTGAGGCCGGGGCGAGGCCCGGCTTTCTGACCCGTCAAGGCCAGCCGGTTAGGCGAAGAAAAAAGCACGTCGGGAGGTTGCTCTCCAGACGTGCTCTGTAGGCCTCTATGCCGCGAAAAGACTATCTCGACGGCTGAGCTTAATTCGAAAAATCACGGGGTCGAAGCGTTGCCGAGTTCGCTGTTCACAGCATTGAACGTCGACTGCAAGCCTGTACGGACGTTTTTCAGAACGGCGATGATGCCGACGCCGACGATGGCAGCGATAAGGCCATATTCGATGGCCGTGACGCCCGAACTCATCCTTCATGAAACGCGAGAAAATGGTCACTGAAACTCTCCCAAAAAAAATGACTGTACTCTTCCGATCCATGTCCATCGGGGGAGCACGTCCTCACCGTTGAACTATGTCAGACTATAAGCAGCAAAAATTAAAGCCAGGTAAAACCAGCCATTTCTTGGGTAAACGAATGCTAAGAGAATATTATCTTAGATGGCAAGCCGACATTTCGCTGTATAAATGCTTTTGATTTCTCTAATTTAACGAGTTAATCTGTCCTTCGTCGGCTTTTTCGCTGAAATTCCAAAGTCTATGTAGGTTAATACTTCGTTTTTACGTGAATATTCATCTAAGTTGCGTACGCAATAGGTGGCAATGGGGGCCAGAATGGCTTTGCAGCGCTTAAAACAAGTGCATCTATGAGATTGGGCATCTGCAAAACGCAGCAATCAGCCGAGCACTCTTACGGGCGAACACCCGCTTAAGGGGCGATGCGATCCGTATCTAGAGTCCGGCTCGTAACGGTCAGCCGGCATCCCGGTCTCTGCCTGAACCACGCATTTCCGGTTCGTTCACCATTTCATGAGGTAATTCCGCGAAGCACCCCCTTCAGGATCCTCAACATGGCTCGTCGAACTCCCGGAACACCAATCTCAAGGGTGAGTTGCGCGGCCAGGGGTACGCTTTTGGCGGCGCTCATGGGGGTTTCTGCTTCTGCCGCCACAGCGGCAGATCTCATCGTTCGGTATGATCAGTCTCAGCTTCTGCGTCTGCCTCGCCCGGCGACAGAAGTGATCATCGGTAACCCATCGATTGCCGATGTCTCGCTCCAGAATGGCAATTTGCTTGTCGTGACCGGAAAGACGTTCGGCATCACGAACATCATCGCCCTGGATGGCGAGCACAACATCATCCAGGATCAGCGCGTTATGGTGGAACGCGACGATCGCCGCGTCGTCAACCTGCACAAGGGAAGCACGCGCTTTACATATTCATGCACACCGAATTGCGAACCGACGCTGACAATCGGCGATGACAAGTCGTTCTTTGATTCGGTGAGGGATGCGAACTCCAACAAGACGAAATTCTCGGAAGGCGCGAGTGACTCTGCTGCCTCAAGGAATAACAATCAGCAGTGAACACGAGAGCCTTCATCGTCCTTCGAGCGGCTGAGCCAACGCTCACGAGCCGAGATGCAATTTACAATTCCTAAACCAATCGGAAGGAAAGAACATTCTGCTAAATGCGCCTTTAATCCACATTATATATCTTTGCGGAATGAATTAAAGGCCGTTGCGAGTTCTCCCGCCATGCGTATCACCAGACTGAAGACGCCATTCCTTCGCCGCTTGCTCGGGCTGAGCAGCGTCCGGCGCCTGCACCAAGATGAAGACGGGGCAACGGCGGTCGAGTTCGCGATCGTCTCGACACCGTTTTTGATGTTTATTTTTGCCCTGGTCGGCTGCGCCATCTACTTCTTTATGATGAACTCGGTAGAGAAAGGCATGGACCAGTCGAGCCGGCTGATCCGCACCGGCCAGGCTGTGTCATCGAAATTGACGGTCAACCAGTTCAAGCAAAAAATCTGCGACGGTGCAGGAAACTGGATCAATTGCAGCAAGCTCCAGATCTTCGTCAGCCACTATCCCGATTGGGGATCTGTCGCGCCGGAGCCCTGCATCAAAGATAATGTCGTGATCCAAAATCCCGCGCCGGGCAATGACCTCATCGCCATATATTCGGGCGGCGCCAGCGACATCGTAATCGTGACGGCCTGCTACGAATGGGAATTCACGTCCAAACTTCCGCTTTTCAAACTCGGCAACATGACCGACGGGTCAATGATGATGCAGACGGCGACCGCTTTCCGAAGCGAGCCGTATCCCGGAACCTGATAAACCTCGCTCAGCAGTCCCACTCGGAAAAGGCTTTGCATGCGCCAGCTCTCGATCATTATCGCCAAGGCTCGCGTCCGCGGCTTCCATGCCGATTTATCTGGCGTGGCGGCGGTCGAATTTGCCTACATCGCGCCACTGCTGATGTTGATGACGTTCGGTACGTTCGAAATCTCGCGTGCGCTCATCGCCCATAAACGCTTTCAGCGCGCGGCCGCGATGGTCGGCGATCTGGTCTCGCGCGAAGAGCAACTCGGAGCAACCTATCCGGAGGCGAAAGCGTCATTGGACGGCATTATGCTGTCGGCTCAGCACATCATGGAGCCGTATAGCTCGACCCCCCTAAAAATGGCCATCACGCAAGTCAGGGCTTCGAGCACCGACGCCACAAAAACGAATGTCGAATGGTCATATTCCTATAACGGTTGCCCGTCACGAATTGCCCACTGGCGAAGAACATGCCGGCATCGAACATGATCACCAAAGGAAACGCGGCGATCGTTGTCGAGGCCCAGTATCAATACACGCCTCTGCTGACGAACATCATTCCGGGTCTCATCAAGCAGATGAGCTGGGCCGACACGATGACGTTCTCGCCACGCTACGGCGCGGTCTTTTACGGTCAGGCGACGCAGAACACGACTTGCCCGTCGTGACGGCAATTGGCTGGGTTTCCCACCACCTAGCCCGGCCTGACGCGCTACTCGCGGGCAATTCAACGCTTTATAGTTTCTTATTTCCAATTAGCCCTGTACTGAGAAATTATTCCACTACATTATCGCGCTATAGACCAAAAAACATCTGAACAATCTTCAGTATGCGCGCAGATTGATCTGCCTTGTTTTGAGGCACGACGATCTAAATCTCGTTCGATATGCTCCATTACCAGATCGTAAACATTGTGCGGAAAGCGGCACACTCAGATGGGTCGAAGATCCGTTCATTCGCCTGAAGAGCTTCGCCAGCTCATTCTCGACGCGTCGCAGACTATTGTTGAACGCAGTGGGATCACCGGGCTTTCCGCGCGGGAAATTGCGCGCATGATCGGCTACTCGCCGGGCACGCTCTACAATATCTTTGAAAACCTCGATGATATTTTGCTGACGCTGCAAGTGCAGCTTCAGAACCGGACGGTTGAACACCTGAAGCGCGTGCCCTTCGGACCAGATGGCGAAAAGAACATCGAGGCTTTAGCTCAAGCGTACGTCGACTTCGCGCTTGCCAACCGGCGTATGTGGAACCTGTTGCTGGCGCACAGCCTTCCACCCGGAGCCACGATGCCCCAGGCGTTCTTCGACAACATCAACAAGATGGCCGCCATCGTCCGAGGGGCGGTAGCGCCACTCGCGGCCAATACTTCTCGCGAAAAGCTTGACGCCACGGCGTGGGCGTTCTGGACGGGAATCCACGGAATAACGGCCGTCGCTGCGGCTGAAAAAGGCCTCTACGTGACACCTGCCACGGCGCAATCTTACGCTAAGGACCTCGTGGAAAATTTCATCAGGGGGCTGCGCGAACACTAACGGCTCCGGAAGGCAGCGCCTGCTCGTCCGCTTTTGCAGCGCCCGCTTGTCCTTGAATAGACCCCGTCATAATGCCAACTCCGTTCTCTTCTTTGCGGCTCGCAAAGTGCGGCGTTTCGATGAGACCGAACCATTTATCGGTCGGCAAGAGCCGTTGCTGCAGCCCGCTCCACATGGTGCGCGAGCCGAGGCCTTCGACAAATGTCGTCGTCGAGGGCGACACCATGATCGCTAGAGCGGTCGCAGATGCCATCGCAAACGAAGCCGCGATGTGTCGGCGATCGAACAGCTTCAGTGCCGTTCCAAACGATGACTTGATCCGAGTGTCCATAACGTCGACCGAGTAAATCTCGTCGAGCGTAAGGTGTGTGATGAAGCCTGCGAACATGAACGCGCCGGCGAGCCATGCCACGCCTTCGGGCTTTCCAAGCACGCGGTTGAAGATAATCGCCGTCGCTACGGCCGAAAAGACGGCCGCCAGGATCGAGTGCCATATACCACGATGCACCGAGACCCGATGGAAAAGTGTGTGCAGGCCATAGCGAACTGCGACCAACGTGCCGAGCCACAAAATCCACAGTTCGGCGATCGAAAATTTCGTCGCCGCATTGAAGAGCACGGCAAACGAAAAGAAGATCGCGAGCCCGGCAAACATCGCCCGGCTGGGCCTCGAACTCCTTGAGATCTATATCGGGAAGGACGGAGCCTAGAACGCCCGCCAGCGTCACCGCGACGAGGTTTTCGGGTGCCACCACGTCGGCTGCGAGCGTCAGCGTCGCGAGTGCCCCCGATACAACGGTGCCAATCGCGATATGAGTCGTAAAATTGGCCATTGCTGCTCTACCCAGTATGCGCCGGCTCGAGACGGAGACGGCCATCATCAGTCCCGGGTATTGCAGCACCAAATTCGCCGTACGGCGGCGAGGCCACGCCCCGCCAGGCATGTGGATAAGCCCGGTCGCGGCGTCTTGGCGGTGGAGTTTTTCAAATCTGGCGGTTGCCGGCCGAATGTGGCACCTAGGCGCCTGATACAGGCAGATAAGTAACCGGCATGGCGACTGAACCCCGCGACATTGAAAGCAAAATCGGCAACATCGCTCGCGTAAATATCGCCATCGCTCTTGCGGTCGTCGTCCTGAAATATATCGCCTACGAGGTTTCGGGCTCCGTCGCCTTGTTTTCGGACGCGCTCGAAAGCCTCGTCAACGTCGTAACCGCCGTCGCCGCTCTTGTCGCAATCCGCGTCAGCTCCAAGCCCGCCGACTTCGACCATCCGTTCGGCCACCACAAGGCCGAGTTCTTGGCAGCCATGTTCGTCGGCGCGATGATCGCTGTCGCCGCCGTGCTGATTTTGATCAAGGCCTATAGCGGACTTGTATATGGCGTAAGGCTCGAGAATTCCGGCCTCGGCATTGCGTTAAATGCCAGCGCCGCTGTCGTGAATGCCGCATGGGCCTCGATGCTCGTCAAACAGGGCACCTCCGGGCGTTCGCCCGCACTCGTTGCCGATGGCCACCATCTGTGGACCGACGTTATCACCTCAGTCGGGGTGATAATCGGGCTGGCGCTGGCGGTATTGACGGGCTGGCATTTTCTCGACCCTCTCATCGCGGCCATCGTAGCGCTCAACATTCTTTGGATGGGCTACAAGATTGCCATGCAGTCTATGTCTCGGCTTCTGGATCAGGCGGCCAGTCCGGAGATTGAACGAAGCATCCGAGGCGTCATCGAAACCAACGGCATCGGCGCGCTCGAAGCTCACGACATTAGAACGCGTCAGGCGGGGCGCGCGCTCTTCATCGAGTTCCATCTCGTCGTACCCGGCTCGATGACGGTCGATGAGGCGCACGTCATCTGCGACCGCCTGGAAAACTCTATCGAGCGCACTATCGAGGGTTCCGAGGTCGTCATCCACGTCGAACCCGAATACAAAGCAAAGCCCGACGAATCGGGCGCGGTGCCGCTCTAATAGCCGATGCCCGGGCTATGCGTCGCCGGGTGAGATCTCGGCCCAGAGGTCATAATTATCCGCGTTGACGACCTTGGCGCGCACGACATTTCCGGACTTGCAGCCTTCTGCACCGTTCAAGAACACGTAGCCGTCGATCTCGGGCGCGTCCCATCGCGAGCGGCCGATGGCGCCGTCTTCGTCGACCTCATCGATCAGAACCTCAATAACCGAGCCGACTTTGCTGCGAAGCAGATCGCCGCTGACTTGCTTTTGCGCCGCCATGAAGCGATGCCAGCGCTCTTCCTTCACTTCTTCCGGCACGGCGCCGGCAAGCGCATTGGCCTTCGCGCCTTCGACGGCCTCGTACTTGAAACATCCGGCACGATTGATCTTGGCTTCACCGAGCCAGTCGAGCAGGAATGCGAAATCCTCTTCCGTCTCCCCGGGAAATCCGACGATGAATGTCGAACGAATTGCCAGGTCGGGACAAACGTCGCGCCAGCGGCGGATGCGTTCCGCGGTCTTCTCCTGCGCCGCTGGACGACGCATCGCTTTAAGCACGGTGGGAGACGCATGCTGAAATGGGATGTCGAGATACGGCAAGATCTTGCCTTCCGCCATCAGCGGGATCACGTCGTCAACGTGCGGATAAGGGTAGACATAGTGAAGGCGAACCCAGGCGCCGAGTTCCCCAAGCGCCCGCGACAAGTCGAGGAAGCGGGCTTTCAGCGGCGCGCCCTTCCACGGGCTCTCGGCGTATTTGAGATCGAGGCCGTAAGCGCTCGTGTCCTGGCTAATGACGAGCAACTCTTTGACGCCGGCATTTACGAGGCGCTTGGCCTCGGTCATGACGTGGTTGGCGGGCCGGCTTGAGAGATCGCCACGCAACGAAGGAATGATGCAGAAGGAGCAGCGGTTGTTGCACCCTTCCGAAATCTTCAGATACGCATAGTGGCGCGGCGTCAGCCGCAAGCCCTCTGGCGGCACGAGATCGATGTAGGGATCATGCAGAGGCGGCACGGCGTCGTGCACGGCCTCGACGACCTGCTCGTACTGGTGCGGACCCGTCACCGCGAGCACGCCCGGATGAGCGCCGCGAATGCGCGATTTTTCGACGCCGAAACAACCCGTGACGATCACGCGGCCGTTGGCGTTCATTGCTTCGCCGATGGCGTCGAGGCTCTCCTGCTTTGCTGAATCGAGAAAGCCGCACGTGTTGACGACGACGACGTCTGCGCCCGAATAGTCGCGGGCGATGGTGTAGCCCTCCGAGCGCAGCTTGGTGATGATGCGCTCGCTATCGACGAGCGCTTTCGGACAGCCGAGCGAAACGAAGCCGACTTTCGGAACGCGCGCGGCGCCTTGCGCGGCCGAGGCCTGAGCCAACCGGCGCACTTTCGGACTTGCTTTGGCGTTCATCTTGACGGAGGGTTTTGTCATTGCCGCGCTTCTAGCCTTAGAGCTCGGCAAGCGCAATCGCGACAGTGTAGCAGCCGCTCGAAGATCAAACCCTTGAAAGAAGTCCGGCCATCCAGCGCTAAACCAAAAGCCGAATCGACGGCAACGGAGCCGCGCGCCGCCGCCCGGGCTTGGCTCGAGGCCGGCCGGCCGATTGCAATGGCGACCGTTGTTGACACCTGGGGCTCCGCGCCCGTCCGCACCGGCGGCCAACTGGCAATTGCCGGCGTCGAGGAGTTTCAAGGGTCCGTTTCCGGGGGCTGCGTCGAGGCGGACGTCATTGCCGCAGGCCTCGACGTTATCCAATCCGGCCGCCCTGAAACCTTGAGCTTCGGCATTGCCGACGAAACCGCATGGCGGGCCGGTCTTGCATGCGGCGGAACAATTCGCGTCCACGTCTCGCGCCTCGATCCAAAATCGGATCTCCCTTTCCTCAAGAGAGTGGACACGGCGATCGCCGAACGGGCGCCCATTGTCGTTGCCACCCGCCTCGCCGACGGCACTCGGCAGATTTTCGACGCGGCGGCGACGGAACCGGAAATCGCCGACGCCTTGCGGCGCGGACGAAGCGCCCTTGATGCGTCGGGCGAGACGTTCCTGCACGCGATCACGCCCGCGCGGCGAGTCATTATCGTCGGCGCAACACACATTGCGCAGCACCTGGCGATGATGGCGACGGCCTCCGGGTACGACGTCAAGGTCATCGACCCTAGGACCGCATTTGCCAGCCCGACGCGTTTCGAGTCTTCGCAGATCGTTACCGGATGGCCGGACGACGGCCTTGCAAAGCTCACCTCCGATCCGTTTACGGCGGTCGTTACGCTGACGCACGTCGAAGAGATCGACGACGAAGCCCTGACGCTGGCGCTTAGGTCTCCCTGCCGCTACATCGGTTCGCTCGGCTCGCGCAAGACGCACGCCAAGCGCGTCGCGCGGCTCAAGTCCGCCGGTTTCTCCGATATGGACGTCGCGCGAATCCACGCTCCCATCGGCATCGACATTGCCGCTGAGACGCCGGGTGAGATCGCGACATCCATTCTGGCCGAGATCATCGCGACGTTTCGCAAGGCCCCCGCAGCGTGAACGTCGCGGCGCTCATTCTTGCGGCCGGCAGCTCGACGCGATTTGAGAACGACCACAAGCTTCTCGCCGAAATCCACGGTATCCCCGTCGTCCGCCACGTCGCATCAGCGATTGCCCAATCGGACGTCGGCGAGATCGTCCTCGTGGTTGCTGCAAAAGAATCCGAAGTCGTTAAGGCGGCAGGCCCCGGCCGCTGGAAAACGATTGAAAATCCGAACGCGGGTGATGGCCTGTCCTCGTCGCTCCGCCTCGGCCTTCATAGTTCCGACCAAGCGACTGACGGCGTGCTCATCGCGCTTGCCGACATGCCCGGGATTACTGCGGAACTGGTCAATTCGCTTCTCGCGGCCTTTGCCGAAAGCAGCGGCAGAGGCCTTGTGTTTCCGGTCGCCGCTGATGGCCGGAAGGGACATCCTGTCATTTGGCCGCGTTCGCTGGTCCCAGCGCTCGAAAGCTTATCGGGCGATGCCGGCGGCAAGGCGATCCTCGATGACTACCGCGAGCTTTGGCGGCCGGTCCCTTTCGCAGACATCGGCGCCTTCGCCGATATCGACACGCGCGATGATCTCGAGGCGTTTCGCCAGGCCGATTTTCAAGCAACTCGCCGCAAGTGATTGTCGAATGCGATGTCGCGCAATTCGACTTCCGAAATGATGCTCGCGTGCGGCGTCTCGTACCGCATCACGCCGAAACCGGATGACGCAGCAAAATCTTCCGCCCCTTCGGGCGCGATACCGCACACGTCTTTCAATGCGCTTTGCGAAATGACGCTTGCGGTCTGCGAGTCGACGTAAAGAACGTGACCTGCTTTCGGCGCGCTGGCCGCAATGATGCGACCGTCGGCGCTGACGGCCATCGAGCCGATGTAGCCTCTGAGATCCGGCGCTCCCGAAGCGGGCGGCGCTATGAGACGAAGCTCGCGGTCACGCCCGGCGCTGCCGACAATCTGCGGTGTTTCGCTTGGCACGCCTTCCCATTGTCCGCCAAACCAAACAAGACCCGCCGCATCCTCAGTAACGTGGCGAATGGAAAGAGACTTGAGGCCGCCCGTCATCGCGTGCTTGGCGAGCAGCTTGCCGCTTGCCGCGTCGACGAAGGCCAGCGACGGTTCCATCGAATCGAGATTGAGATTTACGCGGCCAGCGTCAGGCACCGTGTCGAGGCCGCCGTTGCCGACGGCCAGCGTTTTGCCGTCTGCCAGCAGAAGGATCTCATGCGGGCCAACCCCATAGCTCGGGTGCTCGCCGATCTTCTTATAACTATGCCCCACATCATAGATGCCAATAACACCACGCTCACCGGCGATGTCGTTTTCGGATGCGTACAGCAGCCGTCCATCGCGAGAGAACGCGCCGTGTCCGTAGTAGTGTCGGCCTTCGCTGGCCGTAAAAATGTGCGGCGGCGTCGCATTTCGCAAATTGAAGGCGAGGGCGAATGTGCCGGGACGTCTGGCGAAGACGGCGACGCGACCCGATGGGCGATGAATGGCGATATCGTGTCCGCGCCCCGACAGCGGAACCTCTCGCACTACCGTTCCGTCGGCGCGCAGGAGAAGGACGCAAAAGTCACCACCCGCGTGGCGTGCAGCAGACATAAAGGCAACGTCGCTCGCCCCTGACGCGAAGACTTTGCCCAACGGAGCCGATCCGACGAACGCAATCGTACCGAGCAGCAAGCTTCTTCGATCAATCGCCATCAAGCTCATTGAACCCCACAGTCAGACCCGCCGCCACCGACATTTCGCCGATTATGAGTTTGCGCAGGCCATTCATTTTGTCGAAAACCTCACGAAGCAAGGGAGTATCGTTCCTTTGCGCCGCGAGTGATCGCCCGCCAATGCCGTCGCTCGATTCGATCGCGCGCCATGCGCCCCCGACCCAGTTCTTTATCCAGTCCTTGTCGGAAGTGAGATAGTCTTCAAGCTCAAGTGCATCGTAAAGACTTCTGAGAGACTCGACGCTCGATGCGTAATAGGCCTTCTGAAGTCCCGAATTTTGGAACGGCGGCACGAGCTTCAGATTGGGCTTAACCTGCGGTTTAAGTTGCAAGTCCGCCGTCAGAGAAAGACCGGTCAATAAGGCTTTGACGAGCTCGCTCGCCGACTCTTCCGGGCTCTTGTAGGTGTCATTCTCGGGCCCAGGATGCAGCATCTTATCTTTCCAGCCGCGCGGCTTTTCCCAGCCGGCCGCGATCTCGTCAGAGACGCTTGCGACATTCGTGGCAATGGCTTCGGCAAGCTCGCATCTGTAGTGCGGAGGCTCGCCCGGACCGAGCGGAAATTCTTTGTCGGTCATCAGCGCTTCGAGCGCCGAAAGCCCCTGAACGGCCACGCTCTGCTTGGCGATCGCACCTGGCTGAACGACCGCCTCATCTTTATTCACCAGAATGAGACGCAGCTGCCTGCTCACGAACCCGCGCGGGTCCGGCCAGAAGGAAAGGCGCTCGCGGCGGCCGCCCTCGAGCATGGGACCGAAGCGCAGGAAATCAACGCCGGCATAGGCTTTGACGGTATTGCGAAAACGGCTTGAAAGATCTTCTTTTGCCGCCGGCGAGCCCGTTCGGCACATGGTGTCAACAGCGTCAGGCAGACGGGAGCTCGCCTCTTTCAGCGCCTCGATGTGAGGAATGATGTGCTTGTCAATTGCCTGCTGGACGATGACTAAGTGACTTGGCCGTTCGGCTGCCGCGCCAGACGCCGCGCACGCGACAAGGGCAAGAATTGATAGCGTGATTTTTGTCGTCTGCTGCAACGTCATAGCCCGCCCACGTAATCGACCAAGCGCTTCTTGTCTTCCGGCGCAAGAGATTCAAACAAAGTGCGACTGCGCGCGGCTTCTCCACCATGCTTCTCGATCGCCTCGGCCACAGACGAAGCCGAGCCGTCATGAAGATACCGCCGCCTCGATGGGCGCGACTTGCCTTCAATCAATGGCGCCGTGCGCCATTCGGAGGATTTGACCCCTGGTTCCCCGACGCGATCGTCAAGTGCCGCTCCCATATCGTGAACCAGGAGATCGGTAAATGCCGGGATCGGCTGACCGTCGGGCGTCGCAAGCGTTGGCACGTGGCAGGCTGCGCAGCCGGTGTTAGTGAAAAGCTCTGCGCTGGCAGGAGCGGACGCGGTGGGATGAGACCGCAACGTTTCGAGATAGCTTGCAACGAGACGCAACATCAATCCGGATATTTCGCGACCGTCGAATGCCGGGCTTTCCCCGGTCGCTGCCGCAAGGCATTCGGTTTCGCGGCTCGTGCAATCCCCATAGGGAAGCGGCTGCTTAGGGCTCGAAAGTCCAATATCGAACGCGAAGGCATGCGCGATCTGATCTTCGAGCGTCACCTGCGCCGCCTTCCAGCCATATCGACCTATGCCGTGAGCCGTCTGGTTGGCGCGACCAGAAATGCCGTCGTGATTGCGATCGTCAGGATCGGCCCGTTTCAAAATCTCTTCATCTGGCACGCGCTCGAATGCGGCCCGGCCAAACAGCGGCGTTGCCAGCCGCGCTCCAGCTTCGACACCTTTGTCGAGTGGTGGACCGTCCAGCGAGTATGTCAGTTTCGGCAGGAAGTGAGCGCTGCCTTCAGGCTTCAACCCCTGCACCGCATTCGTCTGCAGCTCGAGCCCATAAAATGGATCGGTCGAACCGTCGGCGCGGCCGAAGCGCACGACGGCTCCGGCAAGGTCTTCATATCCGCCTTCTCGTGGCACGACCCGCGCGCCCTCGCCGCGAGCATGGCAGCTCGCGCACGAGCGCGACGTGAAAAGCGGCCCCAATCCATCGGAGCCGTTGGTTGAGGACGGCGCCGGAATCCAATTGCGATCGAACAGCGCTTTGCCGGCAGCGGCATCGAGAGGGTCTGCCCTGAGCATGTGCGGGACGCATGTCGCTACAAGCGACGCGAGCCCGAGGACGAGCGAGATCCGCATCAGGGATGTCATACGACGTCGATGTAGCCCATCATGCCGGCTTCCTGATGCTCGAGGATGTGGCAGTGGAACATCCATTTCCCAGGTTCGCCGCCGACGATACCGACCTCGATACGCTCTTTCGGAAGCAGCAGCACGGTATCGGCGCGAAATTCCGGCAGATGGCGCAGATTCGAGTTCAATACCTCGAACGTGTGGCCGTGGATATGGATCGGATGGGCGTGCGGCGTCAGGTTTTTGAGTTCAAGTATGTAGCTCCGACCGGATTTCAGCACCGCCAGCGGCGGTCCGAGATTGCGGTGATCCATCGCGGGCCAGGCCTGCTTGTTGATGGCCCAAAAAGTCCGATTTGCGAGACAGAGCGAACCAATCTGAATGCCAGAATTTGAGCTGATGGCAGCGACGCCGGCGCCGGTGGCCGTCGCCGAGAATTCGAATGGGATGCGCTCGGCCTCGCGCACATTGAACTTCTTATACGGCGTCGCTTTCAGGGGCGTTGCCACGAACTTGCCGCGCCGCTTCGCAGGACCTTCTGACTTGAACTCCGCCAGCACGACCGGGATTTTGGAAAAGAAATCCATCAGCCGCACCGTGCCGCCTGCGGGCGCTGTACGCAGCAGGATGTCGAGACGCATGGCCGGTCCCATTCGCCACGACTCGAGCGGCAGCGGCTTCAAACCACTGCCATCGACAGCAAGAATTGCGGCTTTGCCCCCCTCGAACCCGATATCTGAAATTCGTACCGGGTCGACATTATAGAACCTGATGCGGACGTTCGCCGAAGACGGCACTTTAATCACCGGCTTAGTCACGCCGTTGATCGATCTGATCGTACCGGCCGTGCCGGCCTTCGCTGCGCCCTCATCCGACGAGAACGGCAGAAACGTTCCCTCCGGCGATACGCGCCAATCTTTCATCATCAGCACATATTCGGCATCCGGCGGCACGATCTCGTCGCCCTCGACGATTAGCGCGCCGACAAGTCCGCGGCCGAAGTGCTCAGCTGAGTTGCAGTGCGTATGAAAAAAGAAAGTGCCTGTGTCGGGCGGCGTGAAGTCATAGCTCCCCTCCTGCCCCGGATCGATCGGCCGCTGCGTCATATAGGGGACGCCGTCCTGGCTATTGGGGATTCTGAGCCCGTGCCAATGGATCGATGCGTGTTCGGCGGGCCGCGGCAAATCGTTCTTGAACCGCGCCTCGAGGCACTGGCCGAGTTTCATGCGGACGATCGGAAAAAGCGTGCCTTCCTGAAACGTCCACAATGGCAGCGTCTTGCCGTTGAAACACGGCAGCGCTGCCGGCCTTTCAGCGATGTCGAAAGCGACACTCTTGGTGCCAGTCGCGGTCGGGAGGGCGATCACTTCGCGTGCGCCCGCCGAGAAACCGGTCAATGCAAACGACGCCGCGGTGCTACTGGAGAACACCGCGGCGCCGGCCAAAAGTTGTCGACGTGTCAACATAAAGGCGGTTCTACCACGGTTCGCCTGACGACGCCGCCTCGGTTGCACAGCAACGCGTGGATCACTTCGCCTTCGCGACCTGATCCGGCTTATCGAGACTGTCCGAGCCTTCGACAGTGATCTTCAGATCCAAGGCGGCGACAACAGCCTCGATGGCGCGCGCCTGCGCAACGAGTGCGTCGACGCCGTCGAGGACCAATTTATTGCCGGCGTCGTTACCGGCGGCCAGCATCTGATCATAAGCCATTTCGCCGGAGTCGGCCTTGTCCTTGATCGCCTTGAGCTTCGCGAGCGTCGTATTCATCGCGTCGTCAACGCGCTTGGCCGCGTCCGGAGCTTTCTCGCGTGCGAGCTCTGCAATGCTCGCCCCACTGACCGTCTTAGAGCCCTCGTACTTGCCGTTCCAGATCTCCATCATGCCGACCTGGTCGTTATAGTGGCTGTTATGCGTGTTGTCGGAGAAGCAGTCGTGCTCTTCCTCGGGATCGTGAAGGAGCACGCCAAGCTTCATGCGCTCGCCCGCGAGTTCGCCGTACGAGAGAGAGCCGAGGCCCGTCAGAATGGTCGAGAGCTGCGCCTTTTCGTTCTCCGCAGCGAGCGCCTTGCGCGCCGCGCTGCCCGTCTTCCAGTCTTTGACCATCGCATCGAGATCGTCGACGAGCAGCGAGGTCGCCGCCTTCAGGTAATCGCGGCGGCGATCGCAATTTCCGTTCGTGCAATTCTTCAGGTCATAGTCGGTGGCCGGCCGCTCGCCAGCGCCGGGCCCCGTGCCGTGGAGATCCTGTCCCCAAAGCAGGAATTCGATCGCGTGATAACCGGTACCGACGTTGGCCTCGACTTCCATCGCGCTGTTGAGCTTGGCGATGACCTTCTTGTTGATCTTGCTGGCGTCGAGCGTCTTGGCGCCGAGGCGAATTTTTTTGTTGGCAATGATGTTCGCCGTGTAGAGGGGATTTTCAGCCCTTGTGTCGCCGTAGCTGCCCTTATCGACATAGTCGATCAGACCTTCGTCGAGCGGCCACGAGTTTACGTTGCCTTCCCAGTCGTCGACGATCTTGTTGCCGAAGCGGTAGCCTTCTGTCTGCATGTAGGGAACGCGGGAGGCTTTCCACGCCTCACGCGCCGCTTGCAATGTTGACGCGCTCGGGGCCGCCAGGAACGCGTCGACAGATTTTTCGAGATCCTTCGCCTTGACGAGCGAGTCTGAATACATCGCCTCCGCGACGTTGCCGTAGTTTGTGATGATGTCCTTGACGCTTGGGCCGGCCGCCAGCGCGATCGGACTTGCCCCTGGTGCTGCGGCGAACAGCAACCCGGTCGCGAAGGCCAGTGCAACCGCGTTTTTCGGCATCGTCGTTCTCCATAACTATCGAGTTGGGCGACGTAAATCGCACGGGCGCGACCGTCAGCGTCTATTATTTACTGCGTTTGTATACATTGCGCGGCTATGCCGCTGTCAAGAGCGGATTCGGCATAGATAGTCCGCACGCACAGGGTGCCGCCCTTGCCACGTCAGCGCGAATTGTGAAACAAGCACGTCATTGGGTTTTTCTGCCGCGACCGCGCGGCTCCGGGTCAACACGCGATGCGCCTGACGAAGCAAACCGGCCATGCCATCCGCATTCTGATTGATTGCGCGTTGGCCGGCGACCAGCTCGTGAAAGTGGCAGATATTTCCGAGCGCCTCGGCGTCACCAAGCAAAACGTGTTCAAAATCGTTCACATCCTCTCCCACGCCGGTTTTCTGACGGCGGTCAGGGGCCCGAGCGGCGGCGTGCGACTTGCAAAACCAGGGGCATCGATCAGGGTTGGCGACGTCGTCCGGGCAATCGAGGTCACACGCGTGCAGGTTGAAGGCGCTCCCGCCGCCAAGCCTGCGGAAGGCAAGGCCGGCTCGATCAATGCCATGTTCGATGATGCACTCTCGGCATTCATATCCGTCCTCGATCAGCATTCGCTCGCCGAGCTTGCCGTGCTAGGCCGCTCTCCGATTGAGATCACCGGTTCGAGCGCAGCCGGTGGACGCGGCCCGAGAGTTCGCGCCAAGAACCCAGCCGCACGCGGCTCGCGACGGAGCTGAGCCTCTGCGGAGGTGCCCATGTCGCTCATCAGAAATCATCTGAACGGTGAGAACCCTAGAAGCTCTCGCGCGGTACTCATCATGCTGTGCGCGGCCGCTCTCGGCGCCCTTGTGCCCATCTGGCTCTATGCAGGCGAGCCATTGCGTGCCGTGCTTTTATTTACTTGCGGATTACTGGCCGCGACTGCCGCGAATTTCGCATGGCGCGGTATAATGCACGGAAAGGCGGAAGCCATGACCGGTAGCGCTGCCAATGCCGACAAAGTACTTTCCTGGAAGGATCTCGCGACCGCGATGCCCGATCCCGCGATCGTCCTCGATCAGTCGTCGGTCATTCTCAATTATAATGCCGCCGCACGAAACCTTTTCGACCGGCTGAGAGCGGGACTACCTCTCGAACACGTCAATCGCGATCCGGAGCTTATAGCCGCCGTCTCCAACGCTCTGTCGAATGGCGAGAAGCGCATCGCCCACCTCGGACCACGCGGAGGCGCCGGCCAACGCCTCACTGCCACGGTAACGCCGTTCGGCGGCGCCGATCGTCACTCGCCTGTAGCAATCCTAATCACAATTCATGACCAGTCAGAACAGCATCGCTTGCTCGAGATGCGTTCGGACTTCATCGCGAACGCCAGCCACGAGCTGCGCACGCCTCTCGCGTCCGTCCGCGGCTTCATCGAAACGCTGCAAGGGCCAGCGCGCAACGACGACGCCGCGCGAGAACGCTTCTTGGCGATCATGGCCGAGCAGGCCGAACGCATGACGCGGCTCATCGATGATCTGCTTCTGCTCAGCCGTGTCGAAGAGAAAGTGAACTTGAAGCCAACCGGCCGTGTCGATCTCAAAGAGGTGATCGAGGACGTCGTGCGATCGCTGACATCGGCCGCAGACGAGCGGTACATGACGATCACCGTGGAGCTGTCAGCGGCGCCGCTGCTGGCGAAGGGCGATCGCGATGAGCTTTTTCAGGTCTTCCATAATCTCATCGAAAACTGCGTCAAATACGGGCGCGACGGCGGCGCTGTCAGCGTGTCATCGGCGAAAAGCCGCCTCCTGCGCGAGGGCGCATTCGTCGATCAAGCGACGGTCATGGTCGCCGATGACGGCCCTGGCATCGCGCCAGATCATCTGCCACGGCTGACCGAACGCTTTTACCGCGTCAGCAATGAGCATAGCCGCCGCATCGGTGGCACCGGACTTGGACTCGCGATCGTCAAGCACGTGCTGAACCGGCACGAGGGCGAGTTGCAGATCAAGTCCACCGTCGGCGTCGGCACGACCTTCCTTGTCACGTTACCGGCGTCCTAAAAACAACCTAAATTTCAATCACTTGATTTGTCATAAAACCATAGCTTCCCGGGCCTAGAAGGGTCGTGGCTATATGACAGTCTGACGACACGTGCGGGCCGATCAGACATTTGATCAATAAGCGCAAAAGGCCTGCTGGGAGCGAGAGAACGGCGGCAGGGAACCAAAAAATCGTCCGATATCAAACTGTTAACGTTTCACAGAACGGTGACGTGAGTGGACTACAGAGTGTGCGCGCCGATGTTAACGGGCGATGGAGCGACGAGGCAGCGAGCCTCCGCTATAGAAAGCGAGCCTCCGCTATAGAAGGAGACGATGAGTGAAACAGTCGTTAGTGACTCTGTTTGCGGCGCTAGCGGTGACAGCCGCAGCGACTGCGCCAGCCAAGGCGGATATTTCCGGGGCCGGGGCGACGTTCCCCTACCCCGTTTATGCGAAATGGGCTGATACCTACAAAAAACAGACGAACATCGGCCTCAACTATCAGTCGATTGGTTCGGGCGGCGGCATCAAACAAATCGAAGCCAACACCGTTACGTTCGGCGCTTCCGACAAGCCGCTGCCGGGTGCAGAACTCGAGAAGAATGGCCTGGTCCAATTCCCGACCGTGATGGGCGGCATCGTCCCGGTTGTAAATCTTGACGGCATTACGCCGGGTCAAATCGTGCTCGACGGGCCGACCATCGCGAACATCTATCTTGGCGAAATCACCGCCTGGAATGATGCCGCGATTCAGAAGCTCAATCCGCAGCTGAAGCTTCCTTCCGACGCAATCGCCGTCGTTTACCGCTCGGATGGATCGGGCACGACGTTCGTCTGGACGAACTATCTCTCGAAGGCCAGCCCCGACTTCAAATCGAAGGTCGGTTCCAACACCTCCGTGCAGTTCCCGGCCGGCATCGGCGCCAAGGGTAATGAAGGCGTCGCCAACAACGTGATGCAGACGAAAGGCGCCATCGGCTATGTCGAATACGCCTACGCCAAGCAGAACAAGCTTTCCTACACGAAGATGATCAACAAGGACGGCAAGACCGTGTCACCCGTCAAGGAAGCGTTCCAGGCCGCTGCGGCGAACGCCGACTGGGCCTCTGCTCCCGGGATGGGTGTCATTCTGACGGACGAACCCGGCGAAGCATCGTGGCCGATCACCAACCCGACGTTCATTCTGATGCACAAGAAGGCAACGGACGCCGTCGCGGCGAAGGAAGCGCTGAAGTTCTTCGATTGGGCTTACGCGAACGGCGACACGATGGCTGAGGAACTGGATTACGTTCCGCTCCCCGACAACGTTGTTGCTATGGTCAAGAAGAGCTGGGCTGAAATCACAGGCGACGACAACAAGCCGCTTTTTGCCGAGAACTAACGCGCAGGCGCGGAGGCACCCTTTCCTGGGTGCCTCCGCGTTTTCTCAGAAACACGCGGTAATTTAATCTCGCGATTGGGAGCCTGGACGTTGGTGGATTTCCTAGCTGATTTGCGTCCCGAACCATCGCTAAACCCCGCTGCGCGGCGCATCGTTTTGGAAGCGCTTCGTCGTGGCGATTATATCTTCCGCTCCCTCACTCAATTTTCCGCATTCCTCGTTCTCATCCTGCTCGGCGCCATATTCCTCTCGCTGATTGCGGGTGGCTTCGAAGCTTTCAAGACGTTTGGTTTCAGCTTTATCACGACTGAAGTCTGGAACCCTGTCACCGAACAATTCGGTGCCCTGGCGCCCATCTACGGCACGATCGTTACATCGGCCATCGCCATGCTCATCGCCGTCCCCATCAGCATTGGCATTGCGGTATTCCTGACGGAGCTCTGCCCGATGCCGCTGCGCCGGCCGATCGGCATAGCCATCGAGCTTCTCGCAGGCGTGCCGAGCATCATCTATGGAATCTGGGGACTTTTCGTCTTCGCTCCGTTCATGCAGCAATACGTGCAACCGGCGTTGATCGCGACATTCAAACCAATTCCGGTTTTGAACAGCTTGTTCGCCGGCCCGCCGTACGGAATTGGCATCCTGACCTCGGCTTTAATTCTGGCGATAATGGTGCTGCCGTTCGTGACTGCAGTATGCCGTGACGTATTTGAAACCGTTCCGCCGATGCTGAAGGAAGCCGCCTACGGCATGGGTTGCACCACGCGGGAAGTCGTCCGCACTGTCGTTATCCCGTACACCCGCGTAGGCATCATAGGCGGCGTCATGCTCGGGCTTGGCCGCGCCCTCGGCGAAACGATGGCCGTGACGTTCGTCATCGGCAATGCGCATCGGATTTCAGCGTCGATCATGGCGCCCGGTACGACAATCTCGGCAACGATCGCCAACGAATTCACAGAAGCCGTCGGCGATCTTTACACATCATCCCTGATCGCCCTGGGCCTCATCCTTTTCTTCATCACCTTTATCGTCCTGGCGCTGGCGCGACTGATGCTGATGCAGATCGAAAAGAGAGCGGGGGCGTGACATGGCGCTGGATCTCGCACGTTATCGTCGCCGCAGAACCTCAAGCGCCATAACCATCGGCTTGTGCTGGGCCGCGGCAGCGCTTGGCCTCGCCATCCTCGCGATTATCCTGGCGACGTTGCTGGTGAAGGGCATCGCCGGCCTTACGTCCAAGGTCTTCACCGAAATGACACCACCGCCCGGCAGCGACGGCGGCCTTCTCAACGCCATTGCAGGCAGCCTCGTGATGACGATCATCGGCGTCATCATCGGCACACCGGTCGGCATTCTCGCCGGCACGTACATGGCTGAATATGGACGCTACAGCAAAGTCACTTCTGTCATCCGCTTCATCAACGACATTCTACTGAGCGCACCGTCCATCGTGACAGGCCTGTTCATTTATGAACTGTTGGTACGCCCGATGGGGCACTTTTCCGCCCTTGCCGGATCGGCGGCGCTTGCGGTTCTCGTGATCCCGACGGTCGTGCGAACGACAGAGAATATGCTGCTGCTCGTTCCGAACACGCTTCGCGAAGCGTCGTCGGCGCTCGGCCTGCCGCGCTCTATCGTCATTCGCAAAATAGCCTACAGAGCGGCGCTCGCCGGCATGCTAACAGGAGTTCTATTGGCCATAGCCCGCGTCAGCGGCGAAACGGCACCGCTTCTCTTCACGTCGCTCAACAATCAATTCTGGAGCAGCGATCTCAATGCTCCAATGGCCAGTTTGCCGGTCGTAATATTCCAGTATGCCTTGAGTCCTTACGAAGATTGGCAGCGCCTCGCCTGGACGGGTGCGCTGATGATTACCGCAGCAGTGCTGACACTCAGTATCGTCGCACGTTGGTTGAGCTCTTCGAGGACGTCGCAATGAACCTTTTGGCGAAGGAGCTGGACACAGCTCTCACCGAAAAAATCTCGGTCCGCGATCTGAAATTCTATTACGGGTCGACGCTGGCTTTGAACACCATCACACTGCCCCTATACGAGCGGCAGGTGACCTCCTTTATCGGACCTTCCGGTTGCGGCAAGTCTACGCTGCTCCGCGTCATGAACCGGATGTACGATCTCTATCCGAATCAGCGCGCTGAAGGAGAGGTGCTGCTGGACGGCGAAAATCTCTTGAGCCCCAAGCAGGACCTGAACCTGCTTCGGTCGCGCGTCGGAATGGTCTTTCAAAAACCGACGCCATTTCCTATGACTATATATGAAAACATCGCCTTCGGGCTTCGGCTTTATGAGCGGTTGCCGAAATCCGAGATCGACGCACGCGTCGAATCTGCGCTGCAGAAGGCAGCGCTTTGGGCCGAAGTCAGGGACAAGCTGCACAGCAGCGGTTTAAGCCTGTCCGGCGGCCAGCAGCAGCGCCTTTGCATAGCGCGGACAATTGCGATCCGTCCCGAGGTGATCCTTTTCGATGAGCCGTGCTCGGCGCTCGATCCCATTTCCACGGCCAGGATCGAAGCGACGATCGATGAGCTCAAAAACGAGTTCACGATCGCTATCGTGACTCACAACATGCAGCAGGCTGCCCGCGTCTCGCAGCACACGGCCTTCATGTATCTCGGAGAGCTTGTCGAGTTCGGCGAGACCAAGAGGATTTTCATGAACCCATCCGATAGCCGTACGCAGGACTACATCACGGGCCGCTTCGGCTGACCGTTTTGCGCGAATTATGCGAGGACCAGCATGAACGAACATACTGTCAAATCTTACGAAGACGAGTTCAAGCTCCTCGATCGCCGCATCGCGCAGATGGGCGGTTATGCAGAAAGGCTTCTCGTACAGGCAATGAACGCGCTCGAGCGCCGCGATCCGAAACTCGCGGAGAACGCCGTCGCGAGCGACGAAATGATCGACAAGCTGGAGCGGGATTTGCAGGAGCAGGTGATCGCCATGATCGCCAAGCGCCAGCCGCTCGCCAACGATCTCCGTCACATCATGACAGTGTTGAAAATTGCCGGCGATCTCGAACGCATCGGTGATCTTGCAAAGAACATCGCCAAGCGGGCGCTAGCCGTCGCCAACGAAAGCTGGCCGAAGCCGTTGATGACGGGCATGCGTCACATGACGGAAATGGTGCAAACCCAGCTGAAGGACGTCCTTGATGCGTTGGCATCGCTCGATCCCGAAAAGGCAATGAACGTGTGGCGCAGCGATCAGCAGGTCGATGCAATGTACAATTCATTGTTCCGCGAACTTCTGACCTACATGATGGAAGATCCGCGCAACATCGGCTTGTGCACGCACTTCCTTTTCGGCGCCAAGAACATCGAACGCATTGGCGACCACACGACGAACATCGCGGAGAACGTCTATTACCTCGTGCACGGTGTGCCGATAGCCGACGACCGGCCGAAGGGCGACAAGACGTCGTCGACCCTCATTACTCCGCGTTAGTGAGCAAACCAAATTCAGACGGAACTCGGAACGGACACTATGCCCGCTAAGATCATCGTCGTCGAAGACGAAGCGCCTCTCGCTGAACTTCTGAGATACAATCTCGAGTCGGAAGGCTATGACGTCGTGCATGCAGCCGACGGAGAAGACGCAGAGCTGCTTTTGTCGGAGCAAAGCTTCGATCTGGCGATTCTCGACTGGATGATCCCCAAGATATCGGGCATCGAGCTTTGCCGGCGTGTGCGCAATCGCGCCGAAACGCAAAGTTTGCCGATCATCCTGCTGACCGCACGCGGCGAAGAGGCCGACCGTGTGCGCGGACTGACGACCGGCGCCGACGACTACGTCACGAAGCCATTTTCCGTGCAGGAGCTCATGGCGCGCATCAAAGCCCTGCTTCGGCGCACTTCGCCCGAGCGTATGAGCAACATCCTCATCTCCGGCGAAATCACGATGGATCGCAGCGCCCATAAAGTCATGCGCGGCTCGCGCGAGGTGCGCCTCGGCCCGACCGAGTACAAAATGCTCGAGGTCTTCATGGAGAGCCAGCGGCGGGTACTCTCGCGTAGCCAACTTCTCGACCGCGTCTGGGGACAATCCTCCGAAGTCGACGAGCGAACCGTCGATGTTCACATCGGTCGCTTGAGAAAGTCCTTGATCCGCGGCAACGAAAGCGACCCCATCCGCACCGTGCGCGGCGCTGGTTATGTCTTCGATGGCCGGGAAGCCGAAGCCCAGGCCTGACACGCCTCCGAGCACCTCGATAGCCTCAGAACTGCCGGTTTCGGCACGACCGCCGTCCCAATGTCGCCACGTTCGCCGTGCGTGCGTAGCACCGGCATCTCGTCTATGATGCCTTTGGCAGAAATCTTGAGGTCATGGCGTGTTCCTCAAAGCTAAATTTTACTGCGCGGCGCTTATCCTGTTGGCGACCGTGACGGTTGCCGCACCGGCCCTTGCGCATCCGCACGTCTGGGTGACGTACAAGATGACCGTCGATTACGATAAGGGCACGGTGACCGGCGTTGACCACGTCTGGAGCTTTGACGATGCCTATACCGCGATGGCGCTCGAGGGTCTCGACAAGAATAACGATGGCAAATACGACCAAACCGAGCTCGCTGATCTGCTGAAGGTCAATATGGATGGCCTCACGGACTTCAACTATTTCACCGTTGCGAAGCTTGGCAGCACCGAGTTGCCCTTTGCGAAACCGACCGACGCCCATCTCGAATACGCGAACGGCATACTGCGGCTTTATTTCCGTTTGCCGCTCGCAAAGCCGGTCCTGGCCGATGCTGAGGGCCTGAACTTTGCAGTCTTCGATCCGTCGTACTTCATCGACTTTGAGCCCGAAAAAACTGATGCTGTAAAGCTCGCCGACGCGCCGCATGGCTGCACCGCGACGATCCTCGATCCTGATGCGGAAAAAAACGACGCCGAAGCGAAGCGCTTGGGCACCGCAATGGCCCAGCAGTTCGGTGCCGCCTCGGTCGGCTTCGGGTCCTACAAAACCATAGCGGTCGGCTGTAAGAAATCCTAACTGCGCTAGGGTCCTTAACTGCCAAAAACCCTATCCGTCATGGCCGCCCTCCGAGGCGGCCATCCAGGGCCACACGAGATATCGCGCGCATGGACCGGAAGAAGGTGTCCCGTCATCTGTCCCATTTTGAAACGCCGATTAACCAGCGCTTCAGATCTCAGTCATGCGGCCGCTACTTCGATTTAAATTATCGCAACCGGCTCTCTCGCGTGCCTCGAGGAAATTTCATGCGCAGCACAGTTCTCGCGTTGCTTTTCGCACTGACGATGATCATCCCGGCTAAATCCTCGCGCGCCGACCTAGATCTGGAGACCGCCGCGCTGTCAACCGGCACCCTGGAACTCGTCGTTATTGAAGCAGACGGCTGCATCTACTGCGGGCTTTTCCGGCGCGATGTGCTGCCGTCCTACGCCGTTTCAGAGCAGGGAAAGCAGATGCCGGTGCGGTTCGTCGACGTTAACGACACGAACACGGCCCGCCTCGATCTGAAGTCGCCGGTCGACATCGTACCGACGTTCATCGTCGTCAAGTCCCAGCACGAAGTCGGGCGTATCTCCGGGTACATGGGACCCGAAGACTTCTTTCATTCCATTAGCTACTTACTCGCGTCTGCCCCGTGATACGACGGACTTCAATTTAGATACCCGCCAAGAAGCTCCGAAAGCTCGCAAGCCTCGGCCGTTGAGCTAAACCCCGCCCCACGTCAGGCGAGCTTCACTTCCCATTTGTGATAGCCAGCCGACTGCGCCCGATGATCGATTGTGGGCGCAATCCAGGCGCTCCTACGCGGCAGCTGCTTTAGCAGGACCCGCCGTTTCTGCGATGTAGTTCATCGCTGCGGCGACGCCGCCTTTTTTGTGCGGAATCCCAGCAACCTCGAACCCCATCTCGACGCCGGTCAACGCGCCGAGGATTGTTAGCTCGTTGGTGTCGCCAAGATGGCCGATGCGGAAAGCCTTACCCGCGATTTTATTCAGGCCGGTGCCGAGCGACATATTGAAATTATCCAGAACGATCTTCCGGAACGCGTCGGCGTTGTGACCGTCGGGCATAAGTACGGTGGTAACCGCGGGCGAATAATACTTCGCATGGCGGCATTGGGTATCGAAACCCCATGCCTGCACGGCGCGGCGCGTCGCTTCCGATAGCCGCTCGTGACGCGCAAAGACCTCCTCGAGACCTTCTTCGTTGATCATGTCGATGGATTCGGCGAGACCATAAAGCAGTCCCGTCGCCGGCGTGTAGGGGAAGAAGCCGTTCGAGTTATTCGCCAGCATGTCGTCCCACGCGAAGTATGAGCGCTTCAGTTCCGCGGTCTTCGCGGCTTCGAGCGCCTTGGCGCTCACAGCCGTGAAGGACAGCCCAGGCGGCAGCATCATACCCTTCTGCGAACCGCCAACGGTGACGTCGATGCCCCACTCGTCATGCCTGAGGTCGGCGCACGCGAGTCCGGAAATCGTGTCGGTCATCAGCAACGCCGGATGATGCGCCGCATCCATCGCTTTGCGGACTTCGTCAATCCGACTGAGGCAGCCCGTCGACGTCTCATTGTGCACGACGCAGACCGCCTTGATTTCATGCGATTTGTCGGCGCGGAGCTTGCGTTCGATCAGATTGGCGTCGGCGCCGATGCGCCAGTCCGTCGGAATGACTTCCGGCTTGAGGCCCAATCTCGCTGCCATCGCCGCCCACAGGACCGCAAACTGCCCTGTTTCACACATCAGAACCTTGTCGCCGGGCGACAACGTGTTCGTCAGTCCGGCTTCCCATGCACCGGTTCCGGAAGAAGGATAAATGATGACGTGGCCCTGGGTCTTGAAGATACCCTTGATGCCGCTCAGCACGCGCCGGCCAAGCTTCTGAAACTCGAGCCCCCGGTGGTCGAGGATCTGGCGTGACATGGCCGCCAGGATGCGCTCCGGCACTGGCGTCGGCCCCGGTATTTGCAAGAAGTGCCGGCCAGGGCGGCGAGGCTCTTTCGTCATCATATCCTCAAGGGTCTTTGTGATTGTCCCAAAGCTGTCCTAGTACGCAACGGCACTGGACACAATTGGAAGAACGGCGGATTTGGCATGATATCGCGGGCTTTTTGTCTCGGTGGAGATAATAGACAACATTTCGAGCGCCGCTGGGCTAGCCCGCGACTATCTTGAAACTTTGCATGGTGTAGCGCATCAAACAGCCCACCGGTTGAAGTTAAATCCGGCGAGGCCTAACGCATGATCAAAAACGACATAGAGCAGCTTACGGCATCTGAAGCTCGCGCCGAATTGGCATCAGGCCGGCTGACCTCTGAAGCCCTCGTTTCAGCGTGCCTTGCAAGAATAGCCGATCGCGACGAGGCCGTCGGAGCGTGGGCTCACATCGACGCCGATCGTGCGCTCGCTGCGGCTCGCGCCAGCGATGCACTTCGCGCCAGCGGCCAGCCCGTGCCAGCCTTGAGCGGCATTCCGGTCGGCATCAAGGACATCATCGACACTAGCGATTTCCCAACCGAACTCGGATCGCCGGTCTTTGCCGGACGACGGCCCAGCGCCGACGCTTTCATCGTTTCCGAATTGAGGGCTGCCGGCGCCATCATCCTTGGAAAAACGGTGACGACGGAGTTCGCTTTTTTTAGTCCGGGAAAAACGCGCAATCCGCATCATCCCGAACATACACCGGGTGGATCGTCGTCAGGATCGGCCGCTGCCGTTGCCGACGGCCAGGTGCCGCTTGCCCTCGGCACGCAGACGGCAGGATCGACCATAAGACCGGCCTCTTATTGTGGCGTGATCGGCTTCAAACCGACGTTCGGCTATGCGTCCCGTTCGGGCGTATTGGCCCAGTCGGCCCCGCTCGACACGATCGGCGGCTTTGCGCGCTCGGTCGAGGATATTGCCCTCCTCTTCGACATCATCGGTGGTTTCGACGTCTCCGACCGCGATATGCTGCCGGGGCCGAAACCGTCGCTGGAATCGGCCTTGCGCGAACCGCAGCAGCATGTTCCGCGCTTCGCCCTCGTTAAATCGCCCGCATGGGCAAACGCCGACCGGGAGATGAGAACTGCGTTTGAAGATTTTGCAGGCGGCTTCGGCGCTCGTGTCGAGGTCGTGGAAACGCCGCTTCCTTCCGATTTCGACGGCAGCCTCCGCCTGCAGGAAATCGTGCAATTTGCCGATATTGCGCGCAACTACGGCCCCATCGCTGACGCTAATCCTGATCACGTCTCGGCGAAGCTCAAGGAGATCGTTGCCGAAGGACGCACCTTCTCTGCCGCGGATTATGCGGCGGCGTGGGCCGAGCGCGAGCAGCTCTACGAAGCCTTGCGGCCGATCCTCGTCAATCACGATGCCATCCTGACGCCCGCCGCACCGGGCCCGGCACTACGAGGCCTCGAAGTAACCGGCAGCCCGATGTTCAATGCATTGTGGACCTATCTCGGCATGCCGTGCATTTCGCTGCCGCTGCTCGAAATCGGGGGCCTTCCGGTCGGCGTGCAACTCACCGGCGCGCGTGGCGATGACGCCGGCCTGCTCCGCGCCGCGGCCTGGCTCAAGCGGGAGCCGGCGCCTAAAAGCTGAAATCGGCGCCGACGTCCTGGCCAGGCTTCGGTGGGCGGCCATGACGTGAGCTGGGGCAGTAGCGCAAATGAAAAGGTCCGCCGCGCGCGCGACGGACCCTCACTATGACCGGAAGTCTGGCGTTTCTAGGCCAGCTTGAACGGCATCTCCTTGCCGGCGAAGAACGCGTCGATGTTGTCGAGCGATTCAAAGCCCATCTGATTGCGCGCCTCGATCGCCGCCGAACCCAAGTGCGGAAATAGGAACGTGTTCGGCAGGTCGTAGTAGCCCTCGTTGATATTCGGTTCGCCAGCGAACACATCGAGGCCGGCATAGGCGAGCCGTCCCGACTTCAACGCTGCGATCATGTCTTCGTCGTTGACGAGATCGCCGCGCGCCGTATTGACGACGATGGCACCTTGCGGCAGCTTTTCGATGGTTGCCTTGTTGAAGAAGTGGCGTGTTTCCGGCGTCAACGGCGCGTTGATCGAGAAGAATTCCGAAACCGCAAGCAGGCTGTCGAGCGAGTCGTGATAGATCGCGCCAAGAGCCTTCTCCTTTTCCGGAGGCTGCCGGTAAATATCGTAATAGTGGATTTCCATCTCGAAGCCGCGGGCGCGCTGCGCCAATGCCTGCCCGATCTTGCCGAAGCCGTAGATGCCGAGCTTCTTGCCGTCGAGACGCCGGCCGACGAGCTGCAGCGGCTGCCAGCCAGGCCAAGCCCGCGCGCGAACCATACGCTCGCCTTCGCTGGCGCGCCGGGCGGAGCCCAACAGCAACAGCATGGCAATCTCGGCCGTTGCGGCGGTGACACCGTGCGGCGCGTTGCCGACCTTGATACCCCGCGCCTTGCAGGCGTCGAGATTGATGTGGTCGAAGCCGATCGAGAACGTCGAGATGCACTTGATGTTCTCAGGCATCCTGTCGATGACGTCCTTGCGGCACTTTTCGTTAAGTGTGATCAGCAACGCATCGACCGACTTTGCCGTCTCGAGTAATTCGTCGATCGTAATCTTTGGGTCGTCACCGTGTGCGACAACATCGTAAGACGCCCGGGCACGATTCATGACGGCCTCAGGCAGAGGCCATGTAATTAGGATCTTCTTTTTCGGCATGACGATAAAACTCTCCGGGCATCCGAGATGGGTGGCAGGCATCGCTTGTGCCCCACCGCAGCGGGCCTGACAAGTCCGCTGCCCCTAGGCGTTGCGCCGCAACCAAGCGGCCGACAACTCTTTCTTCACCACATCCGGCGCAAAATGCTTTCCGAGGCAGGCTCGCCGAGCCTCGTTCGAGTGCAGGGCGTAACCATGCGCATAGTGGTCATCGGTTTGGTGCTTCTTGCTGGCCTGAAGGTCTGGACCCAGGACCGGATGTACCGCTCTGTCACGGGCGAGGTGCTGATCGAGGCTTATCGCGAGCGCGCCATAGAGGTCTGCCGCAAGCAATCCGCCAAGGCGGCCCACGCCGCCGCCGGTACCAAAGATCTTTGGGGTTCGGATTCCGAGGCCGAGGTTCTCATCGGGAATCCCGGTGTCGACGTTGCGATCTGGGATACGCAGAACCCGAGGTGGGAAGAACGGTTTCGGCACCCCAATCTGATATTGACCGGAGCCGGGGAAACGCAAGCGCGCTGCGCCTACGATCTTCGCGACGGAGTAGCGACGTTGTCGACGCGCTAGGCAGCCGCGTCAATCCTGCGACCACAACAGACCGGGCGCTTTAAGAGCACCTTTATTAACAACGCCCTGTTCATCTTTCGCCCCGACAATCAGGCCGACGAATCGGATTGGGCCGCGTGATGTAGCGACACCCGACGATGGCAGGCGCGATGGCGCGCGCTGCTCGAGCGCCGCGGACAGATGGACGATCAGGGTCAGAAATTTGAGAAGCGCACCGTCGGCGGAGTCCGGCGCTTCGATCGCGCCCGCCGCGCCGTGCTGAAACGCATCAGGGCGATTGCGGCACTGCCGGTCCTGTTCGCGCTTTGCGCGTCCGGCATCGTCCTGCTCTTGCCTGATCGCTATGAGGCGTCGGTAACGGTACAAATCAATCCGCGCCAGAAATTGCCAGTCTCGGTTACTTCCGGCATGTCGGCACAGGAAATCGAGCGCCACACGATTGAAGGCGAAATAGAAACGCTGCGATCCGGAGCGGTTGTTGATCATGTCATCGCCGCGCTTGGCCTGAACAGAGATCCGGAATTTGCGCCTGGCTGGCCCGCGGCACTGATCGACAGAGTGCTGACTTTAGGCTCACCGAGCCGGACGGATACGCAGGCGGCCGTCACCAACAGGCTCACGGTCTGGCGAATTCGCAATACCCTGCTGCTCGATATTCGTTTCTCATCCAGCGATCCGGCCAAGGCCGCACGCATCGCTAACGTGATCGCCGACACGTATCTCAACGATCAAGTCGAAGCCAAATGGCGCTTCGCTTCGAGCCCGCTGTCGCCTGCACATGCTCACGCGTTGAGCCAAAATGCTTCGGGCACTCAGGGCAAGCCGACGGCGTCGGAACGAGTTTTCGACTCCCTGCTGGCCCACTACGGCCAAACGCTACAAGTGCCGGGCGCTCTCATCGTCAGAGATGCCAAGCCGCCTCACGCTCCAGCGGCGCCCGAGCGCGCTCAACTTGTGGCGCTGGCCGCTGCAGCCGGGCTCATCATCGCCATTGCCCTGGCGTTCCTTTTGGAGTTCAGAGAACCACGCCGCCCATGCATCGAAGACGTGCAACGGACACTCACTTGTCCGCACATGACGTCGGTCCCCGCGATGTCCGCAGACCCTGCTGCACCGGCACCAACGATGGCCCTGCGCCGCATCTTCACAGAACCGGCGGGACTTTATGCGGAAGCGATCCGAAACGCCTGCCAAGCGCTGGAACGGCATCGCAAAGGCGCGCCGTCGCGGCTTGTGCTTGTGGTATCAGCGCTGCCGGGCGAAGGCGCGGAACCGTTTGCATCGAACCTCGCCCACTATTACGCAATCTCTGGAAGTCCGTCGCTTCTCGTCGATGCAGATCTGCGAATGAAGAGCCTGACGCGCCAACTCGCCGGAGCGAGCCGTTGCGGACTTCTGGATCAAATCGCCAGCCAAAGTCCCATCGAGGAAGCGATCCTGCGCGACGGGATGACGGGGCTTTATTTTCTGCCGGCCTCCGGACCCGCGCCGATCCCGCTTGCAGTGCCGAGCGCGCTTCGGTCGCCGGCTATGGCGGACGCCATTGTAACGCTCAAAGAGCGCTTCGAGACCATCGTTCTTTCAGCGCCTCCCCTGCTCCCCGTAACCGACGGACGTGTTCTTGCGGACCTGACCGACCAGATCGTTTTCGTGACGGCATGGCACAAAACGCCAAGGCATCTGGCAAGGACAGCGCTGACGACGCTTGGCGCAAATCAGCGCAAAGTTGCCGGCGCGGTTCTGACGGACGTCGTCGACGCGAGCGATGAAACGATCATGAGCTTTGCCGACATTTTCGCGGAGATACGGCGCGCGGCCTCTTTCTCCCAGCGTGCCGCCTGAAGGCACTGCCCTATCGCCGCGTTCGCGACGTTCAAACAGCGTCCTTGCGATCCGCCCGATATTTTGCAATCTACGACGGCGCTGATAGCTCTTTAACCTGTTTCGTCGCCTATGAGGTTGGGCCGTGGCAACTTACGGATGTTCAGAGGGTTCGTCGTCCTCAATCGATCTCAATTCCGTTCGCGAGACACTTAGCTATATCGAAAGCGACCTCAACGGCCCTCAGTACCCGCAGCTCCGCTCGATCGTAGGATTGGCGCTCGCCGAGATCGGGCGCATCGAGAGCAAATCCGAAATAGAGCAGCTTCGCGCCGTGCATTTCGTGCCCGTCACCTGAAAGCGCTTCCAGGCAACAATGCTCCAAAACGAAAGCGGCGGACTTCCGGTCCGCCCACGTTTCGGGATCAGGTCCGTGAGGTACGTTAGAATTTTATTCTTAAGCCACCGTAAGCCGCGAAGGGCTGCGCCGGCACGATGGTGCGAGCATCCGTAAAGTTGATCGTCCCCAATGATGCTTCGGTGCCTTCAGCTGTATTGAAGTAGTTGCCGAAGGTGCCGAAGTGATTGTTGAAGAGATTGTTGATCAAGCCATAGACTTGGATGTGATCCGTCACGTCATACGATGTGTGCAGATTGACCTTGGCGTAACCCGCCAGCGGCTGGTTCAAATTGGATTCGTCTCCAAAGAACACTTGATTGCTTGCGGCGACCAAATCCGATCCGAATTTCCATTTCGGCGTCAGCCAATACTCGAAACCTGCCTTGAACGTTTGCCGCGGGATGCCCGGTAGCCGATCTCCCGGCTGCACAATGATGCAATTCTCTGTTGGGTTTCCCGCACAGGGCACGACGTCCGGCGATGGGTTATTGGGGGATGCAAGCTCTAGCGTCGACTGGAACGTCGGATCTACGAAGCTGTAGTTGGCGTACATAAACAGTCTATCGGATCTATAACTGATCGACGCCTCGAGCCCCTGCCGCAGCGTGTCTCCCGCGTTTTGGAAGAAACCTCTCCCTGAGAGCGGAGATGCGACGCTGATGATATCGTCCTGATTTAGGGTTCGAAATAAGCCAAAGCTCCAGTCGATCTGCTCCTTTGCAAGCGACGAAAACATTTGACCGCGAAATCCCGTCTCCACCGTCCGCGAGACGACCTGCTGTAGCGGCGGATCGCCTGTAAGGAAACTTTCGATGAGGCATGGGTTTTCCGGATCGGCGCACGCAAGCTCCGCTGGCGTCGGGGCACGGTTGGCTTCGGAATAGCTTCCGTAAAAGGATAATCCCTTCGCCAGCTGGTACGTTGCCCCTCCCATTGGATTGAAGCGCTGGAACGTATGCGATCCGTTGAGGAACGGGTCTTCGCCCGTTTGGTCTTCAAGCGTCAGCCGCGCAAAATTGTAACGGCCGCCCGCAGTCACTGCCAGCCGATCGGACACGTCGAATGTGTCGCTGAAATAGACTCCGTAATAATTGTTGGTGGTGGTCAGACTTCGCGGCGAGATGTCGTCGGGTCCGGCGAGCGGGATGTCGAGGCTGCTTATGACAAAGTTCGGGCCAATCACACCGAGACCGCTAGACGCACCATAGATGACATGCCCATGGTCGATGCTGCCTCCTATGAGGAACTGATTTCCGTGGCCGAAGAGTTTCGCTCTTTCCACCGCCTGTGCCGAGCCGCCAAAGCTGTCAGTATTTTGGGACGTCTGATCGAGAGATCCGAGCGGCGCGCCGCCTCCAACTGTTGACGGTATGGTGGTGCCGCCAGTCGAGGTGATCGGCTCGCCCTCCAAACAAAGCACGCCGCCACAATCCTCGATTTCGAGAATATTCGCGTCAAGGTGGGCTTGCTGGAAATGGCGATAGTACGCCAACCCTGACACGGTGAGAGTATCTGTGGCCTTGACCGAGCCGTTGACCGAAGTCATCTCCATGTCGTTCTGGGTCGTCTGTGGATTCGTGTAAACGCGGTCCCAGCCGAGGTCCAGCAGCTGGATGGGCGAGGCGGTAACGGCGCCTACGAAGTTGTCCGCTCCAGTAAAGTTGACATGGAACTCCGCTTCGCGATTTTTGAAGCCGAGGTCCGCGTACATGCGGTGAATTTCGGATGGCGAGAATTGGCGCCAGCCATCATCGTTGATGTCTTCCGCCGCAATGAACATGGCGTAGTTGCCGCTCTGCGCACCGACCGCGGCTGCCCCTTGTATGCGGCCGAAAGAACCTCCTCGCACGTCGAATTCGGCGCCATGAAAGTTGAACCCATCGCGCATGTCGATGGTGATCGCACCGCCAATCGCATTAAGGCCAAAGACGGGGTTACTACCGACAACAGTCATGTTGGCGATGGCGTTGGACGGGAGAAAATCCCAGTTCACAATGTCGCCGAATGATTCGTTGATGCGCACGCCATTCTGATAGACGGCCAGACCTTGCGGCACGCCGTTTACGGGCGACGAAGCGAAGCCGCGATACTGAACGCCGGTTTGGAAGTCGTTGCCTTGCAGATCACTTACGATGACTCCCGGCACGCGCGATTGAAGAACGTTCTGAACCGTGACGTCTCCGGTGCGCTGGATGTCGGCAGCCGACGCGCGACCGACGGCGGTTGGTACCTTCCCAATCGGAATTTCGCTGCCGCCGATCGGCGACATTTTCACCATGTCAGATTCAATGGGTTGTGCGTAACTCGGCCCTTCAGGAGCCGCGGCAGCCTCGGCGGGCGGTGGCGAAGCCGCCTGCGCAGCCACGGGCGTCGGCGTCTTCTTCGGCTTGACGGCTTGCTTGACCGGTTTCGGCTTCGGCTTCGGCTGTTCCTGAATGACCTGCACCTCGGGAAGCTTGGTGCCCTGTGCTCCTGGCGCTGTGGTCTGGCCCGGAGTTGTGGGAGTAGGAGTAGTGGTCGGCGGGGTCGTGGTCTGCGGACTAGTAGTCTGGCTACGCTGGCGGGGCCGGGGATGTGGTAGCAGGAGGAGTTGTTGTTTGCGGAGTTCCCGACGTGCCACCACCGGCTTCCTGAGCGACCGCCAAGTCACCGCCATCAAACGGCATGTATAATGCCAAAGCGGCCGCCGAAGCGATAACCTGACGTCTCATCATCCCCCATACTTCTCCATTCCACGCGTTCGAACATTTGCCGTCCGAGCAAAAGTTGCAACGCGAACATTCCCCCCGCGGTCACGATTCGGACCGCTGCCCATGTTGAGCAAACGTAGGTCTGCGGGAGTTGGTCAACCCAAGCCGGATCTGGAATCATTCCCGCCGCCCTTTACGCATTATGCTCGTTGCTGATACGCAACAGCAAAGATCGAACGCGGGAAATTTACGCCGGGCTTTCGGGAATAATTCTCGCTGCGTTGCATCGCAAAGTTTGTGCGGCGGCTCTCCGTCCGAGATTTCCAAAACCTCTTTCAGATCAATCGTCGCAGGCGCTAACGCAATCGAGAGATAACGTTATCGTTTCTAACGCAATTGATACTGGCAACGCCCGCTCAAAATGGCTACACGCAATTGCAAGAACGACACCAACCAGACGAAAAGAAAGTCGTAGCGTGATCAGAATTTGGAAGTTCTTTTTAGTACCGCTTGCATCGGCTGCATCACTAACACTCTGGGCCAACGTGGCCGGCGCCGACACTCAGCCAGCTCCATCGGCATCGGCGCCCAACTCGACATCCATCGAATTAAACAAGCTCGAGCCGGCGGATAAGGGCTGTCGCCCGTACCTCGTGATCAACAACCCGACGGATACCACCTATCAGTCATTCAAAATCGATCTCGTGCTGTTTCAGACCGATGGCGTCATCGGCCGCCGCTTCTCGATCGATCTCGCGCCGCTGAGAGCGCGGAAGAAATCGGTCAAGCTGTTCGATATCGACGGCATTGCCTGCGACAAGATCGGCTCGCTGCTGATCAACGACGTGATGGAGTGCAAGGCTGATGGGAGTGCCGTCGACAATTGCCTTCAACATTTGACGACGTCGACGCTGACCAACGTGCAACTTTCCAAGTAAAGGCGGTGGACCCGTGTATCTGATGGCAGAAGAAATTGCCGGCCGGGATTTGTCGATCCTCGGACTATTTCATCACGCTGACATCGTGGTGAAGGGCATCATCATTGCGCTGCTTCTTGCCTCCCTCATCAGCTGGGCGCTGATGTTCGAGAAGCTCGTGAGGGTCTGGCTGCTCAATCGCGAAATCGGTGTTCTTGAGTTGAGCAGCACATCAGGAGTGATCCAGCCACGCCGGGGGAGCGGGCTCATCAAGTCCGTGAGCGAAGCCGCGCGCACCGAATGGACGGAAGTCGAGCAGAACGCTTCCAACGGCGAAGTGCGCGATCGCCTCGAACTCGCAATGCGCGGCGCGACGAAACGGCAGCTGAAGGAACTCGAGACAGGTCTGCCTTTTCTGGCAACTCTCGGATCCGCGGCGCCGTTCATCGGACTCTTCGGAACGGTTTGGGGCATCATGAATTCGTTCACGGCGATTGCCCAGACGAAGGATACAAGTCTTGCCGTTGTAGCCCCTGGTATCGCCGAAGCACTGTTCGCGACGGCGGTGGGGCTCGCCGCGGCAATTCCTGCGGTCGTTGCCTATAACCAGATCACAGTTGCACTCGGCCGCGCGTCGGACCGCATGGCACCAGCCGTGGCGGGCTTGGCGCGAACATTGTCCCGCAATGGCATCGAGGGCGTGAACTGATGGGAATGTCCGTCGGCAGCAGTTCCTCAGGCGATGACGGCGATAGCTACAAACCGCTCGCCGAAATCAACGTGACGCCGTTCGTCGACGTCATGCTCGTGCTGCTCATCATCTTCATGGTCGCAGCCCCGTTGATGGTTCAAGGCGTGCCGCTCGATTTGCCGAAAACGTCAGCATCGAAGCTTGGCGCCATGAAGAAACCGATGGTCGTCACGCTGGCGCCGGATGGCAAACTCTACATCCGCGACGAGCAGGTGATGCCGCAGACGCTCGTGCCTCGTCTGATGCAGATTAAATCCGAAGAAGGCGACGGTGTCGTTTACGTTCGGGCTGACCGCAAGACGGCATACGGCGACGTGATGGAATTGCTTGGCCGGGTCGGCGAGTCGGGGTTTGCTCGCGTTTCACTTCTTTCTCAGCCAACACCATCGTCGGGAATGGCCACGATTAGTAACTGAATGCATTGGTTGTCGTAATGAGCTTCGTACGATTGACTGCCGTTGTTCTGTCGCTGCTCGTCCATGCGTCGATCGGCTATACGATGCTGCCATCGCTGGAGAGGACCACCGCGGAAGCTTTGGATCTCGGTCACGGCACGGACATCGTTCTCGTCGAGCAAGGCGTCGCGATGGAGGGCCTTGCCAAGCTCGGCAACGACATGCAGACCATCGAAACGGCTGAGGTCGTTCCGGTCGAGCAGCCGCCTCCACCGCCGCCCCAGGAAATCAAGCCGGACGAGCTTCGCGACGTCATCGCCTCCGACGCGAGCACCGTCGAGCAGGAAGTGGTCAAGACACAGGAACCGCCTCCGCTGGTGCCGCCACCTCCCTCGCCGCAGGTCGTTCAGGCCAAGGAGCAGCCCGAGCAGGTTGCCGCCCTCGAGCAACAGAGTTCGGGAGAGGCGAAGACGGGTGGCGACGCCAAAGCCTTTGGCCAATACCTCGGCCAGATCAACGAGCACGTGCAGAAGGCCAAAGTGAATCCGCGCTCGCGTCGCTCGGGAACCGTCGTCATGCGGTTCACGATTGGTTTGAACGGCCAGCTTCTCTCGAAAGAGATCGCGACGAGTTCCGGCTCGAAAATCCTGGATGAGGCTGCAACGGCCGCTCTCGATCGCGCCGCGCCGTTCCCTCCGATCCCGCCGGAAGTGAGCATAAAGCCGTTGGCCTTCACACAGCCGTTCAAGTTCCTCATGCGCTGAGTGGGTGTCCTCCTCCCTCGTGGAAAGCATGAGGCGGATCGAACTCGGGCCGAATCCCCGCGAATGAATTAACAAAAGCTTTCGTGTTGTATGGCGATCAACCGCTAGCCGCGCCTGCTTAACAAGTCACCTCCTACGATCCAGGGGGGTTAACCTTGAGTTAGTCACTCGTCCATAAATTGAGCAGGATGTTTTGATGCCGCGCTAGGCTGCGCTCGATGCTGTTTGGACCTGCTGGAAGCCCGAAATCCAGTTCGCTGATGAATGAATATGCGTCGCTGCTGAGCGACGCGGTTCTGCGCCATCGCGCGCGCGTTGCAGAGCATTCTGCCCGCATCGAGGCCGAGCTTGCGAGCAAGGTGAAGTCCGAATTCATCGCCAACATGAGTCATGAACTCAGAACACCGTTGAATACTGTCATCGGCTTTTCAAAACTTCTCAGCCAGCATCAAGAGCGGCGTCTGCCGGACCGGAAAATCATCGAATACGCAACGCTCATCAGTGATGCGGCGGGTCATCTTCTTTCGGTCATCAATGACATTCTCGATATTTCGAAGATGCAGAGCGGCAAATACACGCTCGACAGTCATGAGCTCAACGTCGCGAATATTCTCGTCACCAGCATAGAGTCGTTTCGCATGTTAACGACCGAAGCCCGCATAAAGATGCAAACTTCGATCGCGAACGACCTGCCCGCGGTGCGGGGCGACGCTTTGAAGCTCAAACAAGTATTCACGAACATACTTGCCAACGCCGTTAAATTCACACCGGCAGACGGCATCGTCTCCGTCGAAGCACTGCGCACCAATAATAACGGGGTTGTCATCCTCATTCGCGACAGCGGCCTCGGCATGAGCGCGGAAGAAATCGAAATTGCGATGACGCCGTTCGGTCAAGTCGACGGCGGGCGTTCGCGCTGGCGTGAGGGAGCGGGTCTTGGCCTGCCGATCGCGAAAGCGCTCGTCGAATTGCACGGCGGTCGCATTGAAGTTCGTTCAGCTAGGGGCGCGGGAACAGATGTCGCGATCGTGCTCCCCGCGCGGGACAGCGTCAGCGCTGTGAGCTCGAGCGAGATGGCAAGTGGCCGTAGTCTTTGCGCCTGAGAATGGAACCAAAATGCAGGGCATGAGCAGTCAGCAAGACAGAAGCCGCCCGCTGGATCCTTCCATCGGCCGCATCGTGTCCGTGACCGGATCGAAGGCGATCGTCCTTCTCGATGGCGGGAGCGAAGGCGGCATTCGTTCGCTCAGCGACCGCCCGGAAATGGGAACCCTGCTTGCCATCGACACGGCCAATACCACCGTGCTCGCGATCGTCTCTGCGTTAAGCGTGCCTGTGCCATCTCAACGCGAAGGCGACAACGAAGTTTGGATTGCCGAGCTTGGTCTCGTCGGAGAACTGTTGAAGGCGAGCGATACCGGACGCCCCGCATTCAATCGCGGCGTCACCGTCTACCCCGCGCTCGGCGATCGCGTCCGCGTCGCATTGAAGTCTGAACTCGAAATCGCTTTCTGCGGTGGCAACGGCGCGATGGTGCGCGTCGGTTCCATCCGCCAGGACAGCACAATCCCGGCAATGGTGCGGGTCGACGAGTTGCTCGGCAAACACTTTGCCGTCCTCGGCACGACGGGCACCGGCAAGTCGTGCACCACCGCGCTGATTTTGCGCTCCATCGTCGAGAAGAATCCGGCGGCGCACATTGTGCTGCTCGATCCGCATAATGAGTACGCGACGGCCTTCACAGAATGGGCGGAGGTCATATCGCCGCGAAACATGCAATTGCCGTTCTGGCTGCTGACCTTCGAAGAGTTCCTCGAGGTGCTCGTTGGCGATGGCGACCGCAAAGCCGAAACCGAGGTTCTGCAGGACCTCATCCCGGTCGCGAAGAGCCGCTACAGCTCCAGCCGTTCCGTTGACGCTACCAAGGCACGGCGCGGCTTCGTCGATCATACACGCTTTACGGTCGATACCCCTGTTCCTTACCGCATCTCGGACCTCCTTGCCCTCATTGACGACCGCATGGGCAAGCTTGAAAACAAGCGAGACCTCGCGCCCCTTCGTAACCTGAAGCACCGCATCGAAACTATCTCGCGCGACGGTCGCTATTCATTCATGTTCGGCTCACTAACCGTCTATGACGGCATGGCCCAGGTGCTGGGCCGGATCTTCCGCGTACCGGTCAACAATAAGCCGATCACCATTCTCGAACTTACGGGCATCCCGTCGGAAATCGTCAACGTCGTCGTCTCCGTACTGTGCCGCATGACATTCGATTTCGCGTTGTGGAGCGAGGGTCAAGTGCCCGTAACGCTAGTCTGCGAAGAAGCGCACCGCTACGTTCCCGCAAATGCGGCGTTCGGCTTCGAACCGTGCAAACGCGCCATCGCCAAGATCGCCAAAGAAGGACGCAAGTACGGCGCATCTCTATGCGTCGTTACCCAGCGCCCTGCGGAAATCGACCCGACAATCCTCTCCCAGTGCAATACCGTTTTCGCGCTGCGCATGTCCAACGAACGCGACCAGGCCATCGTGGCGTCGGCCGTCGCCGACACCGGGTCGGGGCTGCTCGAATTTCTACCCTCTCTCGGCGAACGCGAAGCGATCGCCTTTGGCGACGGCATGTCGCTTCCGGTCCGCATCAAGTTCGACGAGTTGCCGAGACACGCACTGCCGCGTTCCTCGTCCGCGCGCTTCTCCGAACGATGGCAGAAGTCGCTCGGAGATGAAGGGTTCCTGGACCACATCGTCGAGCGTTGGCGTGCCCTGGCAATACCAGCCGGCGCGGACACGACGCACAACCTGTCGATGATGGCGGACGCCATAGGCATACTTGAGACGGGCCCGCTCGACGACACCATACGCGAAGCCCTGATACAGCGTCCGAATCCGCCTCCACCGCCTCGGACAATCGGCTCTGCCCATGGGCGGCTACAGCCTTCGCCGTTGCGCGGCGATGCCAGCCCGCCCTCATCGCCCGGATATCAAGTACCGCGCCAGGCCGGGCAGCAGGGGTCTTTCATGGGACCGCGAGCGGCCGGGCAGGCTCCAGAGCCCGTAAGAGGTTCCCAGCCATTGCCAAAGGCAACCGAAACGAGTTCTTTGCGATTGCTCCGTGAGCGAATGGCGCGCCCCTCCTGAACACCCCGACCGGCGCGATCTTTGCACTTCCGCTTCCAGTTGACATAAATCGTGCGTAATGGGGACGACCGAGGCACGCCGATACCGGGTGTCTCAGGCATCTGCCGCGCCGAGGCCCCTTTTTGCCTGCACATGCGGGCGGCCGGATCTGGCAGCCTTGCACTTGCGCCGGCTAACGTCCCAACTTAGACCCGACGACATACGTTAAGGAGTTCGCCTTGCCGATGAGCGACATCTACCCAGTTATACTTTCTGGCGGCTCCGGTACACGGCTGTGGCCCCTTTCCCGGGCGATGTATCCGAAGCAGTTCATTAGCTTCTTCAGCGGCCAGAGCACGAGCTTTCTCGCCGCTGCACTGACGCGTCTCGGCCACGATTCGAGCTTCCGGCCGCCGATTCTGCTTTGTAACAACGATCACCGCTTTCTCGTGCGCGAGGAAGTCGATCGCTCCGGTTTCAAACCACATGCCATCGTGCTTGAGCCAACCGCCCGCAATACGGCACCGGCCATTGCCGTCGCGGCGCTCGTGGCACTGAAGGACAACCCCAACGCCATTCTGGCGATCATGCCTTCCGACCACGTCGTAAAGGATCATAAGCGCTTCGCCGAAGGCGTTAAACGCGCTGCCGAAGTCGCAGCATCCGGCAAACTCGTACTGTTCGGCGTGAAGCCGACTGAGCCTCATACCGGCTACGGCTACATCAAGCAGGGCCCCGCACTCCCGGGCTTCGAGGGCACTGCCTACGCCGTGGAGAACTTTGCCGAAAAGCCCGACCGCGCCACCGCGGAAACCTACCTCGCGACGGGCCAACATTTCTGGAACAGCGGCATTTTTGTTCTGAATGCCCAGACCTACCTCGAAGAGATCGCACGCCTAGAGCCAAAAATTCTCGAAGCCGCGCGCTTGGCCTTCAAGAACGCATCGGAAGACCTCGAATTTCTGCGTCTCGATAAAACCGAGTTCGCAGCCTCTCCCAATATTTCGATCGACTACGCCGTCATGGAGAAGACCGACGCCGCGGCCATGCTGCCGCTCGACGTCGGCTGGAACGACGTAGGTTCGTGGTCATCGCTGTGGGATATCGCGCCGCGAGACGACAATGGCAACTTCATCCGTGGCGAAGCCGTTCTCGAGGACACTACTGATTGCTACGTACACTCGGAGAGATCGCTCGTCTCGACGATCGGCGTCAAAGACCTTGTCATTGTCGATACGCCCGATGCGCTTCTCGTCGCCGACAAGAACCGCACGCAGGAGGTCTCGAAGATCGTCCAACGCCTGAGGCAATCAAAGCGCAAGGAGCAGGAACAGCACCTCAGAAACTATCGGCCCTGGGGCTATTTCGAAGCGCTCAACGTCGGACCGCGCTTCCAGGTCAAACTTTTGCACGTCAACCCCGGCGGCAAACTTTCAATGCAAATGCACCACCATCGCTCGGAGCATTGGATCGTCGTTCAAGGAACGGCTCGGGTCGTCATCGGCGAAAGAGAGCAGCTCGTGCGTGAGAACGAGAGCGTCTACATCGTCGCGACGCAATGGCACCGGCTCGAGAACCCGGGCAAAGTCCCCGTCGAAATCATCGAGGTGCAGATCGGCTCGTATCTCGGCGAGGATGACATCCTGAGAACCGACGACATCTACAATCGGGCGCCGGAAGAGACGAAATAGCCTTCAACCCGCGCCGAGGCGGATGAGACATCACCGCCAGTCCGGCTCGCAAATGTCTGTCATTTCTGGGGGTCGGTTGGCCGAAGCGAAAAGACGCGCCCAGTGGCCGATTGCGGATCACCCGCGGCCTCTGTCTCAGTTGTAGGCTCGGAACTCCCGGCCGCAATCGCGGCATTCTCCGTCTCTTCGATTTTGTCCCGGTAGGTCCGCCAGCTCAGCGGAATGCTAATCAGATAGCCTAGCGTCAATGCCGTCAGCGTCTCATAGGGATAGGTGAAAAGCATCGCGACGAGGCCAATCGCCAGGACAAAGATCGGCAGCACCCATTCGCGCCCGACGCGTTCGCCCAGCAGTTTGCCGGAGTATGTCGGGATCGATGACACCATCATGAAAGAGATGAAGAGGGTGTAGACGAGCACGATCTTCAGAGCCCACTGCGACTTAAGCTCATCAAAGCCAAGCTGGTAGAGATACACCGGCAGCAGTACGGCGATCGCAGCCGCGGGCGTCGGCATTCCGCTGAAGTAGTTCGCTTGCCATTTTGGCTTTTCGTCATCGAGCGCCGTGTTGAACCTCGCCAAGCGAAGCGCCGACGCCAACGCGAAGATCATCACGCAAATCCAGCCGGCGCTCTTCAGCCCGCCGAGGCCCCAGTTGAAGATGAGAAATGCCGGCGCGACGCCGAAGTTCACGAAGTCGGCAAGACTGTCGAGTTCGGCGCCGAAACGCGATGACGCCTTCAACAGCCGCGCGATGCGGCCATCGATGCCGTCCAGACAGCCTGCGAAGACGATGGCCGCGAGAGCCAGATCGAAGCGGCCTTCGATGCCCATGCGGATAGACGTCAGCCCGGCGCAGAGACCGAGCAGCGTAAAGAAATTCGGCACCAGCATCCTGACCGGGACGCGCCGGTGACGGAACAACGACCGGCGGCGGCGACGGCGCGTTTCTGTCTCGAGTAATGGCTCATCAGGATCCATCTGAGGTCTCCTTCGATCACGCTCAGTAAATCACCCGCGCGCTTACCTCACTCATCCGCGCAGCGATTCCCGCTCCGGCTCCGGCGATTGAAGATCGGCCAAAACCGTCTCCCCTGCAACAGCTCGCTGCCCGACGCTGACGAGCGCGCTCTTGCCAGGAGGCAAATAGATGTCGACTCGCGAACCGAAACGGATCAGCCCAAATCGCTGCCCCACGCCGATTGTCTCGCCTAGCGCGGAGAATGTCACGATCCGCCGCGCCACGAGCCCGGCGATCTGAACGACGCCGATTTCGCCATTGGCCGGTGTCTCGATGACAAGAATGCGGCGTTCGTTGTCTTCGCTTGCCTTGTCGAGTGCCGCGTTCAGAAAAGCGCCCGGCACGTAAAGAGAACGCGTGATGCGGCCGGTGATCGGTGCGCGATTGATATGAACGTCGAATATCGACAGGAACGTCGAAATGCGAACCCGCTCATCTTGCCCCATGCCGAGTTCGGCCGGTGGTCTTACTTTTTCGACAGCGGAAATTTTGCCGTCCGCAGCCGAGATCACGAGACCGGGCCGCAACGGCGTGACGCGCTGCGGATCGCGAAAGAAATATACGATCCACGCCGTCACGGCAGCGCAAATCCAGCCGAGCGGCGGATAAAGCAAAAAGAACAGCAGCATCACCGCTGCGCCGATGGCAATGAATTTATGGCCGTCCGGATGGACTGGCGACAACGTCTCGAAAATCGTATCGAGAATTCCCTGGCGGTCGGCCACGTATTCCTCCTAGCGTGTGCTTCTGATCAACGAAACCACGCCCATTATGAAAGCGGAACGGCAACGAAACGTAAATCGCCCTTACCGTCCTCGACACGGAAAAGCACCGCCTTGCGGCCGGATTTCTTGACTTTCTCGATGCTCTTGGCGACGTCGTCGGGCTGCAAGACTGAATCCTGAGCCGCTTCGACGATTACATCGCCTGGCTTGATGCCCTTCTGCGCTGCCGGGCTTCGCGGATCCACCTCCTCGACGACGACCCCGGTCACCTTGTCGTCGAGGCCGTATTTCTTGCGCAGGTCCTTCGTGAGGCTCGAGAGCTTCAAACCGAAGACTGCCGTACCGGGAAGAGCTTTCGGGCTGCTCTCGGTGAGGCTGTCGTCGGTATTATCGTCGTCTTCGAGACGGCCGACGGTAACCTGCACGGTTTTGGCTTGACCTTTTCTCAATAGCTCCACATCGACGGACTTGCCGATAGGTGCCTGCGCTACAATCTTCGGAAGTCCGCGCATGCTCGAGACTTCTTTGCCGTCGAACTTCATGATGACATCGCCGGGTTCGAGCCCGCCCTTCGCCGCAGGCCCCTCCGGCGTCACGGCCGAAACGAGAGCGCCGCTGTTTTCAGGTACGCCAAGCGTTTCGGCTATATCGTTCGTGACCGACTGGATCTTCACTCCGAGCCAGCCGCGCCGCACTTGACCGTATTGCTTCAATTGATCGATGACGCCCGCGACCGTATCTGAGGGCACGGCAAAGCCGATGCCGATCGAACCGCCCGTCGGCGAAATAATCGCCGTATTCACGCCGACGACTTCGCCGTTCATGTTGAACAGCGGGCCGCCCGAATTGCCCTTATTGATGGCCGCATCCGTCTGCAGGTAATCGTCATAAGGACCGGAATTGATGTCGCGGCTTTTGGCGGAGATGATGCCGAGAGATACCGAACCACCGAGCCCGAACGGATTGCCGATCGCCAAGACCCAGTCGCCCACCTCGGTGCTCGAGGAAGAACCGAACTTCACGTCGGCGAGCGGCTTCTTCGGCGTGACCTTGAGCAACGCGAGATCGGCCTTGGTATCTCTGCCGATGATCTTTTCGACGGTCAGCGTTGAGCCGTCGTGGAAATTGACGACGATTTCCTCGGCGCCTTCGATGACGTGATTATTCGTGACGATCAGGCCTTCCTTGCCGTCGATGACGAAGCCCGAACCGAGCGATGAAATCTTGCGGTCGCCGTGCGGAACGCCGCCGCGCTTGTTGAAGAAATCGTCGAAAAAGTCTTCGAACGGAGCGCCCTTCGGTACGCGCGGTAGTGGCACGCCCTCGGGCCCTTTTACCGTCTGGGAGGTCGCGATATTAACGACGGCGTCGGAAAGCCGCTTCGCGAGCGGCGCAACCGAAGTCGGGCCGTTTTGATTGAGTGCATATGCCGAACCCGGCAGCAGCGCCAATCCCAGGAACGCGCTGAGGAGCATGCGGAACAATAACGCGGAACCGTATTCGGTCATTGCAGGACTCCAAATTCTGACCCGCTCAAGCGTCCGTACGGACAGAATGAGCGTTAATTGGCGCAACATCAGAGCGTCAACGTGGCGATCGTAGCATATCGCCGGCGAGCGGGGACAAGTTGGCGCCGTCCTTCGACGTGCTTATCCCCGGACCAGCCATACCAGAAGAACGCCAAATGCGATGGCCCCGACCGCCGCCGCTTGGATGCGGGCGTTGGCGAGACCCGCGATTTCCGCAACCACGCGACGCGCCACGTTCGGCGCGACGGCCCATAACAGGCCCTCGAGAACGAGAGCCATCCCAAGTCCGGCCAGCAGATCCCTCATCGCTGAGGAGCTGCACCGGCCGACGGAGCCGGCTTCACGCCGCCGTTGGGATCTTGGAAGTAGCGGAAAAACTGGCTGTCGGGCGACAGTAGCATGCGCGTATCCTCAGGCTTGATCGCCGCTTTATACGCCTGCATTGACCGATAGAAGCGGAAGAAGTCGGGATCACGACCGAAGGCGTCCGCGAAAATCTTGCTGCGTTCCGCCTCGCCGTCACCACGGATCTGATCCGATTTCTGGGTCGCATCCGCCTTGATGATGGTCACGTCCTTGTCGGCGTTGGCGCGGATACGATTGCTTTGGGCTTCGCCTTGCGCCCGCAATTCCGTTGCCTCGCGCACGCGGTCGGCACGCATCCGATCGTAAACTTTGACAAGGTTTTCCTTGGGCAGATCGGCGCGTTTGATGCGCACGTCGACGACTTCCAGTCCGTACTCCTGACCTTCCTTATTCACCTGATTCGCGATCTGCTTCATCAGGGCTTCGCGCTTGTCCTTCACGACTTCCTGCAGCGTCGCCGAGCCGAGCACGCGGCGAATTTCCGATTCGATCAGCGGCCCGACCACTTCCCGAACCCGATCCTCGTAGCGGACGTTCTGATAGAACTTCAGCTGGTCGGTGATGCGATAACGCGCATAGGCGTCAACGATCAACCGCTGTTGGTCGGAAGCCGTAACTTCCTGCTCGGTCGTGTCGATATCGAGAATGCGCTTGTCGAATTTCTCGACCGTATCAATGAACGGAACTTTCCATTTGAGCCCCGGCGTCGTGATGACTTGCTGCGGATTGCCGAAGCGCAACACCAGAGCCTGCTCGTTCTGATGCACGATGAAGGCCGACGAATAGAGTACGATGGCCGCGATACCCAAAACGGTGAGAACGAATGCAAAGAATGCACGCATGTTATTTCGTTTCCTCGGGCTCGCGCTTCGGGAGCTGCGTTAGTGGAAGGTACGGCACGACGCCCTGGCCGCTCTTCTGATCCAAGATGATCTTGTCAGCTCCGGACAATACTTTTTCCTGCATCTCAAGGAATAAGCGCTCGCGCGTCACGTCAGGCGCTTTCTTGTATTCGTCGTAGACTTTGAGGAACCGGCCTGCCTGACCCTTCGCCTCGGCGATCGTCTGGTCCCGATAGCCTTCGGCGGCTGCAATGATACGGTCGGCATCGCCGTGCGCCCGCGGCACCATCTGATCGGCATAAGTCTGGGCTTGCTTGATCAGCGTCGCACGCTCTTGCGCCGCCGCCGCGACAGCGCGGAATGAGCCGATGACTTCGTCCGGCGGGTCAACTTCTCTGAGCTGCACCTGATCGATCTTGATGCCGGCACCATAGTAGTCGAGCGTCTTCTGCATCAGCTTCTGCACGTCTTCCTGCGTCTTCTGGCGTCCACCGGTCAGAAGCGGTTGCAAGTTCGACTGACCGACGATCTCGCGCATGGCGCTTTCGGCCACTTCGCGCACGGTCGTCTCGGGCTGAGCTATGTTGAAAAGATACTGCTCGACGCCGGTATCGCCAGTCGCCGGATCCTTATCGGGATTGATGCGCCAGAACACGACGAAGCGCACGTCGACGACGCTGCCGTCGCCCGTCAGCATCAAGCCGCTGTTCGGCGCGCCGGAAGTGCTTCGGCCACTGCCGACCTCGATCGTGCGCTGCAGCGTTACTTTTGGAAGACGAACCTCTTCAATCGGATATGGCCAGCGGAAATGCAGCCCGGCGGGCTCCCAGCGGTCGAACTTGCCGAAGCGGAGAACGATGCCCTGCTCATCTGGATTGACGCGGAAGAAGAAGCCGTAGAAGGCGACGCCCGCCAGCAGCAGCATTGCAATCAAAAACAGGAAAGGCTTGGGCACGCCCCCGCCGAGACCGCCGCCGCCGCCGCCATTGCCGCCGCCGCCGCGCATCACCTTGCGCATTCTGTCCTGACCACGGCGAAGAATTTCATCGAGATCGGGCGGCTCCTTGCCGCCGCCGCCACCAGAGCCCCACGGACCCTGGCTCCACGGGCCGCCGCCTTTGCGCCCGCCATCACCGCCGCCACCTTGATTACTCCACGGCATAAATCAGAGCCTCATTCGAGATTAGAGCTTCGGAGGATCGCGGCGAACTGCGCCGAGCCGTGAAACGGGCGGCGAAGATCGACATATGCAAGACATAACCGCAAGAGCCTGAGAGAGGTACATAAAACCAAGTTTTGCGGAGCTTATAGGGCAGGAACGGACCGATCGCAAATTCCGATCCGTTTGGCTAATCCGAGAAGTAGGGAGTGCCGCGCCGGCTTCAAGAGTGCTGAAGGCCGGGCTCGCCAGCCTCTATCTGACGTTCGTAAATGAAAAGCGTTGACGCAAAGTCGTCGCGCGGCCCCCGAGGCAGCGGCTCACGGCTCACCTCATGCCAGGTTTCGGCATCGAGTGGCGCGAAATACGTATCGCCTTCAGGCGAAGCATGAACGCGCGTCAGATAGATGCGATCGGCAACCGAGAGGGCCGCATCGAAAACGCCGGCGCCGCCGATGACCATGATCTCGTCGCCGCCGCGCGTAACCGCGAGCACCCGCGCCAGCGTCAGCGCATCGGCGAGGCTTTCGCACGTCGAGATGCCATCGACTTTGAATGTCGGATCACGGGTGACGACGATGTTCTCGCGACCGTCGAGCGGCTTGCCGATCGACTGGAACGTGCGCCGGCCCATGATCATGGGCTTGCCCATCGTCAACCGCCTGAAGGTCTTGAGGTCCGATGACAGCCGCCACGGCAAGCCGCCGCCGCGACCGATGACGCCGTTTTCCGCAACGGCAACGATAAGGCTGATTTTCATACGATGATTACCCTACACTGCCACCGGCGCTTTGATGTGCGGCCAGGGGTCATAGCCGGTCAGCGTGAAATCTTCGTATTTGAATCCGAAGATCGACGACACGTCGGGATTAATGTGCATGCGCGGCAGTTCCAGCGGGATGCGGGATAATTGCAAGTCGGCCTGCTCCAGGTGATTGAGATAAAGGTGCGCGTCCCCGAACGTGTGAACGAAATCGCCGGGCTTTAGTCCGGTAACCTGCGCCATCATCATTGTCAGCAGCGCGTAGCTCGCGATGTTGAACGGCACGCCGAGAAATACATCCGCCGAACGCTGATAGAGCTGGCATGAGAGCCGTCCGTTTGCGACGTAGAATTGAAACAGGCAATGGCACGGCGCCAGCGCCATCTTCGGAATGTCAGCCGGGTTCCATGCCGACACGATGAGCCTGCGAGAGTCCGGGTTGCGTTTGATTTCCGCGACGACGTCGGAAATCTGATCGATCGTCGTGCCATCGGGCGTCGGCCAGCTCCGCCACTGCTTGCCGTAAACCGGGCCAAGGTCGCCGCTCGCGTCAGCCCAGTCGTCCCAGATGCTGACGCCGTTCTCTTTCAGAAACCGCGTGTTGGTATCGCCTGCGAGAAACCAAAGCAGCTCAATGATAATCGATCTCATATGCAGCTTCTTCGTCGTGACGAGCGGAAAGCCGTCCGCCAGATCGAACCGCATCTGATGCCCGAAAACCGACAGCGTGCCGGTGCCGGTGCGGTCGGTTTTCTTGACACCTTCGGTGCGCACGCGGCGCACGAGATCGAAATATGGCTGCATGGGCTCAAAACTAGCGCGATTCGGAGTGCCTGACCCGAAGGCGTGGCCTCCCCCTACTATCCGACTGAAAGGAAGCTCTCCGGAGCGAACGCCAGGGCGAGTACGATTAAGGAGTTGTAGGCACCGTGACAGACGATCGGCGTCAAAAGCGTTCCGGTCCGCTCGCGCAGAACGGCCAGGTAAAGCCCAATCAGGGTGATCGCGACCAGCCCATAAACGGAATAATTGGCGTGAAGCAACGCCCACATGACGGCTGTCACCAGGGCAGCCCCAGCCAGGCCAAAAGGCGTTCGCCTCAAGGCGCCATAGAGTAGCCCGCGGAAAAGGCACTCTTCGGCCAGCGGCGCACCAACTCCAGCTGCGAGCAACAGCAACCACCATGTCCGCGATTTCATCAGCTCTGCGAACGGCCGGATGTCGTGGCCGAATGCCTCCTTATCGAAGGCGTAGATCAGTCCGCCGTAAATGCCCGCAAGAGCCAGTAACGTGAGCACCGCAATAAAAAGTGTCGTTATCCCGCCCCGCGGCATCCCAAAACGAATGAACCAGGTGTCGGGAATCCGGAGACGGCCATTGGCGATGAAAACCAGCAGGACCGTGATGCACTGAAAGGCAACGAGAGAAAACGATACGCGTGCCGTCAGCAGCGCCGGAATCTCGCCTGCGGCAAATGCGCGTGGCTGGTCGATGCGGGCCCACGCATCGAACGCGGCTGCGGCACCAAATCCTGCGGCCGTTGCAAGAAGGACAATCGCCAACGCCACCGCCAGGACCAGCACCGCACTGCTCCAAGGTCGGGTCGGCGGACCCCGCGACAAAGTACGGTCTCCCAGAAAAACACTCACTATTCTGCTTCTCCGCTTCTCCCCACGCGATGCATTTTAATTTTGGCCTGCCCAACTAAGCTGGATCGCAGGCCGAAATGCAGCCCCGAAAGCAGCAGAGGACGCAACGCCGCGGCCAACCGGTAACAGGTTCTTCACGCCGACGACGCTTAACGGCTCGAAGTGCTTTGTTTCGGGCCGCATGCCCACTATATTCGGTGTGCTGGCTTGCCAGCTATGGCGATAAACGCGGTCGTAATAAGCCGATCGGACCCGGGGGCGGTACCCGGCGCCTCCACCACATGCCGCTACCGGCGCATGGCGGCATCTGATGGGGGCGAAATAGGATCGACGAAGGCGTAAAGGACTTTGCTTTTGCCCGGCATGATACCACCGTTATCGGGTCATACAGAATAGTTGCCAATGACAACTATGCTGAGGTTGCTCTCGCTGCGTAATGCGGCGCGAATAGCCTGAACTCGAAGCCCTTACCCCTAGCCGGGTAAGGCGCGGTCCGGAGGGCACCGGGCAACAGAAGCCCTCCACTTTATTTATCTCTTGGTGGCACGGTCTTGACTGGACGACAAAACTGCTCTCAGAGGTCGACGGAAGACACGGGATTCTTGAAGGCTGAGGTATGGCAACGGGGCCGACCATAGATTACGCGAAGTTGCAGCAGGAGGCGATGCGCGGTGTCGTGCGCGCCGTTCTTCATCAAGTCGTCAAGACTGGGCTGCCCGGCGAACATCATTTTTATGTTTCGTTTCTGACGCAGGCGCCAGGGGTCATTCTCTCGAAGCGTCTGAAAGAGAAGTACCCGAGCGAAATGACGATCGTTCTGCAGCATCGCTTCTGGGATCTGATTGTCTCCGACGACCGGTTCGAAGTGAAGCTGACGTTCGATGGCATCCCCGAGCGTCTCGTCGTTCCGTTTGCCGCCATCAAGGTATTCATCGACCCAAGCGTCCGCTACGGCCTGCAATTTGACGAGGAAGCGAGCGACCGCGAGCTGGCGGCGTCCCGCCACGCCGTCACTGCCGATGGCGCTTACGACCAGTTCGGCGAGGCCAATGCCGATAGCCCGCGAACCATCCCGAAGAAGTCGCGCACATCCCGCAAGCCGCGCGGCGATAAGGAAGGATCAACCGCGCAGCCTTCTCGGACGTCCATCGGACCTGCTCAGCCTTCCCCACCTAATCCCGAGCCCGCAACGCGCGCCGGCGAGCCGCGCACGAAGGACGCGGACGTGGTGACGATCGAAAAGGAACCCGCGCCCGAAACCGGCGCCAAGATCCTGAGCCTCGATCAGTTCCGCAAGAAATAGCGCCGTCGGCCACGAGCGGTTTACGCTCTTATCTCGAGCAGCTTTCTTGTTTCTAAGCTTCGCTCTCGCGCCGAGGCGTTCGTCGTGCTATCGGCTCGCGCATCGCAATTGTCTCAAAGCAAGCGCCAAATCATGAGCAAGACCCGCACCGAAACGGACACGTTCGGACCTATCGAGGTGCCGTCCGATAGATACTGGGGCGCGCAGGCCCAGCGCAGCCTCGGCAATTTCAAAATCGGCTGGGAGACGCAGCCGGTGCCGATCGTTCGCGCGCTCGGGATCATCAAGCGCGCCGCCGCCGAAACCAACATGGCTCTCGGCAAGCTCGACAAAAAGCTCGGCGAGGCAGTTGTAAGAGCGGCTCAGGATGTCATCGAGGGTAAGCTCGACGATCACTTTCCGCTCGTCGTCTGGCAAACGGGTTCGGGCACGCAATCGAACATGAATGCCAACGAGGTGATCTCGAACCGTGCGATCGAAATGCTCGGCGGCGAGAAGGGCTCGAAGCATCCCGTGCATCCGAACGACCACGTCAACATGGCGCAGTCGTCGAACGACACCTATCCGACCGCGATGCACATCGCCTGTTCCGAGGAGATCGTTCATCGGCTACTCCCCGCTCTGCAGAGGTTGCGCAACGTTCTGAATGACAAGGCGCAAGCATGGTCGCGGATCATCAAGATCGGACGCACGCACACGCAGGACGCGACGCCGCTGACGCTGGGCCAGGAATTTTCGGGCTACACGCAGCAGGTCGAAAACGGCATCGCCCGGATCGAATCGACGCTGCCCGGTCTGATGCAGCTGGCGCAAGGCGGCACCGCTGTCGGCACCGGCCTTAACGCGCCGAAGGGCTTCGCCGAAATGGTGGCGCAGCGCATCGCGTCGATCACGCAATTGCCGTTCACGTCGGCTCCGAATAAATTTGAAGCGCTGGCTGCGCACGACGCCATGGTCTTTTCGCACGGCGCCATCAACACCGTTGCCGTCTCGCTGTTCAAGATCGCCAACGACATTCGCTTCCTGGGCTCCGGGCCGCGCTCTGGCCTCGGCGAGCTGGCGCTGCCTGAAAACGAGCCTGGCTCGTCAATCATGCCGGGCAAGGTCAATCCGACGCAATGCGAGGCGCTGACTCAGGTCTGCGTCCAGATATTCGGCAACCACGCGGCGCTGACATTCGCGGGTAGCCAGGGTCACTTCGAACTGAATGTCTTCAATCCCGTCATGGCCTACAACTTCTTGCAGTCGGTGCGCCTGATGAGCGATGCAGCGCTCTCCTTTGCGGATAACTGTGTTGCGGGCATAGAGCCCCGCGAAGACAACATCAAAGCCGGCCTTGACCGCTCGCTGATGCTAGTCACGGCGCTCGCACCGAAGATCGGCTACGATAATGCCGCTAAAATAGCCAAGACTGCGCATAAAAACGGCACGACGTTACGCGAAGAGGCGGTCCGCGGCGGCTACGTCACGGATAAGGAATTCGACGCGATCGTTCGCCCCGAGAAGATGATTGCCCCCGACTGAAGCGATGAATTTTGCACCCGCGAACGTGCGGGCGAAACGCATCCTGCTCACTATGTGAAGGGTCGACGTTTGACGGGTTTGCGTCACTGAACTTAAGATGCTCTGGATTGGGCAGTCGATTTTTACGCTGCCGTTGCGGAGTTTCTTCCAATGACCGCAGATATCGTCAATCTCAGCAAGGTCCGAAAAGCCCGCGAGCGGGCGCTTCGGGAAAGAGAAGCGCATGAGAACCGCCTAAAGCACGGGCAGCCGAAATCCGAACGAAATCTGACCCAGGCCGAACGGCGCAAATTGCAGGCTGAACTCGACGGTGCGCGGCGCGAGGGCGGTCAGGTTATTGACGGCACCGACGACTTTGACCCAAGCACTGCGTCGTGATGAGGCCGGAAAAGCGCTCATTCTCAATCCAAGGACACCGCACCTCGATTTCGATCGAACGCGCCTTCTGGCTGGCGCTGAAGCAGGCTGCGGCCGAAGACGATACGACCCTCGCGGACTTGATCAGTTCGATCGACAAAGGGCGAGGTGAAGCGGGGCTATCCAGTGCCGTTCGCGTCTGGCTTCTGAAGCGCCTTCAGGAGCGCGCAGCTCAAGCGCCCGCAAATACGAAGTAGATCCGAATCAGACCGCCCGCGCTGACGCCCATGCGAGCGATGCCAGTGGAACCCAATGGTCGCTCTATCCCCGCCATATCGCGCAAGCCCGCACCCAGACGGTTGCGTGACAGACTGACCCGGGTCATAGAGGAAGACGGGGGACGAGGGCATGAAGCTACTGATGATCTTAGTCGCGCTCCAACTTGAAGGGTGTGCAGCAGTGCCGGAGCCTGTCTGCGCGAAGCATAACTGTGACCCGTCTGTTGACGAGCAGTTCAAGCAAATGCGAGTTGGGACGCCCGCACACGGGACGAGTACCTAGCAAAACCGGCGCGTCACTGAGAGGGTGCGATCCGGCTCAGAGCCCGGCTTCAAGGGTAACCGCCCAACGACTTCATAACCTCGTCGGATGACGTACGCCGTGATCGCTGAGGACGCACTGCCGCCGGCCTCGCCACTGTGGGGCGCACCGTCGTTTGAGTACTGGGCGCAACAGGCAGGCCGGTTTCGGGATCGATTTGAGAAACTGCGTCCTGACCGTCTTCGCCGGGTACCGGTTGAATGGGCTCTATCGTAATTTTCGGCGTGAGCACCGCATTCGCAGGGTCAATCGGGCCTGGCGCAGCCTGTTGCTCAACCTGAGGCGTGGGCGATGCCGGTGGCAGCAGTTGCGAGGGGGCGGGGTTCGCCCGGTTCCAGGGCGATACGGCCGGCGCCGGTCTCGGAGCGTCTGCAGGTTTCGCTACCGGCGGCGGATTTGCCGTTCCGGCCGACTCGGGCAGCACCGGTGGCAAACGCTCGGTGTCCTTCTTGGCTCTCGCACCGCCTATTGCCGCGGCACGCTGCTGATCGAGGGCCTTGCGCCTCCGCTCCTTCTCAAGCCGCGCGCGTTCTTCGTCGACGCGGCGGGAAAGCTCCAGCACCTCGACATTGCGCTCCATCTGCCGAACGGATACCTCGCGCTGGAGATCGGCGACGTCGATCTCGGACGTGATGCCCGCCAGATCGTCGAGGTGACCGCTGTAAAGCACGACGGCCGGCGGCAGCGGCGGCTTCGGCGGTGGCGGTGACCAGGCTGGCAACGGTACCGGTGGCGGCGGCAACGGTCTGACGACAGCCGTCAGCTGACAGGCCGCGTTGACGTCGAGCGACGTCAGATCGGCGGTCGCCGTCGCTTCGACTTTGCCATCCGCAGCATCGAGCGCGACCGTGTCGAATTTGACCGAGCCGTCCGCGATCTTCATCGCCAGGCCGCGATTGCCAATCTTCAGCGTCGACGTATTCAGCGCCGTCGAAAGCGCCGCCGCGATGGCACGCGGATCGTTCTGCATCTTTCCGTGCATGACGGCATCGACGACATCCGCAGCAGGCGCGACAGCGGGACCCGGGATTTCTGCGTTTTCGAGATTGACGCTTGCGGATCCGGCCATCACCGCAATAAGACCCGCCGGGCTTTGCGCCCGGGCATTGGCGTCGAGATCGAAAGTGGCGGTTCCTTTCCCAGCTGGGCTCAGGGACGAAAGCTTAGCCTGATCGAGTTTCAGCTTCGTCGTCAGCGCAACTCCGTTCGCCGCTTTCTCGAGTGTCAGCCCACCCGTCATCTTGCCGCCCGCCGCATCGGCCGAAAAATCGCTGACCGTCAACTTGCCTGGAGCGAGCCCGAGTTTCATCTCGCCGCCCCGTGTCGCGAGATTGCCGCTCAATTGCAGCGACTGGAATGCCAACTGGATATTTGCTTGTGTGCCATTCAGCGCGTCGAAATTGAAAAGGCCGTCTGGCCAGATCGACCGCGTTTCGAGCTTCGCCGCGCTGTCGGCGCCGCTTGAAGCGACCGAAGCCGCCGGGTTGTCGACCAAAGCGGAAAACAGGCTCTGAACTGTCACGCGATCGGCACTGATCTTGCCTTCGATCCGCTGCCCTCCGGCTTCGGCGGACGTCAGCTTGACGGCGCCGGCCAGCATCGACGTGCCTAGCGAAAGATCACGCGCAGCGAGCGTCCAGACGCCGTTATCGCGCACCACATTAAGCGTACCGTGCGTCTCAACCCCAGCCGCGCCGTTCGGCACCCCCATTCCGGCTACGGTAATTGCATCGGCAAAGTCGGCGGCTTTGAGCGTGGCGGTACCGTTGACCGCGAGGCTTGAGTCGTCCGGCCAAGTCGTCCGCCCTGCGAATGTCAATGCGAGGTCCTGCGACGTCACCTCGACGCGCGTTTCGGCGCCGGAAGCGACGACGCCCGTCGTGATGACCGAGGCCTGCGCCGGCACAGTGTCGGCCCCAGCTTTCCCCGCCGCGTTCTGGCCCTCGCGCCCGAGCGCCGCGAGCAGTGCCTGCTTTGACGCGGCAGTGAACGTCATCTGCATGCGGCTAGGCCGCGACCGCCACGCGTTGAGGCCCCCATCAAACTCGCCTGATCCGCTGAAGTGGGCACCGTCTAGAATGCCGTCGAACGTGATGTCGGCCGCCGCGGGAACGCGCAGACCCAGCCGCACGAGGCCGGCGAGCTTGCCGCTTTTCAGTCCCTTGAAATGTTCGCTCCCGACGATGCGATCGAGTCCGATCTTGCGCGTCGCGTCGGCCATGGCGTCCGGCGTCGACGCGACAAGGTCATACGCCAGCGCTCCGGACGGCGTTCCGGCTCCGGTCTTGATGCGGCCCTCGAGCCCGATCGCCAAGCCACTTGCCGTCGTCAGCTTGGATGCCGGTAGCCTGATTTCGCCGCCCTCCAGGTCGAACGTCACATCGACATCGCGATAGATCTCGGTACCGTCCGTCAATTTCCCGGCGATGACGCGCAACCGCATATCGCCCGGCAGCGCGTCGGCGGCTTCCTTGTCGCCGGGCGGCTCTAGTCCAAGCGCCTTGCGCAGTTCCGCGTTCAGCGCCGCTGCCGTCTTCGTGAAGACCTCGCGCGTATCGAGATCGGCCGCCTGCAACGTCACGTCAGTGCGTTCGCGGCCCTGATGCGTAATCGTCAGATCACCCGACAATGTCCGGCCGGAAATGTTGCCGGAGGCATCGGTCAGCGCAAAACGCGTTTGATCGACATCGACCTTGCCGACAGCCGAGAACGTTCCGTCGGCCGTGATGTCGATCAGCATGCCAGACTTCTCGGCCCAGGTTCTGAGACGCGCCAAGCTAGTGCCGGCGATGAAGGCCTTACCGGAAAAGCTCAGCTTACCCGCATCGTCCTTGAGATCCCCCGTCAGGTCCAGCCGCGTGCCGCCCGGCAAGCTCGCCTTGAAGGTATTGAAATGCGTAGTGCCGCCACTGCGTTCGACGTCAATAGCGAGGCCGCCAGCGGTCTCGCCGCCGATTTTCACCTGTTCGAGATTGATCTTCGCAGCCGCCGCGCCGTCTCCAGCAACCGATTGCATCAGCCCGATCGCGAGCAGCTTTAACCTGGTCAGGTGAGCGCTGCCCTGTCCGGCCCCGGCAAGCCAGTCCATGTCGAGCCACTTCGAGGACAGCGCCAGATCGAAACGCGAGTGCCCGGTCCATGTGGCCGTGGCCGATCCGGTCATCGTCTGCGGCTCGGTGGCATTGTCGAGCGAAAGTGCGATGTCTTCGAATTTGGCCCCAAGCGCATCCGCACTGACGCGCGATTTTAAATCGAGCACGGGAGCATCGGGCTTGTCCGTGCCTTCCGAGAGCTCGCTGCCCGGCACGGCGAGCTTAGCCGACCAGTTGCCGGTGAACCTCGGCTTCAGACTGAGATCAACCATGTGGCCGTCGAGCATGTAGACGGTCGGAGAGTCATCAAGGCGCGCCGTAGCCTTCAGGCTGAACGACCCATCGGCCTTTGGCGTGTCCGTCGCGAACGCGATGGTGTGCGCGGTGTCGGCCCACGTGGCCGATCCTTTAAAGCGGATTGGCCCTCTAAGACTATCAGCGGAAAGCTCGCCGTAGATCCCTTTAACGGAAGCAACGCGCTCGGCTGCAGCGTTGTAAACGGAGACGGCGCCGTCGATCAGCCTGACGGACCGTAAGCTGACATTGCGCGGCACGAACGGCAGATCGCCGGCCTTGAGTTGGATGTCCGTCCAATTGCCCCCGCCTTTGCCGTCGAGTGCGAGCGAGAGTACGGGCTTATCGAGTTCGACTTCGCTGGCCTCGAGAACGCCGCGCAGCAGCGCCGGTCCCGAAAGCCACATCGTAAAGCTTTTGGCCCTGACGAACGGCTCCCCCGTCTGGCCCGACACGTTGGCGATACGCACTTTTTCAAACCGGACGTATGGTACCGGCAGCAATTTAAGGTTTACCTCGCCGCCGACGCGGACTTCGCGGCCGAGCACCTTCGAGGCTTCTTCCTCGAACACCCCGCGGTACCCGTTCCAGTCGATGAAATTGGGCACCGCAAAGAGCGTTGCAAAAATAACGACCAGAAGTCCGCCAAAATATAGAAGGCCGTTGTTCATGAACGTCTCTTGCGGCCCGCACCAGTATTTGTCGAGCACATGACGGACCCTATTCGCAAACGCGCGCCGTCATGCCCATGTATCGCACGGCGCAGTTACACTCTGAACCGGAAATTTGGCTCAATTCCAGGCGTTTGAGGTTTTTGTGGACGATTTCGCCAAGCCGTTGCTCTAAGGCGCGGCGCCGGGACGCGCCGGTTGTAGGATCAGCTTTAGTAGGTTACCTCAATTACATGATCTCGACTCGCAAGCCGAATGCCGATTCCGGCCCGGACTTGCCGCACGACGACGAGCCACCGTTCGATCTGCCGCAAGCACCTTCGTCACCGATCTCGCGGGCCGAATTGGCCGATGAGGGGCACATTTCGGCGCGCGCCGTTGCAGCATCCCGGGGCGCCCCGGCTTACCTCGAAGGCCTGAACCCGGAGCAGCGCGAAGCGGTCGAGACGACTGAAGGTCCGCTGCTCGTCCTGGCTGGTGCGGGCACCGGCAAGACGCGGGTGCTGACGACGCGCATTGCCCACATCCTGGCAACCGCGAAGGCCTACCCGTCGCAAATCCTCGCGGTGACGTTCACGAACAAGGCGGCGCGGGAAATGCGCGAACGCATCGGAGGGCTGATCGGCGGCACGCTCGAAGGCATGTCGTGGCTCGGCACATTCCACTCAATCGGCGTCAAGATCCTGCGCCGCCATGCCGAACTCGTTGGGCTGAAATCCGGCTTTACGATCCTGGATGTCGATGACCAGGTCCGCCTGCTGAAGCAAGTGATCGAGGCGGCCGGCATCGACAAGGACCGCTGGCCCGCCCGCCAGCTCGCCAGCCTTATCGACAGTTGGAAAAACCGTGGGCTGACACCCGATAAGGTGCCGACAGGCGAATCGTTCGCATTCGCAGGCGGCAAAGGCGCCGGCCTATATGCCGCCTATCAGGCGCGGCTCAAGGAACTCAATGCCTGCGATTTCGGCGATCTGCTGCTCGAATGCCTGCGCCTCTTCCGCGAGCACCCGGACGTACTCGCCGACTACCATCGCCGCTTCCGCTACATCCTGGTCGACGAGTATCAGGACACCAACGTCGCGCAATACCTGTGGCTGCGCCTCTTGGCACAAGGCTCGCCGAACATTTGCTGCGTCGGTGACGACGACCAATCGATCTACGGCTGGCGCGGCGCCGAGGTCGACAACATCCTGCGCTTCGAGAAGGACTTCCCCGGCGCCAAGGTCATCCGGCTTGAGCGCAACTATCGCTCGACTGCGCACATTCTTGCCGCGGCTTCAGGTCTGATCGCGAAAAATGATGGCCGGCTCGGCAAGACGCTTTTCACGGACGGTGCTCCGGGGACGAAAATTGCCGTCGCCAATTTCTGGGACGACGAGGCGGAAGCTCGCGCCATCGGCGACGACATCGAAAATCTTCAGCGCGACAGGGAAAGCCTGAACGACATGGCCATTCTCGTGCGCGCCTCCTCCCAGATGCGTGCCATTGAAGATCGCTTCATCACGCTCGGGCTTCCCTATCGCGTCATCGGTGGACCGCGTTTCTACGAACGCCAGGAAATCAAGGACGCGATTGCCTATCTGGACGTCGTTGCCAATCCGGCCAACGATTTGAAGTTCGAGCGCATCGTGAATGTTCCGAAGCGGGGCCTTGGCGATACGACGATCAAACGCATTCACGAGCTTGCCCGCGCCCGCGCCATCCCCCTCTTCCAGGCGGCGCGCGAAATCGGCGAGACCGACGAACTCTCCGCGAAAGCGCGCAAATCGCTAGCCGATCTGATGCACTCATTCGATCGCTGGCGCGGCAGCCTTAATCGCATGCGCCATACTGATCTCGCCGAACTCGCGCTGGATGAGTCCGGCTATACGGCGATGTGGCAGGCCGACAAGAGCCCGCAAGCGCAGTCGCGTCTCGAGAACCTCAAGGAGCTCGTGCGTTTCATGCACGACTTCGACACGCTTCAAGGTTTCCTCGAGCATGTATCGCTGGTGATGGATGCCGATCAGGGCAGCGACGGCGATCGCGTCTCGTTGATGACGCTGCACGCGGCGAAGGGGCTCGAGTTCGGCATCGTGTTTCTGCCGGGCTGGGAGGAAGGACTTTTCCCACATCAGCGCTCACTAGACGAGAGCGGCAAGGCGGGCCTCGAAGAAGAACGCCGGCTCGCCTACGTCGGTCTGACACGCGCCAAACGGCGCGCTAAAATTTCGTTCGCGCAGAACCGGCGCACGCATGGACTCTACCAATCGGCGCTGCCGTCGCGCTTCGTCGATGAACTGCCGCACAGCAACGTCGAAGTGGTGGAAAGCGACATGCCCTATGGCGGCCGCCCTAACGTTTTTGGCTATGGCCGCACCTTCGGGGAGAGCCGCTTCGACCGCATGTCCGGAGCGGAACCGTTCGGGTCGAATTACAAAACGCCTGGCTGGCAGCGCGCTCAACAATCATGGAGCGGTGGCCGAGATGCGAAGAAGAGAACGAAAGGACCGTTAACGCTCGAAGGCGAATTGGTCGCCGCATCAAGCGCAAGTGCGCCATCGTTCAAAAATGGCACGCGCGTCCGCCACGAGAAATTTGGCCTGGGTACCGTGACGCTCGTCGACGGAAACAAGCTGACGATCGACTTCGATGACGGCTCGACTAAGCGCGTCGTCGCGAGCTTCGTTGATCTTGCTTGAACGGTCGTCACAGACCCAAATGCTCATGGCCAGCCTAAATTCCGCCGCGTGAATCTTCGTGTTGCCGCAATCGCAAGGCATTGTATTTCATAGCTCGTTGAGCGCGGGGGTCACACAAGCTAAATCGATCGCGGGGTCATGCCGGGCTTTACCGGCAGGCTATGCTCGTTCGGCGTCTAAATAACTTCTGGTTCTTACGCGGGGGCGTGAAACCGAAGCGGTGTTCTTGAGTTTGGGAGGGTAGAGTCCTTGGAAGGAGCTACCATGAGCACTTACCGCTTTCCTTTGAGGGGCAAGATCGGCGTCGTTCGCGGGCTGCGCGAAGAGGCCCCAGTAAGATTAACGTGTGCAACGCGCGAGCCGGCCCGGCAGCAGGTGAGCACCGACGTCTTGCAAGATACGCATCCGCTGACCGAGGAGGAAGTTCGCAACCTTCCGGTCGCTCATCGCTACTCGGCCTAGTGCCGCTCCGGGCGACGGACGGGGCAATATATTGGACCTAACAGGCGGCATTGCTGCAAGGCAGTGCCGTTTGTTCGTTTGAGGGTTACGCCGTGGCGGCACGCCCGCTCTTTAGGAGGTCCCAGGCCGCGTTGATCTGCTTAATCCGGCGTTCGCGAAAAAGCCTGTCCATCTCGTCACGTGCATGGTCCGGGTGCCAAGACATTCGTAAAGCATCGACGACTTTCTTCACGGCGACATAGGGCGCTTCCGGATTCAATCCGAGAATACGATAGGCCTCGAAAACCGATGCCGGAGCTTCCGCGTCGATCAGTTCTTCGTCCTCGGCTCGCCGAGCGGCGCCGTGGGCGATCCGCGTGATCCGGTCGAGATCGCGCGTCAGCGAACGAAGCATGGCGTTCGCACGTTCAGCTCCAACCCGGCGGACTCGGCGCGCAAGGTCGGCGCCGCGCTCGCGCAGACCGTCGAGTTCGGATTGCAGGACGTCACGAAGCAGCAGATCGGCAGGAAGGCCGGCAACGAGAAGCTCTGTCTCGGCGAGCCGCGCGTGAACGACAGCCAGCATGTTGCCGAGATTGGCATCAGCGCCGTTCACGTCCGCCGCGGCCGACCAGCTTTCATAGCTGCGCCGGAATGCGCTCCGCACACGCGCAGCCGCCTGAGTGGCGACATTCACGGCGCCGCTCGCAAGCGTACCGGCGGTGGCTGCCAACCCTGCGAATTCGAACGATAAGAGAGACATGCGTCGCGCCACGATGAGACAGCCGGCCATTAGCGTTACGAGAAGCAGGGAAATCACACCCGCGACTTTAAGAGGCCTCACCCGATGCCGAGGGTTGAGCTTCCGAGTCCACCACCGTGACCCACTGCGCGGGCTCGGCCCGAGGCCGCGTGCTGCCGGTTATGAGGACACTGTCGGGCGAGAGATCTTGCGTGCGACCCGCGTGATGGCGGGCTTGACTGCACCAGCCCCGGCAGAACGAAACGACCTGCGAGCCGGCTGATCGGCGCGAAGCCGGGCGGCAGATGCGCCGGCAGCTTGACGCCAAGAGCACGCGCCGACGCCGCAACCGTTGCCCACGCGACCCGCTGTCCACCGCATTCGATCGTAAATTTATGAACCATCATCATTTCGCACTTCGCCGACGGCGATTGCGCACAGGGCGAGAAGGGCTGGTCTTCGCGAGGCCCGATGATGCGGTAGATGGTGGCGCGGCTGGCGGCGAGTTGCGGTGTGCCGTGTTCAATTTCACAGGTGTACGGAATAATCAGCTCATCGGCCCTGGCGGACGCTGCAATGGTGCTCGCGGCCGCGATAAATTCCCAGGGTCAAAATACGCAATGCCCCCGTTCCGACACGCCCCCCAGCAAATGCCCTCAGAATGTGCTCAACTCGAGCGGGTTATGATCCTAGCCGAACATCGGGTTGACGGTGATGTTGCGGAAAGTTATGAACCCGATGAGTGCAATGCAGACTTGTGCTCTATCTGCGTTCAATTCTGCCTTTCCGGTGTGCTGCAGGCGGCGATCGTGCCGACTTTCGCCTCGTCTCTCTGCCAGCAGGATTTACTAAGCTCGACAATGTCTTCCCGGGGCCGCTAAAACACGCTCGTAAGCACCGGGGGGCTGCAGACGATCACAGGAACTCGACGGGGAGTTGCGTCAATGTCGGCGGCGGATTTTGCGGCGGGCCGTTTGCGCCAAAAACAAAGTCTTTTTCAGCGATTGTTCGATCTTTCGGACTTCGACGCGAAGCCTGCGCCGATGTCCGACACCGAAGAGCGGATCCTTCAGACCGACATTTTGCAGCCGGACGAGAAACGCAAGCGCGAGCGCTTTATTCCGGTCACGAGATTTGCGCTGCTTGACCGGTTGACGAGGCCGTTCCTCTGGAACCCTGGTCAAGCCGCCGAGGCCCGGCGTTTCTTTCGCTATCTCGACTATTGGCGCCAGCAACAGTACTTCGCGTTGCTCCTTGATCTCGAGCAGACGTACGAAACCTTTTCGCCCGACAGCGACCTGCTGATGACGCGAAGCTTCTCGGAAGATGAGCGGGCGAGCCTGAAGCATCGCGTCTTCGAGGGTGTCGAAAGCCTGCTGCAGCGCGCCAACTACGAACGGATCGACCCGACCGACGTCGAAATGATCCTGACGCGTGACAGCCACTATGGCCTCGATCTGTCGGTCGACATGAAGGCCTTCGAGCAGATCGTCATCTACTACCGTGGCGCCTCAAACCAAAAGTATGAGCGTCGCAGCATCCGGAAGTTTCTGCGGAAGGAGGAATTTGACGTTCCGATCTTCCAGAGGTTCTTCCTGATGTTCAAGCTCAAACCGTTCGAAGCCCGTGTCGAAGAGGCGATGCGTGAAAAGAATCTAAGCCGCGACGCTGCGGAGAAGTGGGTCACCAAGCGCTGTCAGCACCTGCCGCCCAGCATCAACGAAAAAAACATCTATTTGAAGCTTTTCAAGAATATCCCGCGCACCGACGTCGAGATGGTGTTTCCGAACACGGAAGTGAGATTCCGCCCGCTCGACAAACTCCGCCTCGGCGTCACCGCAGGCGGCGGCCTCGGCATGGGCGCAGTCGGCGCTGCCGGCAAGATCGCGCTTTTGACGACAAATCCAATCGCAGCAGTCGGGGCTCTGGCGGGTCTCGGCGGCATCGTCGCTCGCCAGGCAATGGGCTTCTTTAATCAGAAGCAGCGCTACATGATCGTGATGGCGCAGAACCTTTATTTCCATACGATGGCCGACAACCGCGGCGTGATCCTGAAGATTGCGGCGCGCGGTGCCGAAGAAGACGTGAAGGAAGAGATGCTGCTTTACAGTGTGCTGGCGAAAGAAAAGGCGACGCGCGCCGATCTTCCCTCGATCGACTTGGCAATCGAGTCTTATCTGCTTCGCACGTTCGGCGTGAAAGTCGATTTCGAAATCGATGACGCACTGGACCGGCTGATCCGCGACAGCATCGTTATCGAAAAGCCGGATGGCACGCTCGAAACGCTGGCACCGTTACAGGCGGCCAAGCACATCGATGCGAAGTGGGATCTGTTCCTCGACGACCTTCCCGATCCGACCAATGCCGAAGGCTACGAATCCGAAGGCCGGCCCATATCCCCGGCGGCCTGACGTCCATGGCATTGCGAAAATTTACGGCCGACTTCAGCGACCTTGCGCACGCCGACGCAACGGGCAATGCGCTGCAGGATTTGCTCGAGCCACCACCGGAGGCGCTGACGGTTTTCGAAAACGGGCCGGGGCATTGGCGGATAGAAGTTTATTTCGCCGAGGCGGCCGCTGGCCGTGATCTCGCGGCCGAGCTGACCCCGTTGCTCGCCGGACCGCCGCCGCAGTTCACGGCGGAACTCGTGCCCGACCTGAACTGGGTCGCGATTTCTCAGGCCGCACTTCCACCGGTCCACGCCGGCCGCTTCACGATTCACGGTAGCCATGACCGCGGCCGCGTCGCGCGGGGTCCGAACACGATCCTGATCGATGCCGGCGAAGCCTTCGGCACCGCCCATCACGCAACCACACTCGGCTGCCTCTTGGCGATCGACCGGCTGACCCGGTCGCGAACCTTCGGCGCGGTGCTGGATCTCGGCTGCGGCTCTGGCGTACTGGCGATTGCAGCGGCGAAGGCCATGCCCGGCGCACGCATCATCGCGGCCGATATGGACCCGAAAGCCGTTTCCGTCGCGACTGAAAACGTGCGTCTCAACGGCGTTAGCGGGCAAATCACGCTCGTCGTTGCAGCCGGCGTTGCCCATACGAAGCTGAGACCCGCGGCGCCGTTCGACCTGCTGATCGCCAACATCCTGGTCGGTCCGCTTATCCAGCTCGCCCCCACGCTGGCCCGCTCTGTCAAGGCGGGTGGTACGCTCGTGCTGTCGGGCATCCTCATTTCGCAGGCCGCCGAAGTCATCGCCACCTATCGCTCTCACGGCTTCACGCTTCTGCGTCACGATCGCCTGGCAGGCTGGTCCATATTGACGCTGAGACAGCGGTAAAATCGAACGTTGCCCGGCCCGCGGCAGCCGCCTAGAACATCTCCGATGTTCCAAACTTTTCAATCGCTGTCGGGGCCCGAGCACGTTGCTGAGCGCGTCAAGGCGCTGCGTGCGCTGATGACCAAGGCCAAGCTCGACGCCGTGCTCGTTCCGCGCGCCGACAAACATCAGGGCGAGTACGTCCCGGCGTCAGCCGAGCGCTTGCAATGGCTGACGGGCTTCTCCGGTTCTGCCGGCATAGCCGTCGTTGCAAAAAAATCCGCGGTGCTGTTCACCGATGGCCGCTACACGGTGCAGGCGGAGGCCGAAACCGACAAAAGCGTATTCGAGATCTCTCTGCAGCCGCGCCTGAAGCTAGCAGAATGGCTATCAACCGCGCTCGCCAAAGACCAGACAGTCGGCTTCGATCCCTGGCTGCACACAGCCGGAGAGATCGCACGTCTTAAAGCCCTGCTCGCGCTCAAGGGCATCAAGCTCAAAGCCCTGGCGAAAAATCCGATCGATACGCTGTGGGGCAAGGCACGTCCGAAGCCACCCTCGGGTCCGGTCACCGCGCAACCGCTGGCGCTCGCCGGCAAATCCGCCTCTGAAAAAATCGCCCACGTGCAGGCGCTCTTAAAGAAGGACGGTCAAAACGCCGTCATCTTGACGCTGCCTGATTCGATCTGCTGGCTGCTGAATATTCGCGGCAGTGACGTAGCACACAACCCTGTCGTGCTCGCCTTCGCCATAGTCCCCGCGACCGGCAACGCCGAACTTTTCGTCGATCCGGCACGCTTGGATGCCGAGACGCGCGCACACTTAGCGCCGGTTGCCAAGCTTTTGCGGCCGGGCGCTCTCGCAGATCGGCTGTCGGCGCTGAAAAAGCAGGGCAAACGCGTGCGATTCGACCCCGAACTCGGCTGCCTATTGGTTCGAAGCCAAACTTGGAGCCCGCACAATCACCCGCGGACAGGATCCGTGCATTCTGCCTAAAGCGATCAAGACCAGCGCCGAAATTGGCGGCGCACGGGCCGCTCACGTCCGCGACGGCAGAGCCGTTGTCCGTTTTCTTGCTTGGCTCGACGACATCGCATCGGATGGCACGCTCGACGAGATCACGGCGGTGCGCAAGCTCGAAGAGTTTCGCCGCGACACCAACATGCTCCGCGACATCAGCTTCGCAACGATCTCAGGCTCCGGGCCCAATGGCGCCATCGTCCACTATCGCGTCACCGAGGCGACCAATCGCCGAATGAAACCCGGCGAATTGTTCCTGATCGACAGCGGCGCGCAATATCAGGACGGAACGACCGACATCACACGCACGGTCGCCATCGGCGAGCCTGCCGAAGATATGAAACGGCATTTCACCGCAGTTCTGAAGGGCCATATCGCCGTTGCCACCGCTCGCTTTCCGAAAGGTACACGCGGCATCGACCTCGACCCCTTCGCGCGGCGGGCGCTGTGGGCCATCGGCGCGGATTTCGACCATGGCACCGGACACGGCATCGGCAGCTATCTCTCGGTGCACGAGGGGCCGCAGTCGATTTCGCGCGCCGGGATGGTACCGTTACAGCCCGGCATGCTGATTTCGAACGAGCCGGGTTTTTATAAGGTCGGTGCCTACGGCATCCGGATAGAGAACGTCGTGCTCGTCACCGAGCCCGAGAAAGTCTCGAACAGCGAGCGCGAGATGATGGGTTTCGAGACGCTGACGCTGGCGCCGATCGATCGCCGGCTCATCATGGCGGAGATGCTCTCTGACGAAGAACGCGCCTGGATCAATGCCTATCATGCGCGGGTCTTCGAAACGCTGTCGCCCGACCTCGACCAGCCGGCCCGTGTCTGGCTGCAACGTGCGACGGAGCCCATCCGACCTGTGGAGATCTCACCGCTGTCACCTACGTAACAGCGGCGCGCCGCATTGTTCCGCTAGCGGTTTGCTCCGATGCAGTCCGCGATAGGAGCAACTCCGATGTTCCCGATTTATGAAATCAGCGCCGCGCCACATTTCCCACATGCACTCAAATCGGCGCAATCGACAGTGCCGCGTCCCGAACCCGCCATATCCGTATTGATGGTTGCGGCCAACGACGCGAGGCATGTCGAAGTTATGGAAAGTGATGGCGAAATTTATGTTGCGATCACCGCGAACAGATAATCGGGCCGATCAAAGTCTTTCAATTTAAACCAGAACTACCCCACGTCATGGCCGCCCTCCGAGGCGGCCATCCAGGGCCAAAGATGAAGGCGACGGAGAGCGGGATTCTGGATGGCCGGGTCAAGCCCGGCCATGACGTGGAAGTGCATTAATCTCCGTCGGAAAAACTTAGGTGGCATGCCCGATGAGAGCGAGCCACTCGTCCTCGGTCAGCACCGTGACGCCGAGCGCTCGTGCGTTGTCGAGCTTGGAACCCGCATCTGCACCCGCCACCACATAGTCCGTCTTCTTCGAAACGGAGCTTGAGACTTTGGCACCGAGCCGTTCGGCCAGTGCCTTCGCCTCGTTGCGCGTCAGCTTTGTCAGCGAGCCGGTGAAGACGACGGTCTTTCCGGTTACGGGAGAATCCTTCGCCTGCACGCGCTCGAACGGTTTTACCGATATTTCCTCGAGCAGCGCATCGATTTGCTCGCGATTGTGCATTTCGGAGAAAAAATCGACGAGGACATCAACCACCGTCTCGCCGATACGCTCGATGTCGTCGATCTCGCGATAGGCATCGCTGCCTTTGCCGCCCTCAATTGCAGCGTCAACGGCCGCACGTAAGGCATCGAACGTGCCGTAAGCTTTTGCGAGATCTTTGGCTGTCGTCTCGCCGATATGGCGGATGCCGAGCCCATAAAGAAAGCGCTCTAGCGGCACGCCGCGGCGCGCATCTATAGCCGCAAAAAGTTTGCCGACAGATGTTTTGCCGAAACCTTTGAGTGTTGCCAGCGGCTGCGCGTGCTTTTGGTCGCGCTCATGCAGCGTGAAGATGTCGGCCGCAGATTTGATCCGGCCGTCATCGAACAGAAACTCAATCTTTTCGGCTCCCATACCTTCGATATCGAGCGCATTGCGCGACACGAAGTGTTTCAGCCGCTCCTTCACTTGCGCCGGACAGATGAGACCGCCCGTACAGCGGCGAACAACGTCAGCCGTTCCCCCGTCCTCGTCGGATTCGCGCACCGCGTGGCTGCCGCACACCGGACACACCGTCGGGAACTCGAAGGGCTTTGCAGATTTCGGCCGCTTCTCGAGAATAACTTCGACGATCTGCGGGATGACGTCGCCGGCGCGCTGCACGACGACGGTATCGCCGACGCGGATGTCCTTGCGTGCGACCTCGTCCTCGTTGTGCAGCGTCGCGTTCGAGACGACAACGCCGCCGACCGTAACCGGCTCGAGCTTTGCGACCGGCGTCAGCGCACCAGTGCGACCAACTTGAATTTCAATGCCGCGCAGCACTGTCGTCGCTTGTTCTGCGGCGAACTTATGCGCGATGGCCCAGCGCGGCGAGCGCGAAACGAATCCCAGGCGCTGCTGATAATCGAGACGGTTCACCTTGTAGACGACACCATCGATATCGTAGCCCAGTGATGATCGCTTTCTTTCAATCTCCCGATAGAACTCGATGAGCTCATCCGACTTCGTCGTGACGCGCATCAGCGGATTGACGGGAAGTCCCCACCGCTTGAATGCGGCGATAACTCCGGCCTGCGTATCGGTCGGCAATGTCGACGCCGCTCCCCAGGCGTAGGCGAAAAAACGAAGCGGCCGCTTGGCGGTGATTGAAGCATCCAGCTGGCGAAGCGAACCAGCGGCGGCATTGCGGGGATTGGCGAAAACTTTATCTCCGGCCGCGGCCTGCGCTGCGTTGAGTTTAGCGAAATCCTTGTGTCCAAGATAAATCTCGCCGCGGACCTCGGTGATGTCCGGTACGTCCTTGCCCTTCAACGCGTGCGGAATTTCAGAAATCGTTTTGACGTTGGCGGTGACGTTTTCGCCTTCCGTCCCATCGCCGCGCGTGGCAGCTTGCACGAGTTCACCCGCCTCGTAGCGGATCGAGATCGACAGTCCGTCAATCTTGGGTTCGGCTGTAATTTCGACCCCGTCGCTTTCAGAGAGCTTCAGAAAACGGCGTACGCGTTCGACGAAATCGATGACGTCCTGATCGTCGAAAGCATTCCCCAGCGACAGCATCGGCACGTCGTGGCGGATCTTGCCGAACGCTGCGACGGGCTTCGCACCAACTCTCTTGCTCGGGCTATCGGCACGTGCGAGTTCGGGATGCGCCGCCTCGAGCTGTTGAAGCCGGCTACGTAAGGCATCGTACTCGGCATCTGAGATAACCGGTGCATCCTGCTGGTAATAGAGTGCATCGTGCTTCGAGATTTCCGCCGACAGCCGCGCGATCTCGGCCGCGAGCGATTCCGCGCCCCGGGGCGACTCGCCCCCACCTTTCCGTGCGCTTTTCGTAGGTCTCTTGGTCATCGCAATCGAATATTTGCCGCTCGCCTACATAACAAAACCGCGGCCGGAGTACCTGCCGCGGTTCGAAGCTAACAAGATTGTCGAATGAAATCAGCCGTTCCCCAAGCTTAGCTTCGGCACGGCTTTCCAGGCCTTGCTCAACCACGACCCACTATCGTCGCGAGGCGCCAGGCCGCCCGACTGCAGCAGCGCATAGGAATCCTTGTACCACTTGCTGTCGGGATAGTTATGCCCAAGCACGGCGGCAGCGTTCTGAGCCTCTTTCGTGATCCCCAGTGCCATGTAGCACTCGGTCAAGCGCGCCAAAGCCTCTTCGACATGGGCTGTCGTCTGATAGTCGCTGACGACGGTCTTGAACCGGTTGATGGCGCCTACGTAGTTGTTTTGTTTCAGGTAGTAGCGGCCAATCTCCATCTCGGAAGCCGCGAGATTGTCCTGCACGATGCGGAGACGATTGTCCGCGTTCTGCGCGTACTCGCTCTCAGGATAGCGCGTCTTCAGCGTCTTTAGCGCCTCGAGCGCTTTGCGCGCCGGCGTCTGATCGCGATTGGGAGTTTTCATATCGTCGTAGTAGGCAGACGCAATGATGTGATAGGCGAGCGGCGCCTCTTTCGTTCCCGGATGCAAGGCCACGTAGCGTTCGGCCGAGGCGATGGCTTCCGGTGACTTGCCCGCACGGTAGTAGGCGTACGCGGCCATCACGATGGATTTGCGAGCCTCCGGCGAATAGGGATGGTCGCGGTCGACGTTTTCGAACTCCTTCGCGGCATCCGAGAAGTTGCCCTTCGCCATCATCGCATCCGCATCTGCGTACATCTTCGAGGGTGGATCAGGATTGAGCGCGGCCGTATCGAGCTTATTCGATGCACAGCCCGCGAACGCCAGCGCGGCAAAGACCGCTGCAGCGCCGAAAATCCGTCTGAGATCTCGTGCGAGTATTGTCATCGGCAGCGTTGCTTCCCACCCTGGCCCGCGTTCTTGCCGCTTATGGCATCTCGTCATCAGCGATCGCGACCCGGATAGCACCTCACCGCCCGATCCGAAAGGCTAAGTCACACTGCCGGCCCCGATTGCCCACAAACCGGTAGTACCGGCTGAATGTGGTGCCTTCCGGGCCGAGCCCGACGAGCCTGCGCCTGGCATCAGAGCACATCGAACGTGAAGTTTTACTCTGCGGCGGCTGCGATGGCCGACGGAGCGATCTGGATCGGTGTGCGCGTAGCACGCGTACGCGGAGCCTGGACGACTGCCCAGTTCGAAGCATCGGCGAAGAGAGACTGAAGCACCATCGCGTTGAGGCGATGACCACCCCGATAGGACCGATAGGCTCCGAGGAGCGGCATGCCCGCCAACGCCAAATCACCGACGGCGTCAAGCATTTTATGGCGGACGAACTCCTGTGGATAACGGAGCCCCTCGCGGTTCATAACTTTGTCTTCGCCGATGGCCACGGTGTTCGTGAGATCGGCACCGAGCGCAAGTCCGGCCTTCCAGAGCTTTTCAACGTCGCTCATGAAGCCGAACGTACGAGCCCGCGACAGTTCATGACGGAAAATACCGGGGCCCATTTCGTACTGCAAACGCTGACGGCCGATGACAGGCGACGCGAAGTCAATTTCGACGTCCATGCGGAAACCCGCATGCGGCGCGAGTTCACCCCAGCAGCCACCTTCCTCTACGCGTACGGGCTTCAAAACCTTGATGTATTTGCGCGGCTCGGACAGCTCGCGAATGCCGACGCGGTCAATGGCGTCAACGAATTCAGCCGAACTGCCGTCCATTATCGGCACTTCTTTGCTGTCGATCTCGATATACAGATTGTCGATGGAAAGGCCGCGGAGCGCGGCGAGAAGATGTTCGACGGTTCCGACCGTCGTGCCTGCACCGTCACCGATGACGGTGCAGAGTGTGAGATTCTTTACGTTTGCGACATGTGCCGCGATTTCCGAGATGACCTTGCCTCGTTTTGTAACGAGAAAGCGGAGCCCAATATCAGCCTCTGCTGGATGCAGTGTGAGTGATACCGGAGCTCCGCTGTGCACCCCCGTGCCTGTCAACTGGATCTCGCGCGCAAGCGTTGTTTGCCGCGCACCGATGAATTGATTCGACATACTGCGCCGTCCCTCAAATTTCTGGCGGGCCGCTGCTCCCCAGCATTTATACGGCCAACCACCCCCGGAACTCTTTCGAAAACCCTTCCTTATTTTTGCCTAGTGTTCCGGCCTTATTGAAGCCGCGTCGGCACTGAGCAAAGGGTCATCGCAAGAGGTCGATGGGCAAAGCTAACTGCTTCGCCGGATACCGACAAATCACGCTTTCTTACATTCTGTTACGCTTTGGATACGTTTCTTGACGCGCCCGCAAACTTGATGCAGGCGCCAATATTCAACGTCCTTCGCGACCGAAAAATACCGGCAGCTGAACTTCATCTTCTTCTGTGTTGGATGCGCGCGATGTGCTCGTGCGAGACGATGATTTAGCATCGGCAGATTTTCGTCCGAAGCCTGTCAGACGTCCAAAAAACCCTTGTTTTCTGCGCTCTTCTGCACCGTGCTTCCACGCATCACCGGGCGCGCGATGATGCGCATTCCATTCCTTCTGCGCTTGCGGAGGAAAGTCTTCGATGGCCGGAAGACGTCGTGCAGCACGCTGAATTTCCGCTGGCGCTTGAGGTTCGAAGTATTGACCCGATTGCGGTGTCGCGCCCGACTGCGGAAGTGGCGGCGTTCTAAGCAGCGCACTTCCCGCAAGGGGAGGAAAATTCTCTAGCCCGTCTTCGACCACCACTTTGCCCGGTGCCATCCAACTATCGCGAATCGGTCGCGATTGTTCGTTGTGCCCGGACGGAGAAAAATTCTGCAGCGGATTCGGCGGCATAGGCTGCAGAGCATCAGAAAGACGTCGTTGCAGATCACCCGGAGGTGGCGGCACCGGCCCCGTCGCAGCGCCCCGAGGCGCTTGTGAAGGCTGGGAGGCATAGGAATTTGGATTTGGCGCGTTTGCGCCATACCCGCCTGCAGCCGCTGACGTGGCGGCAGCCGATCGCTGCCCTTTTGGCGCACTCAATTGCTCGGCCATGCGATTCATTCCGGAGGCGACGATCGACACGCGAAGCCGGTCACCCAACTGCTCGTCGAAAGTGGCGCCGACGATGATGTTGGCCTCCGGATCGACCTCCTGGCGAACACGGCTCGCCGCCTCGTCGACCTCGTAAAGGGTCATGTCGCTGCCGCCCGAGATCGACAGCAAGAGCCCACGCGCGCCCTTGAGCGATACTTCATCGAGCAGCGGATTTGAGATTGCCTCTTCGGCGGCGAGGGCGGCGCGACGTTCGCCTGTCGCTTCGCCCGTTCCCATCATGGCCGTGCCCATACCGCTCATGATCGTTTTGACGTCGGCGAAGTCGAGATTGATGAGCCCTTCTTTCAGCACCAGCTCGACGATGCACGCTACGCCCGCGTAGAGCACCTGGTCAGCCAGCACGAATGCTTCGGCAAATGTCGTGCGCTCGTTGGCGATACGAAACAGGTTCTGATTGGGGATGACGATCAGAGTATCGACGTGCTGCCGAAGCTCCTGCACGCCGGCTTCGGCGATGCGCATGCGGCGCGCGCCTTCGAATTGGAACGGCTTGCAAACGACGCCGACAGTCAGAACGCCAGCTTCGCGAGCCGCCCGTGCAATGACTGTCGCGGCGCCGGTACCGGTGCCGCCGCCCATGCCGGCCGCGATGAAGACCATGTGCGCGCCGGCAATATGGGTGCGTATTTCCTCGATCGCCTCTTCCGCCGCAGCTTCGCCGATCTCAGGCCGCGAACCAGCGCCAAGACCTTCCGTCAGGTTGGCTCCGAGCTGAACGCGATGCTCGGCGCTCGAGGCCGACAGCGATTGCGCGTCGGTATTGGCGACGACGAATTCAACGCCCTGCAGCCCGGCGGCGATCATGTTGTTGACGGCGTTGCAGCCGGCGCCGCCGACGCCGATGACCGTCAGCCTCGGTTTGATGTCGACCATTTTCGGCAGTTGCAGCTTGATGCTCATAACGCCCTCGAAATGGATAAGCGGTCGAGCCGAGCGAAATTTCGCGTCTGCAGCGCTGCTCTCTTCGCTCGTTCCGGCATTCCGTCCAACACGTCCCTAAAACCCCCGTTTGAGCCACGTTCCCACGCGGCCGAGATAACCTTGGTTCAGCACCTTGCGCCCGTGCGGCGCACTCAATTCGCCGCTGCCGCGCGCCGCCACCGTCGCCAGACCCGAGAGGGTCGCCAGCTGCGGGCCCGATAAGCTCGCATTGAGCCCCGCGAGATCCGAAGGTCGGCCGAGACGCACGGGCCTGCCGAATTCGTTGGCGACGAATTCCGAAAGACCGAGAAGTTGGCTGGCTCCGCCCGTCAGAACGATCTTGTCTCCCGCAAACCGGCTCGCGGCATTGAGCGCTAAGCGCTCTCGCACGAGCCCTAAAAGCTGTTGCACACGCGGGCGGACAATATCCGTCAGCTGTGCCTTCGTTGTTTCATAGCTGGCGTCGTCTTCTTCACCCGCAATCGGATAGGAAAACGACTCGTGCTCGTCGGACTGGGCATTGAGCAGTGTGCCATAAAGTGTTTTGATTCGCTCGGCTTCAACGAGTGGCGTCTGCAACGTCTTGGCGATGTCATAAGTCAGGTGCTGGCCGCCGACCGGAATGACATCGGTGCCGGCAAAAAGGCCGTCAGCGAACAGAGCAATCGAGGTCGTGCCGGCGCCGAAATCGATGCATGTAACACCGAACTGACGCTCTTCCTGGCTGGTTACGGCGAGCGCGCTTGCGTAGGGTGCCGCGACAAGGCCATCGCAACTCGCGTAGCAACGTTCGATCAGCACGAGCAAGTTGCGCAATGGCGCTTCGTCCGCGGTCACCGCGTGAATTGCCGCCGAGAGACGCCGCGCTGAGAGGCCTTTGGGGTCGTTGACTCCGCTGGCGCCGTCCAGCTCGCATCCAAGGCGATTGAGATGGATGAGAGTTCTGCCGTCGCGCTCGGCGTAGCTTTCGCCTGCCGCCATCAGCTTCGCCAGATCCTCATCCGTCACATAACCGGTCTCGACATCGGTCCGCGCCGTGCAATGCACCGACCCGAGGCGCCCGCATGCAACTGAAACGGTAAAGGTGCCGACTGAAATCCCTGCAGCCCGTTCCGCTTGGCCGATCACCGCGCGCACAACCGACTCAGCGTCATCGAGGTCGGTCAGCACGCCGGCCTTCACGCCCTTCGAACGCTGCAGGCCGAGCCCCGCCAGCCGCATTGACGGCGCCGCGGCGCCGGGAACGAACTCGGCCACGATCACCGCCGCGACGGTCTTGCTGGAGCCGATATCGAGCAGCCCGAATGTCTGGTAGTTGCGTCTATCCGCCATCTGCCACCTGCTATTGCCGGCCGGCAGACAGCGGCGCGTCGAGCGCGGCGGTCTTCGCCAGCTTGTCGTTGGCGGGACGCATGGCGATACGGCCAGGCGTCCGAACGTCGACGATCATCGCCGCGCCTTTGAGCGTCGCGGCAACGACGCGAGAATGCGCGATCTCCTCGAGGCCTTCGATTTCGCGATCGGCGCCGAGTTCAAGTTGCGTTCCATTCTTCAGCACGATACGCCAGCGGCGCTCGGCAACGCGTTCGGCGTAGGCGTATTCGCTCTCGATCGCCGGATTTTGGTGCAACGCTGCAAATAGCAGGGAGGCCTCGCGAGCGGCACCTTCACCGGCGACGCGCGGCAGAACCCATCCGTTCGTCGCGGGAACCGGGCCGAGCACTCTTCCGGTCGCGTCGACGAGATAGTTGACGTCGCCGCGCGTCCAGATGACGGCCGGAATACGTTCACGAATGACGATGTCGAGACTGCTCGGATAAACGCGCGTGATCTGCGCCTTATCCACCCACGGAATCCGATCGATGCGCTTCAGTGCTGCTTCGGAGTCGAAGGCGGCGAACGTCCTGACGTTCTGCAGGTCGAGCGCGTCGAAAATGTCGTTGTCGGCCGCATAGTACTGACCCTTGACGCTCACCTGATCGATCCCAAATCCGGCGGCGATCATCAGGTCGTTCGCCTTGGCGTCGAACTCGCTCGTAAACGCTTTCAGCCGGTCGAGAGGAACCGCGATTGCGGCGGCCCCTGTCACGAGCAGAAGCGCGGTGAACGTCAGCACCGGTACCGCCCATCGTCGCGATGTACGCCTGGGTCGATCGATAGCGGCGTTCGCCGCGCGGGATTTGCAGCGCCAGGGACGGACGCGCACGAACGGTCTTGCGCAATCCCGAACGGGAATTCGACGGCAGGAAAGCAGTCGCGGCGGCCTCCGGCGTCTGCGCTTCGAACGCCCGCCACCAGAACCGCTGCCCGCTCGCTATCTGTTGCAACTCGCGTCCTCGACCATCCATCGGACGAGGTCACCGAACGACCAGCCGGCGTACCCCGCCAGCTCAGGCACAAGGGACGTTCCCGTCATGCCAGGCTGCGTGTTCACTTCGAGGCAGATCAGTTCATGCGTTCCGCTTTTCGTGTCGTCGAAGCGGAAGTCGGCCCGCGACACGCCGCGGCAGCCCAACGCCTGATGCGCCTTTAACGTTAACAAGCGGACTGACTGGTAAACATCCGGTAAAAGTTGTGCAGGCAGCTCATGCCGGGAGCCGCCGGCGGCGTATTTCGCCTCGTAATCGTAGAAGGCGAGACCTTTGAGCGGCACGATTTCGATCACGTCGGTGACGAAATCGCCGATGACGGCGCAGGTGATTTCACGGCCGGGGATATACCGCTCGACCATCAAAACCTGTTCGAGCGAGCCGCCAGTCGCGATCGAATTCGGCGGCCGCTCGGCGTCCGGCGCCACGATGACGACGCCGACGCTTGATCCTTCCGTCACCGGCTTCACGACATAGGGCGGAGGGATGACGTGGCTCTCGAGCGCTTCGCGACGCGTCACGAGCTTCGCTTCGGCCACCGGGACGCCGGCGAGTTTCATGATGTCTTTCGCACGTTCCTTATGCATGGCAAGCGCCGAGGCCAGGACGCCTGAGTGCGTGTATGGAATGCCGAGAATCTCGAGGATGCCCTGCACGCAGCCATCCTCGCCGAACTTACCGTGCAGCGCGTTGAAACACGCATCGGGGTTCAATGCCTGAAGCTGGCACGCGATGCCGTCGCCGACATCGATCTCGGTCACGCGATAGCCTTCCTCGCGCAACGCCTCGCCGACGGCAGCGCCCGAATTCATGCTTATCTCGCGCTCGGCCGACAGTCCGCCTTTCAACACGGCGATGTGGCTCCGGGTCCGTTTCGGCACGGCGCCGAGTTTCGTCATGTCTCGTTCCTGTTGTTGAGGTCTTCAGGACTGGTCGGCACGAGTATCGGCGCCTTCGGCCGCGAGTGGTTCGCCAACGGGACGTCCGGGGTTTGGCACTCCGAGGCGGATGATTTCCCAATCGAGCCTGACGCCTGACTGAGATTTGACACGTGCGCGAACCGTCTCACCGAGCGTCTCGAGGTCTTCGCCCGTCGCTTGCCGATCGTTGATCAGGAAATTGCAGTGCATATCGGAAACCTTGGCGCCACCGACGCGCAAGCCCCGGCACCCCGCCTCGTCGACGAGCTTCCAGGCACTGTTGCCGGGCGGATTGCGAAACGTCGAGCCGCCGGTGCGTTCCTTGATCGGCTGGTTCTTTTCCCGGTAGTCGGCGACATCGTCCATCTCTTTGAGAATTTCTGCCGGCTCGCCGGCCGTTCCTTCGAACGTCGCCTCCGTGAAGATCCAACCGTCGGGAACGCTGCAATGGCGATATCTGAATCCCATGTCAGCGACGGATAGGACATGAATGTTGCCGTCAAGATCGACGGCACGCGCGCCAACGAGGCAGTCCTTCGTCTCGCGGCCGTGCGCCCCAGCGTTCATGCGCAGCGCGCCGCCGATCGAACCCGGAATGCCGCGATAGAATGCAAGCCCGCGGATACCCGCTTCCGCCGCCGCCCGCGCCACCTTGACGTCGGGCACAGCCGTACCGGCGGTGAGCTTGTTGCCGGGCTCGGTCTTGATTTCGCCGAAGCCGCGCCCGAGACGAATGACGATGCCCGGCACGCCGCCATCGCGTACCAGCAGGTTCGAGCCGAGACCGATGATGTTGATCGGGATGCCGTCAGGCAGTGTCCGCAGGAAGTAGGCGAGATCGGCTTCATCGGCCGGCGTGAAGAGAACCTGCGCCGGTCCGCCGACACGAAACCATGTGATGTCGGCGAGCGCCGCGTTGGCGGCGAGCCGCCCTCGTAGATCGGGCATGATCGCGCGCAAGTCGCTGGCGATATCCTGGAACGTCACGCGGCGCTCCCTGTGCGTTTCGGCGCCTCGTTCAGCCAATCGGGCAACGCATGCGCCCATTCTGTCGAGTTGCCCGCCCCGAGACATACGACGATGTCGCCCGGCCGCGCCTGCCGCCTGATTGCCGGTATCAGATCGCCCGGCGCATCGACGGCCTCCACCGATCGGTGTCCGTTCGTCCTGATGCCATCGGCGAGCGTGCGGTGGTCGATGCCCGCAATCGGACTTTCGCCCGCTGTATAGAGCGGAGCGACGACGACGTGATCGGCGTCTTTGAAGCACGCCGCAAACTCGTCGAAGAGATCGCGAACGCGCGTGTAGCGATGCGGCTCGACGACGGCGATGACACGTCCCTTTGCACCGTGCCGTGCGGCGCCGAGCACGGCCGCGATCTCGGCCGGGTGATGACCGTAGTCGTCGTAAATGGCGACGCCGTTCCATTCGCCCGTCAATTGGAAGCGCCGCTTGACGCCGGAAAATCCGGCCATTGCCGCCTTGATCTTGGCGTCTTCGATGCCGGCATCCGTCGCTACCGCGGTCGCCGCGAGCGCATTGAGGGCATTGTGGGCGCCTGGCAGCGGAACGGACCAGCCTTCGAGTTTGCGCGCCCCGCCCTTGACGCGCGCTGTCAGGCTCGCATCGAAGTATGTCGTGTTGCCCTCGATGCGCGCGGACTGCAGTACGAGATCGCTATCCTTGCTCTCGCCATAGGTCAGCAACCGGCGACCGTCGGCGCGAAGATTGAGGCTTTGCACCATCTCACGCACGATCGGATGATCGATGCAGGCGACAGCCAGGCCGAAAAACGGAATATTCTTCAGGAAGATTTCATATTCGCGGTGCATCGCTTCGATCGAGCCGAAGTAGTCGAGGTGTTCGGGATCGATATTCGTGACGATCCCCATCTCAGTCGGCAACCGCGTGAACGTCCCGTCGCTCTCGTCGGCCTCGACGATCATCCACTTGCCTTGGCCCAGCCGCGCGTTCGAGCCCCAGGAGTTGATGATGCCGCCGGTGATCACGGTCGGCTCCTCGCCCGCTTCCGCGAAGATGTGCGAGAGCAGCGATGTCGTCGTCGTCTTGCCGTGCGTGCCGGTGACCGAGATCGTCGAATAGAGCCGCATCAGCTCGGCGAGCATTTCGGCGCGCCGGATGATCGTCAAACCCTTTTGGCGTGCGGCGACAAGCTCCGCATTCAAGGCCTTCACCGCCGTCGAGATCACGACGTAGCGCGCCCCGATCAGGTTCACCGGGTCGTGCCCGACGAACACGCGGATGCCCTTGGCACGAAGCCGTTTGACGTTGGCGTTTTCCTTCTGATCCGAACCCTGGACCGTGTAGCCCTTGGCGACCAGAATTTCGGCGATCGCGCTCATGCCGATGCCGCCGATACCGATGATGTGAAAGGGGCCTACGTCTCGCGGCATTTGCATGGGATGGAACGTCCTCGTAAAGCCGCTCTCGCGCGGCCCAAGTGTGTTAGAGCCTCATTTCGTCGGTACGCGGGCGGCCATAGGGCGATGTCCATTTGCTAGAGCCAGCGCGAAATCAGCAAGCCGCCGGACTGCGTCGGCACGTCCGGCGGTTTTAGCTGCCTCGGCTGCCGCCGCAAGGGTATCGGGCACTGCAAGCAGCTTTTCTATCTCGTCGGCGAGGCGCTCGGGCGACAGATTGCGCTGCTCGATGCACCATCCGCCACCTGATTCGGCAAGGCGCCGGGCGTTGTTGAGCTGGTCGTTGTCGAGCGCGTGCGGCAGCGGCACCAGGATCGACGGACGCCCGATGACGGTGAGCTCCGCGACGGTCGAAGCTCCGGCCCGGGCGATGATGAGATGCGCCGCCGCCATCCGCGCCGGCAGGTCACCGAAGAACGGAGCGATATCGGCGCTGATGCCGGCTTCGGTGTAAGCCTCGCGCACCCGTTCCACATCTTCCTCACGTGCCTGCTGAACGACGCGAAGGCGCTTGCGCACACTGTCGGGCAGCGCAAACAGCGCCAGGGGCACGGAGTCAGCGAAAAAGCGCGCCCCTTGGCTGCCGCCAAAAATCAGAATGCGAACGACGCCATCGGGGCCGGGCGCTTCGTAGCGGCGCGTGGCCGCATTGATGACCGCCTGGCGCACAGGATTTCCCGTCAGCATTGCCTTGTTCGCAAGTCTGCCGTCGAGAAATTTAGTGCGCTCGAACGATGTCGCTATCGCCGTGGTGCGCTTCACGAGCATCTTGTTGGCACGCCCGAGCACGGCATTCTGCTCGTGCACCGCCGTCGGAATGCGTCTGAGACGCGCCGCGATAAGCGGCGGATAGGTCGGATAGCCGCCAAACCCGATGACCGCACTCGGCTTCACCTGCTTCAGGATCATGAAGGCCGATTTGATGCCGCGCGCCAGTGCAACCGTCGTTTTGACGATTTCGCCGGGCGTGCGCGACGCAAGCGTCGCCGATGGCACTTGATAAATGGCTCGCGCCGGAAACCCCGAGCCGTAGCGATCGCCGCGCATGTCGGTCATCAAATCGACGGCAACGCCGCGCCTGCGCAGCTCCTCGGCAAGAGCGAATGCCGGGAACAAGTGCCCGCCCGTTCCGCCGGCGGCCAGCATGATCGATAGATCTCCGCTCATTGATCGCCGCTCATGGTGACGGAGTAGGTTTCGTGTATTGCCCGGCGTCGAGGGTTGGCACCAAACGGGGCTTTTTGAGGCGCGAGGGGTCCGGACGCCAGCGCGTCAAAGCGAGAAGCATTCCGGCCGTAATCGAAAGCGCCAGCATCGACGACCCGCCAGCCGATATGAATGGAAGCGTCATTCCCTTTGGCGGCAACAGGCCGATATTGACGCCCATGTTGATCAGCGACTGCAAACCGAGGAGAAGCGCTAGGCCCTGGATGGCAAGCCGATCGGAAGCATTCGGCTCATCAGCGGCGCGCAGCATCGACTTCACGACGATGAAGGCAAAAACACCGAGCAGCGCAATGCACGCAAGGACACCGTACTCTTCGCCGATGACCGCAAAAATATAATCTGTATGCGCATCCGGCAGCACGGATTTGATCCGCCCTTCCCCAGGCCCGCGACCAAAAAATCCGCCCTCAGAGAACGATTGCATGGCGCGACCGACTTGGAAGTTCTCGAACGGCGCGGCACTGAAGAACTTTTCAAGCCGCGTCTGTACGTGGCCAAAGTTTTCGTAGGCAAGCCACATGCCGCAGCTTCCGGCAAAGGCGAGAATGGCCGCACCGATGGGGGGCAGACCGGCGAGAAGATAAAGCAGCCCCGCAGTCGTGCTGATCAACACGGTCTGGCCGATATCGGGCTGGGCGACGAGCAGACTTACGAGTGCAACCCAAAGCATGAGCGCCATCGGCAGCGCGGGCATGTCGCTTCGCTCGCTAGCCTCGGCGAAGAGCCACGCGAGGATGACGACGAAGGCAGGCTTTGCGAATTCCGATGGCTGCAACGTGTAGCTGCCGACCGCCAGCCAGCGCTGCGCACCGTTCAACTCGGCGCCTGAGAAAAGCACCGCGATCATGCCGGCGACGGCGACAAAAAGTATGACTGCAGCGAGCCGCCGGACGCCAACCGGCGACAGCAGCGAGACCGCAAGCATCAGCAGCGTCCCCAAACCTGCGAAAAACACATGCCGCTCGACAAAGTAGTAGGTCGGCAACCCCTTTTTCAGCGCCACTGCGGGCGAAGCGGCGACCGAGAGCACGACACCGATGGCGATGAGGCTCAGCAGCGCCATCATCAGACCGCGGTCGACCGTGAACGACCACGTTGCGAGCAGACTGCGATCGGCGCGCGACAGTTTCATTCTTGAACTTTCATCGTGATACCTGGCAGCGCCGCGACAAGTGCGCGAAAGGCGTCGCCGCGAACCTCGAAGTTCTTGAATTGGTCGTAGCTGGCGCACGCCGGCGACAACAATACGACCGGCTCGCCGCCGCGACTCTTCGCAGCGTCCTTTGCCGCTGCAACGACGGCCGCATCGAGCGTTCCGCTCCGCTCGAATGCGACTTTGCCTTCAAGTGTCGCCGCGAAGTCGTCGCTCGATTCGCCGATCAAGTAGGCCTTGCTGATGCCGCCGAACAAAGGCTCGAGAGCAGCGATGCCGCCTGCCTTGGGCTTGCCGCCCACGATCCAGAACACGTCGCGCGGAAATGACAGAAGCGCCTTTTCACTCGAATCCGCATTCGTCGCTTTGCTGTCGTTGATGAAGAGAACGTTGCCGACACGTCCGATTTCTTCCATCCGGTGCGGCAGGCCGGGGAACGACGCCAGCGCGCCTTGCCAGTCGAGATCGGAGGACCGCCCGAGCCAATTCAGGCACTCGCGAACGGCCAAGATCGCGCCGAGCGCGTTCTGCGCGTTGTGCCGCCCGCGAAGCGTCGTAATCCCAGAAAGCGATCCGAGCTTGACAGCAAGCGCTGCACGATTGCTGCAGATAATCGTGTCGTCGAGCAAGCTGTATCCTGGCGCAATCGACTTCTCGGCACTGAACGCGACCGCGGGCCCGTACTCGGTGCGCCGTTTCAGCATCGCGAGCCCGAATTCATCATCGAGGCCGATAGCCGCGACTTCGGCGCCTTGTACGACGCGCTCTTTCACTGCGGCATAATTCTCGATGGTGCCGTGCCGGTCGAGATGATCGGGCGTGACATTCAGCATCACACCGACCGTCGGGTTGAGCGTCGGCGTCAGATCGATCTGGAAGGACGACATCTCGACGACGTGAAATCGATCAGCCGCTGGATCTTCGAGCGTCAAGATGGCGCGGCCGATATTGCCGCCGAGTTGCACGTCGTAGCCGGCATGACGAAGAATGTGCGCGACGAGCGCCGTCGTCGTCGACTTGCCGTTCGTACCGGTGATCGCAATGAACGGAGCCTTGGGTGCGCGCAGAGCCCGCTCGCGGGCGAAGACTTCGATGTCGCCGATGATCTCGACACCGCTTTGGCGCGCCTTGACGACTGTCCAATGCGGCTCGGGATGCGTGAGCGGCACCCCCGGCGCCAGCACGAGTGCAGAAAATCCCGACCAGTCGACCGCCGCGAGGTCGACGAGCGGGATACCCTCACGAGCTGCCGCCTCACGGCCCGCCGTGCTGTCATCCCACGCTGCCACGTTGGCGCCGCCTTCGAGCAGCGCACGCGCGGCAGCGGTCCCCGAAGCGCCGAGACCGAAGACAGCAACCGTTTTGCCTTGAAAGGAGGTAGCGCGAATCATCGGCAGAAATCTATCGCATGTCGCGCCATTTGACTGAGTTTCTAGCGCAACTTCAGCGTCGAAAGTCCGATCAACGCCAGAATGACCGCGATGATCCAGAAACGGATGACGACCGTCGATTCCTTCCAACCCTTCTGCTCGAAGTGATGGTGGAGTGGCGCCATCTTGAACACACGCCTACCCGTCAATCTGAACGACAATACTTGAATGATCACGGAAAGCGTTTCGAGCACGAAAAGTCCGCCGACGACCGCCAAAACGATTTCGTGCTTGATCGCAACCGCGATGGTGCCGAGCGTACCGCCCAAGGCCAGCGACCCCGTGTCGCCCATGAAGATCATCGCCGGCGGCGCATTGAACCAGAGGAACCCCAATCCGGCTCCGATGAGCGCCCCGCAGACGACGGCAAGCTCGCCTGTTCCCGGCACGTGATGAATTTGAAGATAGCCGGCGAACTTGGCGTTACCCGAGAGATACGCGATGACGCCGAACGTTGCAGCCGCGATCATGACTGGAACGATGGCGAGGCCATCAAGACCGTCCGTCAAATTGACGGCGTTGCCGGCGCCCGCAATCACGAGCACGGCCAGGAGTATGAAAAATGGCCCGAGATCGATGACCGCGTCCTTAAAGAACGGCAGGGTCATCACTGAACCAAGATCGGTCGGCCCAAGCCTCATCAGCAAATATCCGGCGACGCCGGCAATGAAAACCTCGAGTGCGAAGCGCGATTTGCTTGCGAAGCCGGCGCTCGACCGTTTCGTGACTTTAAGAAAATCATCGTAGAAGCCGATCGCGCCGTAGGACAGCGCCACGCCAAGAACGACCCAGATGTAGCCGTTCGAGAGTTGCCCCCACAGCAGCGTGGAAACAGTGACGCCCGCGAGGATCATCAAACCGCCCATCGTCGGCGTGCCGCGTTTCATGTGATGCGATTGCGGTCCGTCTTCGCGGATCGGCTGGCCTTTGCCTTGCCTGACGCGCAACAGATCGATCGTCGCCGGGCCGAACATCATCACGAACAGCAGCGCCGTAAAGATCGCGCCGCCGGTTCGGAACGTGATGTAGCGGAAGACGTTCAGCGCGCTGATCTGGTCGCTGAAATTGACGAGCTCATAGAGCATGCCGAACTAACTTCCCCCGTATATGCGCCGCAGCCCTTAGCTTAGGATGCCGCCCCGTCTTCCCCGAACCGGGTCTTGAGTGCTGCGACGATCGGACCAAGCCGTGTTCCGTTCGAGGCTTTGACCATCACGACGTCGCCGCGGCGCAAATTGGAGGCCAGTGTCCCTTCGAGCGATGCGGCCGTTGCAGCGTAGCTGCCCTTTTTGGCCTCCGGTAGGGCATCATAAAGGCCCTTCATGTGCGGACCGCAGGCAAAGATGAGGTCGACACCGGCCTCGTCCACAGCATCCTTCAATCCGATATGTAGTTCCGGCGCCCCGTCGCCGAGCTCCAGCATGTCACCCAACACCGCGATCCGCCTCAAGAATTTCTGTCTTGGCACCGTTCCAAGCGTTGCGAGAGCGGCGCGCATCGACGCGGGGTTCGCGTTGTAGCTCTCATCGATCAAAAGCGCCTCGCCTCCGGCAACACGCAATAAAATTCTGGAGCCGCGCCCGCTCGGCGGCGCGAGTTCGGCAAGCGCCGCGACAGCCGGCCTCAAGTCAGCGCCGATGGCAGCGAGCGCCGCGACGACGGCAAGTGCATTCTCCGCGATGTGCCGCCCCGGAATGGCGAGATGGATGCGAAGGCTCTCACTGCCGATGCGAACCGTCATGCGGCTACCGTCGATCGCAAGATCCAGTCCTTCGCCGCGAACGCCCGCCGCCTCACTGAAACCGAAGCTGATCGGCTTGGCACCGAGCCTCTCTGCGATGGCCTTCAGCCGCGCTGCATGTGGATTGTCCTCTTTGATGATCGCGGCGCCGCCCGGCATCAGCCCTTCGAAGATTTCGCCTTTAGCATCGGCGATGGCCTCGACATCCGCGAAGTACTCGAGATGCACAGCTTCGACTGTCGTAATGATTGCCGCGTGGGGACGAACCATCTTCGTCAATGGGCGGATTTCACCGGCGTGGTTCATGCCAATCTCAAGCACGCCGTAGCGTGTCTCTCGCGGCATTCGCGCCAGCGTCAGCGGCACGCCCCAATGATTGTTGTAGGATTTTTCCGACGCGTGCGTTGGACCGAGCTTCTCTAGACCGGCCCGCAGCATTTCCTTGGTGCCGGTCTTGCCGGCGCTGCCGGTGACGGCGATGACGCGTGCCTCGGGGCTAAGGCGTCCGCGTGCAGCGCGGCCCAGGGCTTCGAGACCCTTCAGCGGATCTGCCACTCTGAACAATGCGCCGTCGCCCGCTTGCCGCTGATAGCTCTCGGAGACGAGTGCGGCAGCAGCACCCGCTTTGAATGCGGCGGGAACGAAGTCGTGTCCGTCACGCTCGTCCTTCAGCGCGACGAAAAGATCGCCCGGCTCGAGCGTGCGCGTGTCGATCGAAACGTCCGAGACGGCGCGTGCGCTGCCGCCCTCTGCATCTTTGCCGAGCGCAGCACTCAATTCGGAAAAGGACCAAAGGGGTTGCATCGATCAATCGTCAGCTCTGAAGCGCACGGCGGACTTCATCATGGTCGGAAAACGGCACGATGCGATCACCGATGATCTGGCCGGTTTCGTGACCCTTGCCGGCAATCAGCACAACATCGCCCGGGGCCATCATTGCGATCGCCCCGGAAATCGCTTCGGCGCGGTCACCGATTTCGCGTGCACCGACGACGCCGGCTAGAATTTCTTTGCGGATGACGGCGGCCTGTTCGGTGCGCGGATTGTCATCGGTGACGATCGTCACGTCGGCCTTCTCGACCGAGATGCGCCCCATGATCGGCCGCTTGCCCTTGTCGCGATCGCCGCCGCAGCCAAACACCGAAATGAGCCGGCCCGTGACGAACGGCCGGCAGGCGTCGAGTGCCGCGGCAAGAGCCTCGGGCTTATGGGCATAATCGACGACAGCCAATCCGCCGTTTCTCTCGCCGACGATTTCGAGCCGCCCCGGAACCCCTTTGAGGCTGCTCAAAGCTGCGAGCACATCGCCGGTTCTTTCCCCGGTCGCGATGGCGAGGCCAGCGGCGACGAGCGCGTTCTCCGCCTGATAGGCGCCGACCAGCGGCAGGCGCACGTCGTACCCGCGTCCGTTCGCGACAACGTCAATCCGCTGCTGAAAACCGTCTCGCGTCAGCGCCGCGCGTCGCAGCGTTTCGCCCGACGTCCCGACAGTCAGCAGCCGGAGCCCGCGCTTCTTGCACGCGGCAATAACGTCCTCTGCCCCGGCGCCATCTGTATTGATGACCGCGGGCTGACCGGGCTCTAGCAGCTCGGCAAAAAGCCGGAGCTTCGCCTTCAAATAAGCGTCGACACTTGGATGATAGTCCATGTGATCTCGGCCGAGATTCGTGAAGGCCGCCGCCGAGAGCTCGACGCCGTCGAGACGGTGCTGATCGAGGCCGTGCGACGATGCCTCAAAGGCGAGGTGCGTGACGCCTTCGTCTACGAGTTCCGCGAGCATGGCGTGCAGCGTTACCGGGTCCGGCGTCGTCAACGAGCCATAGATGGCGCCGCCGGGCTTCACGATGCCGATCGTTCCGATGGAAGCCGCGTTATGACCGAGCGCTGAAAAAATCTGCCGTGCGAAATCCGCGACTGACGTCTTGCCGCTGGTACCCGTGACGGCAACAGCGCAACGCGGCTGCTTTTGCGCAAACTTCGCCGCGATCTTCGCCAACGCCGCGCGCGGGTTTTCGACTTCAATTAACACGACGCCTGCCGGAACGGCGACGCCCTTGCCTCTGGCGACGACGACAGCCGCAGCACCGCGAGCAACGGCGTCGGCGACGAAGGCTGTGCCGTCGATTTTCGAGCCCGGGATGCCGGCAAAAATCGCGCCTGGCCCGACGGCCGCGCTGGCGGCCGTTATTCCGGTGACATGAACCGCGTCGGCGCCGGGTGGCGGCGCGATATCGGCCGGCAGCACTTCGGTAAGCCGCATGAGGCCCCTTGCTTATCCTCTACCACGGACGCCGGACAAGGCTCGTGTCCACAATCTGAGGACGTTAGATACGAGGCGGCACACAGGGCGTCAAATCGCCAGATGCCTCGGCGATCATTACTGGCTCGCAACCGTGTTGATCGGTGCGACACCAAGCTCTCCGGCGATCCGCGCAATCAACTGGCCCGTTACGGGTGCCGCATTCGTCCCCGCGGTGTGTCGTCCGCCGGTGCTGGCGATGCCCTTGGGTTCGAAGAGGATCACGAACGTCAAATACTGGGGATCATCCATTGGGAAGGCGCCAAGAAACGAAGAGATCACCGATTTCGATGCGTAGCCGCCGCGGTCGGGCACATCCGCCGTTCCGGTTTTGCCGCCGACGCGATAGCCCGGCACGTCGGCTTGGCCGCCGGTCCCGTCCTGGCTGGTGACGTTGAGGCGCATCAGCTGCGCGATCTGGCGTGATGTCGTTCTGGTGATGAGCGGCTTTCTGTCCGCCTCACCCGTTTCGAACTTTCTGATGAACGTCGGTTGAACGCATTTGCCGCCGTTCAGCACCGTCGCGGCTGCAGCCGCAAACTGCAGTGGCGGTACAGCGATGCCATGTCCGTAGGATACGGTGATCGTTGCAGCGCGGTTCCAAGCGGGAGGCAACTTGCGGCGCGACGACTGTTGCCCCGTCCACATTCAATGGATCGAGCATTCCGAGCTTGCGCAAGAAGCCCTGCAGTTTCTCCGGCCCCGCCTGAAGCGCCAGCATCCCGGCACCGACGTTCGAGGAATGCGTGAACACTTCCGTCACGCTCAGCGGCCGGCCGGCCGGATGAAAATCCGTGACCGTGAAGCGGCCGGCCTCGAGCGGCTGGCGCACGTCAAGCATCGTGTCGGGTTTCGCCAGGCTTTCGTCGAAGGCCATCGCAATCGTAAGCGTCTTGAAGACCGAGCCAAGCTCGTACGAGCCGTTGGTCATGCGATCGATGTGCTTTTGGTCGAGAAATTCGCCCGGCCACGATGGGTCGACGTGCGGCAGCGATGCGCTTGCCAAAACCTCACCCGTCTTGATATTGAGCACGAGACCAGCAGCGCCATCCGTCTCATAGCGATCGACGGCGCCCTCAAGCTCGTCTTCGAGCGCGTGCTGGACACCTATATCGAGCGACAGGCGCACGGGCGCGCGCGTCGACAATGTCGCCGCGTGCACGGGATCGACGCCGATCCTGTCGTCGATGTATTTCTCGATGCCGCTGACGCCCCGGTTGTCGACATTGACTGAGCCGAGGACGTGGCCCGCCAGTGAGCCGGTCGGATAGGCGCGCTTCAGCTCGTAGCGAAATGAAAGACCGGGCAGCCCAAGGTCATGAACCAATTGTGCAACTTTCGGTGACACGCCGCGGCGCACCCACACGAAGCGGCGCGACCGGTCGGCGAGCGCGCGCCGCAGATCGGCTGCATCGAGATCAGGCAGAACGGTGGTGAGCTTCTCGACCACCTCGTCGCGATCGAGCACGACGCCTGGGTCGGCAAAAATTGATGGAGCTTGCAGATCCGTTGCGAGAAGCCGCCCGTTGCGATCGACGATGTCGGGACGGCTGAAGCTAGTCGCCACCGGCTCGGAAAGAGCTAGTGTCACGTTCGGCTGGTGGCTGATTGCGAGAGTGACAAGCTGAATAGCCACCTCGGCAAATGCGAAAAACAAGGCAGCGAAAACGCCCGTCTCAGTCAGGCGTCGCGTTTGCCGCTTCTGAGGCACGTTGGCGTCTCGCTGACGCGAAACCGGAGCATCACGATCAACGGCGGCCATCGTTGTTGTCCTGACGGTCGTTGAGTTCAGACACTTCGCGTCCCGTTTGGAACTGTTCGGGCTTCGGTGGCGTGAGGCCAAGATGGCGGGCGAGTGCGTCGATTCTATGGGGCCTCCCCAGGTTGCCACGTTCGGCTTTCAACACTGCAATGTCGTTGCGAGCCAGCTCGGCGGCGTGTTCCTTCGCCTGCACTTCGTCTTCGAGGCGCCGGGTATCGTAATTGAGACCGTAAAGAAGCAGCGCGCTTGTAATCGCGAAGAAGAATGCTGTGACATTCAAGAGGCGCATCGGCGGTATGTCCCCGGTTCGCATCGCCTCAACCGAGGCGCTAACTTTTCGGCCGTGGCACACCGAAGGTTTCAACATCAGGTGGCCACGGGGCGGCGTTGGTGCGGATGGCTGCTCGAAGGCGTGCCGAGCGAGCACGCGGGTTCACATCCAATTCACCTTTAGAAGGTGTTAACGGCCGCGAGTTAACAAGTCGGAAACTTGGGGGTTCGGATTTTATCGATTCTTGCGGAATATGGCGCGAAACCGATGCGGCCTTTCCCGATCGTTCAGCCAAGAACTTCTTGACGATCCGGTCTTCGAGACTGTGAAACGAGACGACAACGAGGCGTCCGCCGGGTTTGAGGATGCGCTCGGCAGCCGATAATCCGCTTGCAAGCTCGCTGAGCTCGTCATTCACGAATATGCGAAGCGCCTGAAATGTTCGTGTCGCTGGATGGCGACCGTCCACCTTCCGGCCGTGGAAGACCTGCGCCACGACGTCGGCCAGTTCGAGCGTGCGTGTGAATGGTGTCTCAGCGCGACGCTTGACGATGGCCCGTGCAATCGCACGGGATTTGCGTTCCTCGCCGAAGGCATAGATCACATTGGCGATTTCCTCTTCTTCGGCGCCGTTGACGAAGTCGGCAGCCGTCTCACCGCTCGCGGACATTCGCATGTCGAGAGGACCGTCGTGCTGTAATGAAAAGCCTCGTGCTGCATCGTCGAGCTGCATCGAAGAAACGCCGATGTCGAGCACGACACCGTCAGGCCGTTCACCGCCTAGCTCTGACTGGGCGACGGCTTGCAATTCGCTGAAAGGTGCTTCGACGAGTTTCAACCGGCCGGAGGCTTCATCGATCAGCGCCGCCGCATCGCGGACCGCACTGGGGTCGCGGTCGAGTGCCAGAACTTTGCAATTCGCTGCGCCGAGAATAGCCCGCGTATATCCGCCGGCTCCGAATGTTCCATCGACGTAAGTCTGGCCGTCTTTCGGAGACAGACTTTCGAGCACTTCCGAGACGAGCACGGGGAGGTGACGCGGAGCCGGCCCATCGAAACCATGCAGGGCTCCCTTCGCCCCGCGGCCCCGCGTCATTCCCGTGCCCCCTCGTCGCCACCGTCGCTAGACGAGCGGCTACCCGCTGCGAAAAGTTTGCGCGTTACCTGGACTTTGCTGCGCGCTTCCGCCCGCCGCTGCTCGAAGCGGCCGGGCTCCCACATCTGGAATTTGTCTCCAAGGCCAACAAACGTGACGGCGGCGTCCAGGTTGGCGTGGGCGCGAAGGTTTTCAGGAAGGACGATGCGGCCGTCGCCATCGATCGTGAGAACCTGGACGTCGCCGTAGAGTGCGACAGATAGTTCGTCGCGCTCGTCCGAATAATCCGGCAGGCCCGAAAGAAGCCCGTCGATCTTCTTCGCAAGTCTTTCGCCGCCTCCATCGAGTGCAGCAGCGTCGAGCGAGGGGTAGCAGTAGAGTCCGCCCGCGATGCCGCCGGCATAACCATCGCGCTCGAGTACGGCGCGAAACGAGGCTGGAATCGAGACCCGGCCCTTGGCATCGAGCTTGTTTGTGAATGTCGAGACAAAGCGGTCCATCTCCCAGTAACGAAGCCCCTCTGAACTCTTTTACTGGGTCCTGGCGACTCCCCTCTGGGGAGCCGGCCGCCAGGACCGGGATTGACGCTTTAATGGGCCCTAGCGTCTCCCCGCGGAGAGCCAGACCGGAAGGTTTTGTTTCGGGCGGCCGGGGCGCGGTACGCGCGGGTCGCCAGAAACGAAGTAAAACTCCCGCTGCTACCGGCCGGTCCGTGGCGGTCGCTCAGATTTGGGCCCTCTACCAAACCGGCGCCCAGCCACGGTGTCCTGCCCGGTGCGGCGGGCACATATGGGATGCCATGGGAAATCGTGGAGGTCAACGGTTTGTTAAGGGTAATTATGACGGGAAATGGAATTCCCCACAATTCGTTTCGCGAAAGGAGCCGCGCCTGTGGCGCTGCTCAGCGAGCCGCCCGGGCCAGATTAAGTTCTATGTTTTTCGATGAGTTAGCCGCGATCGTGCGTCGCTCACGCGGTACTGACTTGACCGCCGCGAGCGTCGGCGCATCATCGCGGGGCAGGTCAGGCGGGGTGCACAGCAGGAAATCCCGTAACCCACTCTGATCACACTCGATCGAGCCCCGGTCCCGGCGTCGAGCTGCGTTGGCCGGCGGCCGCTCTTTGGCGCGCCGGCGAACCTGAGGTCCGGAAAATTACGACCACCGACGTCTGGGAAGCAGCTCGCCCAGGGCTACGACGACTTTCGCGCGATACCGACGCACGCGTTCTTCATCTGCCTAATTTATCCGGTCGCCGGCTTGATTCTCTTCCGGCTTTCATTCGGCTACGAGATCTTGCCGCTGCTCTACCTGATGATAGCGGGCTTCGCATTGCTCGGGCCGTTCGTCGCTATCGGTCTTTACGAATTGAGCCGCCGCCGGGAACAAGGTCTCGACATAACACCGATGCGCGCTTTTGAGGTCGTAGGTCGACCGTCGTTCGGAGCGATCTGCCGCCTCGGCATTGTGCTCGCAGCTATTTTCGTCGCGTGGCTGTACGCGGCGAACCTCATTTACGTGCAAATCTTTGGTCAAGCCGTGCCGCCGCCGTCCGAGTTCTTCCGCCAGGTGCTGACAACCCCCAAAGGCACGCAGCTGATCATCGTCGGCAACGTCGTAGGATTTGTGTTTGCGGATTCGTGCTCGTTATCAGCGTGGTGTCGTTCCCGATGCTGGTTGACCGCAACGTTAGCGCATCAACAGCCGTCAGAACATCCGTACGCGCCGCGGTCGAGAACCCTATCCCGATCGCGCTATGGGGGTTGATCGTCGCCTTCTCGCTCCTCGTCGGTGCATTGCCGCTGCTGGTCGGCTTGGCGATCGTTCTGCCGGTTCTTGGGCACGCGACGTGGCACCTCTACCGGAAGCTCGTCGTGCCCGAATAAGGAGCGCGTGCTCCTGCGAGGTCGAAATCGGCATCGCGCACAGAATCCCACGTCATGGCCGCCCTCCAAGGCGGTCATCCAGGGTCATAGGACGAGAGTTTCGAGAAAAAAATACCAGCCGGCCTGTAAGCCGGGTTCTGTCTGGAGTTGCCTCCGCGACGGCCATTCCTCTGGGACGCCTGTCGCCAGGCGCCTCATGCAATCAACCCGGGTGAGTAGCGTCATGACACGCCTCGCGTCTGCGGTTTCCCGCTCCACGCGCCCACCCCTATTCGATCTTGCTCCCGGTGGGGTTTGCCCTGCCGCCTCTGTTGCCAGACGCGCGGTGCGCTCTTACCGCACCTTTTCACCCTTACTCGGCGCCCTTTCGGGCTTTGGCACAGCAGGCCCTTGCGGGGTTGCCGCGCCGTAGCAGCGTTAGCTGCGAAGGCGAGCGGTATATTTTCTGTGGCACTTTCCCTGGGGTCACCCCCGGCGGCCGTTAGCCGCCACCGTGTCATAAAGGAGCCCGGACTTTCCTCCACCGGACGTTTTTGCTTGCGAGCCTTTTAAGCCCGCTTCGCCACAACGAAGCCCGGCAGCGGCCGTCCGGCCGGCTGGTATTTCTGATAAGGGATGTTATGGCGAAAACGTCAAGGGCCGGCATGCAGGCCCTTGGTGATACTTACTGGCGCGCCTGCGCCGCGCGCCGGGCGACGACTTCGGTTTCACTCACCTCGCCGGCGGCGATCAGCGCGTTAAGGCAACGCGGTGAAAGTTTCTCGCCGGCAGACCGCATGCAGCGCCGCACCTCGGGGCTATCGGACGAGAATTGGCTGCAGAGGGCGCGATAGTCCTTGGAGCAGGCAAGCTTGACCTGCAGGTTGACGGCGCTCGCGCTCGTCGCCCAAACGCCCGCCAATGCAGCAATAACAAGTGCACTCCAACGCAAACCGAACGCTCTGCTTCGCCTTGGTCCTTGCATGTCGATAATCTCGGCTGAAATGAGTTGTTAAGAGTTTGGCAACAAATAGCTTAACGAATGTTTATGACTTTCGTTGCCGAAGTATGTCCGGAAATATTTCCCGGTAATCCTGCCGCGCCCGATTTAGCGGAGCGCTTTGTCCAGATTGACCGATTGGTCCAGGCCTTTTGCCGTGGCTAGGCCTTTGGCGCCGACGAAGTTTGCGCCGTCAACGTTGGCTCGTGTGAAATCCGCCCCGGAGATATCGGCACCTGCAAAGTCGGCGCGCGACAGATCAGCATCGACAAATTGGGCGCCACTGAGATCGGCACCAGTGAATTTCGCAAACCAGAGCACCGCGCGCCGCATGTCGGCATTGTGCAGGCGCGCGCCGGAGAAGTCGCAGTACTTGAGGACGTTTTTATACATTGTCGTCATCGTGCCTTCGCCGGGCCTACCTTCGAGCGGGAAGAAATCGGCTTCCGTCAAATCGGCGCCGCGGAAATCCGAACCCGAAAGCTCTGCCTGCACGTGGACACGCGTGAGATTGGCACCGGAAAAATGCGGCGCGTCCGACGTATCATTCGACAAGTCCGAGTAAACCGTCGGCCGGAAGATCGTTGCGCCAGTGAGGTTAGCACCGGCCAGATTGGCACGGATCAGAACTGAGCGGTCGAGCCGCGTATGGGACAAGTCGGCGCCTGACAAGTTCGCTCCGGTGAAATCGGTGCCATAGAAATCCGATCGTGTGAGTATCGCGCCTTTGAAATTCAGTCCCGAAAGATCAAGGTAGGCGAGAAACTTGCCGGAGAGATCAGGACGCTCGCCTGGCTTTGCTTGGTACAGCATACTGGTGACGGTGCGAGCATTGATCTCGGCCACCATCGGTACAGGTCCGATCGGCTGGCCGGCAAATGCCGCGGTGCACCCGAGAACAACGAAGGCGGCGACCAACGATGCGGCTGCTGAACTGTGCATCATAAGTCGACCACTTTCCCCGGCAAGTCGGCGACGCGGATATCATGCATGATATACGCAGCTGCGGGGATACTCGAACTACGCGGTCCACACGGCGAAATCGCCGCAGTAGCAGACATTTAGTAACATTATTTCACGACGGACTCTACGTCGCTACGCCCACTGACGAAAGCAGGACGCCGGCACGGCCCAAAAAGATCCAGCGACGGATTGTAGACGCGGGTCGTCACGTTCATCAGTCCCAATACCGAGTGGAAAAGGTTGTCGTGACTGACCCTCTCCGTTGCGTTCTTGGCGAGGCAGGTCTGATCGACCCCCAGCGTGTCACGCATTGACGGCGCCAGCCATACGACCATCGGCACGTGGATTTGCGCCTCTGGCGCAATCGCGTATGGCATGCCGTGAAGATACATGAAGTTTTCGCCGAGACTTTCGCCGTGATCGGATACGTAAAGCATTCCGGCATCGACGCCGTGGTCGGCCGCGCCAGATAGAACGTCGATGAGCCGTGTCAGAACGTGGTCGGTATAGACGAGCGTATTGTCGTAGGCGTTGATGATGTCCTGGTTCTGGCAACGACTGAATTGGCTGTCCTTGCATACCGGCGTGAAGGTCTCGAACTTCTCCGGATAGCGTTTCCAGTAAGCTGGCCCGTGGCTGCCCATCATGTGCAGGACGATTACGGTGTCGTGCTCAAGCTTCGCGATCTTCTCGTCCAAACCGTCAACCAGGATGTCGTCGTAGTTGCTGGTGCTCGGGTAGAACGTCGGAACTTTGAGGCCGGTCAGCGTCTCGGTCGGCACGCGCGCGCAGACACCTTTACATCCGGCCTGATTTTCACGCCACAGCACGTCGATGTCGGCGCGCTTTAAAATATCGAGCAGATTTTCCTGACTGTCTGCTTTGGCGTTGGTGAAATCCGCCCTGCCGAGACCTGAAAACATACAGGGCACCGATTGCGCCGTGTCTGTGCCGCAGGAGAACGCTTTCGAATAATTGAGGAGACCGTCGACTTTCGATAAACCCGGATTGGTCGGTCGCGCATAGCCGTTGAGCGCGAAATGGTCCCAACGCGCCGTCTCGCCAACGACGACGACGAACAGTGATTTGCGCGTATGCGTCGGCGGCACGGCTGCGCGCTTCGCATCCGCTCCAAAGGCGCTGACGACTTTAGGCCGCTTAGCCCCCTCCACGCGCCAGTACTTCGAAAGTGCAGAAATGTAGTTCACCGGCGTCAGCGACAATTTCAGCTCGCGATGCTCACGCAGCAGCGAAAGATAGGCGCCCCAAAACGGAATGACGGTGAGCGCAAGCAGAAATAGCGCTGGCACCGCGAACTTGAGCTTGGCAAGTGCCTCATCACCCGAAGGTTCTAGACGTCCATGGGATAAGACAGAACAGAACGGCAGGCAGCACGCCAAGCAAGCCGATATAAGTGACCATCGTGATCGTGATGAGATCGCCGGCCTCGCGCGTGTCCGTCTCGAACACGTTGCGCACCATGTTGACGTCGATCACGACGCCGTATTCGTTCATGAAATAGCTGGCAGCCGCCGACACCGGAAGCAGGATGGCGACGGTGATCCGAAGCACAGGCTTCACGGAAAACGCCAGCAGCAGCAGGTACGTAATGAGAACCATCGTGACGAGAGCCGCGGCAAAGAACAGCCATTGGCCCGGGCTGTGCGGCGCAACCACCGCAAGGAACCGTCGCCAGAATGCATAATTGAGCGCCAGCGCTAAGAACGCGGCGACGAGAAATAGGAGTATCTCGGGACGACGGGGCTTGAACACGCTCGGTCCTGCTTGTTGGCGGCGTTAGGATGATGCTGTTTCCTGGACAGCGTGCGCCACGAGTCTGCCACGGCACGGTTCGGCATCAACATCCCGATTGCGGCGCCGTCAAGCCGCGACCCGCCGGCGCGATGCTTCGATGAGCTTATCGAGCGTGAGCTCGGTCGACCGGTCGAGCCGGCCATCGACGCGGCGCGGACGGAAATGCGATTGAAAAGCCTTGAGAACCTTTTCGGTCGTGTGATCGAGCACACCGTTGGCCTCGATGCCGTAGCCGTAACGACCCAAGCGCTCCTGCGCGCGAAGAACGCGTGCGCAGCGCTCGCCGCGGCCGAGGCCCGAATCGTTGGAGCGCACGGGCGCCGGCCGTACCCACAGGCCAAGGCCCTCTTTCGCCAGAAGTGCCCAATTGAATTTCTCACCGGGATCGATTTTGCGTCCCGGCGCGACATCGGAATGCGCGAGAACGCAATCGGTCGCCATGCAATGGCGCTCGACAATGTCTTTGGCGAGCGCAATCACGGCGCGCAATTGAGCCGAAGGGAAATCCGGATAGCCATGCTGGTGGCCCGGGTTTTGAATCTCGATACCGATCGAATGCGAGTTGATGTCGGTCTCGCCGCGCCAGTGCGAAGCGCCCGCGTGCCAGGCGCGCAGAGCTTCCGGGACGAGCTGAGTCGTGCGGCCGGCTTCATCGATCACGTAATGGCAGGAAACGTCGCTCTCGGCTCGTGTCAGCCAGTCGATCGCCTTCGCCGCCGACGACATGCCCGTGTAATGCAAAATGAGAAGCGACGGCTTGACGCCGCCGCGCCGTGGTTCCCGGTTTTCCGCCGGATGAATCGCGGCGACGAGCGGACTGTCGGGAGAGAACGTCACGCGCTCGGTTCCAGCGCCCTCTCGGCACGCTGGCCACGCTCGACGAGAATGGCCTCGTAGGCGCCCGTGATCGCCGCAAGTCGACGCTCGGCGCCGGCGAGAAATTCGGGCGGAACACCTTTGGCGACAAGCGCATCGGGATGATGGCTTTTGACGAGGTCCCGATAGCGCGCTTTGATCTCCTTGTCCGTCGCTGACGGAGAAATGTTCAGCACTTCGTAAGGGCTGTCGGCATCGGCGACGAAGCCGCGCCGGATGCAGCGGAACTCGGCTTCCGAAAGTCCGAAGATTTCGGCAACCCGCGCCAGATAGTGATCTTCGTCGGGATGCAGCACGCCGTCGGCGCTGGCGATGTGGAACAGACATTCGAGCACAGACACCTTGAGGTCCCGCTCGCCTTCGAGCATACGCGCGATCTGCTCCGCGTAGGTTTCGTATCCCGCGATATCCTGGCTCGCCAGCTGATAGAGACGGCGGACGTGCTCGCACTCATTCTGCGGCACGGAGAATTGCCGCTCGAAAGCGTCGGCCTCGATCGGCAGCGATACGCCGTCGGCCTTGCTCATCTTTGCCGCAAGCGCGACGACAGCGATCGTAAAGGCCACGCGCGACTGGGCAGGCGCACGGCCGAAGCCGCCACCACGACTGAACGTCTCCTTGATCTGATCGAGAGCCCAGCGCAGCCCACCGCCATAAGTCGCCGCGACCGCATTTTTCAGGAATTGCCAGGACATCCGTCCACACCCGTTATTCCGAAGCTGGGGCAACGATTTCGTCACCCTCTTCACGCATCGAAGCATAGCCGAGACGCGACATGACTTCCCCTAAAATTCCGGCAACGTCGGTGGAAATTAAGAGTTTTGGCGAATGCCGGATATTCCGATAGTGCAGTGGTGCTTCGCCGCTGCCGTCACGATACCTGCGAGCCACTCTCACAGCGCGATTTAAGGAATGCGTCGAACTCTGCGGCATCCGCGGCGCGCTTTAGTCCATGGAGAAATGTACGGAACTCGGCGGCTTCATCCTCGAGCCTTCGCAACGTCGCACGACGATAGTCGTCGAAGGCCGAGTTGCCGAGCCCGCCCGAGCCGCGGCTTTCAAAGCACGCGCGCCTGCCGTCCCGACGCGCACGATCACACGATCGCCGCCAGAGCGCCCAGCGTTGACTGAGCCTGCCGCCGAATTCGGCGATGGCGCGCGGAACGCCGCGCCGGGTCAGAAATACGCCGGCTGCGAATGCCAGCGCCGCCGTCAAAAGAAAGGGCATCAGATGCAGCGGCGGGGGCGGCGGCAATAGGTGAAGGTGCATTAATTGTGCTCCTCGTGAACCCGGCTTTACGATTCAAAAAAAGAGGCGGCCCATATGGACCGCCTCACATTTTCAATCTCGCGTCACGCAGCTCCTTCGCTTGCCGCCAGACGATCGCGACGCTCGGCCATGAACTGGTCGAACTCGGACTTGTCCTTCGCCTGGCGCAAGCGATCGAGGAACGTGCGGAATTCGCGCTCTTCTTCCTCGAGCCGCTTCAACGTGGCCTCGCGATAGTCGTCGAAGGCCTTATTGCCGCTGGAATAAGTCTTCGAGAAATTCCTCATTTCGTCTTCGACGCGAGCGCGCGCCCGGTCGAATTTATCCGCGAAACGGGTTTCCCACCGAGCGCGGCTTCCGTGCCATCCACACGACATACGACCACTCCACAGCATATAGGCCAAGATGGTGAGCCCAATCGGCCAGAAAAGAACGAAGCCCACGACCATCGCGGCAATCCACGCCGGCCTGCCGTAATCGTCGAGCGTCTGAACCACTTGCACCATTGCCACCCTCTCCTTGGTTAGGATGTAAATGTATTTTACATTAACATAGGTGGGATGGCAAGAGGCGGGTTCAAGGGGGCGGGCACAATAATTTGGGTAGCGCACAGGAAAGGCGGCAAGTCGCCGGCAATTGGAGATTGCTTTGATTAAATTTGCGCGATGGCGGCGTCCCCAGAGAGAGAGGTTCCCTCATCGCAAAATGGCATGCGCTTAGTGCGCTAACTCAACAAGCAGAACGATAAAACCGACGATGACTATCGCTTGCACGAACATGCCCCAGTAGATGGCGGCTTTTAGTTCCGAAAACTTAGCGTCCAAAATATCTTTCATAACAATTGTCACAATTCGCTTTGACGGCAACGCTACGCAACGCGGAAAAACAGTGTCAATTCTGCCGAGACTTGCCATTCGAATATCAAATATCGCTTAGCACGAAACGAAGTTGTGGTACGGTGGATAGACGGCAAATACTCTAACAGTGCGGAAATAAAACGCGCGAATTGCCAATAGGCAAAGGCAGCCGACCCTGTCTCGCATCACGGCCAATTTCTTGCTGATGAGGCTGACGAATTGCGAGAAGGCTTTGCTGCAGGCTAGGAAAGTTCTGCTCAGATCAAAAGCTGACTGCGAACGAATGTGATACGCTTAGTGATTTTCTTCTCAGGAGGTCGTCGTAACAAGTCGATTTTAAGCGGGAAGTTCGAGATTGGGAACGACCTATTGATGGCGCTCTGCCAAGTACGGCCGCGCGCGCGCTGCGTCGAGGCAATCCTGGATTGCTACCTCGTCCGTCTCCAAAAAAATATCGATCAGCTCTTTGGCCTGCTGCAGGTCCTTCCTTTTCTTTGCGCGCTGGCTGGCATTCCTTTGTTGAGCGACGATGAGCTTGTGCGTCGCGTACGTTTGCGGCGCCGGCACGCGAACGAGAACACCCATTCCGTAAAGAGCAGCCGCCTCGATCGTTTCCTCGGAAAGGTATTCCTGAAAGCTTAGCGCCTCTGCAGCACATTTGAGGCTTGGCACTTGCACAGGCGATTTCCGGACCGCGCCCGTAATCGCGTTAGCATAGCACTTCGACCAGTGGAAGCCATTTGGCGATTAAAGCCGACGACATCTGGTCGCCGGTTTTCCATTTGGGGCGAACGTCCGGATCCGCTCTGCTTCGAGACTTCTTTCAATATCTTCTGGAGCTTCGGGTTCGACGAATCGGCAAGAATGGTCAACATCGTTTGTCATGACAGCGGACGCGGGGACTTGTGTGAACTTGTTAGTAGCGCACTATACACAAAGGACTGTGTATAGCGCGGCTCACCCACCCCTCCTCACCCCCAACCCATCCAGATAAATCAGCACCGCCGCGTCGAGCAGATCCTCAGGCGTCATCGGAATTGGCCTGCATGCTTCGTCGCCGCGGGCGAACAGTGACGCGATACCGTGCGATTGCGCCCAGATGTGGAGCGCCATCATCATCACCGGTGGCCGCTTGCCTTCGGGCATCGTCGCGATCAGCGCCGAGCAGGCATCCCGCAGCACGTTGAAAGCGCGGTCCCCCGCAATCTGCAAATCCGGAAAAGCCTGAAACGACAGCCCGGACTCGAACATCGCCGAATATTGAGCCGGCTCGGCGCGCGCGAATGCGAGATAAGCGCGGCCTACGCGCTCGAACGCCGTGAAAGGATCGGGCGTGCCGCCAGCCCAGGTCTGCTTCAGCTTCGCTTCGAAAAGCTCGAAGGCGTGCCGCGCGACGTCCGCCATCAACGCGTCGCGATCGCGGTAATGCCGATAGGGCGCCGCGGGGCTGACACCTGCGGCGCGCGCAGCTTCCGCGAACGTGAATCCCGCCGGGCCCTTGGCGGCAATCAAGTCAAGCGCCGCCTTCATCAAGGCTTCGCGCAAGTTGCCGTGATGATAGCCGCGTCGCGCGCCGGGCGGTGGATCATGATTCCAGGTCATGCGGCGCTTGTAGCGGATTTAGCAGGCATCCGCACGCGCGCTGGACGAGCAACAAGGCAGCTATTTGCAGATCCGGTTCAGCCCGTCGCGGCCATGGTGGGCGAGATCGAGATGGAAATGGTTGCTGTGAAGACTATTGTAGTTCGGCCCGAGCACGGTCGTGAAATATTGGCATGCTCCACCATGGATATTGCGTAGGAACGCCTGTTCGCGCTCCGATCCATTCCAGCCGTTCAGGACGCTGATTTTTTCGCCGTTCGACAGCCTGAAGCCGCCGACGTCGATGGCGTTCGCGTACGCATGCTCGGAGATTTGCGCGCCGTCGACACTATTCATCGGCCGGCATGAATAGGATGCCAGCACCGTCAATTCGACGAGCTCCTGGCGGAAATAGTAGCGGGCGGCCGGCTCGACGACTTGCTTCACCCATCGGTCGATCTGCGGGATCATCGGGCAGCGGAGTGAAGCGGCCGGATTCAACGCGACGCGTCCGTTGTCGGCCGCCGTCATCTCGAAGGGATTTTCAGCGCCGCAGACGCTCGGGCCGCCCAGCGCCGATCGCGTGTGGACGAATGCCGTTTGCTGGATGACGCCGGAGGCCAGACAGGCGCGCTCTTCCGGATTGCGCCAGAAGTCGTCTTTGATGACGAAACCGGGGCCTATCGTGCCGCAGCCCCATAGCAGTCCGAGCCCTGAGAGCATCAAGGCGGCGATAGGCGCAAATACGCGGATGCGACGCGGAACCATGACGGGCAAAGCTAACGCCGGTAAGGTTAATCGAGGGTAAAGAACTGCCCGCCCAGTATTGAAAAGTCCCATATTTTTCAGGCCAATTTTGGCCGGGCGCTTGTCAAATCGGGGGCAAACTCGGGGCGGCGCCACATCACGATTGCCTTTGTAGTGGAAGCCCGCGATATGAGTTATCCACAGGTATCTACACCTCGTCCGACCGCTGAAATCGGCTAGTCACATTGCCCCGCTATGTGGCGGCTGCTCCCGGTGCTGGGCTGGGGCTCGTCTAGTCCCGCGTACGAGCCTCGGAATGTGGCGCTCGCGTCTTCGGTCGGAATTGTACCGCGTACCGGTCCGAAGACGTTCCCACTTCGAGAGGCCCAGTCACCTCATCGAAGTCACCTCATCGAAGTCACCGCGTCACTTGTCGTCGAGAAACTTCAGCACCTCGGCCTTGAACGACCGGTCGCCGACGGCGCGGTTGTGATCGCGGCCCGGAATTGTATAGGCACGCGCGCCGGGAATGAGTTTGGCCAACTCCTCTGCCGAACCGCCGATGACATCATTTTCGCCGACCGCAACGAAGACCGGCGGCTGGATCGTCGCGACCATCTCGGCCGTGATCGGCGCCCGGGATGAGCGAATGCACGCCGCAAGGGCCTTCAGGTCGCTTTTCGTTTGCTCGGCAAAGGCGCGAAACGTCCGTGCCGCCGGGTTCGTCACGTCGACGATGCTGTCGGCTTCGAGCGCGCGGGCGATCGGGCCGGTGCCGGCCATGCCCCGGACCATGCTGAAACCGAGGCCGCCGAAAACGAGCCGCTCGACGCGATCAGGGTGAGTCAGCGCCAGGAACGCAGCAATCCGCGCGCCCATCGAGTAGCCGACGACGTGCACACGCGCGATGCCGAGGTGATCGAGCAGGCGACGTGCGTCTTCCGCCATCAGCGGCGCGCCATAGTCCGTCAGCTGATAGAGCTTTTGACTTTGCCCATGACCCCGGTTGTCGAAAGCGATGACGCGATAACCGGCTTTGACGAGAAAGTCGACCCAGCCGGTATTGACCCAGTTCGTGTCAACGTTTGAAGCAAAACCGTGAATGAGCAACACCGGCAGCTTATCCGGGCCGCCTCCGGTATCTAGGAAAGCGATATCGACGCCGTCGCTGTCAAAATGCATCATTGCCTTAGCCGCTAACTTCGAACCAGGATGCTGTCCCCTACCATCATCGCCGCACCGACGGTATGGTGCGTCAAATCTAATACCGCAGAAGGCAACCCGCATGGCCGGAGCAATGATCCCGCATTTCGCAAACGACCTCGGCGCCGAGCGCATCTTCGTGGGCGTCAAGGAGTTCAATTGCATGGGCGCCCGCGCCCCCTTCGATCATCCTCATATCTATTTGGATATGGGTCAGGACAGCCAGATCCTGTGTCCCTATTGTTCGACACTCTTTATTTACGATCCGCGTCTCAAACCCGATGAAAGCGACCCCAAGGGCAGTCTCGTAGCGGACGTAGCCTGAGGCAATGACGACGCGCATCGTACTGACCGCGAGCACGCATCCGTGACGAAAGGCCTAACGAGCGCCGTTATTGCAGGCGGCGGCATCGGTGGCCTCGCAACAGCACTCGCACTCGCACGATCCGGCATCGCATCGCACGTCTGCGAACGCCGCGCGGTCTTTCCCGAAGAAGGGGCCGGTATCCAGATCGGGCCGAACGGCGCGCGAATTCTTCGCGCCCTCGGCGTCGCCGATCTGCTGCAAGACCGCGTCGCAACTCCCGATGCCTTGAGCGTTCGCGATGGCGCGACAGGACGCGAGCTGACGCGCTTGCCGTTGGGCGCATGGATCGCAGAACGGCACGGCGCACCATATTGGACCGCACACCGCAGAGACTTGCACACGGCATTGCATTTGCGCGCCGAAGCCGAGCCGCTGATTACGCTGGAGACGGGCGTGGAAATCCTGAAATTTGAAAATTCCGTTGGTGGAATTCGTGCGATCGGCGCGATAGGCCAAGTTCTGACCCCGTCAATCCTCATAGCCGCAGACGGCTTGTGGTCAGCGCTGCGCGATCAGATAGCCGGAGACGGCGGCGCGAGCCCTGTGTTTGTCGGCAAGGCCGCGTTTCGCACCGTTGTCGGGGCAGACCGCTTGCCGGCGAGCCTCGTTGCCAATGCCGTCCACATCTGGCTCGCTCCGGGAGCCCACGCCGTCCACTATCCCGTCAACGCTGGTCGCGACATCGCACTCGTCGTCATAGCCGACGACGAGTTGAAAGATGCCGAATGGGACGGGCTGGCCCCAGCCGAGGCCGTGCACGAAAGTCTTCGAGGCTTCGGCGCTCCGTTGCAATCGCTCGTCGCGGACGCACGCGAGTGGCGGTACTGGCCGCTCTACGACATGCGGGCGCTGACACAATGGACGAACGGCCGCGCAGCACTCGTCGGCGATGCGGCGCATCCTGTGCTCCCCTTTCTCGCACAGGGTGCGGTGATGGCGCTCGAAGATGCCGTGACGCTGGCCGCGCATCTGGCGGATTTGCGCCGAGGCGTCGAGGCGTCACTGAAGGCTTACGAACGCGCGCGCCGCCATCGCACCAATAAAGTTGCCGAGGCCTCGCGCCGAAACGGGCGCATCTATCATATGCATGGAACAGCAGCCCTGATGCGCAACGCCGCGATGAAGTTCACATCGCCCGCGACCGTGATGAAGGGCTTCGATTGGCTGTATGGCTGGAGGCCGGAACCTTCAAGCGTTGTTGCCGGCGAAGCGATCTAGGCGCGTGATCTCACAACTGGTCATCGCGTCGGACCTGAAAGGGATTGCGGCTTTGCTTAAGCGAATTCGTTCTGCCCACCTTGCGCGCGCCGATCTGGTGACTCTCGGCGTCCAAGCCGTCGTCGTCGATCATGCGTCGCGCGTGCTTCTCGTTCGCCATGGATACCGCCCGGGCTGGCACTTCCCCGGCGGTGGGGTCGAGCCTGGCGAAAAGATCGAACATGCGCTGGCGCGCGAGATGCTCGAGGAAACCGGCGTCATCATTTCAGACGCGCCATGGCTTTTCGGAATTTATTCGAATTTCGACGCCTATCCGGGCGACCACATAGTCCTATTCGTCGTCGACCACTGGCGGCGGGAGCTCATTCCGAGGCCGAACGCGGAAATCATCGAGCACAGCTTTTTCGGACTGGATCAACTTCCGAATTCGCTGACGCCTGGCGCCGGTCGACGGCTGAACGAGCTGTTCAACAACGTGGATCAATCGAGCACCTGGTAGGGGGTACCGCCGAGCCGTTACACGCCACGCATTCGCGCGTTCCCCAGCTATGTCTTTGCGGCATTTCGCTTGGCGATTTGGCTTCGCGACCGTTGGACTCCTCGCACTTTTGACTGTCGCTCTCGTGTGGCTGTTCGTGCCCGCCGATAAGCCCGATGCCGGCGCGGCTGTGCTGCGAGAATTGGGAGCGCTGAAACGACGGCAGGTTTGGCTGACGTTCGCGGCTGGTGCCATTGGCTTTGGCGGCATGTTCGCGGTCTATGCCTATCTTGCATCCACACTTATGGCGGTTACCGGCGTGGCGCCGGCAATTGTACCAATCGTACTCTGCGTCTTCAGTATCGGAATGACGGTTGGAACATTCGTCAGCGGCTGGGCCGCCGACCATGCGTTGATGCCGACAATAGGCGGCATTCTCCTTTGAGTGTCGCTTCACTGGCGATGTTTCCCGTGGCAGCCGGCAATATTTACGCCGTTAGCGTTGTCGTCTTTTTGATCGGGTGCGGCGGCGGCCTCGGTACCGCGCTGCAAACGCGGCTGATGGATGTTGCTGAAGATGCCCAGACCCTCGCCGCCGCGTTGAATCACAGTGCGTTCAACATCGCGAATGCAATCGGACCATGGCTCGGCGGTTTGGCGATTGCTCACGGATACGGATGGACATCCACCGGCTGGGTAGGCTCCGCGCTTGCAGCGGGCGGGCTGATCATCTGGTCGATGACCGTCGCCGCTATCGGTTCTCGCGTACTTACGCCGCGCTGCACAGATAAGCCGGCCCCGTGCCCGGAGCGCGCCGATGATCTCGGCAGCAACTTTTGCTACAAGCCGGCGTTACCTCGACTACTGCAAAGTTGGTTCGAGGGAAGTTGTTGGTGACCCGGCTCATCCTCTTTCTCATTTTCGTCAGCTGGGCTCAGACATCCGAGTCGCTTGGGTCATGGTTAGCAACTGGTCAGCCGGGCAACCCTTCGACGCGTCGCAGTGGATCTTCGAACGCGGCTTTCTCAGGAACTCTGAACAACAATATTATACCGGCGGCGCGCCAACCAATCTTGCGATCGCCCCTGATGGCCTTCGACTTATCGGACGAAACGAGCGCATTGCGAATGCGGCGTACCGGAAGGGCGCAGTCGATTGGCGAAAGGCGAGATTCGAAGCGCAATATACGTCCGCGAGCTTGGTTTCCGTGAAGTCTTGGCGGAACGCAAAGATCGAAGTGGTGGCCAATATCCGCGACGGCGATGGCGCTTGGCCTGCGATTTGGCTCAGAAGCCGAAACGTGAACGGCTTTGGCGAAATCGATTTGATGGAACACCTCGGCCGAGAACCGGAAACTGTGCGCGCGACCGTCCACTTCGGCACGTCCGCAAGTAATCTCAACGTCAGCACCGCCTCACACACGATAGATGGATTTCAGGGCAAGGACATCACGTACACAGCAGAGCTTAGTCCTGAAACTCTTGCGATCGCCGTCAACGGCCAGTCGATGCTCGCTATGGACAGGAAAATCAGCGTTGGAAAGGTTCAACCATTGCAGCAACCTTTCCAGCTCGTGCTCAATCTCGCTCTCGGCGGCGCTTGGGCGGGTCCGATCGACGCCGCGGCGTTGCCCGCGACGATGACCATCAAGTCCATTAAAGTGTGGGAATGGCAGCCATGGATCGGGCCGGGTGCAGCCGCGCGGCTCGAAGAGTGTTTTGCAAATGTTTGCTACGCTAAACTTCGCCAAACGCCTTCCGCTGCTCCTGCGGGGACGCTGCGGCTTCCTTAGCACCGTTCAGACGATGCGCCGGCGCGTTCCCTAGTCCGCATCGGGAACCCCTTCCACGAAATTGGCGTTTGCTAAGCAAAAGTCCAATCACGCGAGGAGCGTCCGCATGAAAACGGTTTTAGCGGCGTTGGCAACGAAGGGTGGCGCAGCCACGACTGACGCGCCGGGATCGGCCCGTCCACCCGTGGAGCAAAATAGGATCGATCCCGCCGCGCCAAGTCGCCAGCGCTTGCAGATCGATGAAGGCGCAAGCGCTAGAGCGGTTCAAAATCCCGGCGCAAATGTTGAGAATCCCTCCACAACCGGAAATTCGTTCAACACCATTATCGAAGGATCACCTTCGAATAACGGTACCAGCACCGGCGTCTCCGGCACCACTCCAAGTTCGACCGGCAGCGGAGCACTGACAAGTCCCAGCGGTTCCGTGACGCCAAGTGCATCGCCTTCCGGCACCATCGGCGTTTCCGGCAGCGGAACGTCGGGCACTGCTAGTGGCACATCCTCAAGCGGCGGATCTGCAGGCGGTGGTGCTTCCGGCGGTGGCGGTGGCGGCAGCCACTAGGCTCCAAGCAGCGCGTATTGAAAAAGGAACTGTCCATGAATTCGCTATTTGCAGCATCGATATTTGCAGGCCTGGTCGCTGCTACTCCGGGGATGGCGCAAACGAACACCGGACCGTCCGCACCGCAAGTGACGCCCGTGCCCGGTACCACCGGCACAGATCAGGTGAACCCTGCCAATCCCGCGGACACCGTCAAGCCGAGCCCGGAGAACAAGAGCGGTGTAACGGAGCTGCAGAAGGGAGCCAGCGGAAGCAGCAGCGGCGCAAGCGGAACATCTGGTCCGTACAATCCGATACCCAGCCCCGGCACAGGTCCCGCCCCGCAGTGAAAGCTTAATGGCGCGCTGGCTCCTGGTCGAAAGTTCGCGATCGGTTGCCGAGTAAGGCAAGACAGCTCGAGTATGCAGGTCTATCCTGCTTCTTGCAGCCTGAGCGACGAACCCCGCGGTTCGTTCGCGCCAGTCCATTCGGAGCGCGCCTCTCAAGCAACCCGACCGAGGGATCTATGGAGTTCGAAGCTGAAGACGGTACACGCCTTTTCTACACTGACTCCGAAGCCGGCAAGCCTCTTGTGTTGATCCACGGCTGGCCATTGAGTTCGGTAATGTGGGAGTACCAAACAAACATCCTCGCCGAACGGGGCATTCGCTGCATCGCTTATGACCGAAGAGGGTTCGGCCGATCTGATCAGCCGTATGGCGGCTACAATTACGACACACTCGCAAGCGACCTCAAACGGCTTCTTGATCACTTGGATTTGCAGGACATAACTCTCGCCGGTTTCTCGATGGGCGGCGGTGAAGTCGTCCGCTACATGCGGAACTACGAGGGGGCCAGGGTCAACAAAATAGCGCTCATCTCATCCGTTACACCCTTCCTGATCAAGACGCCCGACAATCCCGACGGCGTCGACAAAAGTGTCTTCGAGCAGATGCAGTTGGATCTTCACGTCGATCGTCCGGCCTTTATAACGGAATTTGCAAAGCAGTTTTTCGGCGTCAATTGGATTTCCTCTCCCGTAAGCGATCCGATGCTCGCCGCCACATGTGAAGAGGCGATGCAAGCCTCGGCCCGCGCCACGCTGGCATGTGTGAAGGCATTTTCGGAGACCGATTTCCGAGATGACTTGCCGACGATCGCGGTACCAACCCTCGTCATTCACGGTGATGCGGACGAGACGATTCCTATCGAAGCTTCGGGTAAAAAAACCGCGCGACTTATCCGGGATGCTCGGCTCGTCGTTTATTCTGACGCTCCGCATGGCCTTTTCTATACGGAAAGAGCAAGGCTCAATGGTGATCTCGAGGAACTCGTTCTCGGCATAACCACCGATCGCAGCGCCGCCTGAGATCCCGCGGAAAGAACCATTGAAGAACGAGCCCTGACGTCAAGGAGTTGAGACATGGCACGGGTTGTCGGCGTCGATCACATTTCTATCCGGGTCAGCGACCTGGAGAAATCAAAGGCTTTTTACAGCGGCCTCTTCAGCTTCCTCGGATTCAAGGTGATGGACGAAAGCGATGAGGACTCCATCGGTTGGAGCAACGGCAAGACGCGCTATTGGATTGGACAGGCGGATGCTCAGGGCCGCAAACACAAGTACCGCATCGGCGACGTTGGATTGCATCATTATGCGTTCGAATTGCGCAGCCGCAAGGATGTCGACGATCTACAGGACTACCTCCAGAAACACGGCGCGACGATCGTCGATCCGGCCGGCGAGTACTACCAGGATTACTACGCGGTCTACTTTCTTGATCCCGATGGGTTGAAGCTCGAGGGGATGAAGTACGGTGAAAAGCACGCGCGAGCCCGGAAGGAAAAAACCTCACGCGAGGCGCATGCTGGCGCGCAGGCTTAGAGGGCGATGAGTGTTGAACGACCGTGGCTGCAAGCAGCGGAACTCGCACCACCCGCCTAGGTTACATGGAAGCAACTAAAGCCCGGAGCTTCCCGCCATGGCATCGACGACCGAAACAAAGCGCATCTGTTCGACGTACTGAAGGGCTTCGATACCGCGATGTTGGTCACGCACTCCTCCAGTAACGGACTGCATGCGAGGCCGATGGCAGTCGCCGAACTTCGGCCCGGAGCGCCTGCTCCATTCGTCAGTCGGCTTTTCCCGGTGGCAGTTCATCGCCATCGCGGGTGTAGGCAGGAGGCAAGTATACGTTCAGTGTCTTCATCGGAACGTCCCCGGTATTCCGGATTTCATGCTTGTGGCGGCGCTCGATTAAGACGAGCGAGCCGGCTTCCAGCGGATAAATGTGCCCATTGATGGCCGCCTCTCCTTTTCCGCTCTCCACATAGAGCCACTGATCCGCACCCTGGTGGCGGTTGTCGGGCCTGCCCTGCTGGCCGCCAGGTTCGATCACCATTGATGCTGCTTGAGATCGGCTGCCGCTAATCAAGACATGAAATCCCTTTGGATACTGAACCAATGTGCGCTGCATCGTTCGTCCAGAGTTTGAAACCTGGACGCATAACGCATAAGTACGCATTCAGTTCGCGAGCCGATTTTTCTGGCGGGCGGCGGGCCTAGTATGCCCGTGCAGCGTTATGCGCTCCGAAAACTTACCGCGGAGGAACGCATGGACGTCGATATTCGCAAGGGAATGCCGGACCCGCACATCGACAAAGAAGAATTCCGCCAGCGCTTCTTCGCGCAATTTTATGATCCCGCCTTCGCTGCGATCGGCGAAGAGCTCGAGCGGGCATTCGAAATAGCCTGGCGGGCTTATGAAGAGAGCAGAAAGGCACCTAGAACACGGGCCGCCGGGGAAATATTTGACGACGCGGACTTTCAGCTTTCTGAGGAGTGGCTTGCAGCGCACCAGGCGATAAAGGATGCCGAGGCCGCGCATAACGACCCCTCTTTGCCTGCAAAAGTTTTGATCATCAATGCGTCCGCACGCAGCGAGCACACCTGCCCGGCGAAATGTCAAAAACATATCGGTTCGTCGAGGCCGTCCGTGAGACATTCGATACGCTCCCAAGTTTCAGCTGCGATTTCCTCGACCTCAGCCGCCTCACATCGGAATACGGCCGGCAGAACTTTCCCTGCAAAGCGTGCTTCTCGACATCACCGGCGCTTTGTCATTGGCCCTGCTCTTGCTGTCCCAACCACGCACTGGGACAGGCGCCTGATTGGATGAATGAGATCTATCCGTTGTGGGTGGCAGCACACGGCATCATCATCGTTGCGCCGGTGCACTGGTATCAATCGCCGACCGTTCTCAAGCTGATGATGGATCGGATGGTGCGCCGACGGCGGCAACCCGGACCCGACTTCAACGCATGGCAAGGACGCAGCAAAGGGCGCGTATTCTCGATCATTGTCCACGGCGATAGTGCAGGAGCCGACAATCTTCGGCGGATGCTTACCGATTGGCTAACCGACATGCACTTGCGCCCGGCAGGCGAGATGGTGCTGCTCGGCCGGTACATTGGATACTACAAGCCGTACGCAACGAGCCACGCTGAGCTGGACCGCGACAGCGCGCTCTTCGTTGAAACAAGAAATGCAGCCCTGACCCTCGCAGAGGCCGTGACACGTTACCGCAACGGCGAAACGGCTCCAGGTTCGGGCCTCATCGATCCCCGGCCCAAATAGCCGCACGAAGCCTGGCGGTTCGGCCTCCGGCCGACGATTGGATCGTCACACAGCGCCGCTACACTGCGATCGCACCGGCTTTTTTTAGTGACCTGGGAACCGGCATGCCGCAGCCGGTGTTGTCGGCTGGGTGCGGGCTCGGGCTGGACTGCCTTACCCGAGGCAGGCTCCAATCGCAGTCGATCGACGGCTTCACGAACAGACAGGGCGGGACATGAAAATTGGCGGTTACGGCTCCGATGAGCTGAAGTGCTTTTATCGAGTATTGGAAGCGGCAATTGCAGAAGCCCGTGCGAAGTCGCTGGATCTGCCGGTCCATGAGATGACGAGGCGGCTGTTTGCTGCCGCCGATCGTGGCGAACGAAGCGCGCAACGTCTGAGAGCTGCTATTTTAGGGGATGCGAATGAAAGCACACGGCTTTGGACACCGTCGGCCGGCCTGCTGCGTTATTCTCGCAAGCGCAAGGCAGGCCGGCGTTATCTAGCGCTCTTTCGAAGTCATCTTTCCGCAAAACGGTCGGCGGCCTGGTAGGAAGAGTTCCGCAGGCCGCCCCAGACGGCGCCTGACAAGGTATCTTGCGAATTTAAGCTATTCCGTGCGCCAAGCATCAAACCATCTTGGCTCCTGCGGCGTTATAATGCGTGTGGCAGACTTCATCGCGTCGTCGCTGACGACAGCGTGATCATCCGCCAGTACGACAATTTGCATTTGATGTAACAGCAGCCAGTTAGGCGAACAGCGCGTAGATCGGATTTGAATGTCAAAGCCCGAAAATGTGGTCCAGCCTGATTTGCCTGCTCACGGCGCCGCTGTTCTGCCCAGCGTCACGATCGATAGCTACAACGTCGAGATAGAGGACGAGGAAGGCTTTGTCGGTGACAAGGCCAGCAAGAGTGCGTTCTGGGAACTCGTCGATAAGTGGCGCAAGCCGCTCAAGGAGGCGGGCGAGGATCCGCTAGGCGACAAGCCGAGCGAAGAACTAAGCAAAAGGAAACTCGCCGATCTCCTCAGCAAGGGCGATCCCGAAGCCGCCGGCATGGTCCAAGGCGCAATCGAGGATTTCGCACAGCAACTGGCGACAGTCATTCGTCGCTTTCTGCGGCTGAAGGAATGGCGCGACACCGAATGCATCGTAGTCGGTGGCGGGTTTCGCGGCAGCCGCATCGGCGAATTGGCGATCGCTCGCTCCGGACTGATTCTCCGTGCCGAAGGCGTCGAGCTCGATCTCGAAATGATCCACAATGCTACCAATGAGGCGGGTTTGCTTGGCGCCGCCCACCTGCTGCCGGCCTGGATGCTCAAAGGTCACGACGGCATCCTCGCCGTCGACATCGGCGGCACCAACATCAGAGCCGGCGTCGTTCAGTTAAATCTGAAAAAATCAACGGACCTCGCCAAAGCCGCAATCGTCACCTCAGAGCTTTGGCGGCACGGCGATGAGGATACGAACCGCGAAGGCGCCGTCGAGCGCCTGACTGAAATGCTGCAAGAACTTATCGAATGGAGCCGAAAGAACAAGATCGAGCTGGCCCCCGTCGTCGGCCTCGGCTGCCCCGGCATCATCCTTGAAGATGGCTCGATCGATCGCGGCGGCCAAAATCTGCCGGGCAATTGGGAATGCGCGCGCTTCAATCTCCCACGGATAATCCGCGAGCAAGTCCCCAAGATCGGCGACGGCGAAACGATGGTTGTCATGCACAATGATGCGGTCGTGCAGGGTCTGAGCGAGTTGCCCTACGTTAGAGATCGCCTCCACTGGGGCGTGTTGACAATCGGCACCGGTCTCGGCAACGCACGCTACACCAATCGCCAAGTTCAGAAGGCACGCTCCAAGTAGCGGCCGCTTGCGCAAAGAAACATCCCAGAGTTTTTTTCGAAATGGATAGCGAGCTAAGCGGCCAAGTCGCTAATGTGATCCGGATTCGTTAGGCGGTGGTGTTGGTGTTGCCGGATTGCCCATGCCACTTTCACCTGCGCTAGACCTTGATGCACCAGCAGGGATTTCAGGCGGAGGTTGGGAATGCGTCGGAACGGATGGTGAGGTCGGCGAAACCTCCGAATTCTTTTCGTTGCCAGGTCCGACGCTGCCGGGGCGAATGTCTTCCGTACCTTTTGCGCCGCGTGTCGAATCGTGGGGTGTCGCGTCGCCCGGTACCGTTTGCGGCAATAACGGCGCAGCGAACAGAGCAGCAAAGGCTGTCGTGAGCAGCAATTTCTTCATTGGAAATCCTCTATGCCTCTAGATGACAGAAAACGCCCGACAGGGCTTGCGCGTTCCAACTTCGCGGGATCGTGACTAATGTTGCCAACTAGCGCGCTAAATTTTTCTTCGCATTCGACGGCGTTGGCTCACGCCATGGCTCCGGCCATTCGACGGATTTGCCCCAAGCTTCTCGCGGCCGTGGCGAAAAGGGTCCTTCGCGCCTTTCTCGAGCTTCTGACGCAGCATCGCCGCCCGGTGCGTGGTTCGCAAACCGCGACGTTCCAGTATGATATCCGCCAGGCTCGACTTCGGGCAACTCGCATCGCGACCATACCTTAGATGGAAGCGCGTCCTCGATAGCGCGGCAGCAATTCTCTGCGTCATCTGTTTCGCGCCATTGATGGCGCTCGTCGGTCTTGTCGTGATGCTCGACGTCGGATATCCGCCGATATTCTGACAGCAACGACCAGGCGCGCTCGGAAGGCCGATCAAAGTACTGAAGTTTCCTACAATGGGTGCGGCGCGCGACCACCAGGGGCGGCGCCTCACAGACGCCGAGCGGATTTCTGTCGTCGGACGGTTTCTACGCCGCGTGCACCTCGATGAGTTGCCCCAGGTCTAGAACGTACTATTTGGCCAAATGTCTCTCGTAGGTCCCGGCGGACCAATCTCCGGGCGCCTCCGCAAGATTACGTCTGCGACCAGGCCTCACCGGTTGGGCGCAAGTAAATGGCGGCCGGCATCTCTCCATCCATGACAAGGCCGCGCTCGATCTGTGGTATGTTAAGAACGCATCGTTCAGTCTCGACGTTGCCATTCTTCTCAGCACCGCGCGAACAATACTGTTCGGAGAGCGCATCGATCGCCACGCCATCCGTAAAGCGTGGCGTGAGCTTGGCTGTGAACCTCCTGGAGCGCTCGGAGCTCAGGACACATCGCACACCCTCGGCCCCTATCGTCATAGCGCGGTGCCTTCCTGCGCGCCTACCGGTAACTGCCCCTGGCCTTGCTCAGTAAAGCCGGTGAAATTCAATCGTCAACCGCCCTTCGGCCCTAATGGCATTCTTGGTCCCTGACCCCTACGCCACTATCCTCGCCGCGTGCGACACCATCGCACTATCTCCTGAGCTTCATCTGACACGTATCCTTCAGCTTCTCGAACTAACGCCGCGCTCGGTCGGATCTACGCATGTTGCGATTTTCCAAAAAGCCTCGTTCACTTTCGCTTCGACTGGCCGTCGCAATTGCGCATCTGCAGCGCAACCGTATCCGCAAGTTTCTAAGAGACGACGTCTTCGTACTGGTCATTGCAGGAGCCTGCACGGGTGCAGTGAGCGGTGTCATAGCGGCTTCGATGGACTCGTTATCGGAGGCTATGCACCGGATACTTTTCGCTCTCGGGCCCGGCGAGAATTTAAGCTCAATGGCTGAACTTCCGAAACTGCATACGCTCCTCGTGCTCACCGCTGGCGGCTTAGTGGTGGGACTCACGTATTTGTATCAGACCCGGCGCCCGCATCCGATCGTCGATCCTATCGAAGCCAACGCGCTGCACGGTGGCCGGATGTCGCTGACCGACAGCGTCCTGGTCAGCCTGCAGTCGTTGCTTTCATGCGGCTTCGGACTTTCGCTCGGCATCGAAGGTGGCTTCACGCAGGCAGCGGGTGCCGTAGGCTCGAAGGTGGGCAGGCTTCTGAAGCGTCGGCGCCATGATGTGCGAATGCTCGTCGGCGCAGGCGCCGCGGGTGGCATCGCAGGTGCCTTCGGTGCGCCATTTGCGGGCGCGGCGTACGGATTCGAACTCATTGTCGGCAGTTACACCGTGGCGACGCTGCCGCCCGTCGTCGCCGCAGCTGTCGCTGGAACGCTCGCCGCACATACTTTTGTCGGCCACACGTATCACGTGCACCTCGAGAAATTGAATCTGGCCCAACAAGGGCACCTCGTGACAGCTGTCGCTCTTGGCATCGCATGCGGTCTGCTTTCGGTCGTGCTGATGCGCGGCGTGACGGCGACGGAACGCCTATTCCACCGCAGTGGCTTGCGTCTCGCACTGCGCCCCGTAGCCGGCGGAATTTTAGTGGGCGCCATCGCAATGTGTGTGCCGCATGTTCTCGGGTCGGGTCACCGTGCGATGGCGCTGCTACTGCAAGGTGGCTTGTCGACGGACATGCTGGCGATTGTCTTGGTCGGCAAAATCGCCGCCTCCGCCTTGTCGATTGGCGCCGGATTCCGCGGCGGACTTTTTTCAACATCGCTCTTTATCGGCACGTTAACGGGCGCCCTGGCCGGCAATATCGGGGTCAGCTCCGGTTTCCTGGCGCCGAGCGACGTCGGCATGCTGAGCCTTGTTGGAATGGCCAGTTTCGGCGCGGCCGTTGTTGGCGCGCCGATGACTATGGCTCTGCTGGCCGTCGAGGTGACGGGCGACTTATCCGTCGTAGGCCCTGTTCTACTAGGGGTGCTTGCCGCAGTCCTTACCGTCCGACAGGTGTTTGGCTATTCGTTCTCCACGTGGCGATTTCACCTTCGGGGAGAGGCCATTCTCGGAGGCGAAGACGTGGGTTGGGTCCGTCAAACGACGGCGAGGGATCTCATGCGTCGGGATTTGGCTGTTGCGCCCGCGACGATGCGCCGTTCTGACTTTTTCGCGAAGTTTCCTCTTGGTTCGACCAAGTTCGTCGCGGCAGTCAATTCGACCGGCGCCTTTGTGGGACTTGCCGACGTCGCAGCAATTCACGCAGAAACAAATGAGCAGTCGCCTGAGGCAGATACGGCAACGCTGCAACAGTCGCTAAAATACAATGATGTTTGGGTGGAAGCGCGGACCCGCTTCGATCACCTGATGCCTCTTTTTGAAAGTCAGCAAGCCGAGCTTCTCGTCGTTGTCGACGATAAAACGACAAAACGTGTCGTCGGACTTATCACCGAGGCATTCGCCTTGCGCCGGTACCGTCAGGAACTCGAGGCCCGGCAGCGAGAGATGTTCGGATGGTAATGGCGGGCCGCTATCCAGATTGAGCAGCTCCTCGCCGGATCGACAAATACGTTCGCTTCACCAGCCTTCAAATGGCGGTTCCGAAGATGCGGCCTACCCCGGCCGTAATTGCCATCGCGAGCGCACCTCAGAAAGCCACGCGGGCTGTGGCGCGAAGCACATTAGCGCCCCCAAGGCGCGCTCCTACAGCACCTAACGCGGCGAGAAAAACCAATGAGGCAACGAAGACAGCCGGGATCAATGCGCTTTGGGGTGTGATGAAAACTACGAGCAAGGGCAGCGCGGCTCCGGCTGCGAAAGTCGCTGCCGAGGTCAGCGCGGCTTGCACGGGGCGAGCTGTGCTGATTTCCGAAATCCCAGGTTCATCACGCAAATGCGTGGCTAACGCATCCTTTGACATTAGCTGAGTTGCGACCTGCTTTGCGAGACCCTCGTCGAGGCCGCGCTTGACATATATGTCTGTGAGTTCGGCGTGCTCAAAGACGGGGTCTTCACTGAGCTCTTTGCTCTCGCGCGCAATGTCAGCCCTCTCCGTGTCGGACTGCGAGCTGACCGAAACGTACTCGCCAGCCGCCATCGACATGGCGCCGGCAACGAGACCTGCAAGACCTGCGAGAGCAATGTCCTTCGGATGGGCGGCGGCTGAGGCGACGCCGACGATCAAACTTGCGGTTGAGACAATCCCGTCGTTGGCGCCGAGGATCGCAGCCCTCAACCAGCCGATACGATCTACAAGGTGAGTCTCCGTATGAAACGGTCGTGAAGCCATGTCGCCCTACCCATTGTGACCTGCTGCGCAGCAGCTCAAACGCTTCGGCAGCAGCTCGCAATTGGATTTAACTCAAGACGCCCGTTGAGTGGGAGTCCAAGACTGCTTTTCGTCGGGGGAATACACGACAAGGCCAGACAATGGATCGACCCATGCCAGATGGTTTTTTACCTCTTTGACGCCGGGTACATTCTCCGCTGCGACGACTGCGGCCGTGTCCTGGCGGTACGCGGTAAATGAGCCCCAGAGATCGACTATGCCGTCTTTTACTGTAACTGTGACGAACTCGCTGGCCGCTCATGGAAGCTTATCTATTTCTTGACGGACGTTGTCGCGAATAGAAACGTCATCCTCGCTGACCGGCGCGCTGCCGCGGAGCAATCCCGCCAGGGCCTGTACTAAGTTTGCGCGGCTCACTATCCCAACAACTTCGCGACCTTTGACAACCGGCACACGCTTGATCTGATGCTTCTCCATGAGATGAATAATCTCATCGAGTTCTGTTTCTTCGCCGACAATAATTGGATTCGTCGTCATCACCTCACCGACCTTTCGGCCATGAGAGTGGATATATTCGTCGGCAAGGGTTTCTGATGAGGCCAAAAACGATCGCCAAACCGATCGCTTCTTTTCCGTGCCCGTTTCTACACGACGCTGGCAATCGGCTTCGGTGACCATTCCGACGAGAGCGCCCCCGGCATTAATTACTGGCAGACCGCTGATGCGATACTGCTGCATTCGCTTGGTTAACTCCTTGATTGTGCAATCTGGTGTGGCCGAAACCACGCCCCGGGTCATGACATCACGTGCCTTTATAGGACGTCTCCTTAAACAGATGGGCTCGCGGCATCGGCATTGCTTACTGGTAGCGGCTCGAATTTTTGCGCGAGCCACTGTGCTCGAGTGAGCCCATCATTTCCCAGAACGCGCGCGTGATCGCAGTGAACTCTGTGGTATAGTCCTTGGCCGCCTGCTGCCAAAATTGCGAATAGACGAGATAAACGTCATTGGCGTTTTTGCATGCCGCGAGCTGTTCAGCTAACGCGACGTCCTTCGCCACCCGGTCGCCCAAGAATTTGAACCAGCGTTGTACAATTTCTTCGTACGTGCGTTGCGCCGTCGAATTCCACGCCCCGAACTTATCGGCCATCGGACTCCAGCCGCTCAACAATGTAGTACCTGGCCCCGGCACTCTATCTGCGCGAGACGCCGCCGTTCTGCCTTCGGAAGAATAAGGATAATCAGGCATAAACCCAGCCTCCAACCCGAATAGATCTCGATGATCAACATTGCCTGTCGAGACTTTGTGAGCTTTGACCGACATCAAGCAGATGCAAAGCACTTGCGATTGCAGGACTTGCCGTAACCATCGGCGAACAGGCGCCAGTCGGCTTCATCGCCCAATCTCCACGAAATATCCGATGAAACCGGCCACGCACTGCGGCCGCACGAGTTGACTTGCACCAACATCATTATTTTTTGCTTTTGCCGAGCTCCTCGGTTCCCTTTAGCGGCCAAGGGTTTGCCGATGACCAAGTTAGGAATGCCTGCCGTTCAAGAGGCACGAGCAAGCGCGGAAATAACGAATTGAGAAACGACTGTTCCCATTCGACGTGCTCGCGCCGGCGCTCCGCTGCATTGCGGATCAAATAGCCCAACATCTCGCAATCAACGGTTTCGCCGTTCAACACGTGGACGAGTTGCTCGGTGAGTTCATCATTTGCACCTGCAATTTCTATGTGCTGTCGCTCTAGCCGCTCCAGGCACTTGAGAACGTCGCGGTTACCCTCGTACCGGCGCTTTAACAGTGGGAAGGCTGCCTCGGATTGAAACGCCACGTGCGCCTCCCACGTCGAAGGCAGCACCTTCAGGCAATAAGCAATCCCGTCGCGATCCGGCCGGCCGGGCAAGTGCTCGGCTAAATCGAGCAAAGATCTACAAAGTTCGAGCTGCAATGCGCCGTCTACCGCAAAACGGGCGGCCGGGTGCTCGCTGTCGAAAATGGAATCCATCGCGAAATCCTCGGCCGGCATAAGCCTCTCCAAGTCGAATTTCTGGCGACTATCGCCCGCGCATTGCTGAAGGGCTTTGATCAAGGTCAGTTCGTGGCGGCCGAAGCAGAGCAATCATCCAAATAGGCGTTTTGCTGATTCACGCTGACGCTGGATTGCTGGACTGCGGGGCAGTAGGGTGAAATCCCGAACCCAGATATTCAAGGTCAGCCATGCTGCATGCAATTCTGGAGTCCGCCGTTAATGCTATCCTGGCGATCGACAGCGCCGGCCGCATACACAGCGTCAATCCGGCGGCGGAACGAATGTTCGGGTATAGCGCCGACGAGCTGCTTGGGCAGAACGTCAACATGCTGATGCCAGAGCCTTATCGGAGCAAACACGACGGATACCTGGCTCGCTACCTGACCACCGGCGAGAAAAGGATCATAGGCATCGGCCGGGGGGTCGAGGGTCAGCGCAAGGACGGAACTGTCTTTCCAATACATCTAACTGTCGGAGAATTCGTGGTGGAAGGCGAGCCCTATTTCTCCGGCATCGTCACCGATCTAAGTACCCACGCGAGCCTGCAAGCAGAAATTGACCGGCAGTCTTTACTGTTTCAAACCGTATTCGATCACGTTCCGGAAGCCCTCGTTATTGCCGACCCCAACGGCGAGATTATTCTGCTTAACCCCGCTGCAATGCGTATGTTCGGCTTTGAATCCGACGAGGCGGTCGGCCTCAATTTAGCTGCCATATTCGACCGACCTCACGACATGGAACGGCTGGAAGCTGGCCTGGCAGAGTACAATCCAGCCAGATTTCCATCACCCTGCGACGGAAGGACGGAACCACATTTCCGGGCGAGGGACATGCTGCGGTCATCAGCGGCTCCGACGGATCTCGAATGGCTGTGGTCAGTCTGCTTCGGGACGTGACCGAGGATTTGAAACGAAAGGAAGAGCTGCTGAGGTCCAAGAAGCTGGAGGCTGTCGGCCAACTCACCGGCGGTATCGCGCACGATTTCAACAACCTGCTCACGATCATCTCGGGCAACCTCGAGCTGCTCGAGGACTCAATTTCGAGCATGCAGGATCTCGATCTTCTCACCCGCGCTTCGAAGGCTGCAGACGCGGGTGCTCGGTTGACAAATCGGCTGCTCACATTCGCCCGCCGGCGGAATCTGGTGCCAGATGTGGTCCATCTCAACGATCAGGTTCGAGGCATGGCGGAGCTTCTTCGACGTACCATTGGCGATACAATAGAGCTTCGTACGCATCTCGCGCCAGACCTATGGCTCACGCAAGCCGACGTTGGCGAAGTGGAAGCGGCTGTGCTCAATCTTGCGATCAACGCGCGCGACGCCATGCCAAGCGGTGGCGAGTTGTCCATCTGTACCAAAAACACGACACTTGAGGAGGACGAAACAAGCTTTGACGGAGCCCCTCCCGCGGGCCGCTATGTGTGCATTTCGGTATCCGATAATGGCACGGGAATGAGTAAGGAAATCCTGAGTCGGGTCTTCGAGCCATTTTTCACTACGAAACCGCCGGGGCGCGGTACGGGATTGGGTCTCAGCACGATTTACGGCTTCGCCAAGCAATCGAACGGCCATATCACGATTTACAGCGAGCCCGGCGTCGGTACGACGGTAAATCTCTACCTCCCACGCTGTGCCGATGATCAAGAAGCAGAAAGTTCCATATCTTCGCCGCGTGGCGCCGAGACGTCCCTAGGTGAACAAGTCCTCGTTGTTGAAGACAATCGCGACGTTCGAGAGCTGACCGTAAAGCGGCTCAAACGCCTCGGATACGATGTGATCGAATGCAACACGGGCGCGGAGGCCCAAGCGGTTCTCGGGGATGGACTGAAGGTCGACATCATCTTCAGCGATATTATGATGCCGGGCGGAACGACCGGAATTGACCTTGGCCGATGGGTCGAACGACACCTCCCAGGTATCCCGATAGTGCTGACGACGGGTTTCGCAGAGGAAACGGCGCGCCGAATGCCAGGCACGCAGAAGAACTGGCAGATCCTACGAAAGCCATATACGCAACAGGATCTCGCAACCGTCGTAAGTGCAGTCCTTGCGAATAGGCCGCAGCGATAACTTCAGGCTAGCGCCCTAGCCACGCCGAACATCAGTGGCAAACATATAGCCGACCCCACGCACGGATTTGATGTGCATAGGCTTGGTAGCATCGGCCTCGATCTTCTTACGTAATCGGCTGACCAGCGCATCGATCGAGCGATCGAGCGGCGACCAGTCGTGCCCCTTTAGCAGATCCATAATATCGTCCCGCGACAGCACGCGATGTGGCCGTCTAACAAACATTTCAAGAAGGTTGAACTCTCCTGTTGTCAGGTCGTGCGCGCTGCCAGCGGCGTCAACCAGACCCCTGTTCGTCACGTCAAGGATCCAACCTCCGAAAATGAAGCGCTCGTGCGGAACATCTCCAATTGTTGAAACAGGACTGCTGGCTTCATGCCGCCTCAGTACGGCACGCACGCGTGCAAGAACTTCGCGTAAATTGAAAGGTTTAGAGATGTAGTCGTCCGCTCCAAGCTCGAGCCCGACTATTCGATCAACGGCATCGCCCTTGCCGGAGACCATGACGATGGGGATGTCGCCGTTGGCGCGAATCTCGCGCGCGAGTGTCAGTCCGTCGTCGCGGCCGAGGGTTAGGTCGAGGGTTACAAGGCCGACGCCCCCGCGCTCAAGTACCGTCCGCGCGCCAACGGCGTCCCAAGCTTCCGAGACGACGTAGCCCTCGCGCTCAAAACATGTGCGCAAGAGATGGCGAATCTCCGGATCGTCATCGACCACGAGAATTTCCGTGCTCACGCGTTCAGGTTCCTCCGTCGCCGCTATTACACAATATTACAATCCGTCACCGGTTGGGCATAGCCGGTCGACGATGCCGCTGTTCAATCCGCCCAACGACGCGCCGGCGGGGGCTGGCTGAACCCAGGAGTAAGATGAAATGTTTAGCGAAACCGTTAGCCACAAAGGTCACGGTAAACTTCCGGCTGCTTCGATATGTCAGGCCTCGCCGACTAAGGGCTTCGAGCGCGGCAGCCTCCGCAGGGTGGAAGCCAAGGAGCACGTTTTTTGCGAAGGCGACCCCAGGACGCACGTTTTTCGCGTCGAGGACGGAGTGATCGCGCTTTCGAAGCTTCTGAGTGACGGCAGGCGGCAGATTATCGATTTTGCATATCCTGGTGACTACATCGGGCTGGGTATTCTACCCGATCACGTGTTCGACGCTCAGGCGACGTGTTCGGCAAAGGTGAGGTGCCTATCGACGACCGCTCTCGAACACGAAGCGGCGAGAGATGCCAGCTTAGCGCTGAAGCTTTACAAGGCCGTGTCGGCCGAGCTTGTGGCGGCGCGGAGCCTCCTGGTATCGGTCGGTCAGAAGACTGCGATGGAGCGGATTGCTGCGTTCCTCGTAAATCTGCATGCCCGCAACGTGAATGCCGACACCGAACGAGATGTCGTCAAACTGCCGATGCGGCGCTCTGATATCGGCGATATGCTTGGACTTACGATCGAGACGGTCAGCCGCACGATCACGAAGTTGCGAACCATGCGCGTGATCGACGTCATCAACGGAACGGAAGTCCACGTCTTGAATAGCGAGCGCCTCAAGGAACTCGCCGGCGAGTAGTTTGATTGCGTCTATCTTAATCCTGTCTGTCGCCTTGCTCTGAGGCATTACTTATCAACAGAACTCTTTGCGCCCACCCTGGACCGGCCAGCGTCTTAATCAGGAGACACACTATGGCCCATGACAAAATTCGGATGAGCATTACGCGAGCCGAGGCTGCGGATCGCCTAGAGCAGATTGCGGCTCAGCTGCGCAGTGGTTCGGTTTCGTTGGGTGGACCCAAGGTTGATGTTGCGAACGAAGTTGAATTCAAAGGCGAAGCGGAGCCAGACAAACTCGAGCTTGAAATGAAGTGGCGACGAGCCTGAATGCCCGCATGGGGTGAGAAGTAGAATCTCGCTGGATCTTTCGGCAGTCGCGACAAGTTAAAGAAAGCCAAGGCGGGCGAAACGAAAAAGGTCCAACCTCCAGATCATGAAAGCAATGGTCCTCCGAGCGATCAGGACGCCACTCGTCCCCGAGGATCGACCAGATCCACAGCCCGGTCCGGGTGAAATTCGCGTTCTCGTCGAGGCCTGCGCCGTGTGCCGCACCGACCTACATGTCGTCGACGGCGATTTGCCAGATCCCAAGCTACCGATCGTCCCCGGCCACGAGATCGTCGGTGTTGTCGACGCCGTTGGGGAGGGGCTGGACGCTCCAGCACCCGGCAGTCGTGTCGGCATTCCTTGGCTCGGGCATACGTGCGGACATTGTCCTTATTGTTTGTTCGGCCAGGAAAACCTCTGCGACGCGCCGTTATTCACCGGCTATACGCGCGACGGCGGTTTCGCGACCCATGTCGTGGCGGACGCGGCATATGCCTTTCCTCTCGACGGCTTCGACGATCCTGTAGCAACAGCGCCGTTAATGTGTGCGGGTCTGATCGGCTGGCGCTCGTTGGGCAAGGCGGGCGATGGGCGCCGCGTCGGACTTTATGGTTTTGGCGCCGCTGCCCACATTCTGGCGCAGGTCTGCGATTGGCAAGGCCGCGAGGTCTATGCCTTTACCCGTCCCGGTGACGGGCCAGCCCAGAAACATGCGCTCTCGCTGGGCGCACGTTGGGCTGGAGGTTCCGACGACATACCGCCCATAGCTCTCGACGCGGCGATCATCTTCGCTCCCGTCGGTGCTCTGGTCCCGCAAGCGCTCGGCGCGGTGCGAAAGGGTGGACGGGTCGTCTGCGGCGGAAATCCACATGAGCGACATTCCGCAATTTCCTTACAGGCTCTTGTGGGAGGAACGGCAGCTTGTGTCGGTTGCAAATTTAACTCGGCGGGATGCGAGGGACTTCCTCGGCGTTGCAATACAGGCCGGCGTGAAAACAACGACGACGGTTTATCCGCTCGAACGGGCGAATGACGCGCTTGCTGATCTAAGGGCCGGGCGGTTTCAGGGCGCAGCAGTGCTCGTACCGTGAGTACTCGTAGTCCCCTGGACGACACCCCAGACAGTTTTGTCCCGAAGAAAGCAAAGCGCTCTACGCCAAGCTTGGCGGCCGCTTCATGCTCAGATAAAATCAAACTATCCAAATTAGGACCGGCCGGACCATTGACTCAGGTCAGCGCGGACTGCGAGCCCGCCGGTCTATCGGCCAATCTGCGATGATCGCGATTGGGGTGAAGCAGCATGCTTCAGAAGCTTAACAATCGCAAGCGCGTGGACCGAGCCCTCGAGCCTTCACAAACTTGGCAAGACAGGCTTCGTTCGATCGCCGCCAAATTGTGGCGTTGGAAGTGGCGGGCATTGGCGCTCGCCGCAGCTTTGGGTGCCATCGGCTACTTCAGCGCACCGCTTGTGCTCGGTCCAGTCGTCGCAGTCGATCCAGTAATCCGCGCCGACTTCCTTCAGACCGTCGTGGCAAGCGGCCACGTCGAGGCGCCGTTTCGCGTGAACATAGGAAGCCAGATCACCGGAGTCGTCGTAAGCGTGCCGGTCGACGAAGGCCAAGTCGTGAAGGCCGGCGACACGCTGGTCGAACTCGACGACCACGAGGCGCGCGCAGCCGTTGTCGCGGCCGAAGGCGCCATCGCCCAAAACCAAGCGCGATTGCGTCAGATCCGCGAACTTACGCTTCCCTCCGCCGAGGAGGCCCTGAAGCAGGCGCAGGCGACGCTTCTCAACGCGCAGCGGAGCTACGATCGGGCGGAAAAGCTTGCCGGAAGTGGGTATGGAACGCAGGCCACACTCGACGATGCGAGAAGACTGCGTGACGTGGCATTGGCTCAAGTCAGGGGCACCGAATTCCAGGTGTTCACAAATCGCCCGGGAGGAAGTGACTATGTCATGGCCGAGACACAGCTCAAACAAGCAGAGGCCAATCTCGCTACCGCCCGTTCGCGCCTTGGCTACACTCAGATCGTCGCACCGCGCGATGGCGTGCTGATTTCGCGAAACGTCGAACGCGGCTACGTGGTGCAGCCCTCGAACGTGCTGATGAAGCTTTCGCCCTCTGGCGACACGTTGCTTGTCGTGCAGGTCGACGAGAAAAATCTTGGGTCGTTGGCGCTTCGCCAAAGGGCCATCGTGTCAGCCGACGCGTTTCCCAAGCAGGTATTCCCTGCTGAGGTTGTCTTCATCAATCCGGGCGTCGAGCTGGACCGCGCGTCGGTCGAAGTCAAACTGCGGCCCCTCGACCCGCCCGACTATCTTACGCAAGACATGACGGTTTCCGTCGATATCGAGGTCGCAAGGCGTCCCAACGCGGTGATTGCGCCAGCCGCCGATATCTACGACCTGGATGGACCACATCCATGGGTGCTGAAGGTCGACGGGCGACATGCCCGGCGTCAAGCTCGTCAAGGTTGGGCTCGTCAGCTCGGGCAACGCGGAAATCCTTGAGGGTTTGAGCGAAAAGGACCTGCTCTTGCCGGCGACCGCAACGGCGATCAAGGACGGCAGCCGCATAAGACCGCGTGTCAAGGCAACAGGCCGCTCTCCATGAACCACTGGACCCCCTTCGAGTGGATCGCAGCAATCCGCTTCATGAAAGAAGGACGGATGCAGACGATCTTCATTGTAGCCGCCGTCTCGATCGGTGTTGCTGTCATCGTGTTCATGTCGGCCATGTTGTCGAGCCTGCAGGCCAACTTCATCAAACGCGTTTTGACGTCACAACCCCACATCCAGCTCATTCCTCCAGACGAGGTCGCACGGCCGCAACGCACCACCGGCCCGGGAGTTGTCGTTGCCGCTACGGTGCAGCGGCCGGCGCAGCGCATTCGCTCCATCGATCAATGGCAGAAGATCAAGACACTGCTGTCGACATGGCCCGATATCATCAACGTCTCGCCGACAATGACGACCTCCGCACTAGCTGCGCGCGGCGACGCCAGCCGGTCGATTACCGTCACTGGCATCGATCCCCACGTCTATTTCAAGATCGTGAAGATACCGGACTACATCGTTGCCGGATATCCGCGCGTTCTAACCGACGACATTCTCATCGGAACGGAACTCGCCCATGATCTCGGCGTCAACTTGGGCGACAAGATTATCGTCTCGGCGGCAAACGGTGCTTCCCGTGTTCTGACGATCACCGGAATCTTTGATCTCGGCAGCAAGGGCGCCAATCAGCGCTCGACATTTGTTGCCCTCAGAACTGCGCAGGCGCTTGGCAAGCTGGTCGGAGGTGTGACGACGATCGATCTCACCGTCGCAGGACATCTATGCAGCCGAGACGCTCGCGCAGGAAATTCAAGCCGCAACCCGGTCCAGGCCGACAGCTGGATTAAGACCAACGCGCAATTTTTCACCGCTGTCCAGGCGCAGAAAACCACCAACACTTTGATCCGCGTGTTCGTCGGCCTGTCGGTCGCATTCGGCATTGCGGCCGTTCTCGTCGTCTCGGTCATTCAGCGCTCGAAGGACATTGGAATCCTGCGCGCCATGGGCACGTCGAGGGCCAGATCCTGCGCGTCTTCCTGATCCAGGGCGGGCTTCTCGGGCTCGTCGGCTCTGTTCGGCTCGGCGATGGGCCGCAGCGGCCCTCGTCTTCTGGCACGGCTACGCTGCGGCAGGTCGACGGAAGCGAGCTGTTTCCGCTCATCCTCGACCGCACCTTGTTCTTCCAGGCAATATTGGCGACGGCTCACCGGCGTTGCTGCAGCGGCGGTGCCCGCCTTCGAGCTGCCAATCTCGATCCCGTGGTGGCGATCCGTGGATAACGAAGCCGAAGTCCTACGCTCGACGACGTCTGCAAGACGTACAATGTCGGCACGTGTGTCGAGATCGAGGTCCTGCACGACATTGACCTCGTGCTTCATAAACGCGAGTTCGTAGCTCTCATTGGCCCGTCCGGCTCGGGCAAGAGCACGCTGCTCAACATCATAGGTTTGTTGGACCGGCCGACTCGCGGACGCTTGTTCATCGAGGGTCACGATACGAGCACACTTGATGACGCGGAGATGACCAAGCTCAGAGGGCATAGCGTCGGGTTCGTGTTCCAATACCACTACCTGATCTCTGCATTTACAGCTTTGGAAAATGTTATGATGCCAATGCTCGTCGACCATGAGGTTCCAAGTGAACCCATTCGAGCACGCGCCGAGGAGCTGCTTGCTGAAGTGGGTTTGATAGCATGGCAAAATCACCCCGCCAACAACATGTCAGGCGGTCAACAGCAGCGTGTTGCTATTGCGCGCGCACTCGCCATGAACCCGGCCTTGATTCTCGCCGATGAACCAACCGGAAATCTCGATACCAAGTCCGCCGATAGCGTTTTTGAGATGATGCGGAACGTCAACACGGCGAGTGGGACCGCGTTCCTGATCGTGACGCATAATATGAGTTTGGCCAGGCGTTGCGATCGCATCGTTGAGCTTGTCGACGGGCGCGTCACGTCGACTATGGCGATGGAAGCTTAGGTCAGCCCCGTTGAGAATGCGCGCGCCAAAGGCGGGGATTTAACTGAGTCGCATCGAGACGGCCTTTCGATGCACAGTCCGAACATGTTCACGACCAGCAGTTTTTGCGATGCAGCGTCGTTGATCGAGGTCAAGGCGAAAACGTTGCGCGATGCTAATTCCAAAATAATTCAATTGGAGGAAGCCTTATGAAAGTCAAGGATGCCATGCACAACGGCGCGGAGTGGGTGACGCCAGAAATTACGGTTGCCGAAATGGCAAGAAAGATGAAGGACCTCGACATCGGTGCCCTCCCGGTCGGCGAGAATGACCGGCTGATTGGAATGGTGACAGACAGGGATATCACTTGCAGAGCTGTCTCTGACGGCAAAAATTCCCTTACGCTCACAGCACGCGAAGTGATGTCGAAAGGAGTCGTCTTTTGTACCGATACGGAAGAGGTAGAAGATGCTCTCCGCATAATGGAAAAAAACCAGGTTCGCCGTCTGCCGGTGATTAATTCAAAGAAACGCATGGTCGGAATGCTGAGCATTGGCGACATCTCACATGCCACCTCTCATGAAATGTCAGGCGAAGTCATTACCGCCGTATCGGCGCACCATGCTTAGTCGCGGAGCGGCTGATGGTCTTTTCTGGCAGCGACGATCTCGGCGCGACCGCGAAGGTGGTCGCGCCGGCTTTATTTGTTTAGAGTCAAGCAAAAATAAGAGTGCCATCGCGGCACCGCGTTAATTGGCCTTTTTTTTAGCAAGCCGTCGGTTCACACGCCCTAATCTCGAATTTAGAATCGGGCTTGCTCTGCGAAAAATCGAATTGCCGTCCATCAAAGCAACGCGCGCGTCCCGACCTGAGAACGCCGTCAGCCTTTGGAATTTCGCGAAGAAACAACGTCCCAGCAAGCGTGCACTTTTGCTCGTCCTGCAATTGCAATCCTAGCACCTGCTCCCACACGTCAGCCGCTGAAGCAAAATTAAGAGACGTTTTGGGGTCGTGGAAAAATCAACATAAGCAAGCCGAACGGCGCGTTTAAGTTTGAATGAACGGCAACCAACAAGAACGATAACGGAGATGTGGGTTTCAACCGTGGCGACGCTCGACGCGAACTCCCCATTGGTTTTTGGGTCTCTGAGGAAGGCAAGCGCAAGCGTTTGATCTTCGACAACCATGTTCGTTAAACTCGATGGGGCTTACCGAATTCGCACTAAAAAGACGTTCGGACTACCGCCTTCGCCGGCGCCAAGATCAAAGCCGTCGCTGTCGTTAGACCGCTACTTTTGTCGACAGAGTCCGTGAATCTGCGTGGAGGCAGCTACTTGTCATGGGCCGGTTGGCCAAGGCTGTCGATGTACGCCAGAATAGCGTTGATTTGGGCGGGCTCGAAAGCAAACACCGGCATATCGGGGTGTCCTGACACGATACCTTCAGCCAAGGCCTCCGCGAGATCTTCCACTGGATAGCGCTTGACGATAAATCGAAACGGCAGAGCCTTTGGATGCGGGCTCTCACCTGTTGCCCCGATGGCGTGGCACCTCGCGCATTTCTGCTCCACGATCGCCCGGCCATTTTCAACCAGTCCGTCATCAGTCGCCCAGACAGGTGACTTGACGCTTAAGAAAACCAGACCGCAGAGGCCAACGCGGACAAGTTGAATGAGCAGGCTGTTGCGGCTTTCCCCGCTTCGGCATCTACAGCAATCCTCAGTACCGGCTCTTCGAAACGAAGAGAACCATTCTACGCGTGGAATGCCCATGCACGTACCCTCTGCGCATCATCGCGGCTCAGTGGCGACTGATCGGCTCCAAACTATGCCGCTGGCTTAGGATGAACTTGATGTAGGACAACAACGGTACGCGGAGTATCAAAAGTCGAACGGCTTTGACTCAACGCGGTCGAACGGCCAAGCTCGACTCACGGCGACTCTCCCAGCCGCTTTAAACCGGCTGTGGCCGCCGCCAGCAATGGATCGAGAGCGAGTGCTGCTTTGTAGTCTGCAATGCTCGATGCGCGGTTGCCGAGCCTTTCATTCACCAATCCACGATTTAGAAGTGCAGGCGCCATGTCCGGCTCGAGTTCTATGGCTTTGGAATAATCCGCAGCTGCCTGATGGAAATTACGCAGATCGAAATAAATGTTGCCTCGATTGTAATGGGCCACTGCATTGCTGGCGTTTGCCGCAATGGCAGAGGTGAAGTCTGCCAAAGACTTGCGTATTTGGTGCCTCTCCGCATACCCGATGCCGCGGTTCATATACGCAATCGACAGCGTTTCGCTGATCATTGTGCGGTTGATGATGTCGGTGCAAGCGCGGATTTGCCGGACGGCGTTGGAGCCGTCGTTACAGTCCGCGACCGAATTTGCACGAGCCTTCACAGGGAAAAGGATGAGCGCCCCCACGGCAAGAGGGATTGCAAGTTTCATGAGAGCTCGTTCTTTTCGTAATTGGGCCGAGGTAGGCCGAGTGAGGTCGTCCACATCAAACAACCGTCGTATTCGCAGCCTCAGCACGAGCACTTCTCGAAAACCAGTATCGCAACGCAGAACGTGGCGAGCACTTTCATTAGGTCCGACGTTCATCGCCGCTGGGTGGCGTTCGTCACGGCGCGAACGGCTGCCTAGCAGGAATTCTTATGACAAAGCAGCTTCGGTATGGAACGACAGCTCGAGTATTCCACTGGACGATCGTCGCACTCCTCCTCGTACAATATGTAATCGGCTGGTGCCGAACATCCATAGGGACATGAAGCCTGGGAACGCGATGACGTCCCATATTTCATTCGGAACGGTCATCCTCGCTCTGGTGACCCTGCGATTTTTCTGGCGGCTCACACACCGTGTCGCGGCCGAAGCTTCCCTTCCCCCTTGGCAGCGCCTCACATCCGAAGGTGTGCACTGGTTACTGTATGTGCAATGGAATGGGCGCAGCTCATTGTAGTAATCATTCACGTTGCAACCGCACTGGTACACCTGTTCTTCTATCGCGATCGCATCTTGCAGCGGATGCCGCCAGGTTCCTGAGCGTTTTCCCTTTCTCTCAGATCAACCGCCCAGCGCCTTGCGCCTCATCTCGTAGTCGTCGCGATCGATCTCGCCTTTCGAGAACCGCTCATCCAGGATTTCGCGTGCCGTCCGCGCCCTCGGTTCACGGCTGCGATCGCTGTCGTAGAGCCGAATAAACACGAAGACGAGACCACTCAGCAGCGCCAAAGGGAGCAACATGAACAACCAACCACCGAGCAGCGACCAATGGTACTTCAAAGGTGGCATTCGGCAGAAATGGACGCCGCTTGGCGCGACTATCGTCTACGGCGATTATGCCCAGTACAACGATCAGCTCGGTCCCGCGGCATTGGCGCTCCGCGCGACGGCGAGCACGTTTCGACGTTATGGCTGCGGCATCGCTCAAGAAATCGACACCGCAGCTATGACCGTCTACCTGAAGTACCAATACTATGATGCCGACGTCACAGGGCTCTCGCCGACTGTCGGCAGCCTCGAAGCGCCGATTTCTTCAGCGCCGGCGCATTGATCAACTTCTGAATTGGCGCATATCGGCTTTCAGATTTGATAGTCCGGTGCAGGCGGTCGCATGCACTGTTCGAATAGCTCTAAGTTTGCACAGAACAACGGACGTTCCCCGCTCGGAGGACTGGCGCGAAGCCACGACAGACATTCACGTGCGCTGAGACAGTTTATGCATTTCTTACGAGCCTCAGCGTAGGCGCCGCCCTGTTCAAGCCTAACGAGCTTCCCAGTGTCGACATCGAGTCTTTGAATCATCTCTGTCATGCGGTTTGCTTGGCATTCGACGTGACGGTACATTGGGCCAATCCATCGAGTCCTCCCTCTGGGCGGGGCCCACATTTGTATGCAAATCTCTCCAATCATCTTGCTGACGAGCAGGGCTTGATCGAGATCAATTCGAAGCGATTTGAAGCGTGTGCGAGGAAATGGCTCAACGTGAGCCGGACAAGCGTGGAACCACGGAACTACTTCTCGATAGGCAACGTTACGAAATAGGCAACGTTACGAAAACGAAACGGGTCAATCCGACTAATCGCACTGCAAGGTATTTCGTCCATGCTGGAACTCGTAATTGCCGTTTGCTCTATTGTGCAAGGTGCCAACTGTCACGCGCTGCAACCTGTTCGCCTCGAAGAAAATACGATGATGATCGGATGCATGATGGCCTCACAATTCGAAGGCGCGAAGTGGGTTGAGGAGCATCCAAACTTTTATGTCACTCGGGCCACATGCCAACCAGCAGGCCGATTTGCCAAAATTTGAGTCGCCGGCTTCTGCCCTGAAAAGCCAACTCAAAGCCAAGTGCACAACCACTCATCCGAAGGAGGAGGTGTCTCATGGCAAAACGCAAGCGACGCCGACGATGGACGCGAAGATGAAAACGAGGCCGTGCGAGACGCGCCTTGAAGCTTCACTTCATCCTTTGAGTCAACGACGCAATTGGGCAAATACAAAAGGGAGCGGCCGCGTGGCCGCTCCTTGCAATCTCGATCCGCCTCACTGCATTTGGCCCGGCGCGTTTGACGGTGCTGTCGTGCTTGATGGTGAGGACGTACCCGGCAACGATGTGCCCGGCGATGCAGGGTTCGTACCCAAGCCCATCGCGCCGGTACCTAGGCCGTTAGCCCCGCCGTTGATTTCGGATTCTGTCGAAGGCACGGGTGGGCCCGTGGGCGTGAACGGCGTGCTGGTGCTTCTTGAGCCAGTCGAACCTGCCGCACCGGCAGCACCAGCCCCGCCCGGAGCTGCCAAACCAGGACTTGCTATACCGCCGCCGCCGGCTGCACCGCCGCCTATACTGCCGCTTGGTGAAGCTGCCATTGCAGGTGCGGATGCCATAAGGGCCGCGAAGGCCGAAGCCACAATCAATTTTCTCATGTGTTCACCTGTGAGTTGCTGCTTCGACGGAAAACATGCGCTAGGGTCGGGGGTTCCCGCGGCTACGTTTTGTGGCATCGCACTGTCCGATGAGCTTGCGTGTTCCAGCTAGCGGATGCCACCTGCGACCTCGGGGAACCATCTGCGGCAGGCTGCGTAGCAAGCGCAAGACGCAAGGAGGTGATCGTGCATCGTACCTTCGAAGAACTCGGCGTCACGATAGAAGGCGTCGAATACGGTCACTTCACGGGAGAGGTTCAATTTGACCCCGACGGCTCGGTCGGCGTTATAGACCTCGAACGCAGTACGTTCCAGGGCCCGCCATTACGGCTTGAAATCGACAGCCTTCTAGTTGAAAGGAGCCAGCTTAGGAACAAATATGGGGCTGCTTTTCTGACCGAGCACGGCGCGGAGGATTTGCGGTCGCACCGGCGTCGGTTTGAACTATTTCGGGCCCTAGCCGAGAGCCTGCAGGCGGCCTTCGAAGGCGACGTTGCCGAGCATTTTCGGCAAGCACGCGCAGATGCCAAAGGCTGCAACGCCGCCTAGCGTGCAGTTCGAAGTGATTAGCCATTCAGAGAAATCGAAAATCCAACGACGCAAGACAAAGTGTCTTGCGCCGTTGGCCTTTTGTTACCGGCCGTCGTGCCACCACCCAGTGCCTACGCCCCACCCGCAGGCGCTTGCGGGCGTGACAACGGTTACGAACGTTGCAAAGGCAAAGGCGAGGGCCATAATCGGCATGACTGATCGCTTCATTTTCAGAACTCCGCGATGGTTTTACGAGACGGCCGGGGGTGACCGCTCGTGAGTCCTAACGGATGTCGGCTGGGGTGGTTCCGCACGCGCGGTTTAGGCGCGCTGTTACCGCCACATATTCCGCATCCTGGCGCCGACGTCGAGGCGCACATCCCGGCTTTCTGCGGGCGCCGTAGGACCTGCGCACGTTATCGGCCACGTCGTCTTCTCAAACAAGATTAACAGGCCGTTCGGAATAAATCGGGTGCGCGAAGCGTAGACGTGGCGATCGCCTTGGGGGTTCTGGCCATGAGTGAAGAACCGCTGTGGAACAATGAGGTGAAGGTCGCCCTTGGCGCGCGTCATCGCTACCTAAAGAAGGCGCCGCTCTTCTTCCAGCTCCGCCGTGGTGCCGGTACCCAGGTCCGACGGCATGCAGCCGTCGACAACGTTGAGAACGAAGACAGACCTCCATTCCTGTCCTTTGGCGGAATGGATCGTAGATAGGATCAGATAATCCTCATCCAGCAGCGGCACACCGGCTTGATCGCTCGTGGCGTCCGGCGGATCTAAGGTTAATTCGGTCAGAAAACGCTCGCGAGAAGGATATCCGGACGCGATCTGCTCAAGCTGAATCAAGTCGGCTTGGCGCGTCACACCATCCTCGTGAATTCTAATGAGGTGTGGCTCGTACCACAGCCGTGCGCGCTCCAGTTCCGCTGGCCAACCGGCGCGGCCGCTGCGCAGATCCGTCACGGTCGCCACAAAGGCTTGCCAGGCGTCCCCGGCACGGGGCGGAGATGGCGCATCGACGAGCGACGCGATCGGATCGGCAGACGCGGCCATATGCTCAAGCACGCGCTGTGCAGACGTTGGCCCGACGCCCTGCATTAATTGCATCAGACGAAATCCAGCGACGCGGTCTCGCGGATTTTCGACAAAACGCAGCATCGCCAGCATGTCTTTGATGTGCGCGGCATCGAGGAACTTTAGTCCGCCGAACTTGACGAACGGAATAATGCGGCGGGTTAGCTCGATCTCGAGCGGACCGCTGTGGTGCGATGTGCGGAACAGGACCGCCTGTTGTTTGAGAGTCGATCCACCTTCGCGGTTATCTAGCACGCGTTCGACGATGTAGCGCGCTTGGTCGGCTTCATCGCGTACACTAACGAGTTGCGGCGACGGCCCCGAACAGCGATCAGTCCAGAGATTTTTGGTGAAGCGCTCGGTGGCGAGGTCGATCACGCCGTTGGCCGCGGATAGAATGGCTTGGGTTGAGCGATAGTTGCGATCGAGCGTGATGAATTCGCCCGGCAAGGACAATGATTCCAACTGGCTGCCCGCCCCGGACGGGCCGATCTACCTGGTGATGCGCCTGTACTGGCCGAAGACGGAGCCGCCGTCGATCCTGCCGACCGGCGAAGGCACGTGGAAGCCCCCGGTCTTGTGAAAGTACAGTGACGTTGGCTGCGTAGAAGTAGTTCAGCACATAGGCGTGACGCGGTTCGCACCTATTCACCTGCGATTGGTGTCTCTACTGCAGGTGATATACGCGGTTGCCGCGGGACGTCCCGTGATTGCTCAAGACTGAGGCGCCCACGGCTCGTTTCCTTCTCACGCAGCTCGTAGCGGCCGCATTTCCGCGGGCGACAGTGGTCGCGGCCTCGATGACGCGCGACGCGTCTCGTCGGAACCAACCTCAAAGCTATTCGTTCATTTCAAGGCCGGTCGGGTGAAATGCAGATTCGCGCAGCGACGGCGGCGCAGTCTTCATTCGCGGCTCGAGAGGTCTGTCGATGTCTTTTCCAGCCGCTGCGCAGCGTGCCTTTACCTGATGATCGCACTGTCTCGGCCCAGTGGCATTCGCATCCGAGAGCTGCCCGCTTGGCGAGGTGTCATGCCCCGCCGGAGCGACTGCGTCCGGGGGCTGCTTCAATCCCACCGATTTCATCGTGTCAGGACGGCCTGATTTGTCCGGCCCCACTCAGAATTTGTAGACGAGGCTCGATAGGTCCGGGAGCGTGCTTTTACGCCGGCCAATTTATTTGCGACCTGGGCAGGTTGCGGGGGCTTTCCGCCCCTCCGCCTACGCATCGCGACGTTTGTCAAACAGATTGCCGCGGTCGCCGTCTCGGGCGCAACGGGTCGCGGTCCGGATCGGAAGGCTGAATCCCGCCGCTTCGAGACAAACACCGTGGTCAGGCCGAGGCTACGATAAAGCCGTTGGCCAAGAATTCCACGGAAATGGCTTCTCGTTTGTGGCGCAGCAGAGAAACCTTGCAGTGTCGGCAAGCCAAAGAGCCAGAGATTTCCCGAAATCCACTAAGAACCTGTTCGGCTCATTTGCAAACAATAGCCAGAGGAATTGGATCACTGCGATCAGATACAAGATGCTCTGACCCACTCCGAAAAGAAACATGAAGACGAGCATGATCAGCCCGCGCTTCCAAACGTCCGACTTGCCCACGTTTGTAGCGGGCTCTTGCGGATGCGAGTCGATGGTTTCCATTTTAGCAGCCTTTCCCGATGGTTTCGATCTGCTGGTCGTGGCATTCGCAAAAGGCCGCGAAAACGAGCGTAGAGCTGCTTGTCACTGGTGCTTGTGACGCCCAGCCAATGTCTTCTCGTTTTCCTGGCAACTCTCGAAAGTCTGTTGCAGCAGCTCAATGATTTAAGCGGAGGCGAGCAATTCGCTGCCCGACCTCGGCAAATTTTCCTTTAGTCGGCAATACGAAACCAAAGGTCGGCAATTTGCCGCTCACATTCAGTTTCTTCATTCTATCCATCGTGCTTGATGGAGGTCAAACCAAAGACGCCGGACAGCTTCAGGCTTACGCCGTTCATGATTTTCGTACGCACTAATTACTGACAATTGCCATAGCCCAAGCGTCAGCGTTGCCCAGCCCAACCCGCCTGTCGTTGAGAACCTTGCAAGCTACGTCCAGATGGAGAGCAGGTGAGCATAGTTCACTGCACATTGTCTCCCGCCAAAATTTACATGCACTCAGGCCCAACTCACAAATCAATTAATCAGACGGCCATTGCACATCCGCTGCCCGATCCTACCTACCGTTACGTCGGGCGGCATCTTGCGCCCCCTTTAGATTTGTTGGCGGCTATGCCGCCCAATCCTACGATGAGGAGGTCAAAGCTATGAATTCTGAAGAGCGGCAGATGATTGCCAACCTGTTTGAGCGCCTCCGCACTCTTGAATTCGACCCCGAAGGATCCGGAGGCGGACCAGTTCATTCGCGATTTGATCAGGCAATTTCCGGACGCTCCGTACTTCCTGGTGCAGTCGGTGCTGGTTCAAGAGCAGGCACTCCGTAATGCCGACGCCCGCATTCGTGCGCTGGAAGAGGCGGCTCGCCGGGAAGACGACAGGCCAAGAAGCTTCTTGGGAGGTGCGCGTGGTGCCGACACGGGATCGCGTCCGCTAAGTTCCTCTGAAGCGTCCGACGAAGGCCCGTGGTCAAGATCTTCTCGCCCACCAGCGGCCCCGCAGGGCGACAGCCGTCCGGGTGGATTTCTGTCTTCTGCCTTATCGACTGCAACTGGCGTAGCCGGCGGCATGTTCCTCGCCGAAGGCATTCGGAGCTTGTTTGGTAACGTGGGTGGACGGTCATATGTAGGCAGCGCCGAAGCGGCGACCGGGACCGATCAGGCGGCTCTCGACCGGGCTCAGGACCAAGCCCAGGATGCGGAGGACGAACTTCAGAAAGCCCGAGACGACCTCGCGGCGGATGACGCGGCACTCGACGAGATGCAGGATGCGGAAGACGACGACGGTGGAGATTGGTCCGACGACGGCGGCATCGACGTCTAGGTCTCGAGTCCCTTTCTAGTCCAGCGACCCGCAACGCAGGCGTCAAAGGCGCCGCTGGGCCAATGCTAGCCCACCGGGACTGTAATGGCGCGGTAGAGTGCGGTGGCGTCGGACGCTTTTCGAAGCTCCGACTGAATCGCTGGATCGCGCAGACTGCGCGCAACGCAGGCGAGGCTGTTGAGATGAGCGGTGGGGGGTGACAGCGGGAGCAACAGAAAAAACACGATGTCGACCGGCTCCCCGTCGATGGAGTCGAAAGCGATCGGATGACGCAGCCGCACCATGAAGCTGTATGGCTTTTTCAGTTCGGCAATACGCGTGTGGGGTATCGCAATCCCCTGTCCGATGCCCGTCGATCCGAGGTCTTCCCGTCGCTTTACCTCGGCAAGAAGAATCTGCGGCGAGAGCCCGACGATCGGCGCAGCGCGATTACAGAGTTCGCGCAGAAGCGAGGCCTTGTCGACTCGCTGATTTTCAATCAGCACGTTTGACGGGTTGAGAATGTCTTTGACTAGCATGCGAGCTCCACTGGGACGCTCCAACAGCCGGTCGCGCAATATGCACAAATGCGTTTCATGTCACTGTACGTCGGGCGCTTGTAGCCGATAACCAACGCCTGTTTCCGTCAGAATATACTGTGGACGCTCAGGATCGGCTTCGAGTTTTTGCCGCAAATGCCGGACGTAGACGCGAAGGTATTGGGAATCCGCTGCTGGCCCCCATAGTTCGGCGAGCAGAAATTTGTGGGTCAGAACTTTGCCTGCGTGTTGCACCAGGAGGCGAAGAAGGTCGTATTCCTTCGGTGACAGCTTCACTTCTACGTCCCGGACAAGGACGAGCCGGCGTACCAAGTCGACGGACAGGCCGTTAAGACGGAAGATCGGCCGTTCACCTTGCGTGTGCAGTTGATGGCGTAGCGCCGTGCGGATCCGGGCAAGCAGTTCGTTCATTCCGAACGGCTTCAGTACGTAATCGTCAGCACCGCCGTCGAGCGCCTGCACCTTGGCAAACTCGTCGGCCCGACTCGACAATACGACTATCGGAACGGCTTCCGCGCGTGCTCGCAGAAGGCCAAGCAGTTCGAGCCCAGCCACGTCGGGCAGACCTAGATCCAGGATGATGAGGTCAGTTCTTTCACCTATGAGCTCCAGCGCAGCCTTGCCGTTCGCCGCCTCGAGGACGTCGTACCCTTGCGTACCGAGCCCCGTGCGCAAGAGCTTGCGAATAGGTGGCTCGTCGTCGATCACAAGTATGCGAATGGGAGACCCTGTCATGCGGCGACATCCACCACGTCCGAGGCGGCGGCGATCGGAAGTGCGATTGTGAAGACCGCACCCTTTCTGTCCGTTCGATTATCAGCTTTGATAGTTCCGCGCATAGCCTCGATAAAACCCCGCGATATTGCAAGACCCAGTCCCGTGCCAGGGCGGACGCGATCGCCCTTCTGGACGCGGTAGAATCTTTCGAAAATCAATTCCAGATCATCAGGCGGGATGCCGGGACCCTCGTCCAGAACCTGCAGGCAGATATCATGCTCACCAGGCCAAGCGCGAATATGAATGGTCGTGCCGGCATCAGAGTATTTGGTCGCATTATCGAGGAGGTTGAAGAGAACCTGCTCAAAAAGAACCGGATCGATGTCGGCAAAAGGCAGAATTTGAGCGAATTCGAGCCGTACTTCGTGCCCATGAAGGATCTTGCTGGCCCTCTTGAGCACGGCGCCAACAGCTTCGCGCAAATCGTAAAGACTGTTGTTCGGCTTTACGGCGCCGGATTCGAGTCGCGTCATATCGAGGAGATTCGCAATGAAACGATTTAGCCGTTCCGATTCCTCGATGATTGTTGTCACGAGTTCAAGCTTTTCCGCGTCGGTCAACTTGGGTGAAAGCTCTCTCAGCGCCCCCGCACTACCCAGAATGCCGGCCAAAGGCGTTCTGAGATCGTGCGATAGGGACGTGAGCAACGCGGCACGCAGCCGATCCCTTTCAAGGCTGAGTCGCGACTTCTCGATGTCTTCGACCAGGTTGACCCGCTCGATGGCCAGCGCCGCCTGATCGGACAGAGCCGTGAGAAGCCGGCTCTGGTCGGGCGTAAGTAGTGGGCCAGCCCTGTCGTTATCGATTCCAAGCACCCCAACAACACCCCGGCCGGTACGCAGCGGTAGGAACAGGCGCTTGGCACCCGGCAACGTGTCCGCACCGCGGCCGGCGGCATGGTTGTGTTCCCAGGTCCACGTCGCCGCGGCGAGGTCAGCCTCGTCGAGAGTATCTTCGGGCGGATATCCGGCTCGCAGCTCGACGGAGTGTTCAGTTGGAAGCAACACCACGACACGCACGTTGAGCATCGATGCAATCTGATATGCGGTTGCCCATAGCGCGTCATCTAGTGTTCCCGTTCCAGCCAGCTTCCGGCTGAAGGCGTAGAGCTGCTCCGTCGTCCGATTCTTTCCCAAGGCGATGAGCGCCTGGTCCCGAACGCGCGCCGCAAGGTTGGATACGATGAATGCCATCACGGCAAACAGAACGAATGCCGCTACATTGGTCGGATCAGTGATCGTGAACGTGTAGAGTGGTGGAAGGAAAAAGTAGTTGTAGGCGAGCATCGCCAAGACGCTGGCCACCAGCGACGGCAAAAGACCGTAACGGACGGCAATGGCGACGATCGCCGTCACGAAGACGAGATCGATGCTCTCCGATATCTCGACCCAAGGCTTGGCCAGCAGGCCAATGCCGAGCGCTGCCAGAACTGATAATGCTGCCGCGACATAGGGAACAGGGTGGAAGCGCGCCTTCTCTTGCCGTGCCGCGGCGATAGGTGCCTTGGGCAACGCCTCGACCGTGCCGACGTCGCCGATCACGTGAACGCTTATAGGCCCGCTGCGGCGTACGAGATCGTGGACAATCGATCCATGCAGGATCTCGAACCAGCGCGATCGCGTGGTTTTTCCGATGACGATGTGCGTGGCGTTTTTTGCCCGTGCAAACGCAATGACGTCCTCTGCGATGTTGTGAGCGAGGCCCGGTATCGTGACAGCTTCGCCGCCGAGATGCTCCGCGAAGCGCAGAGTTTGCGCGATGTTGTCGCGCTGCTCATCGGAAAGCTGCAGTGTTCTGCGGGTTTCGATCGACAGCGCCGTAAAGGAGGCGCGCAAGCGATCCGCCATGCGCTTGGCATAGCGAACAAGGCTCACGGAGCGCGGGTCCTCGTTGACACAGACCAGAATATGATCCCCTGCCGCCCAAGGGCCTGGAATCGCGTTTGCCTGCATATGGCTAAGAAGCTGGTCATCGACCTGTTCTGCCGTGCGCCGCAACGCAAGCTCGCGAAGCGCCGTCAGATTGCCGGGTGAGAAATAGTGCCGGAGCGCCCGCTCCGCTTGCTTCGAGACGTAGACCTTCCCATCCTTCAGGCGCTCGATCAGATCCTCGGGCGTGAGGTCGACGAGTTCGATGTCATGGGCCCTGTCCAGGATCAAATCCGGAACCGTTTCTCTCACCCTGATCCGGGTTATCTGGGCGATGACATCGTTCAGGCTCTCGACGTGTTGAATATTGACCGTCGTGTAGACATCGATGCCTCGACTCAGCAGTTCTTCGACGTCGAGATATCGCTTGGGGTGACGGCTGCCCGGTATGTTCGTGTGAGCGAGTTCGTCCACCAGCGCAAGCTGCGGGCGGCGCGCGATCAGCGCGTCGAGGTCCATCTCCTCCATGACACGATCGCGGTAGTGCACCGTTCGACGAGGAATGACCTCAAGGCCTTCGAGAAGCTCTGTTGTTTCGCTTCGCCCGTGGGTCTCGACAACCCCAACGACGACGTCGACGCCATCTTTCCGCTTCGCCTGTGCGGCCTGAAGCATCTCGTAGGTCTTGCCGACGCCAGGTGCCGCGCCGATGAATATCTTTAACCGGCCGCCAGGTTTCTCCTCTCGCCGGAGTGTCTCAAGCAAAGCATCCGGCGATGGTCGCTGGTCGGCGCCATTCCGCTGATCAGACATCAGCTAATGTATCCACGTAGGAACGGTTTCCTGTACGCGCTATTTGGCATCGGACTTATCAAGCGCCAAGTTCAACGCCAGGACGTTAACCGTTGGCTCGCCGAGGAGCCCGAGAGTGCGCTCCTCAATGCTCGCAGCTACCAGCTGGCGCACGCGATCTTCCGCCAGGCTACGCGCTTTCGCAACGCGGGGAACCTGAAAATAGGCTGCTTCCGGTGAAATATCAGGATCGAGGCCGCTGCCCGACGTCGTCACCAAGTCGACCGGCACTGAGGAGTTGGGATTCTCGCCTTTGAGTTTATCGACGTCCTGCTTCATCCGATCCGCCAAGACTTTGCTGGTCGGACCGAGGTTCGAGCCCATCGAGTTGGCGGCATTGTAGGGCGACGGAACCGTTTTCGATGGGTCGGCCGGATCAGGCCCGGTTGTCGCCGATGGCCGGCCATGGAAATAGCGGTCGCTGGCGAAGGCTTGGCCTATCAGCTCAGATCCGATAACTTTCCCGTCGCGCTCAATCAGGCTGCCCTGCGACTGATAGGGAAAGATGATCGCGGCCAGGCCAGTGATAGCGAGTGGATAGGCAAGTCCGGTGAGGAGTGTGATCGCGATAAGGAGAATAATCGCCGGTCGGATTTCTTTAAACATGGGTCAATCTCCTCACGCGAGGTGCAAGCCACTGACCACGAGGTCGATGGCCTTGATGCCAACAAATGGAATGATCATGCCGCCGAGGCCGTAGATCAGCAGGTTGCGGCGCAAAAGCGGGCCAGCCCCAATCGCACGGTAGGCGACACCTTTCAGCGCCAGCGGTATCAGGGCGATGATGATCAGTGCGTTGAAGATGATCGCCGACAGGATCGCGCTCTGCGGAGTCGCTAGGTTCATAATATTCAACGCCTGAAGCTGTGGGTAAAAGGCGAGGAACATCGCCGGGATGATGGCGAAGTACTTCGCCACGTCATTAGAGATTGAGAACGTCGTCAGCGCGCCGCGAGTCATCAAGAGTTGCTTTCCGATCTCGACGATTTCGATCAGCTTGGTCGGGTTGGAGTCTAGGTCGACCATGTTGCCGGCCTCACGCGCCGCCTGCGTGCCGGTGTTCATGGCAACGCCAACGTCAGCTTGGGCGAGAGCCGGCGCATCGTTCGTACCGTCGCCACACATGGCGACAAGCTTGCCCTTTGCCTGTTCATGTCGGATCAGCCGCAATTTCTCCTCGGGTGTGGCCTGGGCGAGAAAATCATCGACGCCGGCTTCCGCTGCGATGGCGGCTGCCGTCATTGGGTTGTCGCCGGTTATCATGATCGTGCGAATACCCATGCGCCGTAGCTCTACGAAACGCTCTCGGATGCCGCCCTTTACAATGTCCTTGAGGTGTACGACGCCAAGCAACTTTTCGTCCTTGGCAACGGCGAGCGGTGTCCCGCCAGCCTTCGCGATGCCGTCCGCAATTGCATTGATCTCGCGCACCGCCTCAGCATTGACCGCCGGCAGCGACAATCGCACGGCTCCCAATGTCGTCGTCGCGGTCGCCCGTGCATCGAGATAGTTTAGAATGGCGTCAATCGCACCCTTTCGTATCCACGAGCTTCCGACCTCGACTCCGCTCATTCGGCTCTGGGCTGTGAACGGAATGAATTTGGCTTTCAATTCCACCAAATCGCGGCCACGGATGCCATATTTTTCCTTCGCCAAGACGACGATGGAGCGGCCCTCGGGCGTCTCATCGGCAAGCGAGGAAAGTTGCGCCGCATCCGCCAACTCTTGTGCGGTCACGCCGCGTAATGGCCTGAACTCTGTAGCTTGGCGGTTGCCGAGCGTGATCGTACCCGTCTTGTCGAGCAATAGCGTATCGACGTCGCCGGCCGCCTCGACCGCGCGGCCTGACATCGCCAAAACATTGAAACGCACCAGGCGATCCATGCCGGCAATGCCGATTGCCGAGAGGAGAGCACCAATGGTGGTCGGGATCAGCGTCACGAACAACGCAACGAGAATGACCACCGGAACTGTTCCACCGGCGTAGTGGACGAAGCTCGGTATAGTCGCGGTCGCGACCACGAAAATCAGCGTGAGACCGGCAAGCAGGATATTGAGTGCGATTTCGTTGGGGGTCTTCTGCCGCTCGGCCCCTTCGACCAGCTTGATCATGCGATCGATGAAGGTGGAACCCGCCGCGGCCGTGACACGAACCCGAATCCAATCCGATAGAACCTCCGTGCCGCCGGTGACGGCGGAACGATCCCCGCCCGATTCTCGGATGACGGGAGCGGACTCGCCCGTGATCGCGAATTCGTTCACAGAAGCGACGCCCTCGATCACTTCACCGTCCGACGGGATGATATCGCCGGCTTCGACGAGAACCACGTCGCCGACCTTCAGCTTAGTCCCCGGCACCAGCTGGAAATCCTTCCGGTTTGGGCCGGATAGCAATTTCGCCTGCGTCTCTGTTCGCGCCTTGCGCAATGCATCCGCTTGCGCCTTGCCGCGCCCTTCAGCGACCGCCTCAGCGAAGTTTGCAAAAAAGACCGTGAACCACAGCCACACGATTATCTGGAACGTGAAGCCGAGATTGCCACCGCCTGTGAAGAGATCTCGGATGAAAATAACCGTCGTCAGAATCGGTCACGACTTCGACGACGAACATCACGGGATTCTTGATCAGAGTTCGCAGGTCAAGCTTGAAGAACGCAAATTCGATAGCAGGAATCACGATCTTCGGATCCAGAAGGGCCGACACCGGCATGCGTTTGCGAATATTCGAGGTTTCCATTGCAGGACTCCGAAGAGAATTCGATCAGAACAACGTGCCCGCGGTCATCGCGAGGTGTTCGACGATGGGCCCGAGTGCCAGCGCGGGGAAAAATGTCAGGCCGCCGACGATCACGATCACGCCGACCACCAGACCGATGAACAGACCCCCCGTGGTCGGTAACGTGCCGGCCGACGCGGCGATGCTCTTCTTCTCCACGAGCGACCCTGCTATCGCCATGGCCGGGATGATCATGAAAAAGCGGCCGACAAACATCGCGACGGCGCCAGTCACGTTGTAGAACGGCGTGTTGCCCGTCAGGCCCGCGAAGGCCGAACCATTGTTGCCGGTCTGCGAGCTATAGGCATAGAGCACTTCACTAAACCCGTGCGGCCCCGCATTCGCCATCGAGGCGACCGCAGGCGGGTAGACCACCGCCACGGCGGACCAACCCAGGATCATCAGCGGCAGGACCAGAATGGCGAGCATCGCCATCTTGACCTCTTTGGCTTCGATTTTCTTGCCGACGTACTCGGGCGTACGGCCGACCATCAGCCCTGCGACGAAGATCGAAAGAATGACGAAAAGCAGCATGCCGTACATGCCGGCGCCGACACCGCCGACGATGATTTCACCGAGCTGAATGTTGATGAGGGGAATCATGCCACCGAGCGCAGTGAACGAATCGTGCATGGCGTTGACGGCGCCGCAGGACGCGGCGGTTGTGATCACTGCGAACAGCGAGGAGGCAGCGATGCCGAAGCGGGCTTCCTTGCCCTCCATGTTACCGCCCGTGAGGCCAAGAGCATGAAGCGTGGTCGTCCCGTTGGCTTCCGCCCAATAGCAGACCGCCACGCCGGCGAGGAAAAGCACGCCCATGACGGCGAGGATGGCCCAACCCTGACGCTGGTTGCCGACCATGCGGCCGAACACGTTGGTGAGCGCGGCGCCGATCACAAAAATCAAGATCATCTGCACGAAGTTCGATAACGCGGTGGGATTTTCGAACGGATGCGCGGCATTGGCATTGAAGAAGCCGCCGCCATTGGTGCCGAGCATCTTGATCGCGATCTGCGAGGCGACCGGCCCGACCGCGAGGGTCTGCTTTCCGCCTTCCAGAGTGGTGGCCTCGACATACGGTCCAAGGGTCTGCGGGATGCCCTGCCAGACGAGGAAGAGTGCCGCGATCACGCAAATCGGCATGAGAATGTAGAGCGTACAGCGGGTGATATCGACCCAGAAGTTGCCCACGGTCTTTCCCGAGGCGCGGGCGAAGCCGCGAATGAGCGCAATGGCCAACACGATACCGGTCGCCGCCGACAGGAAGTTCTGGTGTGTGAGGCCGAGCATCTGCGTGAGATACGACATCGTGCTTTCACCGCCATAGTTCTGCCAATTGGTGTTTGTGATGAAGCTGATGGCCGTATTAAAAGAGAGGTCGGGTGCCACGGCCGATTGCTGGGCTGGATTGAGTGGCAAACTCGCCTGGAAGCGCATCAGCCCATAAAGGATGAGAAACCCGCCGACATGAAACAGCAGCATGGCAACTGTGTAAGTCAGCCAATGCTGTTCGCGCTTTTCGTCGACCCCGCCAGCTCGATACAGCGCGGCTTCGACCGGCCGCAGTACTGGCGACAGGGAGGTGCGCTCGCCGTTGAAGACGCGCGTCATGTAGCCGCCGAGCAGCGGCGTTAGTGCGACGACGATCGCGCAGTAAATCAGTATTTGGATCCAGCCAATCACTGTCATGGCACGCCTCTCAGAATCGCTCCGGATGCAAAAGCGCATACACCAGGTAGACCGTGACGCCGGCGGTCACGATGGCTGCCAATACGAGGTCGAAGGTCATGTCAGCCCTCCTTCAAATGCGATCACAATAGATCGCGTACCCGATCGACAGGGCGAAGAAGCCGAGCCCCAAAGCTATCAACGCGGCATCCAGCATTGCCTGCTCCTTGCAGATGAATGTGCGCCGCACAGAAAGGCGCCGTTTCCAGGATTCGGTGGCGCACACTTGCGGATGTAGTCGTTGAAAAGCCAGCTGCCGAACGGGGCAGAGATATTAAAATGTTATAAATACCAACGCTGGATTTAACCGAGGGAGAGAGGTCGCAAAGCGATGCTCGCTATCTAATCTCCGTCCCCAGCGCAGAGCGCGGGAAGGAACAGAACTAGTAGTCTCTGGGCATCGCTTAGAGCGTGACGAAGATCTTCGAAACGAAGATTCTTACCTGGATCTACTCTGTGTCGCCGAAGGCATCATGGGCCGCGATCGGCGGAGGAGCAAAACTGCCCTCCGCTATTGCATGAGATGCGGCGCCGGCGCTGTGGCGCCTTTGAAAGGCTCCGGAGCAGGTTGATGAGCAAGCTCATCATAGCAGGCGAGCCGCTGGACACGCTCGCTAACCGACGCACAATCGCTAATTCTAGAGGGCCCCTTCGGCGGAGGGCTAGTTGCTAGCAGAAATATGCCAATCGCTGCGAAACCCGCGATCAACAGGGAGCAGAGCAACGAAGCAACTCGAACCTCGCCCATGCTCATTTGTATCTTAGGTTTGGCGAGACTTCTTGAATCATGCGGGTCAATAGACATGACCGCCACCGTTCGTTGGTGATGCCGCAACGCGCGACAATACGGAAGAAATCGGCCCAGCCGCATTAAAATTCCAGGGGTAGAGGGAGGCGAGTTTGTGAAAGAGATGTGCCTAATCAGGCACGGCGAACGCCGAGCAGCGGGCATCCTCTGCCAAAGAGTTGCTGGTGACTGTACAAAAATTGTCCGCCCCACTAACGAGCGGACAATTCTATTTTTTAAGCTTTGAGATCGCGTCGTTCAGTAGTCACTGAGGAGGCGGCACTTCCCGAGCATCAACGCACTCCTCGCCATTCCAGTAATGGAAGACGCCGCAGTTCGGCGGGCGGAAACTCCAGCCATAAACGACTGGGCTTTCGCGCGTTTCAACATACCGGCCGGTATCGCGATCCCGATAATCACTGTCCCGATAAACGCGGGTAGTAGCATAAGGATGCTCTTCAACGATCACCTCCTCTGCGGCAGAGGCGATTCCAGTTGCGCCGCAAAGCAGTACCAGGGTGGACGCTGCAAATAGCAAATGTTTCATCGTATTTTCCATTTCCTTTGATCACACGGCGATTCAGGTCGCCTTGCTCAAATGCTCGGCATCATTGGCCAAGTCTGAGAATTTAACGTCGGGAGCAATGGCAAGTTCCAGATGCGAGGTGCTGGAAAACATCCATGAGCGCAAACGAAGAGGCCTGCGTCAGCGATAACGGCAACGGGCGAGTGGATTGGTAAATGTGCTGCGCTGCACGGCGCCCCCACGGCCTCAGTTGAGACGACAACGCACGTCGAGCAGCGATTCACCGCTTCGCAGAAGTAATTTGAGATCCCGACTTACCGGAGCGGCGCGTGATTGCGTACGCATGCGTCAACTCCGCGCCGAACAGAACAATTTGCGCTGAGTAGTAAACCCAAATCAACAGGATCACGATTGAAGCTGCAGCGCCGTAGGTGGACTCCAGACCTTGCGTTCCGACGTACCAGGCAATCGCAAACTTACCGATGTTAAAGAGCAGAGCCGTGGCCACAGCCCCAGGGATGACGTCTTGCCAGTCGACGTCCGCATCGGGGAACCACTTGAAGAGCATGCCGAACAAAAAAATCGCAAGCGAGGCCACGAAGTTGATCAGTTCTCCCATCATCGCATTGGCTGAAGTGCCCGAGAGCGCCGCAATTGCCGCGCTGATGATCAAAGAAACCGCCAAAAGAAATCCCAAGCCTAAAATTCCGGCGAGCGAAATGAGGTAGGTGCGAACATACCACCATATCCCGGCATCCTTCAACTCTGGCACATTCCAGATCGTGTTCATTGCATCCTTGAGCTGCGCCACGACACCCAGCGCCCGCTGCGAGCAGAAGAATGGTTCCGACCAAGGCCGCCGACCGGGCGGACTGCTCTGAACTCGCTCCAACGAGCATTGCTTCCACTGCTTGGGCCCCCGTGTTGCCAATGAGTGAGCGCAGCTCCGCAATGAGGCTGCCTCGAACCGCATCTCTTCCGAAGAAGAGGCCTGCGATACTCGTGACGATCAAAAGCAACGGCCCGAGCGAAAATACAGAATAGTAAGCAAGCGCTGCACCTATGCGCCCAGTACCTTGGGCAGACCACTGGCTCATAGCGGTTCGAATCACGGTCACAATCACACAGCTACCTCCATCCATCTGATTAGGAATCGCGTGGCGTGAGCAGCGCTTCGCTGCCCGGTCTTCAGCGGGTTATAACGAGACCAGTTATCGCCTCGGCTGCCCGGCCACACGCAAACCAGTTCAGGCGAAGAAGATTTTCAAACGAGCACAGCGACGGAAACGGTGCATGCTGCCAACCGTTCCAAGGCATTGCGAAGATTCGAAATCGTCCGCATCGCGCTCGCCGAGAAACCCGGCACGCGAAGCCGATGACACGGGGGCTGGATTCGAACCAGCGTGTCGAGCCTTGCGGGGCTCGAGCCTTAGCCGCTCGGCCACCCCGTGAGTTAGCGTTTCAGAGCATCTGGGAGGATAAAAAGGGAGGCATGACAGATCAATTTTTCTCGGTCGATAACCTTAGCAGCAACGTCTCGCCCGCAATAAACCCACGTTTTGAGCGCATGTCACATGTCTATGATCCGTCTGCCTATCCGCTCAATGGCACCTGTTCTCGTGGAACCGATGGAGGACCTGTCCATTTCTTTATGGAAGCCGTGAGCACATATGTCGCTAGAAACCCAGGCAAAACGCACGAACCAAACCATTCTCGTGGTTGAAGACGAGGTGCTCCTTCGGCTCGACTTGGCTCATCAACTTCGCAGTGCGGGCTTTGATGTGATCGAGGCCGACAGTGGCGACGAAGCCCTCGCTATCCTTAAAGTCAAGAGCGACGTGGATTTGATCCTAACCGACATCCGTATGCCGGGAGAAATCGACGGAGCGGAGCTCGCAAGATCAGTTCGAGCGCAAACCCAAAACGTCAAAATCGTTATACTTTCCGCCTACGCTGATACTCAACAGCAGTTGCCCGTTGATGCTGCCTTTACGAAGCCGGTCCGAATCAAAGCACTCCTCACCAAAGTTCGGCAGTTGCTGCCCCCGTCTCCTTTCTAAGACAAGCGCTCGACAGGCTCCGCCGGCCATGTAGCAAAAGAGAGAGGCGCCCGTGACCGGCGGACTTTTTTTGTAGGCTCAAGTGCCTGTGGCTCCTGAGGCGAAAAAATCCGCACCGCTTTGAACAGCCCGAGTGAAAACGATCTGCAACCGCCGGTTCTTTGTACTTTTACGTTGCTGTAATGTTGGGGCCCCATACCGGCCTACAAGAAAGTTTCTTCCTTGCATACGATAGGGCGACGCTCCTTATTCTATCATAGTCGAGGCATCAGATTGGCGCGCAGTGTGGATACTCTGTTGGACATTTCGCGAGCCCTGTTCGGCCTGATCGTGTGCGCATTGTTCTTGGGCGCGTTTGCAGCGCTTACAATAGGGACGGTTGGACTCGTCCTGAGGATCGTTTTCCATATGAGCATCGTTCTGGCGCCGATCTGAGCCAGATTTGTGCCTCGGATTTCTCTGCTCCTTGGAGAAACGTCGGCTGCGATAAACCTTGCGATGCCACCACGCAATTCGAATCGATTTTCTCAACAAAATCGAACCCGCCGAATGCGCACTCTAAGTCGGCTTGCTCATGTTGTTGGAGATGGCTGCAAAACAGGCTGGTCCGGCTACATGGAACTTAGAACGAGCCGTCCACGTTCACTCGGAACGAGTTAAATCGAGGATTATAAAAATGACGCGACACTGGAGATACACCTTGTGGTAGGGTCGAGGGCTGCCGCCCTGAGCCTATCCGCATTGGGAGCGTGGCAGAACCTGAGCGCGGTGATAAGGGCTACGACAAGGGTAGCAAAACTGACATGGATCGCGATAGGGGAAGCCAGAAATCCTATGGCGATCGCGACAAAGAACCGGCCGCTAAAGTCCGTGCGGATCGCAACGGTGGTGACCGGGTCCGCACACGACACGGAGATAACGATGGGCGATCGTCGTTGGAATTGCCCGGGTAACCGCGACCGCAGTTCGACGCGGAGACAGATACGGGTGGGGTCCTGGCGTGTCGTTCTATTTCACCGACGGGTACTATTATGGAAATTGCGGTTGGCTGAAGAGACGCGCAATCCGTCAGCGGCAATCCCATCTGGTGGAGGCGGTACCATCGTTGCCGTGATTTCGACTAAGACTGCGCGACGTGGGCGCCGGCAAATCCAGCGCCCCCGCATTAATCCGGTATCCAAACTGAGGCGCTCGAGGTTTTTATCTCCTGAGGCGATTTCCTAGGGAACTGCACTGACGGAGATGCGTTAGTCGGCTGATGCTCTCGCAGGACAGTCCCATGAACCCGCTCCGCAGCGCTTTCACTTTGACCTCGATAGCCTTCCTCATGGGCATCGGCATTGTTGCTTTAAGCATCCAGTTTCGGCATCCCTCCGCCGTAGTCGCGGGCAATCCAGTCAGGGGGAGCGATGACATGGGCGCGTAACCGCCTTTTCATAGCGAACGGGAATCCGTACCAAAGTCCGGCGAAAATCGCAAAAAGTGCAGTCGCAATTATCGCGCTCGTGACCCTGGAGAATGATTTGTCCGACCAAGTAGACTTCAAGGGAAAGTCCCGTCATCAGAGGGATCATCGCAAGAGCAACGAGCAGGGAAGCCAAACCGACAAAAAATTTGGAAACACTTCCTGGCTCGACCTGACGATGATAGGCCGCCGGCGTCATGATGAGAGCGATCGACAGTGAGATGAAAGCATCGCCACGAAATGGGTCCGTTGATCGAACTCGGATAGCGTTCTGAATTTGTCGTTGAATATCGCCATGAGCTGAAAACCGAAGAGCGCCTGGATTCCGGGTAAAACCATCCGCGCTTCTTCAATGGCTTCTTGGGCTATTTTTTCTATTGGCGGTGCCTGCGCCGGTCTGCCTCTCGCATCATCGCTAGCCATAGGCGAATCCCGCCAGTTAACTTGTCTTTCCAAGCCGGGTTATGTCGTCGACGACCTATGCGGCAGTTGTACTAACGCGGTACTTTTGAATAGGTTCGGCGAATGCCGCAAAATGAGACTACGCCCTCTCCTCTTGCATCCTTGCCTCAGCGACCGGAGTGACTGCGGATACGCCAGCACGTCACGTTTGAAAACCGCCAAACCTCATCGACACTTGCACCGGCCGGAAAAAGAGATTGTCGTCCTTTATCCGGCCGGTCCCGCTACTCTGCGAGGGCACTCTGGGGAAGCGACGCGTTCGTCTGCACCGTTCGCAGAGATCTCGCCAGCTGGCGTCAGTTCGGCAAAAGCACGCCATTGATAACGTGGATGACACCATTCGACTGGTTGACGTCGGCGATGGTGATTTTCGCCTTGTCCCCTTTGCCGTCGACGACCCACCAGCCGCCCATCTTGTCGCCCTCAATCGTGATCGGTTCGCCTTCGACCGTCTTCAGCTCGAGCTTGCCGCCGTTGGCGTTGGCTTCCTTGGCGAGCGTCGCAGCGGAATATTTGCCGGCAACGACGTGATAGGTCAGAACGTTCTTCAGCTGGGTCTTGTTTTCAGGCTTAAGAAGAACTCGAGACCGTGCCTCGCGGGAGCTTGTCGAACGCAGCGTTAGTCGGTGCGAAGACTGTGAACGGGCCTTTGCTTTCGAGTGTGTCGACGAGGCCGGCGGCCTTGACTGCTGCAACGAGCGTCGTGTGGTCCTTCGAGTTAACCGCGTTCTCGACGATGTTTTTCGAGGGATACATTTCGGCTCCGCCGACCTCGACGGTCTTCTCCATCATTTTTGCAAATGATGGGGTGGTGTTTATTGCGCCGAATGACAGAGCAAGGGCGCAAACAGATGCGCCGGCTAGTGAGGCGCGAACGAGCTTAGACATGGCGAGTTCTCCGGTTCATGTTTTCTGGCTCCATTTGGAGCGCGCCGGAGTTACGGACGACATTGAGGAAGGTTTCGGAGATCTTGCGCTGGATTTTTTTTCGTCAGCGGTGATCCAATTCGAGAATGCGAGATTCCCGCACCCGCGACTTCGTTAGTATGTTGTTGGAATAAGTTTGCCTGCAAATACCACGGGGCCGGTCGGCGCACCTGTCAGCGATCCTCCTTCTGGCTCTAGGCTGACGGCAAACGTCGCACTTTTGATTACCTCAGGATTGTAGCCGGCAAGCGTGGGACGCACCATCGCATGCGGGTCGTCGATGACGCCCAAGGATTTCGGCGCGCCGAGACTATCCTGCACCAGCCACAACTCGTAACTCTTGCCAGGCTCATGTTTGGCTGCAACCGGACGGACAGTCATAAGGCGATTCTCGACGCTAACAGTTACAAGAAACGCAGGCGAAGCAGCGTCCTTCTGCAGGACGGCGACAAGATTTTGCTGTTTCGGTCTCGGCTGAAATTCACGCACGCCGACAGTCACGACGAGAGCCGCAGCAAGCGCCGATGCCGCGAGCGCCGCGGCGCGCCAGATTCTCACGCGACGACGCAGATCGATGATCGTGCCGCTCCCCGATGTATCATCGCCGTCGATGCGGGCTCCGATCTTGGCAAAAAGGCTCGTCGGCGGCGCCACTGGAGCCGCCGTTTCGGTCAGGGGCGCCAGGCGACGCTCCCAATCGATGATGGCCGCATTCAAGTCTGGTTCACGTGCGCGACGGGCAGCAACCGACGCGCGTTCGCTAGCGTTGAGCGTGCCGATCACGTACTCGCCGGCGAGACCATCGATGTTTTCGTCATCGGTCATGAGCCGAGGCAGCCTTTCAACGATGCAAGGGATCGGCGCAGCCAGGTCTTGATCGTGTTAACGGGCTGACCATACTTCACCGCAAGTTCGTCGCGACTCAAGCCTTCGCAATAGGCGAGCACGACCATATGGCGGCGGTCGGGTTCAAGCCGAGTCAAGCAGTCTGCCAGGCGGCGCCCATCTTCGCTGCGCATGATGGCCGCGAGGACGCTTTCGTCATCTGATGCCAAGTTCTGAACTTCGGGATGATCTTCGATCGCGACTGGGCGCTTGCGGCGCACTTCGTCGAGCGCTCGGTTGCGAGCAATCGTCGCCATCCATGAAATCGGCGATGCTCTGTCGGGATTGAAGTCACCCGCCCGCTCCCAGATCCTCACATAAACCTCTTGCAGCACCTCGTCGGCAATATCCCGGCGCTTCAAGATACGGAGAGCCACCCCGTAAAGTTTCGCGCTTGTCGCTTTGTAAACCTCTGCAAACGCGGCTCGGTCTTCCCGAGCCACGCGTTTTAACAGGGCGCTTAGGTCCTGGGGCGGTATCATGAACGTTAAACGTTATTTTGAGCTATTTGGATTGGCAGCCCCGCGCTTCGCACCCCGCCGCTGCCAAATAAGTGGCACTCACCCCTGCGGCGTGTTCAGGCGATAGGAGCGCCACTTGTTACCCAAGGAACAGCGAGCAATGGATCTGTCGAGCAACTTTGGGTTTTCCTGTAAGGGCCGATCCAGTCATGATGACCCGAACCCGACCTGTAACCTTCATATTGAAGCGCGACGCCATGGCAATCGCCCTGGTCATTCTTGCGCTAAGTGACGCCGGCTTCTGGGCCATGTCGTATGCCGAAGAGTCACCGCCAATTTCTGAATTCCTGCATCGCGCCCAATTGGAGTCCAACGCGCGCCGGTTCTCGCAGTTGCTAAACAGTCTAGGAGAAAAAACCCGGTCGTCTTCTCATGCAAAGAGCTCAAATTCGCCATCGACTGCTAAGGTCGTGCAAGTTCGCACGACGAACGGAATAACACATGATCGGGCCATAGCGACTCAACCGAAGGTGATCATGCAGCCGGTGACACTGCAGGAAGCTGACCCAGTTCCACTTAAGTCCAAAATTCGAAAAACCAGAACCGGCGCACGACAGTCAAAGGATGCCTGGATACGTCGAGCGTCGAGCATCATTCGGTCGGCCGGAGTCAAATTTTAAGAGAAACCCAGATTTTGAACGATGCCATGCGCATCTCCGCATGCAGTCGAGAAATCTTAGGTACCGGCATCCACGTCGTCGCTCGATGCGAGTATACTAGCAGGCAGATCGCGGCCGCGGCCGATCGCAACTATCTCGATGGGCTCGTTCAGTCCGCGCACATTGACCGTCGACACCAGCTCCGGGGGCGGGTTCCAACCCGCCAATCTTGCTACCTCTAGCGAGATCACGATTTGGGCGCCTTTTTCCTTGGAAATCGCTTCAAGGCGGCTCGCGACGTTGACGGCGCTGCCAATGACAGTGACGTCTACGTTAGCTCCGTAGCCAATTCTGCCCATCAACAGCGAACCCGCCTCGATGCCTATGCCGATTCTCAAAGGCCGGCCTAACTCTGCTTCCATCTTTGCATTTATGTGATCGAGCGCCAGGTCAATGGCTCGCGCGGCTCTGAGCGCCTGGCGGCAGCCGATCTCAATACCGTGCTTGTCGCCAAATACCGCGAGCAAGCCGTCGCCCATGAACTTGTCGATCCAGCCTTCGTGGAGCGCAATAGCGCTGCCACCCGCTGCAAAAAGCTCGTTGAGCAAAAACACTATGTCATGAGGCAACTTCGATTGGGCAAGCCGCGTGAAATCTCGCAAGTCGAGAACGAATACGGCAAGCAACTTTTCGATGCCGCCGGAACCGAATTCGGATTGGTCGACATCTTCTGGGCCTGTAGTTGACGGTCTCAGCAATCGTGTGACGGTTAAAGCGCTCGTCGGCCTGATCTGACAGGCGAGCCGCACATTCTGGGGCGCGCCGATACTGGCGAGCGTTACCGCTTCCGGGAACGTCGCAGCACGAAGGGACTCGAGACCCTTTTCTATTCGAACGCGGCACGTCGAGCATCGAGCCCGACCCCCGCATACGGAGGCATGAGGCACGCCGTTCAGGCGGCTGATTTCGAGAAGTGTCGGACCGCGGGTGCAATTCACCGTTGGTCCCCCGACATATGTAACGAGAAAGTGCGGCCAATAACGCCTTTGCAAGAATGGCCAGGCGAATAGAGCAAGCGTGGCTGCGAGCATCGCAGCAAACGCCATGCGCACCATCAGTCGGTAACTTGCAAGGCGATCGGCATCTTCAGGACTCGGCCAGCGAGAAAGATGCTTGACCTCCTCAAAAGTCTTAGGGTCCGCGATCATTTGCGCGACGGCGCGACCGCCAACCATGAACCCGCCGAGCGCCGCAATGGGTATTACGATTGCGAAGAACAGCAGAAGGGGTCGAAACCGCCGATACGGCGCATAGAGACGAAGCCAGAAATGAATTCCGATGCATCCGTGAATCCAAACGAGCAGGAGCAGAACGCTTTGCAAAACGGCGCTGTCCGGCCAAAGTCGCGCCAGCTCGTAGAGGTAGGTGTCGTTTACTCCGAAGACAGCGCGCGCAACCCTCGTGTTGACGATGTGCGGGAACAATAGAAATGGGATGCTAAGGCCAAGAACAATCTGTGTAAGTTCCCATGCTGGAAGGCGAAGTGTTGACCGATCCGAAAGCTTATCGAGCGCGAGCCCGACGTGGATAATCAAGGCGGATGCAAGGATTATGGTGCCGGGCCACGAACGCGTTATCGTCCAACGCCACTGCTGGACCTCGTACATCGTTTGCAGATCGAAAAGGCCAAGCGCGTGGTTGAGGAAGTGTGTCGTCGCGAATGCAAATAGGATCAGTCCAGATCCAAGCCGTAGTCTTTGACCCCAATCTCCGCGCAATAGGACGTGCATGGGCTTCCTCCGACCTCGACATCCTAAGTTCTTCTAGGATTTGCCGGGCGTCTCCCGATCATGACATTCGGTTGCAAAGTCATGAGTCAAGCGCCGGAGCATGGCTAAAGCCCGAGCGCAGAATGCCGCGTGCGGTTTGCGGCGTCTCTTGTCAATCATCCTATGATTACCTCAAGGGTCCAAGCCTTGAGAATGGGCGTCCAGCATCCAGAAAGCCGCGGAACATAACGAAACGGAAAAAACGACCCGACAGAGAGCTGTCGGGCCGTTATTCGTGCCGAACGATCCCTTAGGCTTCTTAGCCGCTTATCCGAGCAGCACAGGGTCTGGCGGTCACAACGCACTTGGCCGTGACGACGGCTCCCTTCTTACAGTCCCACTGCACGTTTCTCGCGCGGTCGAGGTTCGAATAGGCACGACCGTATTGATCCTCGGCCGCAGCCTCCCAATTGTCGCGAGCTGCCTCACGAGCTCGCTCGCTGCCAAGTCCCAGGATTCCCTTGCCCGTGGCAGCGCCTTCAAGCACGGCCCTACAGTTTTCCGAACCGTTCCATCTTGCATCGGCGTCGGTTGCACTTGCGGCCAAACCAAGCCCCATCACCATCAAAGCACAGAAGCGCCAACCCATTGTTGCACCCTCTCTTGAATTCGATTCGCTCACTCGAGATGTACGAGCACTTGAGCACAGCCTTCGCCGCTCCGATTGTCAAATGGCAACACAGCGCCGTCCCCAGCCCAGTTTCTTCACCGTGGCATCCCGGCGACACCCCCATGGCATCCCTTGCTGCCCATTTCGGCGGACATCTTCAAGGTTCCGGATGATAAAGTAGAGATCGCGCATTCCGGCGAACTAGTCCCGCGGCTGCCTTCTTTAAATCGTCATTAATTGCGCCGTAACTCGAGCGGCCCAAGCCAAGGAGCACAACGATGAAATTTGTTACACGAAATACGATGGTTGCTGCCGCTCTCATTGCGTTGCCGATGTCCGCGCACGCAGCGGGTGCTGACGCTAGTGTGGAACTCGCGGAACTCGCGTTCATGCCGAGTACGATGGACGTGACGCTGTTGAACGAAGGCGGAAAATACGTGGCGATCGACATGAAGAAGATCGCGAAGGGCGAGAAGTGCCGCGTGGAGAAAGACGCCGTCATAATGAAAGTCGGACCGGGCACAGACCCTGGCGCCATTCGCGTTCGTTACGCTGCACCAAACTTAAGCCACGGCGGTTGCCCGTTCATGACGGAATTTGATCTATCGGGAGCTGACTACACGGCAGCACGCGCGGCATTCACAGCGAAAACAGACGAGGCATCCAAGAAGGTTGACGACTTGAAGAAGCAGCTGGGCGAAAAGTGGAACGAGTTGACCAAACAAAAGTGATCACCCCCGACAAGCTAGCGAAGACGAGCAAAGCGCTCGGGCTGACGACCATCTATTGCCCACGATGTAATTCAATCAGGCGTGAACTCGCGATCCGGTGATGCGAACCGAGGCTCTCATCCATCTGATTGCGATCCAGACGAACCACCCAAACAGTGGAAGAAAATAGACGATAATCGGAAACTGCCTGAGCGCGATTGGTATCAGCCACAGACTGAGCGATTGCGGCGTGTCGACATTGAACCCGGCGTCTCTGAGGGCGGCCGGCATGCGGGCAAGCCAGTCGGTCCCTTTGGTCTTGGAGAATGCAGCCGCCAAGTCGATATCACCGGTGGACGGGCTGGAGAGGCCCGTGTGGGCAAAGCGTTCGACGCTCGGCGGGATCGCCGCCAGTTCGGCTCGACTCGAAAGCCCACTCTGGCACGCAAGGCGTACGACTAGAGGAAAGCGCACATTCTGACCCCCGCTGATCTGACCGAGTATGCTCCAAAACTCGATCTTGCTCGTACCATGCGGCATCGCCCAGCGAGGCGGCTCGCCCGCGGATCCAGATCGAACCCTTTGCAGAACCTCGTCTTCGGTTGCGATAGAGAGATCGACGTTGATGCGCGGCATCAATGCCGTTTCGATCGTGCCGTGGGAATTAACGAACAAGACGATTGATGAAGCAGGTTGCGAGGCGGCCCTCACCGCCGTCTCCAAAGCCTCCCTTAATACATCGGGCCGGGATAGCGGTGCGAGCGCGATGAAAGGCCCATCTTCCTTCTGCCCGATCGCAAAAATATGCCTCTGCAGCGTATCGCTCTCTGCGTCATAAAATAGATAGCGGCCTTCGAGGGCCAACTTATTTGAGAAGATTGCTAGATTGGTGTGCGATCGCTTCGCCATGGCCTGCAACGCAGAGGACTCGCGCTCGACGATTTGCGGATAGAGCTCAACATCTCCCTGCAACATCTTGATGAGCCGGTCGCCAGCCTGAGAGCGGCTTCTGCGTAGGATCGCTTGAAGCTTGGCAAACTGCACCAA
>CAWHZB010000009.1:0-101393 GCA_963833715.1 uncultured Alphaproteobacteria bacterium
CCATCTCGGCAATCTCGCGTACGCACTTACCGCGCGCAACTTCAATCCGGTTATGGCTATGGCAGGTGCGACCGTCATTGTCGTTGCCGAGAACATCGTCCCAGTCGGGGTAATCGCCCCAGATCACGTGATCACGCCAGCACCTCTTGTCGACTACCTCGTCGCGAACGGGTGACAATATGGATGCTCAGACGATCATAGCCAAACGCATCGCCCAGGAACTGCGCTCCGGCATGCTCGTCAATCTTGGGATCGGCATACCCACGCTTGTCGCCAACTACGTGCCGGCCGACATCCACGTGTTCTTCCAATCGGAGAATGGTCTGATCGGAACCGGTCCGCTTCCGGAGGAGGGAATGGCCCATCCCACATTGACGGACGCGGGCGGTAAACCCGTAACGGCACTCCCGGGAGCGTCGACCTTTGACAGCGCCATCTCTTTTGGCCTCATTCGCGGTGGTCACGTCGACATGACAGTGCTCGGCGGCCTGCAGGTCGATCAGCAGGGACTGTTGGCCAACTGGATGATTCCCCAAAAAATGGTGCCAGGAATGGGCGGAGCGATGGATCTGGTTACCGGCGCGAAACGGGTCGTCGTCGCGATGCAACACAGTGCGAAGGGCAAATCAAAGATCGTAAAGCAGTGTACGCTGCCCCTTACGTCGGCACGCCACGTTGATTTGGTGGTGACGGAATTGGCCGTGATAGCTTTCCCCGAGGGACGCGCCATGCTGGTCGAGACGGCGCCCGAAGTTTCGGTCGCTCAGGTTGTTAATGCGACGGATGCGGAGCTTTCTATCTCACCTCAGGTAAAGCAAATGCAGCTGTAGGGCAAATTGTGGGTGTCCGTCGAAAGTGCGCTCATCCACCAGGCGGTCGAAAATATTCTGTTCGCTCAGCAAATGAATGAATTGGAACTCGCCCTTAGCGGGTTTGCAGGCATCGGATTACTATCGAAAAGTACGGTGTTTTCAATTCTTGATAAGCATCTATCAGTTTGGCTTTTGCAGCATTGCAGAGCTGCTCGGTCGCCATTGGCACAGTCGTCGAGTTTATGACCTTTTCGGACGGGGACCCGCTGAGTATTACGACAAAAAGCATCCAATTCATTCTGGCCTCCGTTTCGATAAGAAAAATACCAACGCTGGGGGTCGCATGTTAGCGACTGATCGGTTGTTTCAACAATGGGAATTTATTCGAACGGATTATTCCTATTCAAGTTTGCACCCCTCCTAGGCCGTGGCGCGAAATGCAATCGTTAATCGATCGATGCGGACTAATGTCCAAGTCGTCACCGCTCGGCTTCATGAGTTTGAACGCCGCCGCCACTTCATCACGGAGCAGCGCGATGTCGAGCATAATGCCCTTGGCTCGCAGCGAAACGGCGAGGTTATGGAGGACCTTTGACGTTGTTATATCGAGCCCGGTCACGGGTGAAAAATCTATGACGACGAGCTTCGGTAGAGGCAAGGTTCGGTCTACGATCTCCAGAATGCCTTTGCGTATGTTTTCCGCATTGAAGTAGACCCACGACTGAGCGACACGCATTACGAGAACATGTGGCACTTCTTGCGCACTCGGGCGGTTGGCCAGACTGACGTACTCTCCCGAGTCTGAAATCAAAGCCTAATATGGCGATGTCCGGCCGCGACGCTCTCGCGATCAAGAGCGCCATTGAGGTTGCTGCTGCGATCAACACTCCATTGAGCACGCCAAAGGTAAGCACGCCGACAAGTGCGACGAGCGCGACCCAATATTCAGCTGGAGAAATATGGCGTAATCCGCGAATGCTCTCGAATTGCACGAGATGCTTCGCTGCCATAAGCACGATTGCGACAAGGACCGGCTCGGGTAGATTCGCGAACAGACCGGTGAAGAAGAGAAGAACCAGGGCGATGATGATTGAATTGAACAGGAGTGCGACGGGCGACGTCGCCCCTCCCATGTCATTGACGGCCGACTGAGACATTCCACCAGCCACAGGAAACCCCTGCGCCAATCCCGCTGCCACGTTCGACATGCCAAGCGCGACGAGTTCACGCTCCGTGTCGACCTCGTAGTGATGTTTCTCAGCAAAGGTACGTGCCACCGTGCTTGTTTCAACAAAAGCCAGAAAGAAACAGGCAAACGCAACCGAGATGACGACATCCAAATCTGCAATGTCGACAACCGGCAGGCTTACATGCGGTGATCCTTGGGGGAGCCGACCGACAACTTCGATGCCGTATTGTGCCAGGCCAAAAAATGAACTTATCGCTATACTCAAGCCGACGACAAAAATTGTCGTCGGCCGCTTTGGAAATAGCCTTTCCAAGATCAAAAACAGAGCGAGAGTGAAAACACCTAAAGCGACGGATGGCCAGTGGGCTTGTGGAAGTTCACGCCAGAGGTAGGCAATCCGTTGGAAGAAGTTTCCGTGTCCTCCGTGAAGCCCAAACAGCTTAGGCAACTGTGTGGACACAATGTAAAGCGCCGTCCCGGTTTTAAATCCAAGGAGAATGGTGTCTGAAATGAAGTTGGAAATTTGCGCCACGCGGAGCATGCGTGCAGCAAAGCATATGAGGCCTAACGAGATCGCAGTCGCAGCAGCCAACGCCGCATGACGTGCCTGGTCGCCAGCTGCGGCAATCGCAAGGCCGGCTGCTACGACCACGGCAATCGCAGATGTGGGACCGACGGCTAGCTGCTTGCTCGTGCCGAAAAGTGGATAGACGAACCCAGCCGCAAGATAACAATACAATCCTGCAACCGGGGCCAAGCCAGCTAAGGATGCGTAGGCCAGAGACTCAGGTACGACGAAGGCTGCGAGCGATAGTCCCGCCACGAGATCGGTCAATACTTGTGCCCGGCTGTAGCCGCTGGCCCAATCCGGCAAGGCGTAAGCGATCTTTATTCTATTGAGCGCGGGCATAACGTCGACCCAACTCAGTTACCGGCGAAACCGTAACTCCTGATAGGCTAAGCTTCTGATCGTTTTTCTCGTAATAAATTGCATGCTGAATCTTTTGCCTGGCAAAACAGAGGGGAGCTGTCTTTCAATCAGTTGACGGTTCGTTTTTATCGCCGGCTTCGCATCACCCTCATAGGTCCCACGGCTCGGCTCAAAGGAATGACCATACGCATTTCCTCCACGGTGCCCGGGAGATTACCTCATGGTAAAAGAGAAAATGCCGTCGTTCATCGCAACCCATCTCGATCCTGCAAACCGGTTCATTGTGGTGGTCTGCGGCCTGATCATGGTTCTAACCTTCACGCTCGTCGGCAGCCAGCTCGTCTCGGATGACCCGTCAGGCGCGCAGAAATTGCTTATCGCTGCCCTCGGGTGCAACGTGGCGTGGGGATTAATCGACGGCGTCATGTTTGTGATGAACGGCCTAACGGAACGGGGTCGTCGAGCCCGGTTTGTCGCGGCGGTCAGGGATGCTACGGACGAAGCGGCGGCGCTATCGGTGATCGGACGGGACCTCGACCCAGAGCTTGAGGGAATCACGACGTCGGAAGAACGCGGAACTCTCTATCGATCGATCCGGAAGATCGCACTGCGCGCCGCGCCGCAAGCGGTCCGGATACATAAAAAGGATCTTTTGGGCGCGCTTGCCGTGTTTTGCCTTGTCTTCCTGACAACGCTCTCGGCAATCGGCCCCTTTCTCTTCATCACGGATCCGCGCACAGCTCTCCGCGTGTCCAACGTCATTCTTCTTTTGATGCTCTTCGTGGCCGGGTGGATATGGGCACCGTACATAAACGGTAGACGCGTCGTCGGTGGCGCGGCGATGTATTTCCTCGGGGCCGCGCTCGTCGCCTTGGCAATTGCACTTGGCGGATGATCAAGCAATGCCAAAGACTAAGTCGAGCATGTGAGGGGCCTCCGGTCCGTGTGACAAACGGAGAGCTTCTTGATCCGAAAGCTCAAAAGAGCGGATGAGATTGAAGACTCAATCCAGCTTGGCGCGGTGGTTTAGGACTGGCAATACTTCCCCGCGACCGCTTTCAGCCCGCCAGAGAACTTTGACGGCCATAAGCCCTTGCGCTTGTCAGCGTTTCGATCACTATGAAATTTCGTCCCCGATTGGGGGACTTCATTGTGAAGGGCTTTGTTGCATTGCAGTGAGAGCGCCAACGCGCTCGGGCGGTTGGCTCGTGTTCGTCACGACGAAGCATAATAAGCCGACGAGGTCATTGGCAGTCCCGCGAATGGGCATAACCGAGAGACGACCACAATGCAGAGATTCAATCTATCAGTGAGTGGGTTCAGCATAGCCTTGGCCGTGGCGCTTGCGGTCTGGGAAGTGCTGTTCTTCTTCTTCGGGTGGGAAGGCTTTTTTGGGTTGTTTGTCCCGAACCAGCTAGGCTTTCAAATAGCCTGGATGACCGCTATCTATCTTGCCTTCCAACTCGTCTCGATTCCTTTCGCGATGCGCGCGTCTAGAGGCCGGTTCATCGGCGTAATGGATGGGATGGCGTCATTGCTTCCACTATTGATCGTGGTCGTCGTGATTTTTGGACGCTCAAATCTGTTGAGTACGCCAGAGCGGTGGTCGACCGCGTTACTTCTCCTGCTGGTAACAGCGACGGATTTGTTTGGCGGATACGTATTCAATATTGCTTTAAGCAAACGGATGTTCGATGTTGGGGGAGCACCGATGGCCTGAGGCAGGCACATTAGATCGAACTGGCGGCTTCCATACGCGAGCTCCTTTTCCTGCTGCTCGGTCTTCTCCTTGTTTTTTATGTCGCCTGGCCAGCGTGGTCCATCTACCAAATTTATGACGCGCTCGTAAAAAACGATGCGACCACGCTAGAGCGCAAGATCGATTTCCCGAGCGTGCGCGAATCCCTCAAGCCCGCCATTAGAGCCCTGGTCGACAGGAGGCTCGACCGAACAACGGGTGATTCTGCTGGGCAGCCCCGTCCGCAACTCCTGGAGACCGTCCTTAACAAGATCGTGACGCCACAGGGCATTGCTACGCTCTACGCATGGCGCGGCGACATCTCGCAGGTCCTCAAGGATATCAAAGAGATCGGGGAGATCGGTGCAGCAACCGATGAAGCGGGCACCGCCGGGAGCGTCAAGCCTTCGGCGTTGCGCCTCTCCAATATCAAGCGTTTTGCTTTCACTAGCCCTACCAGCTTCGAGATCGGCATCGCCAAGGACGCCTCAAGCTCCGAGCCTGACCTAATAGTACAAATGGGGTTCAGGGACATGGACTGGCAGCTGATCGGTCTCGTGCCGAAGGCGGAAGGTTCAAACTGATGTCTTTTTCGCATGTTGTTCGGGACGACAGCTGCGGAAAAAACGTATTCGCATCGACGGCGGTTGACGCGTTGACGGTCGCATCGCACTAAACATCCGCGCCTCAACGGGCGGTGAGGGTGAACCTAATAGTGAGATAGAGATGCCGAAGGCGGAAGGTTCAAACTGATGTCTTTTTCGCATGTTGTTCGGGACGACAGCTGCGGAAAAAACGTATTCGCATCGACGGCGGTTGACGCGTTGACGGTCGCATCGCACTAAACATCCCGCGCTCTCAACGGGCGGTGAGAGGCGGCCGGTACGCCAGCCCCAATACTCTCTCCAATTCTGACTGCTTGCACGTCGATCCACGCACCAACGGCAACAATCTGGCGCTGATCGAGGCCAAGGACAATTCCCCCAGCGTCGGCGACGGACACAGCAGGGCCTCGACTACGCGACGACGCTCGACATCCGCTTCGTGTTCTCTTTGAAGCCACTAATCACGGGGGAAAGTCGTGGCGAGAACCAAACATCGGCACGGACAAGGACAGCGAGAACGCCAGCGCCACGCCATTCAGGGCTTCGCCAAGCGCGCTGCTTCGAGATCGTCGATGAGTTCTATGATGCGGCGGTCTCCGGTGCCGACCCTATCGGACACGGGCGGGCTTCGCGGCCCTTCTGGATCGGATCGAGGGCAACGGCGTGCGTACCGTCATCGTTGAGGATGCCAGTCGCTTCGCGCGCGAGCTGATGGCCCAGGAGCTGGGCATCCACCCTTCTGATCAGCCGAGGGGTGCGGCTGCTGACGGCTTCGGGCGATGACTTGACCGCAAGCGACGACCCGACGCGGAAGATGATGCGCCAGATCGCCGGTACCTTCGCCGAGTACGAGAAAGCAAGGCTGGTTCACAAGCTGCGCCACGCCCGCGAGCGCGTCCGCCAAGAATTGGGGAAGTGTGAAGGGCGGAAGCCGCACGCCGAGCTGCATCCCGAGATCGTCGCGCTTGGCCAAGAAGCTCCGCAGGGCCAGCCCGAAGGGCGGCGATCGGCTCAGCTACCGCAAGATCAGCGCCCAGCTCAAGAAGCTCGGTTTCGTCAACGAGCGCGGTCAGCCGTACAACCCAAAGAGCATCAAAGCGATGATCGACCCGTAAGGCAGCCCGTCAGCCACGGGAGAACGCCCGCGTCCGGCCTGGCTTTCATTACGCCCACGTCCGTAAGCAGCGACCAACCTACTGTTCCGATTTGTTGTCGATTGGCGTGCGGAGTCGCGAGTGCCAGCCACAGGCCATGCGCTGACAGCGGCAAGTGATAAGACGCGAATTGAGCGGCTCCCCGGGCGAACTGTCCGAGTTCAATCTGCCAACTCTGGAACAGGCGACTGCGAAAAATTACTGCTCTCGTGAGCATACGAAGGAGCCAAGACGGTTCCATACGAAGCCGTCGCCATCGCCCCCATCCTGATTCTCAACGCGGGACATGGCGCCTATCAGGAAGGCGAGGCTGAGGAGGCAAGGCCCGCCTCAAGGCGCTCGCCACGCCGTCAGTATGGAAGGCTTTAGTAGGCCGCTGTCGAAAGGCTGGCTACCCGGATTTTTCTTGGCCGTGCGAGTGGAGATTTGAGCGGAGATGAAGCAGCGTCGAATGTTGGCACAACGCGTCCTGCCGTCAGGATGATCAGCACTTGCAGGCTCCCCTGCCAAAGACTGGCAAACGTCGTTTACGCCGTCTTGAGCTAGCCAGTGCTCGCGCGCGCCAGCTTGCGCGGCGGAACAGTCGGCGGCCAGTTCGTTACCTCCAACCAGCTTATGTGCGCATTCGTGCTTGAACACGAACATGCGAACGCTTCCTGGATGATGCTGCATCAGTTGAGGGTTGAGATAGATCGCTTCCCCTGGAATGAACATACCCTCCGTGGGAAGATTCAAGTCAAGAACGACGGGAGTTTCGGAACACCGCATCAGATGTCCGGCGATCTGGACGCTTCCGTCTTTCTCTAGTATTTGCGCTTGTGCGGCAGCTACCGTCGCCACGAGCGCACCGGCGACGAGGAACAGAAATGATAACGTTCGCACGTCTGTTTTCCCCTGTGGCTCTTTCCCCGACGTGAACACTGCAATGTGCTCTGACTGCGGCGGCCAGAGCATTATGCTCACGAGAGCAGCAACAACGTCGGCACGGACAAGGACAGCGAGAAACGCCAGCGCCACGCCATCCAGGGCTTCGCCAAGCGCGCCGGCTTCGAGATCGTCGATGAGTTCTATGATGCGGCGGTCTCCGGTGCCGACCCTATCGAGACACGCGCGGGGTTCGCGGCCCTTCTGGATCGGATCGAGGGCAACGGCGTGCGTACCGTCATCGTTGAGGATGCCAGTCGCTTCGCTCGCGAGCTGATGGCCCAGGAGCTGGGCATCCACCCTTCTGATCAGCCGAGGGGTGCGGCTGCTGACGGCTTCGGGGGATGACTTGACCGCAAGCGACGACCCGACGCGGAAGATGATGCGCCAGATCGCCGGTGCGTTTGCAGAGTACGAGAAGGCCCGTCTGGTCTCCAAGCTGCGCCACGCCCGCGAGCGCGTCCGCCAAGAGAAGGGAAAGTGCGAAGGGCGCAAGCCGCATGGGGAGCTGCGACCCGAGGCCGTCGCCTTGGCGAAACGCCTCCACCGGGCAAGCCCCAAGACCGGCAAGCGCATGAGCCTACGCAAGATCGCAGCCGCCCTCGCCGAGGCTGGTCATCTCAACGAGCGTGGGCAGCCATTCAATCCTAAAAGCATCGTCGCGATGGTGACGCAGAAGACATAAAAAGTAGTCCCGCCAGGAGGTGCCTGCATTGCTTGTAAAGGCACCCGTGGTGCATGCGCTGCGTGAAGTCGCTCTTGACCTCATGCAACGAAAAACGCCTCACACCCACCACCATTGCTTCGATCTCGGCGACACCATCTTGGCGCGTGCACTTACGTTGTAAGTCGGCCTTGACTCCATCTCGCGTCTGGATGAAATCCGCCGCGAGATCGAAGAATCCTCTGATTAAACGCACCTCAAACGCCACCCATCTGAACCCATCAATTCTCTTACCTCGGTGGGTCACACCGACTTTGACGGAGTGCTGATTCGTCGAACATTTCAGTCGCCAGTGCGGCGGCCATGGCTTCGGCCTTAGCGGCGGCGGCGTCGAGATGGCGGGCGAGTAATTCGATGCGGTGGACGTGTTTGCCGAAAGCTGCCTGTAATGAACGCGCCGGTATCAAGACCGGCAGCGCGCCTAGTTGCGTCTTGTTAATTGAAGCAATCCCCGTCGTTCGTTTCGCGACCCGCAAGAAGTATGACTTTCCCGCGTCGCTTTGAATGAAGGCCGCGTGTAGTCAGGCAATAAATGAGGGCCGACTCGGACTCGAAAGATATGATTTTGGTGTAGACACCCATCAACTACGTCGCGCCAGATCGCGCAGCGACCGAGTTTGTCGGCGTCACCGCCTTCGGTCAGAAGGAGGTCGCCGGCTCGAAACGCGCACTTTTCAAGATCGGCAGCCGTAGCCTCGATCGTCTTGATCTCTGCCAAGTCAAGATAGCCGTCTTGGACGTTCGCAACGCGCAAGTATGGTGTCGCAATCGTCTCCTGTCCGTTCAATTTGCGACCCTTGGTGAGGCCAGAGCCAATGTCAGCGACATGGGAAAGCACGCGGAAAGGCCACCCCTTCGGATTGGTCGCGGGGTCTCCGATTATGTCGAGAAGGAGGGCGGGGATGATGGCGTCGGTCGCAGCTTGCGGCAGCCGGGACATCCAGACCTATCCGCAGAGATGGCGTTCGATCAGAATGGCTGAACATGCGCGGAAGCAATTCAGTTGCGAAGCCTGAATCCGAGCTTGTTGCGCTTGGCGTCCTACCGGCTGTTCGCTTTACCGCAAACCACTCGGCAGATGCGGCAGGGAAGGGAACATGCCAAGCAGCGAAATCTTACCTGCGGACGCGACTAGCGTAGCTATCTGGGAATGACCAAGGAAAGTTGTGTCTCACTCTGCGGTTCTCAACGCGGGCCGATAGAGATACCACCATCCGCGAAATCACCGTGGCCCTCTCACGCGCCACCGCGATTGTGAAGGTCCTGTGACGAAGGCTGAGTCTGAGCCCGCTTCTTCTCGAACATCCCGTGTCGGTCGCGGTTTGCCTCGCGCCAGGCGGCCGTCTTGACCTTGATCCAGTCGCGGCTCTGGCCTGACCGATAGGTCGAAGTCTCGACGCTGTCTGTCCGCACTGTGGTTTCAGGTTCCGCGGACACCCCGTCGTTCAGCTCCTAACTGTTAGCGATGCCATCGAGCTTGTGGCGGAGCGTCGCGAGCGTGCGGGCGATTTCTCCTTTGATCCACGCTCGGAAGTCGCAGGCCGCCTTCGACATGGGCCCGCCCTGGCGGTGCACAAGATAGTAGGCGTAGGGCTCGATCGTGACCTCGAAGGGCGCAACGAGGCGTCCGGTGAGCAGCGCATCGGCGGCGACGATGCGATCGGCCAACGCAAAACCCTGTCCGGCCTCGGCGGCCGTCGTCGTCAGGTCGACGAGGAGGGATGGGCCCGAGGGCGCAATGGCACCCGCGCCCGCGGCTTCGAGCCACGCCGGCCAGAGAGCCCGGTCCTGCTCGCGCATCAAGGCATCGCCCGGAAGATCGGCGGGGAATCGAATCCGCTTCGTTTTCAGCAGGTGAGGGCTGCACACGACGGAGAGACCGGCGTCAGCGATTTTCTCGGCCTCGATATTGCGCCAAGCTCCGGCGCCGCACCGGATGCCGAGGTCAAAGTCCTCCTTGGAAAAATCGACTAATCTCGGGGTGGGTTCGAGGACGAGCTCAATGCCGGGATGCTCCGAGGTGAAGCGGCCGAGCCGAGAGACGAGCCAATGGGTCGCGAATGCGACGTCGGAGGTAATTTTTAGTCGCTGGCGGCGGCGCGGCGAGCGCGCATAGCGGGTCGTCGCATTGGCGATGAGATCGAAGGCTTCGGTTAGCGATCTTGCCAGCTCGCGGCCATTGTCGGTCAGGCGGACGCCGCGGCCGGTGCGTTCAAAAAGCGCCACGCGGAGCGATGACTCAAGCGTGCGGATATGCCGGCTGACCGCGGCGTGAGCGACGTTCAGCTCCGCGGCGGCGAGCGTCAGGCTTTCGTGGCGCGCGGCGGCTTCGAACGCCTTCAGCGCGTTCAAGGGTGGAAGTATCCGGCTCATTCCTCATGTAACAAAAAGTTACATGAGGTGTAAAGTAACGGCGTTTGTACTTGCCCGCCTCTGCTATCGCGCTAAGTGCTCGCGCCTGCGTTCAGTCTCCTCCGCCGCGCTTCGTGCCTGGCGATGCGTCAGGTATTCGAACACGCGCACCCATAATAGAATTAGGTACATCATCCGAGATGACTGGTTGCGCATCAACGCCGAGTTTGCCGCCTTACTGATCGAGGACTACCGAGCCGAGATCGAAGCGTCAATGCCGAGCTGGCGGCGCTCGGAGCTGATCCGACATTTGACTTCTCGCCGCTCGACAACTTTGATAGGGCCCCCCTCTACGGGCGCGACGAGAATCACGCCGTCGCCGCGTACAATTCCCAGAACGTGATTGAGAAGTTCCTCGCGCTTTGCGTACAGATGGGCTGCGGCAAGTGCGCTTTCGTTGGTCATCATGGTGAGTGCTCCTTGGCTATGTCACTCAGCACATGATTTGCAACTCCAGGCTTGGCTCGACCGGGAAAAAGCCAAGCAGCGGCTCCAGAATTATCATTAGAAGGATTGTGGAAGCGGTAATCCCCTCACTTCTCGTCCGCTTTTTTAGACTTGTTTTCCAGTTTTTGACCTCGTCTTCAATAAGGTCACGAAGTTCTTGCTGTGAAAGTAGGGGGTATTGTACGACCAGCCTTTCGAATATCGCAGCCTCAATTTTATCGCTCGACTGCTAGGCCGCAGCATTCCCGGGCACACTCAATATTTGCCCTAACATCTGAGCCGCTGTTGCTTTGGGATCATCCTCATCCATTGGCACCGGGAAACTGCGATAAGGTCGGGTGCATTCCACGACCGTAACTTGTCAAATCACATTTTAATGGTTATGTTGTGGAACGGGTTCTTGTTGAGATCTCAGAAGAATGAGCAATCTTCGTCCCTCACCGATCTTTATCGCTGATGCCAAGGGAATTGATTTCCTGAACTCGATCGCGACTCCTGTCGACACCCCCGTGGAATGGCTAGGCTCCGGTGGGGATTTGTTAGCGTGGCTAAAGGAATCGAACTTGGCGCCGTTGGAGGTGATCAACCGTTTCAGGCAGACCGCTTTGCCGGGTGAGCTCGATACCGTCGCGGCACAGGCCAGGTCGCTTAGAGAATGGTTTCGGGGCTTTGTGAAAAGGCACAAAGGCAAGCCTCTTAGGGCCTCTGCTTTGCAGCACCTAGGACCGCTGAACCGCGTGCTCGCCCGCGATGAAGTATTCGGACAGATTGCAGCACGTGATCGCTCAAAGCCCTCTGATCGTCCCTCTGAAAATATTGGGCTCGTTTGGCAACTAGAGCGCCGGTGGCGATCACCTGAAAGCTTGCTTCTTCCCATCGCGCAAGAGATGGCCAACGTGATCTGCGAGGAAGATTTTACGCACATAAAGGCCTGCGAGGGACATAGCTGCACTTTGATGTTCGTCGACAGAACAAAAAGTCATCGACGCAGATGGTGCAGCATGGCTGTTTGCGGAAATCGAGCCAAACAAGCCGCAATGCGGGAGCGTTTGCGCTGAACGAGCGCGCCATAGACGGCATCACTAGCACGTCCGCTCAACCATCATCGCCACTTCGATGAAGACCCTCTACAAAGGCTCGGGTAGCAACGCGACCTGATCGCTCCACACGACAGTGCGTGTTTCCGTGATCTTGAAGCCAGCCTGCGCCGCCAAAGGCGCGAAACCTTCGATGCCTCTGGGAAAGAGCTTAAAGCGGCTCTCGGCGATCATTCTGCGCCTCAGCTCATCGGCGCGTGTGGCGGAACCGACCACACAACTGGCGCCCCTGCCACCGGTCCGGAGCGCGACAAGGTTCGCGATGATGTTTACGTCGCTCCCGTATTCGAACAGGCCGCCCTCCGACGCGGCGATTATGACTGCGTCCAGCGAAATCAGATCCTGCATGAGCTCATCCATCAAAGCCGTCGCACGCCAATCGTAGTCGTGATGCCGGAACTCAATATTGAAGCCATGAAGCTGTCCCCTGCGCGCTTCAGCTCGGCCCATGCGGCTTGCCCGAAAAATGCGCCGGTATCGTCGAGATCGAGCACATGAATGACGATCGGTCGCTTGAGCAGCTCGCGCGATGACTGCGCCAGCAGGATCAGTGCATTGATGGCGTCCATCGCGGGGCCTCCGCCGATGTCGACCAGATGCAATGGGCGCTGTTGCGCAATCGACAACTCGCGGACCGCACTGGCCGCAATCAGCTTCGCCATCTGCTGCATGCGCAGCCGCATCAGCGTCACATGCGCCGAGGTTGAGAACTTCTGGTCGACCGCGTTGTCATAGGGCGGCAGGAGATTGTCGGCGCCGAGCTTCATCACATAGGTGCTGACGCTGTCGAGGAATGTTGCGTCAGGGCTGGACATCGCCCGTACCAGCCGCGACTTCCTTGCGGCAGACATCAGCATCCAGCGCATGAGGAACTTCGGGACGCGCCGACGCTGGCGCTCGCTCAGCAATGCCGCATCGCGCAAGACCCGGATGCTTTCGGGATCGTCGGCCACCACGAACCGCGGGTGCGTGACATCGATGACGGGCAGCTCAAAGCCCTCTTTTGTTCGCGCGATGGCGACGCCGGCGCGCCGCAGCTCGTGGGCTGTTGTTTGCATTTGCTTGTCTCGAATTTCCTGTATCCGGCGCGCTCACGCGTCGTCCGAAAAAGCGGTCGCCGCAAGGCGCCGCGCGTGGTCGCGAAGATCGGCAGGCCACGCCTCCGTCAAAGTCATGAAGCGGCGGCGATCGGCTCCATAAAGGGCACGCGAGGCTTCTTCGTACCCCGGCTGATTGCCGAGCATCGCCGACATAAAACGGTCGGCTACCTGCTTCGCCTGCCTGACGATGGCCTCCGGCCCCTCCTCCTTGCGCGCAGCGTCGACCAGCTTTCGCAAAGTCACCGACGCGCCGCCGGGTTGATCGGCGAGCCACTCCCAATGCCGCGGGAGAAGCGCCACCTCGCGTGCGACAACGCCGAGCTTTGGTCGACCCGAACGTTTGGCCTGCCCGCCATCATCGGCTCTGCTCGCCAGCCTCGCGGCGATCTCGTAATCCTCGCCCCGCAGGCCGAAATCGACCTGCCGGCCGGTACCGTCCTCGAAAATCAGGATCGTCTGCAGACCGTTCGTCTGCAGCGCCGCCTTCACCGACAACGCAACGTCCAGCTTTGCGACTGTGCCAAGGGCTTTGCCCGATGAAGGGTTCCGGTATTCGGATGTGACTTGTCGTTGTGCTCTAAAGTCAGCAATAAGTTTGGCGAAGTGTCACAGCTCGGCTGCATCAGCTCCGAGGCTTTGATAAAACCGCCGCCGCAACGCCGTAGACCAAATCCTACCCCGATCAACTTCTCACACCGGACGCTATGCCTTTCACACCCGACCGCCGACAAGTCTTGGCCGGAACTCTGGCGGCATCTGTCACTGGATGGACATCCTCAGCCCTAGCTGCTGGATCCGTGGGACCAATGCCCCTTGGAAACGCGGAGCCGTTTTCCTTCGAAGATCTCAAACGACGGGTAAAGGCGCTGGCGCAAACCGCTTACACGCCGCCGCCTCAGGCGTCCGCCTCCGACCCGTTGCGGGACATGACCTTCGATACCTTCGCGCAAGCTGTCTACAAGCCGGAGATGGAGCTGTGGCATGGAGTTCCCGGCGCCGAGACGGTGCGCCTGTTTCCTCAGGGTCGCTTCTACGCCGAGCCGGTGGCGATCTATGTGCTTGAGGGCGGCAACGCGCGCCACGTAATCTATACGCCCGACCTGTTCAACATGCCGCCCGACCATCCGCTGCGGACATTGAAATCTGCGGGCTTCGCCGGCTTCCGCCTGATGAGCCGGGGTGGGCAAAGCGATTGGCTGGCTTATCTGGGCGCGTCTTACTTCCGCGCGTCTGACCCCAATGATCAATACGGCGCCTCCGCGCGCGGCCTCGCGATCAATACCGGGCACCCGGAGGAATTTCCGCGCTTCACGGCTTTTTGGCTGGAGCAGAAAGATGGCGGGATGAACATCTACGCGCTTCTGGAGAGCCATAGCGTGACGGGCGCTTACCGCATGGACAGTCGCCGCATCGATGGCGGAAAGGGCGGTGCCGTGCAGGACATCGAGTGCGAACTTTACTTCAGGGCTCCGGTCGAAACCCTCGGCATCGCCCCCCTGACAGGCATGTTCTGGTACGGCGAGAACTCAGCGCACTTCCGCGGGGACTGGCGGCCTGAGGTGCACGATTGCGATGGCCTGGCGATGTGGACCGGTGCCGGCGAGCGCATCTGGCGGCCGCTCACGAACCCGCCGCGTATCGTCACCAATAGCTTCGCCGACGATAACCCCAAAGGCTTCGGCATGATCCAGCGCGACCGAAACTTCGAAAACTATCAGGACGACAGCCTGTTCTACGACAGACGGCCGAGCATCTGGGTCGAGCCAATGTCGGGCTGGGGCAAAGGTGCGGTGAACTTGGTACAGCTTCCGACCGTCGGCGAGACCGAGGACAACATGGTCGCCTTCTGGACCCCGCACCAATCGGTTGTCGCCGGATCAGTGATCAATGCGCACTATCGTCTGCACTGGGGGCTCGGTTCACCCACCCACGGCGACATCGGCCGCATCGTTTCGACCCGCATCGGCCTTGGCGGCCTGGGCGGACGCGATCTCGATCTGCGACACACAAAGCCCGGCGCCCGCAAGTTCATGATCGACGTCGAGGGCAAGGCGCTGGAAAGTTTGACCCGCTACGGCGGCACGCACACATCGGTCGCCACTAGCTGCGGCAAGATTAGCGGCGTGGAGGCCTTCCCCGTGGTGGGCACCAACCGCTGGCGCATGATGTTCGACCTATCGGATCTGGACGGCCAGCCGGCCGACCTCCGCGCCTTCCTGCAGAAGGACAATGAGGCCCTGAGCGAGACCTGGATCTACCAGGCTTTTCCGTAAAAACGACGACGCGGCTTCATCCGGCGACAACCCTGCAGTCCTCTACCGGCTTTCAATCCAACAGGGCTTTGTCATGGTTCTTAGCCTTGTCGAAGTTTATCGCGGCATCGGCATTCTTCAATTTGCCGATCCGCGCGGAATTGAGATCAGCTCCGTCGAAGTTTGTTCCCGCAACATTGGCGTCGGTAAAATCGGCGGCGGCGAATTCACCGCCGCGAAGGTTGGCGTTGCTGAGATCGGCGCCACGAAGCGACGCAAACTCCATCATGACGCGCGCCAAGTTCGCGCCCTTGAAGGACGAACCGTCGAGCTTCGCGCCTTTGAATGCGCCGCGCATCAATCCCATTGATTGGTTTTTCTCGTCCGCCGACAAATCAGCGCCGTCGAAGGTGGCATTCTTCACGCTCGCATCGCTGAAGTCGGCGGCGACATGGGCGTTGGAAAAATTGGCACCGTCGAGCTTTCCGCCGCCGAACTGCGTCGCGAAGAGACTCGAATTTTTGAGGTTGGCGCCAGACAGGTCCGATTTCAGCGCCCATGCCTGATCGAGGACCACTCCCTCAAGGTTTGCACCTTTGAAATTGACGTTATTGATCCGGGCCGACTGAAGTTTGAACTCGATGAAGGTCTAGTCCCGAAAGGTCCAGGCCATTGAGAACTCTTTCCGCTGAGATCGAGGATTGCTCCGGCTGGCAGGTTAGAGATTGCGGACTCGATGTCGGAGCGGCTCATCTGAGACTTCGTAAAGGCATCCGACGTGACGTCGAGGCCGGTCATGTCCTGGGCGCGCGAGGCCACTCCGGCTAGCAGCACAAAAGAAGCTAGGAACATTGCAGTAAGCACTGATTTGAACATCGTGGCTCTCCATTCCTGTATGTTCAAGCAGTGCCGCTTCTAATCATATGCTCCTGTTCTTGTGTTTGAAACTTGGAAAAGCGGGCTCAGCGCTCGATTAACATCAGATTCCAGCACACACTGGATGAATCTAAATTTGCCGGACGGCTTCTTCGACGCTCGCCCTTACGGTGTTCTCTGGCAGGTCTGCCGAGCACAGCTCTACAAACCGATAAGCAAACCTCCGCAAGTAGGTCGCCCTTCGCACTGCAATGCGCGAAATATTCGGGTCGAAGAGATGCTGCGCACCGATAAGTCGTAACCGATGATCGTGCTGCGCATCGACAGCCATGGACGCGACAATACCCACGCCAAGACCTAGCTCCACGTAAGCCTTGATGACGTCGGCATCCAGGGCCGACAGAACGATGTCGGGGGCGATGCCTGCCTCCGCAAATGCCTTGTCGATTTTGGAGCGGCCCGTGAAACCTTCGCTGTAAGTGATGATCGGCCACTCGGAAAGCGCCCGAAGCGTAAGCGGAGTTGCAGCCTCGAGCTCGTGACCGGCCGGCACGACGACACCATGATGCCACGTGTAGTATGGAAACGACACGAGTTCAGAGACATCTTGCAGCGCCTCCGTCGCAACTCCGATGTCTGCCGTTCCCTCAATCAGCATCCGCGCGATCTCGCTGGGGCTGCCTTGATGCAGCACCAGATGCACATTGGGAAACTCTGCGCGAAAGTCGGCGACAACCGGCAAAAGCGCATAGCGCGCCTGCGTATGGGTCGTCGCAATGTTAAGCGTGCCTTGGTCGCGATTGGCGAACTGCTCACCGAGCTTTTTGATATTTTCTGTGTCGAGCAGAATGCGATCGACGATCTGGGCCAGCTCTTTGCCGGGTTCCGTCAATCCCAGAAGCCGCTTGCCGCGACGTACGAAAAGCTCGACACCAAGCTCGTCCTCGAGATCCTTGATGTGCTTCGAAACACCGGACTGTGACGTATAGAGCGCGTTAGCAACTTCCGTGAGATTGAAGTTGCGCCGGAGCGTTTCACGAATGATGCGGAGTTGCTGAAAATTCACAGCGTGCCATTCTGTTCGGGGAAAACGCGGAGACGGCGGCTTCTAAGCTTTACGCGTTGCCCCGCCGATAGCCCTAGGGTCGCCACATCGGCGCCCGGGATCTCGACTTCGAAAAAGTCCTTGCGGCCTTCGCGTGCGTCACCGTTGGCGACGAGTTCTACACGCGCAACAGCACTGTTGCCAAGAATTCGCTTGACGCTCGCGGTGATCCCCTCGCCGGAAGCCGAGACAGGCACGATTTCCGTATCATGCGGACGGACGAATGCGACGACCTCGTCGCCGTTCGCAAGATGCGTGGCGTTGTGGAGCAGGCGCTCGTCGCCGATCCGCAGATAGTCGCCCTCGACGCGGCCACGGAATTCGTTAACTGCCCCGATAAAGGCAAACGCGAAGGCCGTCGCCGGTTCTTCGTAGACTTGTTTCGGCGTGCCGATCTGCTCGACGCGCCCCTTGTTGATCAGCACGATCCGGTCCGACACTTCGAGCGCTTCTTCCTGGTCGTGGGTGACAAAAATCGATGAGATGTGGAGTTCGTCATGCAGCGCCCGGAGCCAACGCCTCAATTCTTTGCGCACCTTCGCATCGAGCGCTCCGAAGGGCTCGTCGAGCAGCAGCACGCGCGGCTCGACTGCGAGCGCGCGGGCGAGCGCCACGCGTTGGCGCTGTCCGCCCGAAAGCTGCGATGGGAAGCGGTTTGCCACCCAGCCGAGTTGCACGAGATCGAGAAGCCGGCTGACCTTCGCGCGGATTTCCTTGTCACTCGGTCGTACCGCACGCGGCCTCACCCGGAGCCCGAATGCGATGTTGTCGAATACCGTCAAATGCCGGAAGAGCGCATAATGTTGGAATACGAAACCGACATGGCGCTGGCGCACGTCCTTGTGCGTTGCGTCATCGCTGTCAAGCAGGATGCGCCCGCTGTCCGGATGTTCGAGACCCGCGATCACGCGCAGCAACGTCGTCTTTCCGCAGCCCGACGGCCCGAGCAAAGATACGAGCTCGCCGTCCGGAAAATGGAGCGAGATATTATCCAGCGCCTTGAAGGAGCCAAACGTCTTGCTGACGCCTTGCACTTCGATGCTCATGGAATTTGCTCCTTAGTCGCGGGCCTTGATGCGCGCCACTCGACGTAGCTTTTGAGCACCAGCGTCACCAGCGCCAACAGCGCCAGCAGCGATGCGACGGCGAACGCCGCCGCGAATTGATATTCATTGTATAGAATTTCAACGTAAAGCGGCATCGTGTTCGTCTCACCGCGAATGTGCCCGGAGACGACCGACACCGCTCCAAATTCACCCATCGCGCGCGCGTTGCACAAAATGACGCCGTAGAGCAGCGCCCATTTGACGTTCGGAAGCGTCACGCGCCAGAACGTCTGCAATCCCGAGGCGCCAAGTGAAATCGCCGCCTCTTCCTCGTCTCTGCCTTGCGCCTGCATCAGCGGGATCAGCTCGCGCGCTATGAAGGGAAACGTGACGAAGATCGTCGCCAACACGATGGCCGGCACGGCAAATATGATTCTGATATCGTGCAGCTTGAGCCAAGGTCCGAGCCAACCCTGTAATCCAAATACCAAGACGTAGACTAACCCTGCGACCACCGGCGACACCGAGAAAGGCAGATCGATCAGCGTTATCAGCAAATTTTTACCGGGAAATTGGAACTTCGCGATCGCCCATGCGGCCGACAAACCAAAAACCAAGTTCAACGGCACGGCGATCGCGGCCGCCAGCAAAGTCAGCTGAACTGCCGAAATCGCGTCGGGCTCGACCAGCGCCGCGACATAGGCATCGAAACCTTTGCGCAACGCTTCGGCAAATACCGCAAACAACGGCAGCAACAGAAATAAGACGAAGTACGAGAGCCCAAGGCCGAGCACGACGACCCTGACCCAGTTTGCATCACGCGTCGCAGGACTGGTTTCAAATTTGCCGCCGCCGCCAGAGCGCGCGTCAAAAGTTGCCGTGGCGGTAGCCATCAGAGCATCCTCCCCGTGCGCCGCGATGTCCAAGCCTGCAAACCATTCACGACGAGAAGCATGACGAATGAAATGACGAGCATGACTGCGGCAACGGCCGTGGCACCGCGATAGTCGAACTGCTCAAGCTTTGTAATGATGATCAGCGGCGTAATCTCGGAAACCATCGGAATATTACCGGCGATGAAAATCACCGAGCCGTATTCTCCGATCGCGCGGGCGAATGCGAGTGCGAACCCCGTGAGTAGAGCCGGAAGCAGCGTCGGAAAAACGACACGCACGAATGATTGCCAGCGCGTCGCGCCGAGACAGGCGGCGGCTTCCTCGTACTCCGCATCGAGGTCCTGGAGCACGGGCTGCACCGTCCGAACGACGAATGGCAGACCGATGAAGATCAGGGCCACGAGCACGCCGGCAGGTGTAAACGCGATCTTGATGCCGAGCGGCTCAAGAAAGCCGCCGACCCAGCCGTTCCTGGCGTAAATTGCGGTTAGCGCGATTCCGGCAACGGCCGTCGGCAGCGCGAAGGGCAGATCGATGAGCGCGTCGACGATCTTGCGGCCGGGAAACGTGTAACGCGTTAATGCCCAGGCGAGCAGCAATCCGAAAACCGCATTAATGGCTGCCGCAAGCAGCGACGCGCCGAACGTCAATTTGTAGGAAGCGACCACGCGCGGCGATGTCACGGCCTGCCAGAAGTCCTGCGGCGCCATCGTCGCCGCCTTCAGAAAGACCGCCGACAGCGGGATCAGGACAATCAGCGACAGATAAGCGAGCGTAAAACCCAGCGACAAGCCGAACCCCGGAAGCACACTCTTGCTCGCGACGCGCGCCATCGATCAATGCCCCTCAAACCATGATTGCGATGAACGCGGTGAATCCGAAGGCCGCCGTGGCGGCGAACCACGACAACACATTGCCCGTCACGGTTTCGACCGGAACCATCGACTGCGACCTTCTGTTAAAGCGAACGACGTGCACACTATGTGAGAGGTGCACGCCTGCTAAAGAAGAAGCCATGCTATTCATATTCTATTTTCTGGAATGACGGGTGATCTCGCCGGTGCGTTAAGCTCAGTGCCCACGCGGACGGCCCGCTGCGTCTTGGATGCTGGTGACGACAAGAAACGCCTTTACTTCTTTCTCGCCAGAGTTGCGAAGACAGTGCGCAGAATCCGCATTAAAGAGAATGGCATCGCCTTCGGAGAGCCGCCCCGGAGAATCTACGCCAACCGTCACTTCAAGTTCCCCCGATACGACGACAAGCCTTTTCTTCGCGCCCGGAGCGTGCGCTGCGATGGTCTCGCTATGATGCGGCGCAATGGTCACATCATAGATTTCTATGCCCTGCGAATTGCCGATGGGAAAAAGCGCGCGGCAGATGAAGCCCCCGGCGCTCGACGTTAGCACCGTTGCGCAGTCGCGCGAGACGATCACCGTGCCGCCCGCTTCGGGATGCGATATCATGCTCGGAACCGAGACGTTTAGGGCTTCTGCGATACGCGCCAGCAAGTTGATGGTTGGCGCGCTTTTTCCGGTTTCGATTTGGCCAAGCATGGCGCGGCTAACGCCCGAGAAATGGGCCAGCCGATCCAGCGAAAATCCGTGTTTGCGTCGTAGTCGGCGCAGATTTTCACCGACGACTATCGAGAGCTTGGCCGGTACGCTGTCGGCTGAGCCAAGTTGTGTGATGTGTTTTCTACGCGCCATCCCCATCACGCCAACCGCTTTCCTTCACACCGGTCTCTGCAAACACAGATAATCGAGCGACCATATCGGCGGAACGAAGAAGAAGTGCTGAGCTTATGAAGTTTGTTGCTGCCGGCCTTCGCTAAGCGGCACCGGACTCAAGCGGCAGAAGGCGAGAAGGATGAGAAGAAATGCCATCTCATCCTTCTCGCAGGGAAATCTGACGGGAGCGTCAGACATCATTGGGAAAGGAGGGCTTAGAACTCGATTTTCGCGCCCATTATGACTTCTTGGAAAGCCTCGATGCTGTCCGTGCGGGCGCCCGTAATGGTACCGTCCGGGTCAACGCTAGTCACACTCGTCACATCACCATCGGAGTGCTGGTAGATGACGTAGAGTTGCATGGCGGCGGCCTCAAGACTCTGGACCACTCCGCCTGCCCAGACGTTAAGGTCAGACTTGATGGTCTTGCCTGGGTTTGAGCCCGCGGTGTCTTGCGTCGTGAACTGCCCGAAGACGGTTGTTTTGCCGAGCGAACACCACTTTTGCTCAATACCCAATTGCAGGAACCACACCTGGCTATCTTGTTCAACCAGCTCGTTGGCCGTAACTAAGTTGTCAGTGTCAACTTTCTGCTTGCCCCACCCGCCATAAGCATACAAACCCGTGGCCTCGTGCATGATCGTAGCCGCAGCTCCTCCCCATTTGCAGTCGAAGCCCGGCTCTGACGACGCACTGCTGGTGCCTGATATGCAGGCCGTTCCTCCGACGACGGTAGTAGAAAAGCCATTTGTTATCGTTGTGCCGGGGTCAGTACTCTGTCCATAACCGACTTGGGCAGCAACGAGGAAATCGTGGCCGAGGAAATCGTGGATCTCGCCCTTATAGGCTAGGGCGACATCGCCTAAATCGTCTTCGCCCCAAGCGGTGGTCGCCGTGAATCCCTGAATGGTGGGCGAATCGTAGCGAACAACATTGCGGCGCCCGGCTTGGCCTGGACTTGAATTGTTAAAACCGCGCTCAACGTCAGTCCACCTCAAGGCGTTAAGCGAATTACCCGGCCCCCCATTTAGCCTGAACCTACTATTGTAGACGGACGCGGCCTCAGCATCGTAGAAGTTGCGCGTTTGTGTGATATCTGCATTGTCAAGCAGATGGTAGGTCGCGCTGCCATTTAAGCCAACAGCCACTTGGCCGTAGTCGCCGCTCTTGATAAACCAGTTGCTCTTGCGAAGCGTCAACGCGCTGAGGGTATCACCGTCGTCGATTTTCTGATCCCACCTGTTCGATGCGGCCCCCACAACACCGATTTCAAGCGTGTAACCCGCCGACCAACCATTCATAATTTTGGCCTCGCCGGTGAACCGGAAGCGGCTCTGCTCGAGCGAGTTTGTTCCGACGTAGACATTGCGCTCGCGGCTGTCATCCCAGGCGAAAACCGCTTCATTCACCCAGCCCGAAATCGTCAGCGAAACCTTGCGGTTGCCCTTGCGAGCCGTAGTCGCTTCAAGCTCGGCAATACGCTCCTCAAGATCCGCGCAGCAATTGCCGCCGAGATCGGCAGCGGCGGCAGGCATCGCCCAACCCCCAATCAACATTGCGGCGGCGCTAAGCAGCCATCCCGTCCTCAACCCCATAACCCGTTGCATTACCTCAGACCCCCGTCTGCTAAATTGGATTTTTCTCTGCTTAGCTTATTGAATTTACGAAATTTTCTGCGATTCGACTATCCTCCCGTCAAGCATGCGACGTGTTTAGACAGATTTCCGCTATCGTGCCGTGACCGCACCGCATCAATCCGCTGAAACGCAATCGTTATAGCCGTTCAGCTATATTGCATCAAGCAACTGCGTTCCGGAGCGACCGAAAGTTTCGTCGAGCGCGACGCGCGCGGGACAAGCTCAACGCAGCAAGCCGTTCGGCAGCTAAACGAAATTCCGAAGCGCGCCGCAGTCGCTCGAGCAGCGTCAAAGCTTTCGGCCAGGGGCCGAAGCCCGACTCGGCATTGATGTGTCCCGCCTCGCCAAGGTTGATGAAATCGGCGTCCCAGCGGTTCGCCCAATGAGCCGCGCTGTCGAGAGAAATCCATGGATCATTCGTACTTGCGACGACTATGGCCGCGAAACCCAGCGACCTGATCGGAAGGAATTCAGCCACGCCGAAGTGTCTTGGATCTGCCGGGGCAACAAGCAGGGCGCCGGCAATTCGATCAGCGTGATCGCTTGCTGCCTGTACGGCGGCCAAAGCGCCGAACGAATGCGCGACGATGAAAATGGGGCCGCTCGACCGAGCAATTTCCCAACGAACGCGGCTCGACCAATCGGGCAAATGCGGGTCGTTCCAGTCCCGCTGATTGACGCGCACGCTGCCAGCAAGACGGCGCTCGAGCCAGGTTTGCCAATGCGTCGGCCCGCTTGATGTGAGGCCCGGTACGATGAGAGTGGTCGGCATGGAATTCGTCCTTGATGCGATTTCGAAGCTGAGCCGCTGTCGGCCCGGTGGCGGTTCTTATTCAAAGCCTTGACCCGCGCCGCGAACAAACGATGGGCAACAGTTCTCTCGGCGCGGCATTGCCGCAATTCCTGTGACGTTCAGTTGGCAAGGTTCACGTTCCGATCGTGCGCCGCCCCGTCCTGATGCATGGACGCTGGAGGAGTTAGTTTCCCGCCCACGAGCGGGCCGGCGCACAATTACCTCGAAGAGTGATCGGTCTCAGCTCTTGCTGCCCGGCGCATAAATCTGGTCGAAGACGCCACCGTCATTGAAGTGGGTGGCCTGCGCCTTGCCCCAGCCGCCGAAGACTTCGTCGATGGTAAAGGTCTTCACCGGAGCGAACTGGCTCGCGTACTTGGCGGCCACCTTCTCATCGCGTGGGCGGTAGAAATTCTTCGCGGCGATTTCCTGCGCATCTTCGCTGTACAAGTGCTTCAGATATTCTTCGGCGACTTTTCGCGTGCCGTGCTTATCGGCGACTTTGTCGACGACCGCGACGGAGGGTTCCGCAAGAATTGAGATGGACGGCGTTACGATCTCGAATTTGTCGGAGCCTAACTCCTTCAACGACAGATAGGCTTCGTTTTCCCAAGCGATTAGAACGTCACCAATGCCGCGCTCGACGAAGGTCGTGGTCGAGCCACGAGCGCCGGAGTCAAGAACCTTGGTGTTCTTGTAGATCTTGCTGACGAACGTCTTTGCCGTCTGGTCATTACCGCCAGGTTGCTTCAGGGAGTAGCCCCACGCGGCGAGATAGTTCCAGCGGGCGCCGCCGGAGGTTTTCGGGTTAGGCGTGATAACCTCGACGCCATCCTTGGCAAGATCTGGCCAGTCCTTGATGCCTTTCGGATTGCCCTTGCGAACCAGGAAGACGATGGTTGACGTGTAGGGCGCCGAATTCTCGGGAAGACGCTTCGCCCAGTCCGCTGCCAGAAGACCACCGTTCTTGTGAATTGCGTCTACGTCCGCAGCGAGAGCGAGCGTCACGACATCGGCCTCGAGACCATCGATGACGGCGCGCGCCTGCTTGCCTGAGCCGCCGTGCGATTGCTTGATCGTCGCGTCATCGCCCGTCTTCGCCTTCCAGTATTGTGCGAAGGCCTTGTTGTAGTCCTGGAAAAGCTCGCGCGTCGGATCATAGGAAACGTTGAGCAGTGACACCTCCGCGGCCGATGCATATCCGGCAAGCCCGGCAACGCCGACACCGATCACAGCGGCAATCGCCGATCTGCGCCTTAGGTTGATCAGGGACATAGGAACCTCTCCAGTTAACCGTGAACCTGAGAATGAAAGTATCTGCGGCCCGCTTAGCGACGAACGAAGAAGAACTGCTGAGCTTATGAAATACGTTGCGCGAAATGTTGCGACCGCCGAGAACATCGTTCAGGGGCTTTAGAGAACGCCCAGCCCATGAATTTTCAAAAATCCAGCGTTATGAAACTGCACACCTTAACGCTGCAATTACAGCTTCATGGGTATGGCGATCGTTGAATTGGGAAATGCGTGTTCCCAGTGGCCATCGATTAGCTTTTACGACAGCGGCCTCGGCGCACAATGCAAGTTCTCGCGCCTCTGAGGCCGAAGCCGCAAATTCGGCAGCTGCGCATGCCACCGCAGCGAACGCGCAGTAGCGAGCCGCACCATAACTGCCCTGGCCGCAACCTGGGCTCCGCGAGTGGCTTGCTGCGTGTTGTGTCCATCGCCTTTTGTCGGAAACGATATTCAAGGCACGACAAATAACCTGATGGGAAATGGGTCGCGACATAACGCACCTACTCAGATCAGCCCTCGCTTAACTCGCCCTCTCTTTGGCGGGTTCCCGGTTCCAATAATACGGCGGTCAATCGCCCTCACATCCCACGAACAGCTCACCACCACGCGCGATGCCGACGCCGAGCAACAATTCTGCAACGTGAGAGTTATGCTCAGGCCACAGCTAGCACTACCCCGGTGCAACCCGAGGCTGTGGCGATAATGGCACCCCGGCTTTGTCCCCCCGAAGTCGGGGTGTTTATACGTCTATGACGTCTTAGCTGCGGAATTCGCTCGAAATCGTCCCATGCCGGACGCACACCAAATCGCTTGACCAGAAAATCGATCAGCACACGGCTCTTTGCGGCGAGATATCGGTTGGGGGCATAAACAGCGTAGATGCCAAGCTCTGCGGGCGCGTAATCGGCAAGCACGACGTTCAGCCGGCCTGCCTTTATATCCGGGCCGACGAGAAATGTCGGAAGCTCGGTGATGCCTCGGCCAGCAACAGCCGCCGCTCTCAGGACGTCGCCGTTATTCGAGCACAGCACCGAGCTGATCGGTACACTGAACGCCTCACCGTTTTTCGTCGTCAGTTGCCATCGCTGCAGTACGGTGGTGTGGCCATAAGTCAGACACCGGTGAGACACCAAATCCTCCGGCGCCGTCGGGCTTCCATGCTTCGCAAGGTAGTGCGGTGATGCCACCAGCCGGCGGCGTGCGGGCGCGAGCTTCCTCGCAATCAAGCTCGAGTCCTGAAGTACCGCGATCCGGATGGTGATGTCGGCGCCTTCCTCGATCGGATCTATGAAACGGTCGTTGAGGGTCAGCTCGACCTTGAGTTCCGGATACGACTCCATGAAGTCTGCGATCGCGTCGCCGAGATAAAGCGCACCAAACGACACTGGCGCATTCACCTTGAGCACGCCGCGCGGCTCGTCGTGCAATCGAGAGACTTGCTGCTCGGTTTCGTCGATCCGGGCGAGGATGTCGACGCAGCGCTCGTAGTAAGCGAGCCCTGCCTCGGTCGGGCTGACGCGCCGTGTCGTGCGATCAAGAAGACGAGCGCCGAGGATCTGCTCGAGCTCCATCACGCCCTTGCTCACGGCCGAGCGCGTCAAACCGAGCTGGCGACCCGCCTCGGCATAGCTTCCGAGCGCAACGACTTTGGCAAAAGCCTGCATGGCATCGAGCTTATCCATGGTGGTGCAATTGTATCCAACACGGAAGCGGTCTGCCTAGAAATCGATAGATTGCAGGTGCCTTAGCGTCAACCTAGCTATTGGTCTGCCGGGATCGTCCCGGTCAAAACGCAGTTGAGGCCACCATGGCATTCACTCTCAGGCGATCCGAGGAGCGCGGCAAAGCCGACTTTGGCTGGCTCGACTCCAAGCACAGCTTCTCGTTCGGCAATTATTACGACCCCAAACACATCGGCTTCGGGCCTTTGCGCGTCATCAATGAAGATCGCGTGGCGGCTGGCGGCGGCTTTCCTACCCATCCCCACAGGGACATGGAGATCATCTCTTACGTCCTGGATGGGGCCTTGGAACACAGGGACAGCATCGGCACGGGCTCGGTGATCCGGCCAGGCGATGTGCAGCGCATGTCCGCCGGAACGGGTGTTCGCCACAGCGAATTCAACGCCTCGAAAACAAAGCCGGTGCACTTTCTTCAGATCTGGATCGTTCCCGAGAAAAACGGTCTGGCGCCGAGCTACGAGCAGAAATCGTTTGACGAAGCTTCCAAGCACGGACAGCTCCGGCTCATCGGGTCGCGCGAAGGCCGCGAAGGTTCGGTCACGATTCATCGCGACGTCGATCTCTACGCGACATCGCTGACGCGCGGGCAGTCTGTTCGTCACGTCTTGCGGACAGGCCGCGGAGCCTGGGTGCAAGTGGCTCGTGGTTCCGTGTCGCTCAATGGCCAGCGTCTCGAGGCCGGTGACGGCGTCTCGATCGATCAGCCCGGAGACATCGTGCTCGAAGCATCGAATGCGGCGGAAGTGCTGCTGTTCGACATGGCGATGTGACCGGTAGGTCCGCTATAATTGGTTCGCACTCAAATCGAGGAATAAACGGGCGCCGCCTTGAGCTTGGACGGCGCCCGTTATCAGGGCCGACCACGTGGCGAAGATCGCTGCCACGCTCAGGCGCGTTTGAGAGCACCGCCGGCCCGGCGCTTGCATTGCCGAAGCGGCGTTCTTAATGGCCTATGACCAATGGCTTAATGCCACATATGTTCATTTTTCTGGCTTGCTGGCGCCACGTTTTTCAATAGTGTCACCCGGCTGTTATAATTGCCGGTTAGCATTGGGGAGCGGGCACTTTGGATAATGTCGCATCGGCGCGTCAGGCGCGTCTCGTATCTAAAGCAAGCATCGCAACCACCCTCCTCTTCAGCCTCCTTCTAAGTTCTCCAACGGCGCTACGGGCCGAAGTCCCGGTTGGTGAACCCGAGACGAGCGTACCGGCGGCTCCGCCAGAATCGCTAGATGTCCCCGACGGCGATTTCCCCTACGAATTGCGCAAAATCGCGGGCCCCTTGGTTCTGCCCTGGTCGGTGGCATTCCTTCCCGACGGCAGGATGCTCGTCACCGAGCGGCCGGGACGCCTGCGCATGATCGAAGGCGACAGATTGCTGCCCGACGCGATTGCCGGCACACCGGAAGTTCTCTCAGGCGGCCATGCGGGCCTTCTCGACGTGGTGGTCGATCAGGACTTTCCGAAGACGCACCTCTTATTTCTCTCGTACATGCATGGAACGCGAGAGGCCTCGACGATCAGGGTTATACGGGCGCGGCTCGATGGAATGAGCCTCGTCGACAAGCAGGTCATTTTTGATAGCAGGCCCGCTCTCAAAGGCGTCGATATGATCGGCGGCCGCCTTGCCTTCGGTCCCGATGGACTGATCTATCTGACCCTCGGCGAGCACATGCAAATGGAACATGCGCAGGACCTGTTCAACGACGGCGGCAAAATCGTCCGCTTCACCACCGATGGAACAATACCGGACGACAATCCTTTCGTTGGCCGCACCGATGCGCTTCCCGAAATCTACAGCTACGGACACCGCAATCCGCAAGGCCTGATCAGCAATGCCGGCGACGGCTTGGTTTGGGCATTGGAACACGGCCCGAAGGGTGGCGACGAACTCAATGTGATAGCGTCCGGCGGCAACTACGGCTGGCCCCTCGTCACGTACGGCATCAACTACGACGGCACGGTCATTTCTGACCGAACTTCGGCGCCGGGCATGATCGATCCGATTTACAAGTGGGTGCCCTCCGTTGCGCCGTCGAGCCTGGTTTCCTACTCCGGCAACGTCATGCCCGAGGATTGGCAAGGTAACTTTCTTATCGGCACACTCGTCGGGGAATGTTTGGTCCGCCTTCAGCTGAGCAATGGCATGGTGGTCAAGGAAGAACGATATCTGCATCACAAGATCGGCCGCATTCGCGACGTGGCTGTGGCCGCTGACGGTTACATTTATCTGCTGACAGACGGCACGGAAGCCTCGCTGTATCGCCTAGAACCGTCGACGGATCTGGTCGCGAGCCGGCCGCAGTAGCCGCATCAGGATGGTTCCTGGCTGAAACCAAGGGTGAGCCGCGATCGCGTAGCTAGCCCGCGACGGGCCCAAGCTCAGGTCGTAGCCGCCGACCGTTCGGCGTGAGACTTGGCGAGTTCCGCGACACCGGCGATGAAAGCATCCATCGACGCATTGAAAGCGGCATCGGGATTAAGAGCCTTCAGCGCCGGCACCAGCGCGCGTGTCGATTTGTAGGCCACGGGGTCGAGCGCGTTCAGCTCCGCCTCATCGCTATCGCCGATCGGCCGTAGCAGGCCCTCTGCCTCGGCAAGCGCAAACCCCAATACGAAGGCATAGAACGCCAAGCCTAGACCTGCTGCCTCGGCTTCGGCGAGCCCAGCGCGGCGCATCGCGCAATAGACGATCTCGCTCGAGACGTGGTCGGCGGGCCCTGTGGCGTTGTAGCGGAAATGCAGGTGGAAGACGCGCGGATGCCGGTGCGCAAGACCGCGGTAGGAGTCGGCGACAGCACGCAGATCGTGCTGCCAGCTCGCCGTGGCGACCGGCACCTCGACACTGCGGACCGCGTGGTCGGCAATTTCCCGTAAAAGCTCGTCCTTCGAGCGGAAATGATGCAGCACCGTCATTGGATCGACACCCAGCGCGGCGCCGAGCTTGCGGATTGAAAAGCCTGCCTCGCCCACACCGGCGAAAAGATTGAAAGCGGCCTCGAGGATCTCCTGCTTTTCAACTCCGCGCCGTGCCCGGGATTTCGGGGCTGCCATGACGATCACCCTCTTGACACTTCTACAGTGTAGATCGTAGTCTTGGCGCCTATTCAGAAGCTTGTAAAGCCCACGGCTTTGAAGTTTGCACGGCCCGCTACTGGGTCGAGATGCGACGGTGGGCGATCAGGCAACTCCGGTTGATGAACTCGATGCACACGCGGGTCCAGCGTTTCTTGCGTCACCGCGTCTCGTTTTGCGGTGCGCCATTTCGGCTTTGTCGGGCCGGGCCGCACCCTAAAAGCGAGCTCTTAATGCTCTGCGCCCGCATCGGCTACACGCCCCACTAGCGCTCGCGAGCATGCCGCTTTTGCCCTTCCGACTTTGAGACTTTGCTGGAGGCTTCGCCAGTGTCCAACCGGCTTCAGACAAATCAGATCCAAGACCTCGACGCGCAGCATCATCTGCATCCGTTCTCGAACCATCAGTCGCTGCGCGACAACGGCCCGCGTGTGATCGTCAGAGGCGAAGGACCGTACATCTTCGATAGCGAAGGCAATCGCATCCTCGACGGTATGGCGGGCCTGTGGACGGTCAATGTCGGCTACGGCAACCGCGAACTCGCTGACGCCGCTCATGCGCAGATGCTAGAGCTGCCTTACTACAATACGTTCTTCCGCACTACGCATCCCCCGGTCGTGGCTCTGTCACGCAAGCTGGCGGAACTTGCACCGGCGAACATCAGCCGTGTGTTCTACGGCTCGTCGGGCTCGGAATCGAACGACACCGCAATTCGCCTCATCCGCCACTATTGGATTCTAAAGGGCGAGCCGATGCGGCGCATCATCATCAGCCGCCGAAATGCCTATCATGGCTCGACGATCGCATCCGGTTCGATGGGCGGCATGAGCCACGTCCACAAGCATTCGTACCCGCTCTACGAAGGCTTCCGTCACGTGATGGATCCCTACTGGTATGGCGAATCGTTCGCGGGCGAAACGCCGGAAGCTTTCGGGCTCCGCGCCGCACAAGCTTTCGAAGAGGAGATTTTGCGCTGCGGACCCGAGAACGTCGCAGCTATCGCGGCCGAACCGGTCCAGGGCGCCGGTGGCGTGAAGATAGCTCCCGACACCTACTGGCCCGCGGTTCAGAAGATCGTCGATAAGTACGGCATCCTGCTGCTGGCCGATGAAGTCATCACGGGTTTCGGGCGGCTCGGCAGCTGGTTCGCTTCCGAATACTACGACATTCGGCCGGACCTCATCACGTTCGCCAAGGCTGCAACGTCGGGATACATCCCGCTTTCCGGCGTTCTTGTCGATAACAGGATCGTCGAGGCGCTGCTTGCGCATGACGACGATTTTAACCACGGCTTCACGTTCTCGGGCCATCCGGTTGCGTGTGCGGTTGCGTTGAAGAACATCGAGATCATGGAGCGCGACCGTCTCGTACCACGCGTTAAGGAAGAGACGGGCCCGGCGCTGGCGCGGATGCTGGCTCGCTTCAAGGATCATCCACTCGTCGGTGAAGTGCGCTCGGTTGGCCTGATGGGCGCCATCGAACTTGTCGCCGACAAAAGGACGCGGCGCCGTTTCGCCGATCCAGGCCGTGTCGGGCTCATCTGCCGCGATCATTTCTTCCGCGAGGGATTTATCATGCGCGCCGTGTTCGACACCATGGTCTGTGCACCGCCCCTGATCTGGACTGACGCGCAGTTCAAAGAGGCATCCGCCGTCATCCAAAAGGCGCTCGATCTGACGCTCGCCGATGTGGAAGGAGAAATCACGGCATGAGCCGGCCGATTGTCGTCATTCCCTGTTGCAGCAAAACTATCGGTGGCTTGCGTTTCGATGCGGTCGGACGAAAATATTCGGCTGCCGTCGCCGAGGTCGCCGAGTGCCAGCCGCTGTTGATGCCGCTCGGCGCGAGCATGGCCGACATCGGAGCCGTGCTTGATATCGCCGATGGCATCTTGTTGCCCGGCAGCTTATCGAACGTCGAGCCCGTGCATTACGGCGATGAACCGCCGATCGACCCCGAAACGATCGACCGTGACCGCGATGCTCTGACACTGCCCCTCATCCGCACAGCCGTCGAACGCAAGCTGCCGCTGTTCGCGATCTGCCGCGGCTTTCAGGAATTCAATGTCGCTCTCGGAGGCACGCTACACCAGGCTGTTCACACGGTTGATGGGCACAACGATCACCGCGAGCCGACGGACGAAGATTACGACGTGAAGTTTGGCCCGAAGCACAAAGTCTCGCTCAAGGGCGAGCTCAAGAGCTGGGTCGGCCAAGACCAGATCACCGTGAACTCGCTGCACTGGCAGGGAATAAAGACGCTCGCCAAGCCGCTCGTCGCCGAAGCCTTTGCGGAGGACGGTCTCGTCGAAGCCATCCGTGCTCAAGAAGGCAATCCGTTTTCGCTCGGGGTGCAATGGCATCCCGAATGGCGACCACACTCAAATCCCGTATCCATCGCGCTCTTCCGCCGCTTCGGGGAAGCCGCAAGAGGCAAGTCCGCATGACCGATACATTTATCACTCTCGACGAAACCGAAGCCTTCCTGAGCGCAAATCCGAACGTGACGTGGATCGACCTGATCGTTTTCGACATCAACGGCATCCCCCGCGGGAAGCGGTTCCGGCGCGATGATCTTCTGGGCGTCGCCAAAAATGGCGTGATGATGCCCTCAACCGTGTTCGTGATGGATGCGCGCGGCAATTGCGTCGAGGAAACAGGCAGACTCTGGGAGACTGGAGACCCTGACGTACCGTTCCGAATTCTCTCGGGCACGCTGCGTCCCATACCGGCCGGCACCGGCCGCCACGCGCAAGCCGTCATCTCGGTCGAACAGCCCGAGGACATCGATCCGCGGGGCATCCTCGCCAGCCAAGTCGCGGCGCTCAAAGCGGCCGGTCAGACGCCGGTCACCGCCGTCGAGCTCGAGTTCTACGTGACAAAGCAGCAAACAAACGGCGTCTTCAAGCTCGAAACTCCGCAAGGCCTCTCCGACGACCCTGACTCTCCGATGACGTTCCAGTTCGAGGAAATGAATGTTCTCGAGCGTTTCATCGACGACATTTACAAAATCGCCGAGGTGCAGGGCCTGCCGATCGATGCGGTCATGCAGGAGTTGGGGCCGGCTCAGTTCGAAATAAACCTGAAGCACAAGGCCGATCCCGTCGCCGCCGCGTTGGACGGACTGCTGCTGAAGCGCGCCGTCAAAGCCGCCGCCAAAGACCATGGGCTTTATGCAACGTTCATGGCGAAACCGCATCATGAGTGGCCCGGATCGGGTATGCACCTGCATGCGAGCTTGATCAACAAGGCCGGAAAGAGTCTCTTCGCAGGCGACCCGATGTCACCGCTCTTTCGCCATGCCATCGGCGGCCTGCAGGCCTCGATGTGCGATTTCATGGCGGTCTGGGCACAGTCGGCAAACGCCTATCGCCGCCACGTCCCGAAGGCCTATGTGCCGGTGGCAGCGCACTGGGGCTTTAACAACCGCAACGTGGCGCTCCGTATTCCGCGCACTTCCGGCGCCGGGATGCGCATCGAGCACCGCGTCGCCAGCGCCGACGCCAATCCGTTCCTCGTGCTTGCCGCTATCCTTGCCGGAATTCGGCATGGCATCACGAACAAGGTCGAACCGGGCCCGATGGCCGAAGGCAACGGCAATGGCTGCGAGGCGCCGCAACTCCCGACCGTCTGGTTTAATGCGCTCGAACGCTTCCGGCACTCGAACGTGGTGCGTGATACCTTCGGCGCGCCGTTCCAGGACGTTTACTTCAAGCTGAAACAGACTGAACGGAATAATTTTGAGCGCATCGTCACGTCTCTCGATCATGAGTGGTACGCTCACGTTGCATAGGGCTCGCGTGTCATGACATCACTCGCGCACTTTGAAGCGGTCGCAGGTTCCCTGAAGCTTCCCGGCGAAGCCGTGATCGGCGGCAAGACGGTCAGAAGCGCCTCGGGAAAGACTTTCGCCAACGTCACGCCGAGGAACGGCCGCGATCTCAATCACGTCGCCCAGTGCGAGGCGGCCGACGTCGATGCCGCCGTCGCAAGCGCGCGCAGCGCTTTCGAGACCGGCCCGTGGCGTCGCCTCCACTATCGCGACAAGAAGCGCGTTCTGTTCAAGTTCGCCGAAATGATGCAACGCGACGCCGAAAGTCTGGCCGTGCTCGAAAGCCTCGACGTCGGTAAGCCGATAACGAACGCGCTCAGGGGCGATGTCCCCGCTGCTATCGCCACGCTCCGCTACTACGCCGAAGCGCTCGACAAGATTTATGGCGAGGTCGGGCCTGGCACTTCGGACCGCTTCTCGTTTGCCGTGCACGAGCCGCTCGGCGTCGTAGGCGCGATCGTGCCTTGGAACTTCCCGCTGCTGATGGCGATGTGGAAAATCGCGCCGGCGTTGGCGATGGGAAATTCCGTCATCCTGAAGCCGGCTGAACAGTCGCCGCTGACGGCGCTGAAAATCGGCGAATTGGCGCTGGAAGCCGGCCTGCCTCCGGGCGTCCTCAACGTCGTGCCGGGCTTCGGCGCCGAGGCCGGCAAGGCGCTGGCGCTCCATAACGACGTCGACATGATCGCCTTCACCGGCTCGGGCGCCGTCGGCAGGCTCCTGATGCAGTATTCCGGTCAGAGCAACCTGAAGCGCGTCAGCCTGGAGCTCGGCGGCAAGTCTCCGCACATCATCTTCAACGACTGCCCCGATCTCGGGAGGGCGGCGACCGAAGCCGCCTGGGGCGTCTTCTATAATTCCGGTCAAGTCTGCACAGCCGGATCGCGGCTCCTCGTTCAAGCCGGCGTTGCGGACGAATTCCTTGACCGCCTCATTGCCGTTGCCCGCAAGATCGTTGCCGGCGATCCGCTCGAGCCCGCAACAAGATCGGGCGCCATGGCCAGCGAAGAGCAGATGCAAACGGCGCTGCGCTATATAGAAACGGCAAAGCGCGAAGGCGGCGCGCTGGCGCTCGGCGGCAGCCGGACCTGCCTCGACAGCGGCGGCTTCTACGTCGAGCCGACCGTGTTTGACCGAGTCTCGCCCGAAAATACACTCGCGCGCGAAGAAGTCTTTGGTCCCGTGCTCGCCGTTACACACTTCGACGAGCCCGAGGACGCGATCCGCATCGCCAACGACACGAGCTACGGCCTCGCCGCCGGTTTGTGGACCAAGGACGTCACGCTCGCCCATCGCGCGGCGCGCGAAATCCGCGCCGGCCTCGTCTGGATCAACGGCTGGGATAGTTGCGATATCACGATGCCGTTCGGCGGCTTCAAGCAATCGGGCTTCGGTCGCGATCGCTCGCTCCACGCCCTACATAAGTATGCAGACCTCAAATCGGTCTCGATCACACTCTGACCCGGAGACGTGACATGAACGTCAAGACAACGACCCCGTTCCCGACCGCCGCTTTGATCGATGGAGAGTGGATCGCCTCGCCGAAAACCTTCCCGGTGTTTGATCCGGCCACAGGCTCAAAACTCGCCGACGTGCCCGATCTCTCCGCCGATGACGCGCGTCGTGCCATCGACGTTGCGTACAAGGCTTTCCCCGCCTGGGCCGCCAAGCCCGGCAAGGAACGCGCCCAGATCCTCCGCCGCTGGTTCGAGCTCATCATCGCCGAGACGGAACCGCTGGCACAACTGATGACGGCCGAGCAGGGCAAGCCGCTGACCGAAGCACGAGGCGAGGTCGCCTACGGCGCCTCATTCGTCGAGTGGTTTGCGGAAGAAGGAAAGCGCGCCTACGGCCACACGATCCCGACGACGGTCGCCTCGCGCCGTTACGTGACCATCAAGCAGCCGATCGGCGTCTGCGCGGCGATCACGCCCTGGAACTTCCCGATCGCGATGATCACGCGCAAGGTCGGTTGCGCGCTTGCCGCCGGCTGCACGATCGTTGTGAAGCCGTCGGAAGAGACGCCGCTCTGCGCACTTGCGGTTGCCAAGCTCGCGCTCGATGCGGGAGTTCCGCCGGGCGTCTTCAACGTCATCACGTCGCTCGATGCCCCGGGCGTAGGCAGGGCCCTGACCGCCGACGATCGCGTGCGCAAGCTGACCTTCACCGGCTCGACGGAAGTCGGCAAGATCCTCTATCGCCAGTCGGCCGACACGATCAAAAAGCTGACGCTCGAGCTTGGCGGCAACGCGCCATTGATCGTCTTCGACGATGCCGATCTAGCTCAGGCGATCGCCGGCACGATGGCGTCGAAATTCCGCAACGCCGGACAGACCTGCGTCTGTGCTAACCGCATTCTCGTACAGTCCGGTATTTACGACAGCTTCGTCGCCGGCCTGCACGAAGCCACAGCAAAGCTTCACGTCGCGCCTGGCCGCGATCCTAAGTCGACGATCGGCCCGCTGATCAATGCCGATGCCATCGAAAAGGTAAAGGCGCTGCTTGCCGACGCCCTGGTGCACGGCGCGAAAATCGAAACGGGCGGCATGCCGGACGCGAACGGCCCGCTGTTTTTCACGCCCACTATCGTCACCGGCGTGGAGCCGGACATGGCGATCGCCAACGAAGAAATATTTGGGCCCGTCGCTTCGCTGATCCGCTTCGACACTGAATCCGAAGCCATCGCGATTGCCAACAATACGCCTTACGGTCTCGCCGCCTATCTCTTCAGCCAGAACCTGTCGCAAGCCTGGCGCGTCGCCGAGGCTCTCGAAGCCGGCATGGTCGGCGTCAACGAAGGCATGTTCTCGAATGAGGTCGTCCCCTTCGGCGGTGTCAAGCAGTCGGGCCTCGGCCGCGAGGGCGCGCAGGAAGGCCTCGACGAGTATCTCGAAACGAAGTTCATCTGCCTTGGCGGCGTCACCACCTGAGCGATCGTTGGATCTAATTTCGCGCCCCTCACTTCGAAAGACCGTCGATGAACGTGCAAAGCAAACCAAACGATCTCGCGACCTTGTGGATGCCGTTTTCCGCAAATCGGCAGTTCAAGAAAGCGCCGCGGCTTTTCGTCGGTGCCGAGCGCATGCATTACATCACCAACGACGGCCGCCGCGTCCTCGATGGTACGTCGGGGCTTTGGTGCGTGAATGCCGGACACTGCCGCCCGAAAATCGTCGAGGCGATCAAGAAGCAGGCGGAGACGCTCGACTTCGCCGGCACATTCCAGATGGGGCACACGCGCGCCTTCGAGGCCGCCAGCCGATTGATCGCCGTCGCTCCCAAGGGCTTCGAGCATGTCTTCTTCACGAACTCGGGCTCTGAATCGGTCGAGACCGCGCTCAAGATGGCCATCGCCTACCATCGCGCCAAAGGAAACGGCACGAAGGTGCGGCTCATCGGCCGCGAGCGCGGCTACCACGGTGTCAACTTCGGCGGCACCGCCGTCGGCGGCATCGCCAACAACCGCAAGATGTTCGGCACGCTTGTCGCTGGCGTTGATCACTTGCGCCACACGCATGACCTTTCGCGCAACGCATTCGTCCGCGGCGAGCCGGAGCACGGCGCCGATCTCGCGGACGATCTCGAGCGGCTCGTCGCGTTGCACGATGCTTCGACGATTGCCGCCGTCATCGTCGAGCCGGTCGCCTGCTCGGCGGGGGTGCTGATCCCGCCCAAGGGATACCTGAAGCGTCTTGCAGCCATATGCGAGAAACACGACATCCTGCTTATCGCCGACGAAGTCATCACCGCGTTCGGTCGTCTCGGCACGGCGTTCGGATCGGACTATTTCGGCATCTCACCCGACATCATCACGACGGCCAAGGGCATCACGAACGGCATGATCCCGATGGGCGCCGTCTTCGTCAAAGCCAAGATCCATGACGCGTTCATGAACGGACCGGAATGGATGATCGACTTTTTCCATGGCTATACCTACACGGGCCATCCCATGGCGTGTGCCGCGGCGATCGGCACGCTCGATACATACGAGGAAGAGGGTTTGCTGACGCGCACCACCGAGCTGGCGCCCTATTGGGAAGAGCGCGTGCATGCGCTCAAGGGCTTGCCGCACGTCATCGACATCCGCAACATCGGCCTGATCGGCGCAATCGAGTTCGAGCCTGACCCTGCACAGCCGTCGAAACGCGCTTACGACGGCTTCGTCAAGGCGTTCGAAATGGGCCTGCTCGTTCGTCAGACCGGTGACATCATCGCGTTATCACCACCACTCATCATCTCAAAGAGCGAGATCGATCAGTTGTTCGACACGCTGGCAGCCGTTCTAAAAACGACGAACTAAGCGGGCCCAAAGTCACCGCTTCTATGTCATCAGAGAGAGGCGCCGGCGGCCGGCTCCGCAAAGCGGAGCGCCGGCGCTAACAAAAGAGCCGGCCGCTCCGGGGGGAGGAGCGGCCGGCGGGTGCTCGCCGGTGAGGGAAACCGGCGGCACGGGGGTTCCTAAGTCCTACTCCGCCGCAATGCGAAAGGAGCGCGTTTCATCGAGGCCATCGAAGCCCAGCGATGCGGCAACGGCCTGGTGCATGATACGACCGTCTTTCACGTTTAGACCTGCTGCGAGATGAGGATCGCGATCGAACGCGGCAAGACCTTTTTCGGCCAGCTTCATTACGAACGGCAGCGTCGCGTTATTCAGAGCTCGTGCCGATGTTACGGGCACCGCCCCCGGCATATTCGCCACGCAATAATGGATGATGCCGTCGACTTCGAACGTTGGCCTCGCGTGCGTCGTTGGTTTCGATGTTTCAAAACAACCGCCTTGGTCGATCGATACATCGACGAGCACGGCGCCCTTCTTCATCTCTTTCAGCATCGCGCGCGTCACAAGCTTTGGTGCACTGGCGCCAGGGACGAGTGCGGCGCCGATTACGACGTCGGCCGTGACGACTTCGTTTTCGATCGTCTCAATCGTCGAGGCGAGCGTCCGCACACGACCCTCGAATAATTCGTCGAGCTGACGCAGGCGCGGCAGCGACTTGTCGATGACCGTCACGTCAGCGCCAAGTCCGGCCGCCATCCTTGCCGAATGCGTGCCGACGACGCCGCCCCCGAGTACTACGACCTTTGCCGGTTTGACGCCGGGCACACCGCCCAGCAAGAGACCGCGCCCGCCCGCCGGACGACGCAGAGCAAACGCAGCGGCTTCAATCGAGAGACGCCCTGCGACCTCGCTCATCGGGGCGAGCAGCGGTAGACCGCCATTCGAGTCCGTCACGGTTTCGTATGCGATCGCGGCCGCCCCGGACTGCATCAAGCCGATTGCCTGGGGCGCATCGGGCGCCAGATGCAGATAGGTAAAAAGGATTTGCTGCGGCTTCAGCCGCTTCCATTCGACGGGCTGCGGCTCCTTCACTTTGACGATCATTTGGGCTTCGGCGAAGACCTCGTCGGCTGTCGCCACGATGCGGGCGCCCGCTTTCTCGAAGATTTCGTCTTCGGCAAAGATGCCGCCGCCAGCACCGGCCTGAACGATCACCTCATGGCCTTGCGCCGTGAGTTCGCGCACTGAGCTCGGCACGAGGCCGACGCGAAACTCGTCAACTTTGATTTCTGCAGGAACACCGATGCGCATGACGTACGTGCTCCGGATCGCCTGAATTCGTTCTACACCGTAGAAAATACCTGAGTCTCTTCGCCGTTTCTCAGAATTCGATATTGCCCTATGCGGATAAGATGCAGATAATCACCACGTCTTGCCATTTTGGCGCAGAAAAATGCCGACAGTAGAGATTGATGCGCTTGATAAGTCCATCGTAAAGGCGCTGCTGGCTGACGGGCGGCAAAGTCAGGTCGAGCTTGCCGAGCGCGTGCCGCTCTCACCGACCGCCATCGCGCGGCGCATTCGGGCACTGGAAGAAGCCGGCATAATTGAAGGCTACCAGGCGCAGGTTAGCCGTAAGGCACTCGGCTTCACGATGATGGTCGTCGTGCAAATAGGTCTCAAGAGCCAAGGCGAAGATCTGCTCGCCGCCTTCGAGAAGGCCGCAGCGGCGGCGCCCTCCGTCGTGTCATGTTACATGATGTCCGGCGAGGACGATTACATGTTGACCGTTCTCGCGCGCGATCTTGCCGACTTCGAACGCATCCACAAAGAACAGTTGTCACGACTTCCGGGTGTTGCGCGGCTCAGGTCGAGCTTTGTGCTGCGCGAGGTCGCAAGCCGCCAACTGCCGGCCTCAAGCCTCTAACATTCAGCGATCGTTCGTCGCGATACGGCCGTGGGTTCCACTCAAGGAGCGAGAGCGGCGGCGGCTGTCTCGGGCGGGGCATCGTCGGTGTCGCGCTGATAAACCATCTGCATCGCCGCGCCATCTCGACCATAAATGTCCTGCCGAAATTCGACTTGACCGTTCGAAGGCTCGACCCATGCGGTGATGTAGGCAAAATATACCGGCACCGGACGCGTTAGCTTGAGTTCAATCGGCTGGCCCGCCGCGATCGTGCGACCCACCTGACCCGGCTGTTCCCAACCTGGCTCATAATGCGCAATCCAGTCGGCGAGATCGAAGACATTCTGTACCCGCACGCAGCCGGCGCTGAACGGCCGGCTGAGCTGATCGAATAGTTTCTTCATCGGCGTATCATGCATGTAGACGCCGAATTGATTGGACATGTCGAGGCGCAGCAGGCCCAGTGCGTTCTTTTCACCCGGGTCCTGCTTGAATTTGTAGTTTGCCGTTTTTGGCGAAGACCAATCGATGGTTTGGGGATCGACTTCGGGGCCGTTGACGCCGTCATAAACGCGAATGCCTTCCTCAGCCAGATACTGCGGTTCCTTCTGCAGCCGCGGTATCAGATCGAGTGTGGCGATGCTCTCGGGCACGCGCCAGTACGGAAAAAAGTTGAGCGCCTTGATGGTCGCACGCACCTCGGGGGTCTGCCGCTCGGGCCGGCCGACGATCACCCGATAGCGAAGTTGCACTTCGTATTTGTCGACTGCCTCCAGCTGGAATGCCGGAATGTTGACGAGCACATAGCGCTCCTCGACGCCCGACATCAGGGCGCGGAGCCGCTCATAGTTGAGCTTGAGTTGTGCGAGCCTCTGCTCTGCCGTCACGTTCAGCACCGGAAAGACAGACTGTTCGATGCGACCGGTAGGCCGGAGACCCTGGCGGCGCTGGAAACGCTTCACCGCGGCTTCGAGTTCGGCGTCAAATGTCTCGGCGTAATAGTATGAGGCATCCGCCGGCATGTCGCCGCTGATGCGGAGTCGCTTTCTCAGGATGGAAACGCGCGGGTCGTCATCGCCGGCTCGCAGCATCTTTCCAGTTGGTACAAGCGGCCAGCCGCCGTTGGCGACGATTTTCTCGTAACGCTCGATGGCAGCCGAGACGGCATTCAGCATCACATCACTGCGCCAGGGCGTAGCATTGGGGCGTAGATCGTTGAGCGGTTCCGGCTTGTGTGCCTGTGCGTCGTTGGCCCCACGTCCGTAGCTCGGCCCCTGGATCTGATCCCAAAGGCTCATCTGCGCGTGTCCCGGTGACACGAATTGCGGACAGAGCTGAATGACAAATATAGCTGCTGCCACGGCGGAGGCTTTGAGCATGAGATCCCGAAGCCGCGCTGTCGAAAACGTGTCCCTCATTCCGCTTGTTCGGCCTTCCACTTCGAAAGCGCCCGTGCGACGGGCAATCTTTCCTCTGATCCCTCACCCGCTGCTCAAAGGGCTCGCGCGCGTTTTCAGCCACTTCACTGGCACGACGCATATGGCCAAACAGTGACGAACTACCTACCCCTGCACATCGACACTAGGCGACGAAATGCAAACCTGTGTGGCTTTGCAGCCGCTCATCGGCTTCACACTCGGACGGGCATAGTTACCAACGCCACAGTGCTTTGAAACCTGCACCCAGCACCGCAAAAAAACTATTCAGCCTCTGCGTGAAAATGGTCGTAACCGGCGCGATCGGGCTCAATCGGCGCTCCGTTCGGGCCGATCATCGTTATGGGGATACCCATTTGCAACACGCCAACGTCGCAGACCGTCAGCCGGCCGGCGCTGCCTGCAAATGCAGCTGCCTGATCAGGAGGCACGGTCACGAGCAGTTCGTAGTCATCACCGCCGCCGAGGATCAAGTTGGCAACACGAGGATCGCTCGCGAGCGCCGCGCGCATCGATGACGAAAGCGGCAGCGCGTCAAGCTTCAGCTCTATGCCTAAGGGTCCCGAGAGGCGGGCGAGATCTTTCAACAGTCCATCTGAGATGTCGAGCGCTGCCGAAGCGTGTTTGCGGAGGGCCTCGGCGATGCCCAGGCGCGGTTGCGGCCGAAGATAGCGGTCGATGAGCAGGCTCTTGTCGCCATCGCTCAGTACGCCGTCGAAAAGTTTGGGCTTGCGCCGAATTGCCAGCCCAAGTGCCGCGTCGCCGATCGTTCCGGTAACAAAAACATGATCGCCGGCTTTTGCACCTCGGCGTTGCACGAACTCGCCTTTCGGGACTGTGCCGATTGCCGTCACACCGACCGACAGCGGGCCTGGCGTATGATCGGTATCTCCGCCAATTAAATGACAACCGAATTCCTGCTGTGCGGCACGCAGCCCTTGTGCAAAGGAGGCCATCCAGGCGCGCTCCGGCGGCCCTGGGAACGCCAGGGCCAACACATAGGCTCGCGGATCGGCGCCCTTGGCGGCAAGATCCGACATGTTCACGGCGAGTGCCTTCCAGGCGATGTCTTCGGGTTTGTCGCTCGCAAAGAAATGCACGCCTTCAATGATCGGATCATTGGTGACGACGAGATCGGTACCGGGTTCGATGGAAAGAAGTGCGGCATCGTCGGTCAGGCCGAAAGCTCCAGGGACCTTGCTCGCCAGCGGTGCGAGATACGTTTGGATCAGCTCGGACTCGCTTTCGATGCCACCGCTCACGACAACCACCTCGAGCCAGCGCTTTCCGGCATGATTTGATCTCCGACGCGCACGGCGAGGCGCAGCAGAAAAGCGTCACTACGGCGCGACGCGCCTTCCATCGAATTCGCTACCGCGCACCTTGCGTGCGATCTTGTCGAGCACGCCGTTGACGACGCGCGGCTCGTCCTGGTCGAAGAAGAAGTGCGCAACGTTGACGTATTCGTTGATCGCGACGCGGGCAGGAACGTCGGGCCGGTCGAGAAGTTCGGCCACGCCGCCTCTCAGGATCGCCCGAAGAATTGAATCGACGCGAACCAGCCGCCAGCCGATCGCCAGCTGCTCGTCGATCATCGGATCGATTTCGCGCTGCCGGCGCAGCACGGCGCGCAGAATATCGGCGAAGAAGATACGGTCCGCACCGGCGATCGTCTCATCGCGGTTCTCGCCCGACAATCGATCGTCGAGGAACTCGGCAATCACATCGTTGAGGTCCGTCCCGGCGAGGTCCATTTGATAAAGCGCCTGCACCGCCGCGAGGCGTGCCGCTGTGCGGGCCGAAATCTCTTCCGGCTTCGGTTTCTCTTTCGCCGTCATGCCGGCGTTCCCCAAAAAGCCCGCTTGGTCTCGATCAGCTTCAGGCAGGCGCGCGCCGCGTCGCCGCCCTTGCCGCTGACACCGCCTTTGGCCCGCGCCAACGCCTGATCGCGCGTGTCAACCGTCAGAATAGCGTTGCCGACTGGCACTTCGTGGCGCATGGCGGTATCCATAAGCCAGTGGTTTGCGTTGTTACAGACTATATCATAATGCGCCGTCTCACCGCGAATGACACATCCGAGCGCAAGGGCGCCGTCGAATGCCAATCGGCCGGCCGCACGCGCCGCCGCAGCCGCGGCCAGAGCCTGCGGAATTTCGAGCGCACCAGGAACTGCAACACGCTCAAAGCTGACGCCACGCTTGGCGCACTCTGCGATGGCGCCCTCGGCAAGCAATTCGGCGATGTCCTCGTAAAATCGCGCCTCGATAAAGAGGATGTGCGCACGAAGATGTAAAGCGTCCTTTTCGTCTCGGACCGCAAGCGGAGTTTTTTGAACCATGTCGGTGCTACTCGATCTTCCGTGTGTCGGTGACGCGCAGTCCGAAGGCCTCGAGGCCGACGTAAACGTGCTCCGGTGTCGTCGTCAAAAGCACCATATCCTTGACTCCCAGGTCGGCGAGAATCTGCGAACCAATGCCGATTTCGACCTGGCGGCGCTCCTTGCTCATGTCTTTCTCCGCTCCGGGCGTCGTGCGCCGCGCAACCCAGTCCGATAATGATCTGGGTCGCAAATCCCGGATCAGAACGATGACGCCGCGGCCCTCCTCCTCGATCGCCCGCATCGACTGTTCGATGGCCGTGCCGCTACCGCCGTGTTCACCGATGCCGAGAACATCTTGCAAGACGTTGACCGCGTGCACGCGCACGAGGGCCGGACCACCCTTGGCGAGGTTACCCTTCACCAGCGCTAAGTGCTCACCAGGTTCCGTCGTCGTCTCATAAACGTAGAGATCGAATGCACCGGCCGCCGACGTCTCGACCGTGGTCTTGGCAACGCGCTTTACAACGCGGTCGTTCTGCAGCCGGTAAGCAATCAAATCTTCGATCGCGCCGATTTTCAGGCCGTGCGCCTTGGCAAAGCCCACCAAGTCCTCCAGGCGTGCCATCGTCCCATCGTCGTTCATGACTTCGCAGATGACAGCGGCGGGATAGAGGCCCGCAAGGCGCGCGAGATCGATGGATGCCTCGGTGTGGCCGGCGCGAACGAGGACGCCGCCTTCCCGAGCAATGAGCGGGAAGACGTGCCCCGGCGACACGATATCGGAGGCACCTTTTGTCGGGTCGATCGCGGTCGATATCGTCCGCGACCGGTCAAATGCCGAAATGCCGGTCGAAATCCCCTCGCGCGCCTCGATCGACTGCGTGAAGGCGGTGCGGTTGCGCGAGGCATTCGTGCGGACCATGAATTCGAGACGAAGGTCATGGGCGCGGGCCTGCGTCAGCGCAAGGCAGATTAGACCGCGGCCATGCTTGGCCATGAAGTTGATAGCGTCCGGTGTCGCCATTTGCGCCGGAATGACGAGGTCACCCTCGTTCTCGCGATCTTCGGCGTCGACGAGAATAACCATACGGCCATTCTGCATCTCTTCGACGATCTCTTCGATCTGCGAGATGACTGTGCCGCTCGCTGCAGCATGACGGTGGGTAGAGCCCGGCATTAGGTGCGAAACTCCATCAGCCGCGCGACGTAGCGGGCGAAAACATCGACTTCAAGATTGACCAGATCGCCCGGGGTTTTCGCGCCCCACGTCGTCACCGTCAAGCTGTGTGGAATAAGGTTGACGCCGAACCGGGCTTCCGAGACCTCGTTTACGGTCAGCGAGACGCCGTCCAGCGCAATTGATCCCTTGGGCGCGATGTAACGGGATAGATGCTCGGGGGCCTCGAAAAAGAAGCGTTTGCTGTCTCCGTCGGGCGTGATCGCGAGGATCTTTGCGACACCGTCGACATGGCCCGAGACGATATGGCCGCCAAGCTCGTCACCAACCCTGAGAGATCGCTCCAGATTGACACGCCGGCCAGGCTTCCAATTTGCCAGCGTGGTTTTGCCGAGCGTCTCGTGCGAAACGTCGACGCTAAATTCGGCGCCCTGATCGAGCGGTTTGATCGCCGCCGCCGTCAGGCAGACGCCATCGCAGCAGATCGATAAGCCTACATCGGTGGGCTGGAGCGCGTATTTCGTGCGTAACGTAAATTGGCCATCCGCTCTTTCGGTTACCTCGCCGACATCCGTCGTCAAACCGGTAAACATCGCTTAGCGCCCTTCCTTTGCCGTGACGCGGCGAAGCCGCCAAATCGTATCAGTGCCGAGCGTGCCGCGCTCGACGATCTCGAATTTTAGTGTTCCGAGCCGCCGCGCCACGGCCTTTCGCGCCTCATCGTCAGAGGGCGCGCCGGCCATATAAAGAATGATTTCGTCGACAAGCGCCGCATCGGCGAACGCCTGCCATATCATCGGGCCGCCTTCGACGAGGAGCCGCGTGATACCGCGCGCCACAAGCGCTTCCATCACCGACGGCAGCCAGAGCCGGTCACCCAAAACCGTGACATCGATGATTTCGGCCCCGTGCGATGCAATCTCGGAGCGGCGCGCAGGGTCGGCTGAGGCTTCCGTGAAAATCCACACGGGAACGTCGCCGGCGGTTCGAACGAGCTTGGCGTTCGCCGGCACGTCGAGAGATTTCGACAGGATGACGCGGACCGGCGAACGATCGAAGAGGCCCGGAAGCCGGCACGTCAGTTCAGGATCGTCATCGCGTACCGTCGCGCTTCCGACCAGAATGCCATCCGATTGAGCCCTCAGCAGCAGCCCGTGCGCGCGGGAAATTTCGCCCGTCACCCAAACCGGCGCCGAACCAGTGCCGCGCGCGATCGCGCCGGAGTTGTCGAGGGCGAGCTTCAAAGTCACAAACGGCCGCCGCTCGGTGATACGCACGATATGACCACGCGTCAGCCACCGGGCCTCCGCCGCGCCGACGCCACGCTCGACCTCGATCCCCGCCGCGCGCAACCGATCGAGGCCACGCCCCGAAACGCGCGGATCGGGATCCTCAATTGCCACAACGGCGCGATTGATCCCCGCCGCGATGATCGCATCGGCACAGGGACCCGTTCGCCCCTGATGCGAGCATGGCTCAAGTGTTACGTAGATCGTCGTGCCGCGCGCCCGGTCGCCGGCAGCGGCAATTGCTATCGTCTCGGCGTGCGGCCGGCCGCCCCGCGCCGTCGTCGCCCGCGCGATGATTTCGCCCGTCGTTGCATCCGCGATCACCGCGCCGACCGAAGGATTGGGCGCCGTATCGCCATTGCCGCGATCGGCCATGCGGAGCGCAATTGCCATCATGTCTGCGTCGAACGCGCTACTCGAGGGCCCCACCATCGTCTTTAATGTTTCTTCTGGCTCGTCGCCTCGTCGCGATCCGGCCCGAAGCCGTCGTCAAGCGAAAGAGGGTCGCGCGTGTCGCTTGCGAGGTCGCGCAGAACAGCATGGAAATCCGCCGCATCCCGGAAGTCGCGATAGACTGATGCGAAGCGGACATATGCGACTGGATCAAGCTCCCGCAGGGCGGCCATCACGAGTTCGCCGATCTCGGCCGAAGTGATCTCGCTTTCACCGGAGCTTTCGAGTTGGCGGACGAGACCCGAGACGAGGCGATCAATCCGCTCCGGCTCGATCGGCCGTTTGCGCAGCGCGACGGAAATCGATTTAGATAGCTTGTCGCGATCGAACAGGACCTTTCGCCCCGACCGCTTGACGACGGTCAGCTCTCGCAACTGCACCCGCTCGAACGTCGTGAAACGGCCGCCGCAGTCGGAGCAGATCCGGCGCCGGCGAATAGCAGCGTTCTCGTCTGACGGACGGCTGTCCTTCACCTGGCTATCTTCGCTTCCGCAAAACGGACAGCGCATCGCTCACTCCTCAATGTCCGAGCCAGTAAGGTGTGAACGGCAATTCACCGGAAGGAAAGACCAATTCTGACCGTCTCATCTGATCCGCCGGCGCAGATCACTACGGCTGATAATGAAGGGGGCGCCCGAATTCCTCCGGCGCCCCCCCGAGCGTTCGAAATGAGCCAAGCGATCAGGCGTAGATCGGGAAGCGCGCGCAGAGTTGCACGGCCTTGGCCTTGACGGCTGCTTCGACGGCGCCGTTGCCTTCTTCACCGTTCTTCGCCAGCCCATCCAGTACTTCCGCGATCAAACGGCCGATCTCCTGGAACTCGGCGACGCCGAAGCCGCGGGTCGTACCGGCCGGCGAACCGAGGCGGATGCCCGACGTCACCATCGGCTTCTCGGGATCGAACGGAATGCCGTTCTTGTTGCAGGTTATGTTCGCGCGGCCCAAAGCCTTTTCAGCCTTGTTGCCTGTCAGCTTCTTCGGCCTGAGATCGACGAGGATCAGATGCGTGTCGGTGCCGCCCGAAACGAGCGCGAAGCCGTTCTGAACCATGACCTCGCCGAGGGCGCGGGCATTATCCATCACGTTCTTGATGTAGACCTTATAGTCGGGCCTCAGCGCTTCGCCGAAGGCCACGGCCTTGGCGGCGATCACATGCATAAGCGGACCGCCCTGGATTCCAGGGAAGATTGCCGAGTTGACTTTCTTCGCTATGTCCTCGTCATTCGTCAGGATCATGCCGCCGCGCGGGCCGCGCAACGTCTTGTGCGTCGTCGTCGTGACGATGTGGGCATGCGGGAACGGGCTCGGAATGAGACCGGCCGCGACGAGACCGGCGAAGTGTGCCATGTCGACGAGGAAGTGTGCGCCGACCTCGTCCGCAATGGCGCGGAACGCAGCGAAATCGATCTTCCGCGGATATGCCGAGCCGCCGGTGATGATGATGCGCGGCTTGTGCTCATGCGCCAGCTTCCTGACCTCATCCAGATCGATCAGGTGCGTATCGGGCTTGACCATGTAGTGCACGGCCTTGAACCACTTGCCCGACTGATTGACCGGCGCGCCGTGTGTCAAGTGACCGCCGGCCGCGAGCGAAAGTCCAAGGATCGTGTCGCCGGGCTTCGCAAGCGCATTGAAAACGCCCTGGTTGGCCTGGCTGCCTGAATTTGGTTGCACGTTGGCAAAGCCACAGTTGAAAAGTTTATTCGCCCGCTCGATGGCGATCTCTTCTGCAATGTCGACGAACTGACACCCGCCGTAGTAGCGCTTACCGGGATAGCCTTCGGCATACTTGTTCGTCAGCACGGAACCGGCTGCATCGAGCACGGCCTGCGAGACGATGTTCTCGGACGCGATCAGCTCGATCTCGTGCTGCTGACGACCGAACTCCTTTTGGATGGCGCTGAAAATTTCAGGATCGGTTTCCGACACGTGCGCTTTGAAAAAGCGCGACATCTGCGAATTTTCGGCGGCCGGAGCGGTCGACATGGGCTGTCCTCTGAGCATGAGTGATTACGCGGCATTGGCGAGGCCCCTGGTGTTACCCCGGGTTCACGCACGTCAGCCATAGTACGAGGCCGGGCGCCGGCACTCAACTCCCCCTCAAGGTCCGGAACCGCGTAATAAACGCGCGGAAATCGAACGCGATCGGCGGAGCCTCGTGGCAGCCGTTACTCCGCGGCTGCGGCAAGGCTTTCCAGCATCGCGATCGGGCATTCCGACCAGAGTTCGGTCAAGGCCCCGACGAGGTGGTCCATATCGGCATCGGTATGCTGCGGCGACGGTGTCAGCCGCAGGCGTTCCGTGCCGCGCGGGACGGTCGGATAGTTGATCGGCTGAACGTAGATACCGAAGCGGTTTAGCAGCACATCCGACAGCGCCTTGCAGCGGACCGGGTCAGCGACCAGCACCGGCACGATATGGCTCGGTCCGGAAATAACCGGCAAGTCGGCGGCGGCCAGGCGCCGCTTCAACGTCCGCGCCCGCTCCTGATGCAAATCGCGTTCGACGGAGCTCGATTTCAAATGCCGGATCGACGCAAGCGCGCCGGCTGCAATCGCGGGCGCCAGAGAAGTTGTGAAGATGAAGCCCGGGGCGTAGGACCGTATCGCGTCGCAGAGCACGCGCGACGCGGCGATGTAGCCGCCCATAACGCCGAAGCCCTTTGCCAGCGTGCCGTTGATGATGTCGATCCGATGCATGACGCCGTCGCGCTCGGCAACGCCGCCGCCGTGCGGACCATAGAGGCCGACGGCATGGACCTCGTCGAGATACGTGAGAGCGTTATATTTTTTCGCCAGATCGCAAATGGCGCCGATCGGAGCCACGTGGCCGTCCATCGAGTAGACGCTCTCGAAAGCGATGATCTTCGGCGTGTCGCGAGGAACCTTCTGCAGCTTGGCCTCGAGGTCGCCGAGGTCGTTATGCAGGAAGATTTGCTTCGGCCCGCGCCCATTGCGGATACCGGCGATCATCGATGCGTGATTCTTCTCGTCCGAAAAGATGACGCAGCCGGGAAGTAGCTGTGCCAGCGTCGAGAGGGCAGCTTCGTTGGCAACGAATGCCGAGGTAAAGAGCAGCGCCCCCTCCTTGCCATGGAGGCTGGCAAGCTCGCGCTCGAGTTCAACGTGATAGTGGGTCGTTCCGGCGATATTGCGTGTTCCGCCGGAGCCTGCGCCGACGAGGTCGATCGCCTCGTGCATCGCGGCGAGAACCTTGGGATGCTGGCCCATGCCGAGGTAGTCGTTTGAGCACCATACCGTGATGGTATTTGCGGCATTGCCCTTGAGCACGTCTGCCTTGGGGAACGCGCCGCGGCGGCGCTTTACATCGGCGAATATCCGATAGCGGCCCTCGCGTTTGACGGCTTCAACCGCTTCGGTGAGCTCCTGCTCATAGTTCATGAGAAATTATTGCTCCCAGGTGCGACGGCATCACTTTTTTGTACCTTTTATTGCGCGGCGGCGCCCCAAGAGCCAGTGCCCTTTCGTCGCGCAGAACATGAATCTTCAGTCACGCTTTTAAACCTCATTACAAAAACGGGGGTTTTGAGGCAGATCAAACGGATCGAGGCTCGTTGGCACGCGCGGCGGCACGATCCGATGTCGCCGGCCAAGGCCGCGCCCCTGCTAGCGCGGCTCGTCAGCTGCTAATAGGAGGCCGCGACGTCCCCGATACCATCTTTCTGATAGATGTCGCGGCGAAACTGCACGACCCCGTCTTCGGTGGCCCAGGCGCTGATATAGACGAACAAAAGTTGCACGGGCTTTTTCAGGCGAACGTCGAGCCGCCGTCCCGATTCTTTGATTTCCGCGATCCGATCGGCGTTCCAGCCGCGCTGCTCTGCGAGTAGCCATGCGGCCATATTTTCGATGTTGTGGACGCGGATGCAGCCCGAACTTTCGGAGCGGAAGTTACGCCCGAAAATCCGGTCCGACGGCGTGTCGTGCATATAGACCGAATGGGCGCTGTCGAAATTGATTTTCAGGAAGCCGAGCGGATTTTCTTTGCCGGGCTGCTCGCTGTACGAGTAGGTGCCGGGCGAAACCTTTTCCCAATCGATTTTCGTCGGATCGACTTTCTTGCCGTTGGAGTAGGCGTCGATGCCGAACTTCAGAAGCACGTTTTGCCCTTTGGCCTGCATCTCCCGGCCGCGCGGGATCAGGTCCTCCGAAATGACGGTGGGCGGCAGGCGCCATACGGGATTGAAGCTCAGGTCCGTTATCGGGGTCTGCAGCAACGGTGTCGGACGATCCGCCTTACCGACGACGCCCGCATAACGCGCAACGATCTGGGCGTTCTGCACAGCTTCTATCTGAGCCGCGGGAATGTTGACGACCACATACTTCTTGGATGTCGTCGATACGGCCGCCTGCAGGCGCCCGAGATTGACCTTCAGCTGCTTCAGCCGGGCATCTGCGGGTACATTCAACGCACCGATGGTGCGCTTGTCGGCGATCCCGGTCGGCGACAGACCATTCGAGGCCTGAAACTTCTGCAGCGCTTTTTCGACGCTATAGCTGAAACTCGTCGATGTCGTATCGCCGTCATTGAGGTCGCCGGACGCCGTCAGCCTGGCCCGAAGCAGGCTCACCGCAGGATTGTTGATGCCGAACTGGAGCAGTTTATCGCGGCTGATCTTGCCCTCGGGCTCCGGAATCTGCGGCCAGCCGCCCCCGGCAACGATGTCGGTGTAGCGCTTGATGGCTTGCTTCGTCGCCTCGACATTGGCCTTGGCGAGCGTCGCGTAGCCCTTTGGCGGGTTTGATTCCCATTCGCGAACGAACTCGCGATCGTAAGTATCGGTCGTGTTGCCAGGTCCGTTGCCGGTCGGCCCGAATTGTATCTGCGCTTCCGCACGACCCAGCCCGAGAAAGCCGGCAGCCGAACCGACGATCAATCCGAGCGCCATAGCGCCCGTCAGCAGCGCGCGACCTACGCATTGCGTAATTTCAAATTCCTTTGTCGCCCCGCGCACGATGTTTCCCTCGCCCGTTGCCGATTTGAGCTCGCGCCAGGCAGTATTCAACGTTCAGCCTCCGCACTGACCGGCAACCCGGTATTGGGTCCGCGACCTTGGTTAACGCGCTCCTAACACGGCCCGAACAGTGTCCAGCGCGCCGCGATTGTAGAGTCCGAGGCGGCCCCCGACGATCCTTTCATCCTGGCAGTACATGCTTTTCTTAGTCGGCGCGCCTTGCCTGCAACAGTGGTCTCGGGTCCGCCGGCGGGGCGAAGCGGGAGATTGGACGCGGTCAGACAGCACAACGCCTGATGAGCCATTAAAAAAGGTCGCCCCGCGTTGGCGCGAAGCGACCTTGAATGCCATGTCGAGGTTCTACGAACACCGACAAAGTGGAGGCATGGACCCTTTAGAGGCGATAGCGGATCTGGTCCGACCAGAAGCGTTCGAGCCGCACCAGAGACCTGTTGAGACCCTTCACATCGTCGCCCGAGACTTCGCCAACGCTCTGAACCGATCCCAGCTGGCGGAGATAGAGCTTGCTGACGATGTCACGGGCTTCGCGGCCCTTGTCCGTCAGGCTGACACGCACCGACCGGCGATCGGTATCCGACCGCTTGTAGTGGATGTAGCCCATGTCGACGAGTTTCTTCAGGTTGTAGGAGACGTTGGAGCCCAAATAATAGCCGCGCGTCTTCAACTCGCCGGCCGTTAGCTCGCTCTCGCCGATATTATAAAGCAGCAAGGCCTGCACGCTATTGAGTTCAGCGCCACCCTGGCGATCGAACTCATCTTTGATGACATCGAGAAGAAGGCGGTGAAGCCGCTCAATCAATCGCAGCGCCTGCAAATACTCGCCGCGAAAGCCTTCATCTTGTACCGGCGCGCGGGGACGCGCCAAATCAAACGCTAAACTCATAACACTGCCTCACTCTGTTTGACGCACCCGATTAATTCCGGGTTTTGACAATTAGATAACGCAGAGCCCTGAATGTCGGCTAAATAGATATAGTAAAAGAACAGTAGCGGGTCTGTTTTGAAACAGTATTTTAACTAAGTTTGCCTGGTCTTTGCGGACGTGGTCAATATCGCCCTAATGGCGGGCAGACAATTGTCTGCATTTCTAGCTGAAATCACACCCGGGCAGCTTGCATTTCGTTCCGGGACGGCAGCTGAATATCCTGGTCGCCTAACGGCGCAAAATAAAACTCGACTAGTTCGGGCGATATATCTTCAAGGCGTGACGGGTTCCAAGCCGGTTGGCCGTCCTTATCGCGCAGCGCCGCTCTGACGCCCTCCGGAAAATCGTGACTCCCAAGGCAGCGCACAGCCAGTCTGTAATCCTGGATAAGCGTCTCGCGAATATCGAGCGAGCGCGCGGACCGAATATGCCGGTCGGTGATTGCAAGCGACAGCGGCGAACACTTGCCCAGGGCAGCAACAGTGGTCTTGGCCCATTCGCATCCGGCGGCCGCCGCAGTTGCCAAAGACTTCATGATTTCGGCAATCGAGCGTTGTGAGAAATGATCCTCAATATGGCCGGCTTCTTTTTGCACCGGACCAATTCCCTGCATTTCATTCAACCCGTCGAGCATAGGATCGACCGGTTCGGCATCCGCAAGCTTCGCCAGAATTTCAGAGAAACGCGCCGATGGTATGCAATGCGTCGCGAGCCCTAGCCACTGCGCATCCGCTCGCCCTATCGCGCGACCTGTCAATCCGAGGTAAAGACCGATCGGCCACGGCATCCGCGCCAGAGCGTTCGCAACGCCGACATCCGGAAAGAGTCCGATCTTCGTTTCAGGCATCGCCCATTGATAGTTTTCGCCGGCGATGCGGTGCGTGTTGTACGCTGTCAACCCAGCGCCGGACCCCATGCAAACGCCGTTGATGAGGGATACGGTCGGCTTTGAGAAGCACTCGAGAAGCCAATTGAGCGCGTACTCGTTGTGCAAATAGGTTTTGGCGCTCTCAATGTCGTGCTTGGCTTCGCTCGTCAGCTTCAGCACGTCGCCGCCGGCGCAGAACGCCCTGGCGTTGCCGGATAGAAGTGCCACGATATAAACGTCGGCGTTGCGGGCAATGCGCGGAATTTCGGAGCCGATGATATTGCACATCTCATCGTCGAACGCATTGAGGGCATGCGGACGGTTGAGCGTGAACTTCTGCAAGGCACCCGACCGCAGCACTTCGATCTTGGACTCTTCGAGAGGAATGTCGGCTCGGTGTTCGTTCAAGGGGCGCTCAAGGTCTATTTCGTACGATCGTTACACTGGAAGTTACGTATGGCGCCTTTTGGATTGTTTCGCCACATTTAGCGTTTACACAGCGAATGAAAAGCCGGGACAGCATTTGCCAGCATGGGGAAGCCACTGGCTCGCCTGTATTGTCAATGAAAAGTTCAAAGTTTCCACGGGCCTGGCCGGAACAGAATGGAGTTATCACGCGTCCATAACAACGCGGCAGATGCCGCTGGATGAGGTCGCGCAGCGCACTTTGGCCACGCGGCGGAAAGGACACGCACGTGACGCGCCTGCACTGGGTGGCTCTCGTTCTCGCAGCCAGCGCTTCAGCCTCACTTCTGGTGGTGGATGCAGCGAACGATGCGGCGCAGGCCGCAAGACACAAGAAAAATAGCCGGGCGCACACAAGGGCCAACACTACCGCCGCGGACCCGAAGGCCACTAACCGCGCTCGGACCGGCGGCGCGGCTGCAGCCGATCCAGTGAAAACCGCGCCATCTACCTCAAAGGCGCCTGACCCCATCAAGACAGATCAGGCTGCCGCCAAAACGCCGCCGAACAAATGGAGCGATGCCGAGATCGCCGACGCCAAGGCCCACTGCGCGGTCGTTCTGAAGCGGATACATGCCGTCGCCAATCCGCATGAGCCTATCAAAGAGGGTGCCTGCGGAGCCCCTGCTCCGATTGAACTCATCAGCATCGGACAAAATCCCGAGGTGAGACTTTCCCCACCCGCCATCGTCCGATGCGATCTCGCCGAAGCGCTCGTCACCTGGCTCGAGGGCGATCTCCAGCTGCTGGCGCGCAAATACCTTAAGTCGCCGATCATCAAAATCGAAACGATGAGCACCTATTCCTGCCGCAACGCCTATGGCCGCAAAACGACGAAGCTCAGCGAGCACGGCCTGGCCAACGCGATCGATATCGGCGACTTTGTCACGGCATCGTCCCAGACGGCTGCGGTCCTCGACGATTGGGGCACGCCGCAGCGCGAGATTCTCGCAAAGATCGCTGCCGAAAAAGCTGCCGCCGAAAAGCGCGCCGCCGATCAAGCCGCCGCAGACAAGGCCGCCCAAACAAATCTCGCGAGCAACGAAGGGGGGCAACCCAACGCGACTCCGGCGGCTCCGACGGCGACTACGCTTGGTGCGCCCGCGGCGGGTATTGCGCGGTCGACGATCATCGAGGGCGTGCCGAAGCAGACCGTCACGCTCCCAGGAGCCACCAAGCACGATCGTTCGTCTTCGATTTCGCTCGCCGAACCGCATCGCCTCGGTGGCCCGTCGCCGCAAACTGTGAAGGCCAACGGCAAGAAGTCGAGCCGGCAAACGTTGACTGCGATGCAGGCTGGCAATGCCGCCGATCAAGATCCCCCGGTCCGCGAATTTCTGCATCGGGCGCATGCTGCCGCCTGCCGGATTTTCGGCACGACACTCGGGCCCGAGGCGAATGCCGACCACCGCAATCACTTTCACGTCGACATGGCACCCCGCAAATTTACGAAGATTTGCGATTAGGGCTAGGATAACGACATATCTGCCGACGGCTTGCTTTACCGGTTCGTCCGTGAACCAATGTCATTCTATCCTCCGCTCCGAAAGCCTCAGATGTCCTCTCGTTCGCGCCCGCCTTCGCACATTCAAAACGACGACAAAGCAGCCACGGCGCATGGCGGCTACCCCGCCGTCCGCATGCGCCGCAACCGCAAGGCCGCGTGGTCCCGCCGGCTGGTTGCCGAACATCGCCTTTCGGCAAGCGATTTGATCTGGCCGATGTTCGTCAGCGACGGCAAAGGCCAGCGTTCCGCTGTCGCCTCCATGCCGGATGTCGAGAGACTAAGTGTCGACCTGATCGTCGAGGCGGCGCAGGAGGCAGCCAGACTCGGTATCCCGGCCATCGCGCTCTTCCCGTTCACCGATCCAGAAAAACGCACGGACGACGCGCGCGAAGCCTTCAACGCCGACAATCTCGTCTGCCGCGCGACGCGTGCCGTCAAAAGCGCCAAGCTCGATCTAGGCGTCATTCTCGATGTCGCGCTCGATCCCTACACGAGCCACGGACACGACGGCCTGCTCGTCGGCGACGAAATCGTCAACGACGAGACGAATGCGGCGCTCGTTAAGCAGACGCTCGTCCAAGCTGAAGCCGGCGCCGACGTGCTGGCGCCCTCCGACATGATGGATGGCCGCATCGGCGTGATCCGGCGCGCACTCGAAGCCGCGGGGCACCAGAACACGCAGATCATGTCCTACGCCGCCAAGTATGCGAGCGCCTTTTACGGTCCCTTCCGCGATGCGGTCGGCTCCGCAGGTTTCCTGAAAGGCGATAAGCGCACCTACCAGATGGACCCTGCGAACACAGACGAAGCGTTGCGGGAAGTGGCGCTCGACCTCGCCGAAGGCGCCGACATGGTGATGGTGAAGCCAGGCCTACCTTATCTCGACATCGTGCGCCGCGTGTCCGAGACTTTCGAAGTGCCGACGCTCGCCTATCAGGTGTCGGGCGAGTACGCGATGATCGCTGCCGCTGTAGAGAAAGGCTGGCTCGATCATGACAAGACGATGCTGGAAAGCTTGCTCTCCTTCAAGCGCGCCGGGGCTTGCGGAATCCTCACCTACTTTGCGCCGAAGGCCGCGCGGCTACTGGCAACGACGAGTTAAGTCCTGCGAAAGGCACGCTGGCCGCGGTAGAGAGCTGCCTCTCACCGCCTGACGCGACGGCGTACCTCGGGGGGAAGTCCGCCGCTATCGCCGCCATCATCCTCAGGCGGCGCCGCCGTCGCATCGGCTGCTCCAGCCTTCGGAGTTTCATCGGCAATAGGAGCATGTTCGGCCGTTGTCCGAGCCGGCTTCTCGCACGCCTTCAGCCATACGTCGTAGGTCGGGTGCTCGAGGCCGTAGATCCCAGGGCTCTCGGCAAACATCCAGCCTGTGAAAACACGCTTTTCCGATCCGTCGATCTGGTTTTCATCGACCTCGACGAACGTCGTCGTCTTCGGCTCCTCGGTCGGCGGTCGCGAGTAGCAGACGCGCGGCGTGACCTTGAGCGCACCGAACTTGGCCGTCTTGCCCAGTTCGACTTCGAACGTCGAGATACGCGCCGTGACCTTGTCGAGCGCCGAAAAAACTGCGACCTGATTCTCTATTCTTTCGGCAGACGCCGGCAGTGGCAGGCTCGCGCCCATCAAGCCGAAAAGAACAAGCCGGCTCAAACACGCGCCTTGAAGGAAGAGAGACTGCTTCAATCGAAATTCCACCGTTGCCGGTTCAAACTAAACGTGGACTCAGCCATCTGACGCCGAAACCGGGCGATTTTCGGATCGCGCCGAAATCACTGCGGCCGCCAAGCCTTGTAGTCGCTCGTCGACTTTGCGCGTTTTTCGTTGCCAAGTATTGACCCCTTTGGCCGGTAGGCGCGCGCTGTGCCGGTGAGGTTCATCTGCGGGCCGAGTTGCCAAGGCTTGCGCACGTAGCGCTCAGCCGTGGGCGGGGTATCGACTGTATGATGCAGCCAGCCATGCCAGTCAGGCGGCACCTGGCTCGCCTCGGAAAGATTGGCGTACGTGACCCAGCGCGCCGGCACGCCCAGCGGGCCAACGCCCCTATTCTGCACATAATAGCGATTACCGAACTCGTCCTCGCCGACGAGACGGCCTTTGCGCCACGTGAAGAGACGCGTGCCCCAGGTGTTGCCACCCCACCAACTGAAAATCTCGCTAAATAAACCCATTCCGGTGGGTCCTTTCTGGCCGTTCGGCACGCTCCGACTTAGCTGCACCGCACCCGCGATGTCCAGACCGCGCGGCCCGATGCAGCAGGGCAACAGTCATGAGGCGGAATCGCACTAAGCTCACTGCCAGGAAACGCTCGAAACGCAGAAATGCGACACCGTCCACCCCCCGCCTTTCCGACACCTGCGAACAAAGTCTAGTCGTATCAGGCTTATGTCCGCTCCGGCGACCGGGTTGTCCACACCACTAGATATTGTGCCAGTTGCCTCTGCTACCACAATATATATCCCCGAAAGCGATGACGACACGGTCGAATCGTCCTAGCTTCTCTCTCGTTGCGGCAATCGAGCGTCAGCCCACGGGGAGAACGGCGCCCAGATCGACGTAGCCTTGTAAAGCCTCGGCCGCCGCTACGTCGCGACACGCCGAAGCTGGTTCAATAGTGTCAGCGGCGCATCCGTTCGCGCGCGAAATCTCCGCGTTTTCGAAGTGCTCAACGCCAAATGCCTCGGTAAATGCCGTCGCTGATGGCGCGGGGAAATGCGCTCCAAGGCGCAAGCTGAAAGTTTGTCTACGTTTACGTTCGCATCAGCCGCGGCGTCGGGAATCAGGGCCCGTCGATGCGGCGACGACGACAAACATACGGCGTACGACCTCGTTCCGCATACGTCCGCCCCGCAGTTCGGGGGTTACCATGAAGATCACGAGGCGTTTCACTGAAGCCGGACTCTCTCCCTATGCCTCCATCCCGTTCCGGCGCGCGACGTCCGAGATCAAGAACCCCGATGGTTCGATCGTTTTCCGCCTCAATGGCTTCGATGTTCCCGAGCAGTTCAGCCAGGTCGCTGCCGATATCCTGGCGCAGAAATATTTCCGCAAGGCCGGCGTTGCACGGCGTCTGAAAAGAATTGAAGAGACACAAGTTCCCTCATGGCTGTGGCGCTCCGTACCCGACGAAGCAGCGCTCGCCGCACTCCCCGAAAATGAACGCTACGGCGGCGAGTCCGACGCACGCCAGGTCTTCGACCGCCTGGCCGGTACGTGGACGTACTGGGGCTGGAAGGGCGGATACTTCACGACCGAAGAGGACGCGCAGACGTTTTTCGACGAGCTTCGCTACATGCTCGCCAACCAGATGGCGGCTCCGAATTCGCCGCAGTGGTTCAACACCGGATTGCATTGGGCTTATGGCATCGACGGTCCCGGCCAAGGGCACCTCTATGTCGATTTCCAGACCGGCAAGCTGACTCAGTCGACATCAGCCTACGAGCACCCGCAGCCGCACGCCTGCTTCATTCAATCGGTTGCCGACGACCTAGTCGGCGACGGCGGCATCATGGATCTCTGGGTGCGCGAGGCGCGCCTCTTCAAATACGGCTCAGGCACAGGCTCGAATTTTTCCTCGCTGCGCGGCGCCAATGAAAAGCTATCCGGCGGTGGGCGCTCGTCGGGGCTGATGAGCTTCCTCAAGATCGGCGACCGCGCTGCCGGCGCCATCAAGTCGGGCGGCACGACGCGCCGCGCCGCCAAAATGGTCGTCGTCGACGTCGATCACCCGGATATCGAGGAATACATCACCTGGAAGGTGCGCGAGGAGCAGAAGGTCGCCGCGCTCGTGACCGGCTCGAAGATCTGCCAGAAGCGGCTGCATGCCGTGATGAAAGCCTGCGTCAACTGCGCGGCGCAAGGCGAAGCCTGCTTCGATCCGCTGAAGAACCCGAAGCTGAAGCTCGCGATCCGCGAAGCCAAACGCGACGGCGTTCCGCAGAACTACATCCTGCGCGTCATCCAGTTCGCCAGGCAAGGCTACAAGGAGATGGCGTTCGACACCTACGATACCGATTGGGACAGCGAAGCCTACCTGACGGTCGCCGGCCAGAATTCCAACAACTCCGTGCGCGTGACGGATGAATTCCTGAACGCCGTCGCCGATGACAAGGATTGGAATCTCCGGGCCCGCCTCGGCAACAAAATTACGAAGACCCTGAAAGCTCGCGAACTGTGGGAGCAAATCGGCTTCGCCGCCTGGGCTTCCGCCGATCCCGGCATCCAGTTCCATACGACGATCAACGACTGGCACACCTGCCCGCAATCGGGTCCGATCCGCGCCTCGAACCCGTGTTCGGAATACATGTTCCTCGACGATACGGCGTGCAACCTCGCGTCGCTCAACTTGCTGCGCTTCCGCCGCGACGACAAATCGTTCGACGTCGACGCCTATGAGCATGGCTGCCGGCTATGGACGATCGTGCTCGAAATCTCTGTGCTGATGGCGCAATTCCCGTCACGCCAGATCGCCGAGCTGAGCTACCGCTATCGCACGCTCGGTCTTGGCTTCGCCAACATCGGCGGTCTCTTGATGTCGGCCGGCACGCCCTACGACTCGGCTGAAGGCCGCGCCATCTGTGGCGCCATCTCGGCCATCATGACCGGCGTCTCCTACGCCACCAGCGCCGAGATGGCGGCCGAACTCGGACCGTTCCCGGGCTATGCACCGAATGCCGCCGACATGCTGCGCGTGATGCGCAACCATCGCCGTGCTGCACACGGAGAGGCCGAGCTCTACGAGAAGCTGGCGGTTGCGCCGGTGCCGCTGGACCACGCCTCACTCAAAGACGCCCGCCTGGGTGAAGCAGCGCGATGTACCTGGGACCGCGCCCTCGAACTCGGCCAGGAACACGGCTATCGTAATGCGCAGGCGACCGTCGTCGCGCCGACCGGCACGATCGGTCTGGTAATGGATTGCGATACGACAGGCATCGAGCCCGATTTCGCACTCGTCAAATTCAAGAAGCTCGCCGGCGGCGGCTACTTCAAGATCATCAACCAGTCGGTGCCGGAAGCCTTGCGCACACTCGGCTACCGCGAAAGCAAAATCGCCGAGATCGAAGCCTACGCCGTCGGTCACGCCTCGCTTGATCAGGCCCCGGCGATCAACACCGCGACGCTCAAGGCGCGCGGCTTCACCGATGCGGCGCTTGCCAAGATCGAGCAGGGTCTGGGCGCTGCTTTCGACATCAAGTTCGTGTTCAACCGCTGGACGCTCGGCGACGCGTTTGTCACCGAAACGCTCGGCGTACCGGCGGAAAAGCTCAACGATCCGGCGTTCGATATCCTCACGCATCTCGGGTTTTCGAAAGCCGACATCGAAGCCGCCAACGAGCACGTCTGTGGAGCCATGACGCTCGAAGGCGCACCGCATCTGAAGCCCGAGCACCTTCCCGTCTTCGACTGCGCCAACCCATGCGGGCGCAAAGGCAAGCGCTATCTCTCCGTCGAGAGCCACATTCGCATGATGGCCGCCTCGCAGCCGTTCATCTCGGGCGCCATCTCGAAGACGATCAACATGCCGAACGACGCGACGGTCGAGGATTGCAAGCAGTCCTACATGCTGTCGTGGAAGCTGGCACTCAAGGCCAACGCGCTCTATCGCGACGGCTCGAAGCTGTCTCAGCCGTTGAACAGCCAGGTGCTCGGCGATGATGAGGAAGACGCCGCCGACGCCGTCGAAACTTTGATGAACCAGCCGATGACGGCGCGCACCGCCGCGGTCACCGAACGCGTTGTCGAGAAGATCGTCGAGCGCATCGTCTACGTCAAAGAGAAGGCGCATGACCGCGCCAAACTTCCGGGCCGGCGCAAAGGCTATACGCAGAAGGCCTCCGTCGGCGGTCACAAGGTTTATCTCCGCACCGGCGAATACGACGACGGCGGCCTCGGAGAAATCTTCATCGACATGCACAAGGAGGGCGCCGCGTTCCGCTCTCTGATGAACAACTTCGCGATCGCGATCTCGCTCGGCCTGCAGTACGGCGTGCCGCTCGAAGAGTACGTCGAAGCCTTTACGTTCACGCGCTTCGAGCCGGCCGGCCTCGTGCAGGGCAACGAGACGATCAAGAACGCGACGTCGATCCTCGACTACATCTTCCGCGAACTTGCTGTCTCATATCTCGGCCGCCATGACCTCGCCCACGTCGACCCGCGGGAAATTGTCGGCGAGACGGGTCTGGGCTCGAGCGATGATGCGACGGACGAGCAACTGGCGCTCGACCTGCCGGAAAGCGTGTCGAAAATGGTGTCGAAGGGTCTCGTGCGCGGCACGCCGATTGTCAGGCTTGCGAGCCGCACGACGACGGCACCCCAACGTCCTTCGTCACTCGGGGCAGCGGCGACCGACAGCGCGACAAACTCCGACGTTAGCGCACGCTACGTCGATTCAACGCTGACCCACGGCGCCAATGCGCTCGCCATGGAAGAAAATCGCGTCGAGATGCGGGCAAGTGGCACGGCAGCTCCGGCACCGATCATGAACAAGTCGGAACTCTTCCGGCAGCGCACGTCGGAAGCCAAGCTTCGCGGCTACGTCGGCATCGCCTGCTCCGAGTGCCAGAACTTCACGATGGTCCGCAACGGCACCTGCCTAAAGTGCGACACCTGCGGAAGCACGAGCGGGTGTTCGTGAGGAGCAAGGAATCTCTGAAACAATAAATTGGATGACTATTGTGCAGGGTGCAGAAACTCCGTGACCGTCGTCCCGCGTCGTCCGCCTGTTTTCAGCCCTTCGACACAAGGCAACACCACTTTCAATCGTCGAACTCTCTCGGCGATTGCCTCACCAGCGACATAAGCCGCCTTCAAAAATCGTCCATCCGTCCGATTGACGCGAGCGCGCGTTTCGCTGACTCTGGCGCCCGGTTTCGTCCTCTGATGGAGTTGCCTCGTGAAGCCGGTAGTTGTTGCCTGGGCTCTGCTGTTCGTCGTCGCCGTCGGCGTTCTTTATCGCTTTGGCTCGTGGATCGGCCGCCGGCGGCGCCGTAGCCCGCGACATTCAACAAAGGCGGAAGAGTCGGACGAAACCCCACCTCTGATCCCAAGAGTACAGAGACACCCCCCGTCGTAGTGGCGCGTGCTCCGGAGACGGCCGTTGCTCCGACGAGACCCGCGAGGCCGAATGTTGCTGCTTCGCCGGCTCGCGTCACACCTGCGCCCGAAGTTCGTCAGTCAGTCACTGCGAGCGCCGCGGCAGTGAAGCCGCCAATACCTACGCCGGCTTCAGGAGGCGTGGCCAACGTCGGGCCCTCTACCAATCACGCTACCACCACGCCTGCAATGGTATTGCGGCCGAGCGTCAGCGCGACGCTGCAGCCGCCCGAGCCCGCCAAGCCGGTTGCTGGAAGCGGGGCGGCTACGATGTCACCGAGGCTTGGAGCAGCGGCAGCTGCAGCGCTCGCGGCACGTTCTCAAACTTCGCAAATTCGGCCAGACGTTCAGGCGACAATGTCGCCTAGTGCGGTCACGCGTGCGACTCCAACGGACCAGCCGCCGCCCGCAATCCCCGAACCGCCATTCAACGCACCGCGAACAGACGTGTTCGAAACGCGTTTACCTGCGGGCTTCACACGCCGCGAGAGTTCGTCACGAACCAAAGTTCTGTCCGCACCTGCCAAACATCGGAGCACTCCGCTTCGCGCCCGCAAAGTTGGCACAGGCGCACCGACAGTCGGCTTGCGAATAAAGCAGGCTCGTGTGCGCAAGCTCTCTGGCGTTTCGGATGTGGGGCGCAAGCCCGGTTCTGCCCGCGCGACCAGAAAGCGATTGAAGACACCGTCTCAGACGACGATTGGAATGCTGCTCATGCGCCGCATCATTCGCAACGCCGAGGACGGCAATCTGTTCGCCTCTACAAGGGCCGCAACGCGGATCGTCGGCGTGCCACGGCGCGGCACCCGCTTTCTCATCTCGGCGGAGCGATAAACGACTTCCGCCGCTTACGCTGACCGCTAATGCTCGGTCCACACGTTATCCCAATGTCTCCACACGAGCCCTATTCCGCAGCGCAACGGACTGGCTGGAATAGCGCGAATCAGTCCACCCTCAGCACTCGCTAAGCGATTGATAGGTTGCGGGGGTATTATGTCTGAGCACGCGAGTTGCGCGCCGTTGTCGGTTTATATGCTTGCCGATCATCTCGACGGCGCACTGGCCGCCGGCGAAGATCTCGTGGCTCGCGGCAATGACTGGCGCAGCCTCGCCGAAACGCAGAGTGATCCGGCCGATTTCGCAGTACGGCAGCGCAAGATCGCCGAAGACGTCCGCGGCTTTGAATTGATTTTGATCGCACGCATTCTGAAGGCACGCGACCACGCGCGCGGACTAGCCGAGGTCGACGATCGTTTTCGCGCGGTCGCTAACTTGTTTGTGTCGGGAACGTCCATCTTGCTCGATGCCGTCGAAGAGTGCGGCGATGCGCGTGGCGAGGACTTCGATACCGGCGACGACATCACGTCCTACGTGCGCAGTCGCGGCCTGATCGCACCGGACGCGCCGACAGTCAGAGCCGCCGCCGATTTGACGATCGACGACAACTTCCTCGTCGCCAAACGCATCGCGCTCGGACCGTTGCTGGATATGGCAGCGGCGTTCCTCGATGCCCTCGACGTCCAGTACGAACTCTTCGTCGAGGAAGGACCGGCCGAGACGCATACATTGATGGTCGATCCCGAAGACAGAGACCGCGTTTCACTTCAGTGACATTAGCGATCCGAAGGCGCTCCGCTCTCTAGAGCTTCAGCGCCGCCTTCAATGCCTCAGCCGCTTCGGCGAGGCGCACAGGGTCTGCGCTACGCAGGACAAGATCGGACTGGAAGCGGCCGTCTCGAATCGATGGGTAACTTGCCCATCGACACATCGTGATAACGCTTCTGGTGAGCCGAAAAGACATCCGCGATCTCGCTTTCCGGCCGACTGACGGCAATCGTGACCGAGAGCAAGCCTTGCGCCGGTTTCAAGCGTGGCGGTGACCAATTCCAGCATCACACGCATGATGTCGGGGACGCCGGCCATGACGATGACGTTGCCGATGCGAAAGCCGGGAGCGTCCGAAATCGGGTTCGGGATCAACGACGCGCCGTCGGGAATCCGAGCCATGCGCAGGCGCGCGGGCGTCAGCTCAAAGCCTCGGCCGGCGTAGTGTTCGGAAAGCGCTTTTTCCGCCCGTGGATCGATGCCGATCGAAACACCGAACGCGTTGGCGATACTGTCGGCGGTAATATCATCATGCGTCGGGCCGATACCACCGGTCGTGAAAACATAGTCGTAGCGGGGCCGGAGCGCGTTTAAGCGTCGACAATCTCGCCTTCGTCATCGGGGATCACCCGAACTTCCTTCAGCCTTATGCCGATGCCCGTCAGATGCTCGGCGATCGTGTGGGTGTTGCTGTCTTTCGTGCGACCTGAAAGAATCTCGTCGCCGATGACCAGCAGCCCCGCAGTCACTATGCGCTCTTCACTCAACGTGTGGCTCCGGTCCGTGGCCGTCCTGCCGCCGTCATAGCACCGCTGGTCAACGCTCGAAACACTTGCCCTGGGCGGCGCATGGGCGATATGGCGTCACCAATGAAATTTCCCTCTCCACTCATCCCCGGCAGGCTCATTCAGCGGTACAAGCGTTTTCTTGCCGACGTCACGATTGCGGGCGGCGTGACGGTCACTGCCACCTGCCCCAATACCGGCTCTATGCTTGGGCTGACGGCGCCCGGATCGGTGGTCTGGCTTTCGGAAAGCGACCGCGCGACCCGCAAGTACCGGCACACCTGGGAAATGATCGAGGCCGATCTCGGTACCGGACCCGAGCTTGTCGGCATCAATACCGGGCATCCCAACGCACTCGTAGCGGAAGCCATTTCAGGCGGTATCATTCCAGAGCTTCTTGGCTATACGGCGTTGCGCCGCGAAGTGAGATACGGCGAAGCGAGCCGCGTCGATCTCTTGCTCGAGTGCGGAGCCAATCCGCGTCCCTGCTATGTCGAAGTCAAAAACGTGCACATGATGCGCATTGCCGGGCTTGCCGAGTTCCCGGACAGCAAGACCGAGCGCGGCGTCAAACACCTGCGCGAACTTTCCGCGATGGTCGCCCAAGGCCACCGTGCAGTCATGCTGTTTCTTGTGCAGCGTGGCGATGCAAACAGCTTTAAGCTTGCTGGCGACATCGATCCCACTTACGCCGCCGCCTTCCAACTGGCGGCCGCAGCGGGCGTAGAAATGCTCTGTTACCGGTGCCGGCTGAGCCCCACGGAAATCGTCGTCGAAACGCGGCTCGACATTGTTGCGTTGTCATGAATTTCTTCGAGCCGGCCCGAAACAAACTCGGCGCGGCGCCCGTATTCTAGCTGCAAAATGAAAGACCGTCAGTCGAGGTGAACTATGTATTCCCGGCGCAACTTTTCAAAGCTTGGCATTGCCCTGGCAGGAGGGCTCGCAACATTCAAAGGTCTGTCTGCCACCACAACGCCAGGCATGGCCGAGCAAACGACACAGAGGTTTGAAGTGATGAAAACCGATGAGGAGTGGAGGAAGACGCTGACCCCTGAGCAGTTCGAGGTTCTGCGCAAGCACGGCACCGAGCGCGCCGGCTCGTCTCCGCTCGATGCTAATTATACCCCCGGCACATACCAATGCGCGGGCTGCGCACTGCCGCTCTATTCGTCCGAAACAAAATTCCACAGCGGCACCGGCTGGCCGAGCTTCTGGAAGCCCCTGGACAATGCCGTCGGCACGTCGTCCGACAACAGCTATTTCATGAGCCGGACCGAGGTCCATTGCAGGCGCTGCGGCGGACACCTCGGCCACGTTTTCGAGGATGGCCCGAAACCTACGGGCCTGCGCTATTGCATGAACGGCGTCGCACTGAAGTTCGTGCCGAAAGAGACGGGCTGAGGTCGATTAGCCCGCGTCGAGGCGATAGCTTAGGCGCTTTGAGCAAGATCAGTTGCATCGCGCGCCGCAAGTAGCTCTGTCGTTTCGAATGCCGACAGCGGCTTTCCAAGAAGATATCCCTGGCCATGAGATATGTTGGGCGACCGCAGGCGTTGAAGCTGCTCAGGGGTTTCTATCCCCTCAGCGACGATCGTGCAGTTCAGGTTCTTGGCCAATTGCGCGATGGATCGCACGACGAGATCGCTTTGCCGCGAGCGGTTGAGTTGGTTGACGAATAGCCGGTCGATCTTGATGCGATTGAATGGGAAGCTGACGAGATAGCTCAGCGAGGAATATCCGGTACCGAAGTCGTCCATCGCAATCGAAATTCCCATGTCCTTAAGATGCCGGAGGGATTCGATCGTTTCCGGGTTGCATTGCAGCAGGCTTGTCTCGGTTATCTCGAGTTCAAGGCGGCGAGCCTGCAGTCCTGTCGTTTGAAGTGCATGTTCGATGTAGGCTCACGACATCGCCCGACGCGATCTGCAGCGGCGAAAGATTGATGCCGATTACGAGATCTGACGGCCACTTGGCGGCCTGCCTGCAAGCCTCTGAGATCACCCAGCCGCCGATCTCGTGCGCGATACCAATGTCGTGGGCTACGCTGAGAAACTGCGCAGGCGGCAGCAATCACTTCGACGGGTGCCGCCATCTGATTAGACATTCAAGCCCTGTGATCGCCTGCGTCGCCAAGCGCCGAATGGGCTGGTAGTAAAGTTCGAATTCACCGTTGGCGATTGCCGAATTGAGCCCCGCCTCGATCGTTCGCCTCTTCTCGGCCTGGCGCAACATTCCGACCCTATCGTTAAGGGATTAACGATCGCGATACGCGCGGGAGCAAATTGAACGAAAGCCAATATAAAAGCCAAGCTCCTACCATAGGCCGGTTTTTAGCTCCGCCAGGCCTCCCCGCTCGGGGGGCCGGCAGCGGCCCCCGCTGTCTCAGAGCAATCCGGTTCTACCGCAGCCCCGGACATGTGTAAGGCGCTGGAGTTGCTTTGCGTTTTGCAAATCACTGGCAAAACAAGCGATTTTCCTTCGGTAAACCACAATCGGCTATATTGGATCATCCCCGTAAGGGTCGGCTCGCCTTCAGGCAGGTCTGGCGCGGCTGCAGAATGGTCGCGGCACTTGCGGGGCAACGGATTCTGCTCGAGTTGGCGTTCACTGAAGCGGGGGTCTGAGGGCTCTCGGCTGCGGCAAACTTTGCAAAGGTTGCAAAGACACCCGTGCGGATCATTCTTCAGCGTGGAAATCGAATGGCAATGAGGATGTTGCGGGCGATCATCACGATCCTTGTTGTCGGAGGAATTGCGGGTGGCGTTTACCTCGCGATCTGGGACGGGCAAACTCAGAAGAGTGCTACTGCCCGCGGCGGCCGAGATGGCAGCGGCGGCGCGGTCGCAATCATCGCCAAGAATGCCGAAAACGCGGACGTGCCCGTCTACCTTGAAGGCGTCGGCTCGGTAAAAGCACTGAACACGGCACTCGTTCGCGCCCAGGTCGATGGCCGTTTGCTCAGCGTCAATTTCAAGGAAGGACAGGACGTCAAGAAAGGCGACGTGCTCGCCAAGATCGACCCTGTCACCTATCAGGCCCAGCTCGACCAGGCGACTGCCAAGAAGGCGCTCGACGAGGCGCTTCTCGCCAACACGCAGCGCGATCTCGCCCGGTTCGAAAAGGTCGGTACGCTCGCGGTCTCGCAGCAGCAGATTGATACGCAGAGAGCGCTCATTCTGCAGCAGCAGGCGCAGATCAAGTCGGATACCGCGGCCATAGAAAGTGCAACCGCGATCCTCGGCTACACGACGATCGTCGCACCATTCAGCGGCAGAACGGGGATCCGCCTCGTCGATGAAGGCAATCTCGTGCATGCAGGCGAGGCCGGCGGCATCGTCGTCATCACCGAGATCCAGCCGATTTCGGTAATCTTCACGTTGCCGCAGCAGCAGCTGCCGACACTGACGAAATCCCTCGCCGCCGGAACGCTGACCGCGCAGGCCCTCTCGACCGACAGCCAGACCGAGCTCGACACCGGAACGCTGAAGGTGATCGACAATCAGGTAGACCAACAGACCGGCACGATCCGCCTCAAGGCCGAATTTCCGAATGACAAGCGTCAGCTCTGGCCCGGGCAGTTCGTCAACGTCCGACTCTTGGTCGACACACTCAAAAATGTTGTCGTGGCGCCCACGGAAGCAATCCAACGAGGACCCGACGGTCCCTACGTCTACGTCGTCGGCGCCGGTTATACCGTGTCGATGCGCCCGGTCACGATCACGCGTCAGGACGAGAAGCAGGCTGTCATCGCCGCGGGCGTAACGGCGGGGGAGAAGCTCGTCACGAGCGGCTTCGGTCGCCTGAAGGATGGCGCGACCGTCTCGGTCAGCGACGCGCACTCACCAGTTCCGACAAACGGCGACGCGAACGCGCCGGCCCGGCGTCAGAGCAGCGGCAAATCCGCAGAGGAGCAAACCGGCAATCAGCAAGCTTCGGAGGCGCCGGCTTCTTCGCCCCTCGTAACGGGCTCCAATTCCCCTGAGGGTAAGCCAGTCGAGGATGCGAAGGAGGACGATGCGAAGTCTGGCGGCCGGCACAATCGGCGGCACCGGGAGAACGGCGCATCGCCATGAGCGTTTCGCGACCTTTCATCGAGCGTCCGATCGCGACATCGCTCCTCGCACTCGCAACGATCCTCGGCGGCATCCTCGGCTATTTCGCGTTGCCGATCTCGTCTCTGCCGCAAGTTGATTTTCCATCGGTCGAGGTCACAACCGAGCTTCCGGGCGCCAGCCCCGAGACGATGTCGACGCTCGTCAGCGCCTCGCTCGAACGCCAGTTTGGTCAGATCCAGTCGCTAGCGTCCATGTCGTCGACGAGTTCGTTCGGCCTCAGCCGCATTACGCTGCAGTTCAACCTCGATCGCGACATTGATTTCGCGGCCCAAGACGTTCAGGCTGCGATCAACGCTGCCGGATCGACGCTGCCGCGAAATCTTCCCTATCCGCCGACCTATTCGAAGGTAAATCCAGCCGACGCGCCGATCTTGACGCTGGCGCTGACGTCCGGCACCCAGTCATTGCGCGCGCTCTCCGATCTCGCCGACACGATGCTGTCGCAGCGTTTGAGCTCCATTTCTGGCGTCGGCCACGTGTCGGTCGAAGGCGGTATCAAGCCGGCCGTCCGGATCGAGGCAGACGTCTCGCGGCTTGCGAGCTACGGCCTCAGCATGGCCGATCTGAGCGCGGCCATAAGCGCCGCCAACGTTGCCGGGCCCAAGGGGTCACTCGATGGCGACAAGCAATCCTACACCATCGCCGCCAACGACCAGATCAGTCACGCGAAAGCGTACGAAGACGTCATCATCGCGTATCGCAACAGCGCACCGGTTCGCTTGAAAGATGTCGCGAAGGTCAGCGACGGACTCGAGAACACGCGAGTTGGCGGCTGGTACAATGGCAAGCCCGCCGTCATCGTCGACGTTCAGAGACAGCCCGGCGCCAATGTGATCGACACGGTTGCGCGCATAAAAGCCGAGCTTCCTCGCGTCGAGCGCAGCATGCCGGCAGGTGTCAATCTGCAAATTGTCAGCGACCGCACCGGAACGATCCGCGCCTCCGTCCACGACGTCCAGTTCACGCTTGTCCTCAGCGTCGGCCTCGTCGTCATGGTCGTGCTGCTTTTCCTGCGCTCGCTCAGAGCCACGATCATTGCCGGCGTCGCGCTCCCGGTATCGCTCATCGCCACGTTCGGCGTCATGTATTTCTGCGGCTTCAGCGTCGACAACCTATCGCTGATGGCGCTGACGATCGGCACCGGCTTCGTCGTCGACGATGCGATCGTCATGATAGAGAACATCGTGCGCCATCTCGAAAAGGGCGTGAAGCCGATGAAGGCCGCCCTCGAGGGCGCACGCGAGATCGGCTTCACGGTGATCTCTCTAACGATGTCCCTGATAGCGGTTTTCATTCCGCTCTTGTTCATGACGGGTCTTGTCGGCCGCATGTTCCGAGAATTCGCGCTGACGCTGACGATCGCCGTTGTTGTATCGGCGATCGTATCGCTGACACTGACGCCGATGATGTGCTCGCGGCTTCTGAGCGCCGGCGAACATGAAGGCGGCCGGCTCGGTCGCCTTTTCGGCCGCTTCATGGATGCGGTCATTCGCGGATACGGTCGTTCGCTCGAATTTGTTTTGCGCCATCAGCCGGCGACCCTTTTTGTCGCCCTGATTACGCTCGTAATCACGATCTGGCTCTACGTCATTATGCCGAAGGGATTTCTTCCGGATCAGGATACCGGCGCAATTACGGCGGTCATCGAAGGCGGACCGCAAATCTCGTTCGCCGAAATGAGCCGTCTGCAAGGCGATGTGGCCGCGATCGTTTCGCACGACCCCGATGTCTCCGGCGTTGCGTCGATTGTCGGCATCGGCCAGCTGAATGCGACGCAAAACGTCGGCAGCCTCAAGATCATGCTGAAGCCACGCGACGAGCGGCAATCGAACGTCCTCCAAATCATCCGGCGGCTCAAAGGCAAAGTCGCGTCCGTTGTCGGCACGACGGTGCACTTCCAGCCGGTCCAGGATGTGCAGATCTCGACCCAATCGAGCCGCGCCCGATATCAGTACACGCTTGCGAGCACCGACGTCGCCGAGGTCTCCGAGTGGTCAAAGCGCATGGCCGACGCGCTGAGAGCTTCCCCGGCGTTGAGCGACGTCGCGTCGGAAGAGGTGGAAGGTGGCCTGATCGCCAAGGTCACTGTCGATCGCGTCACGGCCGGACGTCTCGGCGTCACGATGCAGGCGGTCAATGATGCGCTGAGCAATGCCTTCGGCCAGCGCCAGGTCTCGACCATTTACGAGCAGGCCAACCAGTATCGTGTCGTGCTCGAAGCGGCACCGGAATATCGCAGCGACCCGTCGCGCCTGAGCCGCCTGTACGTCCCGTCAAGCACGACGGGCACTCAAGTTCTGCTGACTTCCGTCGCGACGATGAAGTATGAGACGGCGCCGCTGGCGATTAGTCATCAAGACCAGTTCCCGGCTATCACGATCAGCTTCAATCTTGCACCCAATGCCTCGCTCAGCGACGCACTTGCTGCCGTCGACACGGCGCGCAAGAAGGTCAACCTGCCGGCGACGGTCACCGGCACGTTCTACGGCGATGCCGCCGAATTTTCGAAATCCCTGCAAGGCCAGCCTTGGCTCATCCTGGCGGCGATCATCACGATCTACATCGTGCTGGGCGTTCTTTACGAGAGCCTCATCCATCCGTTCACAATTCTGACGACGCTGCCCTCCGCCGGCATCGGCGCGGCCCTGGCCCTCGAGCTGACAGGCAAGGACCTCTCGTTCGTCGCGTTGATCGGCATTATTCTGTTGATGGGCATTGTCAAGAAAAACGCGATCATGATGATCGACTTTGCGCTCGACGCGGAGCGGACGCGCGGTCTCTCGCCAGGAACTCGATCACCGAAGCGGCACTGCTGCGCTTCCGGCCCATCATGATGACGACGCTTGCGGCTCTCTTAGGGGCGCTGCCGCTGGCAATTGAAAGCGGCACCGGCTCGGAGCTCAGAAACCCGCTCGGTATCACGATCGTCGGTGGTCTTCTGCTCAGCCAACTGCTGACGCTGTACACGACACCAGTGATTTATCTGGCCATGGAACGGCTGCACGCGCGCCTGACGGGACGGCCGATCGATACGACTGCGCCGTCCGAACCTTTGGCTGATGGAACGCTGACGTTGCCGGTGCGGTCGCGCCTCGACTTCGAAGAGGCCGCGGAGTAGCGTCATGAACGTCTCGCGCATCTTCATCGAGAGGCCGATCGGGACGGCGCTACTCGCTGCCGGTCTCTTTCTCGCGGGCGCGGTGGCCTACATTTTCCTGCCTGTCGCCAGCATGCCCGCGATCGAATTTCCGACCATTAGCGTCAATGTCTCCCGCCCCGGCGCCGACCCGTCGACAATGGCGGCGAGCGTTGCTTCGCCTCTCGAACGACGCCTCGGCGAAATCGCCGGCGTAACCGAAATGACATCGTCGAGCTCGCTCGGTTCGACCTCTATCAACGTTCAGTTCGATTTAAATCGCAGCGTCGACGGAGCGGGCCGTGATGTGCAGGCAGCGCTCAACGCCGCGACGGCAGACCTTCCGGGCGATCTTCCGCAAGTTCCGACTTTTCGAAAATACAATCCATCGGCATCGCCCATTCTGATCCTGGCGCTGACGTCGAAGACGATGAATACCAGCGCCATCTACGACACCGCCGACACGATAATCGGGCGGCGAATCTCGCAGGTCGACGGCGTTGCGGACGTCACGGTAAGCGGCGCAGATCAGCCGGCCACGCGCATTCAGGTTGACCCTTCCTTGGTCGCCTCCATGGGCGTCAGCTTCGAAGACGTCCGGGCGGCCGTCGCTGCTGCCAACGATCTCTCGCCCATCGGATCGGTCGACGGCGCGAAACAGAGGATCGTTCTCGAAACCAACCGCCAACTTACCGACCCGGAAGACTACAAAAACATCGTCGTCAAGAACTTGCCGAGTGGCAACATCGTCAAGGTCGGAGACGTAGCCAATGTCATTCGCGCGACGCGTAACGCGCGCTCTTCCGCGCGGTTCGATAATCAGCCTGCAGTCCTGCTAATTATTACGAAGAAGCCGGACGCCAACGTTATCGACACCGTTGATAGCGTCAAAGCCCTCCTGCCGCAGCTAAAGGAGTGGATTCCAGCCGGTATCGACATTTCTATCCTTTCGGACCGCACCGGGACGATCCGCGCGTCCGTTCACGACATGCAGTGGACCCTGGGCCTGACGATCCTGCTTGTCATGTCGGTGGTCTTCATCTTCTTAAGGCGTTCGACGCCGACGATTGCGGCCGGCATCACGGTTCCGCTGTCACTCGCCGGCACATGCGCAGCTATGTGGGCCGCCGGGTTTTCCATCAACAATCTGACGTTGATGGCGTTCGCAGTCGCGGTCGGCTTCGTCGTCGACGATGCCATCGTGATGATCGAAAACGTCTATCGCAACATGGAGCGGGGTATGAAGCCCGTGCAGGCGGCGCTTGAAGGCGCGCGCCAGATCGGCTTCACTGTCATTTCGATTTCGGTATCGTTGATTGCGGCCTTCATCCCGGTTCTCTTCATGACCGGCATCGTCGGCCGGCTGATGCACGAATTTGCCCTGACCCTCACGTTTTCAATCGTGATTTCGGCTGTCGTCTCGCTGACGGTCACGCCGATGATTTGCGCGCATTTCATCAAGAGCGGTGCCGGCGAACGCAAATACCTGGCTGATCGTCTATTTGAGGGCGCGCTTAGCCTCATCGTTCGGGCCTACGCCTTCACACTCAGGATTGCCCTTCGTTATCAGGTGGTGATGCTCGCGGTCTTCGTCGCGACGATCGTACTGACGCTTCACTTCTACAGCGTGCTGCCGAAGGGTTACCTGCCCGAGGATGACACGGGTCTTATTATCGCGTCGACCGAGGCAAACGCCGATACCTCGTTCGCGAATATGAGCAAATTGCAGGCGCGCGCGCTCCACATCGTTCTTGCCGATCCGGCAGTCGCCAACGTCGGCTCGTCGATCGGCGCCGGCGGACCGAACCCAACTCTCAACCAGGGGCGGATGTACGTAAGCCTAAAACCGCTTGGCGAGCGCGACAATGTCCCCACGGCCGATGTCATCGACCGGCTTCGCAAACCGCTCGGAACGATCGTCGGCCTGACGACGCGGCTAGTTCCGTCGCGAGACATTCGTGCCGGCGCGCGCCGGGGCAAGGCTGAGTATCAGTATACCCTCTGGTCATTGGACGACGGACTTTACGATTGGGTTCCCAAAGCTCTCGCGGCCGTCCGCAGCGTTCCTGGTGTCGTCGACGTGACGTCGGACCGCGAGCAAGGCGGCCTTCAGCTCAATGCCAACATCAACCGCGACACGGCATCGCGTCTCAACGTCTCGATCAGCGACATCGATAACGCACTCGAAAACGCTTTCTCCCAGCGCCAATTCTCGACCATCTATGGTGACCGCAATCAGTACAAAGTCATCATTGAGGTCGATCCGAAGCTGCAGCGCGATCCGAGCGATCTGTCGAGGATCTATGTGCCGGCCCTAGACGGAAAACTGGTGCCGCTCTCGAGTCTCGTAACACTGACGCGAAGTATTGCGCCGCTCGTCGTTAATCACCAGGGGCCGTTCCCCGCCGTCACCATCAATTATAACCTGCGGCCGGGCGTCAGCCTCGATACGAGCCTGAAGGGCATCGACGCAGCGCTCGCTGCGCTGCACATGCCTAAATCGATCCGCGGTGAACCGGCAGGCGATATCAAAGCTTTTGCCGAGCAGGCGCAAATGCAAACCCTGCTGATCGTGGCAGCACTGATCTCGATCTACATCGTGCTCGGGGTACTTTACGAGAGCCTCGCGCATCCGCTGACGATCATCTCGACGCTGCCATCGGCAGGGCTCGGCGCATTGCTCGCCCTTGAAAGCGCCAACATGGACCTCTCGGTCATCGCGTTGATCGGGGTCATTCTGCTGATCGGCATCGTCAAGAAGAACGGCATCATGCTCGTCGATTTTGCCTTGAGCGCCGAGCGTGAGCGTGGGCTGTCGCCGCAAGAAGCTATTTATGAAGCCTGCTTGCAGCGCTTCCGGCCGATCCTCATGACGACGCTCGCGGCATTACTCGGCGCCGTGCCTCTTGCGGTGGCCATCGGCCCCGGCTCAGAGATCCGCCGGCCTCTCGGCATCACCATCATCGGCGGCCTGGTCGTGTCGCAGGTGCTGACGCTCTACACGACGCCGGTTATCTACCTTCTGCTCGAAAAGCTGAAGGTGGGCTGGACGCGCGGCGGTGCCAAGGAAAGTCCTCCGTCGGTTCCCGGTTCAGTCACCTGACGCGCCGGCTACCCGCCACTTTGGCAGCAGCAAGAAGGAATATGTATAAAAGGATGCAACCAACCAGTAACCGTGTGACTTTAATTTGCGGCGAATGAGGGCATTCGCCAAAAACCCAGCTACAATGCCAGCCCTATAAATATACTTCGGAGGAACATTCGGAGGAACATAATGAATAGAATTGCGATTGCTGCTGTCGTTCTGTGCGGCATCTTACTGACAGGCGCCATATCGAACGGTGCCGCAACGGCGGGACCGACTGGCATGCAAGCGTCTGCCGGTCAATCGCAGTCTCTCGTGTAGCAGACCCAGTACTACCAGCGTGGTTGGCCCCGTGGTAGTGGGGGTTACCGACGCGGTTGGTGCCGCGGCGGCGTATGGATCGCCCCCGGAGTCGTATATGGCGGTGGTAGATGCGTACGCGCGCGGCGTGTCTGCGCAGCCAGATGGGGCTGGGGCGGCCGGACTTCCGTCGCTGCATGTGGCGCCGCGCCTGCTAAGACGTACAGACACATCTAGGCTTCGAGACGACGGCGTCGAAAGACGGCCGTCGTTTTGCTGTCGGGACGCGAATCCGTAGATACTGATGTTCCGTCCGCAGATCCTTCACAGGCCATGACGTGCTCATTCGGATCGGGGCAGCGTGCGCACGATCTCCTTGAACCGGTCCCATTCCGTAGCCGTCCAGATTTCGGTCTGGGCGTGGCCGAATGTCCGAATGAGAGCGGAAACCCGAGCCGCGGTCTCGATATCGTTGGCGATGAAGATGTCGAGATAGTCGCATGGTCCCAGCACTGCATAACTGCTGAGCCATTGGACGTCCGGACACTCCTGGCGGACGCGCTTCATCGCATTGCGTTCTAGTTGCTCAAGCTCGCTCGGAGAGCGAACCGCGTCGGGATTCAGCCGCGTCAGCATGATAAAGGCTGGCATGGCACCGCCTCCCATTATTCGTGAAAGAATAACGTGGTGCCAACTGCGGATGTTGATTTCAATCAAATGCCACGGGGCGAGTGAGGAAATGTGAGGTTAAATATATGGCTCACATGCCGATCAGCATTGCGTCGAGGCGATCGGCTAGCCTAATCGCCTCAAAATCTCTCGCGCAGCCACACGCAGAAGTGCTGCAATCACTAGCGGCTTGCCGCTGTGGGCCACCAAACGAGCGGCGAGGCCTCTGTCCCTTGACCCGTATCAATGCTGAGACGGCTGTTCACGTTTGCAGTTCGGCGCGCGAAATCCAGTGGTTGCCGACCTTCACGTAGCGGCGCTTGACCGCCGCCTGGAATTGCGAGAGATCAAACCGCCATGTGCGGAACGCCATTAAGTTTCTAAAAAGCGCGTTCGGGAGGACAGCCGGATCGGCATTGAGCTAGGTTCCCATGGTACAGTTTTCGACCGAGCGAGAAATCGAGATTCTTTCCAGAAGGCTCGCGGCTTTACCTAGCCTTCCCAACCCCGCAAAGGGAAAGGCGGTGTTTGCGCATGGAGCGCACCCTTAATTTCGTGATATCGCTCGCAAGCGCTTGGTTCCTGCGATTGTTGGAAAGGACCAAAGTCGTGAAATTGAAGATTTTCAAGAACCGCCAGCAGGCGGGGCAACTCCTCGCCAACGAGGTCGTGCGACAAGGGTATAAAGATCCCGTCGTGCTTGGCTTGCCGCGCGGCGGCGTTCCGATCGCGGCAGAGGTGGCCGCAAAGCTCAAGGCACCTCTCGACATAATTCTCGTCCGCAAGATTGGTGCGCCCATGCAGGCCGAGCTCGCCATAGGTGCAGTGGTCGATGGTGATGCACCCGAGGTCGTTCGCAATGAGCGGCTTATTCGTGAGCTTGGTATTAGCGAAGACGAGTTCATCGAGGAAGCACAGCGTCAGCTCGAGATCATCGAGGCACGCCGCAAGTTGTGGGTAGCAGGACGCCCCCGCATCCTCGTTAAGGACAAGACCGCCATCATCGTCGACGATGGTATCGCCACGGGTGCAACAGTACGGGCCTCCTTGAAAGCATTGAAGAGACAAGGTCCGAAGCGGACCGTGGTCGCAACACCGGTGGCCCCGTTACAGGCCGTTGAAGACTTGCAACAAGAAGCGGACGACGTGATTTGCCTTGAGACGCCGGGATATTTCGGCGCAATCGGCTTTTTCTACCGGGACTTCTCCCAAGTGAGTGATGCCGAAGTCTCACGTCTTCTAGAAGGCATGCGCGCTGAAGGCATTCCGAAAGAGAGTGGTGGCTGACGGACGTCAGAATGTAGCTCTTCCGTTGTCATGGTGTCGCTTCGTTGCGGCTTAACCCTCTTCACCGTCTTCGCGCGCGTAGAGCTCGTCATTCGCAAGGATGTCGGAGACCAGACCGGCCTTGCCGGACAAAGCATGGCCGGTCACATCGTATTCACCTTCACCTCGGGCATGCATCACGCCAACCTCAAGATCGGTAATGGATGCGCCGGTCTCCAGGATCGCAATGACCGTGTGATCGGCGACGGGCCCGGCCAGTCGGCAGATATCTTGTCTAGATACAAGTCCTTCCTTGGATGCAACCATTGTTCACCTCGCAGGTCAGTTGAGGAATAGGATCTGCCAGCCCATCTCGTTTATGGGTGCCGCGCCCTGGTTCTTCAAGAAAGTAAGTCCCTTGCACGTTAGCGATGCCGCCGGGCCGTCGACCTGTCCGATGGCGCCGAAACCGACTACCCGTAGAGCAATGTGCCTCAATCCCTCTGACGAAGACGTCAAGCAAAGGCTAGCAAGAATAGCCGGGTACTTTGCACCATGCGTTGACGCGTTGCGTTCCCAATTGCCTGCACACCGCTTGTAAATCACCCATGATCGGGAGCCGGATTGAGTGAAGTCACAGTTCATGAGGCGGTTCCTGAGGCGTTTTGACCTGCCCTTGCCTTTTGCGCACGATATCCTGCAGCTGCCGACGCGCGGCAGCAAAGGCATCAGAAATTGTAACCTGTACGTCCTCGTGTCGTCCTGTGGCAGCCGGATCCCGGCTTATCGAAATGTCCGGCGCGCCCGGGATCGTGAAGTGGAGGCGGACAGTATAGATGTCACCCTTATGGTGACGATGCTGCGGCCTACCGATGACGACGCGCGCCGATGTGATGCGGTCGTGGAACTGCTCGAGCTTCTTGGCTTCATCGCGCACGCGGGCGTCGATGTAATCGACAGGCTTGATATGTTCGAAGACAACTTGGACCGGAAGTTGCATCTCTATTCCTCAATTTGCTCTCGCTGAAAGCCGAAATCGGGCTTGCTCGGATCTGACATCGATCTTTCGCGGCGCACTCGTATCAGCGCGGGCCTTGGGGATACGGACTAGGAGCACGCCATTTCTGAATTCGGCGTCGATGGCATCCTGCTGTCCATCCGCTGGAATGCCGAAAACGCGCTGAAACGCGCCGTATTCGCGCTCCGAGAAAAAGTAGTTCTTGCCGGTCTCTTCCTGCTCGAACCGTTTCTCACCCGTCACGACGATGTTCCCATCCTGCACGGCGACGTCGATGTCCTCGGCGCTTACGCCCGGAAGTTCCATCGTAATCTCGTAGGCCTCCGGCGTAACCGAGGCGTCCGCCCTTGGGGCAAACCAGTTGGCAATCTTCTGGCCAGCCTTCTTAATGGGCTCGTAGAGCGACGGCAGCCAACCCGCGGTTTGGGATCTCTCAACCATGAAAACGCACTCCTCGATCATTGCTTCAGATCGCTCGGAATAACTACTGGGTTCTGTCATCCGAAGGCATTGATCGAGAACAAATTTATCGGCACGATGTTCAACGAAACGGCACCACAGACCGGTTTATTTTTTGGGTCCGAGCACGATATGTCTGCGCACCCTTCGGCCACAAAGACTTCAGTTCCGCTGGAAGCTGCCCTATGACGTCAGAAATTTCTCCGGGGTCGCAGTGGTGAGCAAGCAGCGTAAAGACGTCGCGGATGGCCTGCTCGACTGGCACTGCGTTCGGAAACTCCCTTGCCGACACATCGTCGACGAACTCCTGTCGAGAACGCACCTTCGTCGGTGTTCTACTAGGCTGCCAGCCCTCATAATAAATTCCGCGTATCATCGTTGGGAGTTGAGCGCCGAGGTCCACGGCTTCCTCCATGGTCAGCCGATCCCGTAGACGATGAAGCACTGCTCGCAGTACAGCGAGCGACTCCTGGCTGTCCGCAAGTTCGCCGTTATCGCTCAATTCCTTGAGCCACTCCTGAGTTTTCTGGATCGCGTGCGCGATCGAGGGAGGAAGTGTCATGGTGAGTCTCCAACAGGAAGCGGCGGTTAAGCTTGATTCACCGATACTGCCGCTGTGAGCTTCGCCAACCGTTGGCCGGCACCACGCTCCGGCAAGCACCACTTCCAATCAATCGAACTGCCGTTTTCATTTTTGACGCAGGCTCGAATGGCGCAGAGAATCGGTGGCCAACCGGCGACCAGCATTGATGGTAGTCAAATTACCACATTCATTTTTTCGATGCGTGGCTGATTGCTGCCGCTGCAGTTGCCTTGTGAGCAGAGTGCGACAAAAACAAACTTAGGTTTGCGATTTGATCTAGCTCAAACGCCCCAGTCTCGCGGGTGGCTAGCTGACTTAAAAGCCTATTTGTAGGAGTTGGATTTTATGCCGAATGAGCGCGAGAACAAACCATTTCAATTTGAACCTTTCGCAATTCAACCTTGGTCAGGGATAATGGGACAAGCCGTCACGGATCTACCGGGCAAGTTCTGTGACTCTGGCTTCTCAGCAACGCGTGGCTATCTGGATTTCATGAGTCAGCGAACGCGTGCCGGCCTCGAACTCGCCGCCGCTCTCCCTCGGTGCCGAACACCGGTAGAATTCTGGCAAACGTTGTCCGGATTCTGGGCGCGCGCCGCAAATGATTACCAGCGGGGGTTCGTTGAGTTGGCAAACCGCTGGAGATCAATGAGTTCGGAAAGCGCCGAGGTCATTGCAAGTTGCGCTGAGCAAGTGCGAGGCGCGCAAAAATTAGCGGCTTAAAAGTCCGTTTGAAGCTCCACCCCCGTGGGCTACAGCTCTCGTCGAGAGCCCGCTTTCCCTAAGGCGGGCTCTCAATTTTTTGCGGTGGCAAATATTCAAATGTCGGTTTGCACTTAGAATCGCCTATTCACCATTCGAGCTTCAGGACGTTGTCCGTTCCGAGCAGAACCCGGGTACCGAAGACGTTGCCCTGCTGGTTTAAAATATCGGCCAGAAATTGCGCATCTGCGCGCTCGGCGCGATTGAGCCGCATATTGCGAATGCACAGCGGTACCATCTCGAGCCCAGTGAGCATGCCGTCATCGCAACGGATCGTCGGGAAATACATCAGGGAGAGATCATTTCGATACTTTTCCTCACCAGTGATGCCTTCGTAGTCATTAATGAGATCCCCACAGCCATAGAGAATGAGCTTACCGCGATACACCTCGATTCCTTTGACGTGGTGCGAGGAGTGCCCGTGAATGATATCGGCGCAACCGGCGTCGATGAGCCGGTGGGCAAAAAGCTTTTGCTCATCAGGCACGGGGTAGCCCCAATTTCCACCCCAGTGAATGGAAACAATGATGGGGTGCTGCTGCCCTACCAACGAGCGGATCTTCTCAGCGACTTTTTCTGCGCCTTGCGCCGACAGCCCGGGAATAAGATTGACGCCCGGTCGTTCTGGACCAGCAGCCCATGCCCGAACGACGCCGGAGTCGGCGGAGGCGAAAGAGAAAACAAATAACCGAGCCTTGTCCACGCCGATAACGGCGGGTGCGGCGGCACCAAGGCGGGCACGACCGGCACCGGCATAGCGCACGCCGGCCTTCTCGAGGGTATGAAGTGTTTCGAGCAAGCCGGGGCGCCCCCAATCGAGCATATGATTGTTCGCTAGCACGCAGCAGTCGATGCCGGCCGCGAGAATGACGCCGGCGTTGGCCGGACTCATTTTATAGTTGATGCCCTTCGGCTCGGGGGTGCCACTATCTGCAATCGCGGTTTCGAGATTGATTATTCGCGCGTCAGGTTGCCGGCGCTCCAACTCATCGAGCGCGGCACCCCAAACGTATTCGAATGAAACAGGCCGCGAAATAGGTCCGTTCTTTCGCTCGGCCAGCATTACGTAATCGTTCGCCGACTTCGCAGAAGCCTCGTAGAGACGTGGGTCGGCCGGGTGTGGCAACACCTGGTCTATGCCGCGTCCTGTCATAACGTCGCCGGCAAGAAAGAGCGTAGTCGTTCCAGAAGAGCGAGTGGGCGCCATTCAGATCACCGTGACGCCGCGGGAGCGCAAAGTTTGAACCAACGAAACTGAAGGATGTTGCATGCTCGATCAGTATGGCGGAGGCTTACGTGCCCTTTGGCTTTTCGCCGCTTCCGTCCACCAGGCCAGATCGTCGGCGAAACGCGCAAATGTTTGCTCCAAAGTTGCGCCCAGGTCTCCGATCGGCGTGCCTGTTTCATCAAGGGTTGTCGCTATTGGTCCGACCGCAAGGGTGCTCGAGATGACGATCATCCCCATTTCGGAAAGCGTGCCATGCCATGTGAAGTTTGACCTTGCACCCGAAAGGCGGCCGGCGGAATAACTCGCAATGGCGACGGGTCGCCAAAACCACTCCTCGAGAAAGTGGTCCGCCAGGTTTTTCAGACCCGGCTGCATGCCCCAATTGTATTCCCCGGCTACGAAAATGAATGCGTCCGCTTGCTTGATTTTGGAAGCAAGCTCTTCCATGGCCGCCGGTGCGGAACCCGGTTTGTATTCTTTGTACATACGGTCAAGCATTGGCAAACCGACCGCTTTGGCATCCACAAGCTCGACGTCGGCACCACGCGTCTCAAGTTTCGATACGATGTAACTTGCCAGGCGTATGCCCATACGATCGCTACGATACGATCCGTAAAATACGAGAATTCGATGCGGCATGCGGTGACGCTCCTCTACCATTCGACCGAAGTTGCATTGAACATGTCGTCTGCAGATCGCAAAGGTGATGGCAATGTAAAGGAGGCGTCAAATTGATCTCGCCCAAGCCCGTCGTTATTAGGTTTGTATCGCCGCGATAGGTGCCCCTTCGCGTTTTCTCGCGGCTTTGTAGTGCGCCCACCACAAATGCGCGGCAGCCCCACGCAACGGGCGCCAGTTTTCGGCCAGCGGCCCCATCTCCTTGACGGTTGGGCGTACGCTCAGCCCAAGCCCCATGCGAACCGCCTCTTGCAGGGCGAGATCACCTGCCGGCCAAGCATCGCCATGACCCAGACAGAACAACAAATAGACGTCGGCGGTCCATGGTCCCACTCCATGCAGGGCGGTCAGCAGGTTGTGGGCTTCATTCGCGTCTCGTTCGCCGAGTGCATCCAGGTCGAGACGCTTTTCAATTATCTCTCGCGCTACAAACTTGAGTGTCTTGATTTTGGCAGCGGAGAGCCCTAGCCGAGCAAGTTTATCCGTCCGCGCACGCAACAAAGCATCATGGTGAAATGGCTCGAAGGCGGACGTCATGCGCGACCAGATTGCTGCTGCGCTAGCGGTCGACAACTGCTGTCCCACAATGATCGCCGCTAATCCTGCGAATCCTGGTTGCCGACGCCGCATCGTGGGCATCCCCGATTGTTTCAAGATAGGTCGAAGCCGCGGATCGCCTCGCACGAGTTTTTTCACGGCGCGCTCGAGATCGGCTTGCGTGTCGAGATGGTATGTCATGGGCAAAGTTGTCGACTGGCTGGACGCATTCGTAGATGCTCAAATGAAGTTTAGCCGCGGGGCTGGTTGATGCCTAACACAGATGCGGATCCCTCTCAGGTGCAAGAGCTTTAGCGTTCCCGTCGTTTCTATGACGCAAGGCTGCAACGTCCCGAAATACACGTCAATCGGGCACAACACGGCTGGAGCTCGGTGCTGGTGGATCGTCGTACGTTGCAGCACCTGTCTGTTTAGACAGGGTTGCGATCGCGCCCGCATACCCGGCGCGCTTCGCTGCCAGTTCGCCGCGCCCACCTGTGCATATAAATTCGCGGCAGAAGGCGCGCATCTTCTCAGACTTGAGTACCCGTAGTGCGGGACCCTCTTTGATCGCCATTTGTTGCCTCTCAGTCACACAATTATGATACCAAATCAGACTGTATGGTGCGGCGGTGAACTCGCCGAAATAATGCTGGCTAAGGCGAGACCCCTTGGCAGTGTGTTGTGTGAAGATTCAAAACTCCAGGGTGGACGTGGACGCGTTTAGCGCTTTCTTGATCTCAACTGCAAAAGCTGTGTTTTGGCGATGTCTTGGAGTTATTGGTGAGCGCATTAATCCATCAGTACCAGTCGTCGCGCAACTTGCAGCGCCGCGCCCACGATCTCATTCCTGGCGGCTGCCACACTTATGCAAAGGGCGACGACCAATACCCTCTTCTTGCGCCCGGCTTCATCGTGCGGGATGCCGTACTCGATGTAGGAATTGCCGTCGACGTCCCACACATGGGATGGGCAACAGGTCCGTGGGTCTGGGGCACGCGTACGCTGCTGTTGTGGACGCGGCGCAGCGCGAGTTGGCAAACGGGTGTAACTTCACGCGCCCCTCGGCGATCGAGGTGGCCTGCGCCGAGCAGTTCCTACGCATGATCGACGGCGCGGAAATGGTCAAGTTTTGTAAGAATGGTTCAGATGCGACCTCCGGGGCCATGCGCTTGGCTCGGGCCTGTACGGGCCGTGATCTCATCGCGTTGACGATGGTTTTCCGGACTTATCAAGAGTCGCGTAAGTTGACGCGTCACCGCGGGAACGCCGGCGTTCATCGCCGTCGTGCCGATGAACCAATCATCAGTAGGAAGAAGCGATGGTTGGCACAACACTCGCTGTTTCTCCAGGAAACGATCGCTCGAGGCATCCTGATGCCATCGCTTGTGGTGAGCTATTCGCATGGTGACGAGGATATCGACCGCACCGTGGAGGCGATCGACGGGGCGCTCGGTGTCTACAAGACGAGCGCTCGAGGATGGCGTGGGGAGATACCCCTCGGGCCGCCCGTCGCAAATTGTCTATCGGAAATACAATCAGCCCGAAGGTGTTGCGGCAGAATGATTGCGGCCGCCACCGTGGCGAGGCTGTCAAGCGGCCAGAATAGAGGTTTGATCGACAAATGGGCCGTACCTTAGCGGACGTGGCTACAGCCTCTCTTCTTTTGGCCCTCATCGTTGCTGCCATGCCTATAAACGCATAGAACCTCGGCCTCGGGACGCGCCTTGCGTAGAAGCCTCAACACGGCCTCGAGAGAGCCGTCGTTTCCGAAATTGCCAATGCCGAAAAAGCCGAAAAAGCCGAAAAAGCCGATGCATTGGACCCGGGCATGCTCTCTCGCCTGTGGATCATCAGCAACCGGCGCCGACCTGATCGGCGGAGCGTCGACAGGCTCAAGGGCACGCCTTCCCGCGCATAGCGCTCGGCCTGCCGGTTCAGCGGTTGGTGCTGGCCGAACTTCTCGAACAGCAGCGTGGCGAGCAGGTCCCCGGCACCACGACACGCTCGCGCGGCAGATGCGCGGGGAACGGCTGGCGGGCGGGGCGCTTGCGCGCGAAGGCGGCGACCGTCGTCGTCTTGGCCACAGCCCGCTCGGCGGCGAGCTTGCTCCTCGGTGGCTGCGGCCTCGAGTTCGTCGAGCTCCAGCTCCATCTGGTCGAGGAGGCGTGCGGTGCGCGCCGAGCGCGGCCCGTAAAGCTGGCGCTTGAGCTTGGCGATCTCGAGCTTCTGCTGCGCGATCGTCGCCGCGTCATGGGCGGCCTTGGCGCGGGCCAGTGCCAGCTCAGCCTTCAGCGTTGCGATCTCGTCGGGAAGCGAATCCATGCGAGAATGGAACAGGCGCTCGACGGGCGCTCGCCGATCCGCTTGGAGAAGGCTATCCCGCGCGTTCCGGGCGGAATGTGTGAACCGGATTACGCCAGTCGATGCCGTCGAGCATATAGGCAAGTTGCGCGGCCGAGATCGCGACACTGCCGCTGCTCGCGGTCGGCCACACGAAGCGTCCCCGCTCCAGCCGCTTGGCTTCCGGACTACCAATTCTAGAGGCAATCGCGGGTCTCAGGTCACGATCGGCAGCCAAGATACGCCAAATGGCTTAGCTAGGAAATCCGGGCTAGGCAAATGTAGACACTTGCCTAGGTCAAGGCGCGCCCCTTAAACACTCGTTGGACTTGGAAGAGACACACGGAATAATCGAGCGAACCGCGATGCGTCAACCCTCTGAGAAGGCTCCAATTCGATGGCGATAGTAGATGTTGCCATCCCCTGTTTTAATTATGGGCGATTCCTGCGTAAATGCGTGGAGAGTGTCCTCAGTCAAGATGTAGAGGACCTTCGAGTTCTCGTAATTGATAACGCGTCGACGGACAACAGTGTCGAGGTCGCGCGGGAGCTTGCACGCAACGACCCGAGGGTCGAAGTCATTGCACGCTCGAGAAATTTGGGCCCCCACGCAAGTTATAATGAAGCCATAGACTGGGCGGAATTCGAATTATTTTCTCTTACTTGACGCTGATGATTTTCTCCATGAAGGGGCTCTCGGACATGCGGTGAAATTCCTGAATTCGGATGAGAATATTGGAATGATGTATGGGCGTGCATCATATATGACGCCTGATGGCCTGATCCATCCTGGCGACCAAGTCTGTCCGCGGGTAGAATGGCAGATTGTTCGCGGGGATGCATTAATCAGGGAGTTCTGCGCTCGCCCCATCCACATGATTCCGTCACCAACTGTGGTTCGACGAACTTCCATTCAGAAGAAAGCCGGCTACTATCGCACATCGCTCAAGTTTACAGATGATATGGAGATGTGGCTTCGAATATCGATGCTAGGAGACGTTGCGCGCACGGGGCGCGCTCAAGCAGTACAACGAATGCACTCGTCTCGACACAACCTTCAATGTCTCGAGAGTTTGGTGGGGGACTTCATCGAACGTGAAAGGGCAATTTCAAGCTTTTTTCAACAAGAGGGCGCCAGCATGCCCGCTGCCGACGAGATGTTTGGGTTAGCCAAACGCTCGCTCGGGTGTCATGCTTACTGGGCTGGACTGTCGCAGACGATAAAAGGCAATTTGAACCTGGACAGGTGCCGCGCTATCTTCAGTTATGCGTTCAGCCGATGCCCACGCGCGCTCTTGTTCCCACCGGTATTGTGGCTCTACAATTATAAGCGGCCGCATCGGCAGATGCGGGTCGGGATGCAAGGGCTGTTAAGACCTAAATAGGTGCAAGGCATCTTCTAGATCAACGCGTCACGGGCAAGCGGCTTCTAGGGGCCATTTACAGATGTTAATCGAGGCTACTCCGTGAGAGCGCGCGAAATAGTAAAATGCTCCTGGACTTCGAAAAGGATAATTTCCCAAATAGAGAGTTCGGTATATGCATCGTGGGCGCAGGCGCTGCCGGCTTCGTTCTTGCGCATGAACTCTGTGAGCGCGGCCAGGACTTCGTGCTACTTGAGGGAGGAGGCGCCAGCCGATGGGAACGCAAGTCGCAGTCCTTGAACGCGACAGAGACGATCGGTCACTCCTTTGACGGCGCGCAGGCCGGTCGCTTCAGAACCCTCGGGGGGGACCACAGCGTTCTGGGCTGGCCAAGTAGTTGAGCTCGACGAGATCGACTTCGCTACCCGTAAGTGGGTGCCCGGAAGCTCATGGCCCATATCCAAGCGGGACTTGGCTCCCTATTACAGACGTGCCAGTCAGCTTGAGAAAACCGACGACCTACTCCAAGCCAGCGCGGATATCCTCAGGGAAGCTGACATTCTAGAACCAGAGCTTGGACGCGATCTATGCTTGTCATTTTCGCGCTACTGCCCGGAGAAAAAGTTTGCACGCCTCTTCTTGCCGCTGATCAATAGCAGTACGATACCAATTGTGCTTCACGCCAACGTCTGCACCGTCCGGTTCTCCCAGGATAGCACGAACGTCGAGTTAGTCGAATTTCGTACGCTAGCGGGACGTGTTGGCACTTGCCGTGCGCGCACCTTCGTCTTCTGTCTCGGCGGGATCGAAAGTGCCCGCTTCATCCTCAATCAAAGGCATGCACCGTGGGACCCATCCCGTCTCGCGGGCCGTTTCTTCGCGGATCACATTCAGTGTTTCGCCGCGGAGATCCGCAAAGCCGATCTATCAGCGCCTGGTTGGTGCTTTGGTCCACGACGGGTGTCGAAGCAGTATCTTCCGAAGCTAAAGCTTACGCCCGAAGCTCAACGCAAGCATGAGGTTCTGAATGTAGCGGGCCTGATCGAGATCCTCGGATGGCAGCTGGTCGACGCATGAGGACGGCCATCCGGCTGCTCATGGGCTCGACATCGGGCCTCGGGGCGGGTCATTTTGCCAAAATGGCCGTGAGACTTCCGTCGGTCGCCTGGTCCATTTTTCGAACCAAGAAGGATCCGGCATATCACCTGCCATGGGCTCGGCCTCACCTGTCCGTCTATTGCGAGCAACTTCCGATGTCCGATAGTCGCGTCGAATTGACTGACAGACGGGACGAAACGGGCCTGTATCGGGCCGCCATCGATTGGCGGATCTCGGAGCTCGAACTGAACACGATCCGGACATACGTTGAGATTGTCGCCGACGCCTTCGGACGCAACGGAATAGGCGAACTCGTTCCACACAAGGACCTCTACAAGGACACATTTGCAAAGGAGATCATCGACAACTTTCATCATTGCGGGACTACGAGGATGGCGGCCTCGTCGAAGGAGGGGGTAGTTGATTCCGATCTCCGACTATTCGGCACTGACAACGCCTTTGTGTGCAGTACCGCTGTCTTTCCCACCTCCGGTTTCGCCAATCCGACCCATACGCTAATCGCTCTCGCAGCCCGTCTGGCCGACCATCTCGTCCGCAGTCATTGCGGAAAGCCCCATGCGTAAAGTCAATATCCCGAACTCCAATCGAGAGACCACTCAACTGGGTTTTGGATGCGCTTTCTGGCCGTCCGTGACCGAATCGCAGGCCCTTCGTCTGCTCGAGGCCGCGTATGACGCAGGCATTCGCCACTTCGACACCGCACCATATTACGCAGATGGCAAATCCGAGTGCTATGTCGGCCAATTCCTAGAAGCGCATCCTGACTGCTCTGTCACGACGAAATATGGGCTCCTTCCGACGTCGGCACGCCCGCTTCACATTAGGGCCGGGCGGGTACTTATCGGTCCGCTAATGCGCCGCCTGCGTACGTTGAAAAAACCGGCGCATAAGTCATTCTCGGCCGGAGTGGGCTCGAAGTCGTCTTATCGTGTGGACGATGCCCGCCGCTCGCTCGAGCAAAGCCTGCGACGCCTCCGCCGGACCTCCATTGATTTGCTCCTGGCGCATGAAGCCGACATTGATGACCTAGCTCGAACAAGGTTCCTGGAGTTTCTTCAACAGCAGGCCGAAAGTCGCCGGATTGGCGCTTTCGGGGTCGGTGCGGAGTTCGAGCGGGCGGCTGCAATTCAGGCCTGGAAGCCCGATTTCTTTGATGTCATCCAGTACAACTGGGACGCACTAAATCAAAGATCGATCCCCGCAAAGTTTCAGGTGTTTTACTGGGTTTTTTCAAGTGACTTCGGAGCGTTACACTCTGCATTGAGCCAGAACAGGCAGACCGCCGGTATCTGGTCAGATCGCGTCGGAGTGGATGTCACCGACGCCGACGCCCTTCGCGCCCTCATGCTCAAAGCAGCACTCCTTGCGAATCTCCGAAGGGATTGTCCTAGTTCATTCGTCCAAGGTCGAAAACATCTACCGCAATGCTGAAATCGCAGCAGGAAGCCGCTTTGTCCCTGAGGCCCAAAGGCTGCTCGAACTCGGCTCTCACGCCCTCTCGCTGCCAGAATCCGATGCTCCATCGTAAGCATCCGGCGAAGATCGCAAGCACTTTAGGTCAGGCGCCCTGAGCGGACGTAGTTTGGTCTGCCTTCCGGGCGCCGAGTTCTTGACCGGCAACAACCAGATCGTGATGGCATTTCGCCTTCGCGGCGAACCGGTGATCTGAGCCCCCTCTGGCACTTCGACGGCCCCGGTCTACATCCGACGCCAGTCGACTGGGAGCACGCGCTCGCGAGCCCGGGGGCTGAAAGCATGCGTCATCTCAAAGTGCTGATGGAGAGTGTGACATGGTGGACGCTCGAGCCGTCGCAGCAGCTTATCGCCAATGACCGCGCGAGCCCAGAGCAACAGGCAGTTGGTGCGCGCGCTAAGGACGGGGCATTCGCCATCATCTATGTGCCGGGCATCCGTAGTGTCGAGGTTGACCTTGCCGAGCTTTCCGGTCCGCGGGTGACGGCAGATTGGTACGACCCCGCAATTGGCAGCACAATCGGCACTGGAGCGGATTTCTCGCCGAGCGGCACGCATGTGTTTCAGCCGCCCGGCGTAAACGGTGGAGGTTCAAAGGACTGGGTACTGCTACTCAGGTCTCGCTCATGAGATCAATATCTTCCCTTTCGAACATTCCCGGCGTCGCGGTATCTGATGATCCACAGGCGAGAGAGCATGCCCGGGTCCAATGCATCGGCTTTTTCGGCTTTTTCGGCATTGGCAATTTCGGAAACGACGGCTCTCTCGAGGCCATGTTGAGGCTTCTACGCAAGGCGCGTCCCGAGGCCGAGGTTCTTTGCGTCTGCGGAGTGCCGGCCGAGGTGGGTCCCCGACTTGGCGTCCACTCGGTGCGCATCAACTGGCGCCCGGAGAGCGATTTGCTACGGCAGCTGGATCGCCTGCTGCTGAATATCCCTCACGAGGCGGCGTGTTTGATCCAGGCCATGCGCCACATTAGCCGGTTGGATCTTCTCATCATACCTGGGACTGGGATTGCCCTACTGGTTGTTCGCAGGCAACTCTTTAGCAGGTAACAAGTCTGAGATAGTGCGCAAAGGCGCGCCTGCCCAAGCGCCGGTTGGTATGGCGTGAATCTTATTGGCCGAGGATCCGACTTCATCCCCTCACGCACCCACTAACTTTGAGCACCCGCTCCACCCAACTCTAAAGCGCTAAGAAGAGTTGTAAACCGACGCACTTTGGTGCGCGTCGTACCTCCTTTGCCCGGCTTTCGCGAAAGAGGCAACGCTCATAGTTTATACTCATAGTTTATAACAGAAACGCCTATCGGGCTTTCGGAGCAAAGCCGCAATCGTCAATAATGAATTGGCCTCGACCGATACTATGTACGGCGACGGTCCATCGCCCTCGACCTTGCCATTGTTCTCAAGACGCTACCGACTCTACTACGATATGAAAATACAGCGTAAGCGATCAATTTAGACTTTGCTTCATCGCTAAAATCTGACCTCTGGCGGCCGGTTTTTGAAAGCATATTTCTAGACCACATATATTTCCAGACCACATAGATAACGCTACAGCGTCAACGAGATAGGCGAATTGAAGCGCCAGCAACGCTGCCGCGATGAAGCCGAGGACCATCGGCAGTTGCAGGCCGTAAGAAATTGCAAAAACATGATTTTTGATGCACCCGCGTCCGTCCAATCCCTGAGAGCGAGCAGGACTGATCTGAGCAGTTCGCGCCGCGATGCTCACATAGAGACGCTTCGTGGGCTCGCCTGTATTCTCGTAGTTGCCTTTCACGTCAGCGGTACGGATGGAATACACGCCATCACTATCGCTCCCGACAATCCCCTTGCCATCTTAAATAGTCACCTATCGCCGGTTAGGCTGCCGCTCTTCACTTTTATCGGCGGCTACGTTTATGCGATGCGACCAGTTATTATCGGAGGGGGAATGGCCATTCCTGCTCGGTAAATTTCGTCGATTGCTTGTGCCCCTCTTCACAGTCGGCGTCCGATTTCTCTTAATTAACAGCGCAGTACCGCAGGCACGTCATCCTTGGCACATACGGGAAGTTTGGCGCATTTTGTTTTTTCCATATGCGCATTTCTGGTATCTTCAAGCGCTAGCTCTGGTCTTTGCCGCCGTGGTCCTAGGGAGCGCGCGCATCTGATGGATAGGCCGGACAATTGGTTTGTAGCGCTCACCGCAAGCAGCCTGACTTATCTGCTCATCAGCTTTCCAGTGAACTTCTTTTCGATCAACAACGCACTCTTATCTCACGCCATTTTTTATACTTGGGATCGGTGTCCGGCGTTTTCCAGAGTTGTTTCAAAAGCGCGCTGTAGAGGGTGCAATAGCGGGTGTTGCGGCGTTGGCAGTAACTTGGAGTTTACCATCTCACGCTCATCAAGTTCATCTCTTTCCCAATCTTCGGTTCGATGGCACTTCGACTTATTATTGGTATGGTTGCCAGCATTGCGTTGTTTTCTACAAAGCTTAAGTGGGCACCGCTCGCACGCATCGGCGGTTTCTCCTACACGATCTATCTGTTCCACATATTCGGCACGGCGGGCGCAAGGGTGATTTTGACGAAAGCCAGCGTTCACAATACGACGATCCTTGTCGTCATTGCGCTTTTGGCCGGCGTCTTCCTGCCGATCCTGATCGAGATCGTCGCGGACCGTTACAGCTTTTCGAGGCTTCTCTTGCTCGGCCGCAGTCCACACCGGCACCGATGCCGCACCGCGCCGCAGTGCAGTGCAGCCACCCAACACCCTCTGATATCCAGTCCCAACCGCCTCGAGCGCCCGCTGGATGCGAAGCAAGGTCTCCACCGAACACGAAGATCCTCAGTACTGCGCGAGGGCCCTTTGAAAAATCGAGAGTTCGGACATCGTCAAATGCTACGAGGTCGATAGCGACACCTACGTCACTCCTGAGCCGGGCGAGATCGATTCCCTGAAATGCGCCGGCGCTGACGAAATCGGCGCTGTCGAGGCTGCCGACAGTCGGCGAGAGCCCTGTGACGTCGGCATTATAGTGTTGGTATGAACGGTCGTAGCTGCGGTGTCGATTTCTTGAAGCCATGCTCGCAGCCGTAACGCCGAACGTGCTCGCCGTCGCGCCGAGCGCCAGAAGGGCGGCCCCAGTCGATCGGTTGCATGGGCATGCCTGCGGCGGCTTTCGCTGATCGCGGCGATTCCAAAGCCCGCGGGAGAATCTCCACGAAACCAGAACCCGGGCGGCACGCGGCCTTCTGGGATCAACCAGACAGAACTTTCACGGCGTGCCAATGTGGGTATTGCGACAGGGAGGTGGATTGAGCATGACTGCGAAAACCCAAGTCAAGCCAGCCCCTCATGTTGCGTCAGGCGGACGTGATAACTTATGTTGACAGTTCGGCCAACGAGATCCAGCGGAAAATGAAGTTCATTCAAACAATTTTCCTGAAGCCTTTCTGATCGTTCCGCCCGCAGACGTGGCGCGCGTCAGTATCAGGTGCAGCGGACCGTTGCCCCATTTTCCCCGCCCCGCGTGCGGTAGCCGCGTTCGTTCAGCCAGCAGGTGACAGCTGCCGATAGGACCCGATGTGCCATCACCTTCGCGGAAATTTGAAAATGAGACGCACAACCTCAGCTTCAACCGGATCGATGGCAAGGCGCTTCTTCGTTTTTGCTCCGCGCTGTTCGGCATCGACGACAGCGTATCCGTACGGAGCCTTCCGGCCGTTCCAAAAGCCTTGCCATGGCGGATATTAGGAAGAGAGCTAAAGGCACCACGTATCAGGTTAGGTACCCAAGCAGATCGGCCAAATCGGGTACGCCTACGCGAGCTGTGATACAATGAAGGAAGCGCGCGTCTTCTCGGGCATCGGTGCACTGAGACAATCTCCGAGCGGCGAAAAGCTGGAAGTCACAGAGGCGGTATCGCACTGGCTGAAAATTTGCGAAATGGGCGGGACGGGCGCGGAGCGGTTGAGCCTGAAACGCTGAAAGAATATCAGCGCCGCGCCAACGTCATAAATGGCTATGAGTGGAGGAAGCAGGTCCACGAACTGGAGCCTGCCGATATTGTCCAATTTCGGACCTGGCTGCTGGAGCTTGGCGCGCCGCAGCCTATCATCACTCCTTTCCGTTTTGATTGAAATGAAGCTCCAGGGTTTTCTCAGGGACGATCCTGCTGCTAGTATCCCGATCCGCAGCGACGGTCGGTACGAGGATGATAGCTCGGAAGTAGAAATTCCCTTCGATCAGGAGGTGAAAGAGCGGCGGGCGGAGGGTTTCCCGATACAAAGCAAACACCGAAAATGCCAGAAGCAACGTGGAACCATCGAGGTGAAGCCCAACGCGTTTCGCATAATCCTGATAGTATTTCTCGAAGAAATAGTTCGTGTAAATAATTGACCAGTAGACTTTCTCGAAGCGGGAGGTTCGCTGCCCGCCGGTGCGAACTTGGGAGATCGGCAGGTGCATACTGTGAACGTCGTTGGTAATCCAAATCGGATAGTCGTGAACAAACAGGTTCATTTGATAATCGGTCTCTTCGCGGTAGCCGCTACCGCGGGAAGGAGCTGTTGAAGGGATATTTCAACAGCAGTTCCCGCCTTGTCAAAATGATGGCGTTGGTGAAGGGCACGCTCAAGTCGTCTTGGAATCTTGCGCCATTGACCATTTCGCAGATGAGGCGGCGAAACGGCTTAGCATTCGTAAGCCGGTGCCAAACCGTTTGATCGCGGCCTCTGGCGTTTCGCCAAGTCCGACGTAGATCCGTCTTCCAGATACGGCGGCGGCCTTGAGCTGCACGAGCTTCGTCAGGCAGGTGCGCGCGTATCCGGCTTCCAGATACTCGTCGTCATCACAGAACAGAATGAAGTCATTCCGGAATTCTGAACTCCGACATTGCGCGACTGTGAGGCGCCAAGCCGTTTGGGGTTCCTTATGACTTTAGCATGCACTGCCGGGTAGCATTTCGCGAGTTCGGCAACAAGTTCCGCCGTATCATCGTCGCCATCATCGTCAACGAAGATGATTTCGTCGACCAGATCCTGTTGAAAATAGCTCGGTGCTACGCGCCAGCGTGAAAGCCCGGTTTCGAGTTGGGATTACGATGGTGATCATTCACCGATTCCCAGAATTTGAAATTCGCGGATCGGCAGAGCATGAGAACACTATGGAACCAAGCTGATGCCAATGCTTTCGGCCCGTCTCACAATAGCGGAATCCCGAATGGCCGAAAGCCCATGTTGAGCATCGAGCCAGAGAGGATGCTTGGTGAGCCAGACACCCGTTGCCCAGCCCAAAGCACTCAGAACGATGGCGACTACCGCAGCGGGAATCGAAATAGACCAGTTCCCCGCAGCGAAGGTCACGGCGAGTGGTCCACAAACACTGCACGCCGCCACCACGGCACCTTTCCGCGTCGCTCGTGCGATGTCGCCCCAACTGACATGAATCCAGTTGCGGACAAACTGGACCGAAACGTAGGCCTGGAATGGAATGATCACCAGCCACGAATAGGCAAGCATCTTTAACCCAAGGAATGCCCCTGCAACGACCACAAGCGCGGAAATCGGCCACACGATCAGGCTTCGAAAGAAGACGTCGCGAATTCCTCCTACCGCAACGAGAACAGGATAGTTGAGTTCGGCGGAAAAAGCGAAAAGCGAAGCAACTGCCATAATTTGGACAAGCGGAACGACGCTGACCCACTGGTCGCCGAGGACCAAATGAACAATGGGGTGCGCGAGAATGGCGAGCACGAGAAAGGCGGGCCAGTGGAGAGCAACGATGTATTCTATCGAACGCAAATACGGCCCACGCAAATCTTCTCCTTGCCGGACGCCAGAAGAAAAGGCCGGCAACACAACCGCACTTGCTCCCCCCATAATGAATTTGTCCGGCAGCTGGCAGATGGTGATGCTGCGGTTAAAGAGTGCTACGGCATCGACTGAGGATATCGATCCAAGTATCAACGACGGAAGCGCCTCGTAGAATCTGTAAAATAGCATGTTGGCGCCATTGTACCCGCCAAAGGAAACGACTTCGCGCCACTCATTCAGACAGGGCTTGAAGATGCTGAGATCGCGGCGCATTGCAAGAGAAAGCAGCGCAATCGCTATTGCGGAGCTCAGCGAAGCCCAAGCGATACTCATGAAGCTGTAACCGTAAAGGACGAGAATAACGGATAATGCGGAATTGACGATCACGCCAAAGATATTGATGAGGGCGAGTTTGGCGAAAGCCATTTCGCGCCGCATGAGTGCCGCAATCGGTTCCGAGATGGCCTGAACCAAGATGCATACGCTGACGACACGCAGGTAGGGCTGCAGTTCCGGCGTCGCGTAGGCCCTCGCGATTAGCGGAGCTGAAATTGTAACAACCATGAATATGGCGAGAGCTACGAGTGTCTGTAGTGTGATGAAGCTGCTTACATGTGCTGGCAACAATTGCTTATGCTGAACCAGATAGATGGGCTCTGCAAAATGACGGGCGGATTGAGACAAAGCGATAACGGCGATGCCCAATACCGACACGCCAATTTCTGCAGGCGTGAGAAGCCTCGAAATGATCGACAGGGTTAAGAAATTCGCTCCAAGCGTTACGTAGCGTTCGGCAGACGTAAAGAGCAGCGCGCGACGGATTCCGTTCATTGCGAACCTCGCCACACCGGCTCAACGGCTTCATCGCGAGTTTGCGCGATATACCCGCTCCAGTGGATCCGAAGGCGTGGGGCATCCGACCACATCTGTGGCGCATGGCGATGAACATAACTGGACCACTGAAACTGCCGATCGCACCTACATTGATCTCTCAAGTTTGCCCTAAAGCGTAGCGCAATCCGAACCTCATCCGTGAGTGCGGGCGTTTGTGTTTGTAGAGCCAGAGAACCGGTGGGAATAGAAACGCGCTTGGACAGCGGCTGAACGCAAAGTTGAACATCGCTCGAGCGTTGGCTAGATCCAGATTGCCTTTCATTGTCTGCGACAGTCCAGCCCAATAAGCATGACAGCCAAGGGAGCGCATCGCCAGAGCAGACATCTTGTCGGCGTCCGAGATGCCGGCACCTTCCAGCTGAAAAAAGCTGCGTATCGCCTTCTCGCGTTCGGTGAAGTCCCATACCAGGGTTTCAAGAAATTGATTTGTATGCCGAGTTGAGTGGAAACGCTGGACCGCTTGAGGGTGTCCTGTGCGCCCAACCTTTCCCAGCGTCGCCAACCGAAGCCACATTTCCATGTCGTCAGTGTACTGCAGTGCTGTGCGGTAATACCCGGCCTGCTTCTGATGCGAGGTGCGTCGGATCACGGTTGGTGATGGGATCATATGGACCGGGTGGGCGCAGAACTCCCGGATCAGCGCGTCGCCGCGAATCATCTCCCAATCGACTTGTGGATCAACCTGGTTGCCCGGGTGGAGCACGCCGTCTGACGTCAAATACGAGGCTCGCCCATATGTCATTCCGATATCGTCATGGGAATCCAGGAATTTCGTCGCGTGTCCTATAGCCCCTTCATGGAGAAAGTCATCAGCGTCAAGCAACAGAAAGTAATCTGAGCTCGCCCAGTCGATGGCCTCGTTATAACTCGCGTGGGGCCCCAGAATTCTTCGGGTGAACGACGACCCCAACTCTCGGGTCCTTGCGCGCAAACTCTTGCGCGACCTCGACGCTGTTGTCGGCCGACGCATTGTCGATGACTAGGACTCGGAGATCCCCAACGTCTTGGCTGAGCACGCTCTCCAGGCACTGTCCCAGAAACCGCCCATATTGATAGCACGGAATTGCAATGTCGATTTTAGCCATTGTGGTCTCCTCAGCGAACTCCGCATCTCTTCATGGCTGCTTCAAGTGTTTAATGCGTAGCACGGGTGAGGCAAGCCGATAGATCTGGCTAACCGTACCACCCAGCTACGCCGTTTGTTGTATTTGACTACGGACGTGAACCCACTCTTTCCTCCAATCAATGAAGAACTTGCGCACGACCATCAGCTTATCGTTGATCGTGTCAACGTGCAGTCGGGCTATATTGGTTCGCGTCGGATCGAGTTCGTCAGCTTTGGCGGCGGCCTGAGAAAAGTTGAGACCCTTGAAGGGGGCAGCCTTCCTTTGCGAGGGACGAGGGCATCCTTATATTTGGTGCCATCGGCGGCCGTGTAACTGCGAATAGGCTTGCCACCTATCACTGAGCTGCCCCGGTTCCGTGGACACTGAGTTAAGCTAATCGCATCCGTTCCTCGTAGGCAACTGGGCTCAGACAGCCAAGCGTCGAGTGTCTCCGTCAGAAATTGTAGAACCTCTCGATATAGTCGAACACGTCAGCCTTGGCGGCGTCTCGTGTGCGGTAGTCTTTCCGTGCCGTGCGCTCGGTCTTGAGCGAGAAGAAGAAGCTCCCCATCGCCGAATAGTCCCAGACGTTGCCCGCGCGCGACAGCGAGCATTGGATGCCGGGCTCGGCCATCAGCCCCTGGCACTGCTCGCTCGTATACTGGCTGCCGCGATCGGAGTGATGCAAGAGTTCGCGGGGACGTCCCCGGCGCCAGACCGCCATCATCAGAGCATCGGTGACAAGCTCGGCGGTCATCGCCGCACTCATCGACCAGCCGACGACACGGCGCGAGAAGAGATCGAGCACGACCGCCACGTAAAGCCATCCTTCCGCTGTCAATCGGCATTGAAGATTGACCCCGGACCGGCGTGTAAAATTGACCCCTATGGTTCGTGCACGGTCCGGCTCTGAGAACGGAGTTGAGGAGCAGAGCGGAACAGCGGAGAGATCAGAGCCGGGTGCGCGGCGTTCGGGAGCCGGTCTAGCGGTTTTTGAAGCGCCAGCTGTCGTTGCCGGTTTCGACGATGTCGCAGTGATGCGTGAGACGGTCGAGGAGTGCCGACCATCACCCGCGCGCCTCGCAAACTGAACGCGGTTGCGCGGCTCTTCAACGCCGCTGTGAAAATCGACACAGACGGAAAAGGCTTACGACGCTCAACCAAAAGTGGCAGGCCAACCCGGTCTTGCGCTCACGTCCATCATGCTTCTGTACTAGTCCGCTCATGCTTGGTGTGAGTTTGGTGAAATTGACAGCGCGCCGATATGAACGGCACGGTTCCAGTGATCTGCTGGCTGGCGAACCTCAATGTGTTCTCGCGCTGAACTTATGTATGCGGCCAGAGGAGGGAAGCGCAAAGCGACTTAACAGAGCGTCTGACGATATGTCACTTCAGGTGAGTACATGGCCTGCTGAGAGGGGAGTTGGCCAGCTCGGTTCGGTCAATGCCGAGAAGCCATTTGTCACAATCGTCATGCCGGCATTGAATGAGCACGAATACATTGCCGCCGCTATCGATTCTGTGATCCCGGATGATGATGCGATCGACTATGAACTCCTTGTTCTGGACGGTGGCAGTAACGACAATACAGCAGCGATTGTTCGTGGCCTGTGTACAAGTAACAAACGAATCCGTCTCGTTGCCAACGAACGAAAAATTCAGTCTGCTGCTGTCAATAAGGCCGCGCAAATCGCGAACCCACGTTCGGAGTACTTGGTCCGCGCCGACTGCCACTCGGTCTACTCCAGACACTTTGTTGAAGCTTGTGTCAAAACTCTCAAGGAAAAGCGTGCTGCCTCCGTCGTAGTATCAATGCACACGGAAGGGCGCACACCACTGCAACAGGCCATCGCCGCTGCACAAAATAGTCGCCTAGGCAATGGCGCCGCGGCGCATAGGCTTTCAGGCCGGTCCGGCTATGTCGATCACGGTCACCATGCAGCGTTTGATCGCCGAATTCTTTCTTGAACTTGGCGGATATGACGAGAGCTTCGGTTACAACGAAGACGCAGAACTTGACACCAGGATCCTCAAACAGAACCTCAAGATCTATCTTACGAACGATGCCTCCATCACGTATTATCCTCGTCGTAATCTTCTTGGGCTTGCTCAGCAGTATTTCAATTTCGGAGGCGGACGAGCGAAGACATTTCTCAAGCACGTCAGAATGCCAAAACTGAGACAGCTCGCCCCTCTAATGGCGTTTATATCCTGTGCTGCCAGTCTGGTGCTTTCGTGTTTTGATACCCGCTTTGTATTGATCCCGCTGACTTATGTGGCGCTATGCGTTGGATGGGGGCTCGGACGGGCGGCACGAGAAAGATCGTGGCATCTTGTATTAAGCGGCGTTGCGGCAATGGTGATGCACATGAGCTGGGCTGCGGGATTTCTATTCCAGTTGGCGAAATCAGATGAAGTCATTCGATGAACACGTAAGTCTGTGCATGCAGCACGCGAGCTGACTTGGTGGACTATGAACCAAATCAGACAGAGGGGTTCGTCAGTTTTGACGGCGGCAGCGGGCCTGCTGTGCTTGGCGCTACTGCAATATGTCGTTGGTCAAGACGCCACAGCCTTGGACAAGAAACCAGACGTAGCCAGCAACGTCTCGACCGCGTCTGCGCTGCCCGACAGACAACTCTTTGGCGTATACTGCGGCAACACCCCAAGCAACGTTGCCCAATTCGAGACTTGGGTAGGGCGCAAAGTAGACGCTGTTCTCGGCTACACCGGCGATGCAGATTGGGACGACTACGACGGATCGGTGGGCTGGGCAAGCGATCTATGGCGCAAACTTGATCGCCGGATACTTTGGTCCGTGCCGCTAATCCCGAAAGGCGCATCACTTTCCGAGGCTGGTTCAGGTCAGTACGATGATCACTATCGAAATGCCGCTCAAACTCTGGCGTTGAACCGGCCCAATGATGCCGTTCTGTACGTCCGGACCGGTTGGGAATTTAACGGCGATTGGTTTCCATGGACGGCGCACGGCAAAGCAAAAGAGTTCGTGGGGGCCTATAGACGCTTCGTAACGGCCTTCCGAGGGGTGTCGACACGCTTCAGGTTCGAGTGGAACGTGAACATCGGCGACGTCGGCATGAACCCCGAAAGCGCATATCCGGGAGATGCCTTCGTCGACATCATTGGCATGGACTTCTACTGGAACACCGCGTGGGATCCGAAAGATCCTGTCGAGGCCTACAAATACATGATCGATCGCAGATGGGGCCTGCAATGGCATCAAGAATTCGCGGCCGCGCACCACAAGCCAACAGCGTACTCGGAATGGGGCGTGATGTCGAACAACGGTGCCGCTTACATCGACAAGATCAAGGGATGGTTTGCCGCGCACGAGGTCGTTTATCAGACCTATTGGAATTCCGATGTGGCGTTCAAGGGAAAGCTATCGGGCGGTCAATACCCGGACGCGGGTGCCACCTACAGAGCGGCGTTTGGGAGGCCGTGAAGGCTTTGCGGGGCCGCAAGGAGTAAATACGAAGCTGTCATTAGTATTACGGCATACGACCTATGCGTTGTTCACTCGCACTTTGTCCCTAGCGACTAACCAGTCGGCGGCGTGATAAAATTTCTTTTGCAGGGCTACTTTTGAGCAAGTGTCTAGCCTGCACAGCTTGAAACAGGGGCGATGGATCGAGATCAGTAAAATGTTTCACAGCGCCTCGTTAGCTTCGCGGTGTTGGCGCCGGACGATACACCTCACGGGACTCTCTGCTTGGCACGTGGCAACTCTGATCTTCTTATGCGTTGCCCAGAACGTGTGCCATGCGGATCAACTGGAAGCGCGCTATCTTCTGGGGCCGCTCGATTTGGTTCGCGTCAAAGCTTTTGAATGGCAGGCAGCGCGTGACGATGTCTTCGAGTGGAAGGCACTGAACGACCAGTTCGTCATTGGGGCGGAAGGCACGATATCGCTGCCGTTCGCTGGTGAAGTAAAGGCCGCGGGCTTGGACACTGCGGAGCTTGGCCGACGCATCGCCCAGCAACTGAAGGAAAACATGGGCTTCGGCAAGGCGCCCAGCGTTTCGGTCGAGGTTGCCAAATTCCGCCCATTTTACGTCGCCGGTGATGTCAGAAATCCGGGCGAATACCCATTTCGGCCAGGCCTGAACGTGCTCCAATCGTTGGCTCTCGCCGGGGGATTTTACCGGGAAAATGAGAATGATCGGCGTTACGGCCGCGAGATGATTCAGGCGAAGGGTGATATTCGCGTCATTGACGTTTACCTTACGCAGCTCACGGCCCAAAAGGCGCGGCTGGAGAGTGAACTGCGTGACGAAGCCGAGATAAAATTTCCGGATGAACTGACGCGCCGCAAAAGCGATCCATCTGTGGCGCAGGTGCTGAGCCAGGAAGAACTTCTTTTCAGCACACGCCGTCGTAGCTTCGACACCGAGCTTAAGGCTCTCGGAGAGCTGCACTCGTTTCTCAAAGATAGCATTGGAACGCTAAAGGCATTGGTCCAGACGCAAGAAACGCAGCTGGAGCTCGCGCGCAAGGAGTTTGCCGGCGTCGGCAGCCTTGCCGAAAGGGGATTGGCAACGAGTTCGCGCAGTTTGGGCCTTCAAAGAGATGTAGCGCAGCTCGACGGCGACAGGCTGAAAGTGATGAACTCTCAAAACCAAGCGCAAGAGGAGCTTAGCAAAGCCGAATTGTCAATCATCGCGCTACGCAACACGCGCGTAAAGGACATCACCCTGGATCTGAGCCAGACGCAGACAAAAATCAATGAGTACGTGCAGCGGCACAAGATGAATGAACAGCTGCTGGTCGAATCCACGGTCGGCATCTCGCAACTTCGTTCCGAGCGCGCGGATCCGGAAATGCAGGCAACCTACACGATCGTACGGACCTCATCAGACCATCCTGAAGAACTGCCCGCAGCCGAAGATACGATGGTCAAGCCGGGCGACACCGT
>CAWHZB010000010.1:0-234138 GCA_963833715.1 uncultured Alphaproteobacteria bacterium
CTTCCTGACGCGACGCAGTAACGGCGGAGCGATTGAGCCGCCGTACGCGAGCTCAATCGCCGAAGTCCGTCCCGGAGTTCCGGTGCTAGGACGAGGCGCGCTTCAAAATCGAACGCCCAGCATAGACGGCCACATCGCCCAACTCGCCTTCGATGCGAATGAGCTGGTTGTACTTCGCGAGCCGGTCCGAGCGCGACAGCGAACCTGTTTTGATCTGCCCACAGTTCGTCGCAACGGCGAGATCGGCGATGGTTGAATCTTCGGTCTCGCCGGAACGATGCGACATCACTGCAGTATAGCCGGCGCGTTGCGCCATGCTGACCGCATCGAGGGTCTCGGAGAGCGAACCGATCTGATTGACCTTCACAAGGATCGAGTTGGCAACCCCCTTGGCGATGCCATCCGCGAGACGCTCGGTGTTCGTCACGAAGATATCGTCGCCGACGAGCTGACACCGGTTGCCGAGGAGATCAGTCAATATCTTCCAGCCGGCCCAGTCGTCCTCAGCCATGCCGTCCTCGACCGAAACGATCGGAAATCGTTTGACGAGGTCTTCGATGTATTTGGCATTCGCGGCGCTATCGAGCGATTTGCCCTCACCCGCCAGCTGATACTTGCCGTCCTTGAAGTACTCGCTTGCGGCGCAGTCGAGCGCCAGCATCACATCTTCACCTGGCTTATAGCCCGCCTTCTCGATCGCTCTCATGATGAAGGTCAATGCTTCATCGGCGCTCTTCAGATTTGGAGCAAAGCCGCCCTCGTCGCCGACCGCCGTGTTGTGGCCTGCGTCCTTGAGACTCTTCTTCAGCGTGTGGAACACTTCCGCGCCAATGCGGATCGCGTCCGCGACCGTGTCGGCCGAGACCGGCATGATCATGAATTCCTGGATGTCGATCGGATTGTCGGCATGGGCGCCGCCGTTGATGATGTTCATCATCGGCACGGGCAGAACATGCGCGTTGACGCCGCCGACATAGCGGTAGAGCGGCAAACTGTTGGATTCCGCTGCGGCCTTCGCCGCGGCCAGCGAAACGCCGAGGATTGCATTGGCTCCCAATCGGCTCTTGTTCTTCGTCCCATCGAGTTTGATGAGCGCCGCATCGATGCCGCGCTGGTCCTCGGCATCCATGCCTGAAAGAGCATCAAAGATTTCGCCGTTGACGGCATCGACGGCTTTCAGGACACCCTTGCCCAGATAGCGGCCCTTGTCTCCGTCGCGGAGTTCGTTTGCCTCGTGGGCTCCCGTCGAGGCACCGGAGGGAACGGCGGCCCTTCCTTCTGAGCCGTCCTCGAGCAGCACATCGACTTCGACCGTCGGGTTGCCGCGGCTGTCGAGGATTTCGCGGCTGGTAATGTCGACGATGGCTGTCATGAGCATTCCTAAATCTGGATGTTGGCTTGCCGAGAGATAAGGGGTGTGGGAGTTTTGAACCCGGCTTTTAGACCCTATTGGCGTTGCGGCAAAGTCCGGGCGGGCGGCTTGATCCCTACCCGATCGGCTGGGACCTTCATTATCAAGGAACACGAGCAATGGCGGACTTGAAGACTCGGACCGGCGGCTGCCATTGCGGCCGTGTCCGCTACGAGGTCGAATTGAGCCTGGACGGGACCGTGACGTGCAACTGCTCGATTTGCCAAAAGCGCGGCTCCATAATGGCGTTCGTACCTCAATCTCAGTTTCGCCTATTGGCCGGCGAGGACGCCCTGACGGACTACCAGTTCAATAAGAAAGTAATCCATCATCCGTTCTGCGCGACATGCGGCGTGGCTTCCTTTGCGCACGGCGAGCAGCCCAACGGCAGGCCAATGGTCGCGGTGAATGTTCGTTGCCTCGACGGGGTCGATGCGGCCTCGCTCCAACCGAGGTTGTTCGACGGAAAGAGCCTGTAACCCGTGGCATCGTCGTCGGCCCTCGTGCTTTTTTCCGGTGGGCAGGACTCAACCGTGTGCCTGGCGTGGGCGCTCGAGCGGTATGAGCACGTCGAAACGGTCGGCTTTACGTACGGCCAGCGGCATATCGTCGAAATCGAGCAACGGGCGGTTATCCTCTCGAAGCTCGCAGAATTAGATGAAATTGAGCAGCGCCTCGGTCCCGACACCGTACTCGAACTCGCTGCCCTGAAAAGCGTCAGCGATACCGCCTTGACGCGAGAAACCGAGATTACGTTCGCGGCGACGGGTTTGCCGACGACATTCGTGCCGGCGCGCAATCTGCTGTTTCTCACCTACGCAGCCGCGCTCGCCTACCGGCGCGGTATCGACACGCTCGTCGGCGGCATGTGCGAAACGGATTTCTCGGGCTATCCCGATTGCCGGAACGATACCGTGCAGGCTCTTGCCAAGGCGCTGTCTCTCGGGCTCGACAGGCCAATGACGATCGAAACGCCGCTGATGTTCCTCGACAAGGCCGGAACGTGGGAGCTGGCGTCGAGCCTTGGCGGCGAAAGGCTCGTCGACCTCATCATCGAGGACACGCACACCTGCTACCTCGGCGACCGGTCGCATCGCCATCCCTGGGGCTATGGCTGCGGCCAATGCCCGGCGTGCGAACTGAGAGCGAGGGGATGGACAGCATGGCAAGCGTCGGACGACCTGAAGCGCGCCGCGGAGTTGGCACTGGCTGGCGACTGGGACGGTGCCCACGCGATTGCTCAGGGCGACGAGTTCGATCCGCACTTCTGTTGGCTGCATGCCTGTCTGCACAAGATCCAAGGCAACACCGGTAACAGCCGCTACTGGTACGCCAAAGCAGGCCGGGCGCTTCGACGACTTTGCGGATGCTACTGCCGAGCTTCAGGCGATCCGCGCGACGATCTCGTAAGTCATTCCAAAAATTTAGCTTTTCGACGTCTTAGCACTGTTCCGAGTGGAACAGCGGGCCAAACCCGCTTCGCCTATCAAATGCATATCAAGCCGATATTTCCGCTTGAGCCTTTGAGCCCTCATCCTGCGACAGATGCTCGAATTTTTGGACACGCCGATGTTAGGAATTGCCAACAGCCAGACGCTCAGGACGGTGAATTTCATCGTCGGGCTGGCGCTGCTGGTGATGCTGTTCCCAAAGCATGGCAACCTGCCGGAAAAGCCCGCCGGCGTACGTACCGCGGTTGAGCTCGTCAGCAAGAGGACCGCGCTTCGTACCGTCGTCCTCGGAGCCGCTTTCGCCTGAAAACCTTCGATTACAGTGCAAAGATCAAGCACGTCGTCGTCGCGTGCGCGAGCAATTTGCCTTGCGCGTCGGTCAGGCGGCCTTCCGCCGTCGCCGCCCGCCGGCCGCGCGAGAGCAACGTACCTTCGGCACGGACGGGCCCGGTCTCTTTCGTCAATGGCCGCAATAGCGAAATCTTGAACTCCATCGTCGTGTAGGCGGTGCCTTTCGGCAGCGTCGACTGCACGGCGCAGGCCATGCATGAATCAAGCAGCGTCGCGGTAAAGCCGGCGTGCACCGCGACCGATCGGATTATAGTGATGCAGGCCGGGCTCTGAGACGAACACGGCGCGGCCCTCCTCCACCTCGGCGAGCTTGAACCCAAGCGTCTTGGCGATGGGCGGGCTCGGCAGTTCGCCGCGAGCGATGGCCTGCAGGAATTCCAGGCCGCTCATCGAGGCGAGCGTCGCCAGATCTACGACGCCGACATTCTCCGGCGTATATTGGGTTACTGTCATCGGTGATGGTCCGCCCATTCAGGGGTGCAACTGGACGTGCGCTGCTCTGGGCTCATCGCCTCGGCTTGACTTGCGCGCGGCGCGCCGTACGTATCGCGACATGTATGCAGTCAAAGAAATCTTTTACACGCTCCAAGGCGAAGGCGCGAATGCCGGAATGCCGGCGGTGTTCTGCAGATTTGCCGGCTGCAATCTGTGGAGCGGGCGCGAAGAAGATCGCGCCAAGGCCGTCTGCCAATTCTGCGATACGGATTTCGTCGGGACCGATGGAGAGCGTGGCGGACGCTATGCAACGGCGGGCGAATTAGCCACCGCGTGCCGAGCGGCATGCACGGCGGCAGAAGGATCGACGCTCATCGTTTTGACCGGCGGCGAACCGATGCTGCAGGTCGATCAGGATTTGATCGATGCGCTGCACGCGCGCGGATTTTCAGTCGCAATCGAAACCAACGGCACCCTGCCGGCGCTCGACACGATCGATTGGATCTGCGTGTCGCCAAAAGCGGGCGCTGAATTGAGACAAACGAAAGGTGACGAGCTCAAGCTCGTCTATCCGCAAGATGGCATCGATCCCTCTCAGTATCTCGACCTTGAATTCAAGCATCGGTTCCTGCAGCCTATGGACGGACCGGCGCGCGACGCCAACACGGTCAGCGCTATCGCCTACTGCAAGGCCAACCCGGCATGGCGGCTGTCCGTGCAAACCCATAAAATCCTAGGTATTCCGTAGGTTCGAAAGCCTTCCGCGCCGGTTTGGCGCGGCCTCCAGCATAGACTTGGGGGTGGCAGGGGCAGGCGAAATCCCGTATTGAGCGGCATGCGAATTTACAAGGATTTCAAGTTCGAAGCGGCGCATTTTCTGCCATCAGCACCGGCAGGGACGGCGAACGCGCGTGTGCATGGCCATTCGTTCCGCGCTCGCGTGGTCATCGAGGGCGAGCCGGATTCCGCCTCCGGTTACGTTTTTCATTTCGATGATTTGTCCGCAGCGATCCGCGATACCCAGGATGCCCTGGACCATCGACTGCTGAATGACGTCGACGGGCTCTCCGCTCCGACACTCGAACGCATTGCGATCTGGATCTGGAACCGGCTCTCGAACCGCGTACCTGGGCTTTGCGAAATCCAGGTGCATCGCGACAGCTGCAACGAAGGCTGCATTTACAGCGGACCTCAGAGCCAGTCGCGGCTCGCAGCGGAGTAGAGCCTCGATGTCGAAGAAGCAGCCCGCAACTCCGACCGGGGTGACACAGCTTGGCAAGTCCGTTGCGCTGCCTGAATCGCCGGACCAGGCAGAACTCGAGCGCGTGGCCAATCCGCACTCAGACACCCGCTACGTTGCGCGGTTTACGGCTCCTGAATTCACGTGCTTATGCCCGGTGACCGGACAGCCCGACTTTGCGCACTTCGTCATCGATTACGTACCGAAGAAGTGGCTGATCGAGTCCAAGTCGCTGAAACTCTACTTGGCGTCGTTCCGCAATCACGGCGCGTTCCACGAGGACTGCACGGTTGCGATCGGCAAGCGCATCGCAAGCCTCATCGAACCGCACTATCTCCGCATCGGCGGCTATTGGTTTCCCCGCGGAGGCATGCCGATCGATGTCTTCTGGCAGGTGGGGACTTTGCCAGACGGGATTTGGTTGCCGGATCAGGGAGTTACGCCCTACAGAGGGCGGGGCTGACTGGCCCGCCCTCCCCGTTCATGCGATGCGCCAAAAGTTGGTGACGATGCGCTTATCTCCAGTAGCGGTGGTGTCGCCAATAGTGGCGGCGGTAATGATGACGCCAGCCCCAATAGCGATAAGGGCGATAACCCCAGCCATAGCCCCAACCACGATGGTGCCATCGGCGATGATACCGCCAGTGACGGCGGTAATAGGCCTTCTCGACGACACCGCTATCGCTCGTGGCGGCGACGGTCTTCAGAACGGCGACGTTGCCGCCCACCGTTGCGGCCTGGGCGCCGGTCGTTGCGAGACCGAGTCCAAGGGCGAGGGCTACCGCTAAAAGTGCACTTCGCATTTATTTCTCCCGGGCTAACTGCTTCGACTTACGATTTCGCTTCTGCCACACGGGACCGGCCACGACAGGACGGCCGAGTTGCGCAAGCGACTTACTCAGAGTGTCCGCGGCGCGATCTGCTGCGACGCAGTGCGAGTGACGCAAGTGAGCTCAACATTCTGCTCAACTGCGCCGGCGTCAGCCTCGGTTATCTGAGGCGTACGCGTCTGCTTTGTGACGGACACCAATCGGATTCTAGGTTTTTGGATAAACGCCAGCTAAACAACGCGCGCCGTCGTTAATCGGCTGCGCGTCCGCGGCAACAAGCGCGATCGCCGGATTCGAATTCCGCTCTCAGTGATCTTCTGGCAACGGGATGAATTCGGTTTCGTCGCCGGGCACGATCGCGAAGCGGCCTTGACGCCAATCGTTCTTGGCTGCCGCAATACGATCCTTCGAACTCGAAACGAAGTTCCACCAGATGTTACGCGGCCCGTCCATCGGTTCGCCGCCGAGCAGCATCAGCCGCGCGTTGGTTTCAGCTAGGATCGAAATGCGGTCGCCAGGCTTGAAAACAAGCAGTTGGCCGGCATCGAACGTTTGTCCCGCGATATCAATGCGACCCGAAGCGATATAGACGCCACGCTCGTCGTAATCGGGATCGAGCGGCACAATGGCTCCGGGGGCCAGCACCGCCTCGGCGTAAAAGCAATCATGCGGGAAGGTGGCCGGCGACGTCTTGCCGAAAAGCGATCCAATGATCAGGCGAACACGTTTGCCTTCGCCTTCGAAGCGAGGCAGATCGCCCATTGCATGGTGAGTGAACGTAGGCGCGACTTCTTCACGCGCTTCCGGCAGCGCCATCCACGACTGTATGCCGAAAAGATTTTGCCCGGCCGAGCGCAATTCCGGCGCCGTGCGCTCCGAATGCACGATGCCGCGCCCGGCGGTCATCAGATTGACCTCGCCCGGCCGGATCGACAGGGCCGAACCCAAGCTGTCACGATGCATCATTTCGCCGTCGAAGAGATAGGTGACGGTCGCCAGCCCGATGTGCGGATGTGGTCTGACGTCGATACCTTGACCGGAGAGAAACTGCGCAGGTCCCATCTGGTCGAAAAAGATGAAAGGCCCGACCATCTGGCGTCTGGCCGAAGGCAGGGCGCGACGCACTTCAAAGCCGCCGAGATCGCGAGCCCTCGGAATGATCACATCTTCGATCGCGTCGCACGACTTGGCATCGCCTGGAATGGGATCGTTGTCTGTTAGCCAACTCATCGACGTGCTCCTCTCAAAAGTGCGAGGCGAATTGCTTCACGCTGAAAGAAATCTCGCCTTCTCCGCTGCGCTCGGGCGACGGCAGGCATCGCGGGTGCCGAACCACTTCAAGCGATTTCGCTGAACCCAATCATAAAGACGATCGCCCACGGCGTCTGGAACCAAGCGCCCCGCCGTCGCCAAACCGCGCCACGGTTGCGGCATCGTGCGGGCGGCAGCGAGCAAGCCGGCCCACCTCGTGTGCGCAATGCCGTCGCTCAGGACCATGAACGTGTCGAAGGTCTCGGCATCAAGTCCATAGTGACGATAAAGAGCGCGCGGCAGCGGATCCTGAATCACGGCAAAGCGACTGGAGCCCAAGGGATCGCGGCGCATCATCCACTGGACGCCTGAAGTGCAGAGGACACAAAAACCGTCAAAGATGACGATCGGCAATGTGTCGTCGAATGCCGGGACGGCGGGATCGTCGCGATAGCTGTATGCAGCTGCTGGCATGGCTGCGGTTCCGTCAGCGAACGTGGGGCGCCTCCGGGGCCGGGTCAAGCCTCGTCGATTGTTGCTACCCTAGACTCAAGTCCGACAACGCTCTCGCATGGAATTTAGCGGTAGCACGGCGCAAATTCATTCATCGTTGTCATTTCCGGTTTTTGTCGCGCCGCCACTTCCGGCGTCGTCGCTAGCGGCCTAGAAAACCAATGCGCGAACCTGCGCACAATCGCATTAGAAGGCTCAGCGACACATGCCACATCCCGTCATCACCGCGATCTCCTTCCCGCTCGCGTTCGTCTTTGCCTTGTCGTTCGCGCAAGCCGCCGACGCCGAAGCCATCAACTGCGCAAAGGCAGCCTCGACCGTCGAGATGAACTTCTGTGCCGACAGGGACTTCAAAGCTGCCGATAAGGCGCTGAACGCAACATACTCGGCGGCCCTAGACAGCATAAAAACACGCGACCTCGAAAAGCCCTACGACGCCGGCAGCTTTGAAGAGGTGATGCGCGCCTCCCAACGCACCTGGGTCGCTTACCGCGACGCCGACTGCGAGGATCTCGTCGCTCAGGAATGGTCGGGCGGCACGGGTGCGACGTCCGCAATCCTTCAGTGCATGACCGATAAGACCATTCAGCGCACGAAAGAGATCCGGCAGCGGTTTAACACGCGTTAAACTGCATCGATGCGAGCGACCGGCTCGAACATATGCCAGATAAAGAAATCTCACTATCTAACAAATGCGGGGCTCATGTTGCGTGTCGCCTGACGCGACTGTCCCGGCTTCTGCCGAGATAAACCGCGCGTTAGCCTCGTCGCACGCAGGCGTTTGCCGAACGCGGGGCTGAGGCCTACTTTCTCCATCTGCCACGCCACCATGCGGACGTTTTGACAGGGCACAGATGCAGCTGAATGAAAGTCCGGCGCGCAATCCAGGGAGCCACCCCATGACACCGACAATCCGAACGTCTCTTTGTGCGGCCGCAGGCGCTGCAATTGCTTTCACTGCATTGACGATTCAGCCGTCGACATCCGAAGCCGTGCCGGCCAAATTGGTGGCGGGCACGTTCACGTGCAAAGGGCATGGCGGCGTCGGTCTGATCCTTGGCTCGCAGGAGACGTTGCGCTGCATTTTCACCTCCCCTAACGGTGCTCACCATCGCCGCTACGTGGCGACAATTACGAAGGTCGGCGTCGACATCGGCTTCAAAGGCGAAAGTACGCTCGTCTGGACGGTGCTCTCTTCGACTTCTGACATACCGAGCGGTGCGCTTGTCGGAAACTACGGCGGTGTTTCGGCAGGTGCCGCCGTCGGCGTCGGCGGCAATGCCCATGCGCTCGTCGGCGGATCAAATGACTCGATTGCCCTGCAGCCCGTCAGCGTCGAAGGCCAGACGGGTCTCAATATCGCCGTGGGCGTCGCGGGCTTGACGCTGCGACGGGGTTAATCAGCCGGTCATTTTCCTTTGGAGCGAACGAAGGGTCGGCCGATATTCGGTTCTGAGGCTGCATGAATAACGAGGAACGCAACAGCGTCGTTCGCCAACTCATTGTACAGACGCTTTTATGGCTGGCGATAACCGGCGCGCTGCTGTTCGCTGCGGCGGGCACCGTCCGTTGGCCCGAAGCTTGGGTGTACCTCGGACTGTGGCTCGCCGGCGCAGTCGTGTCCGGCTCGTTGCTCGTTCAAAAAAATCCCGACATCCTGAAAGAGCGAATGCGCTCGCCTATGCAGTCGCAGCAAAAGCGCTGGGACAGGCCTTTGTTAATGGCGATCTTCGGCGGCTGGGCCGCGCTGCAGATCGTCGCCGGGCTCGACGTGGTTAGATACGGCTGGTCTCGCATGCCGCTCTGGCTTGAAGTCGCCAGTGCCTTGGCGGTGGTCATTGGCATCTATGTGTTTCACATCGTGATGCTGGAGAATTCCTACGCGTCCCCCGTTGTAAAGGTCGATGCCGAACGCGGACATTGCGTCGTCTCGAGCGGACCTTACGCCTGGGTCCGGCACTCCTTTACTTTCTCGGGACGGCGCTGTTGCTTGGCTCCTGGTACGCGTTTGCCATCGGCATCGTGCTGATCGTGATCATCGCGTTGCGCGCCGTCTGGGAAGAAGAAACGCTGAGAGCCGAGTTACCTGGGTACGCCGATTACGCCAGCGGCGTGAAGTATCGGCTCGTGCCGGGCTTGTGGTAGTTAGCCGTCCGATGAGTGCAAGCTTGGACATTGCGCCACGCTGATACCGCGATACGACGTGAACAACATTCACGAACGACACAAATCATTTTTTCGCCATTGGAATCGCAAGTTTGTTCCCAGACGCAGAGACGCGAGGGGAACCGATGACCGGACTTCATCAAAACATCGAAGACATACTGGCTCGACTGCTGGAAAAATCCAGAGGCGAGCTGGATCTTGTTCGCACGCTCGCCGATGCAATCCGAAGAGTCGACGAGCATCTGCTGCGCGAAGTGCGCAGCGTGACGCTTCAGCACGAAGTCAGGCGCGAAGCAATTTTCGGAGAACTGCAGAATCTTGCAACACGGTTATGCTCGCTGCCAGTCATGAACGGCGCAGCCTCGATGGCTGCGATCGATCAGCAGACGCACACAAATGGCCATGCGGCGATCGACGCCGTTCAAAGCAACGCCGGCGGCGCGGACTGGCGGCAAGCGGCCCAGAACATCAACGAGGATCACGACGAGTTCGATTTCGAATTCGCCGCGCACCGGCATTGATCCTGGTGCCGAACGACCCAACTCTGTCATCCTCGGGCTCGTCCCGAGGATCATTGGTCCGCACGTGCTGGAGTTTGCTGTACGATAGATTCTCGGCATAAAGCCGAGGATGACATGTACGGGTGCTGATCACAAAAGTCAGCGCCGTCATCCCCGCGCAGGCCGGGATCAGGCGCCTACACCGCTTTCCGCAAGTCCGGCGGCACGGCTTCGTCCGCCAAATTCTTGAGCGCCTCATCGAGGCCCAGCACCGTTTGGTCCTGTGAGCCAAAGCGCCGCATCGAAACCTTCTTCTCTTCGGCCTCGCGCTTGCCGACGACCAGGATCACCGGCACTTTCGCGAGGCTGTGCTCGCGCACCTTATAGTTGATCTTCTCGTTGCGAAGGTCGGTCGAGATGCGCAGCCCCAAAGCTTTAGCCTTCTCCGCGACTTCGGTCGCATAATCGTTGGCATCCGATACGATCGGCGCGACGACGATCTGCAATGGCGCCAACCACAGCGGGAAATGGCCCGCGAAGTTTTCGATCAGCATGCCGGTGAAGCGCTCGAGCGAGCCGAACATCGCGCGGTGGATCATTACCGGCGTTTTCTTTTCGGAATGCTCGTCGATGTAGAACGCTCCAAGGCGCCCGGCGAGATTGAAATCGACCTGCGTCGTGCCGCACTGCCACTCGCGCCCAATCGCGTCCTTCAGCACGTATTCGAGCTTCGGCCCGTAGAACGCGCCCTCGCCAGGATTGATCGATGTCTTGATCTGCCCATTCGAACGCCGCTTCACTTCGCTAAGCACGTCCGACAGCGCCTTCTCGGCCTTGTCCCACAATTCGTCGGCGCCGACGCGCTTCTCGGGCCGCGTCGAGAGCTTGATGAAAACGTCTTCGAAGCCGAAGTCCTTGTAGATCGCCAGCATCAGATCGTTGATCTTGAGGCATTCATCCATGATCTGATCTTCCGTCAGGAAGATGTGCGCATCGTCCTGCGTGAAGTGGCGAACGCGCAGAAGACCATGCAGCGCGCCGGACGGCTCGTAGCGATGCACCTTGCCGAACTCGGCGATCCTTAGAGGCAGGTCGCGATAGCTTTTGAGTCCGTGCTTATAGATCTGCACGTGGCCAGGGCAGTTCATCGGCTTGCAGCAGAACACGCGCTCGTCGGGGAGCACGGTCGTAAACATGTTCTCGCCGTAGTTCTCCCAGTGCCCCGACAGCTCCCAGAAGTGCTTTTCCATCATGTCGGGCGTGTTGACTTCCGTGTAGCCGGCGCGCTGTTGCGCGCGCCGCATGTAGGCGATCAGGGTCTCGAACAGAGTCCAGCCATTCGGGTGCCAGAATACCGAGCCCGGCGCCTCTTCCTGGAAATGGAAAAGGTCCATCTCGCGGCCGAGCTTTCTGTGATCGCGCTTCTCGGCCTCCTCGATCTGATGAAGGTAGGCTTTGAGTTCGTCCTCGGTCGCCCATGCGGTGCCGTAGATGCGCTGCAGCTGCGGCTTCGTTGAATCGCCGCGCCAGTAGGCACCTGCGAACTTCATCAGCTTGAAGGCTTTGCCGATCTGGCCGGTCGAAGTCATGTGCGGGCCGCGGCAGAGATCGAGCCAATCGCCCTGCTTGTAGATCTTCAGATCTTGGCCTTCGGGAATCGCGTCGACCAGTTCGATCTTGAAGTACTCGCCCTTATCCTTGAAGAACTTCTTGGCCTTGTCGCGCGACCATACTTCCTTTGTGAATGGTGCGTTTCGGGCGATGATCTCGCCCATCTTCTTTTCGATCTTGGCGATGTCTTCGGGCTCAAACGGCTGCTGCTTCGCGAAGTCGTAATAGAAGCCGTTTTCGATGACTGGGCCGATGGTCACCTGCGTGCCGGGACACAGCGACTGCACGGCTTCCGCCATCACGTGCGCGGCATCGTGCCGGATCAGCTCGAGCGCGGCGGGGTCAGTGCGCGAGACGAAATTGATCGACGCATCTTTGTTGATCGGATCAGAGAGATCGGCCAGCGCGCCGTCGAGCTGCATGGCAACAGTACGCTTTGCGAGCGAGGGTGAGATCGACTTTGCGACTTCGAGGCCTGTGGTCCCGGATTTCACCCTGCGCTCAGCGCCGTCGGGAAACGTAAGGGTGACGTCAGTCATTCAAGCCTCCATTGCTCACTCGCCGCATACCGAAGCGGCGTAAGACGATTTGTGTCCGCTAATGCTTCGCGGCTGGCCCAACTGTCAAGACGGCTTATTGGCCGCGCGGCTGACGGCAAAACCCCAGCGCGTACGATCGGCGGTCCGGAGGATCCACAGTCTCGGCCTGTCCCGAGGACCCCAGGCCGGCTTTCGAGCCTTAGACCCCATAGTTCGACCGGACCATCCGTCAGGCAGCCCGGCCATTGCGAACAATTTTATGCGTTATGAAAGCGCTATCGTTACGCGTGATCCGTAGAATGTGCCCATCATCATAGGAGCCGCTCCGTGATCGCGCCAAAACTTCTCATCCGTAAACGCATGCTGCACATCCAAAGCAGAATGCGTCCGTGCTGCTTTGTCCAGGCCATCGTCGACCCAGCCATCCAGGGCGTGCTCGAGAAGCATTTTCTGGCCGAGGCGCTGTTCCGTCGAGCCTCCTATTCGACGAATTGGCCCGAGGCCGCCGTGAAAATACCGCCATCACTGGCACCCGCGCTCTCGGCACTTTTGAAAAACGACGCCTGCCCCGAGATTACGGTCAAGACGTTGCTTGCCGGCCAAATGCAACAAGGCGTCAACGTCTGGGAAATGCTGAGCTTCGAACTCATTGCCAAAGTCGCTTTCGACAACCTTGTGCAGCTCGTCGCGACGATAATCGACCTCGACCGCGATATTTTCTATGCGGGCAATGCACCTGTGATTGAAGCCGCTGACTTCGAGGCGGACACATCCGCCGAAATTGAAGCACTTGGCGCTACGGCTTTCGCTGCCTAATCGGACGTCATCGCCAACGGCCGTAACGCCAAGGACGGAATGTGTGGCGGACGGACCGGATATCCGGCACCGGATCGACTCCGTGCGTTCCCCCCGGGCCGCAGCGAGTGAAGCGCGACAAGGCGAGCCAGAAGCCGCGCCAGGCGCCATTCAGCTCGATTGCTTGCAGCGCATACTCGGAGCACGTCGGCCAGTGTCGGCACTGCCCGCCGACCAACGGCTTGAAAGTGTAGCGGTAGACATGGATCGGCGCCTTGAAAAGCGCCTTTGCAACGCGGCTCATATCCACGCTCAAGATTCGGACGCAGAAATCTGCCGGCTAGCAAAGCGCAATTGCGAGCTGCGCCGCAAGGGCAACATGGAGCCAAAGAATTCGCGATTTATGGAGCCGCCGGTGAAGGAGGCTCCGGCGGCGAGCCTGCAGGAGGTGCGGGCGCAGGTTCCGGAGTGGCAGGTTGCGGCGTGGTGGGCGCAGGTTCCGGCGTGGTGGGCGCCGGCGTCGGATTTGCTTCCGGAGTCGTTGGCGTGGATGGCGCAGGCGCGGGCGCCGCGGCGCTGGCCTTGGCAGCTTCGAGTTCTTTTCGCGCCGACTCGAGTTGGATTTTCAGGCTGTCGACTTCGGCGCGCAGCGCGCGAGCGGCAGCTTCAGCGTCCGCGGCTGCCTTTTCAGCAGCGTTCTTTGACTTGTTGGCCTCGTCGAGCGCGGCGTTGAGCTTCGACACGTTATCACCGGCGGCTGCAAGCTTGGCTTTGAGATCTTCGACCTCCATGCCTAACGCAGTCGACTTCGTTTCGAGTTCGGAGATTTTTGCCATCGCAGTCGAAACGTCGGCCTTGCCTTCTTCGATCTGCCGCAGGGAATCCGTCTGCGCCGCTTTCAGACGATCGATTTCATCCTGTGAAGATTTGCGAGCTGCAGCGGCGTCGTCCACGGCCTTCCTGAGCGATACAGCCTCGCCCTGCAGAGCTGCGAGCTCGTTCTCGGCAGAGGTTTTGCCCTGCACGCCGTAAATCGCCAATCCAGCAAGCACCGCTATGGCGGCCCACTTCAGTGCGTTCGTCGACAGCGCGGCATCGTTGGCTGGCTTGGTGTTGCTGTTGTCGTCCGATGCCATCAATTTCTCCTGTAAGCTCGTAGTCGGCAGCCGGCCGCTAACGGCACCCGACGGTGATGTTGCCATTGCAGACTGGAATACTAGGAGGCGACGCGGACTTCCACTCTCAGTTTTCGTTCGCCGTGGGGGTAAGAACTCCAGGATGCTTAACGAAGACGCGAGGCTAACGTTGTTCTAATTCCGACAAGAACGACGCCGTTAACGATCTTCCTCGCAAACAATGGGGCAAGCTGAGCGCAGATCGCCGAGGGCTATCGGCTCGCCTCAATCGGGGCTTCGCTCTGGGCCGCGATGTCCTCAAGCGCCTTCTCGACAGCATCGAACACGAGAAGCGTCGAGGCCTGACGCGCCCTGTAGTTACGAACCGGTTCGAGCACTGCCAAATCACGCCAGCGCCCGCCGGGCGGCGGTGCACCTTCTTTCAGCATTGCCCGCATCGTTTTACCGACGTGGCGAAGCTCATCCGGCGTCGAACCGACGATCTCCCGGGCCATGACCGATGCCGCCGCCTGGCCCAAGAGACAGGCTTTGACGGAATGGCCGTAGTCGCTCACCCGGCCGTCCCGCAACGCAAGATCGACGGTGATCGTCGATCCGCAGAGTTTTGAGTGACCGGTGGCGGTCGCGTCAGGATGCGGTAGCCGCTCGGTGCGCGAAATGGCGCCGGCAAGCTCGAGAATGCGCGTGTTGTAGATCTCGTCGAGATCGGTCATGTGGTTCCGAAGAGTGGCGCCTGCAGCAATGGGATCGACTCTCGTCGAACCGTTTCGGGCATCGTATATAAGACGTGTCAGCACGGAATGCGAGAACAGCCGGCATCCGGAAAGGTAGAACGAGCCTATGAAAAATTCTCGACCCGGGTTGCGACATTCTCCCCTCGCCGGCCGCCACTCGGCTTGAGCCATTTTTGAGATTTCCATGACCAACGACAACGAAACATCGGCGGCGCGCGGCGCGGGGGAGACGATCGAGACAACTCTGAGTTTCGCTCCGAGGTTCGGGACCGATGGGCTGATCCCTGCGATCGTCACTGATCTTAAGTCAGGCGACATCCTGATGTTCGCTCACATGAACGAAGCGGCGCTCACTCAGACGCTGGCGACCGGGCTCGCGCACTTTTGGAGCCGGTCGCGCGGTAAACTTTGGATGAAGGGCGAGGAAAGCGGCAACCGGCTGAGAATTGTCGAAATTCGAACCGACTGCGACCAGGATGTCATTTGGCTGGCGGTCGAGGTTGAGGGCGCTGGAGTTGCCTGTCACACCGGGGCGCGATCCTGCTTTTACCGGCGCCTAGTCAGAAGCGGCAATACGCTTGGCGGCGTCTTGGAAATTGCTGCGTTGCCGATCCGCCGGAGTCGCGACTAGCAATCCAAACCGAGGCTTTTTCAAGCGTTTGCCATTGCTGACGTTCATATCTTGATTTCCTATTGGTAGTGGCCCCTTAATGCGCGAGCAGTAGCATCAGCTTAGGTTTGGGGCCTTGGGCGGCATCTGCGTCGACATTCGGATGCAGCGATCAGGAGCGCCGTTATGGCAGGAATGACCGGCGTGAAAATCGGGTTGGCACTCGGCGGTGGCGCGGCGCGAGGTTGGGCCCACATCGGCGTGCTGCAGGCTTTGCAAAGAGCCGGCATTAAGCCCGACATCATCGCAGGGACGTCAATCGGTGCGGTCGTCGGCGGTTGCTTTGCGGCCGGCCATCTCGACAATCTTGAAGTGTGGGCTCGCGAACTAACGCCGAAGCGCGTTTTTGGCTATCTCGATTTCAACCTCGCCGGCACGGGACTGATCAGCGGTCAGCGTCTTTGCGAGCGGCTTGAGCTGCACCTTGGCGATCGCAACATCGAAGACTTGAACACGCGGTTTACCGCGGTCGCGACAGAGGTTGGCACAGGCCATGAGCATTGGCTATCGCGCGGACGGCTCGTCGATGCGGTGCGTGCCTCATATGCACTGCCCGGCGTTTTCAAGCCTGTCAAAATCAACGGCCGGTGGCTGTTCGACGGTGCCCTCGTCAACCCTATTCCAGTTTCGGTGTGCCGGGCTCTCGGAGCGCGCTACGTCATCGCCGTCAATTTGAACTTCGACATTTTGGGACGCGGCAGCGTGATCTCGACACCGGAAGCGCTTTACGCAGACGAGCACGATCAACTGAACGGCGGCGATGAGACGAAGCAGGAGAAGAAAGGTGTTCGCGCTCTTCTTCACCGCCAGTTCTTTGGCCGCGGCGACGGCGCACCCGGTATTTCAACCGTAATGGTCGATGCCTTCAATATCGTCCAGGACCGCATCGCGCGCTCGCGGCTGGCGGGCGACCCGCCAGACACGATGATATCTCCTCGGCTTCAGGATATCGGGCTTTTCGACTTCCATCGCGCCGAAGAAGCCATCCAGCGCGGCGCCAACGCTGTCGAGCGTCAGCTTGACGACATGGTTCGCGAGCTTGAAACGCGCGACACGAAGCGGCCACAGGGCCAGCTCGAGCGTGCGCGCGCCCAAGCCGGAGTGATTATCGACGACGCGCTTCAGCCCGTCGCCAAATAACCCCGCATCGCTGACACCTCAAGCTCGACTTCGGCGGTGTGATGTTTGACGACATCGCCGATTGAGATGATGCCGACGAGTGCGCCATCTTCGATAACGGGAAGATGCCGGAACCTGCCGTTGGTCATCATCTCCATGATTTCTTCAATCGTGCTGTTGCCGGTGCACGATACGACATTGCGAGTCATGCCCTCACTTGCGGGCATCGACAAAGCTTGCACGCCGTGCTCGGCAATGAGGCGAATAATATCGCGCTCGGAGATAATGCCGTCGACCTTGCCATTGTCGCCGACGATGACGATCGCACCAATTTTGCGGTGTGACAGTCTCGAAGCGATCTCATGAATGGAATCATGAGGCCGCGCAGTCATCACGCTACGGCCCTTTGATTTAAGTATCTGTCCGATAAACACGGATTCAGCCTCCGTTCTTGAGCGCGTAACGCCGAACCACGTTTCCGTGACGCCTCAATGCCAGCGCTACGCTGCGCTCTCCCAATCTCATTTCGTCCGCTCCCGCGACGAACCGAGAGAAGGCTGATGCAATTTCGGCTCGATTGCAAGACGTCAATCGACTTCGAGAGAATGAGGTGAATGATTTTGCGGTGCAGTATCGAATGCAGAAAAGGTCAGTAGACCGAATAAATATCCGCCGACGTGCGCCTGCCATGCGACTGCGCCCGAGGCTCCAAATCTGCCGAACCCGAACGTCGTCAAAAGATTAATGGCAATAAAAACGATCGAGAAGAACACGATGCGCGGGTCCCTCAGAGCGCTGCTGAGAGGAACGCGTGGAATTGCGGCCGGATTCTTGCGCAGCAGATATCCCTGCCCGCGATCGATGGCGTTGAAAAGAAAACGCATGACGCCGCCCATCATCGCCGCTACGGCGCCCGATGCTCCAATGACCGGCGCGGCTAGGCCGGGATTGAGTGCAAGGAAAAGAAGGGCGCCGGCTATCCCGCCGGAAATCGAGAAGGCCAGGAAACGTATGGTTCCGATGCGCGAGCAGAGGACCGAGCCGAAGGCCAGCAGCCACAGCGCATTAAAGCAGAGATGGATGAGATCGGCGTGAACCGCCATGTGTGTCACGAATGACGTAAACATCGCCGGTTCGCCACCGGGCAACTGCGAGGCTAGCCCGGAATAGCGCGCGGGAATGAAAGCCAGAGCGAGAACCCACCAAATGTACTCATCTTCCGGCAACAGCGACAGGGTGACGTGAACTGCGATCAATACCGCGAGGATTGCCAGGACCCCGGCGGGCACATTGAAAATCGGTTCTCGCTCTGCCACGTCGCCTCACTTTGATACTGATCGGCTGGATTGTGCCGGTCCTGACGAACCCGTCGTTGTTAACGGCGAGGCCACCAGCCGGCAACTGGCGTCATACAATCCCGGGCGCGATCCCTTGTTCCCAATGGCATGAAGGATGCTCCTCGAAGGACATCCCGGGGGCGCCGTCGGTGGCGTGTGCCGGAATGACACGGTTCGGCCTCACCAGAGGCCGTCCGCATCAGTTGCATTCGAGGGGCCGAACATCTCCAGCATGAGAGAAGCTGTCAGTCAGTCGTTGTTCACATACTGGAACGGACTAAGGCGCGATCGCCTTGCTCCGAAGCGGTTCGAGATAGAGCCGTCGTGCATCGCGGGCTATCTGCCCGATACCTTCATCCTCGAGCGCGTCGACCCTACGACCGCGCGTTTCCGGCTCGCCGGCACACGCGTCTCGGAGGCCTTCGGCGCCGAGTTCCGCGGCACAAATCTTTTCGAGCTTTTCGACGAGCTAGATGCCGCCCTGTTGCAGCGGCAGATCGAGGCGATCACATCACAAGGCGCCGTCGGCCTGTTCATAATGAGCGCCGATAATGGCAGCGGCCTGTCGACGACGTTCGAGGTCCTTCTGCTGCCGCTCACTCACACCCGCGATACCGTCGATCGGTTTCTCGGATCGATTGCACCTGTCGAAAAGCCGAGCTGGCTGGGCACGGTGCCGCTGACCCATCGCAAGATCTTGAGCCATTCTCTTGTCTGGCCCGAGGGCCGGCCGCACGCCGTCATTGAGAATATGCATCGCCAGACCCCATTCTTACCCAGCGTTAGGCAGGGGAAGCTCGTGCGATCGCACCGCCGGCAGTTCCGCGTCTACGAGGGCGGCCTGAGCCGCCTTCCCGATGAGTAAGGGGAAGCCCGCTGGCGTTTATCATTCCGGCATTTCATGGGGAGCACTGACCCGGATCCGACGATTATGACCCGTGGATTAGCACTTCATTAAGAAGCTGGTCGGCATAGTTGGCGAACGGTCACTTCCCGAGGCTGTCTCGTGGACGACGGACCCAAGATTTCACCGCCCGCAAGCCTCAAGGATCGGCGATGGCCGTGCATTCTAGCATTCTCCGGGGAGCCCTGCAGCTAGCCGACGCCGCAAAGACGGGCGACATGCGCCGTCATCGCCGTCTGCCGCTCGTTTTGCGCGGCCGGTTTATGCGTGCCGATCGTAACGAGTACACCTGCCAACTGAAAAACATTTCTGTCGGCGGCGCGGCGGTCGTCACCCCACACATTCCCGAGGTCGGTGAGCGCGTCGTTGTCTATCTTGAACAACTTGGCGGACTGGAAGGCACGGTGGCGCGAGTGACGCCAGATGGTTTTGCCTTTGTTTTTAGAGTGACAGAGCACAAGCGTGAAAAGCTCGCTGCACAGATAATGTGGCTGGTGAACCGCGAGGACTTTCCAGACGTCACCGAACGCTTGCACCAACGCGTGGGAACCCGCGGCCGCAGAACTACGTTGAAGGTCGAAGAGGGCGTAATTATCGACGTCGAACTGCTCGATCTTTCGGCATCTGGTGCATCGATTGGCACGCCGGCACGACCGCCACTCGGAAGCTTCGTGGTAGCCGGCAAGACCCGGGCGATCGTTCGGCGGCATCACGAGCACGGCATCGGACTACAGTTTTTGGCGCTGCTCTCGCCAGAAGCACTTCGTGAAAGTTTTCCCTAAGGATTTTGCGTTGGTTGTGTGATGCCTAAAATTGCCCGCCGAGTTGCCAAAATCCTCCAGTTAAATTTTTATCGCAATATTAGCACGAATGCAGCAGCGGGCATTCATGCTAAAAGGAAGTCTCTCGCGTAATGTATCGTACCGTGTTCGAGGGCGTATCATGAATTACGGTAGCGTAGCCGCTGTCGCGGCTGTGGCGTTGCTCGCTGTGGCGATGCCGGCAGCAGCACAGCAGATTGCAATGATGAATCCGGCGACCCGCGCCCCGGAATTCATGCGTATTTATGGAAGTTCGCAGCCTCCGTACGGCTTCGTGCGCTTTTGCGATAGAGACCCCCAGGAGTGCGTTCCGACCGTAGCGAGCGACGCGCGCTTTGAGGCGACGCCGGAGCGCCTGAGCGAGCTCGACGAGCTGAACCGCGAGGTCAATCACGAGATCGAACCGGCGACGGACATGGAGATATACGGCGTCGCTGAGTATTGGACGCTGCCAAAGACACGCGGGGATTGTGAAGATTATGCCCTGCTGAAGCGTCACCGTCTTATCGCCAGCGGCTGGCCGTCGGCCGCCCTTCTGATGACCGTCGTCCGTGACGAGAAGAACGAAGGACATGCGGTTCTGACGGCGCGCACGACGCAAGGCGACTTCATCCTCGACAACAAGATGGACGTCGTGCGGCTGTGGAACCAGACGCCGTATCACTATGTGATGCGCCAGTCTTATTTGAACCCCAGGGTCTGGGTATCACTGGATCCAACCGATGCGACGACACCTGCCGCCATCGCCGGCGTACAGTCGACGTCGCCAACCGGCCCTTATGATGGCCTCGAGACCATCCCGTGAAGTGAACTGATTTGCCTTTGCAGGCGAGGATCGGTCTAAGCCATCCCAATACGATCCGGACCTGTTTCGCGGGCCAGGTGCTCTCCCCAGGCACCGGTCCGCTTTTTTTATCAAACCGATCTGGACTTTGGCAGTGTGTACGGCCGGCTGGATGTCAGGTCTGCGGGACGAGACCCGTGGCGTAGCGCTTCCAATTCGCAACGTAACGCTTTGCCGCGCCTCCGAAACGCGCGACCTCGTCGTCACTCAGCTGGCGGACGATCTTTCCAGGCGATCCCAGCACCATCGAACGGGCCGGAATGTCCTTGCCTTCCGGTATCAGCGTGTTGGCGCCGATCAGGCATTCTTCGCCGATCTTCGCGCCGTTCAAAATGATCGATCCGATGCCGACCAGGCTGCCGCGGCCGATCGTGCAACCGTGCAGCATGACCATATGTCCGATCGTGCAGTCGGCGCCTATCGTTAGGGGAAAACCCGGGTCTGTGTGCAGCACCGAACCGTCTTGTACGTTCGAGCGCTCTCCGACAGTGATCAGCTCATTGTCGCCGCGCAGCACCGCGCCGAACCAGACGCTTGCCTCGTGTTCGAGTTTCACTTTGCCAATTAGAATTGCGTTCGGCGCGACCCAAAATTGGCCGCTGGCGGGCGTTACGACGCCAACGCCATCCAGGTTGTAGAGGGCCATCAATGCCTCGAACTCAGACGCCCTCTAGGTCCATATCCAGTATGGCCATCTGGAATTGATAAGATGTCTCGCCGTCCTCGACCTCGCGGTAGAGTGTTGCGACGAACTCATCGTTGATGAACACCTCAGCCATATCGTCTTTTTTCGGTTGCGGGCGCACCTCGAGGTTCTGCGCGCCGAACGTCTTGCGCAAATAGGCCTGCACCCGGCCAAGCTCTTCTTTCTTCAATTTCGTTACTCCTGAATGAGCCTTAGAGGCCACCGAAATTGTCGACCCAGCCCTGCTCCATCGAGCGGGCGGGCTCGGCGCAGCCTGCGCTGCCGACGATCTTGGCCGGAACGCCCGCAACGGTAACGTTTGGGGGAACGTCAGAAAGCACGACCGACCCCGCCGCAATGCGCGAGCACGCGCCGACCTTGATATTGCCAAGCACTTTGGCGCCGGCGCCGATCAGCACATTGTCGCCGATCTTTGGATGGCGATCACCCTTCTCCTTGCCACTGCCGCCGAGCGTCACCGCATGCAGGAACGAGCAGTTGTCGCCGACTGAAGCTGTCTCGCCAACCACCAAGCCCGTTGCATGATCGAGCATGATGCCTTTGCCGAAGTGCGCGGCGGGGTGAATATCAACGCCGAACATGCGCGAGGACTGGCTTTGCAGATAGAGCGCGAAGTCGCGGCGTCCGCCCTTCCATAGGGCGTGCGCGAAACGATGCGTTACCAGGGCATGAAAACCCTTGAAGTAAAGGAGAGGATCGAGGAAGCGCGTGCACGCGGGATCGCGATCGTAGACGGCTCCGAGGTCGGCACGGAAAATCGTGCCGAGGTCGGCGTCGCTTTCCAGCACACTCTGGAATGTTTGCGCGATGAGGCCTGCATCGACATCCGTATGGTTGAGCCTCTGGGCCAGCCTGTGGCACACGGACTCTTCGAGCATCTGGTGGTTCAGCACGGTCGCATAGATGAAGCTGCCGAGCGCCGGCTCGGCTTTCATGGCCGCTTGCGCCTCGGAGCGTATCTGCGCCCAGATCGGGTCGACGACCTGGATCTTGGGTGTTGCTGTTTTGGTCGACACGTGAGGGCCTCTTATTGCGGGTTCTGAACGTAGGCGACACCAGACCAGTCGGCTTGAGGATTTATCGACAGGCGATTAACGATGCCGGGCATCGCGGTCAATCGGCTATCGTTGCACATCATAGCACCTAGGAGCTCCGCGTGCATCTGCCACCCCGGGCACGTATTTGCCGGGCGTCCATTTGCAACTTAAATGCCCAAAAGAAATGAGAGGTATTCAGAATGCCTGAGGCGGAGGGCGTTGGCCCGGCGTTGCGGTACACAAAGGATGGCGCGATCGCCTGGATCGCGGCCGATAACCCGGCGCGGATGAACGCGCTCACGGCGTCGATGTGGCAGGCTATCCCTGATGCCATCGCCGCTGCAAGCTCTGACCCCGACGTGCGTGTCATTGTCCTGCGTGGCTCCGGTGACAAGGCCTTCTCGGCAGGCGCCGATATCTCGGAGTTCGAAAACGCGCGAACGGGCGACGCGGCCAAAGTCTACGATGAGTTGAACGACGCTGCGTTCAATGCGTTGATCGATTGTCCGAAGCCTACGATCGCCATGATCCACGGATTTTGTCTTGGTGGCGGCCTCGGACTTGCTCTTTGCTGCGACATGCGGATTGCAGATGAGACAAGCCAGTTTGCCATTCCGGCGGCCAAGCTCGGGATAGGCTACAATGCGCGATGGGTTCGCCCGATCCTTGCCGCCGTTCCGATGGCGCGGGCGAAGGAGCTGCTGTTTACCGGGCGGCGCTTTCGGTCGGCCGACGCAGAGGCGATGGGACTCGTCTCGCAGCTCGTGCCAAAGGCGGAGCTGGAAGCCACCGTCAGGGCACTAGCGCTCGAGATTGCGGAGAATGCGCCCTTGTCGGTTGCTGCCGCGAAGCGGGTTATAGACGAGATTTCACGTCACCCGGAAAATCCGGATACGGAGGCGCTCGACGCGGCAGTCGCCGCCTGTTTTGCGAGCCAGGATTACGCGGAGGGCCGGCGTGCCTTCCTTGAAAAGCGCAAGCCAGTGTTCAAAGGCAAATGAAATATCATTGTGAAATTTTGAAGTACGCCACGATTGCTGCTGTCCTTGCGGTGGCGAGTGCGTCGCCTACTTTAGCTGGCGATGCAAGCGTTGTTGCATGCCTGCTTCTCGCCTCAAGCCCTCGCCGGCGTGCCAGGCGAGGAAGTGGCTCACAAGGGCGTCCATATCTACGACGCTCCGGCAAAGATTGAGGGTTTCACGCCGGCGCCTGCTGTTGCAGAACAGCCTTCGCGGCGCGATCCGCCGTGTTGACGTTCCGGCCGGTGAAAAGGTGATCGCTCTGACTTTCGATCTCTGCGAGCAGCGCGGTGAGATTGCCGGCTACGATGGTCGCGTGATCGACTATCTGCGTGAACAAGGCGTCAAGGCGACGTTCTTTGCCGGCGGCAAGTGGATGGCATCGCACCAGGCGCGCACCGAGCAACTGATGCTCGATCCGCTGTTCGAAATCGGCAATCACACGGAAACGCATCGCAATCTTCGGCTCACGACGCCGGAGGCCGCGCGCCAGGAGATTTTTGCTCCGCAGAAAATCTATGAGGATACGCGGGCGCATCTCGCAACGAACCAATGCGTTGCACCGCTGGACGCTGCAATGAGCCACATCCCGGCGCAGCCGACACTCTTTCGCTTTCCCTATGGGGCCTGCAACGACGCGACCCTAAAGGCCGTCAATGATGCCGGGATGCTCGCGATTCAGTGGGATGTCTCGACCAGCGATCCCGATCCACACGCGTCCGCAACTGTGATCGCGAATGCGATGGTACACGAGGCGAAACCGGGGTCGATTATCGTCGGGCATGCGAACGGACGCGGCTGGCACACGTTCGAAGCCTTGCCGATTGCAATTCCAAGGCTCAAGGCGGAGGGCTACAAGTTCGTGACGGTCAGCGAGCTAATAGCCCTCGGCAAGCCGGTCATCGCGTCGGAATGCTATGATCGAAAACCCGGCGACACAAAGCGCTATGACTTTTTGTCGGGCCTGCAGCATCCGCTCAACTCTGGTTCGCAGAAGACGGCCAATCTTGCGTCGGTGCACGTTCCAACGTCCAAAGGCACAAAGTCCCAAATCGCGGCGCGCAGCAAAGTTCCGAAAACCGCCGGTCCCGGAAACTGACATGACGGATGCGCGCCCGGAAGCCTCTCAGATGCCGAAGGTCATTTTCAGGGACATGACGGCGAAGGCGGCACAAGAACTCGGCACCGCATTCGCCGAGATCGATCCTTGGGCGCGATACGCTTACACGGCCCCGGCGTTGACGGCATATCTCGGAACGCACGAGGCCGATGCACCGCGCTTCGAAATCGTCGTCGACGGCGATCTCGCAGGCGCCATCTGCGTGCGCCGGAACTGGCTGCGCGGGCCGTATCTGCAATTTCTAGGCATCCTTCCGGCATTTCAGCATCGCGGCACCGGAGGCCTGGCGCTCGATTGGTTCGAGGGGCAGGCCCGCGCGGCGCAAGCGCAAAATCTTTGGGTTGCGGCATCGGACTTCAATGCGCGCGCTCTGGCATTCTATACGCAACGGGGATTTAGCCGCGTCGCACGGCTCGAAGACCTGATCGTCGAGAACAGTGCGGAAATCCTGCTGCGCAAACGCCTAAACGCGTGATCTACTCAGCGCTCTGCAAACCGATCATCGGATTTGAGCGGTAATGTTCTCGGTGGTGTTTGCCGTTCAGTTGATGCCTGCCGATCGACGAAAGTTATGCAACAAAAAAATTTGAGCACTGTTTTGTGCGGTGCATTCGGCCCTCACGGGCATTTGGCGGCGGGCGCGCGGCGCGCCTTATTCACTTTTTTCGTTTTAGAGCCGTTTTAAAAGCCGGTGCCTTTTACGGGCCTTACCGACAAATTTATTCCGACGTGCGGAACTCGCGCATTTGAGACGAGTTCCGCACCGTATCGACGCAGCGAGGTTTGGCCTCTCACAAAGTCAGAAAATCTCTCTGCATCGCAAAATGCTTTTCGCTTGTCAGCGACGCGGACAGCTGCCTAGCCTTCGCTCGCGCTTCGATGAAGGAGCGAAAAACGAATCCAAAACCTCTCGTTCCACGAGGTGGGGACATGAGTATGCAAGTAAGACTTAACGCCTTTGCTGCATTTCTGTCGTTTGGTTTCGTGATCGCGGTTGTGCTCGGAGTTCTCTGAGACCGATCGTCCGGGAGGAACGCCTAAAAAAGTAATCCCGCGTAATACGCTCCAAGGAGCCAACGAGTCGGGCGACTTTTTCTAGGAAAATCTGGCATGAGCCAAACGACGATCGGGCGCGGCACCTTAGGGTCCGCGCCTTTTTTTCGTCTCTCCGTGGGCCTAGGCTGCCGCGTTGGCCGTTTGCCGGACCGGATCGTAGTTCAGAACCGGTGCCAGCCAGCGTTCGGTTTCCGAAACCGAGAAGCCCTTCCGGCGCGCATAGTCCTCGACCTGATCGCGCTCGATCTTGCCGACGCCGAAGTAATGGCTATCCGGATGCGCATAATAGAGGCCCGACACGGCGGCGCCCGGCCACATCGCAAAGCTTTCGGTCAGCTTGATACCCGCGGTCTTCTCGATATCCATCAGCTTCCACAGCGTCGCCTTCTCCGTGTGATCCGGCTGCGCCGGATAACCGGGTGCCGGCCGGATGCCCTGGTACTTTTCGAGGATCAGGTCCTCGTTCGAGAGCTTTTCATTCTTCGCATAACCCCAAAGCTCCTTGCGCACCTTCTGATGCAGGGCTTCCGCGAAGGCTTCCGCCAAGCGGTCGCATAGGGCCTTTGTCATGATGCGATTGTAATCGTCTGTTTTCTTGATGTGGCGCTCGATTGCCTGCTCTTCGCCGATGCCGCTCGTTACGGCAAAACCGCCGATGTAGTCGGCGATACCGGTCTCCTTCGGCGCAATGAAATCGGCGAGCGCCGTATGCGCGCGGTTGCGTGAGGCATCGCGCGCAATCTGCTGACGCAGCGTATGAAGCATCGTGAGCTGCGATGTTCGCGTGTCGTCCCGATAGACCTCGATGTCATCGCCGACACTGTTCGCCGGCCAGAAACCGACCACGCCGGAAGCCGTAACCCACTTTTCGGCTACGATGCGTTTGAGGAGCTCCTGCGCGTCATCGAAGAGTTTCTTCGCCTCGGCTCCGACCTTGTTGTCGGTCAGGATTTGCGGATAACGCCCGGCGAGTTCCCACGCCTGGAATAGCGGCGTCCAATCGATATAGGGCACGAGGGACGCGAGGCTGAAATTCGGGAAAACGCGTGTGCCGAGGAAACTCGGCTTTACCGGAGTAAATTTCTCCCAGTCGATCTTGAAGCGATTATCGCGTGCCGCCTGTAACGTGATGCGCTGCTTCCTGGCTTCGTTGGCAACGTGCGCCTTGCGGACTTTTTCGTAATCCCCCCTGATGTCTGCAATGAAAGGCGGCTTCTCGGTAGCCGATAGCAGCTTCGAGACGACGCCGACGGCGCGGCTGGCATCCAGCACATAGACAGCTTGGCCGCGGTGATAGTTCGGGCTGACCTTGACGGCGGTGTGCACTTTACTCGTCGTGGCGCCGCCGATCAGTAGCGGGCATGAGAAACCTTCGCGCTCCATCTCCGCAGCCACGAAACACATTTCGTCAAGCGACGGCGTGATAAGGCCCGAAAGCCCTATCATGTCGACTTTCTCGCGTTTCGCGGTCTCGAGGATCTTAGCGGCCGGCACCATCACGCCGAGATCGATTACCTCATAGTTGTTGCACTGGAGCACGACCCCGACGATGCTCTTGCCGATGTCGTGAACGTCTCCCTTAACGGTCGCCATCAGAACTTTGCCGGCTGCAGCTTTTTGATCGAGGCCTGAGAGTTTCTTTTCCGCTTCGAGGAAGGGCTGCAAATAGGCAACCGCCTGCTTCATCACGCGCGCGCTCTTCACGACCTGCGGCAGGAACATTTTGCCGGCGCCAAAGAGGTCGCCCACGACGTTCATGCCGGCCATCAGGGGTCCCTCGATGACCTCCAACGGCTTGTCCGCCCTGAGGCGCGCCTCTTCCGTGTCGGCTTCGATGAAGTCGTTGATCCCGTGCACGAGCGAATGCGTCAGACGCCCTTCAACGGATGCCTCGCGCCAGGAGAGATCCTTCTCCTTAGCTTTGGCGCTGCCGCCGCTCTTGAACCTCGGTGCCGCCTCAAGAAGCCGATCCGTCGCGTCAGGTCGGCGATTGAGAATGACGTCTTCGGCGAGTTCACGCAGCTCGGTGGGGATGTCGTCGTAAAGCGTCAGCTGACCGGCATTGACGATACCCATGTCCATGCCGGCCTGGATGGCGTGGTACAGAAACACGGAGTGCATCGCCTGGCGCACCGGCTCGTTGCCCCGGAATGCGAACGACAGGTTGGAAACGCCGCCCGAAACATGCACCAGCGGCATCTTCTCCTTGATTTGGCGCGCCGCCTCGATGAACGCGATGCCGTACGCGTTGTGCTCCTCGATGCCTGTTGCGACAGCAAAGATATTTGGATCGAAGATGATGTCTTCGGGTGGAAAGCCGATTTTTTCCGTCAGCAGTTTGTAGGCGCGCTCGCAGATCGCAACCTTGCGCTCGATCGTGTCAGCTTGGCCCACTTCGTCGAATGCCATCACCACGACGGCGGCGCCGTAGCGTAGAACTTTCCGCGCATGCTCGAGGAACGGCCCCTCGCCTTCTTTCATGCTGATCGAGTTCACGATCGGCTTGCCCTGCAGGCATTTGAGGCCGGCTTCGATGACGCTCCACTTCGAGCTATCGATCATCACCGGCACGCGGCTGATATCGGGCTCCGACGATATGAGATTGAGGAACGTCGCCATCGCCTTCTCGGAATCGAGCAGGCCCTCGTCCATGTTGACGTCGATGATTTGTGCGCCCGCTTCCACCTGCTGGCGCGCGACGACGAGAGCACCGCTATAGTCACCCTCCTCGATCAGCTTGCGGAATTTGGCGGAGCCCGTGACGTTCGTGCGCTCGCCTATGTTGATGAACGACTGCGCTGCATTGCTGATTGTCATTGTTTCGTTTCATTCGCTGTTAGCGGTTCTAGCGGCGACTTAAGCCGTGGCAACTTGCTAGACTTGTGTCGCATAGTCATTAAAATGATAAGGTAATTTGCATGCGCTGAGAAACAGGCACGGCCCGCCTCTTGGCGCTTTATAATCGAAGCGTTTCGTCCGTCGGTGTCGGGCATAGTAACCCTGTCGTCGAACATGAAGCACTTAGAGACGATCTTTACGTCAAGAAACGAAGCTCTTACTTCGTGAGCAAACGCATTTCGAATACGTCGTACAAGAGTCAAACATCGAAATTCGTCTGGTGAAATAAGTCCAAGAGCAAAAGCGGCGGATGCACGAGCAGAAAACGAGCTCAGAGCAGCCGTTGGACCCGAAAAGAGATCCTTTGTACCTCCATTGTCGATTAAGTAGCCTTGGATCAACCTTCGCAGCAGCTCTGAAAGATGTGCCGCCGCGACCATTACGGCGCTCCGTTCGCTGTCTCGATTGACAGCATTAAAAATGGGCGACAATTCATAGTCGATGTTGTTCAAATCTTCGTCCGCGCTTTCTGGCATTTCCTACCCGTGTACAAATGGTTCGAGGCCGGAGAGGCGCAGTCTTGGCTCGCTCTTCGCAAACTTGCGCGGCTTATGATCTTTGGCGTGGCTTGCGATGTGCGCAATGTGGTCGGGCGTCGAACCGCAGCAGCCGCCGACGATGTTGATCAATCCATCTGCGAGCCACGGCTCGATTTTGCAGGCCATGTCATGCGGGTTTTCGTCGTATTCGCCCATCGCGTTCGGAAGGCCCGCATTCGGATAAGCCGAGATGCGTGTGTCGGCGACGTGGGCGAGTTCGGCGATATAGGGCCGCATCAGCTCTGCACCGAGTGCACAGTTCAGTCCGATCGAGAACGGCCGCAGATGTCGCATCGAATACCAGAAGGCTTCCGCCGTTTGGCCCGACAAAGTCCGCCCCGAGCGATCCGTTATCGTGCCTGAAATCATGATCGGCAGCTCGAGGTCCTTTTCCTCGAAGACCTCAAGCGTGGCGAAGCCCGCCGCCTTGGCGTTCAGCGTGTCGAAGATCGTCTCGATCAGGATGATGTCAGCGCCGCCGTCTATCAGCCCGCGCACCTGTTCCTTATAAGCCTCGCGCAAATCATCGAAGTTGACATTGCGGTAGCCGGGATCGTTGACGTCCGGCGAAATCGACGCCGTGCGGTTCGTCGGACCGACGGCACCCGCGACGAAGCGCGGTTTCTCGGGCGTTTTCGCGGTCCAGGCATCCGCCGCGCGGCGTGCCAGCTTCGCCGCCTCGACGTTCATCTCATAGGCAAGATCCTGCATCTGATAGTCGGCCATCGAGATGCGCTGCGCGTTGAACGTATTGGTTTCGATGATGTCGGCGTTCGCACGCAGATATTTGCTATGGATCTCCTCAATGATCTCAGGCTGCGTCAGCACGAGCAAATCATTGTTGCCCTTGACGTCCTTGGAGTGATCCTGAAAGCGCTCGCCGCGATAGTGGCTTTCACCGAGCTTATGCTGCTGGATCATCGTGCCCATGGCGCCGTCGATGATCAGAATACGCTCGTTCGCGGCCTTCTTCAGCGCGGCCCAGCTTGGCTTGCGTCTCATGTTACGCCTCGCATTTCATTTCCAAAAAGATTGCAGCCTCTTGCCTGTGTCACGCCGCATCGGCTTTCGCCGCTTTGAGCGGACGAAGTCCCAACTAGGTGACAGATGGCGTAAACGAGATCGGCGCGGTTCAGCGTGTAGAAGTGGAATTTCTTGATCCCTGCGTCGACGAGGTCCATGACCTGCTCCGTCGCCACCGCTGCGGCGACCAGGTGCGTCGTCATATCGTCGCCCTCGAGCCCCTCGAAGCGCCGTGCCAGCCAAGCCGGCACGGTGGCTCCGGCCCGTTTAGCAAAGTTCGCGACCTGCTTGAAGTTATGGATCGGGACGATGCCCGGCGAAATCGGCACCGAGATCCCGGCCGCGCGAGCCCGATCCAGATAGCGCAGAAAATAGACGTTATCGAAGCCGAACTGAGTGATGATGCGGTCGGCGCCAGCATCAACCTTGGCTTTGAGATTATCAATGTCGGCTTCCAGAGAAGCGCTCTCTGGATGCTTTTCCGGATAACCCGCAACCGAAATCTCGAAATTTGCGATGCGCTTCAGACCTGCGACGAGATCGGCCGCATTCACGTAGCCGCCTGGATGGGGCTCGTATTTGGCGCCTGCGCCTTGGGCAGGATCGCCGCGCAACGCCACGATGTGACGTACGCCGACATCCCAGTACGCTCTGGCGACGGCGTTGACCTCTTCTTTGGTTGCATCGACGCAGGTCAGATGCGCGGCCGGCTTCAACGCCGTCTCACGGATCAGGCGAGTGACAGTCGCGTGCGTGCGTTCGCGCGTCGAGCCGCCGGCGCCGTACGTGACCGAGACGAATTCCGGACACAGCGGCGCAAGCCGCGTGATCGAAGACCAGAGCGTCTCTTCCATCTTTTCCGTCTTCGGCGGAAAGAACTCGAAGCTGGCGAGGATGTCGCCCGATCCCAGGGATTTGCTTTTGCGCTCGTTGATCTCGATCATCAGCGGGCCTCCTGAAGGGCCCCGGCCGCGGCCGCATCCCTTGACGTTTTCGTGGTGGGTTGGTCGGGTCGCTCTGCGAGCCAGATCGTGACGGTGAGGATTTCATCGTGACCGCTCGGCTTGCGTGTTAGGTCGCGCACGGTCATGGATTCAAGCCCTGCATCTTTCAGCCAGCCGATAATCTGGTCATGCGAAAATCCGAGTCGCTCATGAGCTTCCTGCACCCGCAAGAATTCCAGCTCATGCGGAGCGAAGTCCACGATGAGCAGCTTGCCGCCGGGGGCCAGCACGCGCGCGGCTTCGCGGATCGCGAGCGCCGGATCGGACAAGAAATGCAGAACCTGATGCATGACGATCGCGTCGGCTTGCCTGTCGGCAAGCGACAACGCGTATATGTCGCCGTGGCGCACCTGCGCGTTGGTCAAACCCTTGGCGTTCAGATTGGCGCGCGCATAGTTGAGCATCGCCTGGTTCACATCGAGCCCGAGGCCGCGCTCGAAGCGGTCGGCAAAAAGTTCTAGCGTCCGACCGGTCCCGGTGCCGAGATCGAGAAAAAAGCGGAACGGACCGTCGCCTAGCGCTTCCTGCATGGCTTTCTCGACGTCGCGCTCGGCGACGTGCAGCGCGCGGATATGGTCCCAGTCGGCCGCATGTTTTTCGAAGAAGATCTGAGCTGCAGCTTCGCGGTCGCGCTTCAGCGCATCGGCGCGTTCGCGATCAAGCCGTACCGAAGCTTCAGTCGGATCGACGTCGGCGACCAGGCGCAGCGCCAAGCGGCCGCCAACGTGGCGGTCGGAGAGGTGGAAGTAGACCCAACTCCCTTCCCGGAAGCGCTCGATCAACCCAGCCTCGTAAAGCAATTTTAGATGGCGGCTGATGCGGGGCTGGCTCTGACCCAGGATGAGAGTGAGGTCCTTGACGTTCAATTCGCCTCCCGCGAGCAGCAGCAGGATGCGCAGGCGCGTCGGCTCGGCAGCCGCTTTCAGGGCCGCAATCAAGTTCGATGTTCTAATCTCGGAAGCGCCAGACATTGCAGCAAGATATAAAGATATGTTTATATGTCAAGCAAGAATAGTGCGTTTTACCCGACGAATAAACAGCCCCGAATAGTGACGCTGCTTAACTCTGCTTTAGCGAACTCTCGCCTAACTTAGCCGCGCGACGTGGCCCAGCCCGAGGATGCATATGCAGCGGACGACATATGAATTCGTTGAGGTTTCGAACGGGCACTCGCTTCCGTCGCCAATCATCCTCAGACAAAACAATCGCACGTTTGCGAGGCTGCCAGGGCTGCTATTGATGACGACGATGGCGGGGTTGATTGTTGCCCCGCAAATTGCCCTCGCGGCCTACGCGTTCGGCTCGCCGGAAGTTCGGGCATCCCTGATCGCCCATCCCTGGGCGACCGTTGAACTCGCTGTCGCGCTTTGCTTCTGGGTGGGTCTGGTCTGCTGGCCGGTGCGCAGCATGTTGTCGGCCCTGATCTGCCATCGCTTCGTCGAAATCCGCGGTGTGGAAGTGCAAGTTATTGATAAGACACAGTTTTCTACGTCTCTACGACGAACGCCGCTCACAACCTATGAGGGCATCGCCCTGGACGTGCGATCATCTCTTTCCGGAATTCGCCATGAGGCGACCCTGGTTCATCCCGACCGCAGGCGGAGTGTCATTTTGATGGTCGCTGAGCACATCGGCGAAGCGGAAGTTCAGGAACTCTGCCGCGTTTTAGGGCTGACCCGCCTACCAGCCGGGAGCCAGCACGAATTTGGTGATCCACCAGGCGGTCACGAGGCGGCCGAGCTTGCCGCTGTGGCAGCGTAGCCATCCGGGCATTGTTTTGACGAGATTATCGATTTGGTACGGCGGCAGGAGACTTGTGTGGACAGGTCGAGGGTTGCACAGTCCGGCTCGGACTGGGTGCCATTCCAGAACTGGCGAGGGGCGACTTATGCGAGGGTTTGACGGGCAGCTGGCATCATGGGCGCGGGCGCGTACAGCCTGCTGGTTGCTGGCGGTGATCGCCTGCTTTGCGGCGGCGACAACAAGTGGCGCGCGGGCGGAGTCACCGGCCATATATATGCAGCGTGTTCAAAACGAGCTGCTCGCCGCTCAAAGAAGTGGAAGCGTGTCTGCGTTCGGAGCCGTGCTGCGCCAGAACATGGACGTGCCGGGAATTGGACTGACCGCACTCGGGCCGCATGCCCGTGCACTACCGAAGGCCGAACGTCCCAGCTACTACAGCGGCATGATCAACTTCATCGCCAAGTATGCTGCCAAGACGAGCCCCCAGTATCCGGTTGCGAGTGCAGTCGTGACGGGTCAGGGACCCGGAGACGCCGGCGGGACGAATGTCGACAGCCGCATAACTTTGCGCTCGGGCGAAAGCTATGACATCCGCTGGCTCGTCGTGAAGTCGGGCTCCGGCTATAAAGTTCGAGATGCTCAAGTCGTCGGTTTCTGGATGACATCGTTTCTCAACGATCTCTTTCAGAACTACATCGCAGAAAACGGCGACAATCCGCGGGCGCTCGTTCTAGCCTTGAGCCGCTAGCGGGAACACGAAAGCCGACGGCGATCAGCGCGGCGCGATGCGGCAGCATCCGACGCGCGCTGGGCCGGTGCCACTTCGCATCATCCGAGGTTGACGCTCCCTTGAGCCAGTCGAAAGCGCCGCTCTGGGACGCGATGATCTCCCGACCTGACCGTGGGAGCAGATCCTGCCAGCAATCGGCGACGATCTCGGCGACAATTCCGGATGAAAGAACTGGTGCGCCGATGGTGCGCATCGCGTACTCCCATTCGACGGCGGTGGGCAGCCTGTATCGCTTCCTCGTGCGCGCCGTCAGCCAGCTTGCGTAGGCCTCTGCATCATCAGCAGTAACGCACCGCGCGTACACATCAGTGTCCGGAAGGCCAACCACCTTGATGTCGTTCGAGGCGAGTACGTCGTCGCACACGCGGGGAGTTCTTTCTGTGTCTTTCAAAAAAGCGCGGTAGGACGCCGACGTCACAGCGGTTCTCGAGAGTGCAAAACCCGGCCAGATGCGCATTCGGTGCGAGGGTCGCTCGGAGCGAGTGGCGTCTCGATCGGTATCGGCTGCCCCAATTCGGCGGTGCCGGCTGCGACATGCACCATCTCAGGACAGTTGGTGCAATCCTTGAACGACTTGATGCTTCCGTCGTCCGGTTTGCCATCGCCGCTTATTCCCAGCATGACGGCCAAGTGTTGCAGTGAGCGTCGGCCGGACTATAGCGCGCGAAGGCCGCGGAAAACCCTGGAGCCACGATAGCGGCGAACGACAATGCGGAGGTTGCTCCGCTCGAGTCGGAGGCGCCCGCGGCCGCGGACGAACTGACCGCTCAACCGGCACAAGAAGAAAGCAATACGTCCTCGCCTGCCGAAAGTGTGGCTGCCGATCAGCTCAAGGTCGGAGCGGCGGTATTCGGCGCTGATGGCGCGAAGATCGGCGAACTCAACAGAGTGACGTCTGACGCTTCGGGAAAAGTCGAAGAAATTCGCGTCACGACCGGCGACGAAGCCGGACTCACTGCCAAGGTTTTCGCGGTTCCGGGCGACAAGATCACCGGCGTTAAGGACGGCGTGAGGCTTTCGCTTAGTTCGGACGAGGCGAAAAAAAGCTGCCGATCATCGACAACGGCAACGGCTAGCTCGGACTGCTGGCTGCCCGAAAGCGAGACAAGGCCGCATTCCAAAATTGGAACGCGGCCTTTTCATATCGTGCAATCGAAACGCCCTACCTCTCGAACCTTTTGTACTTGATGCGGTGAGGTTCGACCGCCTGATCGCCAAGCCGGCGCTTCTTGTCTTCCTCGTAGTCGGCAAAGTTGCCTTCGAACCATTCGACGTGACTGTCGCCCTCGAAGGCCAGAATGTGCGTCGCGAGGCGGTCGAGGAAGAAGCGATCATGCGAGATGACGACGGCGCAGCCTGGAAAGTCCTCGAGTGCGGCTTCAAGCGCACCGAGCGTTTCGGTATCGAGATCATTGGTCGGCTCGTCGAGCAGCAAAAGGTTGCCGCCCTCCTTCAGGAGCTTCGCAAGATGTACGCGGTTCCGCTCGCCGCCTGACAACAGGCCGACCTTTTTCTGCTGGTCGGGGCCCTTGAAGTTGAACCAACCGCAATAGGCGCGCGACGGCATTTCCTTTTTGCCACCGAGCAGCATCTGATCGAGGCCGCCGGAAATTTCCTCCCATACGGTTTTCTTGTCATCCAGATGGGCTCGCGACTGGTCGACGTAAGCGACCTTGACCGTCTCGCCGAGCCGGATCGTGCCGCTATCCGGCTTTTCGAAACCCGTCAGCATTTTGAACAGCGTCGTCTTGCCGGCGCCGTTCGGGCCGATTACGCCGACGATGCCGCCGGGCGGCAACTTGAATGAGAGCCCATCGATCAACAGCCGATCGCCAAAGCCTTTGGAGAGCCCCTCCGCTTCGATGACGATGCCGCCGAGCCGTGGCCCCGTGGCAATCTGTAAGCTCGAACGGCCGGTTTCCTCGCGCCCCGCTTCGTCGGCCAGCTTTTCATATGCTGTGATGCGAGCTTTGGATTTCGCCTGCCGGGCTTTCGGAGAAGACCTGATCCATTCGAGCTCGCGCGACAGAGCCTTCTGCTTGCCTTCCTCCTGCGCTTTCTCGACGGCTTCGCGTTTGGCACGCTGCTCGAGCCAGCTGGAATAGTTGCCTTTCCACGGCACGCCCTGGCCGCGATCGAGTTCGAGCGTCCACTCGGTAATGTTGTCGAGGAAATAGCGGTCGTGGGTAACCAGGATAACGCAGCCCGTATATTCCTTCAGATAACGTTCGAGCCAGGCAACGCTTTCGGCGTCGAGGTGGTTTGTCGGCTCGTCAAGAAGAAGGATGTCGGGCTTCGACAGCAGCAGCCGCGTCAGCGCCACGCGGCGCTTCTCTCCGCCTGACAGTTTTGTGACGTCGGAATCGCCGGGCGGCGACCGCAGCGCGTCGAGCGCCTGTTCGACCTGTGCATCGAGGTCCCATAGATTTTGGGCATCGATCTGGTCCTGCAGCGCCGTCATCTCGTCAGCCGTTTCTTCCGAGTAGTTGGCGGCGATTTCATTGTAGCGATCGAGGATGGTCTTCTTCTCGGCAACACCCTCCATCGCATTGCCGAGCACATCCTTCGTCGGATCAAGCTCGGGCTCCTGCGACAGGTAGCCAACTTTGATGCCGTCGGCTGCACGTGCCTCGCCGACAAAATCGTCGACAAGTCCGGCCATGATCTTCAGCAGCGTCGACTTGCCCGCGCCGTTCAGGCCAACGACGCCAATCTTAGCGCCGGGTAGGAAGGACAGAGAGATGTCCTTCAGGACCTGCTTTCCACCTGGGTAGGTCTTGGAAAGCTTGTGCATGTGATAAACATACTGATGTGCAGCCATCTTCGGCGCCTCATGGGGATCGATGTTTCAGGAGTTGGCCGGGGTTCTAGCCGATCGTCGCGACTAGCTCAATTGTATCATTGCACCCATGCCCTCGTGCCGCGGGTGAGCGGCGGTGGGCGGGGAATAACGAATGTTGGGACCGTTACAATGTCGGATCAGATCAACGCCAACGGCAAACCGAACAAACCCAGGATCGTCTGCGCCATAACAGGCAAGGAACTCTCCCGAAACGGTGCGGCGCACCTGGATGCGGTTCGGCCTTCCCTCGTCGAGGGAATGCGCAAGGATCACCCCGATCTCAAGGACGACGCTTTCGTTTCACGTGCCGAACTCGACCGCTACCGCAGCCTGTATGTCACCGAATTGCTTCGCGCAGAGAGCGGCGATCTCAGCGAAATCGAGAACCAGGTAGCGCAGAGCCTCGCCACGCACGAGACCTTGCCGAGAACGTCGAGGAAGAGTTCTCGGCTGATCGCTCGCTCGGCGAGCGCCTTTCAGATGCACTGGCTAGTTTTGGCGGGAGCTGGAGTTTCCTGATCGTATTTGCGGCCTTCTTGGCCGTCTGAATGCTTTACAATTCATATCGCGCCGGAGCTTCCTTCGATCCCTATCCGTATATTCTTCTAAATCTTATTCTTTCGACGATCGCCGCGATCCAGGCGCCGATCATCATGATGAGCCAGAAGCGACAGGAGACGAAGGACAGGCCTGCAGTCGCTGAACGACTATCGCGTCAATCTCAAAGCCGATCGAGATCCGGCATTTGCATGAGAAGATCGACCACTTGCTCAACAAGCAATGGCAGCGCCTGGCCGAAATTCAGGAGCTTCAACTCGAAAAGATGCAGGAGCGCAAAAGTAGTTACGCCGGGCCGGCGCGGCGAGGTTTCGCCCGCTGCTACCTTTGCGCGCTCATCGCGAGGCATTTCGGCCGACGAGCCCTGGCAACATCTCGGCACGATGCCGCCAGCGATGGGCGATTTCAGCGGCAATGATCTCGGCGGAGTGAAGAGGCTCGTAGGTCCACGTGTCAAAGGGCTCGCCGGCGCGTGGTAGCGGGCGTGTGGCGCCGTAATTGGCAAGTGCAGAATGAAACCGGTTGAATTTGGCGCTCCCGCCGGAAGGCGAAAAAACATAGATCGGGCGTCCCGTCGCAGCAGCTTCGCACGTCATGCTAACGCTATCGGCCGTGATGACGAAAAGATCGGCATGCGCGAGGAAATCGGGATAGGGATTTTGGCCGCTGCCGTCCCAAATGAGCGCCGGCGTGCCGTTCAGGGCCCCCCTTATCCGGGCGACAAGCTGCTCTGGCGTTCGGCGAGAAGCCGTAATCATCAAACCGGCTCCGCTTCGGGCAAGCGCTTCGAAGGCCTCGACGAGCCGGTTCTGGTCTGCATCGGTGTACCTATAATCGCCATTGGGACCGCCGACGAGGCACGCAACATACGGGTGCGCCAAAGCCGCGATGTCGGGCGGAACGCTGGCACGGAGCCCCTCGATCCGTGCACGTGAGAAACGGTGCGGTGCCGTTAGAGTGCAGAGGACGTTTGGGCCGCGGCGGCGATCGTGCTCCGGGACCCAGATCAAGTCGGCGCTTTTCGGTCCGGTCCGCGGGTCCATCAGGATCACCGTGTAAGTCGCAAGACCCGCACGACGTCTGAGCGCTCGGATGTAGGGGATGGTCGTCCTGCCCGTCGCGAAGGCAAACGCCGGCCAAGGCGGCCCGAGCCGCGAACCTTTGAGGCCGAAGGATTCCTGCCGCGCCACCGGCCCCCAAGGTGCCAACCACTTGGCGAGGCCCGACGGGTCGACGCGCTTGATCTCGGCCTCGAGGCCCAACGCCTCGACCACGCCCAAGCACTGAGTTTCGTGGCCCGCCTTGCCATCGGAGAAGATCCAGGCCGTCTGATTTTTGAGAAGTCCGGAGTTGGCAGCCAAGCTTGTCATACCGACCTTGTGATGGCTGGCAGCCAAGGTGTCGAGGGCCGCAGCGGTGAACATGCGAAATTAGCGAAAAGTGATGCCCGCGGCTGCATTCCTGATATTACTCGAGAGCCTTTAGCCCAAGATTGCTCATGCCGATAGAACTCGACGAAACAGACTGGCGGATCATCAAAGAATTGCAGAGTGATGGGCGCATGACGAATATCGCTCTCGCCGCTAGGATAGGCCTGTCTCCGCCGCCCTGTCTCCGCCGCATGCGGGCACTCGAAGAGGCCGGCCTGATCCAGGGCTATACGGCGTTAATCGACGAGGCCATGCTCGGTTATGGGCTGACAGCGTTTGCGATGGTCAGGCTGCACAATCAGGCGGAGTCGGATCTGCGCACCTTCGAAAATCGCATTCTCGGCTGGCCTTTAGTCCGTGAGGCATACATGCTTTCGGGTGACAGCGACTTTATGCTCAAATGCATCGCTCGCGATTTGCCGGGCTTTCAGAACTTCGTGCTCGACGAGTTGACTGCCGCGCCGAACGTCGCCAGCGTCAAGACGTATTTGACGATCCGCCGCGCCAAGCGCGAACCGGGCGTGCCGATCGGAGCGGCCGCCCTGGAAGGGGGCTGAATAAATCCAGTTGGAGCGTTACCGATGAAAGCCTCGTCGAAGTACGCGATATCAACCTCCGCAGCCGCCCTCGTGGGCATCGCCTTGCAATTTCTGCCTCGCGCGGTGGCAGCAACCCCGGATGATCTGTTCAACCGTTTCTTCGCCAACGTCCTCGATGGAAGACCGTGCTACGCGCGGACCTACGACGATACGTATCTCAAGGCCCATAGCGCGCAGCGCGTTCAGCGCATCGAGATCGACTTGTCCAAAAACAATTCCGACGGCACGCCGAATACATCCGACCGTTTCGAGCTTGGGTTCGCCCTGATGCTGAAGACGAGTCCGGAGTGGTACGGCCAGGCCGCGAGCTGCAAAACGAGTACCGCGGGCTTTGAATGCTTCCTCGAAGCCGATGGCGGATTGTTCCGGCTGACACCCACCGACAACGGCGGCCTGCGACTGAAGACCGGGGAAACGGGCCTTGCACTCGAAGGCTCCGACGCCATCGAACTCTCGGGCAAGGCGGGAGATGACCGGGTTTTCGACCTCGTGCCGTCAAAAGCGGAATGCGAAGCGGCAACGGCTTTCTTCGAGAGCGGCAATGAGTGAGCTACGGCGCCGCGCCCGAGTTCCAGCTAACCTTCAGGACTTCAAACGTACGTGTGCCCTTTGGAGTCGTGACGTCGACGCTCTCGCCTTTTGATTTGCCGATCAGCGCCCGGCCTATCGGTGACGATATCGAGATTTTGCGATCGCGCAGATTTGCTTCCGTATCGCCGACGATCGTGTAGGTGACCTTATCACCCGAATCCTCGTCCGAGAGCGTCACTGTCGCGCCGAATTTGATCGTGTCGCCCGACATCCTCGAGATGTCGATGACCTCGGCGCGATTGATCTTGTCTTCGATTTCCGCGACGCGAGCTTCGTTCAACCCCTGCTGCTCCTTGGCCGCGTGGTATTCGGCGTTCTCGGAAAGGTCACCATGAGCACGCGCTTCGGAAATCGCCGCGATGATGCGCGGACGCTCGACGGCCTTCAAGCGCTGCAGCTCTTCTTCGAGGTTCTGGAACCCCTCGAGCGTCATCGGCACCCGTTCCATCATCTTCTCCCACGTCTCCGAACGGCTCTGTCTCTCGGCGGAGTATTCATCCCGGCACACTCAACTGTAAGGCTGGCAATTGGAATACGGTGAAGCTGGCTGTGGGCGGGTGGCGTTTCGGCCACCCTGCATCCTACGGCTCAACGATGCGCAAACGCCTGAAGTGGAGACACCTGAAGCGTATCCGATTTCAACGCCTTGATGGCTCGCGTAACCGCTACCGCCCCCGATAATGTTGTATAGTACGGGATATGGCGTAGCAAGGCGGTGCGACGGATGTCCTTGCTGTCGCTCAGGGCTTTGGAGCCCTCGGTTGTATTGAAAACGAGATCGATATCGCCATTTTTCATCGCATCGACAATATGCGGCCGGCCTTCAAGAACCTTGTTTATGGCATCGCATTGAATGCCGTTGGCTTCGAGATAGCGCTTCGTTCCGCGCGTTGCGACAATATTGAAGCCCATTGCCGCCAATTCCTTCACTGGACTGACGATGCGCGCTTTGTCGCTTTCCTTCACCGACACAAATACGGTGCCGGCTGATGGCAATATCTGCCCGGCGCCGAGCTGGCTCTTGCCGAACGCCATCGCAAAATCGCGGTCGATGCCCATGACCTCGCCAGTCGAGCGCATTTCCGGCCCGAGAATTGGATCGACACCGACGAAACGGGCGAACGGGAAAACAGCTTCCTTAACGGCGATGTGATCGTAGTCTGGCTTTTTGAGATTGAAGGCCGAGAGCGGTTTGCCGCCCATGATCTCGGCCGCGATCGAAGCGATCGGCAGGCCGATGACTTTCGAGACGAATGGCACGGTGCGCGACGCACGCGGGTTCACTTCGAGAATGTAGACGTGTCCGTCCTTGATTGCATACTGGACGTTCATCAGTCCTACGACACCCAAGGCAAGCGCAAGCTCGCGCGTCTGGCGCTCCAATTCCGCGATGATCGCCGGCGTCAGTGAATGCGGCGGCATCGAGCAAGCGCTGTCGCCGGAATGGATGCCCGCTTCCTCGATGTGCTCCATGATGCCGGCGACAAAGGTGTCCTTGCCGTCAGACAAGCAATCGACGTCGACCTCGACAGCGTCAGTCAGATAGCTGTCAATCAAGAGCGGCCGCCTGTCCGAGACAACAAGCTCCGAAGGCCGATCCAGGGTTGCCGAAAGCCGTGCAACGTACCGGTCGATCTCGGCGCCGTCGTGGACGATTTCCATCGCCCGCCCGCCGAGCACGTACGATGGGCGAATGACGACCGGATAGCCGATCCTGTCGGCGACCGAGCGGGCTTCGCCGGGCGATTTGGCGATGCCGCTTTCAGGTTGCGAGAGCTTCAGCTTTTCGATCAAGGCTTTGAAGCGGTCGCGATCTTCCGCCAGATCGATGGCGTCGGGAGACGTGCCGAGAATAGGGACGCCGGCTTCTTCGAGCGCACTTGCAAGCTTCAGCGGCGTCTGGCCGCCGAACTGTACGATGACGCCCTTGACCTTGCCTTTGGCGCTTTCGACGCGGATGACTTCAAGCACGTCCTCGGCCGTCAAAGGCTCGAAGTAAAGCCTGTCCGAGGTATCGTAATCGGTCGAAACGGTCTCAGGATTGCAATTGATCATGATCGTCTCGAATCCGACCGCCGTCAGCGCAAAGCAGGCGTGACAGCAGCAGTAGTCGAACTCGATCCCCTGCCCGATGCGGTTCGGACCGCCGCCGAGGATAACGATCTTCTCTTTATCGGTTGGCGCCGCTTCGCATACGGGCTGCGCTGCTGAGGCCGGCCTCGTAGGTCGAATACATGTAGACGGTGGGAGACGCGAATTCCGCGGCGCAGGTGTCGATGCGCTTGAAAACCGGCTCGATATTAAGCGCCTTGCGCGCTTTCAGGACGTCCGCTTCGCTGACCTTGGCCAGCTTCGCGAGACGCGCATCGGAAAAGCCCCGCGCCTTGAGGGCGCGAAGTTGCGTCGCCGATTTCGGTAGTCCATGGGCGATGACACGCGCCTCGGTATCGATGATCGCCTTGATCTCGCGGAGAAACCAGGGATCGATCTTGGAATACTGATGGATTTCATCGAGCGAAAAATCGGCCCGGAAAGCCTGCGCGACCTTCAACAAGCGATCAAGGGCTGGGCGGGAGACCGCGGCGCGAACGACGTTCTTGTCGTCGCCCTGGCCGAGACCTTCAAGCTGCACATCGTCGAAGCCGGTCAGCCCGGTTTCCATCGAGCGCAGCGCCTTCTGTACGCTTTCCGCGAAGGTCCGGCCGATTGCCATGGCTTCGCCGACCGATTTCATCGACGTCGTGAGGGTCGAGTCGGCACCCGGGAATTTCTCGAAAGCAAAGCGCGGAATTTTCGTTACGACGTAATCGATCGTCGGCTCGAACGACGCCGGCGTCGCGCCGCCGGTAATGTCGTTCTGAATTTCGTCGAGCGTGTAACCGACGGCGAGCTTGGCCGCGACTTTAGCTATCGGGAAGCCGGTCGCCTTTGATGCGAGTGCGGAAGAGCGGGAGACGCGCGGGTTCATTTCGATGACGACAAGGCGCCCGTCGACCGGATTGACCGCGAACTGCACGTTCGAGCCGCCCGTCTCGACGCCGATCTCGCGCAGAACCGCGATCGAGGCGTCGCGCATGATCTGGTATTCTTTGTCGGTCAGCGTCAGCGCCGGCGCGACGGTGATGCTGTCGCCGGTGTGCACCCCCATCGGATCGACGTTTTCGATCGTGCAGATGATGATGCAGTTGTCCGCCTTGTCGCGGACGACCTCCATCTCGAATTCCTTCCAGCCGAGAACGCTTTCTTCGATGAGAATCTGGGCCGTCGGCGATGCGTCGAGCCCGCGTTCGACGATCTCGAAAAATTCTTCGCGGTTGTAGGCGACGCCGCCACCGGTTCCTCCGAGCGTGAATGACGGACGAATAATCGCCGGCAGGCCTACGAATTCCAGCGCCGCCGCCGCCTCGTCGCGGTTGTGCGCGAGCTTCGAACGCGGCGTCTCCAATCCGATTTCTTGCATCGCCTCGCGGAAGAGCTGGCGATCTTCGGCCTTGTCGATGGCTTCGGCTTTTGCGCCTATCAGCTCGACCCCGTAACGATTGAGAATACCTTGCTTGTGCAGCGCCAAGGCGGTGTTCAGCGCCGTTTGTCCGCCCATCGTCGGGAGAATCGCGTCGGGGCGCTCTTTCGCCACGATTTTCGCGACGACTTCCGGCGTGATCGGCTCGATGTAGGTCGCGTCCGCCAGACTCCGGGTCCGTCATGATCGTCGCCGGATTCGAATTCACGAGAATGATCCGGTAGCCCTCGGCCTTCAGAGCCTTGCAGGCCTGCGTGCCGGAGTAGTCGAATTCGCATGCCTGACCGATGACGATCGGACCGGCACCGATGATGAGGATCGATTTGATGTCTGTGCGTTTGGGCATGGGCACAAGGGTTTGGCCGAAGCAGACACGGATATCCGGCCGGCTTGGGGTGAGGACTCTGACGTCGGGCTAGGCGGGCCTTATAGGCAATGCAGCGCGAGGGTGGAACCCTGAAAATGCCGCGGCCCCGGATTCTCGTGGGTGAGGCGCAATTTCACGCGGCCTGCGGCGTGTCATATTGGGGCTCCTCCACAGCCGACAAGAGCACGGTGAGCAGACCAATCAGCGGCAAATACGAACAAACTTGATAAACGTAGTCGATGCCCTTCGCGTCGGCGAGGACACCTAGTACTGCCGCGGCTATGCCGGCCATCCCGAACGCGAAGCCAAAGAAGATCCCTGCCACCATGCCGACTCGGCCGGGCACGAGGTCCTGCGCGAACACAACGATTACTGGAAAGGCGGATGATAAAATGAGGCCGATCAGGACCGAGAGTCCGATCGTCCAGTTGAGATCGGCGTACGGCAATGCGAGCGTGAAAGGTAAAACGCCCAAAATCGAGAACCAGATCACCGTTTTTGCGCCGACGCGATCGCCAACCAGGCCGCCGAGCATGGTGCCAACCGCCGTCGAGCCAAGAAATGCGAACAGCAGGAGTTGCGACTGCTGCACCGTAATCCCGAACCGGTGAATGGTGTAGAACGTGTAGTAGCTGGAAAGGCTCGCGAGATAGATATATTTCGAGAAGACGATCAACGCCAGGACCACGAGTGCCATTCCGGTGCGCCGCCGGGAAAACGGCATCATCAACCTGCGGCTGTCAGCACTCGGCTTGACGCGGGTGCGGCTATCCCACCGGCTGACTTTTCCAAGAATGATCATCCCAAGCAACGCCGCGACAGCAAACCAGGCAATGCTCGTCTGTCCGCGCGGCAGCACGATGAAGGCGGCCAGCAGAGGGCCGAGTGCGGTCCCGGAATTGCCGCCGACCTGGAACATCGATTGCGCTAGGCCGTGGCGGCCGCCGGACGCCATTCGCGCGACGCGCGACGACTCGGGATGGAAAATTGCCGATCCGATCCCGACGAAAGCCGCACCGGCGAGCAGTCCGGGGTAACTTGTCGAGAAAGCCAGAAGCAGGATTCCAACGAAACTCGATCCCATACCGGCAGTCGTCGCATACGGGACGGGCCGGCGGTCGGTAAAGCCACCAATAAGCGGCTGCAAAAGCGATAATAAGCGGCTGCAAAAGCGATGCAGTGACCTGAAATGCCATCGTGAGAAGGCCGATTTGCCAAAACGCGAGGCCATAGTCGCGTTTCAACATCGGATAGATCGCTGCCAGCAACGACTGCATGATGTCGTTGAGCAGGTGACAAAAGCTCACCGCTAACAGGATTGAGAAGGACACCCCGGCAGCCGTCGTGCGGACGGCCGCGGCAGAATCAGTCGCGGTCATGAAGGTTGTCTCCGGCGGCGCTTCTAGCGCCATAGTGAACGCCGGTCACCTCCACGCGACGGCATAGCAGTTATCGAAGCCAGTGACGGATCGAAGCGGTTCAGCCGCGGATCATTTGCCTTCCGTTGGTGCGTCCTTCTGTGCAGGAGCAGCCGGTGCCGGTGCTGCCGAAGGTGTAGCAGGGGCAGCGGGCGCGGTCTGAGCGACGTCTTTCGGCGCGTCGATTTTCAAGTCGAGCGGGAAAGCATAGGTCGTCTTGAAAATCGGCTTATCTTCGTGGCCCGGTACGAGGAGGGCGTTGCTGACCGGCAGCCCCGTCAGTGCGTCGACGTAGAACATGCGGAAAGCCTGGTTAGTCGCGGTCGAACCTTTCTCGGGCTCGGTCTCGAGCTTGTAGGTGAGCACGTCACGGCCATCGAGCTTTGTGCGGCCCTTGCACGAGTAGTTACCGATGTCGGTTTGCTGCTTTACGACGGAGTCTTGCATCTGGCCCTTAAGGTGCTCGGCCACGTCGGGCTTAAGCGGATGCCAAATCCCCTCGCCTTGCCTGGACCAGGCGTCGTTGCCGACCAGGATCAGTTCCGAAGTCGTCTTGGTCAGATCGAGCGTCATCTTCTGGTGCATGCGATCGGGCAGGACGTAGTCGACCTGCATCGAGGTCGGCCCGTTCTCAGTGAGCATCTTCGTATCCATGTGGAACCACGACGATTTCCGCAGCTTCTGAAGAGCGGCAGAAACCTCGTCACTGCACGGATTGGCGTTGGGTTTTGCGGGCGCCGGTGCCGGTTCGGGAGGTGCGGGCTGCGCGACGGTCGCACTTGTGATTGCGGTCAGTAAGATGGCGGCGAGAGCGATGCTGCGCATATTAAAAATCCTGAACGAGTGACCACGTGGGAAACGGATAGCGAACCTCAACGGAGCTTTTGGGCGGGCGCGTTCTGGGGCGCAACAATTTCGATATCAGCCGGGTAGGAATACTTCACCTTCATGACCGGATTGGCGGTTCCCGCCAAGGCGGCTACGATGTTGAATGCCGGAAGCCCGGTCGCCGGATCGACATAGATTGTCCGCGCCATGACCTTCGCAGGGTCGGTTCCAGCGGGTATTTTTTCCGCCGTCCGGTAGGCAACGAGGTCGCGATTGTCGAACTTCGTGGGCCCGAGACATTCGAAGTTGCCCGGCTTATGTGGCGCGGGTGCGAGTACGGTTCTCACCTCGGCGACAATTGACTGCGTAAATTGGGGCTGTAGCTCTTCGAAAGTGCCGCTCGTCCCGGAAAAGGCACGGTCGCCTACCAGCATCGTCTGCTGTTCGCCGGGCAGGGCCGGCGACGTGACCGTCTGCAGCATCTTGTCGGGTGGGATGTAGTCGATCCTCATGTGCGCTTCGCCCTCGGCGGTCGGCTGACTGAACTCGACACGGAAAGCCTTCGACCTGAGCTGCTTCTCGAAAGCGGCGACGACATCCGTCGTACAGTCGGCAGCAAGAACAGGACCCGCCGCAACGAGCGGCAGGAGAACAAGGAAAAGACGGCGCATCAGCTTCCTCCAGACAGGCTTTTCAGAGGTTTATACGCAGTCCGGCGACCGGCGCGATCTTAAAGTTCAGCAAGGTTGACGCGGGATTCCACCCCCCTATCCCCGCGTGCCGGGCGGGGGAGTATGCGCATCTTCTACTTCGCACGCATTTTCTCGCACGGATCGGGGCGGTCGGCTCGCGGCGTAAAAACCAGGTAATCGACTGCGGGTTTGCCGTCGGGGTCGCGCGGCACGTAGGCCCCAGCGTCGGTGTTGCCGTCCTCGACTTCGACGAACATCAGCGACACGACATTTTTGCCCGGTGCACGCAGACGAAGATACCAAGGCACGCCGCGGTCCGTGCGAACGTGCGTACCGCCGGCAATCAGAAAAGCTCCGCCGTGTTGATTGGACGCCTTCAACATGGCGTCGGCCAGATGCGCGTCGCGATAACGTTGCGCATACGCCATGCCGCCGAATGCCGACTTTGGCATCGCGCCGCAATGGGCGTCCCCGATCTCCTTGAGCGACGCCGCGTCGAGCGTGGCCCCGAGCGGAATGTTCAGGCCCAGGCGGTTGCGTTCGGCGGCGGGAAGCGAGCCCTCGCCTTCGTGCGCCGTTTTCATGATCGCGTCGCGAGGCACATCACCGGGGTAGATCGCGAGCTTGGCGGCGATCACGGCCTTGAAGAGCGGATCATAGATGTCCTTCGGCCAGCCCGATTTGTCCCATTCAACGAAGCGCTTCAGGTCGCCGGCGGTCGCGAGGCGCGCCGCGCTCTGGTTGAAATCCGTAAAGCGGTCGAGAGCAGGCTGCTGATCGTCACGAATTTGTTCGAACACGATAGCGGCGGCGTCCTTCGTCCCGCCATTGGCGAATTCCGTGACGGCCGCCGCCTGCAACAGGTGGTGGGCGGGGTTGTCATGCATCTCCCCAAGCAACAGCGCGCCGTGTGCCGAGAGAGCCGACGCCGCATCGGCGCTGAACCTGATCCATGGATCGTCCGAACATGAGGATTCGGCATTCGCCTGATCGACTGGCGACGTCGGATAAATGTGGCCGCAGAGGCTATGCGGGCAGCTTTTCGATACGGTGGCGAGTTCCTGGAGGAACGGTCCTTGCGGATATTTGCAGGCCTCAGCCACGTGCACGGACCCAAGCAACGCCAACGCAACACCAGCTAAAACTCGCAACGCCATTGAAAGCTTGTCCGCGTTGAAGTTCGCGCGCAATCACCGCTCGCGTCTTGTCGTTTGTCCCTTGCCAGCGCGCATCATGTTGACGAAGCGCGTGAAGAGATAGTGGCTGTCTTGCGGACCGGGCGACGCCTCCGGGTGATGTTGCACAGAAAATACGGGTTTGCCTTCGAGAGCGAGGCCGCAATTCGAGCCGTCGAACAGCGAGACATGCGTCTCGACGACGCCTTTCGGCAGGCTGTTGCGATCGACCGCGAAACCATGGTTCATCGAAACGATCTCGACCTTGTTGGTCGTGAAGTCCTTCACGGGGTGGTTGGCGCCGTGATGGCCCTGATGCATTTTGCTGGTCGTGCCGCCGAGCGCCAGGCCCAACATCTGGTGTCCGAGACAGATGCCAAAAACAGGTTTGCCGCTGTCGACCAGCTTCTTGATTTCAGGAACCGCATATTTGCCGGTCGCTGCCGGATCTCCCGGCCCGTTCGACAAAAAGATGCCGTCGGGATTGCGCGCCAGTACGTCCTCGGCCTTTTCGGTTGCCGGGACGACCGTCACCTTGCATCCCGCTGACGCGAGACACCTGAGGATGTTACGTTTCAAGCCGTAGTCAATTGCGACGACGTGGAATTCTGGGTTCTCGTTGCGCTTATAACCCTGGTTCCAGACCCAGCGTTGCTCGTCCCAGCTATAGCTCTGGCCGCTCGTGACCTCGGGAACAAGATCGAGCCCCAGAAGCCCCGGCCAGGCCTTCGCTTCGGCCTTCAGCTTGTCGATGTCGAACTTGCCTGAAGGCTCATGCGCAATGACGCCGTTCGGCATTCCCTTCTCGCGGATGCGCGCGGTCAGCGCCCGCGTGTCGACACCGGCGATCGCAATGATGCCGCGCGTTTTGAGCCACCCATCGAGGTTCTCGGCTGCGCGATAGTTGGACGGATCGGTAATCGGCGCACGCAGAATGCAGCCGCGCACGCCCGAGCGTGAGGCGAGATTGGATGTCTCGGTATCTTCCGGGTTAGCGCCGACATTACCGATGTGGGGAAAAGTGAAGGTGATGATCTGTCCCGCGTAGCTCGGATCGGTCAGGATTTCCTGATAACCGGTCATCGCAGTGTTGAAGCAGACTTCGCCGACGGCACTACCTGTCGCGCCCAAACCTTGCCCGGCGATAACAGTACCGTCATCAAGCACGAGGCGCGCGGTTAGTGGCACGTCTGTCCAGGGCTGCGGTGCGTTCATCGTTTGTCCGAATGGATTTGGGGGCGCGAAGTTCGATCCGGTTGGCGCGACGTGGCCAATCTGGCCCGGATCTCAATTCGCGCCGGAACCTAGGGGAACGGACTATCAACGTCAATTGCGCGCAAGTGCCCGAGATTGCGAAGGCTTCGCCGCTTGCCGCGTTAGGGTCGCATGCCTACACCAAGATCACGAAAGCATAGGAGACCAAGATGCGCGCGAAGATCAGCGACGATCTGAAGACGGCGATGAAGGCCGGCGATAAGCAACGGGTCGCGACGCTGCGTCTCATCAATGCGGCGATCCAATCCGCCGAGATCGAAGCCAAAAAACCGATCGACGAAGCCGGCGTCTTGGCGGTGATGACCAAAATGGTGAAGCAGAGGCGGGATACGATCGAGCAATACACAAGTGGCGGCCGGCCGGACCTCGCTGCAATCGAACAAGCCGAAATCGCGATCATCGAAGCCTATTTGCCTAAGCAAATGGATGAGAGCGAAGTGGCGGCCGCCGTTGCGGCGGCGATCGCGGAGACGGGCGCCGCATCCGCCAAGGATATGGGCAAGGTGATGGGTGTGCTGAAATCCAAATATGCCGGGAAGATGGATTTTCAGAAGGCTAGCGCCGCCGTCAAAGGGGCACTCGGCTAACGAACCACACGCCAAAATGGCTCCGTGAAACGCGCGCAACCTGTGGAAAGCGGGCACGCTTGCGTGTGGAAGGCATTGAGCGGCGGAAGGCTCTTGGCCGAATCACCTATGGAGTCTCGTGTTGCTAAAGAGCGCTTCACCGAGAACTGACCAAGGCATACTTGCGCCCATGCGCTTCAGCCCGAACTTTCTGGATGAAATTCGCGCCCGGCTGCCGGTGAGCCAGGTCGTCGGCCGCAAAGTGGCGTTGAAAAAGGGGGGCCGCGAATACAAAGGCCTGTCGCCCTTCAAGACGGAGAAATCGCCGTCGTTCACGGTCAACGATCAAAAGGGTTTCTACCACTGCTTTGCCTCAGGCGAGCACGGCGACATTTTCACGTTCGTGATGAAGACAGAGGGGCTCGAGTTTCCTGAAGCCGTCGAGCGCCTCGCGGCGGAGGCCGGCATTCCGATGCCGAAGCCTACCGAGCGGAACGTCGAGCAGGAAGATCAGCGCGACCGGCTCTATCGCCTGCTCGAGGCTTCAGCGGCCTTTTTCGAGCAACGTCTGCGCGCCGGCGGCGGCGCTGAGGCTCGCCGGTACCTCGAAAGGCGCGGCCTCGCGAGCGAGACGATCCGGTCGTTCCGACTCGGGTTCGCTCCAGGCTCACGCTCCGCGCTGACCGCCCATCTCAAGGCGAAGGGCTTTTCGTCTGCCGATATGGCCGCCAGCGGCATGCTGATTGCGGGTGATGACATCCCAGAGCCTTACGACCGGTTCCGAAACCGCGTCATGTTTCCGATCCTCGACCTCAAAGGCCGCGTCATCGCCTTTGGCGGCCGAGCGCTGGATAAGGATGCGCCTGCCAAGTACCTCAACTCGCCCGAGACGCCCCTTTTTCATAAAGGTCATCTGCTGTTCAACGCGTCACGCGCCCGGTCACACGCACACGACAAGGGCCGCGTCATTGTCGTCGAAGGCTATATGGACGTTTTGGCACTTGCCGAAGCGGGCTTCGGCGAGACGGTCGCGCCCCTTGGAACGGCACTCACCGAAGACCAGTTAAAGCTCCTGTGGCGCTTTGCGCCGGAGCCGATCCTTTGTTTCGACGGCGACGGCGCTGGGCGTAAAGCTGCGGACCGGGCGATCGAGATCGCCCTGCCCTGGCTGAAGCCTGGACAGAGCGTCGCATTCGCATTCCTGCCGGAAGGAGTGGATCCGGATGATCTTATCCGACAGCAAGGGGCAAGCGCCGTTGCTGACGTGCTCGCCAAAACGCGGCCGCTGGTCGACGTGCTTTGGGATCGGGAGATGCGGGCTGGGCCGTTCAGCACGCCCGAGCAACGCGCTGCCCTCGACGCCCGGCTTCTTAGCTTGGCTATGACGATCGAAGACGCCTCGGTTCGCGGGCACTACCAGCGCGAGCTGCGCGACAGGTTGTATCAGCTTGGGCGTGAGCGGGGCACGTCGCGGAAACCCACAGCCGGGCTCAGGCTTCCCTCAGGCATCCTACGCCCGGCCAGTGATGGCCACCGACTGGAAGGGGCGTGAACGCCAGCGGCTGGCGGGTCCAAATGAACGGCGTTTTTCTAAAAGGACGCCTTTTCCGGAAATGGTTAACGCCAGTCAGGAGCTGGCAAGCCATTTCCAAAGCGTGCCGCCGCGAGAAGCCCTAATCCTGAAGACTCTCGTCAATCATCCCTGGCTGATCGATGAGCATTCGGAGACAATTGCCTCGATTAGCTTTCTATCTATCGGCCCTTTCGGCGCTTCGGGATGAGATATTGTCCATCCACGCCCGGCAAAATTCTCTTGACACAGCCAGTTTACGCTCCCAATTGACCAAATCGGGGGTTGCAAAGGTGGTGGACCTCATCGCGCGAACGATTACGCACGCAAGCGACCGTTTTGCCGAGCCAGAAGCCTCTGCCGCCGACGTCGAAGCCGCCTGGGACCATATTCTTGCGCTGCACCAGCGGCAGGACGCCTTGGAGCGTATGCTGAAGCTTGCCGAAGAGGAATGGTACCGGGATTGCACTGAAGAGGCCGAGACCCGCCTTCTCGACATCAAACGCCAAATTGCCCGCGAGGCGTCGATGGACCAGTTAGACGACGAGATTGACCGGCCCGAAAACGGTGCTCCGAATGTAACGCGGGCCGGCTAGGCACGTGAAGCTGATCCGGTAACGGTTGCTGCCGTAAGGCGGTGCCCGATGCTGACAAATGATAATGCGCCGGTTCCCCCTCTGGAATTCGGCACGGCGACAAGGAAACCAGGATGGCACGCGCGCAGCAGGCAGTCCAAAAAACCGAAGAAAAAGACCAACCGGCGGCTGACGCGCAAGAGCGCGACAGCCCCCTGCTCGATCTTTCCGACTCTGCCGTCAAGCGCCTGCTGAAGTCGGCCAAGGCGAAGGGCTATGTCACGCTTGACCAGTTGAACTCGGTTCTGCCTTCCGAGGAAGTTTCCTCCGACCAGATCGAAGATCTCTACGCGACGCTCTCCGACATGGGGATCACTGTCGTCGAGACCGAAGAGGGCGAAGAGAAAGAAGAAGCGGCCGAAGACAGTGCCGACGAGGAGGAAGGCCGCGCGCTGGTGGCGCCGAACGCCATCGTCAAGGCCGAGACCAAGGCCGAACCCACCGAACGAACCGATGATCCCGTGCGCATGTATTTGCGCGAAATGGGCTCGGTCGAGCTTTTGTCACGCGAAGGCGAAATCGCCATCGCGAAGCGCATCGAGGCCGGCCGCGAGGCTATGATCGCCGGGCTTTGCGAAAGCCCGCTGACGTTCCAGGCCATCATCATCTGGCGCGACGAGCTGAACGAAGGCAAGATTTTGCTGCGCGACATCATCGATCTCGAAGCGACCTACGAAGGCCCCGAGGCCAAAGAGGTTCCCGAGACTATCGCTGAAGGCGCCGGCGAAATCGAGCAGCCCGCACCTCGCGCCCCGGGCGCCCCTGAGGGCGAAGGCGAGGATGAAGACGAATTCGAGAACGCCATGTCGCTTGCGGCGATGGAAGCGGAGCTGAAGCCGAAGGTTCTCGAGACTTTCGACACGATCGCAGCGACGTACAGGAAGCTGCGCAAGCAGCAGGACAAGAAGCTCGAACAGCAGCTCGTCGGCGAACAAGGCTCGCGCCAGCAGCAGAAGGTCTATGAAAAGGTTCGGGACGAAATCATCGTCCACGTCAAATCGCTGTCGCTGAACAACAACCGCATCGAGAGCCTCGTCGAGCAGCTTTACGCGATCAACAAGCGGCTGATCGGCCTCGAGGGCCGCCTTATGCGCCTCGCCGACAGCTACGGCGTTCCGCGGCAGCACTTCATCGACGAATATTACGGCAACGAACTCGACCAGACTTGGCTCGATCGCGTCAGCACGAACGGCAAAAAGTGGGGCCAGTTCGTCAAAAGCGAGCGCCCTCACATCGAGCAGATCCGCAGCGAGATCCATCAACTCGCGACCGAGACGGGGCTTGAGATTCCGGAATACCGCCGCATCGTCAAAGCCGTGCAGAAGGGCGAGCGCGAGGCCCGTCAGGCGAAGAAGGAAATGGTCGAGGCCAACCTGCGCCTCGTCATCTCGATCGCCAAGAAATACACCAATCGCGGCCTGCAGTTCCTGGACCTGATCCAGGAGGGCAACATCGGCCTGATGAAGGCGGTCGATAAGTTCGAATACCGCCGCGGTTACAAGTTCTCGACCTACGCGACGTGGTGGATCCGGCAGGCGATCACGCGGTCGATCGCCGACCAGGCGCGCACGATCCGTATTCCGGTGCACATGATCGAGACGATCAACAAGATCGTCAGAACATCCCGCCAGATGCTGCACGAGATCGGCCGCGAGCCGACGCCGGAAGAACTCGCCGAAAAGCTTGCGATGCCGCTCGAGAAGGTGCGCAAGGTTTTGAAGATCGCCAAAGAGCCGATCTCGCTCGAGACGCCGATCGGCGATGAAGAAGATTCACACCTCGGCGACTTCATCGAGGATCGTAACGCCGTGCTGCCGATCGAAGCCGCGATCCAGTCGAACTTGCGCGATACGACGACGCGCGTGCTCGCGTCATTGACGCCGCGCGAAGAACGCGTGCTGCGCATGCGCTTCGGCATCGGCATGAACACCGACCACACGCTCGAAGAAGTCGGCCAGCAGTTCTCGGTGACGCGCGAACGTATCCGCCAGATCGAAGCGAAGGCGCTGCGCAAACTGAAGCATCCGAGCCGGTCAAGGAAGCTGCGGAGCTTCTTGGATAACTGATCCGAGTCGCTGGGCGAAAAATTGGCGGTTGGTTACTTCCGCCGAAAAGCTGGCTCGGCTCTGCGTATGAGCTTCCAACCCCAGCGGCGCAGTCCGGTTGCAATACTCCCGCGAGTGAGGCGGCTTTCCAGCTCGGCGACGTCATCGAGGACCGCAATGCCGTCCTGCCGATCGAAGCAGTTCTCCGTGACGCGCGGACGCATCCGGCAGATTGAAGGAAAGGCGCCGCGTAAGCTGAAACACCCGAGCCGGTGTTGGACAAACTGAGCCGATATGAACAAGGGCCGCGGAAAGCGGCCCTAATTTTTGGTGGCTTCTTCGCTACATTACATGCGTCTGAAAATTGAATTCGAGTAGGGAGCAGAAAATGAAGCCGGTGCTTTATGCGCACCCATTTTCGTCATACTGCCAGAAGGTTCTCATCGCGCTTTATGAGAACGATACACCCTTCACGTATCGACTCCTCGGACCGGACGATCCCAAAGCCTTGACTGAGCTGGAGGCGCTTTGGCCGCTGAAGCGGTTTCCTGTACTGGTCGATGACGGACGCACCGTGATCGAGACGAGTGTGATCATCGAATATCTTATGAACCATCATCCGGGGCCATCACGCCTCATTCCCGAGAAGCCTAATGCGGCGCTTGAAGTGCGGATGATGGACCGTTTCTTCGATAACTACGTCATGACGCCGATGCAGATGGTGGTGTTCGACCACATCCGCCCCGACAAAGACCGCGACCCCTATGGTGTCACGGAGGCAAAGGCGATGCTTGAGACTGCCTATCGCTGGCTCGACGGCGTGATGGCGGCCAGGATGTGGGCCGCGGACGACGCTTTCAGTCTTGCAGACTGCGCGGCAGCTCCTGCGCTTTTCTATGCCGATTGGGTTCACGAGATCGGTGGGGAGTTCGGCCACGTTCGCGCGTATCGCTCGCGACTTCTCGAGCGGCCGTCTTTCGCACGCGCTGTAGAAGAAGCACGGCCGTATCGGCCGCTGTTTCCGCCCGGCGCTCCCAACCGAGACTGACTATCGGCGCCAGCTCGAGCAGTGAGCGCTCCGCCACGTCAGGCGATCTTCGTGATCTCCACTTCACCGCCACCCGCCTTCACGACGTCTCCGACGCTCTTGCCCATCAACGCCTGCGCGAGCGGCGAGGTGTAGGAAATCGTGCCCTTTGGCGGATCGGCTTCGTCCTCACCGACGATGCGGAACATTTGAACGCGGCCGTCGTCTCTCTCGAGCGTGACAGTCGTACCGAAAGATACTGCCGATGTACTCGCTGGCGGAGGCTGCACCTCGGCGGTCGCCAAGCGGGCGTTCCAATACCGCAGGTCACGCGACACGCGCTGTATCGCGTCACGCTCATCTGCCCGCTGTGCTTCGCCGAGCTCGACTTGCAGGCGCGCGACTTCCGACTCGATCATCGCAAGGCCTTCCGGCGTGACGAGGTTAGGATGCGCGGAAACGAGCTTCTCAGGAAGCTCGTCAACGGGTTCGGATTCTTTGACGAAAGCGCGGCTCATGGCGCTAACATAAGCATTATCGGAGCCGGGTTCCAGCATGCGCCAGTATCAACGGACGTTAACGCTCAATACGAACGGCCAGGGCCTGATCGAATTTACGAAGGAAACGGCAGATATCGTTGCCGCATCGCGCATTGTGACCGGTCTGGCGTACGTCTTTTGCCGGCATACGTCCGCCTCGCTGCTGATCCAGGAAAACGCCGATCCGGACGTCCGGCGCGACCTGGTCGCCTTTTTCAAGCGGCTGGTACCGGATGGCGATCCCCTGTTCATCCATCGCTCCGAGGGCCCGGACGACATGCCGGCTCACGTCAAGGCCGCGCTGACCGAGACCGCGCTGGCTATCCCGGTCGGCGGCGGCCGGCTGATGCTCGGCACGTGGCAGGGCATTTACCTCTTCGAGCATCGCACGCGGCCGCATTGTCGCAGCGTCGTCGTTCACGTCATCGGCGAATGATCGCAACGGTGGAAGACGGGATGGCGACCTGCTAAACACCGCCGCGAACAATCCAGTATGATCCGGAGACCCAATGTCCGACACAACGCCAGAATCGCAAGCGCGCGCTGCGACCGCCGCCCTGATCCGCGAGTACTACGCGGCCTTCAATCGCGGCGACAGCGACGGTATGCTGGGGTTCCTTACCGACGACGTCATTCACGACGTCAACCAGGGCGAACGGCGCATCGGCAAAGACAAGTTCCGCGCTTTCAACGCACGCATGGACCACAACTACAAGGAAGAGCTGAAGGACATCGTCGTTCTCGTCTCGAAGGACGCAACGCGCGCCGCCGCCGAATTCAACGTCCACGGCATTTACAAGAATACGGAGGAAGGCCTGCCCGAGGCAAAGGGACAGAAATACGTCCTGCCTGCCGGCACATTCTTCGCGATCCGCGACGGCAAGATATCGCGCGTCACGACCTACTACAATTTGACTGATTGGATCGCGCAGGTTGCAGGCTAAAGGGAAACATGCGGCATGGCGGTCGTATCTGGCGAGCGCAAGAAGCTCGATGTCAAGTCGATCACCGGCGACGAGATTTATTCGATCCTGCCGGATCTCGCGCGGCTGCGCATGACCGTCTTTCGCGACTGGCCATACCTCTATGACGGCACGCTCGAGTACGAAGAGAAGTACCTGAATAAATTCGCCGAGGCCAAAGGCGCTGTCGTCATCGCGGCCTATGACGGAAGCGAGATGGTCGGCGCTTCGACCGGAGCGCCGATGATCGAGCACGCTGACGAATTCGGCGAGCCGTTCAAGAAGGCGGGCTTCGACATTTCGAAAATCTTCTACTGCGGCGAGAGCGTGCTGTTGAAAAGCCATCGCGGCTATGGATTAGGGCACGCGTTCTTCGACGGCCGCGAGGCGCAAGCCCGCCGCCTCGGCGGCTTCACACATTCGACGTTCTGCCGGGTCATCCGGCCGGAGAACCACCCGTTGAAACCCGCCGATTATGCCCCACTTGATCCGTTCTGGAACAAACGCGGCTATGCCCCCGTTGAAGGCATCATCGCGACTTACGACTGGAAGGACATCGATCAGCCGGGTGAGACATCTCACGAGATGCAATTCTGGATGAAGAGTCTTTGATGAGCCAGCCGGCGACCCTCAAAATTGCGAGTGCTCAGTACCCTATCGGGCAGCCGAAAACGCTCGCCGAGTGGGAAGAGAAGGTCGCGCTTTGGGTCAGGAAGGGAGCCGCGACGGGCGCCGAGCTTCTGGTGTTTCCCGAATATGCCGCGATTGAACAAGCCGCTTGTTTCGGACCGGAGGTTTACGGCGACCTGCAGCGCACGCTTAAAAAAGTCGCGGAACTCGCGGTCAGCCGCGTGGAGTTTCATAGCGACCTCGCCAAGAAGCATAACGTGCACATCGTCGCCGGTTCCGGGCCGGTGATGAAATCTGACGGGCGCTTCGTCAACGCTGCGCAACTGGTCACACCCGATGGCGCCGTCGGCGAGCAGGAAAAGCTCGTGATGACGCCTTTCGAGCGCGAATGGGGTATTTCGGCCGGCGGTCCTGTGCGCGTCTTCCAGACGACGCTCGGCATTTTCGCGATCGCTCTTTGCTACGACAGCGAGTTTCCGCTGCCCGTGCGGGCAATGGCGGAAGCCGGTGCGGATGTCGTGCTGGTGCCGTCGTGCACGGAGCGCCTCTCGGGCTATCACCGAGTCCGCACGGGTGCGATGGCGCGCGCCCTCGAAAACACGATCGCGACGGTGCAAAGCCCGTTGGTCGGCGATGCTCCCTGGTCACCCGCCGTGGATTTCAACGCCGGCGCGGCGGGCATCTACGTACCGTCGGAACAGGGCGTGTCGGATACCGGCGTCCTGGCGGAAGGGACGCTCAACGCCGCGGAGTGGGTCACGGCGACGATCGACCATGCCCGGCTAAGGCACGTTCGCGATACGGGCGAGATGCACAACTACGGCGACTGGCCGCTTCAGCCGGGCGCCCCGGCGACAAAAGTAGCGGTCGAAATCGTCAGACTTGTCGGATAGCGCCGCTAATTTCACCGGCCCTACTTCAATGCCCACGTCGCAGTGACGCGGGCTTCGAGGATGCTTGTGCCGCGTTCGATCGGAACGGACATCTCGGCTTTGGCAAAGCGGGGCGTAGCGTAGGGAATAGGTGGGTTCGAACTCACGTCTTCGGACATCTGCAACACCTTCCCGACTTCGGCTCCGGCCGCGGCAGCGAGCAGCTTGGCACGACGCAGCGCGTTGGCGACGGCCTCCTTGCGTGCCTCGTCCTTGAGCGTGTCAGCCTTAGAGACCTCAAACGATAGTCCCTGCACCTGATTGGCGCCGGCCGTGATCACGTCGTCGAGCACGGTTCCGAGGCGGCTCAAAATCGCGGACAAGGATCACCACTTGATTGCTGACGCGATAGCCCCTCGTCTTCGGTGGCTGGCCGTCCTTCGAATAGTCGATGAGCGGTTCGACGTTGAATGACGCCGTTTGGATGTCCTTGGCGTCGATGCCTTTCGCCTTCAGCTGCGAGATAACTTTGGTCATCGCTTCGCTATTGCCGGTCAGCGCCTCGCGTGCACTCGTTGCTTCTGTCGTGACACCCGACGTGATGCGCGCCTGATCCGGTTCGGCCTCGACAGTGCCGGTCGCCGAAACCGTAATCGTGCGCTCCATGGGTTTTTCGTCCGCATGTGTGACCGACGTTTGAAGTGAGGAGAGAAGCGTCGCGGCGACAAAAGCTCTCAGCAAGACTACTTTCAATGCCGTCGTTTTGAGCACAGGCCGTAAGTGGCGCGGCATGAGCATCTCCTCGCTACTGATCGCTCGTGTCGGTATAAATCCTTCGCGGAAAAATGAGGGCGAAACGCTGTCTGGCAGATAAATATCTGATAAGACGGGCGTCGGCGCATACCTGAATTGGGACGGTTAGAGATGAAGATCGACACGGGCCCGTTTCGGGCGACGGACTGGAATGGGTTTGCCGCAATCGTTAGAAGCGGCGTTCCCGCGACGTATCAATGACAGCCGACACAATTTCTAGCCCTGACGAGATCAGATTGGCGCCTTCCGACCTTCGCCGGCTTTTCGGTTCACACCTCATTGTGGTTGGATTTTTTACGCCGGACTACGCAGAAGCGGCATCGGCGTTTTCGAAGAACCTCATTGAGCACAGCGTATCACATCATCTTTATGCTCGCGCCAAAGTCGACGGCGGATGGCGTGCCCAAATATTCCAGAAGCCCGCGACACTCGCCGTCGCGCGACGTGATTATCCCGATGCGGTCCTCGTTTTCATGGACGTTGACTGCAGCATCCGCGGCGACATTTCCGGGATCGTGGAAACACGGGGGATGTTGCGTTACGCATCAAGGGACGGGCGGTCGGCCGCGGTTATGCGGTGAAGCTCAGCTCCCGCGTCATCGTCGTCATGCCGACCTCGGGTGGAACCGCATTTATCGAGGCTTGGGTATCGGAGTGCCGGGACCACGAAATGGGAACGGAATCGGCTTTGGTTCCGACAATCGAACATAGCGCAGGTTGCTTTTCGCTCGCGGCTCTACCGCTGCGCTACGCGGGCATGGAATTGCGCGATGTGCCCGCCAATGCAGTCATCGTGCATGACGGTATTCATGACCCGCAGCGCCCGGGATGGGCTGCTCGAAAGGGCGTCGAAAAGTTTTTCAGAATGGGTCGAAACGCGGCATACCGCCTGGCCACGGGCAAGAGCTACGACGAGCGTCGAAAAAGGTGAGGCCGTTGCGCAAAACTGGCCCCCAATGCTGGCTTACGGCGTAACATCTGATATGAGAAGCGCCGCGTGGGCCCGTAGCTCAATGGTTAGAGCTGACGGCTCATAACCGTCTGGTTCCAGGTTCGAAGTCCTGGCGGGCCCACCAGAGTCTTATGTTTTCCAATAAGTTATTGTCGACGCCGAGGGCCATACCTCTTCGGTGTTTTAATCAGTGCGAATTTTGCGACGCGAGGAGCGGGATACAAATGCCCTCGCCGTGTTGGGCAAGCGAGTCTGCAGGGGCAGAAGCCTGGCGGGCGGGCCGCGAGCGACGACGCCACGGCCAAGCCGATGTCAATCGGAATCGGGTTGATTGAGCAAGATGAGCACCGCGAGCGCCGCCATGTAGAAGCGGAAGGCGGCCTCCTGGCCGTTCCAAGTTGGCGATTCCCACATGGCGAACCACTCGCCACCGACGACCATGAAGCCAAAGAACCAGATGAGGAATGCAAGCGCGGCGCCTGCAATCGCATAGCCCTTCGCATGATTAAAAGTAGCAGCGGGCGCAAGCCGTACCCGCCAGAGTGCGACAGCGCCAACCACGAATAGCAGTCCCGCCAAACTCTCGGCAGCAATGATTGCGGCGTAGGCTAGTTGCCACAGGACCGGGCTCGTGATCGCCCGATACTTGAGGCTATTGCCGGGCAAGGTCGTGTCCATGCTGAGCACGTGCTGCACGAAAAGATAGTTGGTCGAGTAATTGGTGACATTGTCGAAGGCGATGAGCAGACAGAAAAGCCCGAGAGCGAGACACATCACGATCTTGGCGAGGCGCGTGATCAGCATCGTTTACTCCCGTTTGGCTGACAGCGAACAGACTGCCTCGCGCGTGCACCGAGATAGGTACGGCCTATAGACATTAGAGTGAATCACCAGTCGCAATGGGCTTCTTGACAGCCGCTGCCTCATCTCGACTGAGCAGATCGACATGGTGCTGTGTGCTTGCTATGCGCGATCCGGCGCTGATCTTCAATGCAGGCGACGGATTTGAGCGTCAGACCGTGTTCCAGGAGGGATGCCGGACGTCGCTTCAGCCATCGGCTTCATGTACGGAAATCGCAACGCCGGGATGCACCGCCTTCAACTGCCGGACGTCGTCGAGGGCCTCAGCCCAGACATTGCACGGCCCGGCAAGGCGGATCTCACCGCGCGTGCGCGACAACGGTGTCGGGCCAAATCCAATCGCTATCGCGTCACCGTCCGGCCAAAACACGATGTCGCCCGCTTTGACGACGACGCGCGCATCGGGTTCGGCAGCAGATGTCACCGGCGCGTCGAAATAGATTTCCTCGCCCCACGTTCGAGCGGCCGACTCTATGGGAAGAGCAGCCCAGATCCGTTCGGCCGTAGGAGTGTCCAGTAGTCTCGCGCGGATGGCCACAGCACCGGCCCGGATCACGATCTTTCGCATGCCGCCTCAATACCGCTGAATACCCACGACAAGCGCCGCGCCGCGGCCGCGAGAGCCCAATGTCTCATTGAGCGCAGCCGTGTTCAAGGGCTTCGAGGCATCGCCAGAGAGGCAAATGCTTCGAAATAGACGATGGTGGTCTAAAAAATCGTCATTCCGGGCCAGCGGCGCCGACAGTCAAAGCCGGTGCGACATCATCGCCGCCCTGCAACCTCAATAGGATGCTTGCGACAAGGGCGGTGTCTAGCGGATCGACGGGCAACGCTGCGTCAGGCCGGCGAAGGCCCGAAGACGAGCACGGCATTCAAGCCACCGAACGCGAACGAGTTTGACATCGTGTAGGTGATGTCCGTGGCGCGGCCGACATTGGGGATGTAGTCGAGATCGCAACCTTCGCCCGGCTCGTCGAGCCCGGTCGTCGGCGGCGCCCAGCCCTCTTGCATGGCTTTGATGCAGGCTACGGCTTCGATGCCGCCGCCAGCGCCAAGAGGATGGCCGTGCATGGACTTTGTCGACGAGATCGGAAGCTTGTAGGCGTGGTCCTTGAAGACGTTCTTGATGGCCTTGGTCTCGTTGATATCGTTGTCCGACGTCGCCGTGCCGTGGGCGTTGAGATAGTCGATCTGTTCCGGTGCCAAGCCGGCGTCGTCGAGCGCCATCTGCATGGCGACGCTCGGACCCTCGATCGTCGGCTTGACCATATCCTGACTATCGGATGCCATCCCGTAGCCGCAGAGCTCGGCAAGTATCGTCGCGCCACGCGCCTGCGCGTGCTCGAGACTTTCCATGACCAGGATGCCGGCCCCTTCGGCCAGCACCGTGCCATTGCGCTTTTTGGAGAACGGGAAGCAGCCTTCGGGTGAAAGCACGTGCAGCGCCTGCCAAGCCTTCATCGTGCCGTAGTTGATGACTGACTCAGAGGCCCCGGCTACCGCGACGTCAACGACACCATCACGGATGTAATCGCGCGCAATTCCAATGGCATGTGTCGCCGTCGAGCACGCCGAGCAGGTCGCAAACGTTGGACCCTTAATGCCAAACTCAATGCCGACATGAGCCGACGCTGACGAGCCGATGATGCGCAGCAGCGTCAACGGATGCGTGGCGCGCTTATTAGCGATGAAAAGATCGCGATAAGCCGTTTCGTACGTCACGAGGCCACCGGCCCCGGAACCTATGATGCACGCGGCCCGATAGGGATCCGCGAGCGGCATCTCCAGGCCAGACATGCGGACTGCTTCATCGGCGGCAGCGGCAGCGAACCAGGAGTACCGGTCGGCGAGTGTAATGATGCGATCGCGCTTGAAATGTTTGAGACGCTGCTTTGGATCGAAATCCTTGATCTGCGCCGCAATCAGAATTTTGAGGTCGTCAATCGGAAAGCCGTTTAGTGGACTTACGCCGGATTTCCCGGCTTTCAATCCAGCCCAGAATTCGTCGACGTTCGTGCCAATCGGCGTCACGGCTCCGAGGCCAGTGACGACTACGCGGCGCCCCGGCTTACTCTTCGACATCAGCAACGATCTTTCTTGTCTCGTGAGGGCGCGGCGGTCCGGTCATGGAGCGCCAACGTTACCTCTAATCAACCTTGGATAGTCCGAGCCACCGCGCTCAAGCCTTGGCGGCGGACGCCTGCTTAGCGGCAATCAACGACTTCACGCGATCAACGACGGAGCCGACAGTCTTGAACGCCTCGACTTCCTCGTTGGCGTTGTAAGGGATTTCAATCCCGAAACCATCTTCGATGTCGAACACGATCATCGCAAGATCAAGTGACTCGATCTTGAGATCAGTGAGGGCCGTATCGAGCGAGATGTCGTCGCGCGGCTCCTTCATATGCTTCTTAAGGATATCAATAACCTTGGTCGCGACTTCGTCCATTGGCCTCTCCCACCCTCGCGGATTACCGCGACGGGCCAGTTTTGCTTGGCTTCTACCTAGATCAAGACAACTTTATCAGCAAGCGGGGGGGTCACTTATCCTTAAACGAAGACCAAGTCTAGGCGCGGACCGTCGCGGACGACCGCCTTGGGCTCGGCAACGTTGATGAAGCGAACCCCTTCAGCCCGCGCGAAAGGCCGATCAAATGCTGGTCATCTGAGGCGAAAAGTTGTTCAATCCCGCAACTATTGCCGTCCCTCCGACACCGGCCCCATGAGTTGCAGACGCTTCGCGGGGCCTGAAATGAATCGAACTGGCCAGCCATGACGCCCGAAGCCGAACTGTCGCCTGCGTCAACATCTCTGCCCTGGATTGCGTCTTATCCTCCATCCGTCGATTGGCACATGCCGATCCCAACGGGACCGGTCCCGGACCTATTGGACAGGGCCGCCCGGCAATTTCCGGATAATCCGGCGATCAGTTTTTTCGGCCGCACGACAAGCTATGCGGACCTCGCCGCCGAGGCGGACCGGGTCGCGTCCGGCCTCCAAAAAATCGGCGTAAAGCAGGGAACGAAAGTTGGTCTCTTCCTGCCCAATACGCCGACATTCATCGTCTATTACTTTGCAATACTTAAGGCCGGCGGCACGGTCGTCAATTTTAATCCCGCTCTATACATTGGAGGAATTGACATTTCAGGCGAAAGACAGCGAGACCGAGATCATGGTCACGCACGATCTCGCCGTGCTGTTTTGCAAGATAGAAGAGCTGTTGCAGCGAGGCGTCATCGATCGCGCCATCGTCATTCCCTTCGCCAGCTTGCTGCCTCCCATCAAGTCGGTGCTGTTCCGCGTATTCAAGCGCAGCGACATTGCCCCCGTCTCATCGTCACCTGCCTCGTCAAAGTTGATCAACGGAGCGGCATTATCGGCGACCACAGAGCCGATGAAGCCCGTCGCAATCGATCCGGCACGAGGACGTGGCCGTGCTGCAGTATACCGGCGGCACCACCGGTACGCCAAAGGGCGCGATGCTGACGCACGCGAACCTCACCGCCAATACAGTGCAGATCAGGGCCTGGGCGGTCGACTTGGAGCCTGGCAAGGAGGTCATTCTCGGTGCGCTCCCGCTTTTTCACGTCTTCGCCCTGAGCGTGGTGATGAACGTCGGCGTCGACATGGCCGCAAAAATCGTTCTGATGCCGCGCTTCCAGCTCGTCGAAGCGCTGAACCTAATCCACCGCGAGAGGCCGACAATGATGCCGGCCGTGCCGACAATCTTTACGGCGATGCTGAATTACCCGGCGATCAAATCCTACGATCTTTCGTCACTGCGCTTTTGCATTTCGGGCGGCGCGCCGCTGCCCGTGGAAATCAAGCTGAGTTTCGAAGCCGCGTCGGGCTCAAAGGTCGTCGAAGGGTACGGCTTGTCGGAAGCTTCGCCCGTGTTGACGTGTAATCCGATCACCGGCGAGCCGATTCCCGGCTCCATCGGACCGCCGGTTCCCGGTACGATAATTTCGCTTCGCGATATCGACGATCCGACGCGGGAAGTGCCGCAAGGTGAACGCGGCGAGCTTTGCGCCAAGGGTCCTCAGATCATGAAGGGCTATTGGAAAAAGCCGGAAGAGACCGAGAAGCAGTTCGTCGGCGACTTTCTGCGCACCGGAGATGTCGCGATCATGGACGAGCGCGGCTTCTTCTCGATCGTCGATCGCATCAAGGACCTCATCATCTGCTCGGGCTACAATGTGTATCCGCGCCGCATCGAAGAGGCGACCTACGAGCATCCCGCTGTCGAGGAAGTGACGGTGATCGGGATCCCCGACGCGTACCGCGGCGAAGCGCCGAAGGCTTTCATCAAGCTGAAGGCCGGCATGACGGCGACGGCGGCGGAAATTCTAAAGCACCTGGAATTGAAGATCTCGAAGATCGAATTACCGGCCGAAATCGAGTTTCGCGACAGCTTGCCGAAGACGATGATCGGCAAGTTGTCGAAAAAAGAACTTGCGGCTGAAGAGGCCAAGCGAGCCAAACACGCAAAAGCGTGAGCCGTGGCCTCGCGCCGATCATCGGTAGAGATCGGCTCGCGTCGGCGGCAGCACCGGCGTTCGCTTTGCGGATTTCGACGCCAGCGTTTGAAAAAGCCTCAGAGTACCGCGCGAGAAGGCGAGACTAACGCCCGCTAGATAGGCGACCCAGATGCGATATTTTTCTTCGCCGACATAGCGGATCGCTTCGTCCTTGTTGTCGGTGAGCCGCTCGCACCAGAGCTGGCAGGTGCGAGCATAGTGCAGGCGCCACCCTTCAACGTCGTGCACTTCGAAACCGGCGCGTTCCATCGCCGCAATCGAGTGACCGATATCGTCGAGCTCGCCGCCGGGGAAAATGTATTTGGCGATGGCTTTTTTCTCGGGCCGCATCGGACGCTTAAGCCAGCCCTGAGCGTGCTTCGGCGCGCGCCGCGAAATGGCATGATTGAGAAACAAGCCCTCATCGCTCAACAGCGACCGCACCTTGCTCATGTAGAGCGGAATGTTCTTGATGCCGATGTGCTCGTACATGCCGATCGACGCGATCTTGTCGTAAGTGCCGGTCACCTTCGTATAGTCGGCGAGGGCAAACGTCACACGGTCGTCTAGCCCCAGTCATTTTGGCCTTGTTCTGCGCGAATGAGAGCTGCTCTTCCGACAACGTGATGCCGTGTGCCGTGACGCCGTAGTTTTTCGCGGCGTGGCAGAGAAGCCCGCCCCATCCCGCGCCGATGTCGAGCATGCGATCACCAGGCTTCAGCCGCAATTTGCGGCAAATCATTTCGAGCTTATCGCGTTGCGCCTGCTCGATGCCGTTCGCCCAGTCCGTGTAATAGGCGCATGAGTAGACCATCTCGGGATCGAGGAAGAGCGCGTAGAATTCGTTCGAGAGATCGTAGTGGAATTGAATGTAGGCCTTGTTGTCCTCGGTCTTTCGGCTCGCACCCGTAATGTCGCCACTGAAATCCATAGGCATCGCGGGTCTCGTGCTTTTTCTGGAAGAGAAACGGCGTGAGCTTCAGCCCGATCGCCGCGATGTCGCGGCCCTTCAGCTTTAAAGACGTTTTGCCCTTTTGAAGTCCGCTGCCGAAGTCGACGAGCGTGCCGCCCGAAAAATCGATGCCCTTTTCGACATACTGGCGGATGATCGTATCGAGGCGCGGGCTTCGAATGATGGCGCCGATCACGCCCGGATCACTGATGGCGATTTCGAAATTCGATGTCGGGGCCTTGCCAAGCGGCAGCCGCGTGCCGTCCCAAAGCCGAGCCCATGCGTCGAGGTCGAGCCGATCGGCGACATCGCGAATGAGCGACCGCGCTGCCTCGAGTTGCTTATCCTCTCTCGCGCCCATGCGTCTTTCCCCGGCTGGTTTTAGCAGCAAGGTGCATAGCGCATCCGATCGGCCCCGTCTCGGGTAGAGGGTCGCTCGATCGCGGCAGTCAGGCCGCAGCGCGGACTTCGATCGACTTCGGTGCCTCCATGATCGCGGCAACGCCCATGCCACCGGCGGTGCAGACCGAGATCAAGCCACGGCCACCGTTGGCCGAGAGCAGCTTCGCCATTTTCGCGACAATGCGCGCGCCCGTCGCAGCAAAGGGGTGTCCGAACGCTAGGGAAGATCCCTTGACGTTGAGCTTCGCCCGATCGATCGAACCGAGCGGAGCGTCCTTGCCCATGTTCTTCTTGCAGTAATCGGCATCTTCCCAGGCCTTGAGCGTGCACAGCACTTGCGCTGCAAATGCCTCGTGGATTTCGTAAAAATCGAAATCCTGCAGCGTCAGGCCGGCGCGGTCGAGCATCTTGGACACTGCTATCGTCGGCGCCATCAGCAAGCCATCGCCACCGACGAAGTTATTGCCGATGTGCTGGCCGTAGGTGAGATAGGCGAGCACGGGAAGATTGTGTTTCGCGGCCCAGTCTTCAGAAGCGAGCAGCGCGGTCGCGGCACCGTCGGTCAGCGGCGTCGAATTGCCGGCGGTCAGCGTGCCGCGTTCTGATTTTTCGAACGCCGGTTTCAGTGTCGCAAGTTTTTCCAGCGTGATGTCGGCCCGCAAGATTGTTGTCGCGGTAGACCCCGGCGCACGGCACGATCAAATCGTCCATGTAGCCTGACTCATAGGCTGCGGCGGCCTTCTTGTGGCTCTCGTACGCGAACTTATCCTGTTCGGCGCGCGGAATTTGCCATTCCTGCGCCATCAGCTCGCAGTGCTGACCCATAGAAAGTCCCGTGCGCGGCTCTGCGACGCTCGGCGGCTGCGGCGCCAGCTCGCTTGGCGACAGCCCCTTGAACACCTTCATCTTGTCGAGCACCCCCTTCTGTTGGCCGAGCTCGACGAGACGCTTCGAGAATTTCTTCGAGAACACGATCGGCGCGTCCGACGTCGTATCGGAGCCGAGGGAGATTGCACTTTCGATCTCACCGCTCGCGATCTTGGCCGCGGACATCAGCGCCGATTGCAGCGACGTGCCGCAAGCCTGAATCAGCGTAACGCCGGGCGTCGAAGGCGCAAGCTTTGAAGACAGAACGGCCTCGCGCGCCAGGTTGAAGTCCCTCGAATGGGTGACAACGGCGCCGCCGACCACCTCGTCGATGTGCTCTCCCTGGAGACCGAAGCGGTCGACCAGGCCGTTCAGCGCCGCCGTCGCCATGTCGAGGTTTGAAAGATCCGCGTAGAGGGTATTCGAGCGGCAGAACGGGATGCGCATTCCGCCGATCACTGCAACGCGCCGAAGCTCTCGTGCCATTTCAATCTCCGATGTTCCCTCTCCCCATCGTTCTCTTGCGATGGGCAGAGGGAAATTTGAACTACTCTGCCGCGTCGAGCTGGTTGGGCGCGGAGACAGTCTTAGCCTGGTTCTTCTTGTAATGCAGCGGACCGCCGCGGAACGGCGCGAATCCGGTTCCGAAGATCATCCCGGCATCGACGAGATCGGCCGAGTCGACGACGCCTTCATCGAGCGCCCTCTGTGCTTCGGCGATCATCGGCTCGATGAGTTCGCGCCCGAGCTGTTCGAGGCTCGCCTTCGAGAACTGAGCGCCCGACTTGACCGGCTTCCCGTCTTTCCAGACATAAAAACCCTCGCCCGTTTTCTTGCCGAGACGGCCGGAAGCGACGAGCCTTTCGAGCCGCGATCCTTCGCTCGACTGGCCGAGGATTTTCGCGACGTGCGCGCAAACGTCGAGTCCGACGTTATCGGCAAGCTCGATCGGCCCCATCGGCATCCCGAATGTGCGGACTGCCTCGTCGATCTTCTCTTTGTCTTCGCCCTGCTCCAGCTTCTGCATGGCGGCGAACATGTAGGGCGTCAGTACCTTATTGACGAGGAAGCCCGGCACGTCCTTCGTGATCAGCGGGAATTTGCCGATCGCCGAGACGAACGTGGCGCCCTTCTTCACTTCTTCATCGCGCGTCGTTGCGCCCCGCACGACCTCGACAAGCGGCATCTGAGGTACGGGCGAAAAGAAGTGCAGGCCAATGAGGCGGCTCGGGTCGCGCATCGGCGCCGAGATATCTTCGAGCTTCAGCGATGATGTGTTCGTCGCCAGCACCGCGCCCGGCTTGGTCTTGTTTTCGATGTCCGAAAAGAGCTTTTGTTTGATGTCGAGCCTCTCGACGATGGCTTCGATGATGACGTCGGCGCGGCCGATGCCTTTGCCTTCAGGGTCCGCGATCAGGCGTGCCTTGGCAGCATCCCTCGTCGCTTTGGTTTTGAACTTGCGCGCGAAAAGCTTGCCCTGAGACTTGATACCCTTCTCGAGCTGTTCCGGGGAAATATCCTGCAGCGTCACCTCCATGCCGGACGCGACGCAGACACCGGCGATATCGGCGCCCATCGTGCCGGCACCGATGACGTGAACGCGGCTCGGCCGCCACTTCAGGCCTTTCGGTGCCTGGTTCTTCAAAAGCTCGGTCAGGTGGAAGACGCGGCGTAGATTTCGCGCCGTGTCGGAGACCATCAGCGGCGCAAAGGCCTTCGTCTCGGCGGTCTTCATCGCATCGAGGTCGCCGCCGTGCTGTTCGAAAAGATCGATCAGCCGGAACGGCGCCGGATAGTGGTCTTCGCGAACCTTCTTGGCGGTCTCCTGGCGGATCTTGGCGGCGAGCAATCCCCGCACCGGCCATTTCGTCAGCAGCATTTTGGCGGCACCTGCCTTGGCCGAGCGCCGCTTCTGCAGAACGGCTTTGCGCGCCGCCCAATGGAGCTCGCCGGGGCCCGCGACAAGCTGGTCGATGAAGCCGATGCCTTTGGCAGCCGAAGCGCGGATCATGCCGCCGGTCAGCATGGCCTGCATGGCCGCCATCGGGCCAACCTGACGGATCGATCGCACGGTGCCGTTGAAGCCTGGGAAAATTCCGAGCTTCACCTCGGGAAAGCCGATGCGCGTTGATTCATCCCGCGTCGCAATCCTGTAGTGGCACGCGAGGATCAGTTCCAAACCGCCGCCGACGCAGACGCCGTGGATCGCCGCGACGACGGGAACGGGTAGTTTCTCTATTCTCTCGAGCAACGCATTTACCGGCTTGAGGCTATCGATCACCTGCTGCTCGGTTTCGAAGTTTTCAAACTCCCGTATATCCGCGCCGACGATGTAGCCGCGCTCCTTGCCCGACATAAGGACGAGGCCGCGCACGTGATTGGCGTGTGCTTCGGCTTCGACGCGCTCGATGATCGCGTTCAGCTCTTCGATCGCGCGGCGGCCGAGAGAGTTGGCGCTCTCCCCTTCCCTGTCAAAGATCGCCCAGGCGATACCCTCTCCATCGATCGAAAAGCGCCAGTCCTTCAATTGAGCCGTCACTTCACTCATCACTTACCTCAATTAAATTGCCAGACATGCTGCCAATGAAGTCACCGGGCTCACTCCGCGGCCAGCGTCTCAGTGCCGCCGCGTACATTATGGCCGAGCGTCACGTAGTTAGGCTTCAGTTCCGACGGATCGAAGTGGTCGACCGCGATGACGCGCGCAACGAGGGTCTCGACTTCGCGAAGCTGCTCTGCCTCGGCCGCCGTAATGACACCTTTGGCTTCGGCGTCGGCAAACCAATCGACGCCATGGTAACGGCGCACGAGCCCGTCGCGGATGGCCTTTTCGAGCTTCTTTTCGGCCGGCTCGGCAGCGATCACTTTCTCTAGCGTGACTTCCAGAATGCCGGTCGCATCGTTGACGTCCTTCGAAACGAAAATGTGGCGCGTCAGCCGGTCTCGTTCCTCTCCCGGCTGAAGGGCGTGCTTCGCGACTTTATGGCCCAATGCATCGGACGCCGGCTTGAAACGCCGCCCGAGGGGGAAGACCACGGCGCGCATCAGCGGCCGAGCCCACTGCGCAGGGAAGTTGTCGATCGTGCCGCCGATCGCTTCCTGGAAGCGGTGAAGAGCATTCTTCGCGGCAAGGGTGACAATATGTTCATCGCCCGCCGGCCGGCCGTCGTCGTCGTAGCGCTTCAACGTGGCGGCGAGCATGTAAAGCTCGGAGAGTGCGTCGGCCATGCGGCCGGTGATCTTCTGCTTGGTCTTCAGGCCGCCGCCAAGTAGCGCGACTGTTAAGGTCGGCGACGAAGGCGTAAGACCGGCTGGCACGGGCAAGCTGGCGGTACCAGTTGGACATGCGCTGCGCGTGTTCCGGCGCCGACGCGAGCGCCCCGCCTGTCACGTTATGGACGAAGGCGCCCGTCGCATTCGAAAGCGAAAATGCAATGTGATTGTCGAAGGCGGCTTCGAACGCGTCAAGCCCGCGTTCGCGGTCAGGATCCTGCGCCGCCTGCACTTCCTTGTAGAGGTAGGGATGCGATCGCAGCGCCCCCTGCGCGAATGTGATCAGCGTCCGCGTCAGGATGTTGGCGCCTTCGACCGTGATGCCGACTGGAACCATCTGATAGGCCGATTGCAGGTAATTCGATGGGCCGTCGCAAATGGCGCGGCCGCCGTGAATATCCATCGCGTCATTGACGGCACGGCGCATTTTTTCGGTCGTCTGATATTTCATCAGCGCCGAAATGACCGATGGCTTCTCGCCGCGCGAAACCATCGCCGCCGTCATTGCGCGGGCAGCTTCGTTGACGTAGGCCGTCTCGATGATGCGCACGAGGGGTTCTTCGACGCCTTCCATGCGCGACACTGGCAGACCGAACTGCTTCCTGATGCGCGCATAAGCCGACGTGACGCGCAGCACTGTTTTCACGCCGGCGGTGGCTGAAGACGGCAGCGAGATGGCGCGGCCCGCCGACAGGCATTCCATCAGCATGCGCCAGCCGTGGCCGGCCATCTTCTCGCCGCCGATGATCCAATCGATCGGAATGAAGACGTCGTTGCCCCAATTCGGCCCGTTCGGGAAAGCGGCGCCGGAAGGCAAATGCCGTCGACCGATGTTCACTCCCGGATGATCGGCCGGAATGAGCGCCAGCGTAATGCCGACGTCCTCGCCTTTGCCGAGCAGGTTGTCCTTGTCGAAAAGGCGAAACGCAAGACCGACGAGCGTCGCCTTCGGGCCAAGCGTAATGTAGCGCTTGTCCCATGACAGGCGGACGCCGAGCGTCTCCTTGCCCTGATAGGTGCCACGCGTCACGTAACCGATGTCGCGCATTGTGGCGGCGTCCGAACCCGACGTCGGACCGGTCAGCGAAAAGCACGGCACTTCCTCGCCCTTCGCCAATCGCGGCAGGTAGTGGTGCTTCTGCGCATCGGTGCCGTACTTCTCGATCAGTTCGCCTGGACCGAGCGAGTTCGGAACCATCACGATGGTTACGACGTCGGGCGACCGCGAGGCGATCTTGCCGAGGATCAGCGACTGCGCCTGAGGCGAAAAGCCGAGGCCGCCGTGCTCCTTCGAGATCAGCATGCCGAGGAAGCCATTCTTCTTGACGAAATCCCAGATCTCTTCGGGTATTTCGCGCAGGCTATGGCGCACCTGCCAGTCGTTGATCATCGCGCACAGCTGATGCGTTGGCCCGTCGAGGAACGCCTGTTCCTCGGCCGAGAGCTGGATCGGCGGGATCGACTGCAGCTTGTTCCAGTCGGGAGTTCCGGAAAAAATTTCGGCATCGAAGCCGACCGTGCCGGCCTCGAGTGCCTGGGCTTCGGTATCGGAAACCTTCGGCAGGATCGTCCGCACCTTGTCGAATACCGGCGCGACGACCAGGCTGCGCCGCAGCGACGGGATCGAAAGCAGCGCCAGCGCGACGAATGGCAACCACGCAAGCCATGACAAGATGCTGGCGCCGTGCCCGGCCGCCTCGGCGCCACTGAGTGCTCCGGACTGTCCGATAAGCGTCAGCACCCCGACGGCCGCCGCCCAGGCCCACATCGGCGCTCGCGCCATGCCGAGGGCCAGGAATGCGCCGACAGCCAACAGCAGAAGAACTACGGTTGCCATTTCCGAGCCTCCTTTGGGGACTGCGTTCCTAACGCAAGAAAATCCCGATCGGCGCCCGGAATTATCACCGGCTGACGTATACGCCAACTTAACGTCGTTACGTCCGTCTGGTGATCGGGTCCGGGGGTACCCGCGGCGTATTTAAACACGTTTATGAGACTGCCGCTAATCCTCGAAATGCGAGAGCCGCATAGGCACCTTGACAGAGCCTAGTGGCCCGCCTTCTGCAGTTCCTCGCCAAATAGGTCCGCGACGACGCTTTGATACCAGTCGGCGCTTTCCTGATACGTCTGACGGCGGATCTCGGGGCTGTCGTCCGGTTTGGAAATGAATTCATCCTTGGCCTGCAAAATCGCCTTACCGTCCTTTGCGCCGGGAACATAATCGCCGCCGATCTTGGCGCTGTTTTCCGGGGCCAGCATCGACCAGCACGTATTGCGATATTTCCCGGGCGGCCTCGGCTTGCCCGAAAGGTCCGCGATAATATCGGCGGCGACGATGCCCGCCTGGCTCACCGCCGAATATGCGGACTTCGGCATGTCGGCCGCGATCGCGGCGTCACCGAGCACATAGACGTCCTTGATCTTTGTGGACGTAAAGTTCTCCGGATGGACGGGACACCAATCGCCCTCGGTCAATCCCATCTTCGCCGCAATGGAACCGGCCTTCTGCGCCGGAATGATGTTGGCAAGCGCGGCGCGCTCGGTCCGGCCGGACTTCGTTGTCACTTCGCCCGTCGCGGCGTTGACCTTGACGACCGTGTAGTCGTCGATGTCGTTGGTCAAATTGAGCTCGATTATGTCCTTGTAGTATTCGTTAAAGGCCTCTTCGAAGACGGCTTCCTTCGAAAACGTCATTTTCGCATCGAAGATGATGAGCTTCGCCTTCGGCTTCTTGGTCTTGAGGAAATGCCCGATCATGCATGCCCGCTCGTAGGGCCCCGGCGGGCAACGGTAGGGGTTCGGCGGCGAGGCCATGACGATGAGGCCGCCATCGGGAAGCGCCAGCAGCTTCTCTTTCAGAAGCCATGTCTGCTCGCCGCCCTGCCACGCATGCGGCATTAGCTTTGCGGCTTCCGCCGAATAGCCTTCGATCGTTTCGAATTTCAGATCGATGCCCGGCGCCACGACCAGCCGGTCGTAACGGAGCGGCGTCGAGCCGCGCGCCAAAGTTACGGTCTTTGCTGCAGTGTCGACCGCTGTCGCAGTATCCGTGACAACAGTTATCCCGCGCTTTTTCACGCCCTCGTAATCGTGCGTTATCGAATTGAACGAGCGAAACCCGCCGAGATAAAGGTTCGAGTAGAAGCAGGTGGTATATTTTTCCTTCGGCTCGATCAGCGTCACGTCGAGTCCCGCGTCTGCCGATTTGAGCCGGTTCGCAACGGCCGCCCCGCCAGGTCCGCCGCCGATAATGACGACCCTTGCAGAACCGGCCGAGTAAGCCGGACGCGCCAATTCCATACGGGATACGACAGCGCCTGCGCCGGCCGCTAACAAAGCGAATTCGCGACGTGTGATCTTGGACATTATCCGGCCCCTCATCCCCGGCACGCTTACCACGCAGGCGTGCATTTTTTTACAAGCAGCCTCGTTTGTGGGACGTTTGCCACACGGGCCTCACACTGTCAGGAAATAAACCCATTGTAACTAGAAGTTCAGCAAAACGGGATTGTATATAGCGGCACAACGGGACATCGCTTCAGGCGATTAGAATGCGGGAAAAAGCCGGAATTTCGATTGTCAATCGCCGCACGTTTGTGGTTTCGGCAGTTGCTGCGGCCGGGCTTACGCCGTTGCTTGTCTACGCCCGAACCCTGGGCTCCCTGACACTTGAGCGCAGCCAACAATTTCAAGATGAATTTGCCAGGCTCACGGGGGACGCAACCCCGGTGGACGACAAGATCAAGGTCGACCTCCCCGAACTCGCCGAGAACGGCAACTTTGTTCCAATCACGATCACCGTCGAAAGCCCGATGACGGAGGCGGACCACGTCAGAGCGATCCACATTCTAGCAACTGCCAATCCCGTTGCGCAGATTGCGACATTCCACCTCTCGCCGATGAACGGCATTGCGCGCGTGCAAAGCCGTATTCGGCTGGCGAAGACAGAGGATGTCGTGACATTGGCGGAGCTTTCGAGCGGCGCGATGTTGATCGCAACGACGCTTGTCAAAGTCACCATCGGCGGCTGCGGAATCTAGGAGGACAGGCATGGCCACCAATCCGCGCATCAAGCTTCCCGACAACGCCAAGGCCGGCGAAGTCATCGAGGTAAAGACGCTGATCACGCATGTCATGGAGACCGGCAACCGCAAGGACAAGTACGGCAAACAGATCCCGCGCGACATCATCAACACGTTCGTCGCGAAGTTCGGCGACAAGGAACTGTTCCGCGCCGTGTTGGGACCTGGGATTTCCGCCAATCCCTACATCTCATTTCAGATGCGCGTGCCAGGGCCGGGCGTTTTCGAATTCGCCTGGACCGACGATCACGGCGTCACGACCGTTGCGACGACGCCATTAAACGTCGCCTGATGCATCAGCCGACGGCTGCGTTCTCTTTCAGCAGCTTGTAATTGATGCTGTCGAGCAGCGCCTCGAAGCTCGCATCGATGATGTTCGGAGATACGCCGACCGTCGTCCAGCGATCTCCGGTCTTGGTGTCGCGACTTTCGACGAGAACGCGCGTTACGGCTCCTGTGCCGCCATTCTGCGTTTGCGTCAGGATGCGAACCTTGTAATCGACGAGTTTGACGTTCTCGATGTGCTTCTGATAGCGGCCGAGATCGCTGCGCAACGCCTTGTCGAGCGCGTTCACCGGGCCGTTGCCTTCGCCGACAGAAACCAAGGGCTCAGCCTCGCCCGCGATCGAGACGGAGACGACGGCGTGCGACAGCGTCGAGAAGTTGTTGGGGCCACGCTGCGTGTCGCCCTGGCGTTCGACGGTCACGCGGAAGTTGTCGACGGAAAAGTAGCGGGGCACGCTCGCTAGCGACCGGCGCGCCAAGAGCTCGAATGACGCTTCCGCAGCCTCGTAGGAATAACCCTGATCCTCGCGCGCCTTGACCTCTTCCAGCAGCGCCTCGACGCGCGGATCGTCCTTGTCCGCCGGAAGGCCGAGACGTTCCAGTGCGACCGTCAGCGACGACCGGCCGCCCTGCTTCGACACCAGAATTCGGCGCTCGTTGCCGACGCTTTCGGGCGCAACGTGCTCGTAAGTTTCCGGCGCCTTGATCAGCGCCGAGGCATGGATGCCGGCTTTCGTCGCGAAGGCGCTTTCGCCGACATAGGGCGCGTGCCGGTCCGGCGCTTCGTTCAGCACTTCGTCAAGAACGCGGCTGGCATGGGTCAGCGACCGGAGCCGCTCGGGGGTGACACCGGTTGTAAAGGCATCGGCGAATTCGCTCTTCAAAAGCAGCGTCGGGATGATCGACGTGAGATTGGCGTTGCCGCAGCGCTCTCCGAGACCGTTCAGCGTTCCCTGAATCTGCCGGCAGCCGGCCCGCACCGCCATCAACGTGTTGGCGACTGCATTCTCGGTGTCGTTGTGGGTATGAATTCCGAGATGCGTGCCTTTCACGTGCTTCGCGACATCCGCGACGATGCGTTCGACCTCGTGCGGCAGCGTTCCGCCGTTGGTGTCGCAGAGCACGACCCAGCGCGCACCGGCATCGAATGCTGTTTTGGCAACGGCGAGCGCATAATCGCGGTTGCCCTTGTAGCCATCGAAGAAATGCTCACAATCGATCATCGCCTCGCGTTGCGTTTCAACGACGGCGCGGACCGATTGATCGATCGTCTCAAGGTTTTCTTCGTTCGAAATGCCGAGCGCAACGCGCACGTGGTAGTCCCACGCCTTCGCGACGAGGCAGATGCTGTCAGCCGAGGACTGCAGGATGGCTTGCAGGCCGGGATCGTTCGACACCGACCGGCCGGCGCGCTTGGTCATGCCGAAGGCCGTGAAACGGGCCGATTTGAGATCGGGGCGCGACGCAAAAAGCTCGGTATCCGTGGCGTTGGCGCCGGGATAGCCGCCTTCGATGTAGTCGACGCCAAGCTCGTCGAGCACGCGCATCAGCCGCCGCTTGTCCTCAAGCGAAAAGTCGACGCCGGTCGTCTGCATACCGTCGCGCAGCGTCGTGTCGAAGAGGTAGAGGCGCTCTTTGTTCATGAATGTTTCGCCGGCGGGGCCGAGGTATCTTTGCTGGGGGTGAGCCGCTTTTTCATGGTCGTGTTGGAAAGCCACTGTTCCGCGATCGGCACTGAGTTGCGGCTGGTCTGTTCGTAGCCGAGGCGTTCGAAGAAGGTCACCGCAGAGTCGCTCGCGTCCGCCGTCAGCGTCTCGGCGCCGCGGGCGGCCGCGATCTTCTCCACCGCATCGACGAGCGCCGTACCGATACCCTCACCAGCGTAGTCGGGATGAACATAGAGCATTTCGATTGTCTTGTTGTCCTTCAGCGAAGTAAAGCCGAGGTAAATTCCGTCGAGCTGGACCACGAGAGTCAGCATGCCACCGAGCCGTTTGGCGAACTCGCCAGCGTCCTCGGCAGTGGCAATCCAGGCGAGGCGCTGGTCTTCGTCGTAGTCGTCGGCCGTCAGCTCCTCGATGCTCTGCGCGAAGAGGTCGCGCAGTGCCATCGTGTCGGCAGGAAGAAACGGGCGCAGCGGAAAATCTTCGGACATCTTATACTTGGGCCAGATGGCGCATTATGCCTGGAAACTTCGGCTAGGACGTAGCGCCCAGACTGGAGAGGCGCAAGGGAGCCCATCGACGCCCTCGGCCCTCATCCCGGATCGCACCTGTTCGGAGCCTGGTTCCGCAGAACCCAGGCCAGCTGCAACAGTCTCTCACTGGGTGCCCTCCAGCGCGTGACGGATCGGACTAACCGCAGGAGCGAAATCGTTCGTCTGAGCTAGACATCACCCGCCTACGTCATGGCCGGGCTTGACCCGGCCATCCAGTGCTAAAACTACAAATCTCAATGCGTGGCCCCGGAGGGCGGCCATGACGTAGGAGGTTAATCTTTCGTCGAGATTGGAAAACTAACGCGTCACTTCCCACGTCTGTTTCAATTTCGCCCGTTTCCTTGTTCTTCGTGTCATTCAGCGAGATGCCCATCTTGGCAAGCTCGTCGCGGATGCGGTCGCTTTCCTTGAAGTCCTTGCTCTTGCGGGCTTCGAGGCGAGCGCGCATTAACGACCAAGCCCCTTCTGGCAATGCCTCCGGACCACTTTGATCTAATGGATCAAACACGCTCGATCGAACTAAGTCTCACGTTCCTAGGCCAGAGAGCTGGCCCGAGTGCAACAGGCTCAGCATGCATACGGAAATGGCGACGCAATTCTGCGAAGTTCAGAGACAGACCCAAAAATTTCAGCGATCCCGTGCAAGGCGCTCAGCTTGCCCTCGGCTGTAAGTTTGCTCAGGTCGGCTCGACGCCGCGAGTATTCGAGGTCGTCGCAAGCGCTTCTAACTACGAATGCATCAGCGGCAACCCTCTGACGTCGCGTGTTCGACGTCCTTATAGCAGCTCCAAACGAAGTTGATGAGCTTCATCAAGACTTCGATTGCGTCCAATCGATTGGCTGTCTGATAGTGCGTCAGGAGCATGCAAAACTGACAGCCTCTCCAGGCCACGCGACACCCTTCCAACTTCGGTCAGCAGTTCGTTGATCGTCACGAAGTTGCCGAGGCTCTTCGACATCTTCTCGCTTTCAACCTGCAAGAAGCCGTTGTGCATCCAGACGTTCGCCATCACCGAGGTGCCGTGGGCGCAGCGCGACTGTGCGATCTCGTTCTCGTGGTGCGGGAACGTCAGGTCGATGCCACCGCCGTGGATGTCGAAGACGTCACCCAACAACGCGCCCGCCATCGCCGAGCATTCGATGTGCCAGCCGGGGCGGCCTGGAACCGCAATTCCGCATGGGCTCGGCCAGGCCGGCTCGCCCGGCTTCGATGGCTTCCATAAGACGAAATCCATCGGCCCTTTTTTGTAGGGCGCCACCTCAACGCGCGCGCCCGCCTCCATCTCATCGAGCGATCGGTTCGAGAGCCTGCCGTAGTCGGGCATCGAGGCGACATCGAACAGCACATGATCGGCGGCAACGTAGGCGTGCCCGCGCTTCACGAGCGTTTCGATCAGCGAGACCATGTCGTTACGGCTGTCATCGCGGCGGATATACTCCGTGGCGCGCGGCTCGAACGTCGGGGACAGAACCCCTAGCGCCGCGATGTCGACTTGGAATTGCCGTTCGGTCTCAGTCGTGACCTTGCGGATCGCCTCGTTCAGCGGCAGGTCGGGATAGTCTCGCGCCGCCCGCGCGTTGATCTTGTCGTCGACGTCGGTGATGTTGCGCACGTACGTGACGTGATCCGGCCCATAGATGTGGCGCAGCAGCCTGAACAGCACATCGAAGACGATAACCGGCCGGGCGTTTCCGATGTGCGCGAAGTCGTAGACGGTCGGTCCGCACACGTACATGCGCACATTGTTCGGATCGATCGGCGTGAACTCGGCCTTCTGCCGCGTCAGCGTGTTATAAAGTTTCAGCGCCAATCCGAACCTCGTGAGTTGATCGCTACCGGCACGTGCGAGGAGCGGCTGCGTCAGGAAAGTATGCCATAGCCCGAACCCGCGGGGACAAGTTCTGCCGAGCCCTTACCCGCGTGATTTCCTATTCGTCAAGCTGCTGAACGGGCTTGTAAAAACGTCGCGGTCGCAATTGCTCCGCATTGACCGGCTAGCAAATCGCTGTTTAGGCTCCCGGCGCGCGTTGCTTCGGGCGCTTTTCGTTATGCGCAGTTTCGAAGACGGGCTTCGAGGAGCCGGTGTGAGTCACTCAAAATCAATCAAGCCCACCGTCCGCTGGTTTCTGCTGGCCGTGGCTGCGGCTACCGTCGTCCTGGTTTTCGTCCCGGAAGTCGCGTCAGCGCAGAGCTGGTGGCCTTTCGGCGGCGGCGACGAGGAAGAGAGGCCGCCCCCGGTTCCGCGCGAACCGGTTTATCGGCAGCCTTCAGATGTGCCCGCGCCGGTCCCGCAGCAGTCACCGCCGCCACCTGGCGCTCCAGGCGTTCCGGCCGCGCCCGGCGTGCCGGGAGCGCCCGCCCCGGCTCCCGCCGCCAACTATTCGACGAAGAACCCGATCTGCTACCAGCTCGAGCAGCGCCTCGTGCAGGAGGGGGCGAAGGGTAACCAGTCGCGCGATGAGCTTCCGCGCATCGAAGATGAAATTCGCGTCGTCGATCGCGCCTTCAACTCGGGTCAGGCGCAGCTCGATAGGGGCTGCTATGACCAGTTCCTGTTCACGAAGACGTTCCGCAACACGCCGCAGTGCAAGGACCTGGCCCGCCAGGTCGATGTCTCGAAGCGGCGCCTGTCGGACCTCGAGGCGCGCCGTCAGGACATCATCGGTTCGTCGGGCCGATCCTACCAGGACGACATCATACGCGAGCTGGCCCGCAACAACTGCGGCGCGAACTACGTCGACATGGCGCGCCGTCGCAGCGACGGCATGTGGGAGGACGAGGCATCGGGTGGCGGCAATACGTGGTCGCCGAGAGCAACGAACGGCGCGCAGACCTACCGCACGCTCTGCGTTCGTCTCTGCGACGGCTTTTATTTTCCCGTGAGCTTCTCGACCTTGCCGAGCCATTTCCCGCAGGATGCGGACGTGTGCTCATCGAAATGCGCGGCGCCGACCGAGTTGTTCTATTACCCGAACCCGGGCGGGACAGTTGAGCAGGCCGTCGCTCTGAAGGACCAGGAAGCCTATACGAAGCTCAAGTACGCATTCCGCTATCGCAAGGAATACGTCAACGGCTGCTCGTGCAAGACTGCCGAGTATGTGCCGGCGGATGGAACGGCGGCCAAGAAGGCGGAGAATTCACTGCCGGGATCGACGGCGGAGCAAGCGCACAGCGCAGACGCTGCCACCGCGTCCCAATCGGCGCAGCCTGCCGACACGGGCGGATGGCAGACGCAAGCCCAGCCGCAATGACCGAGTAGATACACCGCTAAGCCCTCTTGCCTTCGAGCCGGGCAAGCACTCGCTTGCGCCCCATCAGCGGCAGCAGTGCCTTCAGTTCGGGCCCAGACTCGCGAGCTGTCAGAGCCATCCGGAGTGGATGAAAGAGTCCCCGCCCCTTGGCCCCCGTCGCCGATTTGATCGCCGCCGTCCAAACCGCCCAGGTGCTCGTCCCCCCACGGCTCTTCGGGCAAAGCAGCAGCGCCGGCAGCAGCGACTTTCGTGTCCTCGATAACCGGCTCGATGTCGCTCGCGACGACATCCCACCAGAGCGCGCGCATCGGCGAGCACCTCGAGATTGCCGCGCACCGCGATCCAGAAGTCTTCGCCGCCTGCAACGCCAAATGCCTTGAGACGCTCGGCTACATCGGCGTAGTCGAGCATATGCAGGAGCTTGCCGTTGAGCGTCTTGAGATCGGCAACATCGAAGCGTCCCGGTGCGGTTGAAATTTTGGTGAAGTCGAGTTTCGCTGCAAGCTCGTCGCGCGACGTCAACGGCTCGATCGCATCCGAGGTGCCGACGAGCGCCGCATGGCAGAGCACTGCCATCGGCTCGAGCCCCGCGTCGCGGAAGCTCTGCACCGACAGGGCACCCAAGCGCTTCGAGAGCGCATGGCCATCGGCGCCGACCAGTAGCGAATGGTGTCCGAACGCCAGCGGCGTCGCTCCGAGCGCTTCGAAAATCGCCATTTGCACGCCGGTATTGGTGACGTGGTCTTCGCCGCGCACGACGTGCGTGATGGCAAAATCAATGTCGTCGACGACGCTGGTGAACGTGTACAGGAAGGTGCCATCCTCGCGGATCAGCACAGGGTCGGAGAGTGATCCGAGATCGACGGTCTGGTCGCCGCGGACCAGGTCGTTCCAGGAAACGAGTGTCGGCTCGGGCGCAAGGCTGCCACCGTCTGGAAGTATTGGGCAGGCGGAACCTCCAATAAGGAGTTTCACCCGCCGCCAGTTTCGCGTCGATGTCCTGCTTCGACAGTTTGAGAGCGGCGCGATCGTAGATCGGCGGCCGGTGCATCGCGAGCTGGCGTTTCCGGCGGCGGTCGAGCTCGTCCTCGGACTCGAAGCACGGATAGAGCACGCCGCTAGCTTTCAAGGCCTCTGCCGCATTCCGGTAGAGCGCCGTGCGATCCTGCTGCCGCGCCTCCTCGTCCCACGTGAGGCCGAGCCACGTCAGATCATCGCGGATGGCCTGGGCGAACTCCTCTGTCGAGCGTGCCACGTCAGTGTCGTCGAGCCGCAGCAGAAACGTGCCGTGATACTTCCGGGCAAAAAGCCAGTTCAGCGCGGCGGTTCGGATGTTGCCAATGTGGAGTCGCCCGGTTGGGCTCGGGGCAAAACGGACGCGTGGAGTCATTATCGTTCTTTTCATGGGTTGAGACGCGCCGCACCGTACCCGGCAACGCGGCGATGGCAAGGCTTGTGTCTAGTCCTCGCCTTTTTGGGACGTAGGTGAGAGAGCGGCGGCCTTGGTTTTGCCCAGCGCCGACACTTCAGTGGCGATGTCTTCGCGAAAGCGATTGGTAATCGGGTAACGCCGATCACGGCCGAAATTGCGCGCCGAAATCTTCACGCCGGGCGCCGCCTGTCGCCGCTTGTACTCGGCGAGATAGAGCAGCCGCTCGACTTTTTTCACCGTTGCCGGCGCGTGTCCGCGCGCGATGACGGCTGCCAGCGGCAGTTCATTCTCGACCAGAGCTTCGCAGGATATCGTCCAGCTCCTCATAGGGCGGCAGCGAGTCCTGATCCGTTTGGTTGGCACGGAGTTCCGCGGTCGGCGCCTTCGTCAGAATACGTTCCGGGATGACGACGCCCCTAGGTCCTAGCCCGCCCTCCGGGACGTCGGCATTGCGCCAGCGGGCCAGTGCGTAGACCTCCGTCTTGTAGAGATCCTTGATCGGATTGAAGCCGCCGTTCATGTCGCCGTAAAGGGTTGCGTAGCCGACCGACATCTCGCTTTTGTTGCCCGTCGTCACGACCATGCCGCCGAACTTATTGGAGATCGCCATCAAAATCGTGCCGCGCACGCGACTTTGCATATTTTCCTCGGTGATGTCTTCGTTACTTCCGGCGAAGAGATCTTTGAGGCTCCACGTGAGGCCAGCGACGGCCGGTTCGATCGAGACCTTGTCGTAGCGGATGCCGAGCGCCTTGGCGCATTCGGCTGCATCGTACAGGCTGTCGTCGGAGGTGTATTTCGACGGCAGCATGACCGCGTGCACGCGCTCGGGGCCCAACGCATCGACGGCAATCGCCGCGACGAGTGCGGAATCGATGCCGCCCGAAAGCCCGAGCACGACCCCTGGAAATCCGTTTTTCGTCACGTAGTCCCTGAGGCCGAGAACGCAGGCGTGATAGGCGGCCGCCGGCCCCTCGGCCAGCTTTGCAAGCTCCCTGGCTGACACAGCGCCAGCCGTTGTCCGTCCGCCTCCAGTCGCTCATGACGACCGCTTCGCGCCACGCCGGGAGCTGCATGGCAAGGCTCCGGTCGGCATTCAATACGAACGACGCTCCGTCGAAGACCAATTCGTCCTGGCCGCCGACCTGATTGAGATAGACGAGCGGCAAGCCGCTCTCCGTCACGCGAGCCACGGTAACGTTGATCCGGCTGTCGGGCTTCGGCCAGTCGAATGGCGATCCGTTCGGCGAAACGATAATTTCGGCGCCTGTTTCCGCAAGCGTTTCGACGACTTCAGGGGTCCAGATATCTTCGCAGATCGCCACGCCAAGGCGGACGCCGCGCACGTTCAACGGACCCGGCATCGGACCCGCCGCGAACACGCGCTTTTCATCGAAGACGCCGTAGTTCGGCAATTCCGCCTTGAAGGTGACGGCTTCGATGCGGCCGCCGTCGAGCAGCGCGACGGCATTGAAGACCTTGTCCGCGTCGCGCCAGATCGTGCCCATCAAAATTGCCGGACCTTCAGCACAGGCCGCGGCAAGCCGCTCCAGTTCCACGAGCGTTGCGTCCTGGAACGCCGGCTTCAGGACCAAGTCTTCGGGCGGGTAGCCGTTGAGGAATAGTTCGGGGAAGACGACGACGTCGGCGCCGGCTGCGCGCGCTTGCACGTGAGCGTCCGCCGCTCTCTTCGCGTTGCCGCGAAGATCGCCGAGGACGGGATTGAGTTGCGCTAGTGCAATCTTGAGCGAAGAAGGTGCGGTCATGCAGGCGTATTTACGGCGCGTCGCGGCTGGGGTCCAGGGCCACGCAGGACGCGCAACCGGCGTCTAGTCATCGTCATCGTCGCAGGGTACCGGAAATTCGACATCGGGCACCCAGCAGACAGTTGGATCCTGAACGCGTTGATTGATTAACGACCTGGCCACCGACGCCGCCGAGGCCGACATCACAATCAGGACCGCCAGCCCCGAGACGAAGCAATTATTCATGTCCGACACTCCACGAGACATAGCCGTCCGTGTCGACCAACGAGCTGCAAATAACTAGGCGATCAGCGTCCTCGGCTCGGCGCGCGCATCGGCTGCCCGCTCCTTCTTCAGTTGCTCGGCAACAAGGAAAGCCAGTTCCAGCGCCTGGTCGGCGTTGAGCCTCGGATCGCAGTGCGTGTGATAGCGGCTGGAGAGATCCTGCTCGGAAATCGCCGTGGCGCCTCCCGTGCACTCGGTCACGTTCTGGCCCGTCATTTCGACATGGATGCCGCCTGCGTGCGTGCCTTCGGCCCGATGCACCTCGAAGAAGGCCAGGCTTTCTTTCAGGATGCGATCAAAGGGCCGCGTCTTGTAGCCGTTGACCGCCGAAATCGTGTTGCCGTGCATCGGATCGCACGACCAGAGCACAGTTCGCCCGGCCTTCTTTACCGCGCGGATCAGCTTCGGAAGATGCGTTTCGACCTTGTCGTAGCCGAAGCGGCAAATAAGCGTCAGCCGTCCGGCTTCGTCCTTCGGATTGAGCAGGTCGATCAGCCTCAGCAATCCGTCGGCGTCGAGCGACGGACCGCACTTCAACCCGATCGGGTTTTTGATGCCGCGGCAGAACTCGATGTGGGCGTGGTCGGGCTGGCGCGTTCGATCGCCGACCCAGATCATGTGTCCGCTCGTCGCGTACCAGTCGCCGCTCGTGGAGTCCTTGCGCGTCAGCGCCTGTTCGTAGCCGAGCAGCAGCGCTTCGTGGCTGGTGTAGAAATTCGTCGTAGCGAAGCTGTGGCGTGTTCTCCGACGTGATGCCGCAGGCGCGCATGAATTGCAGCGTCTCGGCAATGCGGTCGGCGAGTTCCTGATAGCGATGGCCCTGGGGGCTGTCCTGCACGAAGCCCATGTTCCATTGGTGCACGCGCTCGAGATCGGCGTAGCCGCCGGTCGCGAAGGCACGAATGAGATTGAGCGTTGCTGCCGATTGGCGATAGGCCTCGATCTGGCGATGAGGATCGGGGATGCGGGCTTCGGCTGTGAAGTCCGGCCCGTTAACGATGTCACCGCGATAGCTCGGCAGCTCCTTGTCGCCCTTCTTCTCGGTCGGCGAGGAGCGCGGTTTTGCGAACTGCCCGGCGATGCGGCCGACTTTAACGACCGGCTGGCCGCCGGCGTAGGTCAGCACGACCGCCATCTGCAGGAAGACGCGGAAGAAGTCGCGGATGTTGTCGGCCCGATGCTCGGCAAAGCTCTCGGCGCAGTCGCCGCCCTGCAGCAGGAAGCCGTTTCCCGACGCAATGGTCGCAAGCTGTCGTTTCAGTTCGCGCGCTTCACCGGCAAACACCAGCGGCGGAAAGCTCGCAAGACGCGCCTCGACATCATGCAGAGCCTTGGCGTCGGGATATTCCGGCACCTGCAGAATGGGCTTCGCGCGCCAGCTATCCGGCGACCATTTATCGGCTTGTGGAACGGACGCCATCGTCAACTCCTGAGAGCGGCATCAATCGCGCCATTCGGCACGATTTTCAAGCCCGCTCGGTGTCGGTTTATGTCGGGCTTATAGGAGGAAAATGCGGCTTGCGCCAGCCGCCCCGACGGCGGATGCAAGCCCCTAAAGACCGGCGGCCATGCCGCCATCGACGGCTAACTCCGACCCCGTACAATATAGGCTATCATCGGAAGCAAAGAAGACCGCCGCGCCGGTCATATCTTCGGGCTTACCAAGCCGCCCCATCGGCGTTTTGTCGATCAGCGCCTGTTTAATGGGCGGCAGCTTCAAAAGCCGGTCGGTAATTGCGGTTTCCACATAACCCGGCGCGATCGAATTCACGCGAACGTTGAACGGCGCGTATTCGACGGCGAGACCCTTCGTCAGCGCTGTTACGGCACCTTTCGTTGCGGTGTAGGCGCCGAGCGGGCGCAGACCACGATGCGCCATGATCGACGAGATGTTGATGAGCGAACCGTTTTTCGATTTGCGCAGCAACGGCAGCGCGTCGCGCGACAGCCGCAAAACGGCGTCGACGTTGACTTCACGCAACCTCGTCCATTCGTCATCCGACAGCTGACGCACCTCGCCGCGCACCAGAATGCCTGCGTTGTTGACGAGCACGTCGGCCCGGCCGTGCGCCGCATCGACCTTGCGGACGAGCGCCGTCAGATCCTGTCCCTTCGAAACATCAACCATCATCGCGGTCGCGGCACCACCGGCCGCCTTGATGCCGCGCACCGTCTCTTCGGCCGTTTCGCCGTTGATATCAGTGACCCAAACGTGGGCGCCTTCGACGGCGAAGCGCTGTGCGATGGCCTGGCCGATGCCGCCGCCTGCACCCGTTACGATCGCAATTTTTCCGCTGAGTCGCGTCATGCCGCCCTCACCCCGCTTGTGATGGGTCACCCTTAGATTGCTGATCGCCGGCAATCAACCGGCAGCCTCTCCAGGCGCGACCCATCTTTCGCGCAAGGTTACGAGTTCCTCCGCGGCTGATGGATGTAGCGCCATCGTCTGATCGAAGTCTTTCTTTTTGGCGCCCACTCGGATGGCGACCGCCGCCATCTGAACGATTTCGGCAGCGTCGGGGCCCAGGATGTGAACACCGATCACCCGGTCGCTGGCGCGCTCGACGATGAGCTTCATGAACATCGGTTCGTCCCGCCCGGCGAGGATCGCCTTCATCGGCCGGAAGCTCACTTTGTAAACATCGACGTCACCGTATTGCGCACGGGCTTCGTGCTCTGAAAAGCCGACTGTTCCAAGTTCCGGCGTCGCGAAGACGGCGGTGGGGATCGTTGCGTAGTCGACGGTCCAGGACTGGTTGCCGAAAACGGTATCCGCGAACGCGTGGCCTTCGCGGATCGCGACCGGCGTCAGGTTAACGCGATCGGCGACATCGCCTACCGCGTAGATCGAAGGGACCGAAGTTTGCCACGCGCCTTCAACCGCGACTGCACCATTGCCGCTAAGTTTCACGCCCACGTCTTCAAGACCAAGCCCTGCCGTGTTTGGCGAACGGCCGATCGCGAACATGATCTGGTCGGCGTCGACGACTTCGCCACTGGTGATATGACCGGCGAGCCCCCTTTGCGTTTTTTCGATCCGCTTAAATACCTGATCGGAGATGAGACGTATGCCTCGGCCCGTCATTGCCGCGGTCAGCGCATCGCGCAAATCCTCATCGAAGCCGCGCAAAATTTTGTCCCCACGGCAAATTAGCGTCACGTCCGCACCGAGCCCATTGAAAATCGATGCGAATTCCACAGCGATGTAGCCGCCGCCTGCGATGATGACGCGGCGCGGCAGTTCCTTGAGATGGAATGCCTCGTTGGAGGTGATGGCGTGCTCGATGCCCGGCAGATCTGGTTCGACATCGGGATGGCCGCCCGTTGCGATCAGAATCGTCTTCGCTGAAATTTTACGGCCGCTCTTTGTGAGCCGAACCTCGTGCGCAGACGAGAGCGTGGCGCGCTCGGCGAAGACCTCGACGTTGAATTTGGCGAGCGTCGCCCGGTAGGCCGCCTCGAGCCGTGCGATTTCCTCGTCTTTTGCCGCGATCAGCGACTGCCAGTCGAACCGAGCCCCCTCTGTCGACCAGCCAAAGCCTGCCGCATCGTCGAATTCGTTCTTGAAGCGGCTGGCATAGACGAGAAGCTTTTTCGGCACGCATCCGCGGATCACGCATGTGCCGCCGATCCGATACTCTTCCGCTATTGCGACGCGCGCCCCATGACTCGCGGCGATGCGTGCAGCCCGGACGCCGCCGGATCCTGCACCGATGACGAAAAGATCGTAATCGAATTCCGGCATGCTTCAGTCCGAATGCTGCGCAAACATTACTTCGACTCGCCTGGTGCCGGGGCTGGGAGCCGGCGCTTCGGGTTGCATCGGCTTGGCGATCTTCCCGCTATACCGCATCCCGATTTCAAATCTCCTCATCAAAATCGGATTCTATACCTGTCAGCACCTCCAGGCCTTTCGGCCCGGCGATAATGCCGACGTCGGCAATACCGAGAAAGAGACCGCTTTCGACGACCCCCGGTACGAGCTTCAGAGCGTCGTCCAGCGCTTCGGGATCGTCAATCGAGCCGAAGGCGCAATCGAGGATGTGGTTGCCGTTATCCGTCAGAAATGGCTCGCCGTTTGCACCAGCGCGTACCTTGATCTCACCTTCACAGCCGCAGTCGCTGGCAAGCGTGCCGACGAGCCTCCGCGTGGCGGAAAGTCCGAACGGAACGACCTCCAACGGTAGCGGGAATCGGCCCAGAATGTCGACGCGTTTGCTGATGTCAGCGATAATGACGACGCGCTCCGAGGCGACCGCCACAATCTTTTCGCGCAGCAAAGCCCCACCGCCGCCCTTGATGAGACGTAGCTCTTCGTCGACCTCGTCGGCGCCGTCGACAGTGAGATCGAGAGCCCCATGTTGATCGAGCGTGGTGAGAGGAATATCGAGGCTTGCAGCATGAAGGCGGGTTGCTTCAGACGTCGGGACGCAGACGACTTTCAGTCCGTCTCTTACTCTGGCGCCGAGCAGCTCGACGAACTTGGCGGCGGTCGATCCGGTTCCGAGACCCAGTCGCATTCCATCTTTGACGTAATTCAAGGCATGCTCGGCCGCCTGCCGCTTCCACTCATCGCTGCTCATCACTGCCCCTTTTGAGAACTATCTCGTGCCGGCGCGGTCATGCAGAGCCGCGCGCTCTCTCTAGGCCGTGCACCCAACCCTTTCAAGCCGACGATCAACCGGCACGGCTTTGTGCCGCCGTGACACGGCCCGGCGGCGCCGATACGGTGCGAGCGGGTTTGAGGAGAATTCATGAAAGGTTTCACAGTCGTCTTCGATCTCGACGGCACGCTCGTCGATACCGCGCCTGACCTCGCCGAGGCTACAAATCAGGTGTTGGCAACACTCGGCCTCGAGCGTGTGAGCGAACTCGAGATCCGCCCCTACGTCGGCCACGGCGCCCTGGCCATGATCGATGCCGCCGTCAAGTCGCACGGCCGCGCATTGACCGAACCCGAGCTTTACAAGCTGTTCGAAGTCTTCCTCGCCTATTACAGCGCCAATATCGCGGTTCGCAGCGCCCCCTACGCGAATATCGTTGCTGCACTTGAAGCATTACGCAGCGAGGGCGCGACGCTGGCGGTTTGCACCAACAAGATCGAGATACAGGCGAGACAGGTTCTCAAGGCCTTTAAACTCGACGATTACTTCTCGGCCCTCACCGGTCGCGACAGCTTAGGCGTTTCCAAGCCGGACCCGAAACATTTGACCGGCACGATCGCTCTTGCCGGCGGCCGCTCTGACGCCGCGATCATGATCGGTGACAGCGAGACCGACATCAGAACCGCGAAGGCGGCCCACGTGCCGATTATTGCGGTCAGCTTCGGCTACAGCGTTGATCCGGTCGCATCATTCGGACCGGATGAGATCATCGATGACTATCGGGATTTGCACTCCGTCGTAAAAAGGCTCGCCCGCACGTCCGTCAGTAGGTGAGCACCTTGCTGTCGCCCGACATGATCTCTTCGATGAAATGCGCCGTGCCGACCACGCCGCTGCACTCGGGGATCAAATCCTCCTTGCGCATGTCGAATAAATCGAGCTCCGGCGTACAGCAGAAGAACTTGACGCCTGCCGCGTGGGCTTCCTTGATGAAGTCATACACGGAGCGCGGTTCGCTCGGCTTCAGGTGAAGCTTCTCGGCGACGCCTATTTTCAAAAGTTTGGCCGCCGTGCCGGTGCAGATGACTTCGACGTTGTAGGACATCGCGGCCGCAACGGAAGCCTGAATGATCGGCGCGCCGAGTTCCTCGCAATTGCGCGGGTCGGTGTTGGCCAAGATGATAATAAGCTTCTGGGTCACCACCACCTCTCGATGCCGGGCATTTGGGTCGAGACTACCGCGGCCTCGCTGCATGTCGCAATGGCGGCGTGTCAGCTGTGGCGGCTGATATAGCGGCGATAAACAAGTATGGTTGCCGGCAGAAAAACGAGATCGGCGATCAGCGACGCAAGCAGCGTCACGCCGCAAACCATGCCGAACGTCCTGAGCGACGGCAACTCCGAGAAGATCGTCACGCCGAGACCGAAGGCCAGCACGATCGTCGTCAAGATGATTGCCGGCCCGACCAGTACGCGGGCCCGGCGAATGGCAAGTTCGGGCGGCACGCCCGGCTGCTCCTCGAGCCGCAACCTGTTCAGGAAGTGGATGAGCGCGTCGACACCGAGGCCAAAAACCACGAGCAGCGCCACGACAGACGCAAACTCAAGCCCACCACCGAGGTACCAAAGCAGCGCCCCGGATGTAACAACCGGAAAGAGTCCCGGCAAAATACTTATGAATCCAACGAAGACGGAGCGGAAGGCGACCGCAAGCAGCAGAGCCGCCACGAGCACGCAAAGCGGAATGCTTTCGTCCAGCTGCGATATCATTCGGTAACTGTTGCGCGCTGCAAGCGCCGGCAAGCCGGTGACCGAGATTTCGTAATTCGGATAAGCCTTGCGCACAGGATCGAGCGTTTGGTCGACCTTTTTGACGACCGGCAGGATTTCACTCGCGTCGATATCGGGAAGCCGGCCGGTGACGAGAACCGCGTTCTCCTCCTGGGCGATGAAACGGCGGACGAGATTCTCGGGCAGAAGCTTGACGTATTTTTTTACGGTCTCGATGCTGTCGTCACCATTCTCGCGCAGCCAGCGCCTCAGACTTTCAAGAGACCAGACATTGCCGAGGCCAGCCGACTTCTCCAGCGCCTCATGGGTTGCCTTGATCACGTCGAGGGTTGCGGGGTCGTAGAGACTCGCGCCGTTGGTCCAGCGAATCATCACATGGAACGGATTGGCGCCCGTGAGCTTCGTGTCGATCCGACCCGATGCGGCAAGCGCCTGTTCCCGGTCGGGAACCTGATCGGCAAGGCGGTAGCGCGGTTCGAGCTGCAGGTGCAGCGATGCAAAGTATGCGAAAAGCGCAAATGCGATCACCGTGTAGATAACGGCATGCTTGACGACGCGATCGACGACAGCGCCGACGAAAGTGCCGAGTGCATCCATCATTCCATCGGCGGGCGTATGGTCGCGCGCAAGCGTCTTTTCGTTACGGATGAGCAGCAGCGCCAACAGCGGCAGCACGACGATCACCGCGACGAACGAAATGCAGACGGCCATGGCGCCGGCTTCGCCGAAAGTGCGAATGAGGCCCGATTCCGAAAAGAGCAGCGCCAGGAACGATAGGAGGGCCGCGCCGTGTGCGAGCACACATGCCGGGCCGACGATGTTGATGGCGAACCGCACGGCCTCGAGCTTGCTGTCTCCTTCGCGGAGGCGGATGCGAATGGCTGAAACCATCTGCATACTGTCCGCGAACCCCATCACCATGATGAGCGGGGTCATGACGTTTAGAAACAGATTGAGCTTGAAACCGAGCCAGCCGAGGAGGCCGAGCGACCACGCAACCGCGATGACAGGTGGAAGCGCCGCAACAAGCATCAGCGACACGCGCCTGAAGAAGACGGCTGCGATGATCGCACCAAAAAGCAGGCCGAGCCCGTTATAGACGATCTGATCGCGCTCGACGGAATTGCGGATTTCGAGTTGCATCACCGGCGCGCCGGCGAGCTTCACGGAAAGTCCGGCGGGTCCGAGATCCTGTTTCGCGACCTCTTCGATGTCGCCGATGACAACCTTTGCAGATTTATCCGCAACGACTTGGCGGTTGAGCGATAGTACAGCCAGCGCCAGCTGACCGTCGTCCGATAGAAACTTGCCCTTGACGATGTCGTTGCTCTTGAGGGCCTTCAGCATCGTGTCGAAGGCCGCGCCTTCGGGCAGCTCGTCGGGCACGATCGGCGGAGCGTATCCTGATGCGTCGGGCCGGCCGCGCGCCGAAAGCATCGACACGATGCCGTCCACCCCGTCGGCGAGCTGTAAATCGCTCGCGGCGTTGGCAAAGGCAGTAAGCCCTTCCCGCGTCAAAAGGTTTTTGCCCTCGACGACAACCAGGACATCGTACTCGCTCGAGGGGAAACGGCGGTCGATCTCCTCGTAGATCTGGAACTCTTTCGTATTCGTGCGGAAGAGTTCCGATAGGCTGTCATCGACCTTGAGGCGCAGGAGCCCCTGCACGGCGATGCCCGTCAGCAGCAAAACGACGAGCGCCGACAATAGCGGTGCCCTGAGTCCCAAGAGACCCATCTTGTTGAGACCCAAAGATAGCGGAAAGGGCCGTCGCGGCGCCGTGGACTCCAAACTTTCCTCCCCAAGCGACCCTCAGATTTAGAAGCCGCTGCGCGCCTTCCGGAATCGCACGTTCATCGGCGGCAGACATCGCATTTTGCAGGACCTGACCGCAAGGTGCCGTGTCCTTCCGATCACGGTCAACCGCCTGGCTTCACGTGGCCGCATTGAGACTGGCCGTCACTGCGCCTAAACGAGCGCGGCTAAGCGGTTCTGATGGGGCGCACCTCTTAACGCAAGAAATCTAAGCCAGTCCTGCTACCCGGACGGAGAAACCTCATATGATCCCGGCCTTTTGGCGAATGAGCGCCGTCATTGCCCTGGTCCTGCTTTCAGCCGCCGCCGCACCCGCTGCCTTTGCGAAGAAAGCCGTCGCGGGTCCCCTTGCTTTCGAAGTTCCGGACGATTTCACCGCGAACGCCGGGGCGCCTCCGTCCCTGCACCAAGACTCTACCGGCATTACGCTGGAGGTTTCCGAGCTGCCGCTTCAGGCGCTGCACGAATTCAAGGGGCATTCGTTTCTCGAATTTCTGGCGAGCCTTGGGTATACGAACGCAGCCTATGCCAATGGGGCGCTGAAACGAACCGACGCGCATACTTATGTGTTGGCCGACGCCAAGGGCAAACAAGTCGGCTCGGGCCGCGCGGCGATCGTCACCGCCTATGTACCGAAAAGCCAGATCGAAAGCGGCCGCGCCAACATCGAGACAATTCTGTCCAGCGCCTCCGTTGTGCCTGCCGCCGCGGCCAAGCCCTAAACGCGCAGCGCAACTTGGAATTCGATCAGTGGTGGGCGACCGCCAACCGCTAACAGATCTTTGGCCCAGTGCTTGACAGCGTCCGCCGCTGCCTCGCATAAGGGCCCTCTTCGAAAAGGGCGGTTAGCTCAGCGGTAGAGCACACGCTTCACACGCGTGGGGTCACAGGTTCAATCCCTGTACCGCCCACCATCTTCTGCAAATGTAATCAGATACTTCGGAGGTCCGCTGGCGTGCGGCGAACTTCCATTCGCGTTGCTGGGAAGCACATGGGAAGCACGGAAACACATGCAGTGAGGGCTGTGGCCGGTCTCGCGGTGAAAGTGCCCTTTCAGATTTATGTTGGTTCCGTGGGGAATGAAACTCGGCGTTTGGGTCCGTTCCTGAATTCGTCCGGTCAATATCGGAGTCTCCTTCCGCGAGTACAGCTAGCATCATGAGCACCGGACGCCGAGTTCAGCTCCTGACCCAATCCGGACATCTTCGGCCGTCGCTGTCCTGCCGCGCCACTGCATAACACAAGAGCGGCTGCCTCCTTTTTTCAGCATCCGGTTGAGGCGTCGTCATTCGAGCCTCTTTGCGACCAACCTCAACCCCGCGTTCGTGTGGGGCTTTCTTTATTTTTTAATCGCGTTGAGTTCTTTTTGAAGCTCATCAACATCCTTCTTAAGCGCTTCGTCTTCCTTCATCAGTTCAAGGTTGCGCGGACTTCGAAAGAGTATGGTCGAAGCCTGACGTCCTGCGAAACGCGCCTTCTTACCACCGTCCTCCAATTTTAGAGTTCTCCGATCCAACAGGCATAAATCGATACTACAAAAGCCCCGAGAATTTGTGCGGCAAGCATGTATTCTAGCCGAGCGCAAATGTTCCAGCTCATTTATCGCAGGCAGATTGTAACGACAGAGGGAGTTGATCAGGACCGTCGTTGCTAAAGCCGTGGCCAAAGTCGGTTTTCAGAGAGGGGACCGTCAGTCCCGCTCGACCGGAACGGCGAACACATATCCGATGCCGCGCTCGGTCTGAATGACTCGCGGCGACGCTGGGGTCGCGTTCGAGCTTGCGTCGGAGGCGAAGAATCTGCACGTCGATGCTGCGATCGAAGACATCCTCATACACGCGCGTGGCCTGCAGCAGGTTCACGGCTAAGCACTGCGACTTCATGTTTCCTGGAGGAGCAGACGATTGACTTCCAGCCGCGATTCGGCGGGGCGGGAGCTCGCCCGCGAGCGCAGGATCTTTGGGAGCAACCCCGGGATGACAACCGTCGATTGGCGCCTCATTCCTTCGTAGCCGGCGCGCGCCACGGCTGCAGCCGTCATCTTCCGCAGATGCTTGTAAAGGATTGTCCGACCGGCTCCGGACCGCTCTTCGAAAGAGGAACCCGTGAGCGTCGACAGGCTGGCGGAGGCGGGATCTCCGAAGTGCTGCGCCGGCCCTGGCCAGTACCGAACTCGCCGCAGCGCTGGCGCGCTCCCTGAGCTGGTCCGGCACGTTACAACCGTAATACGATAACCGATAGCTGAAGATACTATTGTAACGCGGCGCCGTCAGTGATCCCGCCAGACCGGACGTGTTTGTTCCAACCAGTCCGCAGCTCCACGATTAAAACGCGGGTCACATGGAGTACAATTTGATTAGTTGCTCTTGCGTCCCTGGCATTCCCCCATGCCTGGCACTCCCTCCAGTGCCCTCCATGAGCAACTCGTGAGCCCTGAAGCAACGGCTTTCTAAGCTTCAGGGCTCACTTCCCCCTTTGAGCGGCACCACTAATCGGAACAGCCATTACTTTGTTCGCATTGTTATTTGGTTCTAAAGGAGTCACCGGCGCATGAGACTGCATCACAATCCTCCCAACGCGCGAACGAAGATCCAAGATGTTCTAGACATGCTTAGGTCTAGCAAGGTGCTTCTCGATCCGAATACCCGATACACAAAGCCGAAATGATCGCGTGGTGCGCGAGCTGGATAAAGATCTACGACCAGCTGCAGCAAAGTTCTCAGACTGCGATGCCACCGCCGCTTAGTGTCCTAATTTGACGCGTAGAAATATTCGCGGGGTCGCTATGGCAACCGTAACGGCCGAGCGTCAATCGCTGATGTCACGGCAGTCGCTCTGGCTAATGTAAAGTACACTAAGAAAGGCAAGTGAGCGCTATGCAAACTCCACTCATTGGTAAAAGTATTCTCGTTGTTCAGGGCTCTCTCCTATCGGCGGGTGAATTGGAAGCGGCGCTTGTCAAGGAGGGCGCGAAAGTCCAGACAGTTACCAATGTGATCTCCGCTTTCTGGATGATCGAGCGTCAGCCGTTCGATGGCGCGGTGATCGACAAAGGATTGCACAATGAGGTGATGGGCCTCTGCGCGGAACTGCAATCGCTCAATGTGCCCTACATTATCTATGACGCACCCCATGATCTTCAAAAGCCGTCCGCACAAAGGCGTGATGCTAAGATTTCCATGGGGAGTCTTATGAAGGCGATGCGGGCCCACTATAAACGCCGCCAGGTCGAGCTTTCGGATATTGATCGGAGCGTCTTCGTCGATTGAATATGTTGGCGACTGAATATCGGGACCGATACGCGTTCTTGGGTCTTGCGCTTGCAGAATTCCTCTCGAACTGCCAGCCTAAGTCCTTCGACGCTTCCGTAATTTTCGATCTTAATGTCTGCTTCTCGCCACGTTGTTGCAATCTCGTCCGCATGTGAGTGAAAAGCCGAACGCCGCGGTCTGCTAGTGGCCCGTAGCAGACAATATCGTTTGCACGACGCCGCCGTCTGCTTTGGAGAGCGAAGCGGAACCTGCAGAGTTTGCGTGTCAAAGATTCTGCGTCTGACCGCTCGCGGACCTTCGAAACGGCAAGGCGCAATGTCAGCGGTTGGGAGCCGAGCGGTCGAGCCAGCGACGAAATCCCGGATGACACATCGATCAGTTACCGGTCCCAGCGAACTGCGCGCAGCAATCAACTTTCGTCACGCCGGGCCAAGCTTGCCGCGAAGCTAACTGCTCGTCGAAGATGATCGGCCATGTTCTCGGTCCAGCAGGCGCTTCATCGTGCCCGACCAGCGCCTCCGAGATCCGGCGCGGATTTTAGGTCCTCGCGCCGGTACTGCAGTCCACCATGGTTTGAGCAGCGCGTTTGCGCGCGCCGTTCATCGACACGGCGTATTGTTCCTGGTCTTTGCCAGCATCTGGTGCGCTGTTTATGGCCTCCAGACGTTCCAATTGCGCAGTCAAGCGCTCGTCGGCGACGCGACGCGACTCTCTAAGACCCCATGACGCGCGCGTGCAGGCACGACGGCGTCCGGCGAAGTGAGCGTGCTGGAACTGTCGTGCCGGGGCGCGGCGCGCTGCGGCGGCGGTAGAGGCAAAAGCCGACATCGAATAGCGGGATGACGAGGGAAACACGCCGCGGCTCCTTGCGGCCGGCGAGGGCAATACCAAGGCCGTCTCCGTCTTGATCGGAGCCGGCGCCAACTTGAACGCGACCAATGCGGCCGGAGAGAGCGCGCTTTTGCGAGTTTTGTCGGGGCGAACGTTTGAAACGGTTGCCGCGCTCATCGCTCACCATCCTTCACTCGAAATCGCTGCTCACAGCGGCGAGAAGGCCACTGATGTCGCTGTCCGAACGTGCAACAGCGGCGCGATTGCCGCATTCGCGCATGCTCGTCGCGCATGGCGCGTCTCTCGACACGCGCAACTCGCTCGGCAATTCGGCGCCGATGACGGCGGCGCGCGACGGAGACGAAAAAGTCGTTGCGATTCTGTTGGAAGCGGGCGCGGACGCGGGACTGCGCAACAAGAGCCGCCAGAATGCTCGCGATATCGCGCGGGCCGCCGGCCGGACGGCGATAGCGGAAATGATGAAATGAAATGTGATCGTTGGGTGCTCCGCGCGTCGCGCGACTCGCAGCTACTCCGCATGCCTAATAAATTCGGTATTTGCCATTCGGCAATCACCGGCTATTGCCGTCGTGATTACAAGAGATGGAGTATTTCTCGAACCAATTTTTGCCATTCTATCATCGTGTTGTGCGGCCGGGGAGACTTCGCTTGTGAAGCGCATTCGGAATTGGGGGCGCAAAATGTGGAATTACGCGAAGTTTGTCGCGCTCGCAATGAGCGCAAGCGCAGGCATGCTCACATATTGGATCGAGCCGGTTGAAACCTTTGGGCGAATGCAGCGCACTTCGCCTGCGCGGCAACCAACCAACGCGGCCCTCAACGCCAGTGAGACGCGGGAGGAAACGTGATGGCGACAACGTTTCTCGACCTGATCGTTGTGCTCTTCTGGCCGCTCGTTTCGTCAGCTGCCGTTTGGGCAATCGCCATCTATGCGTTGGCTGAGAAAGATGAGATTTCAAAAGTCGTGGAGGCTCTGACCCGGCCGAATGGCGTTGATGAAAAACGCAAAGCGTGGAGATTAGCTTTTCCTTCCGAACATAAAGTTTCTCTACGCCGCGGCAATTTGAGCGCGATTGCAAGCGGCGATGGAGGTTGGTTTCAGGTTCATTTCAGACGCACGCGGCATACAGCCCCAACATATCAAGGGCGAAAGGTCGAGCGATGAAAAGAACACTTTTGCGCGACGATCATCGCCGGGGTGACCGCGGCACAGTCGCGCGCATACTGCGCGACCACGAGCTCTCGGAGTAATGCGTAGCCATGATATCCACCGCACCAATCATAGCGCCGACCTCTCTGCGAACGGCGCTCCCCATTCTACTCGCCGCAGAGCTATTCGCCGCCGCCGCGCCGCCCGCGCACGCCGCCCGCTTCGAATTCGACCAGCGTCGCACCGAGGTCCGCTTCGTCTACAAGATGGCCTATTCGACGCAGCGCGGCCGCTTCACCAAAGTCAGCGGCACGCTCTACTACGACGAAGCCGCGCCCGAAAAAAGCAAGATCAGCGCTTCGATCGCCGCGGCGAGCCTCACGACCGGCGAAGCACTCGTCGACAGCGAACTCAAGGGCGCGGCGTTTTTTAACGTCGAGGTCTCGCCCGTCATAGCCTTCAGGAGCCTCGCCGTCCGGCCGCGCTCGGCAACGGCGGCAGACATTTCGGGCGAGATCACCGTTAACGGCATCACCAAGCCCGTGACGCTCAAAGCCAGCCTCAAGCCGCACGACGACCCGGCGCTCAAGTATGACACCGGCGCGCGCAATTTTATCGCCACGATGCGCATCCAGCGCAGCGCGTTCAACATGACGGACTATCAGTCGATGGTCGACGACGACGTCGATATCGAGATCGACGCGATCGTCCGCCCGAGATAAGACGTGCCGGACGTTCTGGCCGCCAACTCGGCGGATACCCGAACAGCTTTCGCCACCGCAGTGGCCCGCTGACGAAGGCCGAATGTCTGCTTGGCGGTGACTAACTGACGTGAATGTTCGAGGTCCGATTGCCTTGAGCTGAGAGGACGCATTTTTCCGTTTCCTAGGCTCCCGTCCCAAGCCGGAGCCGTCATCCGCGATTGGTCAGAACTTCCTGCGGATCTCGGTGCGGATGCCAAAGTTGTCCTCACCACCCTCGATGATCTGATACGTAGCATCGACGCGGAACAGCCATGCGCGGTCGATCGGGATCTGATAGCGAACACCGAAGCCGTACTGCCGGTTCTGGGTGCCGATGCCGTCATTCTCGAAGGGCTGCACCGTGGCCACCTCGAAGACGAGCTGCTGATCCAGATTAAAGAGATACTCCAAGCCAAGCGCGCCGCCAAAGGTGTTGGAGGCGGTGTCGTCGAGTTTCGGGTAGCCTGTCAGTGCGTCGGTCTCGAAGTTGATGCCGACGTTCTTCAGTATGCCCGCGTTATTCCCATCTACCAGGGGCTCAGGGTTGCCGAAGCCGACGAAGAAGTTGGCGTAGGGGAGCAGCGTGCTCGGCAAGCCCGAGATCAGGCTGTTCTCCGAAATGATGGCAAAGCCGTCGCCGTTCCCGCGGCTATCCTCCCCGAAGTTCGCGAACAAACGGGTCGAGTTCGACAAGGTGTTGGCATAGCGCCGGGTATAAGCGGCGGTCAGGAAGTGCTGCTGAAGGCCCTCCTGATCGTCGTAACCCTGCAGAAAGCCATAGCCCGCTTCGATATAGCCGCTGAAGGCGTCGATGAAGGTGGTTGCGCCATAGAGATTGGCGCTATGGTTGTCGACCTTGCCGTTCGGTCCGATGAGGCTCGCGTTGTCGACATTGTCGAACGCGGCGAAGAAGGTGATGTCGAAGTTGGAAAGGCCCAACGCCGCCGAGTTCTTCGCGGGGAGGGTCACCGCGCCGCCGAGGATCGCGTCGTTCGCCCAGATCCCGTTCTGCAGGAACAGCGGGAAGAGACCGACAGTGAAGGGCAGGTCGAAACTGGCTTCCTTACCGGAGAAACCGGAATAGAGGGAGCCGAAGTCACCCTCGAAAAACAAAGTCTGCGGCTCGGGGTCGAACTCGGCGGTGAACTTGTCGTCGGCGCCGCCGCCGCCGAACTCGAAGCGGCTGAATTTTGCACTTCCCTCCTGAATCGGCGTGAAGAAGGCGTGTATGCGTTCGGTGCCGGTGAACTTGAAGTCGACGTCGAGGTTCAGCCGCGTCGCGATCTGGGCAATATCCTTGCCGTTGTTTTTGTTGTAGGCGACAGCCGTCCGCCAGTCGCCGTAGATGGCGAGGCCCGGGAGCAGCGGATTTAACTTACCCAGGAGGGTGCTGCTTTCGTCGTATAATCCTGAGGTGTATTGCTCGCGACCTATCTCAAGCAGCGGACGCGGCGGGTCGACCGCGCTCTTCCCGCCATAGATGTCAAGCTGCTCATCGGCATTGTACTTATTTTCATACGTGGGACCGGGTCGGAAAGCATTTTGGACCGCTTTGTCTTCCTTGCCGGACTTGTTGCTGCTTTTTGATGCCGCGGTCGACTTGCCGTCCTTGCGGTCGTGTCGACCTGCTCCTGCGCATCGTCTTTGGCGTCGGACTTCGGACCGGCTAGAAAAGACTTCTCGATCGATGTCTCGTTCTTGCGGGACTTGTCGCTGCTTTTTGATGCCGCGACCGTCTTGCCGTCCTTGCCGGCCTCGATGTCGACCTGCTCCTGCGCATCGTCTTTGGCGTCTGACTCCGGTCCGCCCAGATAAGACTTCTCGATCCACGTCTCGTTCTTTCCGGAATTGTTCGTGCTTTCGCCTGCCGCAGGTTCTGCAGTCGAGCCGGAGATCACCAGGTAACCACCGGCTACCAGCGCGATAGTGGCGGTCGTGGACCTGGCAAGGTTCCGAAGGTTGGCTTTTGCATTACGAGTCACGTGGAAGCTCTCACTTCGTGCCTCTGACCTGCGAGCTCGCTCGGTCGGCAAGAGGTTTCGGAGAGGCTTCGGACCCGCTTTTTGGGCCCGTTACCGGTACCCAATCCGAAACGCTCGACTTTTCGGCACTAGTCCTTCACTTCGAGCTCCACTGCGAAGGCGTGGAAGTTCATGATCCGCTCGTTCATAGTCTGCTCCATTGCCTTGGTGGCACCGACAAAGCGCATGAAGTAAATCGGCTCGGCACGGCTCCGCATGCGGAAGGCGAGCTGGTACTTGCCCGGCTTCTTGATCAGGTCACCCGGCACTTGATACTTGGCCACCTTCTCTGCCAGCGGCGCCAGCGAGTGGTTCTCCATGCGCACCAACGGCGGATGATTGAGAACGGTAGTCGGGATCTGGGGCGGACGCAGATGCGGCAGCGGATCGATGTCAAAATTCACCGGCAGGTACATCTCGCGTTCCGTACCCTTGACGTTGGTCGTCAGGAACTTGGTCTGGAAGTGCAGCAGCTGTTGGTCGGTGCCGATGCGGCCAGCGGCGACATCAAGGCTGTGCTGATCGGCCATGTCGCCATTGCTGTCGACGTAGCCCGACTCCCAAATGTTGTTGCCGTCGGGATCGACGAGGGCGACGTTCACCCAGAGCTGCGGTTGTGCACCGAGCGAACCTGACGGCAGGTTGTGCCCCGTATTGGTGTTCTTGATCTTGTAGGAGAACGCCAGATCCGTGCCGATCCTCGGCGTGCCCTCGATGTGAGGACCGTCGACTTGGCTCGAGTTCTCCATGACCTGCTTTCTGAGCTTGTCACGCTCGTCGAGCTTCGCGAGATTCTCCTCGATGGTTTCCCGGGCCTCTTCACGGTCGAGCGCATCGGCCCAGCGTTTGGGAAAGTTGACCTTGATCTTGCCGTCCGCGACCTTGTCCTCGAACTTGGTGGTGCCCCAACCGGCGCGCCAGTCGAACTGCAGCCAGTCCTCGACGCTGACGGACTGGGCTTTCGGGTTGTGAGGGAAGATGCCGGGGTGGGCGATCGAATAACCCGGGCCGATGAAGCGGTGATTGGCATGCTTGCGTCCCGGGTTGATCTCCTTGCCGCCGACCACGGCGGAAGGTGCGGTCGCATAGCCCTCGGGTTTTCCGGGAACCTTGCCCATGTGGCAGGCCTGGCAGGTGACGCCGGCTTTGCGTGCAGGGCTGTCGCGATACTGATCCCAAACGATTTCCAGCTTGATTCCCAAATTGACGGCGACCTGGTGACAGCTGACGCAGAACTCCGACTGGGTGATCTGGTCGTTCGTGATCATGCCCTTGTGGATGTCGTTGCCGCGCCCGTCGGTGCTGGTTTTGACGGAGTACGTTTCCTTGTCCGCGAGGACGTCTTTGATTACGCTCTTTTCGCCGCTGCCGTAGACCGGCTCGTAGATCTTGCCCGGCTCGACGCGGCGCTCGCCATTGACCTTGCCGTAGCTCTCCTTGACGCGGTGGCAGGTGATGCAGCTTATGCCCTCGCGGGAAATCTGGCTGCGCGCCCAGAGCGGCGATTTGCGTGCCTCGCCGAGCTGTGTGCCGACCTGCTGGTGGCAGCGCACGCAGAATGTGCCGACCGTTCCTTGGGTCAGCTTCTGGAACTTCTGCTCGAACTTATGGAACATCGGCGAGATCGACGCATAGGCATGCTGCGAGGAAGACCACTCTTCGTAAATCTGCTTATGGCACTGGCCGCATTGCGCAGCGGTCGGATATAGAGAGAGGGTCTCCTTATCGACCGCGGGGACGGGAGCTTCTTCTTTGCCTGCGGCATCGGTTTTTCCGGCCGCTTTTTCAGAGTTGGCTCTTTTCTCCTTGTCCCTCCTGATAAGTATTTCGAGCGCAGCGTTGGCATCGGTTGGCGCGGCCGCTTCATTGTTCTCTGCGACTCGCAACCCAGGCTGGGCTTGCACGATTTGGGTTCGTACCGCACTGCTGGGCCGGCGACAGCATTCTGGCAGAGAATGCAGCGTGAATCAGCAGGGCGCTCGCGAAGACGCATGAAAGCATCGGAATACCTGATAATCGCTTCATCCTTCCTCCATTTTATTGCTGGCGAAATTGTCTGCCGCTGCACCGAATTGATGGCCTGATGATTAAGTGATACGCGAAAGGGGCCGTATATGGCCGTTTCTATAATGAAAAGCGTGAGATAACTGCGATGAATTTCCAATTTCGTCGAAATGAACGCTATCCAGCTAAATGGATTACAATATAATTCGTACTCCACAAATGATCGAATGGCAGCAAGCCAGGTGGCTGGAAAAGCGAAGAAATTTGCCTCGCAGGCAAATTACCTTGGTGGAAAGCGACCCATCATCGTGAATTTCGCCAGGCGTGAGAAATCTAGAGCGCTATCTGCTCAATTTCGGACTTTCTATTTTAGTCGCCCACTCTATCCATATTTTTCCGATATTTTTCTGAATGGCTTTTTTCGGAATCCATAAGAAGCGTCCACGGCATACGACATGTAATATTCAACGGCCATTGTCTGACCATGATGAGAGGATAGACCGCTGCCGATAATCAAGGCGCACCAATCACGTAACGACTGAATTGAGAGTCTCGGATCGTGTCCGTCTACGGCTTCGATTTTCGATAGGGGGTAGCAAAGTGACGAACGATAGAAAAAATCAGCGTTTCTATTGCTCAACGATGAGAAGGCAGAACCAGAACGATCGCTTTGCTGAGGATCCCAGGATGCGCCGCGACGACGGGTCACCCGGACCAGCTGTAGATCAAAAATTCGAAGGCTTCCGGGATTAGACAATGACAAGAAGCAACCAAATTACTGTCAATGGCAGTACCTTTCTGGCGCGCCGTGGCGAGTTGCTGCTGGACGCTGCTTTAAGCAACGGCATCGACCTCCCCTTTGATTGCCGCGCGGGCCACTGCGGCACATGCTGCGTGCGTCTGGTGTCAGGCGAAGTGCAGGGTGGCGAAGGCTCCGAGCCGGGCATCGTTCATGCCTGTCAGTGCCGGATCGTCGGCGATGCGGTGATCGAGAGAAACCAGTCGTCGGGTGTTCGCACCGTCGACGGCGTGTTGAGCTCATTGCGTCCCCTGTCGCCCGAGGTGATGGAAGTCGGCATCACGACGGACAGCGCGCTGCCCTATCTTGCGGGGCAATATGCGCGAGTGCGGTTCAGCGGCTATCCGAGCCGTCCCTTCAGTATTACCCATCCCTTTCGCGGCAGTCAGGACAGCCGATCGGTCTGGTTCCACGTCCGGCGAATGCAGGATGGGGTTGTCACCTCGTCGCTCGGCAAGCGCATCAGGCTGGGCCATCGTGTGAAGCTGACCGGGCCTTATGGCTCGGCGCATTTCCGGTCCAGTCTAATGGGCCGGCTCATTCTCGTCGCCACCAACACCGGATTTGCGCCGATCTGGTCGATCGCCGTCGCAGCGCTGCGCGAGAACCCAGAGCGCAGGATGATGATCATCGCTGGCGGCCGCACCCTCGAGTCGCTCTACATGGGTCCGGCTCTCGTGCAGCTTTCCAGATTCCCTAATGTCCTCGTCGTGCCTATCTGCAGCACGCCGCAGACCTTGACCAAAGCGGTGTTGCCGGGCCGGCCTACCGACTATTTGCCGCGCTTGTTGCCGACCGATGTTCTCTACGCCTGCGGCGCGCCAGGAGTTGTCGATTCAATCAAATCGATCGCCGCGCACATCGGTGCGACTTGCTATGCGGATCCATTCCTACCGACCACCGATGACACGGTCGAGGAAGGCGTTCTAACCCGCGCCATGCAGTGGCTCGCAGCGCCCGCCAGCAGGCGGATGCGCCAGCTCGCCCTCGATCGCCCCCGCGACCAGCGGGATCTGCCGATGCTGGCGTAACGATGGCTGAAGCAAGAATGAGAAGTCGTTGTGGTTCTCAGAGTGCATAGCCTTCGGTCGCTTGGGTTCGGGCGCCTTTGGTCCGTGCTTTATCTCTGCGGCGTGTTGATGACTTTCGGCTTTGCCGCGTTTGGCGCAGTTGCGTCCGATACGGCCAAGATCGTCGGTCCGAATGCCTGCGCCGAATGCCACAAGCAGGAGGCCGAGGCCTGGAAGGGCACGCATCATTTCAAGACCTTCCGTGAAATGCCGCGCAAGACGGAAGCGAACGAAATCGCGAAAAGAATGGGGGTGCGGCGCGTCAAGTCGGAGAGCTTGTGCCTGAATTGCCATTTCACGGTTCAGCAGAAGGACAATAAGGAGGAGCCAATAGCGGGCATCTCCTGCGAATCCTGTCACAGCGCCGGAAAGGATTGGATCAAGGTCCACAGCGGGTACAGCGGCAAGAAGGCCCAGACCGAGAGCAAGGCCGAGGCGGCGACGCGCTGGAAGCTCGCCGAATCCAAGGGAATGATCAGGCCGTCCTCGCTCTACCGCTTGGCAAAGAATTGCTACAGCTGCCATGTCGTGCCGCGAGAGGATCTCGTGAACAAAGGCGGCCATCGGGCCGGCAGCGCCTTCGAGTTGGTGTCCTGGTCGCAGGGCGAGGTGCGGCACAACACTTGGCACTCCAAAGGCAAGGAAAACGTGCCGGCCAGCGCGGCGCGCAAGCGGATGCTCTATCTCGTCGGCCTCGGCGTCGAGCTTGAGACTGCATTGCGCGCGGTCGGAAAGGCAACTGTCAGAAAGCCCTATGCGTTCGAGATGGCTATGCGCGCCGACCGGGCGCGCAAGCAGCTCGCGGCTGCGGCGAAAGCGGCACCGAACGTGCCAGAAATCGCAAAAATGCTCGAATTTGGCCATTCGGCCGGGTTGAAGCTGAACAATGAAGGCCCTCTGACGGCTGCGGCCGACGGCGTCTCAAAGATGCTCGTGAGTGTCAGCGAGAAGTACGACGGCAGCACCATGGCCGGGCTCGATAGCCTTATTCCCGGACCGGACAAGTTCAAGGGCACGGCGAGAAAAGCCAGCGCGGTCAATTGATCCCAAGCCGGCTGGCAACCTGAATGGGCTCGATGGGAAACAACGACCGCGATGGGTTATTTCAGGGAGCTGCCGTGAGACCGGCGGGGCGGCGCGCGTCTCACGGCTCGATCGGCGGACGCGGTGGCGGCTCGGCGGGATATCTCAACAGCCAGACAATCCAGGGCCTTCTGATCGCGGCTATTTCGGGTGGCTTCTTCTGGCTCGTCTGGATCTATGGCAACGGGCTGCGCGACGCGCGTTATCTCGACGGGTGGGTGCTGGCCGGCGGCATGAGTTTGCAGCTCTATTTCCACATCTCCATCAAAACGGCCAGCCTATCGCCGAAATCCGCCCTTCGCTGGCGGAAGTTCCATATTTTTCTCGGCTACGTGCTGATCGCCGCCTTCATCTCGCATTCGGATTTTTCTCTGCCGGACACCGGCTTCGAATGGGCGCTGTGGGCGTGCTTCGTGCTGGTGACGCTGAGCGGCATTTTCGGCACTTATCTCGCATGGTCGCTGCAGGCCAAACGCGGGATCGACGAGCGCGTCGGCTATGATCGCATTCCCACCCGCCGCGCCGAGCTGGCGCAAGATGTCGAGGCCGCCGTCGCAAAGACCGATCCGGCCGCCGATGCGATCGCTTTACCGGCGCCGCCCTATGACGCCTGGATCACGGAGCTCTACACCAACCACCTGAAGGACTTTTTCCAGGGGCAGCGCAATGTCACCGCCCATCTCATCGGCTCGCAGCGTCCGCTCAAGCAATTGACCGATGAGATCGACAACCTGTCACGCTATGTCGACAGGCCGAGCCAGGAGAAGCTCGCAGCTATCAAGGACTTGGTGGTCGAGAAGGACCGGCTCGATTTCGCACGTGTCTATCTCGGGCTCACCAAGGCCTGGCAGTTCGTGCATGTACCCGTCACCTATGCGCTGATCGTACTGACGGTGCTGCACGTCCTCGTCGTTTATTCCTTTTCATCCGGGACCTGGTGATGCGGGGCCTGAGACGGATCAGATCGGTTCGGCCGCCGAAGTCCGAGGGGCAGGCGCGCCCCACCTCGCTGCGCGACCGTCTCGCGGTGCTGCTGGCGCTCGTGACCGTCGTCGGCCTGGGCTCAGTCTTCTTTCTTGCCAAGGGCAAAACGTTCCTGATGCCGGGACCGCTAACGAGCGCTCACGGCGCGATCAAGAATTGCAGCGGCTGCCACACCCGTAGTGGCAGCGGCAAATTGAGCTGGATCCACGGCCTCGTTGCCGGCGATCCGCGCGCCGACAGCAAGGCCTGTCTCACCTGCCACAAAATGCCAGACACGGCATTCAACGCGCACAGCGCTTCGGCCGACGCGCTGAAGCAGAGCACCGAGCGGTTGTCGAAAATCGCTGCGGCATCACCTGCACCGCGATCGGCCCGCGCGCAGAGCATCGCCTTCCCGACCCATGACATGGTCGCACGCGGTCTCTATTGCGCGACGTGCCACCAGGAGCATCAGGGCGCCAATTTCAAACTCAACAAGCTCTCCAACGAGCAATGCCAATCCTGCCACGTGGTGAAGTTCGACAGCTTCGACGGCAATCACCCAAAATTCGAGAACTATCCGTTCAAGAGGCGTACACGGATCGTCTACGACCATGCCGCCCATTTCGGCAAGCACTTCCCGGAAGTGGCGAAGAAGTATCCGGCAAAGCGCATCCCTGCCACCTGCTCAACCTGCCACAACAGCCGTGACGACAAGCGCATTATGGCCGTGGCGCCGTTCGAGCAGACCTGCTCCGCCTGCCATCTCGACCAGATCAGCGGCAAGGAACGGGTCAGCGGCCCGAAAGGCGTTGCCTTCCTGAGCCTGCCTGGCCTTGATTTGCAATCGCTGAAGAAGAAGAACGCTGCGATCGGCGAATGGCCGGAGGCGTCCGACGCCGCGCTCACACCGTTCATGAAGGTGATGATCAGCCGGAATGAGCAGGGCCGTGCTCTGATCAAGACCGTCGACAGCTTGGACCTTCAGGATCTTGCCAATGCAAGCGACGACCAGATCAAGGCGGTCACGAATCTGGTGTGGGAGATCAAGACGCTGTTCTATAAGTTGATCTCGGGAAAAGCGTCGGACGTGCTGGGCGACCTCAATATTGGCGGCGGGGCGAAGCTGAGTGCGAATCTCGTTGCCGATCTGACCGCGAGCATCCCGCGCGATGTGGTCATCAGTGCACAAAAGCAGTGGCTGCCCGCTCTCGCCACGGAAATGGCGAAGGGCCCAGCCGCGAGCGATCAGCAACAAGGCGGCTGGAGCGCGGTGGTCACGGAACCGGCGGCGACTACGAAAACGGATGCGACCGGATCGGCGTCGCCCGAAGAGACGTCTGATCCGGATGCGCAGCAGGAAACCCCGAAGCCCAACTCGCCGGCCGCGGCAGCGAAGAAGCCAACACAGTCAAACTCGATCCGCCAGCTTGCCTCGTGCGCGTTCTTGGTCAGTGTCTGGTGTCGAAGGGACCGGAGGCTGCAGCAGTCAAGTCTGAAGGAGCGGCCGAACAACCCGATACCGCGAACCCCGAGCCCGACGGTGGCAAGGAAAAGTCTTCCGCCAAAGAACTGCCTCCCGCAATGCAGGCTGGTCTCAAGGAGCTTGCGCAAGCAGCTCAACCTGAAGGAGCGGCCGGGAAAACCGAACCCGCGAACGCCAAGCCCGATGGCGGCAAGGAAACGCCCTCCGCCGGCAAACAGCCTCAGGGCAAGGCAACGGACCAATCCGACGATCTGCTCTTCCCCACGGAGGAAGAGCAGCGCGAGATCAAAGCGCGTAACAAGGACGCCGGGAAAGTGGCCCAGCCTGACGAAGCGCCAGCCGGCACCGCGGCGAACTCAGACACCGCGCCGGCTAACCCTCAAACAAAGGCTGCGCCCGTCATGAGCATCGAAAGCGACGTGGATCCGGAGAGCTGGGCTGAATATGGCGGCTGGTACCAACAGGATTATGCGATTTTCTATCGCCCGGCCGGCCACAAGGACAAATTCATCTACTCTTGGCTCACTCTGACTGGTCCGCAAGCGCCCAAGGGTGATAGGAGCCCGCCGGCGGCGGTCTTTGATTTTCTCACGAACAAGGACGCTCAAGGCTCATGCACGAAATGCCACAGCGTCGACGACATGCAAGGCAAAGGACGGATCGTCAATTTCTCCCCGCTTTCCGTCGAGAGGAAACAGGGACGCTTTACGCGTTTCATCCATGAGCCGCATTTCGGCATCATCGGAGATCGCGGTTGTCTGACCTGCCATAATCTTGAAAAAGGCCGGCCTTATCTGAAGAGCTACGAGCAGAGCAATCCGCACAACTTCGCATCCGAATTCAGTGCGGTGAAAAAGGATCTCTGCCAGACCTGCCACACCAGCAGCATGGCGCGTCAAGACTGTCTCCTGTGCCACAAGTATCATGTGAATGACGTGATCACGCCAATCACGAACACGAAGCTCCCGACCCAATAGCGTTCAGCGGCGTCGCAAGCGATTTGGCGCACCGCCCGCGTGGGCTTATACGCAAATCTGTTGTTTGCGTTTTGGCGCCACCGATTATTACGGAAGCATGCCGGCCCAGCCGCCCCGCCTCTCGCAGCCTAAATTTGCGTCCGATTCCTCTGCCAAAAAGTTCACGAGGATTAGACATGACACAGCTCTATGCATCCGTCGCCATCGGTACAGCCGCCACGTTGCTGGCCGCCATTCTCGTTCTGTTGCGTGCAAAATTCCAAGGCCGCCGGCCATTCGTGGCGCTCACACGGCGGTGGGTTGCAGCGAGCAACCGCACTTCAGGTCTTGTTTTAGGACTGCTCGCTGTGATCGCCGTGTCTTGCTTTGCACGTATCCCCGCGGATGAGGAGAGCAAATTCCCGCAGCGCGCTCGATCTGAGCGTTCATGCAAACGCGCCGTCCGTGCAAGGCATGGTATCCGGATCGGACGAGAGCTCACCTACGCAGAAGCATTGGAGTCTCTCCGTGCGTACGCGGACGAGATCGACGCCAAACGTCAGTCGACGGCCGCCACGCCGCCGGCTCCAGAGTCGGTCGAGTTGCCCGACGTCAATACGATGATCGCAAAGCTCGTCGCACGTCTTGAAAAGCAACCGAACGACGTGAAGGGCTGGAAAATGCTCGGATGGTCGTACCTCAATACGGACAGGCCAGAGGAGGCCGCAACAGCTTACGAAACAGCTCTCAAACTCGAACCTAGCGACCTTGAAATTAAGAAAGCACTGGACCAGGCAAAGTCGGCGCAGAATGCGCACCCGAACTCCGCCGTCCGATCCGGAAACTTCACCAACTGCGGAAGACATCAAAGCTGCAGAGGGCCAATCGGACACTGAGCGTAACAGCATGATTCGCGGCATGGTCGACCAGCTCGCCACGCGGCTCGAGATCTCTCCGAACGACGAGGATGGCTGGCTGCGTCTGATGCGCTCGCGCATGACGCTCGGCGAAAAGGATGCTGCAAAAGCCGCACTGACGAAAGCCCTCGAAACGTTTGCGGGCGATGCCGCTGCAAAGGGCCGCTTGACTGCTGCGGCGCGCGAACTCGGCGTCGAGAGCAACTAGTCACAACCTGTGGGTTTCAAATGCGCTATCTCGGTATTGAAGTCGATGACGCGATCGAATTCGCTGAGAAGATCGACATTTAGCCACCGACATGGGCAGAACGCGGGGGCTCTGCCTTAGACGGCAATACTGCGAAGGGCTCGGCAGCTATCCTCTGGATCGCTCGCACCGATGTCTGCTTTGTGTATAAGGCGGATTTCGTAGCGGAGTTGCACGCTGTCCGCAGACTTCCGGAACTGGCCCAAAGCCGACGTTCGTTGTGCCGAAATCTGGCTCCGCTTTTCGGACGAGAGTAGACTTCCGCCGCACGACCCATACCAGCCCCGTTCCGGCAAACATCAAAAAATGAGTGCGAACTCGTAGGCAACAGTGGGCGCTGTCGACATAGCGCCACGCCGCACCACTCCTATTTTTCCGACTTGAGAGACTTAGTGAGCGCCCGGAGCTCGAGGACAAGAACTGCGATCATCCTCCGCTCCGCAATTGCCTCCCGCGTGAAGTCGCCTGTCCGATAGGCGCCGTTCCGCTCGCGGCACGGGGCTCCGCTCCCGGCTGCCCCGCCATGCATCCGGCAACGTAACTTACCCTTGACCGACGGCGAGCGGCAGGGGCTGCCGCTCCGTGTCTTGGCGTAGCATTTCGGGCAAGCGCTCAAACTGACTGGCTGGCAGTTTCGCCTTTGCATGGGGTTGGTTCCATTCTTCATCCGCGCCCCCTCCCCCGCCTAAAAGTCCATCGTTTGCAGTCATCACGCTGCCGACGATCGCCTGCGCGCCCGGGTGCACATGCACTACCTTCACGACTTGCTCGCCACCACGTTGCAGCTTTGCGAGCACTTCGGCTTGTACCGCAAACGCGCGCAGCAGCTTTACCGCCGAATTACTAGCACTATCGAATTGCGGGGATCTGATCGACCCTCGCGGCGCGAAGCAGCACTGTCTGGGCGAAGGCATGCGTGAGCGCCATTTGAACGGCGAGGGCCGCTTGCACCTCGTTTCGAGGATCTGCGCCCTCGATCATTGCCAGTACCAGCAGACACGACATGCGAGGCGCTCCGGACCAGAAAACATTCGCCTGAGACTCGCGCGAGGAAGAATCCTGGTTGATTCGTTCTGTGAGCGGACTTTTCCGTGTTTCAACAGCGGCAGTTTCCTGAACCCTTACAACAGCGCTGGAGTCGCCATTAGTTGCAGCATGGCTGTCTTCAGTCCCGCGGCGAGATTGAATAGGCAAGCAACTAGGATGCTTTCACGCAACATCCTTGCGACTGTTGTCTAAAGCCAGAACTTCAGGCGCCTTCTGCACTCCCAGCGCTGTTGCGATCGGAGCAACTACGCGATCAGCGGCGCGGCGAGCGGGATCTTGCTGCATATGGGCATAGATGCTTGTCGATTGCTGATTGGCGTGCCCGAGCAAAGCTCCCGTCATGGCCAGCGTCTCTCCTGACGACACGGCCGCCGATCCGATCGTGTGCCGCAACGTGTGCGGCGTCACACCGGGAAGGTTGGCGAGCTTCACAACTTTGACCCAGTAACGCTTAGTGCCCTGGTAAAAGTCTCGTTGTCATCTTCTGCTGGAAAGACGAACTCGCAATTGCTCTTTGGCTGAGAGTTCAGGATTGCGATTGCTGCATAGGCCAGCGGGCGAACAGAACGTCCCGTCTTACGCGTCGATGACGCGCTTTGTCAGTTTTTGACTTGTCATTACCCGCTCCGTTGTGCCGTAGCGGTGCACCGGCTGGGAAGCACCTGGGAAGCACCGAAAAGCCCGCCCACCATTCTTTCTGAACGCGCCAATTCACTTGCCCTTCGCCTTCGCGGGGTCGAGCGTGTGCTGAAGGAAGAACCGAACCATCTCCTTAGTCGCGTCGGGCCCCTTCTGGTCGGTAAAAGACCCGGAGGAACTTCCTCCGGACCAGGCATGGCCGCCGCCGTGGATGACCCACTCTTCGAGCAGCTCGCGGCCCTTTGCATCGCGCAGTATGGAACGCGTGTAGGAATGCCCGGCGGCCGAGTCGCCCTTCTCCACCTTCGTTTGAAATTCGCCACCCGCTCTAGCCCGTGCGATGACCTCGCCGCCATTGCGCGGATGGACCGTCGAATCCCGATCGCCATGGAAGACGATCGTCGGCACCCGATGCTGTCTGCCGCTATGGTCCGGAACAGGATGCCGCCCCTGCATGGCCTCAAACGCCGAAGGCATGTCGCTAGCGACACCGCAAGCCAAGCCCGAATGAACCCCGACCGCCGCGTATAGATCCGGGTAAGCTTCCCCGACGATGGCCGCGGCTGCACCGCCCGCGGACAGTCCCGCGACGTAGACCCGTTGGGGATCGATTTTGTAATCCACCATCACTTGCCGCGTGATGCCGGCGATGATGGCCGGCTCGCCTTGGCCTCGCTTCTGATCGCTGATGTTGAACCAATTCCAGCACTTCGACACATTCGCTGTAGAGGTTTGCTCCGGATAGATGACGAAACACCCATGTTTTTCGGCGGCGAAGTTCATGCGGGTTCCGGCGGCGAAATCGTCGGGCGACTGGTGACATCCGTGCAGCATGACGATCAGCGGTCGACGTCCCTTGTGACGACTCGGAATATAGAGTTTGTACGCGCGGCTTCCCGCTTCGTTGCTGAAAGATTTGGCAACGAAACGTCCGACGCTCGGGATGATTTGAGATGCAGGCGGCGATGGCTTGCGCGAGCGAAGGCGCTGGAAGACACTGCGCAATGGCCCCGCTTGCGTTGGCGCCGTATCATGTGAAGGCACTGATTTCGGACCCGATGATGCCTTCGCCGATACTGTCTCAATATGCTCCGCCACGCCGTCGATTGTCGGAGGCTCGTTAGCCGCGCGGCCTTCTGATGAGGACGCGCGGAGTGGCGATGCCACACCCAACAATCTTTGCAGCAGCGTGGTCGCTTCTTCCACTCGTCCGGCTTGCGTCAAACGCGTTGCCTTCATCATGTCGTCGAAGCGCGGATCGCTCATTTCGATTTTCCTATGGTCGGGAAAACTTGATGCATTCAACTGGGTGAAAGTTAGGTGAAAACTTTTCGACTGCAGTTACTGCATGCGATCCGCCAGAGCTGCCTTGACCTCGGGGCTGGCGTGGAGTGCTCCTAAGACGGACACCGAAGAAATGGTGGCGCGGGCCAACTCGGCGGGCACGTCGGCCGCTATGCTGACTAGGCCGAGGACGTTGAGATCAATGGTTGTGCAAGAGGCCCGTAAGGCCTCCAGATCGTCACGACTGTAATGGCGCAAACCAAGTTCCAAGGTTTTGCGGACTACGGTCTGCCTGACCACTTCCGCGTGCCGATCGAGTTGATTTCGAATGGCTGTGCGAATGAAGTCCGTGCGGTTCGAATAAAAGCCTTCGTGCACCATCAGGTCGATCTGACCCAGATCAACGTATCCGAGGTTCAGCGTAATCTTTTCAGTATCACCCGCTTTTTGACGCAGATCGTGCACAACTGCCGGCATCTTTTCCATCCGATTAGCATCCAACTGGATGGTATATGGATGGCAGATTTGAGGTTTCAAGGGCGGATGAGAAATGTGGGACCGGCCCCGCTTTTACGCCCAGCGTACACCCTGAAGACCTGCGCTGCTCGCTTCATGGTCCTAGGTCCGACTAAAAAGCGCGTCGTCGTAAATGATCGATCTCAACAGCCCGGCAGACGGCTTTGAATTCGCGGGCGCCAGTGTTCGTTTGCTGCGTGAGATGGCGATGATCACCGACAAGGCTATCTGGCTGCGCGCTAGCCTTAAGCAGGGTTCGATCGCCATTTGGGCCCCTCCCGGCCTGAGGAACAAACTGCCAATTCGCAGCGTTCTCATCCGGACAATGACGCCGAACTATCGCGGAGTATTCGCTATGAGCCGTTACGATCAAGCCGATGACGGCACGCGATTGCCGAATGATCTCGCCGACAGGGCGGTGGACTTGGGTTTGAGGGCTACCGATGCAATCGGAAAAGCAGTTTCTCAAGTCGAAGACACCGCCAACCAGCTGATGGAGCAGGGCTCCGAGGCCAGCGCAAACGTTCAAAAGGTTGCAGGAAATTTCGGACGTGCACTTGATCGGTCGCTCAAAGAGGAGCCGATGACGACGCTGGGCCTGGCTGTCGCTATGGGCTTTGTTCTTGGCGCCCTTTGGAAGGCGTGACACCTGATTTTCAACTAGGTGTCCGGAGAGGGCAACGATGTTTGCAAGATTATTCCGCCGAGCAGAAGCAACCGTAGACAACGCGATTGGCGACCTCTTCAATCGGCTGATCGTTGCTGTTCTTTTTTTGATTGCATTAGGCTTTGCGACAGCGAGCCTAGCGATCACTCTTAATAACGCCTATGGCCCGGAGTTGGGTAATCTATTAGTTGCCGGCATCTTTTGTGTCCTCGGGATCATTGCGGCTCTCGTTTTAAGGTCGCGGACCAACTCGAAAGCAAAAGAAATAGAATCCGCGGCGGACGAAACACTGAAGACAGAAGCAGAGAGCGAAATCGGACCCGCAGGCTCGATCTTTGATGATGAAACAGTGATGGCGGTTGTTTCCTCCGCCGCCCCGGTAATTGTTCCAGCCATGATCAGAACCGGGCTGAAAAACTGGCCTTTGTTGCTCAGCATCGCTGCGGGTCTGTACGTCATGAGCAGACCAACTGAGACAGCAGCCGGCATAAGAACTTCCTCCGCTCAACCCTAAGTGAATGGGACCTCCAATGTCATCATCATCTGATTTCAGCTCGTCTTGGCAGTGGCCGGCGAAGACGCAAGCCTGACCGACCGTGCGCAAGAGGCTTTTCAAGACGCAAAAGACGCGATCGAGGAGCATCCTCTGACAACGCTTCTCGTCGCGGGCGCCGCGGGCATCGTCCTTGGGGCCCTTATTTGGAAGGTCGTATCGCGAAACCGGCAACGGTGCCGGCGGGCAGCTAAATTCGTTGGAGCGTGCGATCGAGCTCGCCAGATCAGGCACGGTGAATACCGTACAGCACCTTCGGCGCACTCTAGCGAATGAAGGCTATTCGCTTGATCAAATCGATGGGCGAGCCCTCAAAAAGCAGCTCGCACATCTGGTGGCGGAAGCTAGCCGCCTGAATAGAGCTCCAGGCGCGATCTACGACGCCTGGAAGCGCAGCCAATCCTAATTTCAACGACATTGGATTTCAGAGTTGATCACATGAGATGGATCGGCTCGTTTCCTGTCGCGCTGTTCGCTGTGTAACAGCGCTCGATCGGCAGGCGGGCTCTGCATCTTCCCTCGAACTCGTGCAGAGGGACACCGATGGCAAATCGAGCGCGCGCCAAGCTGGTTGGAACGGCGCTGGTACTTTCGGCACTTGTCAGCCAGGCCGCCCGAGCCGAAGGCTACGTTTTCGACGGTAAGCGCACCGAGGTGCGCTTTGCTTATCAAATCGGCTTGGCAAAACAGCAGGGCCGGTTCACTCGGGTTAGTGGCACGCTGCAGTTCGACGAAGCCGCACCGGAGCGCACCCAAGTCTTAGCGGTGGTGGCAACCGCAAGTCTCGAAACCGGCCTAGCCGATCTGGGACGATGTACTGAAGAGCAGTGACTTCTTCAACGCCGTCGCCCAACCTGAAATCACATTCAAAAGCCAAGCCGTCAGACCGACAGGCACCGCACACGGCGGAAATGACCGGCGATATTACCGTGAACGGCATAACAAATCCGATCACGCTCCAAGTGTCCCTCAAGCCGCATGACGACCCGGCGCTCGAGTGGAGCCCGGGCGCGAAACAATTCGTGGCCACGGCCCGCATCCAGCGGAGCGCTTTCAACATGACGTCCTACTCGTTGATGGTCGGTGACGATGTCGACATCGTCATCGACGCGATCGTCCGCAAGACGCGATAGACTTGCCCCGGCCGCCACGCTGCCAGGCCGTAACGTTTTTGCCGGCTCCAACGTATCGGTCAGGTGTGCCAGCGAAACTTTGGCCAAATGGAGCGAAACCATGCCGTCAGGCCCATCGCAATCACTACAGGCAAAACCGAGGTTGCTCCGAAATTCTTTTCTCGCCGCGGCAGCTCTGTTCTCAGCGGCGGCTTTCAGTGTTTCGCAGCTTTCAGCCGATGATGCGCGCGTCGTGCCTCTTCCCGCCCTCGACCAGCCGGCGGGTCAAAAAGCCGGCCTCGAAACAGCGGTGCTCGCCGGTGGATGCTTTTGGGGTGTTCAGGGCGTTTTCCAGCACGTCACGGGCGTAACGAACGCCGTGTCGGGGTACGCCGGGGGTAATGAAGGGACGGCAAAATACCGGATCGTTGGTACCGGCCGGACGGGACACGCGGAATCCGTTCGCGTCACATTCGATCCCAGCAAGATCAGCTACGGGCGTCTGTTGCAGATTTACTTTTCCGTCGCCCTCGATCCGACGGAACTCAACCGCCAGGGGCCGGATACCGGCACCCAATACCGCTCGACGATTTTCCCAACTAACTCAGAGCAAGCGAAGATCGCGACTGCCTACATCGCACAACTCAACGCGGCCCACGCATTTTCAAAGCCGATCGTGACGACCGTTGAGCCCGGCCGGAGCTTCTATGCCGCCGAGGACTATCATCAGAACTTCCTGGCTCTCAATCCGACGTATCCGTACATCGTCATCAACGATTTGCCGAAGGTAGAAAACCTGAAGCGATTGTTTCCGGAAAACTTTCGCGCCGACGCGGTTCTCGTCGCCGTCGCAAAGCCGTCGAACTAACGTCATTGGCCGGGCTTGACCCGGCCATCCAAAGCCGCAACTCTTTTGTCTGGACGCTTGGACGCAATCTCAGGCGTTGCGCGCCACAGGCTCCAGCTCTTCCGTGTAAATCGAATAGGTCGGCTCGTCTTGCAGGATGACGTCGGTGTATTGACCGTACCCGTTGAAACGCGTGGCCATCGCACGGCTGTAGGCGCCAACGTTACCGATCTCGATGTAATCGCCTTCTCGAACCGAGGCCGGCAGCATAAACGGCCCTTTCATGTAATCGATCGAGTCGCACGTCGGGCCCCAGAACTCAAACGGCTCGAGCGCCTCGTTCGGATCGGAACCGTCGCGGATCAGCCGGACGGGAAAGACGAAGCCCAGATGCGCGGCATCGAACAGCGCGCCGTAGCCGCCGTCATTGATGAATAGTTGATTGCCCTTGCGCAGGTCGACCTTGACGATGAGGCTCTCGGCCTCGGCAACCAGCGCCCGCCCTGGTTCGCAGATGAGCCGGCAATGCTCGGTGACCGGCATCTTCGCCATCGACGCCTTGATGACATCGATGAAGTCGGAAAGCCGCGCCGGAACGCTATCGGTATAGCGCGACGGAAATCCGCCGCCGATGTCGATCGCATCGACGACCACGCCGGCCTTGACGATGTGCTTCTTGACTTCGTCGAACGCCATTGCGTAGGCATCGGGCGTCGTCGTCTGAGAGCCGACGTGAAACGTGATGCCGAGTTCGTCGGCGACCTGGCGAGTCTTGACCAGCAGACGCTGCGCCTTCTGACCCGTAATGCCGAACTTGTGCTCGAGCGGCACCCGGCTGTTCTTCGCCGAAACCGCCAGGCGCACGAAGAGTTCTAGATCCTTGGCGCCTTCCGTCTCCTCGACGATCTTCTGCAGTTCGTCCTCAGTGTCGAGGGCGAAGCACTTGATGTCGTAGTCGAAATAGGCCTTGCGGATAGCGAGACGCGATTTAACGGGGTGCATGAAATGCAGTCTGACGCCCGGAATTGTCGCCGCGTCCTCGAGCTCCGCGACGGACGCAACGTCGAACTGGGTGATGCCGGCGCCGTAAAGCGCGCCGAGCAGAAACACAGAGCTATTGGCCTTGTAGGCGTAAGCGACCTCACCCGGGAAATTCTTGATGAACCAGCGGGCAGCGCGGCCTGCCGCATGCGGACGCGCAGCGAAGACCGGGCCGTCCGGCTTCAGTTCCGTGACCATCTCGAGGGCAGTTGCGAATTTCTCCATCGCGAAGATTTCTCCTGGGGAAGCAAGTCGGTGCGCGGCAACGCCGGCCCTCTGCCCGAGACAGATCGATAGGCGCGTGCATTTAGGAGGCGTGTCCCCCTCTGTAAAGCCCTTAACCAGTCAAGCGCTTCGCATCTCGCTAGATTCTAGCGTAAAGGCGAGTGCGAGTGGACGCGCACGCAATCATTTCAGCTTCCTGCGCGCGCAGCCGATGAAGCCGGCGGCAAAAAGCTGATGAACGGCTTGCTTAACACTATTGCGACACCGCCGCAGAATCCATCCTCGCGCCTGCATCGATCGTCGGCAGGGCGGTTCTGGCCTTCGGACGCTCAGAAATCCCCTAGCTCCTCCCGAGCACGAGAACCGCGCGTCCGTCGCGCAGCGCCTTCTCGCTCGAGACATTCGGCCGTACCGGATCGATGCGTTCACCGCGTTCCCGCCGCCGTCGCAGCGCCCCGGTTTGCGCGATACGCGCACGCTCGGCCTTCTCGGGATTGTTCCGCAGGTCTGACTCCGTGACGAGCGTATCTTCGATAAAATTTTCCCAGTTGCCGAGCACCGTGAAGCGCTGGTGTTGGAAGTCGTGCTCGATGCCGACCGGCGGCGTCGAGCTTGTCGAACAGCGCCCGAGGATCGTCTCGCTTCCTTCCGCCTTATAGCGAAGCTGAAACGGCGCATTGGCGCTTGGGATGCTGACCGGCTGGCCTGCCGAAACCAGGTTGTCCTGCTTGAAATCGTTTGGAAAGAGAACGGTAGCGACACCCGCCGTATCGACACTGATCACGGTCAGATAACAGCTATTGTCCGCTTCAGCCTTGATCGTGACCAGATCGCCAGGAGCGGGACGCGGCTTGTCGATCCACATGCTGAGCCCGATCTCGGACTTCACGTCCCGCAGAAAACCGCCGAAGACGCTTGGGCTCGGAACGTCAATCCCTTTGAGTAACGAAAACAGCCGCTCGAGTTCAGCTCGCGGTAACACGCCGTGCAGAAGCCGTCGCGCCAGCGGCGCCGCCGCCCCCGTGGCGTCCGTCAGCTTCGTCAAAAACTCCTGACGATCGAGCCCCGTTTCGCCGAGTGCCGCTTCGAAGTCCGCGTCCTCGCGATAAAGGCGCGCCAGGCCTGAAACCAGTTCTTCGCCGCGGATGCGCAAATCGAGATCGACGCCCACCGATTTTGCGGCCAGGCGATAGCGATCTTCGGCCCCGATCATCAGCAAGGCATTTTCGCTATCGTCGGCGAAAAGCGGCAGCACTGCCGCGCGGCCAGGGTTTGGCGGAGCCGTTGCGTCGGCCGAAACCGCGGCTCTGAAGTCATCTCGTGCCCTGACGGGGCCGGCGGTGTGACATGCGAAACACTTTGCGCCCGCCGTCGTCACCGGCTCGAGCGCGTCGGCTTCGACGCCTGCATACGGCCTTTCGAGACCGGGAAGAGCGCGATCAATACGATTGCCGGCGGCGTCGAACAGCGCGAAGGCATAAAATCCGTTTGGGAGCGCGAACAGGGCGCGAACCTCATCCGGCTTGAAAGGAGACCTATCCGTCGTCGCCGATTTTGGGCCCTGGGGATGCTCGAAGATGTCCTGCTGCCCCGTGTTGGTTGCGAAGTCGTAGACGAGCCAAAAGCCGCCACGGTCTCCGGGATGGCATTCGATCAGACGGTTGGCGCGCGTCACGGAGCTTGTTTTGAGCGCAATCCGGCGCGCCACGGAGGATTTAATATTCCGATCGATGTCCGCAGCGTTCATTTTGGCGAGTTCGGAAAGCGTGCCCGGAATTCCGAGAAGGTCATAATAAAGGGGTGCCTCGGCGGCGGCGGCAGCTAGCCAATCCCCGTTGACGATCGCGACCTTTGTGCCGGCAACGCGGGCAATGTCGTCGGCCACGGCATGGACGAGCGCCGGCGGGTAAGCGCGCTCAATCAAGTTCCAGTGTTTTGCGTCCCAACCGAACTGCTCGAGCCGAAACGACAGCACTGTGCCGGCGGTATCCAGCGATGCCAGCTTCACCGGCTCTGCCGCCCCTGACAGACTATTCATTAGTTTGTTCAGGGCTTGCGCGTAGCCCGCCATTTCCTGCGGTGTTGCGCAGGCGTTGTAGAGGTGAACCAGCGAAATAAAACGCACATCTTGCCCCTGGTCGCGCTCGAGATGCTGGGCGTCACGCATCATTTTATCGACGTCGGCCGGGCGCACCGTCTGACGCAAGGCACAGGCCTGCGCGGCAGGTTTCAAGTCCCTGATCCAGCCGCGGACGCTTTCGATATCGTCCGGGCCCGGTTCCGAACCGCCGGCCGAGCCGGAGAACACGTCGAGAGGAGAATGACGCGTCTCTAGCACATCATAAAGCCGCGAGGCGTCGGGTAGTCCGGGTCTCACGAGTACCGGATCGCGCGCCAGCTCGCCGATGGACAGAATGTTGGCAAGCTCTCCGGAGGCGAGCGGAGTTTCCAGGCGCCCGGTTTGGTGGCAACGGGCGCAATATGTTTCGAAGACGCTATAGGCCTTCGCGGCGCGTGGCTCGTCGAGGCGCGGCGGCAAGCCTACAGCCGCACCGGTTGCGGCGTCAGCGGTTTGGGCCGTGGCGGCGGCTGGCGCGACGGATGTTTCAGCGGCGTGGCAAAAGTTAACCGGGCCCAACCAGGCGAGCCAGAAAACGGCCGACCATACCGGCCTGAGCTTTCGTGTCGTAATGCCGCGCCACAAGTTCGATCTATGCCCCCACTTGGTCCGCAAGTCGTCGGCTAGGCGGACCGGCGGCACCATAGTGGCGCTTCACCGGCAAGCCTAGGCCGCATGGACGGATCGAACGGCGGGGCGAAATGTCATAATCCCGCGGTGCCGCCAACGACGCTGCTTCCTGCTTCGCCAGCTTGCTTAAACTTTGTCCACGTCCGCACCAAGTGCCGAGGGCGATTACACTTTTACGAGCAGAAAGCGGGCGCGACGAATCGCGGCACGGACTGGGCGAACCGATGTTGGAACCATGAGTTACCAACACAGACTTGTCCGCACAATGACGGGATGGATGCATGAGCGACCTGTCGACATTCTCTAATCGCCCTTACCACTTCATAAGCAAAATACTCGGAAGCTATCTTTGGAGTCATGTCACGATAGCCCTCGCCGTTGTCGGCGCCGTTACCTGCTCCGTCTCAACACAATACGGTGTCAAATACCTGGTCGACGCTCTGTCGGATCCGGCACGCCGCGCAAGCATTTGGATGGCATTCGCAATCCTGATAACGCTGATTGCGGCTGATAACGCATTTTGGCGGCTTGCGGCCTGGCTGGGGCATTCGACGTTCGTTAATGTATCCGGCAGCGTACGCCGCAAGCTCTTCAGGCACCTGACCGGTCATGCACCGAGCTTCTTCAGCATCCAGTCTCCGGGAGCCCTCACCAGCAGAATTACTTCGACTGCAAATGCCCTCTACACGACCGAGACGATGGTGACGTTCAATGCGATGCCGCCACTAATCGCTACCCTCGTCTCGATCCTTTATCTTGCGACCGTCAGCATCCCGATGGCGTTGAGCTTGACCGCCGTCGCGGCGTTCGTCGTTTTCGTCATGTTTCGCTGGGCCGCCGGCGGCACTCCCCTCCACTACGCTTACGCCAGCAACGCGGCGGGCGTCGACGGCGACATGATCGACGTCGTTTCCAACATGACTGTGGTGAAGGCTTTCGGCCGTCTCAGAAGCGAACATTTGCGGCTCGCCGGCGTCATCAACAAGGAAATGCGAGCCCGCAAGCAGAGCCTGTATTTCCTCGAGCGCCTTCGCATTTTTCACGCGGCGACGACAGCGATACTGACGACCGCCGTTATTGCTTGGGCGATTTCCCTTTGGCAGGCGGGATATGCGACCGCGGGCGATGTCGTGCTGGTTTGCACACTCGGTTTATCGATCCTTTCTGCCACGCGCGACCTGGCCGTTGCCTTGGTCGACGTCACGCAACATTGGTCGCGTCTTTCCGAAGCGCTCCGCACGCTCCTGGTGCCGCATGAACTCGTTGAGCATCCCCGAGCGCGCAGGCTTGCCGCCACGCGTGGCTCCGTCGAATTCCGCGACGTAGGCTTCGCCTATCCAAGCGGCGGACCCGTCCTCACATCGATGAGCTTTAAAATAGAGCCTGGAGAACGGGTCGGTATCATCGGCCCGTCCGGAGCCGGGAAATCGACTATCTTTTCTTTGATGCAACGTTTTTATGACGCGCAATCCGGAGCGATCTTGATCGACGGGCAAGACAGCAAGGATGTGACCGAGGACACGTTGCGCAAGGCCATTGCTGTGGTTCCGCAGGACGTAACGCTCTTTCACCGAACCCTACGGGACAACATTTGCTATGGCCGTCCGGGCGCGAGCGACGAAGAAGTATGGAATGCCGTCGAGATGGCGCGGTGCCTCGGGTTCATCAAGCAGCTGCCGGACGGGCTCGACACGATCGTTGGCGATCGTGGTGCAAAGTTGTCCGGCGGCCAGAGGCAGCGGATCGCAATTGCGCGCGCGTTCTTGAAGGACGCGCCGATTCTGCTGCTCGACGAAGCGACGTCGGCACTCAACTCCCACTCGGAAGAATTGATTCGGGAAGCTCTGACGACGCTGATGCGCGGCAGAACGGTCATAGCGATCGCCCATCGCCTTTCCACGCTTCGAAGCTTCGATCGGATCATGGTCGTCCAGAACGGTCAGGTCGTGCAGGACGGCCAGCCTGAAACCCTGCTCAGCAAGGCAGGCGCCTACAAATCTCTCGTCGATCTGGAATTCAGCCGCCTGAAAGGCATCGGCGTCGCCGCATAATCGTCACAGCTCTGCGCGGCCCGTTAACGGGTATGAAGACTTCGTTAATCCGGCGAGGTCAGCGTTAGTTATGGGCAGAGTTCGAAATCGACGATGACCCCGAAATCGGTTACAAGAAACTTACTTCAATGGCTTGAGTTGGCATGGCGGTCTGTTTCCTAGTGACGGGCGGTCCTGCTCGCCACGCTAGCGGTAGCACATCCCATTGAGCGGCAAACTGACGTGCCGCTCGCCGGCTCTTCCCTGTCCAAAGTAGTGCCTTTGTTTGCAAGCTTTCCCCGTACCTGATCCGACTTCCCTAGACGATTCCGCTCCGATCTACTTGGCCTTGCGCAAATTGCGTAAGGCCTTTTTTCTTGAGCGTGCCCGGCAGTCACCCCCACTCAGATTGGGCCTCCAGAACTTTTGACCGTTACGGCGTAACCCCCTGCCCTGAGGCCGGCTACGACCTTTTCGAGGTGCGACCGGTCGCGTGTTTCGATGACGAGGTTGAGTTCTGTCCCCTTGGCCGGCACATCGGTGAAGACGCGCTGATGATAAACCTCAACAATGTTGGCACCCGCCCCGCCAATCATGCTGGCTACCTTTGCGAGCTGGCCCGGGCGATCCGGTATGTCTATCGCAAGGCGCGATAAGCGCCCGTCGCGCGCCAGCTCTCGCGTCAACACACTTGCCAGCAGCCGAGTGTCGATATTGCCGCCGCAAAGCACCAAGCCAACTTTGCGACCTTTATAGAGACGGTGGTTCCCGATCAGCGCCGCGAGACCGGCTGCACCTGCGCCTTCGACGACCGTCTTTTCGATCGTGATCAAGAGAGAGACGGCGCGCTCAAGGCTGGCTTCGGAGACAAGCAGGATTTCGTCGACCAGCGTCTCGATTATAGGCCGGGTGAGATCCCCCGATGACGTGACCGCTATGCCTTCGGCAAGCGTGTCGCCGCCAATCGGGAGGGACGCGCGTTTTACCGCGTTCAGCATCGACGGGTAGAGCTCAGCTTGGACGCCGATAATCTTGATCTTGGGATTGATCGCCTTGGCTGCGACGGCCATCCCCGAAATCAGACCGCCACCACCGATCGGCACGATCAGCACATCGAGATCGGGGGCATCATTCAGCATCTCGAGCGCGACGGTGCCCTGGCCGGCAATGATCTGAGGATCATCGTAGGGATGGACGAACGTCATGTTATGTTCCGCCCCATGGCGGACTGCAAAGGCGAACGCATCTTCGAGCGATTGGCCTTCGAGGATCACGTTGGCCCCGTGGCTGCGCGTATTTTCGACTTTGATCGTCGGCGTCGATGCGGGCATTACGATCGTTGCCGGAATGGAGAGCCGATGCGCGTGATAGGCGACGCCTTGTGCGTGATTGCCGGCTGACATCGCGATGACGCCGTTGGCCTTCTCGGCATCAGAGAGCGACAGCAGTTTGTTCAGCGCGCCGCGTTCCTTGTAGGAGGCTGTGAACTGCTGATTTTCGAATTTCAGCCAGATCTCGGCGCCGAGAAGTTCAGTCAACGTGCGGCTTGGCTCGAAGCGCGTCTTTATGACCGAGCCGCGTATCGCCGCGGCGGCCCGAACGATGTCGCCATACGACACGGAAAGCGGCGCGAGTTTGGCGGGCGTTTCCATTTCGGTCATGTCGACGGCACCTGACGTTCGATGAACACCGCTGTGAACTTTAGGCTTGCGCCGCGGTTACATATGCACGGCGTGTTCGAACGCGACGTCCTACAATATCAATTTCACGGAGATATTCCATGTTCCGTCTGCCACTGATAACCGCCTTTGCTGCGACGGCAATGTTCGCCGGCGCGGCACCGACGATTGCAAACGCTGCCGACTTGGATGGCGAGAATTACAGCAGCTACACCGAATATCGCCGTGGCTATGCTTACCGCGACTATTCCATCCGTCCTTCGGATGAAGTCGATGAGGATGATGACGTGCGCTACGGTTAGCGCGGTGACGACCCGGACGATGACGATCTATACGTCGAAGAGGCGCGCCCGAGTGTGGATGTCGACGTGGAGGTCGGCTCAAGGTTCTAGGGGCGCTGAACGGGTCCAATTCAGCAATTGAGTGACGCGTATTTGCCGAGAGCCAGCCGCCGCTGCTCTCGGCTTGTTCTTTTGGCCGCACTAATAGATCGCCGTAAGGCATGTATAAGCGGCGCAGTTTTCCGGCCCCTTATAGTCCGAAGTCGTTGGAGGAATTCGCGAGATGGCGAACGTGGCGTGGCTCGGCCTTGGCGTCATGGGCTATCCGATGGCCGGGCACCTCAAGGTCCGCGGCGGCAACGATCTCCGCGTTTACAATCGCTCGCCCGCTAAGGCCGAGAAATGGTGCGCCGAATTCGGCGGCAGGGTCGCGGCCAGCACAGCTGAGGCTGCACGCGATTGCGACGCCGTGTTCGCCTGCGTCGGCAACGACGATGACGTGCGCAGCATCACGGTCGGGCCAGACGGAGCATTCTCAACGATGCGCCCAGGCGCTCTCTTCATCGATCATACGACGACCTCGGCCAACGTTGCCCGCGAGCTTGCCGCAGCCGCGGGCCAGCACGGGCTAGATTTTCTCGATTGCCCCGTGTCGGGCGGACAGGCGGGAGCGGAAGCGGGCTCTTTAACCGTAATGGCGGGCGGCGATGAGGCCGCATTCGCGCGTGCCGAGCCGCTGATTAAAAGTTATGCTGGCAGTATCCGCCGCATGGGGCCAGCGGGATCGGGCCAGCTTGCGAAAATGGCCAATCAGATTGCAGTCGCCGGCGTCATTCAGGGTCTCGCCGAAGCGATCCATTTCGGCGAATGCGCCGGCCTCGACATCGAGGCGTTGATCGCGACGATCTCAAAGGGCGCCGCGCAATCGTGGCAGATGGAGAACCGCTGGCGGACCATGCACGACCGCAAGTTCGACTTCGGCTTCGCCGTTGATTGGATGCGCAAGGACCTGGCGATCTGTCTCGATGAGGCGGCTTCGAACGGTGCCGACCTCACGGTCGCGCGGCTGATCAACGACTTCTACAGAGAGGTGCAGGCTCTTGGCGGCAATCGCTGGGACACGTCGAGCCTCATAGCCCGTCTTAAGCGCATTCCGAGCACTTGAGATTTCGTCCTCTCAGGCTTCCGCCCTTTCGTGCTTGCTCGTGCTACCCACCAGCGCGAACTGCAATGGCAGCGCCGTCGTGTATTTGATCTGCTCCATTGCGAAAGCCGACGACACTTTGGCGATGTCAATGCGCGAGATGAGCTTCTTGTAAAAGGCATCGTAGGCGGCGATGTCGGGGACTGCGACGCGTAGCAGGTAATCGATCTCGCCGGACATGCGGTAGAACTCGACGACTTCGGGAAAGTCGGCGACGACGCTGTGAAATTTTTCGAGCCACGCCAGCGAATGCTTGTCCGTCTTTATGGACACGAAAATCGTGACGCCGGCGTTGACTTGATGCGCATCGAGGATCGCGACGCGGCGTTGGATGACGCCAGACTCTTCCAGCTTCTGCACACGCCGCCAGCATGGCGTCGTAGAAAGCCCGACCTCTTTGCCGATGTCCGCGACAGGCCGGGTGCAATCCTCCTGCAGAAGGCGCAGGATTTTTATGTCCATCTCGTCCAACATAATTTTGCTCTCTATGTATAAAACATGATTTTGCATAAATCGGCGTTTTCGAAAATAATATTTTCTAGTTTTGGAGTGTCAATCGAACAATTAGTATTTTTTTTCGGCGGTCGTAGAATCGTGATTGCGATCCGGCGTTGCCCGCACGCAGGAGTGGCCGGATGCGAGATCGATCAATCCGACCTGCCAGCGGAAGCTGACGTAGCACTCGAAGCACCCGAACGGGGACTGATCTTTAGTCCCGCCCCAGCGCTCGGCCGGGCCGAAACTTCCCGGTGCCAACGGAGGACGTTCTCGAACGTATCGGGCGTACCGAGCTCCGCCGGCTTCATGAAATCGATTGCGACGAGCGCGGTAATGTCGGCAATCGAATAATCGGCGCCTGAAATAAATCGGCTTTCCGCCAGCCGGCTATCGAGGCGGGCCAACTCGACCTTCAGCTTTTCCCTGTTCAATTGGCCCCACGCCTCGATCTGCGGCACCTCGAGATGCGCCATTTTGGGATGCAGATGCCTGAAAACACTTGCAACCGCGTCGAAAAGGCCAAATTCGACGCGTCGGTTCCACATCTCAACTTCGGCCTTGCCAACGCTGCCGGTGCCGAAAAGCGCTGGCTCCGGGCTGACCTCCTCGAAGTAGCGGCAGATCGCGACGGATTCGGCGATCACGCGGCCGTCGTCGAGCACAAGGATAGGCACACGCTGCCAGGGATTGAGCTTGGAATAGTCATCGCTTTTCAGGTCGCCGGCCATCAAGTCGCGCTCCTCCCGCGGCACCTCGATGCCCTTTTCGGCGAGAAAGATCCCGACGCGCCTTGGATTTGGAGGCGTTTCGATAATCCGCTGCTTACCTCACGAGGGTTGCAGCCGTGCTTTCGCGTGGCTCGCGGTGCCGCCACCCTTCTTTGGGGCGGTTTTCGGCCGTCCCAGCCCTGAGACCCTTTAATTGCATCTCGCACTCTTTCAAAAAATGAGTGGGGCCTTAAGCCTTCCCTTAACGAATTGCGGCCACTTTACCCGAAGCCGTTCCGCTTTGGATCGGCGAGACTTTAGTGGACGGGATAGCGGCTCGCGGTATGGACGACAATGCCGACAGCGTCGGATCGGCTGTCAAACGGCCGCTGCGGCCAACAGGCCGTAGCCGTCCCGACGACGAGCTCAAATCCTTTCGCGACCGGTTGACCCACGGCACCACGCACAAACCGGAATTCGAATACGAACTGCTGACGATGTTTGCGCGCAACGAAACGAGCGCGCCCTTCGCCATGCCCGCGTTGTGCTTCATCTTCTACATCACTTCGATGTTCTGGGCTTCATTTATCGAAGCCACGATGTGGATTGCGATCGTCTCGATCGCACGCGTCTACATGCTCGACCAATGCCGTCGCCTGCTGTCGATTCCGCGTTCCGACGTCAACGTCGGCCAGTGGCGCCGCCATTTCATCAGGATCGAACTCGGCAACGGTTTTGCGCTGGCAGCCTTCGCACTGATCGGCATGACGATGGCACCGGCGCATGCATCGCCGGCGACCTTCTCATCGCACGTCTTCATTTTCGCGACCCTGATGGTCGTGCTCGCGATACGCATGACGTTTGCCTCGACCCTGCCGCGCGTCTTCCTCGCAGGCACCGTGCCGATGACGGTCGCGGTGGCGGGCCGGCTCTTCACGCTCGGCGATCCGTTTTACTTCGCGCTCGCGTCGATGGCGATCGGCATCCACGTCTTTTTCGTCTATCTCGCCCGGGGTCTGCATTCGACCGCGTTGGCGATGGTCGAATATCGCGCCGAAAAGGACGGCCTTATCTCGGAGCTCGCGGAAGCAAGCGCGATCTCGGACGAGGCGCGCCGGCGTGCGGAAGCCGCCAACAAGGCCAAGTCCCGTTTTCTTGCAACGATGAGCCACGAACTCAGAACGCCGCTCAACGCGATCATGGGCTTTTCAGAGGTGATGGAAAAGGAGCTGCTTGGACCGATAGGCAGCGACACCTATCGCGAGTATGCCCAAAATATTTATTCGAGCGGCGACCATCTGTTGTGCATCATCAACGAGATTCTCGATCTGTCGCGCATCGAGGCCGGACGCTACGATTTGCATGAAGAGACGGTCAGCCTCACGGACATCGCGGAAGAATGTGAGCGTCTCGTAAAAATCAAGGCCGACGCCAAGGCGCTGCAAATCGTCGAGGACTTCGCACCGGATCTGCCGCACGTGTGGGCCGACCCGCGCGCCATGCGTCAGATTTGTCTCAACCTCCTGTCGAATGCGCTGAAGTTCACGCCGAAGGGCGGCCGCATCACGCTTACTGTCGGACATACCCTAGACGGCGGACAGTTCATGACCGTTTCCGATACCGGGCCCGGCATTCCGAAAGAAGAAATTCCACGGGTTCTGCAGGCGTTCGGGCAAGGATCGCTTGCGCACGAGACGGCAGAGGGCGGCACCGGGCTTGGGTTGCCGATCGTGCAGAATCTGATCCACCTGCAAGGGGGTACATTCGATCTCAAGTCGGAGTTGCGCAAGGGTACGGAGGTGACGGTGACGCTGCCGCGCCAGCGAGTCCTCAACGCCATCGCTCCGCTGCAGCCGCTTGGCCAGGAGCGACACCGGGACCCCGCTCCACGCCCGACGCGTCAGCCTCGGATGCGAACCCCCGCCCTTTACGGCTCAGATACCCCTTACCGCTCCGCCGGTACGCGATAGCGTGAGATAACAATGTTCTTCTTGCTGCTGCTCGTGATTGCGGCCTTCGGCGGACTTCTGCTGGCTGTCGAGTCCGGCAGCCTCAACCTCGAAATGTTGTCCGGCTGGCCGATTGCAGTCGGAGTGATCGGCGTGTTGGTTATTCTTTACCTAGCGACGCTCCACGGAGGCGACGGCGAGCGGCGCTTCAGGCGCGTGCTGATCGTGATCATCGCCATTACGATCTTGGGGGTCGGCGTGCAAACCCTGCACTCCAACCGGCCGGCGCTTATTGCAAACTTTTTGTCATCCTCCGGCGACGAGCCGGATGCGCTGGCACGCAATGCACCCGCATCGGTGCGCATCCGTCGTGGTGCCGACGGAGCTTTCGTCGCAAATTCCGAGGTGAACGGAGAGGCCATGGCGATGCTGATCGACAGCGGCGCGGCGACCGTCGTGCTGCGCCAGTCGGACGCGGAAAAGGCCGGCATCGACATGAGCAATCTTACGTTCGATACGCCGCTCAAAACCGCAAATGGCACGAGCTACCTTGCCGCTGCCCGCTTGAAATCTGTGCGCGTCGGTCCGCTCATAATCGAAGACGTCGAAGCCCTCGTTGCAAAACCGGGAACTCTTAACGAAAGCTTGCTCGGTATGAGTTTTTTAAGACGTTTGCGGTCTTATGTAGTCACCGGAGACTTCGTGACGCTCCGGCAGTAAGTGGCGCCCACGTCACCGGCGCCGCCATATCTCGGGAACGAGTTAGCGAGATGTCGTCGGCTACCGTCAGTCTTTTTGCGTCTGTCGCATTGGCAGCAGTCGGCGCCGCGGGACTTGCCTATTCGCTGAGCCACCCTGGCGTCTTTACGTCGGTCGCGAGGTACGCGATCGCCGAGACCGGCTTGTCGCACGCTGGCCCGGAGGCCAAGGTTCAAGAGCCGGTACTCGACGAAGTGGAAGCCGACGCCGGCTCGCCCGGAACGGTTTCGATAGCCGCCGGAGCGTATGGGCACTTCCTGACGCAAGCCCAGATCGACGGCCGTTCCATCGACGTGATGGTGGACACGGGCGCCTCTCTCGTGGCGCTGACTTATGAAGATGCAAAGAGCGTCGGGCTCTTCATCAAGCCCTCAGACTTCACGAGCGTGGCTCAGACCGCCAACGGATCGACGCGGGTCGCGCCGGTCACGATTTCGCGAATCAGCATCGGCGAGATCACGGTGCGCAATGTGCCCGCCGTCGTCTCGGCGCGGGGTGCGTCGGAACGCACGCTGCTCGGCATGTCGTTCTTGAAACGGCTGACCCGCGTCGAAATGCGCGCCGGGATGCTGGTGCTTCAAGAGTAGCCATTCGCGTTTCTGCCATAACATTGCCGATACGTCCGCAACTTGAAAGCAGACGTTGGCCGCGCAAGCTGCCTGCGGTAGCTTAGATACGACGTTGGAGGAGGATTTCATGCTGCCGAAGCCACGTGCCGACCTAAAGCCGAATACTGCCGACTTCGAGCGCCTCCCGCTCGTCAAGCCGATGGGGTTTCGCGAATACGACGCGCGCTGGCTCTTTCCGGACGAAATCAACCTGATGGGGCTCAATGCCGTTGGCCTCGGCATGGCCACGCTCTTTGCGCGGCGCGGTGTGCCAAAGCGCATTGTCGTCGGTCACGACTACCGCTGGTATTCCGCCGCCGTGAAGCAAGCCTTGATGACCGGGCTTCTCGCCGGCGGCTGCGAAGTTCATGACATCGGCCTCGCTCTTTCGCCGATGGCCTACTTTGCGCAGTTCGACCTCGACGTCGAAGGCGTGGCGATGGTTACGGCGAGCCATAACGACAATGGCTGGACCGGCATCAAGATGGGTCTTTCGCGTCCGCTGACGTTCGGGCCCGACGACATGCTGGAGCTGAAGCAGATCGTCCTCGATGGCAGCTTCGAGGTGAAGGCTGGCGGTCGCTACATTTTCGTGCCCGACATGGCCGAACGCTACATCAAATCGTTGACCAACCGGCCGAAGTTGAAGCGCCGTTTGAAAGTTGTAGCAGCTTGCGGCAACGGGACAGCTGGCGCCTTCGCGCCGCAAGTCCTTGCCGCCGTCGGCTGCGAGGTCATTCCGCTCAACACGGACCTCGATCATTCATTCCCGAACCACAATCCGAACCCTGAAGACATGAAGATGCTGCACGCGGTATCAGCGAAGGTGCTCGAGACCGGTGCCGATGTCGGCCTTGCTTTCGATGGCGACGGCGACCGCTGCGGCGTGGTCGCGAACGACGGGCACGAAATATTTGCCGACAAGGTCGGCGTGATGCTCGCACGCGATGTCTCGTCGATTCACAAGAATGCGAAATTCGTCGTTGACGTGAAGTCAACGGGCCTCTTTACGACCGACCCCGTGCTCATAGCCAATGGCGCGACGACGACCTACTGGAAGACCGGCCACAGCTACATCAAGCGCTTCAATTTCGAGAACAAGACGCTCGTCGGCTTCGAAAAATCCGGTCACTTCTTCTTCAACGCGCCGCTCGGACGCGGCTACGATGATGGCCTCGTCTCCGCTCTCGCCGTCTGCGACATGCTCGACCGCAGTCCGGGTAAGTCGGTTGCGGATCTCCGCGATGCACTGCCGAAGACCTGGAGCTCGCCGACGATGTCGCCGCATTGCGATGACGAGAAGAAATATGACGTCGTCGATCGGATCACCGAGCACTACAAACGCCAGAAGGAGTCCGGCGGGCGGATTGCGGGACAGGCGATCCGTGACTTGATCACCGTCAACGGTGTTCGCGTGATGCTGGAAGACGGAACGTGGGGGCTCGTCAGGGCATCATCGAACAAACCTGAACTCGTCGTCGTCGTCGAAAGCCCGACGTCGGAAGCCAACATGAAGGCGATCTTCAAGGATCTCGATCAGCAGCTGTCGCGCTTTCCCGAGGTCGGCGAGTACAATCAGAAGATTGCAGTCTGAGGGCATGCCGGCGCCTCGATGAAGCGCACGCGATTAGCCCAATAGCGTCCACAGAAACCGCACGACGACGCATGCGATGAAGGCGGCGAATGCCAATTCGAGGGCGCGCTTCGAGATGCCGTGCGCCATCCGGACGCCGTACGGCGCCGCAAAGACGGCCAACGGCGCAATTAGGAAGGCCCCAAGATTGACATAGCCGAGCGACAACGGCGGCAGGCCCGGCGCGCCCCACCCGGATATGATGTAACCGATGATTCCGGGGATGGCGATGATCGGGCCGATGCCGGTCGCGGTGGCGACGGCTTGCAGTAGCGGCCGGCCGTGCAGCGTCAGTAGGGGCACCATGAAGGTCGCACCGCCAATTCCCATGAGAGTTGAAAGGACGCCGATGAGAAAGCCGCCGGCTTCGAGCCATGGCGGACCCGGCAAAGTGTTGGAGATCTGCCAATCGTCGCGCCCCAACGCCATTTTGATCGTGAGGAACGTTCCGAAGACGACCCATACCCAACGCAGCGCAACGCTGCTGGCGCTGCTGGCAATCAGAACACCAACCGTGACGCCGAGAAATACCCACGGGCCCATGCGCCTGACGACGTCCATATCAACGGTGCCACGGGCGCGAAACGCCGCAAACGATCTGAGAACTGTCGGGGCAATAACGCCGAGCGTCGTCCCAAGCGTCACGTGCATTCGGACGTCTTCAGGAACGCCGACAGCGCCGAATACTTCGTAGAGTACGGGCACCAGGACACCGCCGCCGCCGATGCCGAGTAGGCCTGAAAGAAATCCAGCAAGAAGCCCGGCTGCGGCGAGCAGCAGAAGCAATCCGGCGAGGCTTTCGGGCGACATTGCGCCTGGCATCAGGCCGCCTCAAGCCGCGCGCGGTTGGTCATCTCGATTGAGCCCCACCTCCACAAGTTCGATTGCTGCACGCAGCACCTCGACTCCGGCCGCAGAACGCGTGGCCTGTTCGCTGAGGAAGCGGCGGAAGACCTTGCCGCGCGGCTGCCCATGATATAGTCCGAGTACGTGGCGAGTGATGTTCGAAAGCCGGCCGCCAGTCTCAAGGTGGGGTTCGGCGTAAGGTATTAGAGCCTCGAGAACTTCGGCGCGCGTGCGTGCATCGCAAGCCTCGCCGAATATTGTGCGATCGACGTCCGCTAATACAAACGGATTTTGATAAGCGGCACGGCCAAGCATGACGCCATCGACGTGATCGAGATGGGCTCGCGTGGCGTCGAGAGTTTCGATGCCGCCATTCAACACGATTTCCAATTCGGGCCGCGCAGCTTTCAGGCGATAGCCGCATTCGTAGTCAAGAGGCGGCAGTTCGCGGTTCTCTTTCGGTGACAAGCCTTTGAGCCACGCCTTCCGCGCATGGACTACAAATGTCGTGCAACCGGCTCCGGCGACGACATCGACAAAGCGCTGCAAATCTGCCCTCGTCCTGATCGTCGATACCGATGCGGCACTTGACCGTGACGGCGACCGGTTGGCTGGCCCTCATCGCCGCGACACAATTTGCAACGAGCTGAGGCTCAGCCATCAGGCAGGCGCCAAAGCGACCTTCCTGAACCCGATCAGACGGACAGCCGATATTGAGATTGATTTCATCATAGCCGAAGTCGGCGCCGATCTTAGCGGCCTCGGCGAGTTTAGCAGGATCGGAACCGCCGAGCTGCAGCGCAATCGGATGCTCGTGCTGCGAGAAGCCAATGAGATGCATCCGATCGCCACGAATGACGGCATCCGCCGTAACCATCTCGGTATAAAGCAGGGCGCATTTCGTCAGCTGACGGTGGAACGCCCGGCAATGCCGATCCGTCCAATCCATCATTGGGGCGACACAGAAACGATGACTTAAGTGCTTCATATCGCAACGTATTATCTGTCTGAGTTGGCCCACTGAAATAATGGATACATCCGGAAAAGCAAGCTGATGCCATTACTTAGCGTGCCGAAGCATTGCTCAGCAATGCGCACCTTTACGCGTCTCCAAAGATCCAACGGCCCTGTGGGGTTTACTGCGCGAGGCAAGAGACGCGGCCACATCGCAGCCGCGCCATTCTCATTCAGCCCGCCCTTGAGTTGACGAGCCTCACCACTGGCGGATCCCACTTGCCGGTGAGGGCCTCGGACTTGGGACCATAGAGGCGCATGGTCAGATTGAATGGCCCCTTCGGTGCGGGAAGCCAGTTGGCCTCCTTGTCGGCACCAGGGCTTTCGTTCTGGAAGTAGAGATCGAGCGAGCCGTCGGCATTGATTTGGAATGGCATCCAGCTGCTGACTGCGAAGCGGTTGATGTCATTTGCGACCTGGAATCCTTTGGGATCATAAAGCGTGATCGACCAAAAGGCGTTTACGGGCGGCGTGGCACCCTTGTCGAAGTGGATCGTATATTTGTTTGCTCCGTCAAGTGGTTTGCCGGTGTCATCGGCAAGGTTCAATGGATAGATCGCGTCCTCGGGCAGATTGGCGCCGAGCCCCACCTGCGCGACGATGGCGCGCTTCAAATAGTAATTGCCGTAGACGCCCATCGTGTCCGTATTCATCGACCAGCCGTTGGCGACGCGGGCGAGAGTCGGCACTTTCCACTCCATCAGCTTCTGCGCATCTTCGGGTGCGGTGGCGAGCGCCTGCTGAACGGCGGGATCGAGACTGGTGATATCGAAGCTCTTGCCCGGCTCGATTCCTATACGCTTCATCTGCGCGACGATTGGCTGGTCGGTAATGTGAGGAGGATGCAGCTTGAGAAGCTCTGCAGCACGGGCGAAGTACTTGTCGGGCGGCATCGTGTCGACCTGAATCTTTGGCGGCGTTTTCATGTCGATGGCCGGGTCGATCTTCACTTCGATCGGTGTTGGCGTCTTACCCCATTCGGAGAGCGGCGTGATCTTGTATCCGGCCTGGATTTTGTGAACCGCGTCATAATCCGGCGGACCGTCCGTCTTGGTGCGGCCGATGATCCAGACGTAGGGCGTCGGCGCATCGATGCGTGTGAAGTCTGCCGGGACTGATCCCGTCCAGCCGGGCGGCACGACGAGGAAGTTTCCCGCCTGAGTCCCCGTTGTGCGCCAACCGGGCGAAGCAAATACGTTGGACCACATATCGAGCATCGGCAGGAGATAGTAGCGGCCACCTGTATCGGGGACCGAGACAACCATCGGTTCCTTGGTCAGATCTAGCCACCCACTGGAATAAAGCGTGTCGAAGTTGGGGCGAACGACGGCCCTCATGTCGGCTGTCGGAAAAGCCTGGACGTTCGCGAACATGTTCATCGGGCCGCCGATTTCGGATTTGCCGGCCTCGACGTTTGTGAGCTGCTGCCGCGTCACGTCCATCGTTACGAGCGGATAGAAATAAAGATAGGAATCTACACCAATGGCGTGCGCTTCCTCCGGAGTGATCGGGTCGGCTCGAGACGTACTCGGTTGGGCAATAGAAGTAAGACTTATTGCGGCCAGCAATGCCGCACCGCGCTGCATAGATCGGCAAGCGAACATGATGATTTCTCCATTAATGAGAGGGGAATATCGTTTCGTCGAAGACGGCGACGCGTTGAGGCACGAAGTCCGCGCCGCCGCCCTTCGTCACCCTGCCGACGAAGCTAACGATGTTCCTTTGTTGCGCCGTCATTCCAGGATGGGAACGGGTCTGTCTCCGCACGCGATTGCGGAACCTACCGCAATGCCTACCAAGAGCGCGCTGGCAACAAATTCCAGAAAACGCCTGCACCAACGCAACGATGAGGCGTGCTGCATCTCTTTTTCCTTGGCGTTCAAGCAACAGCGTCGCTGTGCCCTCGAAGCCTGAGCGAGAACCAAACGAGGAGGAGGCCGTGAAGAATTGCGAACGCGCCGATGACCGTTATCAGCGCCAACGCACCGGCCTCGGGTCGCGATAGCAGCAGCAGTCCGAAGAGCACTGACACAAGGCCGGAGGCGGCTAGCAGCCATTCGTTATCGATTTCCTTGCGCAGCCTGATTGCGCCGATGATCTCCATAACTCCAGTCGCGATCGCCCAGAAGGCGATGAGGAGCAGAAGGACGAGCGCTGTGATGTTGGGCCAGAGGAACGTCAGGATGCCCGCGCCGATGCCGATAATTCCGACGACAGCGAGCCACCATCGTGGTGCCGGAGTATTGCCGGTGGCTGCGGCGGTGAGGGCAAAAACTCCATCAAGCAGTGCGTACACTCCGTAGAGAAGAACCAGTGTAAATATCGTCACTCCAGGCCATGCGAGCGCCAGCACCCCGAAAGCGATCGCGCAGATCCCTTTCAGGAGAATGAGCCACCAGTTTTGCGCGAGTGCATCAAACATCTCGTGCGCTACAGGCATCCGATGTGCGGTCGGTGAAGGTTGCATTTGAATGACTCCGTTTATTAATTGACTCAGACAAAAAGTAGAAAAAGAGATTGAGAAAGTATCGCAGCAGAGGACGTGCGGACCGGCGCCTCCGTGGCGGCTAGTGTTCTATCAACGGATCGACTGCCCGATGCATATTCTCCATGAGTTCATCGACGGAGAAACTCGCCGGGCGTTGGCTGGGCGGGTATTCCTTGTAAGTCTCGAGATATTTCGCGATCTCGGCGACCGCCCCGTATTGGATATAGGCGTGGCTTATGAGCCAGTCCCAGTAGGTGTTGGACGTGATATCGGCCCGCTCAAATGGATCGGCGCGCAAGTCGTAAAACTTGGCGACGCGAAGTTTGGTGAACGGCTCGGCCCAGACAAGCAACGTTCCCGGCGCGCGCTGCTCCTCGAAAACAATCTTCCAGTTTGCGTATCTCATGGCGACGAGATCGGCGTCGTCATTGAAATAAATGAAGTAGGGTCGCGCCGACTTTTCTTGCTGGCCCGTTAGGTAAGGCAATTGGTTGTAGCCATCGAGATGCACCTTGAACGTCTTCCCGGCCGCTTGATAACCGCTCAAGAGCTGCTGCGTCACCTGCGGGTCGCCGGCCGCGGCGAGCAAGGTCGGGCACCAGTCGAGTCCGCTGACCATCTCATGGGAAATCTGGCCCGGTTTAATTTGCCCCGGCCAGCGGATCATGCACGGGACGACGGAACGCGCCCTCCCAGTTGGTGTTCTTCTCGCTGCGGAACCACGTCATGGCTCCGTCGGGCCATGAGTTCATGTGCGGGCCATTGTCGGTCGAATAGATGACAATGGTGTTGTTCGCGATGCCGAGATCGTCGAGCTCCTTGAGCAACAGACCGACATGATTGTCGTGCGCGATCACCGTATTTCAATCTCCAGTTTGATCGAATACGCCACCGTGAAATGGGCTTGGCCCTACCGCCTCAACGCATGTTCGCGAGTTGCAGCATGGGCCTGAAATCGATTGCAGGAATTGGAGGCGTTGAATTCTGGAAAATGAAGCGTTGACGCTTTTTCAATGCTTTTACGGACCGTCGTCAGTGGCCGCCGAGAAGAAAAGATAGGCCGATGCCAATGATCGGGCTCACCAGCACTACAAGCGCTGTCAGCGCTAAAATTCGAATGTTCATGACGCGGTACTCCCAATTTGGCGCGAAATTCGATTGCGCCCGTCGAGCCCCCAGCGCTCGACGTGACATCGAAGGACTTAATTCCTGGAAAATGAAACGATTGAAACATCGGCCGCTCGACGGCGGCTCGCAGCCACGTCGGCGCCGTTACGCACCAACACAAGAGCTGCATTATCGAAGAGTCTGAATTTCGATAATTTGAGTCGACGCGCCCAATTGAGAATTGGTGGCCCGTTCGAGGATTGGAATACGTTTTTCGACTGCAATACATGATCGGCTTCCGACCGGAAACCGTAGTGCCCCGTCTAACTCTTTGTTAGCGTGCCCTTGCTTATGCCCTTCGTCAAACGACTTTTTTTTGAAGCTCGCTACTTTAGTCGTAGTGGTAACCTTGCCAATGGTAACGGCGTCGTTAGCTGGCATGACGGCAACGGACAGTCGACTGTCTATTTGTTAGGCAACGAGCCGATCTGGAAAGTCGCGGTAACACTGCAAACGTCGGCTTCAATCGCTGGGCACCGGTTGTCAGTACCGAACGGTGCCCGATAAAATGGTATTGCTGCCACTAAACCGGTTCTCGGCGTTGAATTCCTCATAGTGGCGCGCGCTCAAGACCACAGGAGTTTTGTCGATCAAGGTCGTATAGGTAATCGCGGGTCCGATCGCGTCGACTTGGCCCTCGAAAGGACCGAGACGCGCACCAGGACCAGAATCGCCGGTCAGCTGGCGAAAGTCATACCCCGCGACCCCGATCATCAGTCCCTGGCAGATCTCGCGGCCGATAGCCCATTCGGCGTGAAAATCCGTGCCGCTATCATAATCGCTCACGTTGTTTTCGAAATTGAAGGTAACGCCGGTGGTGCCGTCGAACTGCAGCTTCGTGGTCTTCTCAGTCCAAGTAAACGACCAGCCGATATCGATCCCCGGCCGGTTCAGACCAGTGATCGGCGAGAATCCGCGTTCCCAATGGCCGCTGTTCGCCACCACCTGGACGTATGCGAGATGGGCAAAGTCGCCGTCCTGCCAACCAAGCTGTGCTCGGGTCGTGATATCGCCCAGGCCCCACCCCGAGGTTTCATCGCTGAAGGTGTTTCCCAATGGACCGGTCACGCTGGCATCAACATTAACGTGCCCGACCGGTATGGTGACGGCAAACCCGGGTTGACCGCCGAGAACCTTTCGATCCGGAACGTAGAGCCCGTTGACCGCCATCTCGAAAAATTCAAACTTGGCGCCGGCATTCAGCGTGACGTTGTCGAATGCGACGGTGGTGTCGATCTTGCCGTCGTAGAAACTGGATAAGTAAGTTACATATGTGCCGGGCGGTGGCGTCTGCCCGGCGCCAAATGCTGATCCACCAAGCCCATATGACGAGAGGCCATATTGGTCGCCGCGCGCTTGCGGGACGTGGAGCAGCGACAAGGCTCCGAAAGTCAGAGCTATTAGAAAATATTGGCGCGTGTGCATTCCGAGATCCCCATGCTCAAATGAACGCAACGGCCTGAAAATGCTAACTGATGCGCGTGAGCTCGGGATGTAGTTGTTCGGCAACGCTTCCCCGGGGTTTCATTGGCGATGTGCATTCAAATCGATCAGTCGATCAGTTGATCGTGTCGCCGAAATCTGACCCCGGTCGAACGCCCGGGACGAAACGTAGGCAGTCACCCGTTAATGGTGCGCATCATCGTTTCTGGATAACGTGACCCAGATGCGCTGCCGCGCGGCATCACTTCCTCGATGCGGGCCAGATTGGCCGGCGATAACTGCACGTCGACAGCGGCGATATTTTCTTCAAGGTATTTGCGGCGCTTCGTGCCGGGGATCGGCACGATGTCGTCGCCCTGCGCCAAGACCCAGGCGAGCGCCAGTTGCGACGGCTTGCAGCCTTTCTCTTTCGCGATCTCCCCGACGCGATCAACGAGCGCCAAGTTCCTGGCCAAATGATCGCCCTGGAATCTCGGCGAGGAGCGGCGGTAGTCGTCGGCCGCGATCATCGAATGTCTTGATCTGACCAGTCAGGAAGCCACGACCGAGCGGGCTATTAGGCTACGAAACCGATACCGAGTTCACGGCAGGTTCGGAGGATCTCATCCTCGGGGTCCCGGCTCAATAGCGAGTACTCGGTTTGCAATGCGGCAATCGGATGAACCGCGGCGGCCCGCCTTAGCGTTTCGGCCCCTGCCTCCCAAAGTCCGATGTAGCGCACCTTGCCTTCTTTCACCAATTGCGCTCGGATCGCCGTCGAACGATCGGGAATGCGGGCTGCTTGAGAGACGACGCGCGGCGTCAGGAGGGGAAAGCTCTTATGGTCACCGGATTTCTAACGGCAATGCTCGCGAGTCTCCAACAGGGCGCATCTTGTGGAACTTGCCGACGGATCGGGCGCTGCATTGCGCTCCTCGCGGCGTCCTGATTTTTCGCCGGCCACCTCTTGCCAAAATCGCAGTGTATCTACGAAGGTGTCATAACGCGACGACGACGTTGTTGACGCTTCTGCTCGACGCCCTTGGAGTTTGTGGTGGGTGCCCTGAACAAGTTCCTGGTACGAGCAAGGGCGCTGCGATCGACGGCAGCAAGCAAAGCCGCGAAACTCGCCAAGAGCTCTTCAACCAATCTCTCCCGTATTGCATTTATTGGCCTGATCGCACTGGCATTTATGTTGTCCACGGAATCAATGCGTGTCGTGGGTCCGCGACTGACTGCAAACATAGAGATCGTTCGCACCAGGCCCATCCCCTCGCAAACCTCACCATCGTCGCCGGCCTCCGACAGCAAGGCGGCGCCGACACCTTCCCCGCCCGAAGCTGCCCAGCAGCCTGTGAAACCCACCAAGCCTCTACCGCCATCGGCCCAACCGGCGCCGCCGTGGACCGACAGCGAGGTCGCGGCCGCGCGCGCGCAATGCAAGCAGCTTCTCGACAAGGTAACGCTCGTCGCCGACAACCTTGACCCGACGAGGGAAGGCATTTGCGGGGCACCGGCGCCGCGCATCCTCAGAAGTCTCGGTGACAGCAAAGTCCGAATTGATCCCCCGGCCGCCCTCGACTGCCCGATGATCGCAGCGATCAACACGTGGCTTTCGAACAAACTGCAGCCCGCGGCACAAAGAAGTTTCGGATCGCCGGTCGTCCGCATTCTGGCCGAGGGCGCCTATTCGTGTCGTAACCGTTATGGCTTGGCGAACGCGCCGATCAGCGAACACGCCTTCATGAACGCCATCGACATCACCGGATTTGTTTTGGCAAACGGCAAAATCATCAAGGTTTCTCATTCATGGCGGCCGCCGCCCCGCGACTTGCAGGGTGCCCTGCCGGGTAAGCCACAATCGTCTGGTCGCAATCTCAAGGTTCTAGCCGTTGCGGACTCGACGCTGCGCGTCACCGCATTGGCAAAGCAAAGTGAAGTCAAATCAAAACCACCTGCTCCGTCCGGCGCAGAGAAAGACAAAGCAGCGAAAGAGCTAGCGTCCGCATTCCTGCATCGGATTCACGACGATGCCTGCAGCATTTTTGGCACCGTGCTCGGGCCAGATGCGAACGCCGCGCACCACGACCACTTTCATCTCGATATGAAGGCCCGCAAATATCGTTCGATCTGCGAATAGCGATATGCGATCACGATTGGCTGTCGAACGGCTGCAAAGCGTCTCAGATTTTCAACGCGATCACTTCCATGCACGTGCGATAGCGTTCGCTAATGTTGTACATTTGAAGCCTTGGGATTCGAGCAACCGCACCAACCGGGCTCTGGTAAAGTTGTAGTAGTGATCGAGCTCTCCCCAGTACGGGTTCGTACCCGTGGCATCGAGGATGGACCCGCCAAATGATCGAATCCATATTCGACATCGAGACGAACAGCGCGCCGCCCGGCCGCATCATGCGATGCACGGGAGCAAGCGATCGTCTCGGGAATGGGACGTGCTCCAGAACATCGGCCATGCTGACGACGCTGAAGCGCTCGATCGGCTGCGATATTTTCGATGTCGTCGAGTAGGCTTCGAACCCAAGATTTCTGAAGTTTCGCGACGTTCTCGGTGCGAAGATCGGTACCGACCGCGCCGTAACCCCATTCTGCCGCAGTGAAGAGCAGTGACCCGTTGCCGACGCCGATGTCGAGCCAATCGCCGTTCGGGACGTACCGCGCCACCCGCTCGACCATCTTTGCCGAGACCCTGCGCTGGTTCTCGGCGTCGTTGCCGACCTTCTGGTTGCCGTGGGTTGCTGAAAAGACGATCTCGCAGGCCTCGGGCGTAAAATATCCTTCGGTGAAACATGCCCGCCGAGGACGCGGAGGCTGTGCGTGATTAGCTCGTGAGCCTCGGTCACATTCATCGAATGGCGCTGGCCGTGGCTGAGGGTGCGGAGGGCGTGCCCGATACCGCTGTGCAGCTACGCCGGATTGCGGAACTCGAAGAAGCGCGCAAGGCGTTAGCGGGCCAGGACGCCTATTTGCGGGCACAGCAGGCACAGGCCGACATTCCTGTGGTCACGCACGACGATTTGCGCTGGGCCGACGGCATCGCTTGGGGGACGCCGACCCGGTATGGCAAATGAGCGCGCAGATGAAGCAGTTTATAGACACCACGGGTGGCCTCTGGCTCAAAGGCGAACTCGAGGATAAGGCCACTGGAATTTTCACGAGCACCGCGACCATCCACGGGGGCCAGGAGCGACGATCCTGACGGCGCTTGTCCCGTTGGTCCATCTCGGCATGGTGTTTGTCGGCACACCATACGGACAGAACCCGCAAATACTGGTAACGGACGGCATCGGTGGCTCGCCTACGGGCCCGGCACCCTTGCCGGAACCGACGGCTCACGACAGCCGGTCGAAGCGGAGCTCACAACCGCACAGAACCTCGGCCGGCAGATCCATGGCCGTGAGCAGACTGGCGACGACACGTCCAGAAAATGTCTCTACAATACAGGTCAATACCAGCAGACCGGCCCACAGGGCGTCGCTGGCTCAGTCCAGAAAGTCCTACATCGTCCAGCGGGTGGTGTGGGCGTTACAAGGAAGGGCATTGGCAGCATGATTGCAGCGTTGACGCGCAATCGAGACACCGGCGACAAGGTCGGCATGATATTCCGCTTTGAGAGCCTTGACCACCCCGCATTCGAAGGCTCCGAGGGCTCCACCACCCTGAAGGACGAATACGGTTTGAACTGCTGCTCGGTTTGCGAGAAACAACGGTATGACAGTTTTCTTTGCGTCGCGGCGATACGCCCGCCTGCGAGCGCGTCCGACCGCTCGTGGTTCATCGAGAATTGTCAGGTGAAATGGCGCGATGCCCGTCGTTTTCGATATAGAGCAGAAACGACTTATCTTTGATGATCCCTTACAACGCGTTCGTCAGCTTTCTCGGTGGAACCCACCACATTGAAGGTCACGCCCAAGCCATCAGAGAGTTGACGAACTGTGCGCCAGGATTGCCGCTCGCCTAACATGTTCCAGGCGGCGAGTGTCCCTGCTTCACGGCATTGTCCCAATGCTCTGCTCGGTACCTGGTGCGCGCGATCAGGTTATAGAACTTCGCTACATCGCCTGCCGAGTAGATTCCTGGTCGATTGGTCTCAGGATTGTTGACGAGGATGCCACCATCCACATTGATGCCGCTGTTGGCGAGAAAACCAACTTCAGGGCGAACCCCGATTCGATTGCAACAATATCGCAAGGCATTCTTTTGCCACTGCTTGTCACAATGCCTTCGACCTTTGTTGTGCCAAAACTCTTTCACCTCTTCTCAAAAATGACGTCTACGCCCAGTGCTCTGAAATATTCGGCAAAGAAATTGGATACCTCCGGCGAGCATAGCTTCTCGTAAACAAGGTCCTCTTTCGCGATCAAGGTCGGCGCGACGCCCCGCGTCGCGAAGAGGCCGCGATCTCCATTGCGAGAAGCTCGCCTCAATGCCGACCGCTCGGCGGGCAGGCGCACTAGCTTGATCAAGAGAGCGCATCATTCACAGTACGTAGATAATGGATACCCTCTAAGTTCTCTCCCGGCACCGAGAGCCTATGCAGGCTGGCCCCGGTGGCGATCAGCAATTTGCCGAAGCGAAAATGATCGCCACGATCGGTTTTGATGTCCGGCTGTCGACATCGACCAGACGCACGCAGATCCCAATGGATCTCAATATCGCGATCCCGATAAAACGAATGATCATGGATAAAATTTTGTTTGGTCCGGACCCTGAGAAGAAACTCCTTTGACAGTGGTGGCCGGTAATAGGGCAGAGTGCTTTCCGCGCATAAGATTGCAATACTGCCCTCAGCGCCGGCCGCGCGAGGGTTTCTGCGGCCGTCGCGCTGCTAATCCGCGCCAACGAGTAAAAAATCAACGACGTGTACATCTTTCAAGGGCACCCTACTTTGGTCCCGAGAGTTCTAATGATTCGCTACTTATCTTGCCACAACCAAAATGCGCCAGTCTTTGAGTAGGCGACGGTGTTACAAGCGCAGAACTATAGGCTGCCGAGCGTATGCGTCGCGGCGGCCCGCCTCGAGCTCGTCCGACCTGCTCGTGGTCTCGGCGAGGTGAAAGGCGCGATGCCATCAGTCCTCGTCCGGAGGTTCGAGAACCGCGTGTCCTCGGCGTCGAGACCGTCCCAGCGCAACGGATGCGGCACTCGAGCCGACGCTTGCGATGTGGGACGGCCGTTCTGCGCCAGTTCCGCCGGACTCTTCGACTGCGCCTCGAGCAGCGCCTCAGCCTTATCCAGCGCCCGGGTTGACGCGCCAGTTCCGCCGGACTTTTCGACTGCGCCTCGAGCAGCGCCTCAGCCCAGGATGCGGCGTTCGAGCGTCTGTGCCGCTTCGTGGCTGGGATCGATTTCGAGCGCCCGGCGGCAATGTGCAAGTGCTTCAAACGCGTCGCCCGATTTCAGCAGAAGCTCGCCCAACCGGGCGAGGATGTCGGCTGCGCCGGCTTCAGCCGAAGCGAATCGGAGTAGGCGGCCGCAGCGTCGACGTTGTTCTGCGCAACGCGCAGAAGGTTGCCAAGCACGGCATAGGCTTCGGAATTTGCGGGCTGCAGCGCCATGCACTGCCGGCATGCATCGATGGCCTCTTCGGCACGTCGCATTTCCCCCAGAATGACGGCGAGGTTCAGCCACGCTTGGTGATAGTTAGGGTCGATCGCGAGGCTCTGGCGAATATAGTCGACGGCCTCGCTGCGAGCATTGCGTTTGAATGCGATTAGGCCAAGGTGATGCAGGCTCGGAGCATGTCGTGGCAATTTTGCGAGCACGCGGCGATGGGCCAGATCGGAATCGTGAAGCCTGCCGGCCTGCAGATATTGCACGGCGTCGCGGAAGTCGCGAGCGAGCGCAGGGTCGGCACCCGGCAATGACTTTGCACGTACACTGGCGGACGCCTGGCGGCGCTCTTTGCGGTTCATCTCGCACCGATTCGAAAAAGCTGAATGCCCCGATAGTCGTGGAGTTGATTCATGCCCGCCGCATCGTGTGCGAGGCTTGCGCCGAAGGAAGGCGGCGCCGTGTTACTGCCTACTCAGCCGGCTGAGGCACGTCGGGACCGGCTTTGGCCTTGCGACGAACCAAATCCCGATAGCCAGCGGCAGACCACATAGAAGACCGGCGTGAAAATGAGGCCGAAGGCCGTGACGCCGATCATACCGGCAAACACGGCCGTACCGAGCGCCTGCCTTAGCTCGGCGCCGGCACCTACTGCCCAAACCAGCGGAACGACGCCGAGAATGAAAGCAAGCGAGGTCATTAATATGGGCCGCATTCTGAGCTGTGCGGCCTCGACGGCTGCAGCAAATTTATCGCGGCCTTGCGCTTCGAGCTGTTCCGCGAACTCGACGATCAAAATCGCGTTCTTCGCCGCAAGACCGATCAAGACGACGAATCCGACCTGCGTCAGGATGTTGTTGTCGAGGCCACGCAGCAGAACGCCGGTGATCGAAGCGATAAGACTCATCGGCACGATCAGGATGATCGCGAGCGGCAGCGTCAAACTCTCGAATTGCGCAGCGAGAACCAGGAACACGAATGCAACGCCAAGCCCAAAGGCGAAGTACGACGCGTTTCCGGCGCGTATTTGCTGGAATGCGAGTTCGGTCCACTCGTAGCTGAAACCCGGCGGCAGGGTCTCGGCGGCGAGCCGTCTGCATGATGTCAATGGCCTGACCCTGCGAATATCCGGGGGCTGCCGTGCCATCGAGTTCGGCGGCGGGATAGAGGTTGAAATCGCGGAACACGTGAGGGCCCCGATATGTCGTTGACGGTCGTAAACGACCCGAGCGGCACGGCATCGCCCCTTGAATTGGTCACGTGAATTTTGAGAACGTCTTTGGTGGTCGACCCTGAAATCGCTGTCCGACTGGGCCGTCACGCGGAACGTCCGGCCAAGCAGATTGAAGTCATTGACGTAGGACGAGCCGAGATAAGTCTGCAGCGCAGAAAACACATCAGCGACGTTGACGCCCAGCATCTCCGCTTTGGTGCGGTCGATGTTGAGATAAAGTTGCGGCGTCGACGTCTCAAACAGCGAGAAAACCTGCTTCACGCCGGGCGTCTGCGCCGCCTTGGCCATCATGGCGTTGACGGCATCCTGCAGCGCAGCCGGGCCGGCGCCCGAGCGATCCTGGATCATCATTCGGAAGCCACCGGCGCTGCCGATGCCGCGCACGGGGGGCGGCGGCACAACGAGGACCAGTGCGTCCTGAATTGTCGAAAACTTGGCGAGCAGCGCCGCTTGTATGGCATTCGCCGACATGCGCGGATCTTTGGCGCGTTCCTCGAACGGCTTCAGAACGACGAACACCGCGCCAGCATTGGGGGCGTTCGTGCGCGTGGCTCCCGAAAAGCCCACGATGTTGACCGCATGAGCAACGCCGGGGACTTGGAGGGCCAATTCAACGGCGCGCCGATTGACTGCGTCGGTACGCGCCAGCGAAGCCGCGGGCGGCAGCTGCGTTACGGTGATCAGATAACCGGCATCTTGCTGGGGTATGAAGCCGACCGGCGTCTTGCGGAACTCGTTCAGACCAAAAGCTATCAAGACCGCATAGACTGACGAGCATCACCACGGAGCGACGCACCACGTGCCTGACGAGCCAGGCGTATCCCGACGACAGCTTCTGGAAACCCCAATTGAAGCCTCGAAAGAACGTATGCACCGGCCACAGCAGCGGGCTTGATCGGCGTCGCGCCTCGTGCGGCTTCAAGAGAAGCGCACAAAGCGCCGGCGATAGCGTCAGCGAAACAATCAGCGAAATGACTGTCGCGCCGGCGATCGTCAAAGCAAACTGACGATAGAACTGGCCGGATATCCCGGTGATGAAGGCTGAAGGAACGAAGACGGCGGTGAGCACGAGCGCGATCGCGATCAGCGCCGTTCCGACTTCCTCCATCGTGCGGTAGGCGGCCTCGCGCGGATCGAGGCCCTTAGCCATGTTGCGTTCGACGTTCTCGACCACGACGATGGCATCATCGACGACGATGCCGATCGCGAGTACGAGACCGAAGAGCGAAAGGTTGTTCAGCGAAAATCCGAACAGCGCCATCAGAAAGAATGTGCCGATCAGCGAAACCGGGATAGCGACGATCGGGAATGATGGCTGCGCGCCACGTCTGCAAGAAGAGCACGACGACAAACACGACAAGAACGATCGCTTCCAGAATGGTTTCGGACGACCGCGTTGACGGACTGCTGAATGTAGTCCGTCGGGTTGTAGATGATCGTGTACTTGATGCCCGGCGGGAAGCTTTTCGAAAGCTCGGCCATCTGTCGTCTTTGATCTTGTCCGCCGTCTCAATGGCGTTCGACCCGGGAAGCTGAAAGATGCCGAGGCCGACAGCGGCGGTCTTGTCGAGGTACGAATTGACGCCGTAGTCGAGACCCGCAAGCTCGACGCGCGCCACGTCCTTCACTCGTGACGACTGCGTTGTCGTTTTGCTTGACGATGATGTTGCCGAACTGTTCGGGATCCGTCAGCCGGCCGAGCGTCTGCACCGATACCTGAAAGGCGACCGGACGCTTCGAGCGGTGGCTGGCCGAGCACGCCCGCCGCGACCTGAACGTTTTGTCGTTGCAGTGCCGTCACCACATCGTTCGCCGTCAGCGACAGCGACTGAAGTCGTTCGGGATCGAGCCAAACCCGCATTGAATAGTCGCGACCACCGAACACGGTGACTCGAGCCGACGCCTTGGATACGGCTCAGCGCATCGAGGACGTTGAAGTTTATGTAGTTCGAAATGAACAGCGTATCGCGGGAATTATCCGGCGAGAGAACGTGCACAACCATCATCAGGTCGGGAGAAGCCTTGGCGACGGTGACGCCGATGTTGCGTACGTCTGCGGGCAAGCGCGGCAGCGCTGTCTGCACGCGATTTTGAACCTGCACCTGCGCGATATCGAGGTTGGTGCCGAGGTCGAACGTAACGGCGATCGAAAAGCGTCCGTCACCCGTGGAATTCGACGTGATATACAGCATGCGCTCGACGCCGTTGATCTGCTGTTCGAGCGGCGTAACGACCGTCGCAGCCACGACCTCGGCGCTGGCACCGGGATACTGCCCGGTGACGTTGATCACCGGCGGCGCGATCTCGGGATATTGCGCAATCGGCAAGCGGGTGAGCGAGACCGCACCGAGTGATGATGAAAACAATCGAGATGACGGCCGCGAAAATCGGACGGTCAATGAAGAAGTGCGAGATGCGCATCTGACGGTCCGTTTCTTAGTTGGTCCTGACCGTCTGGTCCTTGGCGCTCACGGCTTCGCCCGATGCCGGCTGGGGCGAGACTTTGGCGCCGGGCCTAATACGCATCAGGCCGTTCACGATGACCAAGTCGTCGGGGTTGAGGCCTGCTTTTATGACCCGCAGCCCATCAACGACGGGACCGAGCGTCACGTATTTCGGGGTGGCGACATTGTTGCTGTCCGACGACATAAACGAATTTTCTGACCTGCTCGGTACCGATCGCGGCATCGGGGACTAGCAGCGCTTCTGCCGGCGGAGATGTCGCAATCCGGATGCGGCCAAACATTCCGGGAGTTAGCTTGCCGTCAGGGTTTGGGAATTCTGCACGGCCACGGATCGTCCCCGACGAGCGGTCGATCGCGTTGTCGACAAAGTCGATCCGGCCTTTATGGACAAAGTCGTCTTCGTCGATCAGCCTCAATTGCGCTGGCAATTTCGTGCCGCTGTTCGCGCTGTCTTGGATCGCGCACTCGCCAGGGCGTTGATGTAACGCAGGTAGGAAGCCTCATCCATCGTGAACTCGAGACGGATTGGATCGACCGAGACAATCGTCGCAAGCAACGTCGTGGTCCCCGCGGTGCCGCCCGTGACGAGATTGCCGATCGAGACGCGGCGATCGCCGATGCGCCCTGAGACCGGCGCGACGAGTTCCGTGAACTTCAAATCAAGATCGGCCTGACGTGTGGCAGCTGTCTGCGCTGTGACGTTCGCTTCAGCTACGCGCTTCGCCTGTATGCGTTGATCGAAGGTCTGCTGCGTGATCGTCGTGCCGCGAACGAGACCTTCGCCGCGCTTCAGGTCGGCTTCGGCAAAGGCAAGGTTTGCTTTCGCCTGCTCGACGGCCGCTTTTGCCTGATCGAGCGCGGCTTCGAACGGACGGCGATCGATGGTGAATAGCGGATCGCCCGCCTTGACCAACTGGCCGTCGGTGAAATGAATGCTGTCGAGGTATCCGGAAACGCGTGCCCGAACTTCGACGAAATCCACGGCTACGAAGCGGCCGACATACTCGTCAAAATCTGAGACGAGTTTCTTGACCGGTCTTGGCAACCGTAACCTGGGGAGCCGGCGGTTGGCTCGCCGTCTGGGCAGCCGTTTTGTTGTCGTCGCACGCCGAGAGGCCTGCAGACAGCAAAAGCAACGACACGATGATTGGGGCGGATCGGTGCAACAGCGTGTGTCTCCGTCTCTCAAACTGTGTCTTGATCTGTGCTACTGCCAGGCGGGCGCTCGACAGCATTCAAGAAAACAACGAGACGCCGCACGCGATCGTTGCGACTGCGCCCCGTCATTTTAAGTCCTGGCGAAAGAACCGAATGACAATCGCCACCGAACTGTGCTAAATGTTACTGATCGGTAACACATTGCTACCGATCGGTAGCTTACTCGTCAAGGGGGCGATGAACACAACCCTGCCCAACGAAATTTGCAAGGCTGGCTCTGCCGATCTTGCGTCGCGGCCACCACGCGAGCGGATACTGCTCGTTGCGCGTGATCTCTTCTACCGCCACGGATTGCATTCGGTCGGCGTCGAAGCGATCGTGGATGCCGCCCTGACCAACAAGATGACGCTGTATCGTCACTTTAAATCGAAAGACGAGCTGATCGTTGCTTACGTCACTCAACTTGCGAGCGAGGGCGACACTGTCTGGGAGCGAATAGCTGCCGAGAATCCCGGTGACCCGCAGAAACGACTAGATGCCTGGGTCGACCACATCGAAGACGTGTTAACGAATAAGTATGAGCGCGGCTGCGCACTTGCCAACGCTGCGGTCGAGCTCGATCCAGAGCATCCCGCACGGGCGGTGATCGAAGCCTATAAGCAGCGCAAACGCGAAGCCCTCGTCGAGCTGTTCAAAGCTGCTCGTTACCGCGAACCCGAGTTGCTTGCGGACGAAGTGTTTCTGCTCTTCGAGGGCGCGCGGATCAGCATCCAGTGCGGCGGAAAGGGTCCGGCGTCGCGGGTCGTGCATATGTTGCGCGGCCTTCTGGCAGCAGGCCCGCGCGGCAATCGCGGTTGAGATGCTCCTGGTTGCGGCTCATGACCATGGCGCTCCGCGCAGCCGCTGATCGATGGTCCGGCGCTTGTCCTAATGATGACCGGCACTCACATTCGTGTAATAATTTCAATTGAGCGACCCGAAACGCGTCACGGCTCAGCTACATTGGCGCAGTGCTATCCGGCAAAAAACGACGAGGAAACGATGCGCAACATATTCGTCCGAGCAGCCTCATTTGCGGCCATGGCGCTCGCATTCGCTCTTGCCCTCCACGTCTCCGTCTACGCTGCCGCTCCCGGCGATAACGCAGCCTGGACTGGCATCCGGAGCGCCATGTTCGGTACGCGCGAGATCCTAGATGGCGCCGGCAAGGTCGCGCTCGAGGCCCCTTACCGTGCCGATGACGCGTCGACCGTGCCGATCAGTGTCCGGATGCCTGCTGATTTCGCGAAGGGCGTCAAATCGTTGACGCTGGTGATCGATCAGAACCCGTCGCCCGTCGTCGCGACATTCTCCTATGGCGAAGCCGCCGGAACCGGCGAGCGTGTTCTCGCGACCCGCGTGCGTATCGACCAATATTCGAACGTCCGCGCGATCGCCGAGACGACCGATGGCAAGCTCTATATGGCGTACCGGTTCGTCAAAGCCTCGGGCGGCTGCTCGGCACCGGCTTCCAAGGATGCCGAAGAAGCGGCGAAGACGATGGGCAAGATGCGGATCAAGACGGCGTTCAAGGATCCCAACGGCGCGCCCATTCAGGAGGCCGAAGTCATGATCAAGCATCCGAACAATTCGGGCTTGCAGATGGATCAGGTGACCGGGCTCTATACGCCAGCGCATTTCGTCAACAAGATTGAAGTCAGCACCGGTCAGAAGCTCGTCTTCACAATGACCGGCGGCATCTCCATCAGCGAAAACCCAAACTTCCGCTTCAGCTATCAAGGCAACCCGTCGGACGTGATGAGCGTCCACGCCGAAGACTCGAATGGCAAGGTCTTCACCGGCAACTCGACGCCGAGCCAGTCCTGATACGCGATGATCGGAATACGGCCTGATGGCCGAAGACCTTTCAGATGACGATCTAACTTCTGTCGCAGGCGGCGGGCTTTTGCACCGCCGCCTTCTGCTTAAGCGCGGCTTCATGCTTGCTGCTTCGGCCGCGGCCGTGCCGTCGCTATCGCGCGCCGAAGAGACGAGCGGCGCGGCCACGGCGGACCTCGCCAACCCACCTTGGCTGCACAAGACCGGGCTACCATTCACCGGCTACGGTGCGCCTTCGAAATACGAAAAATATGTCGTGCGCAACATCGGCGGCAATCGTACGCCCGCCGGGGACGGCGTGTCGTGGACGCCGCTCGAAGATCTCGAAGGTATCATTACGCCGAGCGGGCTGCACTTCGAGCGTCATCATGACGGCGTGCCCGAGATCGACCCGGCGCTGCATCGCCTCGTCATCCACGGGCTCGTGCGCCAGCCGCTGATGTTCACCGTCGAGAGCCTGTTGCGCTATCCGATGCGCTCGCAATTTCTCTTCATCGAATGTGGCGGCAACAGCAATGCCGGCTGGCACGAGGAGCCGATCCAGCGTCCGCTCGGAGCGTTCCACGGCCTCGTCTCGTGTTCGGAATGGACGGGCGTGCCGCTCTCTATTCTGCTCGATCAAGCGGGCGTCGACCCGAAGGCATCCTGGGTCATCGCCGAGGGCGCCGACGCCGGCCTGATGAACGTCAGCCTGCCGCTGTCGAAGCTGATGGATGACGCGATGATCGCGCTCTACCAGAACGGCGAACGCCTTCGGCCCGAGAACGGCTATCCGATGCGTCTCGTGGTTCCCGGTTGGGAAGGCGTTCTGAACGTCAAATGGTTGCGCCGCCTCGAGCTCACCACCGAGCCCGCCATGACGCGCAACGAGACGGCGAAATACACCGAGCTTCTGCCCTCCGGCAAAGCGCGGATGTTCACCTTCGTGATGGACGCGAAGTCGGTGATCACCTCGCCCTCGCCCGGACAGAAGATGCACGGACCAGAGGTTTATGAGATCCGCGGCCTTGCCTGGAGCGGTCGCGGCCGTATCGGCCAAGGTCGAGGTCTCAGCCGACGGCGGCGCATCGTGGGCCGAAGCGCACCTGCAGGAACCGGTGATGTCCCGCTGTTTCACGCGCTTCCGCATGCCTTGGAAGTGGAACGGCCAGCCCGCGATCCTCAAAAGCCGGGCGACTGACGAGACCGGATACGTGCAGCCCGAGCGCGACGTGCTCGTCAAGGAACGTGGCCGCGAGGGATACTTTCACTACAACGCCATCGTCTGTTGGGCCATCGATGAGGACGGCTCGATCCGCCATGTCTATGCATAGGTCGGCAGTTGCCGCTTTGATGGCGATGACGGTGCTGGCTTCGTCGGCGCGCGGTGACCCGGCAGGCGACGCCCCTCACCTCGGAACGCCGATGTCGCACGACGAGGTCGCGAAGTGGGATCTGACGATCTTTCCGGACGGCCGCGGGCTTCCGCCGGGACATGGCACGGCGAAAGAAGGCCGACAGATTTACGAACGGCAGTGCGCAAGCTGTCATGGTGACGAGGGTCAAGGTGCAACGGCTGAAGAACTCGTCGGCGAGCCGACGCCGCCGACCGTTGACAATCCAAGCAAGGCTATCGGCTCTTACTGGCCCTTCGCGCCGACAATTTTCGATTTCATCCGGCGCAGCATGCCGCCCGCCGCGCCGGGTTCGCTTTCTGCCGATCAGATCTACGCGGTAACGGCCTATCTTCTCGCCGCCAATAAGATCATTGGCGAGAGCGACGAGATAAACGCTGAAACGCTGCCTAAGGTAAAGATGCCGAACCGGGACGGCTTCGTCTGGATCGACGTCAAGAAGTGAGCGCCGTTAGAGGCGCTTGCGTTGTCACAATAAAGATGGCTTTCGCGATTTCTTTTGCCTCCTAGCGAGGCGTGCGCCTAAAGCCCCTGATTGGGATTGAAATAACCTCTCGTCTGCCCTATTTCCCGGCCCCAGCGCGATCGTAATGCGCGTGCGCGACCGCCGGCGAGGCCGGTGTTCAAACTCTGGGAGCGGCCGTTGGAAAACGTACTCATCATCGGTGCAGGCGCTGCTGGTTCAGTTGTTGCAAAGAAATGCGCGATGAACCGCGATGTCTTCAAGAAAATTCACCTCGCTTCGCGCCGCCTCGAAAGCTGCAAGAAGGTTCAGGCCGAGTGCGCGACGCCGATCGACATCTCGCAGGTCGACGCCGACAACGTTGCCGAGACCGTCGAGCTGTTGAAGACGGTCAAGCCCGACCTCGTCATCAACATGGCGCTTCCGTATCAGGATTTGCCGATCATGGATGCCTGCCTCGAGGCGGGCGTCAACTACATGGACACCGCCAACTACGAGCCGCGTGAAGAAGCCAAATTTACGTACAAATACCAGTGGCCCTACCACGATAAGTTCAAGGACAAGGGTCTGATGGCGGTCTTGGGCTGCGGATTCGATCCGGGCGTCACCAACATCTTCTGCGCCTACGCGCAGCAGAAACTCTATGACGAGATCCACACGATCGACATCATCGACTGCAACGCCGGCAGCCACGGCAAAGCCTTCGCGACGAACTTCAATCCGGAGATCAATCTCCGGGAAGTCACGCAGCGCGGCAAATACTGGAAAGACGGCGAGTGGATCGAGATCGATCCGCTCAGCATATCGACGATGATCGACTATCCCGAGGTCGGCCCGGTCAAGTCCTACCTGATTTATCACGAGGAAGAGGAAAGCCTCGTCGAGAACATCAAGGGCTTGAAGCAGATCCGCTTCTGGATGACCTTCTCGGACAACTACATCAAGCACCTGGACGTGCTGCAAAACGTCGGCATGACGCGCATCGATCCCGTCATGTACAAAGGCACGCCCGTCGTTCCGATGGAGTTTTTGAAGAGCCTTCTGCCCGAACCGTCCTCGCTCGCGGAAAACTATACAGGCAAGACATCGATTGGCGTCGTCTTGAAGGGCGAGAAGAAGGGCAAGAAGAAGCGCTACATGATCTGGAACGTCTGCGACCACGCCGAGACGAACAAGGAAGTCGGCGCTCAAGCCGTTTCGTACACGACCGGCGTTCCCGCTGTCGTCGGTGCGATGATGATCTTCAAAGGGCATTGGAAAGGCGAAGGCGTCTTCAATGTCGAGCAACTGCCGCCCGTGCCCTTCCTCGAAGAGCTTGGCGAGCAGGGTCTGCCGTGGCACGTCAAGGAAATCGACAAGCAAGACCAGAAGAAGCTTTTCGCGGTCGAGACTTGATGACGCTCGCGCTGCCGCACGACATTCGGACGCCTGCATACGTACTCGACGAAGCTGCGTTGAAGCGAAATCTTGCACGAGCCGCGCGCATCAAAAGCGAGGCGGGCTGCAAAATTTTGCTCGCGACCAAGGCGTTCGCACTGCCTGCGGCCTTCCCCATGATGCGCGATGTGCTCGACGGCACGACGGCAAGCGGCGAGTATGAGGCGCGTCTCGGCCACGACGAGTTCGGCAAGGAGGTTCATGTCTATTCGCCCGCCTATGCGGACGGCGAGGTCGAGCGGCTGACGAAGCTTGCCCAGCACATTTATTTCAACTCGCCGGAGCAGATCGCGAAGAACCTGCCGGTCCTGAAAAGGCATCCGGAGCTAAAGATCGGCATCCGCATCAATCCTGGCTATTCGAACGCGACACTCGGCGGTGCGCTCTACGATCCGTGCGCACCCTACTCGCGCTTCGGTGCGACGCGCGACACGCTCGACCGCGTGCCATGGGAGCACGTCGACATTCTTCACGTGCATGCACTGTGCGAGTCTGGGGATGCAGGCTCCGTCGGCCTGATCGAACACGTGGCGCGCGAATTTCCCGAGTACGTTCGCCGGGTAAAAACCGTGAACTTCGGAGGCGGCCACTTCATCAACAAACCCGGCTACGACATCGACAAGCTGATCGCGGCGATCCGAGCCTTCAAAGCCGCGTTCGATGTCGAGGTCATTCTCGAACCCGGCGCCGGCCTTGTCGTCGATACCGGTTACCTCGTTGCAACCGTGCTCGACATTCATCGCAACGAGAAGGATATCGCGATCCTCGATGCCTCAGCCTCGACCCACATGCCCGACGTGCTCGAGGTTCCCTACACGCCGTTCATTGTCGGGGCGGGCGCGCCGGGCGAAAAGCCGCACAGCTATATCCTCGGCGGCAAGACGTGCATGACCGGCGACATCATCGGCGAATATTCGTTCGAAAGGCCACTGAAACCGGGCGACCGCGTCGTTTTCACGGACATGATGCAATATTCGTTCGTCAAAAATAACACCTTCAACGGCGTGCCGCTGCCTGACCTCGCAATCTTGAGCGAGGATGGCAGCTATCGCATAGTGCGGTCGTTCGGGTACCAGGACTTCCGGCACCGCCTCGGCTAGAGTTTTGCCGCCATCAACTGGCCGAACAAGTCCATTTCTTCTGCAGACGCCGCGAATACCGGCGAGTAGGAAATCGACGTGGGGCCAAGATGAAATCAGACATTCCGAAGCCGGTCTTGCTGGCCGACTATCGGCCGCCGGACTTCCTGATCGATACGGTTGATCTCGACATCGTCCTCGATCCAACCCACACACGCGTAACGTCGAAACTGACGCTGCGCCGGAATCCAAAGGCAAAGGTTGCTGCCAAGACACCGCTGCGGCTCGACGGCGAATTGCTCGAACTCGAAAGCATTTCCCTCAACGGCAAAAGGTTGAAGCGGCCAGCCTTTGTTACCGACGAGACGGGCCTCACCCTGAAGGTGCCGCCAAAGGATCCGTTCACGCTCGAGATCAAGACGATCGTCAATCCCGAAGCCAACACGGCGCTGCAGGGAATTTACCTGTCGCGCGGCGTCTACTGCTCGCAGTGCGAGGCTCAGGGCTTTCGCCGGATCACCTATTTCCTCGATCGTCCCGACGTTCTGGCGCGCTACACGGTGCGCCTTGAAGCAGACGTCGCCGCCGCGCCCGTGCTGCTGGCGAACGGCAATCCCGATCGAGCGAGGCACGCTCGCCCACGGGAAACGGCACTTTGCGGTGTGGCATGACCCGCACCCGAAGCCGTCTTATCTGTTCGCGATCGTCGGTGGCGATCTTTCGCCGGTCGCTTCAACGTTCACCACGCAGTCCGGCCGCAAGGTCGATTTGAATATCTATGTGGAGCACGGCAAGGAGCGGCGCGCCCATTGGGCGATGGACGCGCTGAAACGAGCGATGCGGTGGGACGAGCAGCGCTTTGGCCGCGAGTACGATCTCGATGTTTTCAATATCGTTGCCGTGTCCGATTTCAACATGGGAGCGATGGAGAACAAGGGTCTCAACATCTTCAATGATCGCCTGATCCTGGCCTCACCCGAAACGGCGACCGACAGCAATTACGAATCGATCGAAAGCGTCGTCGCGCACGAGTATTTCCATAACTGGACCGGCAACCGCATCACTTGCCGCGATTGGTTTCAGCTCTGCCTCAAGGAAGGCTTGACGGTCTATCGAGACCAGGAATTTTCAGCCGAGCAGCGTAGCCGAACCGTCCAACGCATCTCCGATGTTCGGCAGTTGAAGGCGCTGCAGTTTCCCGAGGATCAGGGACCCCTGGCGCACCCTGTTCGGCCGGAGAGCTACATCGAGATCAACAATTTCTATACGCCGACTGTTTACGAAAAAGGCGCCGAGCTGGTTCGCATGATCGAGGCCGTTCTGGGCCGCGAGCAATTTCGCGCCGGAATGGACCTCTATTTCGATCGCCACGACGGCGAGGCCGTCACGATCGAAGACTTCGTCGCGTGCTTCGCGGACGCAAGCGGCAAAGATTTCACGCAATTCAAGCGCTGGTACTCGCAGGCAGGCACGCCGGAGATCGTCTGCGATCTGACCTATGATCGGCGCAAGAAAGCCGCCGCCCTGACCGTGCATCAGGTGTTGAAGCCGACGCACGGCCAGCCGAAGAAGCAGCCGCTCTTCATTCCGCTCAACATGGCGCTGCTCGGCGAGAACGGCAAGGAAATGGACCTTGAGGTCGAAGGCGGCATCAAGCTTCGCGATGGTGTACTGGCGGTCGCGGACAGGACGACGAGTTTCAAATTCAAGGGCGTCACGTCTCGGCCGGTTCCGTCACTGCTGCGCGGATTTTCGGCGCCGGTCAACGTCTCGATCACGCTGTCGGACGACGATCTTGCATTCCTGATGCATCACGACGACGACCTTTTCAATCGCTGGCAGGCGAGCAACAAGTTTACGACGCGCGCCATTCTGTCGATGCTCGGCGCAAAGAAGCCGAAGGCCGCCGTAACGTCGAAGGCATCGAAGCTCGCCCGAGGCGCTGCGCTACGCGCTTCGCGACACCACGCTCGATGATGCCTACAAGGCTGAACTACTGCGACTGCCGGCGGTGACGGATGTCGCACGTGAGAAAGCGACGAAAGTCGACCATGCGGCTATCTACGAGGCCCACAGGATCTTCAGCCGGGCGGTAGCGGACGAATTGGCCGACGAGCTCAACGAGCTCTATGCACACACATCGAACTGTCCGGTCTATTCGCCCGATGCGAAAAGCGCCGGCCGCCGTGCGCTTCGCAACGCGTCGCTGACCCTCCTCACAACTCGCGGAACAAAGGACGATTACGCGCGGCTGGAAGGCCATTATCGCCAGGCATCGAATATGACCGACGCCGCTCACGCGCTCTATCTAATCGCAGGCGTCGATACACAGGGGCGGGCGAAAATTCTGGCGGACTTTTTCGAGCGCTGGAAAGACGATCACCTCGTGATCGACATGTGGTTCGCAGCCCAGGCGCAATCGCCACGAGATGCAACGCTTGACGAGGTCAAGGCACTCTGCCGGCATCCGTTGTTCAAGATAACGACGCCGAACAAGGTACGCGCTCTGATTGGCACGTTCGCGTCGGCAAACCCGTTGCAGTTCAATCGTGCCGATGGCGCCGGCTACGACTTTCTCGCCGACAAGGTCCTAGAGATCGATCCGCTCAATCCGCAGGTTGCGGCCCGCATGCTGGGCGCATTTCGCAGCTATCGGTCGCTCGAGACAAAGCGAAAGTCACGCGCAAAGGCGGCTTTAAGGCGGGTTGCATCAGCGTCGCGGATCTCGCGCGATTGCCACGAAATCGTCTCGCGCATGCTTGAAGACTGAACCCCTCAACCGTATCCGCCGCGCCAGTCCCGTTAACTTCTGCCGTGCTTTTGCTCACCTCGCCAAATTTGTGACGAAATTGATTGCGCTCCGATTTTTTCTCCCTCGACAGGTGAGTCGCAAATCGGCGATTGTTGATTCGTCTGGAGCTTGGTCGTCGTTCAATTTCCAGGCGCGGGGCGCACTTAAATAAAATTCTGCAGGGGAATACGAGGATGGCTCGGACTTGGTCCGTCCCTCAACGGGGAAGCTATGCCGTCTTGGCAGCGCCGGGGGCAGCGCGCCATGAACGTCTGTTCGCGCAGCTGGCTGCAATGGGACGGGCCGATCCGCAACGTAGTCTCCTCTTATTGATCGCGGCATTCCTGACGATCATTGCAGTCGCGGTTCCGCACCTCGGCGACGAATTGTTGGCCAGCCTGCTGTTTCTAGCTGGCGCGGGGCTGGCAGCGACCCTGCTTTGGGTGCCGCTCACACCCAATCTCGACGACGCCGTCAAAGACCGGCGAGCAAAAGACCTCGCTCGTACCGCGCCCCTCGGTAAAGAAATCTGCTGAGCCGACGAGCTTTGCGGAACTCGTCAAACGGCCGGGAGCCGCCCCGACGATCGATCGCGCCCAGTGGGCCAAGCTTACCGCCCATATGAGCCACGAACTCAGAACGCCTCTCAATGCCGTTCTCGGTTTCTCGGAAATGATGTCGAACGAAGTTTTCGGACCGCTCGGCGCGAGTTGCTACAGCGCCTATGCTGCGCGACATTCACGCGAGCGGCCTCATGCTTCTGAAATCGGCCGAAGATGCCCTTGCAATTACAACGCTGCTGACCTCTCCGGACCAGAAGGGCAATCCACAGACCTGCCGTCTCAGCGCCTCAGCCGAAGATGCCTGCGCCTTTGCGCGCCATGACCTCGGCAGACAATCCAATGCGATCGTCTCGGACATCGGGCCGGACATCAACGTCATCGGCGACTCGCAGGCGACGCGCCAAATGCTTATCAACCTCATTGCCGAGGCGGCCAAAAATGCCCGCAAAGGAACGACGCTCATCATGAATGCAAACTGCTCGGCGGATTCCGTCAGGCTTTCAATCACCGTTCCTGGAGGCAACGTCGAACCGGCATCGCCGGAGGACGGCTTCGCGGTGATACTGGCCCGCACGCTGTGCGAGCTTTCAGGCGCCCGGCTGGTGCGCGTCGATACTGCAGACGGGAGCCGCCAATGGACGGTGCATTTTCTTCCCGTGGCGCAGAACGATCTCTTCTATTGCGCAAATCAGGATTGAAGCCGGCTCTGCTCTGCGCCGCAACAGATGCTTACTTCGCGCTAGCCGCTTGAGCGCGGTGCGGCGGGTTCGTCGGGTCAGTTCGGCTTGCTCTTATCTTCACCGTTCTCACCGGTGTGCCTGAGAAGCCGGGGACGGCGGGTCTCGCGCCAGGATTTTAGAAGTTTGCGCTCATCGGGGCTGAGCTTTTCTGCAGTGTCGGCCAGGGCATTGTTGAGCGCCGTTTTGTATTGGTTCTCGACGTCTCTCAGCTGCGTCATGGCCGTCTTGAATTTCTCCTTGTCGAAGGGCTCGGCCGTCAACAAATTGTTGGTCTCGATCCACGATTTGCGCACGGATGCTCTGAGGTCCTTCAACGACGCGCGTGCCGCTATGATTTCGTCCCGGACTGGGCTCTGCCGATCGGCCGGCAGTTCTTTGACGAAGTCGAGCATACCGTGATCGCTCCGCTTCAGTTCCTCAGTTCTCTCTCTCCGCTTCAGTTCCTCACTTCTATGGTGCCAGGCCGCGGCAGAGACCCAGCCGATGAACAGCAGGTTGAGCGCCAGGGAGGCGATGAAGGCGGGATATAGATAGCGTGAGCGCCCCGGCGGCCGCTGATCGACTTCAACCGTCACAACAAATCCTCATCCAAAAAGCTGTCGGCCTCGTCGGTTTGCGCCAACTGCTGGCTGATGTTCGCCACACGAGAGCCGCCGCCCAGAAGCACATTGAAGGCATTCGATTGCCCGGCAAGAACACCAAGCACAAGAGATGCAGCCAGCGCGGTCGCCGCCAGCCCGTGACGGTGGCGCAGCGCCAGGTGACCCGTCGCTACACGTTGCTGGGCGACAAGGCGCGGCTGTCGCTCGGCAGCAGCGACGATCCGCTCCGTGAGCTTGCCGAGACGCGCGGCATCGTACTGCGGCGCCTTATCAAGAAGACGATCGAAAGCTTCAGCTTGCTTCAAAAGCTCTTGTGCCTCGGCGTTGCCGGCAATCAGCCCTGAAAGCGCATGGCGCAACGGCGCCGGCCAGCGTGTCCGGTCGGCACCATAGGTGTCGAGCGTCGCTTCCAGCTTATCGAGCCCCACGGTGCCGAGACCCTTGCGTGTCATCGTCTTCTCGTCTCCCACTTTTCAGAGTTCGCCATCGTTACGAAGCGACTCCCAATCCGATTTCAAATCCGCCTTCAATTGCCTTCGCGCCCGGCTCAGTAGCGACTCGATTGCCTCATCCGACACGCCCATAATTTGCCCGATCTCGATCTGGCTCAACCCTTCGAAATGGAAGAGCGTCAGCGCCAGCCTCTGCCGGTCGGGCAACTTCTGCATCGCGACCTCGACACGGCGTTGCGTGTCCCGGCTTTCGATCGCCGCCAATTGCTTCGCCGGCTCCGGCACCTCCGGCAATTCCTCGACGGTCTTGACCCGGCCCTGACCTCGAACCCTGTCGAGACAGAGGTTCGAAACCACACGGCGGAGCCAAGGCCTGATTCCTGCGGGGCCGATTTCCAGCGTCGCACTGGATCTCCAGAGCCGCAAGAAAGCCTCCTGCGCAACATCCTCTGCCTCTGCATCGTCGCGCAGCATGCGCCGACCCACCGAGACGATGCTGGCCAGGTGCCGTTCCATCAGCACCCGAAAAGCCCGGCTGTCGCCGCCGCCGGCTTCCGCTACGAGCGCGGCTTCGTCGGCACGGGTTTCAGCTACGCTTCCCCGTGGATTGGCAGCGCCGCCTTCGGTCCTTATGGCCGCCACTGAGCCCCTCGACATGCTGTCCGCCGCCCGACTGGTCGTTTGCCGAGCCCACGAGCGCCAGACCTTTGATTTGCGATGCGGGTAACATCACCCACAAGAACGACTTAACTGCCACAATCCGTCGGCTGCCGGCAAAGCGTCAGATAATCAGCTTCTCAAAGGCCGCGGAAACGTCCGCAAATGCCTGCTTGAGCTTTCCTTCCAGGTCTTCGAACGACTCCGCGTGGCTGGCCCTGACGAGCCGCGACTTAAGCCCTTTGGGCGCCGAAGCCGGATTGAACGGCCCTTCAAGGGTCAGGCGCAGAATTTGGGTCAAATCGTGGAGAAGCTGACCGGCACTTGCCAAGCGGCGATAATCCTCCGGGCTGATGACGCCTTCCGAAGCCGCTGCAGCGAGGCTCACAAGCGTTGTCTGATGCAGCAGCGCCGGGTGGTCTGCTGCGTAAGCGAGTTGCAGATACTGAACAATAAACTCAAGATCGACGAGGCCGCCGCGCACCTGCTTCAGATTCCAGATGTCGCTGGTTGCCTTTTCCGCCTCGATACGTTTGCGCATATCGCGAACGTCGGCGGCGATTTTTGCCCGGTCGCGACGGGTGCCGAGAACTTTGCGTATATCCATTTCAACGTTGGCCGCAAGTTCGCGTGAGCCGGCGATCACGCGAGCGCGCGTCAACGCCATGTGCTCCCACGTCCAGGCTTCACTTGCCTGGTAGCTGGCGAAGCTCGAAAGCCTCGTTGCAACCGGGCCCTGCTGCCCCGATGGGCGCAGCCGCATATCGACGTCGTAGAGAGCGCCCTCGGCCGTCCGTGCCGAGATGGCATTGATCAGGCGCTGCGTCAGGCGCGTGTAATAGTGGGGCGGGGCCAGCGGCCGCTCACCGTCAGACTGTTCGGCCGTGGTGTCGAAATTATAAATGACGATGAGGTCGACGTCGGATGCCGCCGTCATCTCGCGGCCGCCAAGTTTGCCCATCGCAACGACGACGGCCGAGCCGCCCGGAACCCGGCCGTGGTCCTCTTCCATCTGTCGAGTGACCTCTGTCAGCAGGCCCGCAATAAGCCGGTCCGCAATCGTCGCGTAGGCTACGCCTGCCTCGGTGGCCGAGATGCTGCCGGTCAGCACCCGCACGCCGACGAGAAAGGTCTGCTCGCTGCCGATCCTGCGCGCCGTGTCGAGAATTTCCTGACCGGAATCGCCTTGGCTCCCAATACGGGCCGTTGCAAACGCCTTCGTCAGCAGTTCATCGATGGCGGCACCGTTGAAGGCACTGCCGAGAACTTGTGGGTCGAGAACGGCGTCGAGCAGCCGCCGGCGCTTGGAAAGAATGTGCGCCAAGCGGGGCGCCGAACCCATGATGTCGGCGATGAGCCGGATCAGCGCCGGTTGCGCGGCGAGAAGCGAGAACAGTTGAACGCCGGACGGCAGTTCCGAAAGAAAGCGGTCGAAGCTTGCAATTGCACCGTCCGGGTCGACGGTATCGGCGAGCGCCGCGATCAGCAGCGGCTGCACTTCCGTCAGTCGCTCGCGTGCGCGAGGCGATCTGACGGAGGGCGTTCTGCCGTGATGCCAGCCCCGAACGATTGCCAGCACCTGCGCCGGTTGCGAGTAGCCGAGGCGCGTCAGTTCCGCCATCGTTTGCGGATCATCTGTGGGGCCGGCAAAGACCATGTTCGAATCGGCGGCCGCCAAGGCGGGCGCATCTTCGAAAAGTCCGGCATAATGCTTCTCGACCGTTTCGAGAGTACGCGTAAGTTCGACTGAAAGCTCCGTGTCGCCCGGATAGCCGGCGAAGCGGGCGAACCTTTCGAGTGCCGCCGGATTGGATGGAACGTCGTGGGTCTGATCGTCGGCCACCATCTGCAGGCGGTGTTCGAGGCGGCGAAGATAACGATAGGCATGATCCAGGTCGGCGCGAACCGCCGGCTTTACCCAACCTCGCTCCGCGAGCGCCGCAAGGGCGTCGATCGTCGCGCGGACGCGCAAATCCGGCTGGCGGCCACCGGCGATGAGCTGCTGTGTCTGCGCGAAAAACTCGATCTCGCGAATGCCACCCCGCCCGAGCTTCAGGTTTTGTCCGGCGACCTTGATGCCGCCGATCCCCTTGTGGGTATGGATCTGCCGCTTCATCGCGTGGATATCTGCGATTGCCGCGAAGTCGAGATATTTGCGCCAGATGAACGGCGCGAGTTCGCGCAGAAAGTCTTCACCAGCCGCGATGTCGCCCGCAACCGCCGCGCCTTGATCATCGCTGCGCGCTCCCAGTTCTGACCGACGGTTTCATAGTAACCGTGTGCAGCGGCGGTCGAGAGCGCGATTTGCGTTGCCCCGGCGTCGGGCCTCAGTCGCAGGTCGGTGCGAAACACGTAGCCGTCCGGCGTTCGCTCTTCGAGCAGCAGGACGAGGTCGCGCGTCATGCGCACGAAGAAAGACTGCAAGTCGCCGTCAGCCGGCCAGCCGTGATCTGTCGCGATCGAAAAATACGATCAGATCGATGTCGCTCGAATAGTTGAGTTCGAATGCGCCGTGTTTACCCATCGCGAGTACGAAGTAGCCCGACTCCTGCTCCGGCTGCTCGGGATCGGCGGATTGCCAAAGACCTTTTTCGTTCGCGATCCGGAACAGAGAAAGCGCACCAGCGGTCGCGACGGCGGCATCGGCACATTCCGAAAGCACCCTCGTCACGGTCATGACCGGCCAGACGCCGCCAAGATCGGCGAGAGCCGTCAGCAGCGCCACCTCGGACTTATAGATGCGCAATGCTCGCTTCGCGGCAGTCATGTCCGCCGCCGACCGCATGCTGAGGCTGAGTGCTTCGGTCAGTCTCGAAAAGTGCGCTTCCGGCGACTCGTAGAAGAACCCGGCTCAACCTTTCTAAATCGCGTGTCGCCAGGCTCGTCAGATAGGGCGAGCCGTCAAACGTCCCTCGCAGCAGAGCTTCGGCGCGCGGATCGTGCAATATCTCCGCGAGATCCGAAGCCGCCCGCCGCGCCTCCTCGGTCAACGCGGTGAAGTGCTCCGCGCCCCGGCCATCCGAGAGGGAAACCGGCGCTTCGGCCAGGCGTGAAACGAGACTCGAGTTGACGGGCTGATCCATCGGCTCATTGTGCCGCAAGACTGGGTGGCGCGTCACCTGCCGTCCCGGATGGCTCAATCAGGCACTTGCCGGACAGCAGCAGCACGACCTTAAGTCCCGGCTGATTGTCTTCGAGCCGAATTTCCCCGTGGTGCAGGCGCGCGACCGCCGCGACGAGGCTCAATCCGAGCCCGGTTCCAGGCTTGGTGCGACTAGCCTCGAGACGCACGAAGCGTTTCAGCGCCCGTTCGCGATCGCCTGGACTGATGCCCGGGCCATGGTCACTGACCGATATCGCGGCACCGTCGCCGGAGCGATAGGCACGAACCGTAATCGCGCTGCCCGGCTCACCACCGCGGGAATACTTGATGGCATTGTCGATCAGGTTGGCGACGGCCTGGCCAATGAGCTGGCGATTGGCGCGTACGAGCACGCCCCGTTCCGCCTCGATGGATAAAGCGAAGCCGGCTTCCTCGGCGGCGGGCGTGTAAAGTTCGCTGACATCCTCAACGAACCGCCCGAGGTCGAACGTTTCGACACTGTCTTCGAGCGGCCCGGCCTCGAGCCGCGCAATGAGCAGCAGCGCGTTGAACGTCTTGATAAGGTCGTCGGCCTTCTCAATCGTCCGCTCGAGTCCTTCGCGGTAAGCTTCGCCGCCGCGTGGATCGCGCAGCGCCGCCTCCGCCGCGTTTCGCAGCCGGTTGAGCGGCGTTTTCAAATCGTGAGCGATATTATCGGAAACTTCCCTGAGACCGCTCATCAAGCCTTCGATGCGATCGAGCATCTCGTTGAGGTTTCCGGCCAGCGCGTCGAGTTCGCCGCCACGTCCGCTCTCCGGGATGCGCCGCGACAGGTCGCCCTCCATGATCGACCGGCTGGTGCCGGTAATAGCTTCGATGCGGTTGAGGATGAGGCGGCTCACGGCGAGACCGCCGAGCAGAGCGATCACCGAGAGCACTCCGAAGCCCAGCAGAAACGCCCGCCGCATCGAGTTCGGCGAATGCCCGCTGATCTTCGATATCACGGCCAATAATGAGGCGAACGTCGGTGCCGAGGTCGACGGGAATGGCGACCCGCGAGACGCGCAGTCTCGCTGCCATCCTTCGGCAGCTGATAGCTGAAGACGCCGCCGCGCGGATCGGCTTCGAGCTCAGGTGGGATCCGGTTTAGATTTCCGGCGATTTTCGTGCCGTTGCTGTCGGCGAGATAATAAAGCCCCGTGCCGCCGGGGCGCGACAGCGCGGTCACGGTTTCAGTGAGCTTTGCGCGTCCGCCGACCTTCATCTCGGAGGCAAGTATACGCGCTTCGGCATTCAGCGCAGCCAATACCTGACGCGTGAGCAGATTGTTGGTTTGCCAGAACAGGAAGCCGACGACGATCGCAGCGGCAAAAAGAAAAAAAGCCACCGCAGCCGCGCTCAGTCCGAATGCCGTTGTCGACGCCGCTTTCGCGACGCGCTCAAGCAGGGCCGTCACGGATTGTGTATCCTGCGCCCCGAACGGTATGCAGCAGCGGCTTTTCGAAATTCTTGTCGATCTTGGCCCGCAGACGCGAAACGTGGACGTCGATCACGTTCGTCTGCGGGTCGAAATGATAGTCCCAGACATGCTCGAGCAGCATCGTGCGCGTCACGACCTGTCCGGCGTGCTGCATCAGGTATTCGAGAAGGCGATATTCGCGCGGCTGCAGCAGGATGTGGTCCCCGGCGCGCGTCACGCGATGTGAAAGGCGATCGAGAACGAGATCGCCGACCGTGTAGCGCGTCTGCTGCTCCTCCGGCACCGTCCGGCGGCCGAGCGCCTCGACGCGAGCCAAGAGCTCGGAATAGGCGTAGGGCTTCGTCAGATAATCGTCGCCGCCGGCCCGCAGACCCTTGACGCGATCGTCGACCTCGCCCAGCGCCGAGAGGATCAGCGCCGGCGTGCGGTTGCCCTCAGCCCGAAGCGCTTTGATGACAGAGAGACCGTCGAGGTGGGGCAACATGCGATCGACGATCAGCACGTCATAGGCGTTGTCCGTCGCGAGCGCCAGGCCCGCCTCTCCGTCAGCGGCGAGATCGGCGGTATGACCGTTCTCTTTCAAAGATTTCTGCAGAAACTGCGCGGTTTCCTTGTCGTCTTCGATTACAAGCACGCGCATAGCGTTCTTCCGACCCTGGCCGTCTGTGTGCTCACTGTTTAGCTGTCCGTCGTGCAAACGTCGAGACAGCCCCGCCGAGTTGTCGACGGGGCTGCCCGAACTTGCCATTGCGTTAACCTCAGCCCTTCTTTTCGGTGAGCTGAACCGCAACGAAGCGCTTCTGGTCGGACGACTTGACGTGCAGCAGCACGGCCGTCCGCTTCAGGTCCTGGGCCTTCTTCACGCCGACGACGACGTCGTCGGGTGATTTGACGACCTGACCCGAAACCTCAAGGATCACATCGCCGGCTTTCAGGCCCTTCTCGGCTGCATCCGACGACGGATCGACCTCGGCAATCGCGACGCCTTCGCCTGAACCCGCACGAGCCGGCATCAGCGTGAGACCGAGCTGGCTAAGCTCCATCGAAGACTTCTTGCTTTCCTCGTTGTTGCTGTTGCCATTGTCCTGGTCGTTGTCGCCGTTCATCGCTTCTTCGGCGTTCTTCGGGAACAATCCGAGCTTTACCTTGATCGACTGCTCGGAGTTGTTGCGCCAAACCTTGATGTCGACAGGCGTGTCGGGAGAGAGTTCGGCAATCTTCCTCGCCAGGTCGCGGCTGTCGGCGATCTTATCGTTGTTCACCGTGCAGGATTGCGTCCTGCGTTTTGAGGCCAGCCACTGCTGCCGGTCCGTTCGGCGAAACTTCGCTGACAAGTGCGCCATGTGCTTCCTTGAGCCCAAGACTTGCGGCGGTATCTTCATCGACGTTCTGAATCTTGACACCGAGCCAGCCGCGTTTGACCGTGCCGCCGGCTTTCAGCTGCTCGACGACTTCGCCGACCGTCTTCGCCGGTACGTCGAATGCGATGCCGACATTGCCGCCCGAAGGTGAGAAGATCGCCGTATTGACGCCGATGACTTCGCCGTCGAGGTTGAACGTCGGACCTCCCGAGTTGCCGCGGTTCACAGCGGCGTCGATCTGCATGTAGTCGTAGGGACCGGAGCCGATGTCGCGTGCCAAGGCCGAGACGATGCCGGCCGTCACCGTGCCACCGAGACCGAAGGGGTTGCCGACGGCCAGAGCCCAATCACCAACGCGCGGCTTCTTTTCCGAGAGCTTCACGAACGGGAAGGTCTTTTTGCTATCGATCTTCAGCAGAGCGACGTCGGTACGCGGATCGGTTCCGATGAGCTTCGCCTCGTATTTCGTATCGTCGTTGTCGAAGATCACCTGGATCTTGGTTGCGCCATCGATCACGTGATTATTCGTGACGACATATCCGTCGGGTGTAATGACGAAGCCCGAGCCCTGTCCCTGAACGATCTTCGGACGGCGGCCTTCCTCCTGCCCGAACTCCTTCGGCAGGTGCTTGAAGAAGTCGTGCAGCGGGTGATCAGGCGGCAGATCGGGAATCGTAAGGCCGCCACCTTTTTTGCCATCCTTGTCGTTGTCGGCAACCTTCGACGCCCCGCCGTCGTTGACGACGGAGACCGACACCACCGACGGCTTAACCTTGTCGACGACATCGGCGAACGACAGCGGCGCACGGCCGACGGGCGTCTCAAGGGTCTGCCCTGCCGCCGGTTCGGCGCTGACGGGATGAGTTGGCGAGAGGACGCCGAAACCAAGTGCGGCGCTCGCGGCAAGCGCCACGAATGCGGGCGCGATTTTTGAGGTTAAATGAAAGTTCGACGTTGTCGAACCGCGGTAGGGAAGTCGCATCCCGTGTCTCCAATCTGATAACAGGCACTCTAGCCTTGGACGGAAGACGTAATGCGGCGGGGATTACAGCAGCATGTCGGCTATCTTAACTGTTGGTAATCTCAAATGGCGGCACCAGCTCAGCCGTCTTTGGGTCGCGGCGGCGACCGCGTTGCATTCCGCAAAAGCCGCCTGCGGAGAGGACTTCAGGAAGTTTCGCCGGCACGATGCAATCGGGATCGAATTATCAGTGCGGCTCGCCGGCGAGGATCTTCGCCAGCTTCGCCTTTTCCTCGTCCGACAACGCGTCGCTCTGAGATGGCGCAGTGCGCTTTGACGACCGCGCAACGAGCACGACGCCGGCCAGCAGCACCAGAAACGGCGTCAGCCAAAGCAGCAGCGTCGAAAGTTCGAAGCGCGGCTTCAGCAGCACGAATTCGCCGTAGCGCGCCACGATGTAGTCGATCACCTGAGCATCGGTGTCGTGCGCCGTAAGGCGCTCTCGCACCACTCGGCGCAAATCTGCAGCAAGCGGCGCATCGCTATCGTCAATCGACTGGTTTTGGCAAACGAGGCAGCGCAGTTCCGAAGAGATAACCCTGGCACGCTTTTCGAGCGCGGGATCGGGCAGCATCTCGCCGGGTTGCACGGCCATGCTCGCCGACACGGCCGCCAGAAGCGCCCACGCCGTCAAAAGAGCGATCGACAGGACTCGTAGATACCGCCGCATCGCTACTACTCCGCCGGTACCGCAACCGGCCGCCGCGATCGCGATGGCGCACCGACGCGCAGCCGACGGTCGGAGAGTGAAATACCGCCGCCGATGAACATGATCAGCGCTCCGAGCCAAATGAAGCGGACGAGAGGATTGAAATAAGCACGAACAGCGTAGCCGCCTTCGGGCTGCGCATCACCGATGACCAAGTAGAGATCACCGCGCCACGAGGCATGGATTCCGGCTTCCGTCGTCGGCTGCGGCGGCGCGTCGTAGAGCCGTTTCGATGGCGTGAGCCGCGTCACGGACTCGCCGTCGCGTTTGACGTCGAAGTCGGCCATGTCGGCGCGGTAGTTCGGCCCGCGCGCCGTCTCAACGCCGGCGAACGTCACATCATAGCCGCCGACCGCCAGGCTCTGGCCGGGCTTCATAACCAGAATGTGCTCTTCCCGGTAGGCACTCGTCGCGATGATGCCAACGACAAGCATGCCGATGCCAAAGTGCGCAAACAGTGTGCCGTAGCTGGAGCGCGGCAGGTTCGTTGCGCGCCGTATCACCTCGCTGCGTGACCCGGTGCCGAGCTTGACGCGGTTCGCCCATTCGACCGCCGCGCCGGCCATCACGTAAACGCCGAGTGCAATACCGAACGGCGCGAGCCATGGTCCACGATGCGTCACCGCCAAGACCGCGACGATCACGACGATGGCGGTTAGAACTGCGAATCCGAGGCGCTGCATCACGCCCGGCAAGATCGCCGCGCTTCCACGCCAGCATCGGTCCGATCGGCAGCGCCAAAAGCAGCGGCACCATCAGCGGTCCGAACGTCATATTGAAGAACGGCGGTCCGACCGAAATCTTTTCGCCGGTCAAGCCCTCGAGCGCCATCGGATAGAGCGTGCCGACGAGCACCGTCGCGGCGCTCGTCACCAGCAGCAGGTTATTGAGAACCAGACTTCCCTCGCGGCTGATCGGCTGAAACAATCCGCCCGACTGCATCGCATTAGAGCGCAGCGCGAAGAGCGCCAGGCCGCCACCCGTAAACAGGATCAGAATGGCGAGAATGAAGATGCCGCGTGCCGGATCGACTGCGAACGAGTGCACGGAAGTCAGCACGCCGGAACGCACGATGAATGTGCCCATCAACGACAACGAGAACGTCAGGATCGCGAGCAGGATGGTCCAGATTTTGAGCGCCTCGCGCTTCTCCATGACGAGTGCGGAATGGAGAAGTGCAGTGCCCGCGAGCCACGGCATGAAGGATGCGTTTTCGACGGGGTCCCAGAACCACCAGCCGCCCCAGCCGAGCTCATAATAGGCCCACCACGAACCCATCGCGATACCGATGGTCAGGAACATCCAGGCTGCGAGAGTCCACGGCCTGACCCAGCGCGCCCAGGCCGCATCGATCCGCCCCTCGATCAGCGCCGCAATGGCGAACGAAAAGGCAATCGAGAAGCCGACGTAGCCGGTGTAGAGAAACGGCGGATGAAAGGAGAGAGCCGGATCCTGCAGGATCGGATTGAGACCGTTGCCATCGGACGGCGCCGGAACGAGACGCACGAACGGGTTCGACGTCAGCAGCGAGAAAAGCAAAAATGCAACAGCAATCGATGCCTGCACGGAAAGCACGCGGGCTTTGAGCGTCGGCGGCAGGTTGTTTCCGAAGACTGCAACCGCTGCGCCGAACAGGGCGAGGATCAGCACCCACAGCAGCATCGAGCCTTCGTGATTGCCCCAGACGCCCGACATTTTGTAAATCAGCGGCTTCGTCGAATGCGAATTCGCGGCAACGTTGGCGACGGAAAAGTCTGACGTCACGTAGGCGTACATCAGCGCAAAAAAGGCGATGGCGATCAGGAAAAGCTGCGATACTGCCGCGGGCTCTGCGACGCGCATCATGCGTTCATCTCTGAGAGATGCGCCGAAGGCAGGCACGACCAACTGCACCGTCGCGACGAGCAGCGCGAGGATCAAAGCGAAATGTCCGAACTCCACGATCACGGCAGCTTGCTTCCTTAAGGTGTCTCGGCCTTCAGTGCGCCCGGATGCGCACTGTCGCCAAGCTTGACGCCCTTTGCTTCTAAGGCCTTCGCAACGTTCGGCGGCATATAATTTTGGTCATGCTTGGCGAGCACGCTGTCAGCCTTGAAGTTCCCGCTACCGTCAAGAACGCCTTCGGCGACGACACCCTGCCCTTCGCGGAAGAGATCGGGCAAAACGCCCGTGAACGTCACCGGAATATCTTTCAGCGTATCTGTTACTTTGAATGTGACCGTCGTCCCCTGCCCGCGCACGACGGAGCCTTTTTCGACGAGGCCACCAAGCCTGATGCGTTCACCGGCCTTGACGCCTTTTTCAAGAATATCACTCGGGATGTGGAAGAAGACGATGCTGTCCTTCAGTGCGAAAAGCACGAGGACCAGCGCCAGGCCGAGCGTCGCGACACCGCCGCCGATCAGAACTCCTCGCTTCTGCTTCCTTGTCATTGCGTCTCGCCGCCTTCCGTCTCAGCTTCCGAGCCCGAGTTGCCGCGCCAGATCTTCGACGCGGGCAAGGCCGGCCTTGTCGCTTTTCAACCCCACCCTCGCATCACTCAAGGCCTTGTTCGCATCGTCCCGGCGGCCGAGGACCTGATAGGCACGAATGAGTTTCAGCCATCCGGCTGCATCAGTTCCGTCCGTCTTGAGACGCGCGGCGAGCCCATCGACCATACGCCCGATGAAGGCTTGCCGTTCCTCAGGGCTCATAGCGCTGATAGCTTCGGCGTCGGGAGTTGAAGACGGCGTGGAAGCAGCACCTTGTTTCTGGTTGCTTTCGGTAGCGCTTTTGTCGCCGCCGGGCGTGAGACCCGCGAGGCGCTCTTCGAGAACACTGCGCCATGGCGCATCGGCCGGCGCTTCTGCAATCAGCTCTCGGTAATCGGCGGCGGCATCGGCAAGGCGGCCGTCCTGTTCCTTAGCCAGCGCCAGCCAGATGCGCGGTTCTTTCGAGTCCGGAGCGATGACGAGAATGCGCTCAAGGGCTTTTTTGGCATCTTGAGGGACGATGCCGTTCTCCTCGCGGATCCGCGCGTTCGCAAAGCCTTGCAGCCGCCGCGGCAACTCGCCAACCAGCCGCAGTGCATTTGTGTATGCCCCAGCCGCATCCCCGTAGCGGCCCATCGCATAGTAGACTGGCGCGACGACATCCCAGCCGGTGCCGTCCTCAGGATGATCGCGAAGGCGGGCCTCCACCTTGGCGACCAAATCGTTCGGTTTCATCGTATCGGATGCCGTCGCGATCCGCTCGCTCAGAGGCTGTCCAGGCAATCCGGGTGCGCCGTACGTAAGATAGAGCGCCAGGCTTGCGACCGGCAACGCGATCGACGTCAAGACATAGACGGACTTTGCAAACCGATGCCGGCCGCCGGGATCCCTTGCTGAGAGCTTTGCGTTCGCTTCGGTGGAACGCAGCAGGCGGCGCGCAATTTCAGCGCGTGCGGCCTCCGCCTCCACGGCAGCAAGACTTCCGCGCGCTGCGTCGGCCGCAACTTCTTTCAACTGGTCCTTGTAGACAGCGCTGTCGGTATCGACTGAATTGACGGGGGCGTCCGATGACCGCGTCAGGGGCCGCGTAATGGCTAGCGTCACACCCGCCACCAGAACGGCCACTAAAATCCAAAACAGCATCGTCGCGCGATCCTTAGCTCGATGCGCAGGGAATAGGATCGCTGTCAGGCGCAAGCAAGCCGCGAGCCGTGTATTAGCTCAAGTGTCGCGGTCCTGACTTGATCGAGCGAGCAGCGGGAATGAACGTCGCTGCAGCGCATCAGCCGACGTTCTGCCAGGTCCCGTCCGGATTACGACAAGCCGTGCCGCGCATCTGCTTCGGCCGCCCATCGATGTAGACCGTGTGCGTGTAATCGCGGCAATCGGCGACCCCGCGTTTATAGGGCCTGCTCGGGACGATTTCGCCGTAATGACCGTTATCCGGATCGCGCCACTGCCGCGAAACGCCGGATTGCCCGCGCTCCAAAGCGTCGTACTCGGCTTCCTGAGCCAGTCTACGATCACGTTCATCGAGGCTCGCACCGATCTGGCTGCCAATGATACCGCCGACGACCGCGCCGCCGACCGTGGCAAGCACATTGCCGCGGCCCTTGCCGATCTGATTTCCGACGACGCCGCCTGCGACGCTGCCGAGAACGAGACCCGTATCCGTGTGGTCAATACCCCCTTGGCCGTTGCTACACGCAGCCAGCAAAGCGCCCACAATCAGCGGAATCGAAAACCGCGCACCGCGCATGGCAAACCTCGTTGTCGGTTGGCATCCCCCCGCGCCGCTTAGCCCCATCCGGCGCGAACTTGAGACTCCTGGCTAGACCGATATTGTGCCTTCGACAAGGCGGAAATCCACCACAATTCTGGCAAGCCAAATGAGCTGCAACCTGATGCTGCAATGCAGCACAATTCTGCGTCTCTAACCTGGGAGCCGGTCGCGCTCAGGCGGCAGGAAGGTTGAGCACGGCTTTGAGACCTCCATGCTCGGAAGCGTCGAGCGTCAGCCGCCCGCGATAAGATGCAGCGAGATCGCTGACGATCGAAAGTCCGAGGCCGGAACCGGGCTTTGTTTCGTCCAAGCGCAAGCCGCGCTTACCGATTTTGGCTCGCTGTTCAGCCGAAAGGCCTGGCCCGTCGTCTTCGACCGAGATCCTGATCTGCTTGCGCTGCGAGGAGGCGGGCACCGTTTCGATGGTCGCCGTCAGATAGACCCGGCTTTTGCCCCACTTGCAGGCGTTGTCGAGAAGATTACCGAGCATTTCCTCGAGATCCTGCTTTTCGCCCTGAAACTTGGCGCCGGGCTGTATAGCCAAAGTCAGCGCGATGCCTTTTTCGCCATGAATGCGCTCTACAGCCCTCACGAGAGATTGGGCCGTCGGTTCGATGGGCGTGACGCGGCCGATGACACCTACCCGCGCGGCCATGCGGGCCCGGTCGAGATAGTGGCTGATTTGATCGCGCATAAGCTGCGCCTGCTCGCCAACCTTGGAGCCGAGCGTCGTTTGATCGCCGCGCGCCTCGTTGGTGATGACGGCCAGCGGCGTCTTGAGAGCATGAGCGAGATTGCCGACCTGAGTTCGCGCCCGATCGATTATGTCCTGATTGGACTCGATCAGCGCGTTGAGCTCGGTCTGAAGCGGTTCGATTTCGGCCGGAAGTTGACCCTCGAGGCGCTCGGCTTCGCCCGAGCGGATGCTGGCGAGGGCGCGCTCGATGCGGCGCAGCGGCAAGAGACCAAACCGCACCTGGAACAGGGTGACGCCCAGCAGCCCGAGGCCGACAAGAGCCAATGCCGTCGTCAGGCGCGTGCGGAATCTTGCGACGGTCTCCTCGAACCAGTCGAGCGGTCCCGCAACGATGATCGAGTACCTCGTATTCGACGGATCGTGACCCGGCGAGTCGATGAACTCGAGAATGCGGATCGTCGAGCCGGTCGGTCCCGGCACGTTCATCCAGCGCGTTCCGGTATCGTCGGTTGGAAACTTGCGATCATAGGGAGAAGGCAGGACAGCCGTCGCGAGAGACGGCGAGACGAGCGTCCGCCCCGGAGCTCCGTCGATGGGGCGGATCTGCCAATACCAGCCCGACTGCGTGACTTCGAACAGCGGCTCGTAGAGATTGGGCGGTATAACCGGCGTATCGCCGGTGGTGCTCATGCTGTCGATGGTGATCTGCGTCAAAAGCTTCTTCAACTGGGCATCGAAGCTCAGTTGCACGTCTTCCCGGTAGAGAGAATAGATGAGATAGCCCGCAAGCGGCAGGACCAGAAGTGTCCATGCCGCCGAGGTCGCGAAGAGACGCAACGCAAGTGAGTTAAGCCTCATCGGGTCCGTGGCTCATGCGATAGCCGAGGCCGCGGACCGTCTGTATCACATCGCCGGGAATTTTTTTACGCAATCGACCGATGAAGACCTCGATCGTGTTCGAGTCACGATCGAAGTCCTGGTCATAGAGATGCTCGACGAGTTCGGTGCGCGACACGACGCGGCCGTTGTGATGCATCAGGTAGGCAAGCAGCCGGAACTCATGGGAGGTCAGCTTCACCGGCAGGCCTCCGCACGTCACGCGCGCCGACTTCGTGTCGAGCCTCAGGGGCCCGCATTCGATTTCAGATTTGGCATGACCGGAAGCGCGTCGCACCTGGGCGCGGACGCGGGCCAGCAGCTCTTCCATGTGGAATGGCTTGGCGAGATAGTCATCGGCGCCGGCGTCCATGCCGGTCACCTTGTCGCTCCAGCGGTCCCGCGCCGTCAGCAGGATCACGGGCATCTTGCGATCGCTGCGCCGCCACTGCTCCAGGATCGAGATGCCGTCGATCTTCGGCAGGCCGATATCGAGGATCACGACGTCGTAGGGTTCCGTGTCTCCGAGAAAATAGCCCTCTTCGCCGTCCGCTGCCGTATCGACGGCAAAGCCGGCATCTTCCAACGCCCCAACGAGCTGACGGTTCAAGTCTTTATCGTCCTCAACGACGAGCGCGCGCACGTCTGACCCCTCTTCCCCTGGTGCCCAATCCCGCTGGATAAAGGACCTCATGATGGGCCTACTGTCCAGAGCACCGTTCACCGACTCTTTGCAGACATAACGCTGCTCTTGAGCTGTCCCGTCGGACTGAGGATGACGAGGCGATAAAAATAACCCTGGGCGGACCGGCAGAGCGTCGTCTTCACGAGCTGCCCGACGCCATCTGCGGTCAGGGATTTGGCCACTTCTTCCACCGTCAGTAGATTTTCCTTCCTCACGATCTGGCCCGCCAATCCCCAATCGCTGAGGCAGTCGTCGGCCCAAGCCTCCCCGTGCAGCAAGACGATTGCCGCAGCCGACATCACAGCCGTTCTAGTCAATCCGGCCATCCGCAGTCTTTCAGAGGTTTGGCGAAGCTAACGATACCGTGTTGAACGAGGAATGAATACGGGGGCGACGGCCCAAAAATCTAAGGCAATGATGCAGGTTAACCCTTGCGCAGAGTTAGCGCGCCAGCTGCATTAAGCCGGCCGTAGATCGCGAGCACGTCAAATAATCCCGCCAGAGCCTGAACCGCCGTCATCGCCTGGTTGCCGAAGGTCGTGATGACGTCCGCCGGTAGGGTGATGCCCAGGGCGGGGCCGAGCACTGGGATGACTGTTGCGGCCGCGGTAATCCAGGGCGCTTGCGAAAGGATCACCAGGCAGCCTCTTCTGCCAAATCCTTCCACTGTGGATTGCTCTTCTCTATCAGAGCCAGCTTCCATCGTCGTGGCCATCGCTTGAGGCTCGTCTCTCGCTGAATCGCGAGCGAGATCGAGTCGAAGACCTCATAGTGCACCAGCATCTTCAAGCCGTAGCGAGTTGTGAAACCGTGCACCAATCCTTCTCGGTGCTCGTAGACACGGCGCGCAAGATCGTTCGTCACGCCGATATAAATCGTCCCGTTGCGCTTGTTGGTGATGTAAATGCAGAACCGCTTGTCCATCGATCATTGCCCTGGATGGCCGCCTCGGAGGTCGCCATGACGTGTTGGGGTAGGCGAGCTAAAATATTCGCGCCGCCAAGCTCGTGGTCAAAAAACGAGAGGGCGGATTTTCCTCTATCACTCCATGGCCGGGCTTGACCCGGCCATCCAGGGCAGCTTGCGTCGATGCCCACCACATCACCTCTTCCCTGAGGCAACACCCGGAAGCCCGGTCCGGCCGGCCCTGAAGTGATGGGGGTTAACTCCAAACGGACGGTGACGACAGCTACTACCCCTCCCCCAGATCCGGAATGATGTAGCGCCAGTAGTTCTCTTCCTTCACGCGGCGCTCGCTCATGGCGAGACTGCGGACAGAGATCCCGGCCTGATGCACCGTCTCCGGCGTTCCTGAAACCAGCGGATGCCACCACGCCAAGTCGCGGCCCTCGCCAACGACGCGATAGGCGCACGTCGTCGGCAGCCACGTCAGTTCGCGCGCCTTCTTGACGTCGATCTCCAGACAGTCGGGCATCTTGCTGAAACGGTTCGCGTAGTCCTTGCAGCGGCACGAACGGATGTTCAGCATGCTGCAGGCGAGGCGCGTGGTGTAGATGGCGCCGTTGTCCTCGTCCTCGAGCTTGACGAGACAGCACTGCCCGCAGCCGTCGCACAGCGATTCCCACTCGTCGCGGGTCATCTGTTCCAGCGTTTTCGTCTTCCAGAACGGCGGCGCCAGATCGTCCAAAGTCACGTCTCCACGATCACCTTGCCAGAGCCGCCCGAATAACCACAATTTGGTCGACTTGCAGCGCCTAACGTCATTGCTCAATCTGGGCGAAACCGGATTTATTGCGGATCGGAGGGTAAGGTCCGCAATCGGCGCTTGCAAAGGGGCTGGACGGGCTTAAGCCGACACAGAAGACGTGGCAAGGGGTGGACGGCGAGCTTGAACGATTGGTTCTTCAAACAAGGCGGTCGGCACCGCTTCATCGACTGGCTAGGGATTGATTCCCAGATCAATTCCGCGCTCGGGGAGACGTGGTCACGTATCAAGGACTATTGGAACGCCGGTTCGAGCTACTTTGCGCGCTTTCAGCTGGTCGGCTGGCGCCGGCTTCTGAACGAGTTTGCGTCGGAAGGCCTGACGATGCTGTTCGGCGGCTTCATCTTTCTCTACGGCCTCGCGCTTCCCGCGTTCCAGGAATTCGACGAAAGCAAATTCCAGACCGGCAAGTACGCGGTGACATTCCTCGACGTCAACGGCAACGTCATCGGCAAGCGCGGTATTCTGCACAACGACGCCGTGCCGCTCGACGAAATTCCCGACTTTCTGATCAAGGCGACGCTGGCGACGGAAGACCGTCGCTTCTTCGAGCACTATGGCATCGACGTCCTCGGCACGTTTCGAGCCTTGCTGACCAACGTGCAGGCCAACGAGGTCGTGCAAGGCGGCTCGACGATAACCCAGCAGCTCGCGAAAAACCTGTTCCTCTCATCCGAGCGGTCACTGCAGCGAAAGATCAAGGAGCTGTTCCTCGCCTTCCTGCTCGAGAGCCGATACTCGAAGCGAGAAATCCTGAAGCTCTACTTCGACCGCGCGTACATGGGCGGCGGCGCCTTCGGCGTCGAGGCGGCGGCACAGTATTATTTCGGCAAGTCGGTGCGTGACATCAACATGTCCGAATCTGCTATGCTGGCGGGTCTCTTCAAAGCGCCGACGAAATTCTCGCCGCTCGTCGATCTCGCTGCGTCGCGCGCCCGCACCAACCAAGTCTTGGATAATCTAATCGAAGCCGGTTACTACACGGCCGGCCAGGTGCATGGGGCAAGGATGAACCCAGCGCGCATCATCGAGAACCGCGCGCCGAACAGCCCCGATTGGTTCCTCGACTGGGCCTATGAAGAAGTGCAACGACTTGCCGAGGGCAAAGGCCAATTCGTTTTGACGGCCCGCACGACCGTGGATCAGACGCTGCAGCGTCAGGCCGATGAGGCCCTCAATGCCGCGCTCAGACGCAATGGCAGGTACGATCATTTCAACTCCGGCGCCATCGTCGTCATGGAAACCGACGGCAAGGTGCGCGCCATCACCGGTGGGCCCGATTACGGCGAAAGCCAGTTCAACCGCGCCACGCACGCAAAACGCCAGCCCGGCTCGTCGTTCAAGGTCTACGTCTACGCCACCGCAATGGAGAACGGCTACACGCCCGACACGGTCGTGCGTGATGCCTCACGCTCGTGCGGAAACTGGTCGCCGTCGAATTACGGCGGCGGCGGCGGATCAGGTTCGCGCTTACCGTTGTGGATGGCGCTCGCGAAATCGCTCAACACCGTCGCCACGGAACTCTCCTTCGCCGTCGGGCGCGACAAGGTCGTCGAGATGACCAAGCGGCTCGGCATCGAAGGCGTAAAGAAAACCTGCTCGATGGCGCTCGGCGATGGCGGCATCACCGTTCTGGAGCATACGGGCGGCTTCGCGACTTTCGCCAACGACGGCAAGCTGGCTCGCCCCTATGGGATTCTCGACATGACGACCTCGAGGGGCGATCTTCTCTACTCGCGCGAACGCGATGAGCCGCCAGCCCGGCAAGTCCTAACCCACCGCGTCGCTGCAGAGATGAATACGATGCTCAATCGCGTGGTGACCGAAGGTACCGCCGGAGCCGCCCAGTTGGACTTCACGACCGTCGCCGGCAAGACCGGCACGTCGACCGGTCCGAAGGACGTGTGGTTCATGGGGTTCACGGGCAAATACGTGGCTGGCGTCTGGCTCGGCAACGACGACAACCATCCGATGCGCACTGGAGTCACCGGCGGCCATCAGGCAGCGCCGGTCTGGCACGATCTGATGACCGTCGCGCATACCGACATGAACATCCCGACCATACCGGGGCTTGCTCCGCATCCCCGTCAAATCGAGGAGCAGCAGCGCCTCGCCGAGCTGAAGGCGGCGCAGGTTGCAGCGGGTGTCGATACGTCGGCCACGGAGGCCGCGGCGAAGTCCGAGAAGCTGATGCCGGATAAAACGCGCGAGACTTTGAAGACGCTCGTCGCAGCGCTGCGCAAGGCAAGCGGCGCCGGCGATGCAAGGCCGGCGGCGATCACGTCGCCTACATCTCCGTCACCGCAGGCACCGTCGAAAACGCCTGAGCTGCCAGGCGTCACGCGCGAGCGCTCTCCCAACAAAGCCGACAGTGGCGCGACACTCTTCGATATCTCGAAGGACGACCTTTCGACACCGGCCGCCGCAGCTTCACCGGTACCGTCGTCCGCCCTGGTGCCTCGTCCCGGCACTGGGCCGCAATAGGAGGCGCGCGAGCGTGGCGTCGGTCGAGATCGAGAGCTATGAGCCTCCTTCGCAAGCCAACCTGGCGCGCAACGTCGCGCGCATATTACTGCGCGCCATCGGCCTCGTCATGACGATCGCGCTTGCGGTAGTGGTCGGCATCTGGTCCAGCCAGTTCTTGGTTTCGCGCGGCTCGCCGCTCTCGACTGACACGTACGGGCCATGGCAGCATTGGCGTAATCTGGGCCGGGATTTTGCCGATCCCTACACGAAGGCGCACATCGCCAATACCGGCACACTCAGAATCGCGTCGAACAGCGCGGGTATCTTCGAAGCCCGCACTGACGATCTCGGCGCGCGTCTGCATTCATCATGCAATTACGTCATCGAAGGCACGAACATGTCGGGCATGTGGTGGAGCCTCGCGGTGTTCGACTCGCGCGGTCGCCTGATCGCCAACGACTCGAATCGCTACACTTTCACGGCCGACACCGTCGCGCCAAACCCAAACGGGTCGTTTATCGTCACGCTCGGCCGCGACGCGCGGCCCGGCAACTGGCTGCCGACAAGTGGCGCCGGCCGCCTGGTCCTTGTCCTTACCATCCTCGATCCATCGACGGGCCTTTCGGACGAAGCGCGCGCCGAACGCAACAAGGTGCTCCCTATCATACGCCGCGAGGGCTGCTCATGAACTTGAAATCGCTCGTGGAGCGCGTCGACTGGCGGCTGCTGCTGATCTTCATTCTCGTCGCGGCCATCGTGCACGTCTTGGAAACATTCCTGGCCGTCAACGATCAGCGCAACGCAGCCTACGCGCGATTGGCGCGAGAGCTGCCGCATAATACGATGACGATTGCCGATCCCGTGACGCCCGAACACCAGGCGCTGCCGTTTCTGGCGCCAGATGCTCACTATGCATTCTGCCCGTTCGAAACCAATAACTCGCCGATGCATGTCAACGCGCTTCTTCCGGATCTCGGCTGGACAATCGGGATCTACGCACCAGACGGGTCGGGCATCTATTTTGCCGCTGCTTCCGCCGATCGCGAAACGATAATCGATCTCTCGATCATACCCTCTGACGATCGCTTTCTCGGCTTGCCGGCAGAGACACCGGGCCGACCAGGCATCGATAACCAACAGACTATTGCGGCGCCCAAGGGCCTGATCGTCGTCCGTGCTCCCGATAAGGGCGCGCCGTACCGGGCCGAAGAAGATGCTATTTTAGCTAAGGCGACGTGCGTCTCGGGACGGGCCTGAACGTTCCGTGCTACGGTCGCTGTCGCCGCCGCTTCGTGCAACCGCCGCGTCCAATTGCGTTTCCTCTGACAACGAATGGAGGAGCAGATGGCGTGCAAACAATACTTCGTCGTGCTTCACGAGGACCAATGGAATGTCAGGTTCGAGGACGAGCATCAAGGTCCCTATCCGAGCCTGTCAAAGGCCATCAGGGCTGCCATCGACGCGGCTCATCTGATCGGCAGTAGAGGGGAAGACGCCCAGGTTCTCGTGCAGGACGACGCTATGCGGTTCCGAACGGAATGGACCTACGGGCAAGATCCCTACCCGCCCGAGGACTGAGCTGAAGCTGCTCGTCGTTCAGTCTTCAGTCGTCGATTTCGATGCTATCGCGACGGGACTTGCCTCTCTTCGGCTTTGCCTCGGCCTTTTCAGGTAGCCGCTCGTAGCGCACGCTAGGAAACAGCACAATCTCGCCCACGTGTTCCAATCCCCGCCCTGCCAGCGCCGACGCCGGCTCAGTTCGCGGCACGCTGCGGAATTCCAAAATTGTTGCCATGAATAGTCCCCCACAGGCACGGGGCGCGAGTATACGGCCACGTGCTTGGCGGCTTGCCTCCCCGAAGGCTATCGCCACAGAGACTTTACGCGAAACGGGCGTGGCTGGAATGCGCTGTTGCCGCCAGAATCATCGCACGGTCCAATTACAGTCATTAAGGGATTAACGCGTGGTAAACTCGTCATACCGCGTCGATGCCGAGTTGCTTCACGGCTACTCCATCAGTTCGTCGCCGAGGAAATGCCGGCCGTCGCGGTCTTCGACTTCTACGATCCAAACGTCGCTGTCGAACCGTGTCTCCCGTTCAAGCAGCGCCTGAGCATCTTGATCCGGCACGAATGCGCCGTCGAAGCCCTTGACCCAGCGCCGATCGAAATCGCCATGATCCAAGCCGGCCGGCGCCGGCGAGAAGATCGCGGCTTTGTGGTCCTGCCGCACGACCTTGATGAAAATTGCTCCAGCGTCGTCGTCGCCATGGCGCGCAACCACGCCGCTCGCGCCTTCAAAGGCGCAGCGGCGCAGATAGGCTTTGACCCAGATTTCCGACCTGAGGCGCATGCCGCCCGGTCTCCAAAACGTGCGGGCGCCCGGCGCGCCCTCATCCTTTTTAGCAGTAACAGCAAGTGTCGCCGCCGCTCTAGCGCGACGTCGTCCGTGCGACGCTGTTGCGGCGCGTCTTCGCGCCGTTCTGGAGACGGATCAGCCGGCTTACTACCGGGCCCGAGATGCGGCCGCTTTGGGTCAGCTTCTGATCCTTTTCGAATTCGCGGATGGCGCGCGCGAACTCTGGCGTCAGGGCCGTCTCTGCCGGGCCGGTTTTATAGCCAAGCACTGAAAGTTGCTGCTTCACCGTGCGCACCAAAGCCTCGCCATCGGCCGTTATCTTCTTGCCGGACCGGGCGTTATCCGGCGTCAGCGACGAGCTTCCGAGCACGATTTGGCTGAGCAGTGGATCGCTTGGTTTGCCGGCCAGGACGAGACCATTGTCGTACTCGTAGGCATATATTGCCGCCCTGGTCACAAGACCGGCGACGCCGTCGGGCTGGCCGGCTTCGTAGCCGCGCGAATTGAGCTCGCGCTGGATGCCGCGCGTGATCTCGGCCAAGTTGATATCGCCTGCGTCGTTCGCAGAATCCGGAGTAACCGCCGCCGTCTGCGGCGCGCTGACCGGTCCCGCTACCGTCGAACCGAGTGTGAGTGCCGGACCGTCGACCCAGGCCGTCCTGGCGCCGAGGCCGCCGGTGTCGATGGCGCTGCCCTGACCTTTGTCCTGGAAGCCGATCATGTTCGCAGCCACGCTGATCGTCACCAGCAGCGAGGCGACGGCGGCAAGCTTGCGGTCCCGTTCGGTCATCTCTTGGGTGTCCCGGCGCGGTGTTTGATCGGCAGCACCAGTATTGCGGGCAGCCGTTAAGGTCTTCTTAACCGTCGGCCCAAGAGGGCAGTGCAGATGCTAAGAATTTGATGAAAATGCATCTCGACTTCGCATCAAACACTGCTTGAATTGCATTGCACAAACTGGCGAAGTCTTGAATTCGGCCTGTTATCATTTGGTCTGAGGATTGCTCTCACTGTCAGCCACGCCGTTCCGCGTGGACCATCGCGAGGGGCGAAATATGGGTTTGTTGCGTATCGCTACCATCATCGCTGTCGGAATTGCGGTGCTGCCATCGGACCGCGACCAGCAGCAGCGTCTTTACGACCGCGCCGGGGCCACGGCGGAATGGGTCATAACCTTCTGCGACCGTAACGGGCCGACCTGTGCCAAGGGGGCGGAGTTGTGGTCGCAATTCGTTGCCAAGGCCGAATTCGGCGCCAAGCTCGCCTACGATACCCTGCGCGAGCAGCAGGCCGGGAAGGATCCGGCGGCAGAACGGAGCTACTCGCCCGCCTCGCTAGAGCGCGACAGTGGGACGCTGACGCCTCAGGACAAGCGGCCGGCCTGGCGGGGTAACAAGCCCCACAACAAGGGCAGCATCTGACGGCGCGCATTCGCCGGCCTTGCCCTTTTGGCCCTCGGACACCTATGTTTAGGTAGCGCCCGAGGCTTTGGCGAGCTTGGAATTTTCAATGGCGATTAACGACATCCGCGCCGATTTCGCGCTCCTCGATGATTGGGAGGACCGCTACCGCTATGTCATCGAGCTTGGCCGCGCGTTGCCGCAGTTCCCGGAGGAGTTGCGCACCGACGCCAACAAGGTCCGCGGCTGCGCCAGTCAGGTGTGGCTAGCGACGGAGCGCGTCGCGGCGCCGGGGAACCCGAAGCGGAAAGACCGAATGAAGATGCAGGGCACGAGCGACGCCCACATCGTGCAGGGATTGATCGCACTGCTCTTTAACATCTACGAGGGCAAGACCCTGGCTGAAATCACAAAGACCGACGCTGAAGGTATTTTTTCCGAGTTCGGTCTTCGGGAGCATCTGACGCAGCAGCGCTCGAACGGTCTTGCCTCGATGGTGAAGCGCATTCGGTCGGATGCCCAGGCGATGCTCGCGACCTGATCAGACTGCGTCGGGCATGATTTGCGGGCGATAGTCGTCCGTTTCGAGTCCCTTCAAATGACAGCAGACATCGATCAGGACGCCGGCGAGGTCGGGGCCGACGGCTGACAGTGCGCGCCGGATGCGCTGGCGCGCCGCAATGGCTGAATCTCTCACATCGGGACCCAGGTCGGGTGCGCCCCTCTGGCCGCAACCCGCGCTCAACAGCATCGACCAGTTGGCCGTCACGCGCGGCGTCATCTGCGCAAACCAGAAATCGGCCCTCAGCTTTTCACCCGCATCGAATTCCGCATCCGACAACATTGGACGGCCGTCCTTGTCCTTGCGGCGCGCCAGCCATGCGAGAGGGCTTTCGGAAAGGTCGCGCTCGGGCTCGCGAGGCGTTGCCGCCTCCGAGCGCGCGGCCGCGCGTCTCGATCTAGGATCGCTCATGTGATCTGTCCTCAACCTTACCGGTTCAGTGTGTCTGATATTGACTCCCGGCGCGCGTCACGAGGGTCGGCAAAGCCCACCCCAATAGATCCAGTGCGCGGTCGAATACGGGGTCGTCGCGGCGGTATTCGACTTTCAAACAGCCGTGCGCAACGGTCGTCCGGTCACGGCCGAACATGGCGCCGACTTCGGTGAGCGACATGCCGCACGACACATGCGCGAGGTACATCGCCACCTGCCGCGCCGAAGCGATATTTCTGACGCCACGCGTCGTACGCCAGAGTGACCCAGCCTCGATGCCGAAGACGTTGGAGATGGCAAAATCGATTGCAAGGCGTGCCTGGCGGAAACGCTGTAGCTCGACGGTGTCGGAAAAAGCCGCCGTGCGGCGGCGTGTTTTCAGTGCCAAGGCGTGAGAGGCTTGCAACATCCGTCTACCCCGTAGTTCCGAGGACTCTTCGGTCGGCTACGACTCGAGTGATCCGCCACCGGCACGAACGCGTATCAACATGGCGCCGGCCATATCTCGCGCTAGCCAGAAGATAAGGCCGCCTCAAACCGCGGGGATAAGTTTTTTCGCGCGCAGCGTTGTTCACCCTACCCGCAATAACACGCCACAAAAGTTATCCCCGGTCTCCGCCGCGCCGCCACACTCAATCGCATGCGGGACAGCGTTTCGATACGAAACATCACGGCGCAGCCGACGCGGTTAGCCTCAGGGCTTCGCAAGTCAGAGGCCATTCCGGCGGACGACGCCGCGCGCTTCCTGCCGCTCTGGCCGCAGGAACGTAACGATCGAAGCTTCGAAGGCCGAAAGACACTGATTGCCGTGATCGAGCGCGCACTTCGGGAGGAACGGCGACGCGGCCGTGCCGGCAACCGCGCCTACGATCTCGGCCGACATGCGGCGCTCTTCAGGATGTTGAAGCAGGAACGCGCGGCGCTGGCTGAACTTGAACCGATACGACGGTCGCGCCAATCGACGGCGAAGACCGCACGCCGCTAGTCGTCAGCTTCTGCAAGCTCGCTCCACATGCGTGGTGGAACCGACGTTGTAGCGAGGATCAGCGATCGCGGCGGGTACCTAATCCCATCTTCTTGGCGAGCTGCGAGCGGGCGTTCGCGTAGTTCGGCGCCACCATCGGATAATCGGGCGGCAGGCCCCACTTGTCGCGGTACTCTTCCGGCGAAAGGTTGTAGTGCGTCCGCAAATGGCGCTTCAGCGATTTGAACTTCTTGCCGTCTTCAAGACAGATGAGGAAGTCCGGCATCACCGATTTCTTGATGGCGATCTTCGGCTTCGCCTCTTCGCGCTCTTGCGGGACCGTTCGGCCCGCGGCGCGGCTTAATGCGGCGTGCGTTTCAGCGATCAGACCTGGAAGTTCCGTCGATGAAATCGAATTATTACTGACATAGGCCGCGACAATCGTTGCGGTGATCGTCACGAGCTCAGGCGAAGCAGAGCTGTCCATGCGTTTGTCTTCCGCTTCCTCTACGGCCGCTGAATTCGCAACCGAATTCAGTTCCCGCGTACTCTCTGGCTCTAGTGGAATATCGTGCACTTAAACCTGTTACTTAAGTCGACGTTGGGGCCCAGGTGCTAGGATCAACTGGGCCTTCATTTGCGAAAGCTTTGACTACAGTATTTCTTCATTGTCAATCTGGTGCCATCCCTAGATGACGACATCACTAATTCTTGTAACCTCGCCTGCTTCATTGCGCCGTTACTGGGAACGCGCTGCTGCGTTGACGCGCTCGCCGCCGCGGTGAAGAAAGTTGAGCTGGCCGGCCAGCCTCGCCGCGCCCCAGTAGTGAGAAATCGATAATCCATGACGACCTCCAATACCGCGACTTCAAAGCTCGACACCCTCGATCCAACGCTTCCCCCCGTCGCGCGGCGCCTGCCCACCACCGCCACGCACCATGGCATCGCGATTACCGATGACTATGGCTGGCTCAGAGCCGCGAACTGGCAGGAGGTGATGCGCGATCCATCGTTGCTCGACCCCGAAATCAGGGCCTATCTCGAAGCCGAAAATGCTCACACGGAAGCCGTCCTTGCCGACACCAAGGCTCTGCAGGAGACGCTGTTTCAGGAGATGAAGGCGCGGCTCAAGGAAGACGACCGGCAAGTGCCGCAGCCGCACGGACCTTATGAATACTTCCCGCGCTTCGTTCGCGGCGGGCAATACGCGCAGCTATGCCGTATGCCGCGCGGCGGCTCGGCCGATGAAGCGCAGGTCCTACTCGACGGCAACGCAGAAGCCGCGGGCAAAGTCTATTGGGACTTGGGGTCGACGGCACACTCGCACGACCACAAGCTGCTCGCCTCCTCGACCGACGACAAAGGCTCCGAGCTCTATACGATCCGCATCCGCGATCTCGAGACGGGCCTGGACCTCGCGGACGAAATTCCGGAGACGAGCGGCGGCCTCGAATGGGCGCGAGACGGCAAGACGCTCTTTTACGTCAAAGTCGATGACCATCATCGCCCGCTCTACGTTTATCGTCATGTCGTCGGAACGCCGGTGAGCTACGACCAGCTCGTCTACGAAGAAAAGGACACCGGCTTCTACGTCGGCCTCAGCGCCACGCAGTCGGAAAAGTTCATCGTCATCGACATCCACGATCACGAGACGAGCGAGGCGCATCTGATCGACGCCGACGAACCGGAGGCGCCGCCGCGTCTCGTCGTACCGCGCGACAAAGGACATCAGTATTCGATCGAGCACCACGGCGATCGTCTCATCATCACGACGAACTCGGAAGCTGCTGAGGACTTTCGTATCGTGCAAGCGCCGCTCGATGCGCCAAGCCTCGAAAACTGGCGCGAGATCGTGCCTCACAGACCCGGACGGCTGATCATCGATGTCGCCGTTTTCAAAGACTTCATGGCGCGTCTCGAGCGCGAGGACAGCCTTCCGCGCATCGTGATCACGCCGCTGCGCGAGGTCGCCGACACGACCTCGAGCATTCTTGACCTCAGCGGCGAGCACACCATTCGCTTCGAAGAGGAAGCCTACGCGCTCGGCATGAGCGCAGGATACGAGTTCGATACGAGCCGTCTCCGCTTCGTCTATTCGTCGATGACGACGCCGGCCGAGACCTACGACTACGACATGGCAACGCGCGAGCGCACACTGCGCAAACGCCAGGAAGTGCCGAGCGGCCACAACCCGGCCGATTACGTGACGCGCCGGCTCTTTGCGCCTGCGCCCGACGGCGAGCTCGTGCCGATAACGCTTCTCTACAAGAAGACGACGCCGCTCGACGGCTCGGCGCCGGTCTTCCTTTACGGCTACGGCGCCTACGGCATCGCAATGCCGGCGTCGTTCTCGACCGGCCGGCTGTCGCTCGTCGACCGCGGCTTCATTTACGCCATCACCCACATTCGCGGCGGCAAGGACAAGGGCTATCGCTGGTACACGAACGGCAAGATGGCGAAGAAGACGAACACCTTCACCGACTTCATCGCCGCCGGCGAATACCTCGTCGCCGAAGGCCTCACAAAGCGCGGACGCATCGTCGCGAACGGCGGCTCGGCGGGCGGCATGCTGATGGGCGCCGTTGCCAACATGGCGCCGGATCTCTTCGCGGCCATCATCGCCGACGTTCCATTCGTCGACGTGCTGAACACGATGCTGGATAAGGATTTGCCGCTGACACCGCCGGAGTGGCCGGAATGGGGAAATCCGCTCGCCAGCAAGGAGCAGTTCGAGATCATCAAAAGCTATTCGCCCTATGACAACGTCGAGGCCAAAGACTATCCGCACATTCTAGCGCTCGCCGGCCTCACCGATCCGCGCGTCACCTACTGGGAACCGGCAAAGTGGATCGCCAAGCTGCGCGCGCTGAACACCAGCGCCAACATGGTGCTTCTGAAGACCAACATGGGCGCCGGACACGGCGGCGCCTCGGGCCGCTTCGACAGCCTAAAGGACACCGCACTTAGTTTCGCGTTCGCGCTGAAGGTGGCTGGGTTGGCGTAGGTGGCGCCATCATACTGGAGGTCATCCTCGGGCTTGTCCCGAGGATCCATTTGTCCGCAAGCGTCGGCGTTCGTGAAGCAATGGATCCTCGGCATGAAGCCGAGGATGACAGCGGTGGGAAGTCATGTTTCCTGCCCCCAAAAACAAAAAGGCCCGCCGGGTGGCGGGCCTTTCGTTTCGAGAAGCAGCGCTAGGCTGCGTCGGCGCGTAAGGCCGTCGAATTCGTAGCCTCCTCGAGTGCCATGTCGGATTTGAGTGCGATACCAATATACCGGACTCTGCCGGCCACCTTCTCCTTCTTCACGCCAAGCTCGGCGAATTCACGCGCGAAGCTCGGCAGTGCCGCGGGTTCCTTGTTCTTGGACTCACACCACGAACAATAGTCCTCGTAGAGTTGTGTAGCCGTGACGCTTGATCCGTCGCGGACCTCGATGTTCTCCTTATAGAAACGCTCCGTGTTAGTTTCGGGTGCGAGACGCCGTACGGGCGTCGCGGACCGGCTTTCCGCAACCTTTGACTCAACCTGATGCACTTCTGCGGGCTGAGCTTCGATTGCACGCGCCACCGTAACGGGTACGTCGAGAGGTATCTCGATCGACCGGTTGTCGTTGGCGCCAGAACGCGGCTTTTTCGTCTGCACGGCCACCGGTGTAAGCACCGGAGCCGCCACCGCTGCCGCAGCGGGGTTTGCTTCTGCCAGCACCAGTTTCGGTGCGACAGGCATTGGACGGTCATAGAGCCGCCACTGGCTGAATGCGACGTACATGCCGAATCCAGAGCCAACTTCGAGCAGTAGCGCGACAAACAACGTCAGTGCCATCTGCACGTTCTCGATCTTGACGCCTGGGAAGAACGTCGTCGCAAGCTCGGTCAAAACCTTGGCTTGCGGATCAGCCTCCGACAGCGCAGGCGTGCCTGCGGCTGCATCGAGCTGAGCTCTGAGCTGCGCAATATGGCCATCAGCGGTCTTGGCTGCGCTCGCGGATGCGAGTTCAGCGTTCAGCGCTGTGTACTTATTGCAGATCGTCCGTTCGGTTTTCGAATTGACGTCTGTGCAGCCGTTCGACCACTTCCAGGCTTTCTGCATCTTCAGGCCGTCGATCTCGCTCTGCACCGCCAGGTAAGGACGATGTTGCGGTATCCAGCCGGCCTCTTCTTCCGCGCGCTTGAGGTCAGTTCTCAGATCCTTGTACGTCTGAGCCTCCTGAGCGCGGTGTCCGGTCGAATCGAAGCGGTTCAATGCTGCGTGACCGAGCGCCGACGTCATGGCGTAGGCCGTGACGACCACCCAGACGAGCGCCGACGCAACCGCCTGCGACCAGACCTTGTTTCGAACTGCGGCGAAGAAGAAAAACGGTACCAGCGCTTTCAAACAGTCGGCAGCAGCGGACGCTGCCCCGTAGATTTGGCCGTCCAGCTCGGTGCGTCCGAGACTGAAGCCAAAACGCCAGTTCATCGCAGCCGACACGGCGAGTAGTACGCCTGCTGCAAGAACCCCCAACACGCCTAAAACGTGTCTCATTCGTGTGCCCTCTCCTGTGAGGGCCGGTTTTCATTGAACGCGTACCAGACCGGCCATTTCGTGTTGTGGCCAAGCGCCCGAGGGGCGGCACCAGCCAGTGCTCTTAGAACGCGAAACGGGCATGGCTGCGGTAGGTGTCCGATGCGTTCGGCTGTGAGCTCCGATGTCATCCCCATGACAGCGGCAGACGAGCGATTGGGAACCCAAGCAACCACGCGAGCCAAGAGCTACCAAGCCTCCCGTTGCCTTGTAGCTACCATCGTCCGCTTCGCCGCTTAGAAGCCGGTCGTGGAAGACTTATCCTCAAGGCCGCGCAAGACTGGAAAACTTGTACGCGAATTAAACTCCCCTCACCTTCAGGCGTATGTGATTCGAATTGGGTTGTTAATCGAATTCTTAGGAAAATCATAATTTTAGAAATGCTCGCTTCAGCGACGAGTCCGGCATCCCGAATCGTCATCCACAGCCCCCGGCCGAGCGGTTGATAAGAACGCGGTTTTCCAGACGTTTTGCACCGGTTGCCCAGCCGTACGGCATGCACCTTCAGCGGCAGAATTGCATTCTGAACGGCACGCGGCCGACATCCAAGACACCCTGGTTTTCAGTCTTATTCCGCAGTTGCAGATAAGAGTTTCCGCTTACTATTTTGCTGAATTTCGTGCATGCTCAAGGCTTGATGCTCGCCTGTCAAACGGCGCGCTTACGCCGGCTTAAAGCGGTTGCGAAAGATCATTCAGGCCGCACCAGCAAACCGTCGAACATCGAGCATCGCCGCGACCGTGAAATTGCGCGCTCGCGAGTTCAGTGGAGTTTCGGTCATGGAGCGGTTCAGCACGCTGGTGTTGATGCTCGCAGGCGTAGCAATAGGCGGCTACGAGTTGATGCCAGCGCCGCCGGAAGACACGACGACCTTTGTGCTCGCCACCCACGTTTCTGCGGTACCCAAAACTACGACATCCGATGACCGCGCGCTTCGTGACAACGTGCGTGCTGAAGAGCCTGTCCGAACATTCTCGCCAACATCGCCCGCGTTCCGCGAGCATAACCGGCTCGAACAGGCGAACGCGGCGGTCCTTGCCGCCGGATCGAACACCGGCGCGTGGACTACCGTAGTGACAGCCGAGCAACCGCGGACCACCGCGCTCAAGCCGCCGAAGCCGAACGATTGGCAGACGCGCTATGAACTCGCGCGCGACCTGCAGCGCGAATTGAAACGCGTCGGCTGTTACGGCGGTGAGATATCGGGCGTCTGGACGCGCGGCAGCAAGGCGGCGATGAGCAACTTCATGGATCGCGTCAACGCCAGCCTACCGGTTGACCAACCCGATTACGTTCTGCTTTCACTCGTACAAGGCCACCGCCAAATCGCCTGCGGCGTGGAGTGCCCGTCCGGACAAGTCATCGCCGAGGGCGGCCGATGCGTCCCGCGTGCGGTCGTGGCCCAGGCAACGAAGAAGTCGCAACGCTTGCAAGAGCGCCGTTTAGCGGAAGCCCGGCTCGCGACAGGCAAGATACCCCGAATCGCGTCTGAGGCCGCCACCAACTTGCCGCCGGCCAAAGTTCAGGCGCTCGCGTCCGCCGAGCCGGAGAAGCTGCCCTGGCTCGATGGCAACGGGCGGTCGATTACGAAGCCATCACAGGGTCTCCCGGAGAGCTCCTTCCCCGGCCGCATGAGCATGGGGGGTCCTGTTGGCGGCGAACTAGCTTCCGGCAAGTTCGCGTCGCGCGGCTCCGACCGGCGGCCGATATCTGGAGAAGATCAAGTCGCGAAAGATAAGGCCGAGACAGCACAAGCTAGTGGGACCTCATTGATGATCGCGTTAACTCATAATGATAACGCTACTTCAGGCTTGAGTACGGATGCAAAGTCCGAGGGAGACACCGCAAATCTTCCTTCGGAAGACGTCCTGGATGAGCAACCATCCGAAGGCGGCAGCAAAACAACGAATTCTGCAACCCGCGAACGCGGCTTCGGCTCCTCCGCGCGCTCGAGACACCACTCTCGCACCACGAGTGAGTTCGAGATATTCTTATGGTCGGTACTCAAATCCTCGGCGGACGCGTTACGTGCCTTTACAGCGACTGAGCCGAATGATTGGAGAATAAGCCCCTGGCCGCACCCAATGATCGGTCGGTCGCGGCGAACTTAGAGTCAAACTCGCGTGCCGCTGCGCACCCAGGCAAGATAATCCTCGTTTCCACCGAGTACCGGCAGGACGAGCACCGCCGGAGTTTCATAGGGGTGATGCGCCAGGATGTGCGCGACGGCGCGTTCAACCCCCTCGCTGGCGAGCTTTGAAATCATCACCGCTTCGTCGGAGGTTTCGGTCACGCCCTTCCATACGTAGACTGAAGTCATCGCCGGAAAAACGTTGACGCAGCCAGCAAGGCCCTGCTCAACCATGTTCCTCCCCAGAGCCAGCGCCGTTTCACGATCTGGGAATGTCGCGTAAATCATGGCGACGCTCGCTGCTGGCGGAATACCTTCCTCTGCGCTATCTCGTGCAAGGGGCTTGTTGTTTGTGGGCACTTGAGCGAGCCTCCCTGCCTTCTTGGGCCCTGCATCAATCGCAAAGCCGTACATGCCGAAAGAAAAAGCCAAATTCGAGCGCATCGCCTTCGTGGCAAGCGAAATGCCGGAAGCCATTGAAGCTCAGAAAGCCCTGGTCAAGCGTTACGGAAAAACCGAGCCCGCCAAGGCCGATGCCATCGTCGCGCTCGGCGGCGACGGCCTCATGTTGCAGACACTGCACCGCTTCATCAATGACAAGATCCCGACTTACGGCATGAATTGCGGCTCGGTCGGCTTTCTGATGAACGACTATGGCGAAGACGATCTTAAAGAGCGCCTCGCCGCCGCCGAAATCAGCCGCATCCACCCGCTATCGATGATCGCAACGGATAGCTCGGGCAAGGCCCACAAGAGCCTGGCGATCAACGAAATCTCGTTATTTCGCCAACGGTATCAGGCGGCCAAGCTGCAAATCGCCATCGACGGCAAGGTGCGGCTAGAGGAATTGATTTGCGACGGCATTCTGGTTGCAACGCCAGCCGGATCGACGGCTTACAATCTTTCCGCGCACGGGCCCATTCTACCGATCAAGGCGCCGCTCCTAGCCGTTACGCCGATCAGCCCTTTCCGCCCGCGCCGCTGGCGTGGGGCGCTCGTGCCGAATAGGGTCCACATAACGATCTCGGTTCTCGAAGCCGAAAAGCGTCCCGTCAGCGCCGTCGCCGATCATTTCGAAACGCGCGATGTCGTGAAAGTCGAGATCGAGCAGGCGCGGGCCATCGAGCTTTTCATGATGTTCGACCGCAACCACGGCCTGGAAGAGCGCGTGCTCGCAGAACAGTTTAGATTTTGATCGAGTCCCCACTCCACGGCTGGGGATTGAGGCCCTGGATGGCCGCCTCGGAGGGCGGCCATGACGTGGGTGTTCGATGGAGGCAAAGAGCCCCTAAAAACCGACTGGCCCTCCCGACCGGCGCCGGAGCGCGAGTAGAGAAGGCCATGATGTGGTGAGTATGCTTCTTCGCGATTTCGGCAAACGCCGGTGCTGATACCACCGTCCGCCACGGATCCTATCCGCAAACACGCATTCTATAAGATTTGCGCTTAAACTGCTAACATTGCGTTAATGTGTTTAACGAAGTGCCGCCCGCCCCTCAGGCAGGCCAGCGCGTCAGCAGTTCTTCGATCACAGGCCGCTCGCGCTCATCCGGCTTCTCCATCGGGCGGCCGATATAAATGAAGCCCGCGATGCGTTCGTTGTCGGTGAGGCCCAGCGCTTCTCGAACGGCTGGGCTGTAAGCGATCCATTCGGTTATCCAGGATGTCCCGAAGCCGAGCGCATTAGCAGCGAGACAGATGTTGAAACATACCGCTCCTGCCGACATCACCTGCTCCCACTCGGGAGCGCCGGGCCGGACCTTCGGCGAGGAGACGACGGCCAGCACCAGCGGCGCCCGCATGAATCGTCCGCGCTCGAGTTCGAGGCGAACGGGCGACGGCGCTTGGCGTTCTTCCTTCTCGCAGGCTTTGGCGAAAATCTCGCCCATGGCCGCCCGGGCGTCGCCCTCGAAGACGATAAATCGCCATGGATTGAGCTTCTTATGGTCTGGGACACGCGTGCCTGTCTTCAGGATTTGCCTGAATTCTTCTGCAGTCGGCCCAGGTGCGGCAAGGCGGTCGGGTTTTACGGACCTTCTTGCCGCAAGAAATTCCAAAAACGAGCTTTCCATGTAATGTCCCGTGCCATGCTGATCGCGCCTCGCTATCGCAGGCAGCGGCCTGATACAATTGGAATCGGTCGTCACCTGCTTGAGGGGAAGATGCGTCGCAGATTTCGATATTTCGCCGCGGCTCTTTTGACAGCCATCGGCGTAACTTCCATCACCGACGCCGTCTCAGCTGGCGATGCGCCGACGGCGGTGCTCCTGCTCGACGGATCGGGCTCTATGTGGGCGCGCCTGCCGCCCGATAATCGCGCCAAGATCGATATCGTACGCGAAAAGCTCACGACGATTTTGCAGACGCCGTCTTCGACGCGAGTCGGCCTCGTTTCATTCGGTCACCGGAGGCGCGGCGATTGCAGCGACGTCGAGGTCATCGCATCACCTGACAGCGTTCGCGATGGCGTGCTTGGTCCTATCGCAAAACTCAATCCGACGGGACCAGGGCCGCTGACTGCAGGATTGAAAGCCGCAGTCGATGCGATCGGCACGGCTCGCCCGGCTCAAATCGTCGTCGTCGGCGACGGCGCCGATAACTGCCATCAGGATTCGTGCAGCGCTGCGGCCGACATCGCCAAGAATTCACCCGGCATCACGATCCAGGTCATCGAGGTCGGAGTCCCCGCCGCCGATCGAGGGCAGGTTGCCTGCATCGCCGAGGCGACCGGCGGGCATTATTACGACATCACCGATTCCAACGGCCTCAACGCGGCGCTCGACGAAGCGACCAAGCTTGCAATCCTTTCACCCGGCGCGCCGCCTGAAGCCGCCACCGCCGGAGCCAATGCTGCCCCGCCGCCGCCGGCCGGCGCGTCGTTGCGAGCTTCCGCTACGCTTGCCGAGGGCGGCGCCTTGCTCGCAGTGCCGATACGCTGGCAGATTTTCAAATCGGGCGACACCACCCCACTGGGCGAGAGCAAAGGCCCAGATATTTCGGCCAAGCTGCCTGCCGGAAGCTATGATGTCGAGGCGTCGCTCGGGTCGCTGTATGGCCCGGCAACAGGTCACGCTCGAATCCGGCAGCCCGCAAAGCATCATCGTGCCGCTCAATGGCGCACACCTCAACGTTCGCGCCGCGGCCACGAACGGCGGCGAGCCCTCCCCAACAGCCATTCTGACCGTCGCATCCGGCGACGCGTCGGTCGCCATCGCTCGCAATGGCGTCACCGACCTTTACCTGCCGCCGTCATCGTACACTGTGACTGTCGCCGACGGCGTCGCGCGCTCATCGCAATCGCTTAGGCTCGCTGCGGGCGATGACAAGCCTATCGGCATCGGGCTCGGCACGGGGCGCCTCGAGGTCACGACAACAACCGGCGACGCGGGTCAACCGATCGAAGACATCCTCTATACGATCTTCGAAGATGATCCCGAGAGCCCCTTCGGCCGGCGCGAGGTTGCGCTTTCGCGGGCTCCGAATGCGAGTTTCACGCTGCCGGCCGGAACGTATTACATCAGCGCGCGCTCCGGTGCCGCAGACGTTCGCGAGCGGATCGCGGTCGGCGTTGGCGAAGTCGTCAAGCGGACGATGATACTTGCTCTCGCACCGCTCAAGGCTTCGACGATCGTCGCCGGAGCCCCTGCCAGAGCCAAACAAGGAGTTCTCTACCGTGTCGATCGGCTCGACGGCGACAAGGCGCGAGTGGCGCGCGCGATAGGGCCTGACTTCGCTCTCAGCCTGCCACCCGGCCGATACAAAGTCACCGCCACCATCGCGGCTAGCGATTTGTCGGCGTCGCAAGAGGTGACGCTGGAAGCCGGAAAGCCCGCAGCCGTGCAGCTCGACATCCAAAGCGGCGGCGTGAGCTTCAAGCCGCCTCCGGGTGAGGCCGCAGCAACGGGAGACATCTACTGGGAGGTCATCGACGCCAAAGGCGTGCCACTATGGCGGGCCATAGGGGTCGAGGCCGAGGCGCTGCTGGCGCCGGGACATTACACCGTCCGCCTCGAAGCCCGAGGCAAGCGCAATACGGCAGCGTTCGATGTGCGCGCCGGGGAGAACCAGCAGATCGAGATCGGTCCAGGATGACACTGAACTTGACGCACACAACGAAGCAACTGCGCCGCAGTGGTTCCACGCACAGCCGGCGCGGAGCCGGACGAGCGGTGTTCAGCGCCGCCGCGACGATATTCGCGGCCATTCTTTGTGTCTTTGCATCCTCGGCCTCGCATGCCGAGCAACCGATTCCCGACGGCCCGTCGAGCGGCTCCTGGAGTCCCAATCTCGATGTCCACAAGTCGGCGGGCAAATCGTCGAACACGACGGTCGTCGAACGCGGAGGCGGAAAAAGCGCAAGTGCCGTGAAGCTGGTCGCGCTGTTGACCGCAGACGGCCAGCAGATCGACGAAGGGCTCGTGTGGCGCGTTTTTCAAATGACCGGCCCGACAGGCAAATCGAAGCTCGTTTCGGAATCGCACGAGGCGAGTCCGTCGCTGAAGCTGCAACCGGGCGAATACACGGTCAACGCAGCATTCGGCCGTGCAAACCTGACGCGGAAGATCGTCGTCAAGCCTGGCGGTCCGCCGTTCGAAGCCTTCGTGCTGAACGCGGGCGGGTTGCGGCTTTCGGCGTTGGTCAGCGGCAAGCGCGCCCCGCCTGGCAGCGTGAGTTACGCGATTTATGTCGACGACCGCGATCAGTTCGACGGCCGTACAGCGGTGATGACAGGCGCCAAGCCGAACCTCGTCATCCGTCTCAATTCCGGCATCTACCGTATCGTGTCGCAGTACGGTGACGCGAACGCCATGCTCGAGGCCGACGTTACGGTCGAAGCCGGCAAGCTGACCGAAGCGACCGTGACGCATACGGGCGGCAAGGCGACCTTCAAGCTCGTGACGCATCCGGGCGGCGAGGCAACGCCCGATACCCGGTGGACCGTGCAAACCGCCGAGGGCGAGATCGTCAAGGAGAGCGTCGGCGCGCTGCCGACCCACATACTAGCGCCCGGCAAATACGTCGTGACGGCGGCATCGGCCGGTCATCTCTTCAAGAACAGCTTCGCCATCCAGGACGGCGACGTCATGAATGTCGAAGTGCTGATGACGACGGCGAACGAGGACAATGACGCGCCTGGCTTGACCAGCGTCGCACCGACCGCAGGCGCGCCAGGCATGCCGTCGCTCGATTTCAAAAATCCGTAAGCACCCAGTCGGTCGGACAGCCATTGGCACGCATGCGCTTCTCGATGGTTGCATGAAGCTCCAACTGGCCGCCTTCCAAGCAAGCGGTGCGCGCCAGCTGCCATTGTTCGCAGGCTGTCGTCAGGTCGCCCGCGAGGTAAGCAACTTCTGCCAGTTCCAACCGAGCCGCGGCGTGCGATGCATGCGGGCCATGCTGGGCTCCATTGCTGCCGCAGAACGCAGCGCCGACATGCGGGAGTTCTCGTTGCCGAGCTCTGCGTGACAGCGCGCAAGTTCGAGATAGAGTGCAGCGAGCCCGTCCTTGTCGCCGCCGGTGAGGGCCGCGTCGATACGATTGCCGATGTCTATGGTGTCTCTCTCAAAGTCTCGCACCGGCGCCGTGACCGTCGGCGGCGCTTCATCCGCGACAGGGGCGACGCTTTCGCGGCGGTGCGCCACGACTTTGGATCGGCCTCGGCGCACCAGCAAAATGATCAGCAAAGCCAACACTGCTAAAGGGAGCGCAAGAGCCGCGTCTTTCAGCAGCGCGCCGATCGTCGTCTTATCGTCCACTCGACTAACCCCGGCCTTGTAAGACGCTCATTGGCACCTGAGCTGACGTACACCGGTCAGCGTATCGGCGCCGCGTACATCAGTCCGCCCTTGGTCCAAAGACTGTTCAAGCCGCGTTCGAGCTTCAATGGCGAGCCTTGCCCGAGCGTACGTTCGAAAATCTCTGAATAGTTGCCGACGTGTCTGACGATTTGGTAGGCCCAGTCGCGCGGCAGGCCCATCGGCGCACCGAGATCGGCTTCGAGACCTAGGAAGCGACGGATATCGTGCATCGGAGAAGCCTTCATCATATCGACGTTGCTGCTGTTGATGCCGAATTCTTCCGCTGCGACAAGCGCCATGAACGTCCAGCGGACGATCGAGAACCATGCATCGTGGTCCTTTTGAACGGCAGGTCCCAGCGGCTCTTTGTTGATGATCTCCGGCAGCAGCATGTGTTCGGAACTGTTGGCAAGGTGGCTGCGCACGTAAGCCAGCAGCGACAGATTACCCGTCAAGACCGTGCATCCGCCATTCGCATAGGTTTTGACGAGGTCGTCCCAGCGATCCGATTTGATCAGCTGGTAGCGCATCTTTCGCGACCCGAAGAAATCGGCGATGGCGCTTTCGTCACTCGACCCCGACAGCGTGCAAATCGACGCACCGGAAAGCTCGAGCACGCTCGATATCGAATGATTGCGCGGCACGATGAACCCCTGCCCATCGTAATACGTCACCGCAGCGAATTGAGCGCCGAGTTCGGTATCGCGTGTCAATGTCCAGGCCGTTCCGCCCATCAGAACGTCGACCTCGCCTTCCTGCAGCGCCTTGAACTTGTCGCTCGCGGTCACGCTGAGGAATTTCACCGCATCCTTGTTGCCGAATATTGCAGCCGCGAGGGCCGAGCAGAATTCGATGTCGAGCCCGCTCCATTTGCCGCTTGCGTTGACTTCGCTGAAGCCTGGAGCGTGCTCGCTGACGCCACAGACAACGTGGCCGCGGTTGCGCACTGCGTCCAGGATGCTTGGGTCGCTCAATGCTGGAGTGCACAGATCGATTGCTACCGTCGCGATGACGGCCAATGCCACGCACCTATGTCCGATTCTCATCTGCAATCTTCCGGCGTACGCTTCAACGGATCTCTTCGGCTTCTTGCGAGCAGACGAAAGTAACGGCCTCAGGTGCGGCTGTTCTCAATGGTTGCGCGCACGCGGGCCACACATCCCGCGCCTCGACGCGATGGTCAAGGCCTTGACCGCGCTCCAAACTTGCGCCACGAGGTCCAAACTCACCCGGAGACCTCGAAAAATGGCCGATAAAGACGACAGTTCTAAGGATGCGCCGCGGCCTGAAACCGAGGTCGTGCATCTCGGTCGAGCTCCGTTCGAGCAGCACGGGTTCGTCAATCCGCCCGTTTATCGGGGCTCGACAGTTCTCTATCCTACTCTAGAAGCGCTCAAAACTCGCAAGCAGGCCTACACTTACGGGCGGCGCGCAACGCCGACGACGCGCGCCCTTGAAGACGCGATTATGCACCTTGAAGGCGGTGCAGCCACGATCCTCACGTCGTCCGGACTCGGCGCGGTATCCACGGCCATTCTTGCATTCGCCGAGGCGGGCGATCACATTCTGGTCGTCGACAGCGTCTATCAGCCGGCGCGCTCGTTCGCAGACAGAATGCTGAAGCGGCTCGGCGTCGAGACGACCTATTATGATCCGGCGATCGGCGCGGGCATCGCCAAGCACTTCAAGCCCAACACGCGCCTCGTCGTGGTCGAGAGCCCCGGCTCGCAGACTTTCGAAATGCAGGACATTCCGGCGATTGCAACGGCAGCCCATGCGAAGAAAGTCTGGGTCATTGCCGACAACACATGGGCGACGCCGCTCTATTGCAAGCCGCTGGCGCTCGGCGCCGATGCGTCGATCCAGGCGGCAACGAAATACCTCGTCGGTCACGCCGATGCGATGCTCGGCGCTGTTACAGCTAACGCCCGCGCCGCGCGACTGATCGACAACACCAAGGAAGCTCTCGGCACTTGCCCCGGATCGGAAGAGACCTACCTCGGCCTCAGAGGCTTGCGGACGCTCGACGTGCGCCTCGAGCGCCACCAACAGTCCGGCATTGCCGTCGCAGGGTGGCTCGCGGATCGGCCTGAAGTCGACCGCGTGCTGCATCCCGCGCTTCCGAACCATCCAGGACACGCCATCTGGAAGCGGGACTTCACGGGCTCGACGGGCCTTTTCACGATCGTGCTGAAGCCGGTGCCGGAAAAAGCTCTCGCTGCATTTCTCGACGGTCTCAAATACTTCGGCATGGGCTATTCGTGGGGCGGCTTCGAGAGCCTCGTCATTCCGTTCGATCCGACGAGCTATCGGACGGCAACCAAATGGCCAGGCCCCGGCCCCGCGCTTCGTTTTCACATCGGACTCGAGGCCGTCGATGATCTGATTGGCGATCTTGCCGCCGGCTTCAAGCGCATGGCGGCGGCTTGATCCCCGGCCTGCCGGCCGTCAGTCTTATCACGTCAGTCAATAGCCAAAGCCGAGCGATCGGCGGACAATGTCGCCGACCGAGTCGCCGGACGGCGCGTATCTCACGTTGCCGAAATCGCTGCCCAGCCCCATTGGCAATTCAAAGCCGCGCTTGCGCGAAGACCGAGCCGAACCCGAGCCGATCCTGATCTCTTTGAGTTTCGAGGTATCGACGGCCGCGAGGTGATCTTCGCCGACATCGATCTGATCCCACTTGTCGGCGAGCGCCAGTGTGATGCGTTGCTGATGGCCATAGTAGTCATTGTAATAGTTGGGTTCGCCATTATCACCGACCCACACCGTGAAGTAGCCGACGTGCACCGGGATCGGCCTGTCGAGCGTGAACTCGTTGTTCATCGGGCCTTTGCGGACCAGCCGTTTGACATCGGGTGCCGCGTCGCCACGATCGATGTCGAAAATCCGCTGAGCAAGGAGTTGCGGATTTCTCACCCGCATACAGCCGTGGCTGAAGAGGCGTACGGGGTCGTTGAAAAGCGATTTCGAAGGCGTGTCGTGCAGGTAGACAGAGTGTTTGTTCGGAAACAGCAACTTGACGAGGCCGAGCGCATTGTCGTCGCCCGATGGTTGATAGATCTTATAGGCACTCAGGTCCGCCTTAGCCCAATTGATCCGGGAGCTCGAAACGGTGCGGCCGTTGCGCTTGATGACATAGCCCTGAGATTCAAGCGACCGGCCTGACAACAGTTTCGAAAGCTTGATGGAATCGGGAAGATACCATTCCGGGCGCAAGACGATCGTCGTCATGCCTTTTGAGAAGATCGGTGTTTGCGTGCTCGGCGTCCCGACAATGACGCGGTCCTCGAACACCGGCTTCTCTTTGTCGGTCAGCGCAATCGAAAAGGCGGGCACGTTGACGAAGATGTGCGTCGCTCCAAGCGAGCGCGGCATCCACCGCCATTCCTCCATGTTGGCGATAATGGCTGTTACTTTATCGGACACATGGCCCGAAAGCGCTGCACGGGTTGACGGTCCGACAATCCCATCACCGCGAAGCTCCACCGATTGCTGGAATTTCTTGACCGCATCTGCGAGCGGCCGATCGAACACCTGCTCCGCTCCCGGTTCTGCGGCGATGCCGAAGCGTTGCTTCAACAGCGCAACGTCGGCAGTGCGCGAGCCAAGCTGAAGCATCGGTCCGCGTTTTGAAATCTGGAAGGCGTCGGCGACCCCTTCCCTGCCGCGAAGATCCGCGAGAAGAGCTTTGAGCTTTAGAAATTGATCCTGATGCGGCTGGTACGATCTCAGGACCTCGCCGGGATCGGCAGCTTCAGAGACTTGCGACAGAACATCGGCGGCGCTCGTAACCACGGGCTGACGGTCGAGGTAAGAGGACAGAAGCTTTTCCGGTTCTGGAATGCGCCCGCCCTGAGCCTGGTGCGCGTAGCGCAGAATTCCGGCGGTGATCTCGAACTCGGGATCCGCCGTCTGCTCGCTCGACCAGCGGCCGGAGGTAAGGGGCCGATTGACTGCTTTGAGTTTAAAATCCGAGGCGTTCAAGCCCCATTCCGCAGCGTGTCCGAGTTCCGTGACGGCGAGGCGCGCGGCGCGCGTCGGACCGTGCTCGTCAACCCATACGGGCCGGCATTGCCGTGCCGTGTAGAAGACGCCGACGGTTTCGCGATCCTGAGAGTCGAACGGAGGGACTGTCTCGGCGGCGAGGCGGGAACAAATCACGGCCTGAGCGCCGGTCATTTCGTCAGCCGCGTCTGCTGACGGCGCCAACATGATCAGACTGAAAAGCAAGGCGCCCCAACGCCAGGCCATAACACTCGATCGGCAGGATTGAAGAGGCATCGTTTGGATATTCGCTACTGGATGTCTCGCAAACGCAGGCATGAGTGCAACTTATCTCATTTTCACGATGCCGGTATATCTGGAACCGGATTATCGAGAGGCTGGTTAAGCTCGTAACGCACAAAGGCGCTGTTAAGTGCCGGCTGTTGCGAGGGTCTGGCGAGCATGAACAGCGTGGCGGTCCCGGCAGGGCTCGAACCTGCAACCTTCGGAGTCGAATTCCGACGCTCTATCCAATTGAACTACGGGACCACAGCGAGGGTACAGAACGTACCGCGCTTTCTTATGCGTGACATAACGGCGTGACACAACGCTGTTCCATTCTGAACAAATCTCTGACGATTTGTCGATGTCATTTGCAGGCTCAGTCGCCGACGTTGCTTTTTGACTCGCCGCTGGAACTGCGATGCGGGTCGCGAGTTCGCGCCACTTACCGAAAACCTGGGGCACGGGGGTGCATCTTCATGACTTTTATCGAGCAGGGTTTTCAACCCTGCGCTGCCATAAGCTATAGAGCTCAATTCGTGGCCATCCGTGATCGGATCGCAGAGGCTCGGCTCGGCGGCACATTATTCCTAACCGCGGTTTCGAAAGAGCGCGGGCCGACCGCTTCGGGCTTCGTTGTGGCCGCTGCCGCTTTGGCGGCGCTTGGTGCCTTCATCTATCGCGATTGGATTGCCGAGACCGGGTTCACGAGCCGCAAATACGACCAGGCGCGGCAGCTTTTCCAACAGGCGATCCAAGAGGTTGTCTATCCCGGCCGCCAGCCACGCGCAGCGAAATCGCGACATTTTTGGGCATACTTCTGATCGTGGCGACGTCGGCCGGCACGACTTTATGGCTGTACGTCATACGAGTTAGCTCGCCAGCGATGCTTGACTAGTGCGAGATGCCGGGCGTGCACGCCGAGAGTTCTTGGCTCCGCCATTCATGCGCCGGTGCAGAAGCGTCAGCGTCGCCGCCTCGGCCGGCGCAAGCTCACCGAGCCGCTGCGCCAACTCTCGTCCAATACGCTTCTTGAGCATTTGCACGAGTTCCCGTCGAGGTAGCACTGCAAGATTTCGGGATGTACATAGCATTTTCGGCAAATCGTCGGGGTGTTGCCGAGGCGCTGAGCAATGGTTTCGATAGCGCGTCGCACGTTACGCTTGGCGGCGGCTTCGCTGTCGAAGGCTTCGAACTCCGAAAGCGCTACGGCCGCCAGCACCGTGCCCGCCCACGTGCGAAAATCCTTCGCCGAGATATCATCGTCACCACTCAACTCGCGAAGATAGCTGTTGACGTCATCGGACGTCACCGCCCGGATTTCTCCGTCTTCGGTTTCGTATTGGAAGAGGTGCTGGCCGGGCAACTCCTGACAGCTGCGTACGATGCGCGCGATGCGACGGTCCGAGATCGCGAGGTGCCAGATCTTTCCCGTCTTGCCACGAAACCTGAATCGAGTCTCCGACTTTGAAAACGACACGTGGCGATCTGCAGCGTCGTCAATCCGTAGCTGCCGTTGGTGCGTGCGTATTCCTTGTTGCCGACCCGGATCAGCGTCGACTCCAGCAACGCCACGATCGTCGCCAAGACCTTCCTCTGGTCGAGGCGCCGGCGCCGCATGTCGCGTCTGATGCGCTTCCTGAGCTTCGGCAGCGCCTTCGCGAAGGACAGCATTTTGACGAATTTCGCTTCGCCCCGCGTCTTCTGCCAGTCCGGATGATAGCGATATTGTTTGACGACGGCGCCCGAAGGCAAGATGTACGAAAAACGCTTGCCGTTGACCTTGCGCGTTATGCCGGGATCATCGTCATTGACGTACGCTAGCCCGCTTCCTCGGCGATCGTCGAGTTTGGGGACCTCTCTGCGCTTAGGTCTTGATCGTCACGACGCATTTCAGTTCGAGCAGATCCTGCTCGCGGGTGTTTTCATAGGCTAGAAATTGCGCTCCTAGATTTTTGTCGGCGTATCACCGAAGTGGTCGCGAACAGAGTTCTCCGGGTCGAGCATCAGCAAAGCCCTGTTCACCTCATCCAAGAGCGACGGCTCACCGCCGCCCATGCTTTCGTCCGTAGCACGCTGCAGGGCACGCGCGTCGAGTTCCCAGCGTTTCAGGATTTCGATTTTTTGCGCGCGCGACAGTCCAGGGCACGCGACAACTTCGAGGGGAAAGTCGAATACGGACACGGGGCTCGTAATCGCTTTCATCAGGTCGTCCTGCGACAAGCATTCCGAGCCTGTTTTCATGAGGAAAATTCCTTCGTCGTTGATCGCTCAACGTTAGAAGAGGTGGGCAAGTTCCGCATTCGGTTGCCGGCTGCTTGAATGTTGAGGCATCGCGCGGATTGCAGCACGGCGAACCAACCACTGCGCGCGCCGGTTTTCCACTCGTTCGTCATAACAGGAGATGAATTATGCATACTTGGAAAGCTGTCGCCGCGACAATTGCCGTCGTAGCTCTCGGTTCGACTGGCGCTTGGGCGCAGTCGGCTGCCGATCCTAACGCACCACAAACTGAGGTTGCTCCAGTGACGCCTGCCGACCCTGCTGTGATCCCTGCCCCCTCAGGAGTGGGAACGATCACAGGTGAGACAGGTTATTCGACGTCAGCTGGAATCCCCGCCGATCCGACGACAGATCAGAATCAGCAGCCGGGCATGTCATCGCAAAACCCGACTGATCCGGCGACAGGCGACAAGCCAAACGCACGAGTTCCTACATCGCCTTAGGGAACAGGAACATCAGCGCCTTAATGAGTCGTCGCAGCATCCGCGAATTATCGGATGAGCGACTATAGAGAAAAGGTTCCGAGCAGCGCTCGGAACCTTTTTATTATCAGGATCTCGAGGTCCGAACTCGTAGCGAATGAAGGTCATTCGCTGCGAGCTCGAACGAAGGCTTAGCTTATGCAGAGTTCGTAGCGGCGCCACCAATACGGGCTGCCGGTATAGATTGCTCTTCGATACAGCCAGCCGCAACCGCCGTATCCATAATCATAGTCGTAATAGCCGTAGCCGTAGAACGGAAGACCGACGAAAAATCTGTTTCCGTGACGGTGCCGTCCGTGGAACTTGCCACCATGGAACCTGCCCCCTTGTGCGAAGTCATTGCCTCGACGGCTGAAGCTGCCGACGCGTGGCCCGAAGTCTCCGCCGCGGGCGAATGAGCGGCCTCCCATGCCGCCGCGCGGCCCGAAGTCTCCGCCGCGTGAGAATGAGCGGCCACCTCCCATGCCGCCGCCACTGAAGCGACCGCCGCCACCACCGCCGAAGGCCGCTCCTCGGCCACCTCCTACACCCCCGCCTCCACTGAAGTGCGCTCCGCCGCCGCCCCCACCTCCGCCGCCACCCCAGCCACCCCCGCCACCGGCTCCCCCTCCGCCCCCGCCGCCCGGCCTCGCGCCGGCTAGGGAACTACCCAGCGCCAAAAGCAACGCTGCTCCCGACGCGATTACTACTTTCCTGTTCATTTGAACCTCTCCTAGCTCGCTACGTGTACGTGCGGACACCTTTTTAGATGTCCCATTAACTACTCAACGGCAGAGCAGTTCGTGTGGTTCCTAATTGGACGTGGAGCGCGGGACATTTGCGGAACAATGACGCCTGACCGGCGTTCGATTGGAAAGCCGCCGTAGTGGAAACGCGTTCTCCGGAGCCAACATTGTGATTGAAACGCGATGAGCAATGCAGCCAGCTCGCGCCAAGTGGACTCCGATCCGGAACGAAGTGCTACCGTCGGCCCCAGCAAACTCCGCTTGCTGAATGTGCTTGGCCCCGGGCTGATTACCGGCGCTTCGGACGATGACCCCAGCGGCATTGCCACATATTCGCAAGCCGGTGCGCTCTATGGCTTCGGTCTGCTTTGGACGATGGTCGTCACCTATCCTTTGATGGCGACGGTGCAGGAAATCAGCGCGCGCATCGGGCGCACTACGGGGCGCGGTCTCGCCGGCAACATCATCAGACAATATCCACCTAAGATCGTTTACGGACTGGTGGGCCTGCTTTTCTGCGCCAACGTCATCAACATCGCCGCAAATCTCGGAGCGATGGGAGACGTCGTCACGATGCTCGCCGGCGGCCCGCACCTCGTATTCGTCGTGATGTTCGGCGTTGGGTGCACGCTAATGCAGGTCTTCATGCAATACACGCGCTACGTCGCTGTACTGAAGTGGCTGACGATCGCGTTGTTCTCCTACATAGCGACGCTCTTCGTCGTTGACGTGCCGTGGGCTGAGGTCGCGAAGGGTCTACTGGTGCCGAAACTCTCCGCCGATCCACAGTATTGGGAAACGGTGCTCGCCATTCTCGGCACCACGATCAGCCCGTATCTCTTCTTCTGGCAAGCATCGCAGGAAGTCGAAGACATCCATGAAATGCCTCGTCGCGAGCCGCTACTTAAGAAGCCCCAGCAGACCATCGCTGCCGAGGAGCGCATCCGGCTCGATACTTTGGTCGGAATGGCCTTCTCGAATTTCGTTGCGTTGTCGATCATGATCACCGTCGGCGCCACGTTGCATCCGGCGGGTATCACCAACATCGAAAGCTCCGTGCAGGCGGCCGAAGCCTTGAAGCCGATCGCCGGATCGCTGGCCTTTGCTCTTTTTGCCTTGGGAATAGTCGGGACCGGGCTGCTTTCCATCCCAGTGCTGGCGGGCTCTGCGGCTTACGCGCTAGGCGAAGCGCTCAAGTGGAGGGTCGGGCTAAAGCTGCAGCCGACGGAAGGGCGGACGTTCTACGGAACGATCACAATGGCGACCCTCATCGGGGTGGCACTCAACTTTACCGGCATCAATCCCATCAAGGCTCTCTATTACAGTGCCGTGATCAACGGAGTTGTCGCCGTGCCGATTATCGCCTGCATGATGCTGATAGCGTCGGACAAAAAGGTGATGGGGCGCTTCAGGATCGAAGGGGCGTTGCTCTATCTCGGCTGGGCGACGGCCGGACTAATGGCCCTGGCCGCTATCGGGATGTTCGTAACGATGTTCAGTGGATAGTCGCTAAATATTTTTTTTCGGGCCTCATTCGATCTCGTCCGCGTCGAAGATGCCGTAGTCTTGCGATCTCATCGGTTTTACCTGCCCGTCCTTCTGCTGGACCCGAAGCGCAATGTTCAAAAGCTGCCTGATGGCCGCCGCGCGGCTCGGCATGCGCTGTTTGAAACGCCAATCGTCTATCGCCGCAAGTTCTTCTTCATTCAGCATAATTTGCAGGCGCGTTTCTCGCGACAAGCCACTCATTGTCTTACTCCCTTGGCTCAATCCCTAAAAAATGTGCCTAATCCGGCTTTGGCGTTAAAGCCGCCGCTTACTCATTTTGGACAGAAACGCTCATGGGCGTAAGATGTTCCGGTGCGGCTTCGACTATATTTTGCGGATTTCGCGGATTTCCAAAGGCCCTGCTTAGATGCAGGGTAGTTCCAGTTCAGAAGTTTTGCGGGTGATCGACAATGTCTACGGGCTACAATGCGTTCGAACCAGACGATCTTGCACTCGCCCAAAGCGTCCTGGATGAGGTCTGGGCATCGCTGCCAAGTGAGGTTCGCAACGGTTCTCGCGCGGCACTTTTACGCGAGCGGCTGGCGCGCCAGGTTTTATCCGCAATGAACAACGAGAGCCTCGGCCGCAACGAACTGAAGGTTTCGCTGCTGCGCACCGACATCGAGGACTGGACCTGATTGGCCGGTCGCGGTTTTAATGGCGTCGACCTTCTCGGCTTGCCAGCCGCATAAATTCCCGCGGAACCAGCCGGGCCCCCAAGCCGTTTCTGGATCAGACGCATGTAATGTTTCTGGATCAGACGCATGTAATGTTTCTGGATCAGACGCATGTAATGTTTCTGGATCAGACGCATGTAATAACGTGTGTTAGGCGCCCTAAGGGTGCTGGGCCGCTCGCGAACCCTCGTGGTCCCCCGTCGGCTTTGCTATGTCTGGGCCGGCTGCTGGACGTCACCGTGGTGGATGCATTCCGATGGCAGGAAAAAAGCTTTCCGAGTACCGGGCCGATGGCAGGAAAAAAGCTTTCCGAGTACCGGGCCAAGCGTGATTTCACAAAAACGGCCGAGCCCAGCGGATCAGCTGTCGTTCGCCCGGCCGAGCATCTTCGCTTCGTCATCCAAAAACACGCCGCGACGCGGCTGCATTACGATCTGCGGCTTGAGTTGAATGGCGTGTTCAAGTCATGGGCGATTACAAAGGGCCCGGCCCTCGATCCTAACGTGAAGAGGCTGGCGGTCGAAGTCGAAGACCACCCACTCGACTATGGGGATTTCGAAGGGACCATTCCGAAAGGCCAATACGGCGGCGGCACCGTGATGCTGTGGGATCGTGGTTATTGGGCGCCGCTCGGTGATAAAGATCCCGAGCAGGCACTCCGTGACGGCGAACTCAAATTCGTTCTTGACGGTGAAAAGCCAAAAGGCGGCTGGGTACTGGTACGTCTCAACGATCGCGGCGGCAGCAAGCGCAAAAACTGGCTGCTGATCAAACTTCGCGACAAGTTTGCCAAACCTGGCGATAACGACAAGCTGCTTGCCGATGATCACTCGGTGGCATCCGGCCGAACCATGGCACAAATCGCAGCCGGAAAAGGCAAGGCCCCCGAGCCGTTCATTTTAAGTCGCCGCTCAGCCTTCAAACCCAATGCGGTCTGGAACTCATCGTCATCCGACAAAGAAACCGCCACCGAGTCTGAAAAGCCAGAGCGTCAGTTGCGGCGCATGCCTATCCGAATGACGGCGAAGTCGACAAAGCGAGCTAGCAGCAAAAACAGTGAGGGCGCTGATGTCGTCCTCGGCGTCAAGATCTCGAATCTCGACAAGCAGCTGTGGCCGGCGAGCGACCGCCCTGCCGTTACAAAGCTCGATCTCGCCCACTATCTTGCGGCCGTCGGCCCGTGGATGATCCAGCATCTTAAGGGGCGGCCGTGCTCCGTCATCCGGGGACCGGACGGAATAAACGGCGAAACGTTCTTTCAACGCCACGCCATGCGAGGATTGCCGAAAGACGTCGATCTCGTGCGAATTTCAGGTGATCGCGAGTCCTACATCGAAGTCAATAAGGTCGAGGGCCTCGTCGCGCTCGGACAAATTGCGGCGCTCGAATTCCATCCCTGGAATTGCGAGCCGTTCGAGCCGGACGTGCCGGGGCGGTTGGTTTTCGATCTCGATCCGGCCCCAGACGTCGAGTTTTCGAAAGTGGTCGATGCAGCGCTGGAAATGCGCAAAAGGTTGGAGAAGCTCGGTCTCGTCGCTTTCTGCAAAACGACCGGGGGCAAGGGGCTGCACGTCGTAACGCCATTGAAAGCACGCCGCGGCGACGGCATCGGTTGGAAAGAGGCGAAAATGTTTGCGGGAGCGGTCTGTCAGCAGATGGCCGACGACAACCCGCGCGACTATCTCGTCAAAATGACGAAGAAGCTGCGCGAGGGGCGCATCTTTCTCGACTACCTGCGCAATGACCGCATGGCGACGGCGGTTGCGCCATTATCGCCGCGGGCGCGGCCCGGCGCGACTGTTTCGATGCCACTGACGTGGGCTCAGGTTAAGAAAGGGCTCGATCCCAGCCGCTTCACCATCCACACGACGCCGCGCCTCTTGAAGACCACCAAAGCCTGGCGCGACTACTGCAAGTCTGAACGCCCGCTCAAGACCGCTATAAAAAATCTTCTGGTATAGCTTCACGCCGCTGAACCGGTTCGAGCGAAGAGCAAACATTGAAACCGCGGACGCAATCCAAATCAACTGCTGCATCGGGTTCTTCGCGGCCAAGAATTCTCTCGCCCGCAAAAATCGAGGGCGCCGTCCACGCGCCGCTTCCGACGTTCGTCGAACCTTGTCTCGCAACGCTGGTGGCGAAGCCGCCCGAGGGCGACGAATGGGTTCACGAAATCAAATTCGATGGCTATCGCATCGAAGCCCGCATCGACGAGGACGGCGTCAAACTGCTGACGCGGAAGGGCCTCGACTGGACGCATCGCTTCGGCGCCGTTCCGCGTCTGCTGCGCCAATTGCATCGCGGAACGGCCCTGATCGACGGCGAGCTTGTCGTAGAGGATTCCGAAGGCCACACAAGCTTCACGGCATTGACCGAGGCCCTGAAAGGCGGACACTCCGAAAGGTTCGTTCTGCAGTGCTTCGATCTGCTTTACCTCGACGGCTTCAACTTGATGGGTGCGACACTCATAGACCGCAAAGCCCTGCTCCGGGGCATGTTCGGCCGTACCTCTAAGACCGACCAAGTCCGCTATAGCGAGCACCTCGCGGGTGACGGCGCGAGAATGCTAGCGGAGGAGTGCCGGCTGGGTCTCGAGGGACTTGTCTCGAAGCACATCGATAGGCCCTACAGATCCGGCCGCAATGGGGATTGGCTGAAAAGCAAATGCATCCAGACCGACGAATTCGTTATCGTTGGATATGTTCCATCCAGCGTCTCGCCAAACGCCGTCGGGGCGCTCGTCGTCGGGTACTATGATCGAAACAGGCTTATCTACGCCGGTCGCGTCGGCACCGGATTTACCAACCGGCGCGCGGCAGAACTCTACCGCCTTCTGAGGCCATTGCGCATCGATGAGCCACCGGTCGCGTCGCCACTAACGACGCTGCAGCGGAAGGGAGTCGAGTGGGTGAAGTCTAAGTTAGTTGCTCAAATCGAGTATCGCGCCTGGACGGCGGACGATCTTCTGCGGCACGCAGCCTTCAAGGGCCTTCGCGAGGACAAGCCTGCGCGTGAGGTCAGACGCCCGACCGTCAAACTCCCAAAGTCTTGAATCGTCAGACTGTGAACACGCAACTCGCGAGTCCGGCGGTCGGCGGCTTCGCTATCCGCGGGCGCGCCTCTTACTCTTGGAAGATTTCGGCGCGGCGCGCTTAGCCGGTTCGCGTTTCTGCCGGGTGGCGGCAGTCTTCGCTTTCGGGCGAGTGCTCTTGGCGGGCGCCTTTCCGGTGGACCGGCGCAGCGCGTCCATGAAGTCGATCACTGTTCCGCCGGCAGGCCGCTCATCGCCGCCGCCGACTTCCGTCGACTCTCCGCCTTCGACCTTTTCTTTGACGAGTTTGCGTAATGCGTCCGCGTAGTGGTTTTTGAAGGCGCTCGCGTCGAACTCGCGTGTTCGTTCGTCAATCAATTGCTTCGCCATATCGATCAATTCCGGGCGCAGCTTACCTTTGCCGATTCCCTCGAAAATCTCGTCGGCATTTCTCACTTCGCTCTCGTAGCGCAACGTTTCGATCATCAGCCCCTCGGCGATTGGCTTCATCGCGATAAGATTTTCGCGCCCACGCATCGTCAACTGGCCGACGCCATACTTTTTCGCAGCCTTCAACGCGTCGCGAATGATCCGATAGCCTTCTTCCGCGACCTCACCGTCGGGCAGCACGTAATACGGATTATCGAAGTAAAGAGGATCGATGGAGCTCGCATTGACGAACTCCGTGAGTTCGACGGTGTGGCGCGTCGTCAGTTTCAGCTTGTCGAGTTCGTCGGGCTCGAACAGCACGTAGGTGCCATTATCGAGCTCGTAACCTTGAACGATATCCGATTGCGGGACGACCTTGCCCGTTTCTCCGGCGACTTTCTGATAGCGAATCCGCTGCTTGGATTTTCGGTCCACCTGATGCAGCGCAATCTTATCTTCAGCCGATGTGGCACTGACCAGTCGAATTGGGATCGTGACTAGCGCCAGACGAAGATGCCCTTTCCAAAAAGATCGCGCCGTTGCCACCGATTTACTCCTACTAACGCAAACTAAACTATACTGCAGAATACGCAGATGCGCAGCCTACCCCTTTACTTAAACGCCGCCGACAGGCGGCAAGTTCCCTCGCGACCTTTCACGCTGCTGGCGTCCGTACACGGGCGACAGCTGCCTGCCAGCCAGCCCATTTGCGAGCCCGAAGGTTCGCGTCCATCGCTGGCTTGAAGCGTCGATCAAGCCGCCAACTAGCCGAAAATCCGGCAGGATCCGGGCAGACACCGGCGTGGTATCCGGCGAGATAGACCACGCCAAGCGCAGTGGTTTCCATCACGACCGGGCGATCCACCGGAGCGCCGAGGATATCAGCCAGAAACTGCATCGTGACGTCGCTCGACGTCATACCGCCATCGACCCGGAGCACGGTGTCGGCCGCAACAGGCCAATCAGCGCGCATCGCTTCGAGCAGGTCGCGGGTTTGGTAGCCGACCGCCTCAAGCGCCGCTTGCGCGATCTCGGCGGGACCGGAATTGCGCGTCAAGCCCAACAGGGCGCCGCGCGCCTCGGCATCCCAATAGGGCGCGCCGAGCCCGACGAACGCCGGCACAAGATAGACCTGCTCGGCCGGATCGGCCCGTTGAGCTAGCGCGTTGACCTCGGACGCCTGGGCGATGAATTGCAGCCCGTCACGCAGCCACTGCACGGCAGCACCGGCAATGAAGATCGCGCCTTCCAGCGCATACGTCCGCTCCCCGCCAATCTGGTAGGCGATGGTGGTGAGCAGGCGATGGCGCGATTGCACCGGCTTAGGACCCGTGTTGAGCAATGCGAAACAGCCGGTGCCGTACGTCGACTTCATCATGCCGGGCGTGAAGCAACCCTGCCCGATTGTCGCCGCTTGCTGATCGCCGGCTATGCCGCGGATACGGATCGCGCCGCCGAACAGATCGGGCAGGGTTTCGCCGTAGTCCGCCGCGCAATTGCGCACCTCCGGCAATAGCGAGCCAGGAATTGCAAACAGCCTTGCCAGCTCTTCGTCCCATTTTCCGCGAGCGATATCGAACAGCAGAGTACGCGATGCGTTGGTCGCATCCGTGGCGTGGACCTTGCCACCGGTGAGCCGCCAGAGCAGAAACGAATCCACCGTCCCAAATGCAAGCCGCCCCTCTCCGGCCGCCGCGCGCGCACCGCTCACATTGTCGAGCAGCCAGGCGATCTTGGTCGCTGAGAAATACGGATCGAGCAGCAGGCCGGTCTTTTCCCTGATCCCAGGCTCACGCTCCGCGGCGCGTAATGCGGCGCAAGCGTTGGCGGTGCGCCGGTCTTGCCAGACGATCGCATTGTGGATCGGCTTTCCCGTTTCGCGATCCCAGACGATTGTGGTTTCGCGCTGGTTAGTGATGCCGATGCCGACGATATCGCCGGCTCCGACGCCAGCCTTCGCCATCGCTTCCCGCACGGTTGCGACCACAGCCGACCAGATGTCCTCCGGATCGTGCTCGACCCATCCCGGCGCCGGATAAATCTGCCGCAACGCCTGCTGCGCAACGGCGACCGCGGCAAGCTTTGCATCGAACACCATCGCCCGTGTCGATGTCGTGCCCTGATCGATGGCGATGAGGTGGGTCATCTTATAGGGCGCGAGTTCGGATGAGGTGCCGAGTAATTTTCGAACGTCTTTAGCGGAAGGCGAGGACTTGCCAACCACTTCGTGAAGGTAGCGCGCGGCTAAACTACGACATCGTTGGCGCTTGAAGACAAAGAAGGAGGGAAGGACTTCGAACAGGTATAATGCTTGGTCAAGCACTTACGAGCACCAAAAATCAATTTGGCACGCGCGAGCGCTCAGTCAGAACCATTCCCTATGAAACGCCGTTCAGGGGTTCGTTGCTGGCGGCGTAGTTGTTGGCGGCGTGGTCGCCGGCGCGTTAGTTGCCGGGGGCGTAGTTGCCGGGGGCGTAGTTGTTGTCGGCGCCGTGGTCGTCGTTTCGTTAACAGTGCTTTCCGGACCGACGGTGGTATGCCGCATTCCAAACATGATGGCGAGCAGCACCAGTACGACAATAGCTCCAAGCAATAACGGCCTGTTGCGATTACCCATGCCGAATCGGGAACCCGGATCCTCGGGTGGTAAAGCCATTGTTTCCTCCTGCTGTTCTATGGCAGCAGGTTGGGAACGCACATGATCGCTTGAGAGTTCCACCCATCTTGGGCCGCGCCGCGCCAGACCTCGCCGAGGCGCACACTCTCACCGAGCGTGGCTCGGGGGATGTCTGGCGAACGGAAGCTTGTCACGACGTCCCGGCGGAAAGGGAACAATAAGCCGCAAGGTCCCGGGGTGATGCGATCACCGTGATCGGCGGTACACGTGATACCGGCGTCGATGATTGAGCCGCCTGCAGAACGCGCTCCTCGTTCCACTCAGGCAACCCCACCGCTCCAGCAACTCCGCATCCTGCTCGCTCACCGGACCACCGGCCCTTGCGTTGGCTCGCGCATGCTCAAGGTCACCTGCTGCGCTCAATCCTCTAGCCATGGCGGGGCTTGAAGCTGCGAGAATGCCCAATCCAATTACCGCCAATATCGAACGACGCATTTGCTGTACCTCCAAGAACTAGCTGCCCAAGCTGGGTTTATGGCAGCTCAGATCAACCCGAGTGGAAGGGCAGTCATGATCAAATTTGTACTTAGCACGCCAGTTTCACCGCTTGAGTGCAGTTTGAAACGCACCGAAATCCGCTACATGAGTTGATTGGCGATCCCGGCAGGATTTGAACCTGCGACCCTCTGCTTAGAAGGCAGATGCTCTATCCAACTGAGCTACGGGATCGTTGTGCATCGCGGTACGCCGGCGAATGTAGAAGATAGCATGCAACACGTGACGCACACCGGCGAAAGCGATAATCGCGACCGATCTGAAACGCAAGTTTAGCGAACCCGCCGTCTTTCCGTATCGCGTCTATCGCCTGTTGATTGTGCCAGTGATCGCGTGCATGAAGGCTAAAAAACAACGCTGTTAGCGCACAATAGGGGGAAGACATTATGTCAGCAGCGAGTTCCTTATCGGACCAGCCAGCGCCGGGGCTGCTCGATCGTGAGCGCATTGTTGCGACAGCCGGCTTCAACCGTTGGATGGTGCCTCCGGCCGCGCTTGCGATCCATCTTTGCATCGGCATGGCCTATGGTTTTTCGGTTTTCTGGAAGCCGCTGCAAGGTGCCCTTGTCGGAGTCGACGGCAAGCCCATTCCGGAATGCTCCGCTGGAGCCGTAACGTTCGGTGAAAAGGCGATTGGAACTCTCAGGGCGCTGACCGCGACGGACTGCAATTGGAGCCAGTTCGATCTCGGCTGGATGTTTACGTTTTTTTTCGTGCTGCTTGGCGTCTCCGCAGCAATCTGGGGCGGATGGCTCGAGCGCGCAGGCCCACGCAAGGCCGGCGTCGTCGCTACACTCTGCTGGTGCGGCGGTCTCGTCATTTCGGCGCTCGGCGTCTACCTGCATCAGCTGTGGCTGATGTGGCTCGGCGCGGGCATCATCGGCGGTGTTGGCTTGGGACTTGGCTACATCTCCCCCGTGTCGACGCTGATCAAGTGGTTTCCGGACCGGCGCGGCATGGCGACGGGCATGGCGATCATGGGCTTCGGCGGCGGCGCCATGATCGGCTCTCCGCTGGCGACGCTGCTGATGAATTATTTCAAGACCCCGACCAATCCCGGCGTTTGGGAGACGTTCCTCGTCATGTCTGGGATCTACACGGTCTTCATGCTCATAGGGGCGTTCGCCTATCGCTTGCCTCCTCCGGGTTGGAAGCCTGAGGGCTGGACGTCTTCGACCCGTACGAACGCCATGATCACCACGGCTCAGGTGCATCTCGATAATGCACACAAGACGCCGCAATTCTGGCTGCTGTGGCTGGTGCTTTGCCTCAACGTTTCGGCCGGCATAGGCATCATCGGCGCTGCTTCCCCGATGCTGCAAGAGACATTCGGTGGTGCGCTGATCGGCAGGCCGGAACTCGGCTTTGCCGACATCAAGAAGGATGCCGCGCTCGCGGCGCATGCGGCGGGCGTCGCCGCCGGCTTTGTCGGACTGATCTCGCTCTTCAACATCTTCGGACGCATCGGGTGGGCGTCGTCCTCAGACGTACTAGGCCGCAAGTTGACCTATTTTATCTTTTTCGTGCTCGGGGGGGACTCTATGTGCTCGCAACTCAAGCAGCTGATTGGAAATCGCTGGCGCTTTTCGTCGCCTGCTTCTGCATCATCGCGTCGATGTACGGAGGCGGCTTTGCGACGGTTCCAGCCTACCTCGCCGACATGTTCGGCACGCAGTTCGTCGGCGCCATTCATGGACGCCTTCTGACGGCGTGGTCGACTGCCGGTATCGTCGGCCCCGTCATCGTCAACTACCTGCACGATACGCGGCAAGCGGAGGGTATTCCCTATGATCAAATCTACGGACCGATCTTCCACATCCTTGCCGGGCTGCTCGTCGTCGGCTTCGTCGCCAACCTGCTTATTCGGCCCGTCAATCCAAAGAGACACATGACGGATGCCGAGATCGCGGACGAGTACAAAAAGCTGCACGAGAAGGCTGTGGTTCGATCTGGCCCTTACGGGATCGACAAGGGCGGTCTCGATGCCAAGGCCGTCGCGTTTTGGCTTCTCGTCCTGATCCCGCTCGGCTGGGGAATCTGGATCACCGTGCAGAAGGCCGTGGCGCTCTTCGGATAGTTGGGATTGCCGACAAGTTTTTTTCTTCGCGCGTGCGACTTGCCTTAGGCAGGCTGCACGCGCGGGGGGTTCGGTGCGCTGGCGGCCGGCTCCGCGTAACGGAGTCGCCGGCGCTCAAGACTCAGTGCGTCCAGTTGTCGGTGCGGCCGAAGCGGAAGTTGTCGGCGTAGGATTTGCGGATCGGTTTGCGCGGCTTCGGCTCGATGAGCGTGTAGGCCAGTCCCTCGCGCGTCGCATATGCGATCGCTTCTTCCTTGGTATCGAACTCGAGCCGCACCTGGGCCCTCGTATCGCTGGAACTCGTCCAGCCCATCAGCGGATCGACGCTGCGTGGCGCGGCAGGTTCAAATTCAAGAATCCACTCTTTGGTCCGGGCTTCGCCCGACTGCATCGCGGTCTTGGCGGGCTTAAAGATGCGCACGGTCATAGACGGCCTCTGAGACAAGCGAAAAGTGGTCGGGGCGACATGATTCGAACACGCGACCCTCTGCTCCCAAAGTACGCGCCATCTAAGCAACTTCAATATCTATTCTGACATTTCACGAGTTGTTCCGGCATTTATGCTTCAAGGGTTAGTTGCGCAGTCAGAATGCGCATGCGGGCGCTAAGCCCCAAGTTCACGACTGAATTCGAGTGAAACTCGACCCAAAAAAGAGGGGTGGAACCTGCGCCCTTTCATTCCTTTCGTCAGAAGGTTTGAGATCAAGAGCCTCGCCGCGGTTCCAGCTGTTGCGGGGCTCGTTTGTTCAGCAGCACTCCTATGATGACATGTTGACTTGACAGCATATATCATTGTCTGAGATGACATGCAAGCATACATCTGCTAGCAATGGGGATATTCTTACTCATAGAGCTCCAGAAATGTCCCCCAAGCCGGGCTACGTCGCCCCTTCCCGCGAGGGAAAGGTGCCTCTCACGATCTATGTGGACCGCGCGACACGCCAGGCACTCAGAACTCGCCGCTATCACCCACGAAACGACGGTCGATGCCATGATGCGGGACGCAATCGCTGCTACACTGAAGAAGTATCCCGTCAAAGGGAAGGGATAGGCGATGAAAAGCCTGATCGCCCAAACGCAGACAGACATCGTTGCCGTCGAACCCATCGACGCCGGTAGCCGCCTGTATGAAGCGTTTCTTGCAGGTCGGTCGGCGCAGGCTCGTCGCGCCTACGCACGGGACCTGATCGGCTTCGCCGTATTTCTTGGCGAGCCCACAGCAACGGCCGCGCTTTCCAAGATCTTGGCTCTGTCGCACGGCGAAGCCAACGGCGCGTTACTCGCCTATCGTGCGGTAATGGCAGAGCGAGGCCTGACGCCGGCGACGATAAATCACGGGCTGATTACGGACGAGGAATATGACTCGGCGATTGCTGTAGGCCCGGTGGACCCAGTTTCAGAAAACGCGGATTTCAGATTGCCGATTGAAGAAAGCTCCGGAATCGAGCTTCCAGTCGGGCTTACTGCCGCCAACGATCACTTCGAAATAGAGGTCGGCTGCTACTTTGCGGCGTCGGCAAACGGGTGAGGGTGATGATGTCTCACCTGTCTCACCTTTAAAGTTCCAAATCTAAGGGGTCACCTCACGCGCCCCGATCCCGCCGCACTAATCGGCGCGCGCGTACGGCCCGTTAGGGATTGCCGCCCTCCCAAAGGTGAGACAACGACAGCAGACCGCGCCGGATTCTCGTCAGTGGCGCTCAGAAACGGGCTCGGCCAACGTCTTCTTACGTTCTTCCCAACTATCGAGCCCAGCTTGCGCAATGGCGGGCGCTGGGCTTCGCGTTAGTCATTCCCATGTGCTCTTGCGCGGCCTGCATCGCGGCTTGCGGATGCGATCACGCTCACGCTGTTCTGCCATCGTGGTCGCCGTTGCCGATCTTGCCGAGATCGAACGGGCCTTCCATGTCTCGGCATCATGTGCCGAAACCTTGCTTGGATGAGGGAATTTCAAAGATGTGGATCGATTGATCTTTTTCCGAAAGTTCCTTGTCCGGCTGATTCTTTTTTTTCCGCTTATCCGAAACTGTTACGAGACGTGTTGAGGTGATCCAACCCACTCCCTCGATATTGCCGTATTGGATCGCACCATTGTTGGATCGCGGAAACTCGTAGAGTTGTCCTTCGTTGCGCCACGTCCAGTCTGCTTCGTCCAAGTGTCCAACCCAAAGCATGGAGTTCACTTGCGAGACGATAGCCACGCGCCCGCTATCGAGGGACATGCCCGAATAATCGACAAATGGGAGAGATCTCGGCAGAGCGACAGTGCGGGAGTGCAGCCAGCGTTTTTTCGTCTTCTCGAAGAGCAGCACGCGTCCACCGCCCGGCTTCCTGCCTTTGTCGCCGCCTTTGCACTTATTGCCTTCGCAAAGCGCTAACAGATAGTCCTTGCTGTTGCGCCGCACGTGAACGACTGCTTCAAACCCTTTATTGCCATGCTCGAACGTGAAGTCGACAGGCCGATCCTTCAGGTATCTGAAATCGTCGTCGTACTCGACGATCGAAGCTTTGTAGCAACCCCTCGTCTGTTTGCGTGCTTCGACTAACAAATAGAACCGTTGCTGAGCGGCATTATAAGTGATCCCTTCGTAGCCATAATCTGCGTGGGACATGCCGAACAGTCCATTTGTATCTTCGGGCTGCAAATCGTCTGCAATGCGTGCGATTTCGCTTCGGTCGTCAAAGACCACGAAATAATGCCGGTCCTTCACCAAAACACCGCTGGCCTCCCAGCGTTCGCTCGGTCGGTTGCACGGCATGAGGTCGCAAATCTTACGTTCGCATACGAGCTTCAGCGTAGGTAACCTGACCATGGTGCAGTGCCTTCCTTCGCGCATCGGTCGCCGTCAGCAAGACCAAAAGGCGTCGACCATCCACCACTGTTAGCCGTTGCAGGTTGCGAGTTGATCACAACAACGACAAACGTCGCACGGGGTAGAAGCAGGTTCTGAGGTCTTCAAGCAGAACACCCAAAACTGGACGACCCCCACCTAAACAGCAAATTCGTTTTTCAGCCTCGGCGCCCGCCCGACCGGCGTCAGCGCGAGGCGATTGAGAATATCTGAAGAGCGTCCACCAAAAACGGCGGCGCACGTGCGCGAGTACGTCAGCGAAAACCCGGCTTTAGCAAACTGTCTCCTGTTTTAGAAGTATCCCCCCAAATCGGGGGTACTCCTTTAGCTCGCGACTAAGCATATGCACCCCACGGCGCTGCTCTCACTTGATGGCCGGGGCTACGGTGAGAGACATCACTTGGGGGTGCATTGAGGGCGGGGGTTCTTGAGGGTTCTGGGCTGGGTCCAGTTTTTGGGTACGTCACGGGACGAGGCCAACTTAGTCGATGCTGAGGCGGCATGGCTGAGGCTCACCTACACAGCGAGCGGCAATCCCATGGACTACCGCGTCCGGCTCGTGACGACCGAGCCAACCTACGGCGGCTGCCGCTGGTGGTTTCTCTGCCCCTTAGCGCGCCAGGATGGCGGACCGCCGCGGCGCGTGGCGAAGCTTTATCTTCCGCCGGGCGGGAGGTATTTCGGAAGCCGCAAAGCGTACGAGCTCACCTAAACGTCATGCCAGGAGAGCGGGAAATTCGACGACCTCTATCGGCGGCTGGCTGCGCACATGGGCACGGACCCGCCATCTATCAGGCCCGCGCTGAAACGGCTCTAGGAGTCACGGAAGAGCAAGACCTTCCTGATGGCAGCTCAACCTCAATGAGCAGACCTCGAGCGGCTCGGCGTCCCGATCGCCCTCGTGAAGCCGAAGGGCAAAGCGGAGAAGCCATCGCGCCCGTTCAAGCTTCGTGACGCACGAGCACGAGTCCGCCGCGCAGCTAAGAAGGCTGGTCTTCCGATGTACCTCACGCTCGCGGCCTGCCGGCACGGCGGCCTCACCGAGCTCGGCGATGCGGAGCTGACTGAGCAAGGTGTGATGGCACTCTCGGGTCACCGCACGCCTGAGGCTGCTCGGCTCTACGTGAAGCGGACCGAAACCCAGCGCGCGACGGCAGCCCGCAAGCGTCGTATTTGGATCGAAAGCGGAAGCAATGATGAACGCAGCGGGGTCGAAAGTCAGAATGGCGCTGCTGCCAAGAAGTCAGGATGAAAATCGCAGTCGATCTAAACTTCTAAACTAATGAAGATATTGGTCGGGGCGACATGATTCGAACACGCGACCCTCTGCTCCCAAATAAGAGCGAAACCTTCTAAGTGCAATAGATACAAGGCTAACCGTTATACATGAGCGGCTTGCTGAGACCCACTCAACCCTGTCTGCGCTCGCCAGTTTGTACAACGGTGCAGTGGCATGTTCCGATGCGTGGCGAGACTGCGAGGGCGCTTCTCGATCGTCGGCCAGGAGGCGTTGACTTCTGCTATCCTAGTTTGAGCGGACTACAAGCGGACGCGTCGCTCAGTGCCGCTGCTGACCCTTTCCGGACATTGAGGCCGGGCGGATCTGACTGAGGCATGGATAAGGCCGGCGCAGGGCCTCCCCATAGCGGTGAGAGGGGAACCTGACTCCCCTCCCAGAAAATATCTGATTACTTCTTCATTTCGGTCCCGGTGCCACTCTCGCCGGCGCCGGCACCAATGGCAGCCGACGCTTTGATCTCCCACGTCGTGTTGTGCGGAATGTCAAACGCGAATGAGCCGGCCGGCTCGCCGGGCGGCGTCGCCTTCGAAATGCAAGAGAATGGCTCGAGCCCGGTGATTCCCTTGTACTTGCCGCTGCCGCCCTTGATGAAATGCGTGCCGCAATCCATCTTCGGCTGCGACTTGTCGAGGTCGCGCGTATTGAAGGTCGAGAACACTGTGTCGCCGTCGGCGTCGGTCATGGCGCAGGCGCCGTCGAAGTACGTCTTGTCGCCGGCCTCGACTTTCACGGCGTGGCACTTGGCTTTCATCTTGTCGAACGCCGGCTCGCCTTTTGTGTTTTCCGTGGTGCCGACCATTTCCAGCGCGCTGACCTTACCGACGCCGGAAAGCTCGGTGGTCCCCAAAGGGTGGAACACATAGTGCGAGGTGTAACTCGTGGATCCCTTCTTTTCCAATGGGGCTCCCAGGACGACTTCGGGGGCCATGAGTACCGCGGAGAAAAGTGCTGATGTGATAAGTTTGCCGCTCATTGCTCTTCCTCCTCTTGTCAGAATTTGCCGAATGCTTCTCAGAAATGGAAAGGTCGCGATGACCTGAGCCGGGCGATGGGCTCAACGATTGCCGGAATTCGCGACCTCTCCCTACATCGAAGGCTTGCGATTCCAGAGAGCGGAACGAATAATACCTCTGTCCTTTGCCAGACGAAGAGAATTTCGCGTGACTATGTTGGATCCGGTTTCCGCGTCAAGTCTTAAGTCCGGCAACACTGGCTACGGCCTCCGTGCCTGGCCATTCTCGCTCGTTCGCTTCCCAAGCGCCCTTTGCAGACGGCTTCTCTTGTTCCCCGTTGCTCCCCGCAAGCGTGGTATAACTAGAACGAGTTAGAGGTGCCCCATTGCAATTCGCCGTCGGACTAAGCTAAAGAGCAAAGCCGAACATGTGATCGTCGACGCCGAAGACGCGCTCATCGCCGCCCTCAAAGTCAAGTCGAAGCGCCCGGAAGCGCTGATTTTGTACGTGCGAAGGCAGAATCGACGCGGCGACGCTCGTAACCCGCCTCGCGCGCGGGACTCTTAAGTCTCTTCGCAGGTGTGCTAGCGCCGCCATGGCTTGGACATCGCCCGCTGCGTTTGAATGCGCCGAGCCAATGGAGGTGATTGACGTCGATGTGGGAAAGACGCTCAACGATGATCCTCATATGGATCTCGCATCGCAAGCTATAGCGGCGAGTGGGACACTTTCTGCTGGACCGGGCTCTCTGGCCTGACCGATAGGTCGAGTCTCGACGAATAATTCGATTGCAGAAGCGCGCTCTATAATGAGCGCCTGCCGCTGGGTTCACCCAGGCGAAGCGAAGCCTTATGAGGAGCGGCCGCTTCGCGGCGACCCGTCGGTTTATTCACCCGCGCGATTTATTGATTACCGGGGGACAGCTCACGATGCGCGAGATCGGGGACCGTAGCTCTCGGGCAGATCACGCCATTGTGCACCTGACGCAAGATCCAAAAGATGCCGTTGAGAATGCGCCGGTCGTCCACACGAGGAATGCCGCGAGCTTTGTTCGGGAGCATCGGCCTGATGACATTCCATTCGCAGTGGCTGAGTTCATATCGCATGATGCAAAGCTCCGTTTTTGGAGCTTGAATCGTGACAGCAACATCCGCCTCTGGCTGGATGTCCGCATGCGGGGCAAAGCGGATGTCGAACGGCGTTGCGAAGAGTCGCTAATGACCTAAACCAAACATTCATGATCGTTGTGACGGGATCTAGCCAGGTCCTGAATTGGGCAATGTGCAAGAAAACGACACTACATCTGCCGAAAAGCCAACACCGATCAAGGCGTGGCCGTTATCTATTGAAGCAGCGTTTCGTCTGGCTGTGACAGATCGAGAGGCCATGTGAGGTTGCCTGCAGTTCAAATCCCCGTTGGGCCAGTAGACCTCGATCATGTTACTCAAGGCCGCCGACAGCTCGCGCGCGCTGTCATCGCCAGTACGATAGGGACCACCATCGAGTGGTACGACTTCTTTCTTTACTCCTCCGTGACGGCGCTGGTGTTCGCCAGGCTGTACTTCCCCAATTCCGAGCCGCTGGTCGGCACCCTGCAGGCGTTCGGGATATTCGCGGTCGGTTTCCTGGCGCGGCCCATTGGAGCATTCATCTTCGGCCACTACGGCGATCGCATCGGCCGCAAGTCGACGCTGATCGCGACGCTGCTGCTCATGGGCTTGTCCACTTTCGCCGTGGCGCTGGTGCCGACTTACGACAGCATCGGCATCTGGGGCGCGGTGCTGCTGACGGCGCTGCGCTTCATTCAGGGCGTGGGCGTTGGCGGCGAGTGGGGCGGATCGGTGCTCCTGGCGATGGAGTGGGCGAAGACCAGCGCACACCGCGGCTTCATTGCGTCCTGGCCGCAGTTCGGTGTGCCGACGGGCCTGTTCCTCGCCAACCTGGCGGTGCTCGGATTCAGCGCCCTGTCCGGCGATGCCTTTCTGGAATGGGGCTGGCGGGTCCCGTTCCTGCTGAACATCGTGCTCATGTTCATCGGCCTCTACATCCGCCTGCGCATCTTCGAAACTCCGGCGTTCGCCCGCCTGGCCGAGCAGGGGAACATCTCCCGCGCACCGGCGATCGAGGTGCTGAGGCGCTACCCGCGCGAGGTGCTGCTGACAGCCGCCAGCCGATTGGCGCAGCACGCGGCGTTTTACATCTTTACCGCATTCATATTCACCTACGGCACGCAGACGCTCGGCGTGTCGCGCGATTTCCTGCTGGGCGCGGTGATGACCGCGTCGGTGGTGTCGTTCTTCACGATCCCCTTCTTCGGCTGGCTGTCGGACCGCATCGGCAGGAAGCGCATGTATGCGATCGGCAATGTCGCGCTCGGAGCGTTCGGCTTCGTTTATTTCGCGCTCCTGGATACCGGCGCGCCAGCCTGGATATTCTTCGCGATCGTCATCTCCATGATCCCGCACGACATGGTCTACGGTCCGCAGGCCGCAATGATCGCGGAATGCTTCCCGGCGCGCCTGCGCTACTCGGGCGCATCGTTGGGCTACCACCTGGCCTCCGTCGTGGCCGGCGGTCCGGCGCCGCTGATCGCGGTGGCGCTGCTGGCGCAGTACGGCTCCGGCTATGCGGTCGCAGGCTATATTTTTGTATCCGCCATCGCGAGCCTGGCCGCGACGCTGCTCCTGCCCGATTACACAAACAAGGATATTTAGGCACGCTGAAAACCGATCCAAACGGCTCCGTTTGTCGTCTTGTGGCTGTATTCATCTCCAAGGAGGCCAATTTGGTTTGCAAACCGACGCTGGAGGCCAACGTCGGCTTGGACCGTCAATTCGGCCAAGAACAGTCGCGTTGCTGAGGTCCGCTTCTGACCCCGCGCCAGGTAGGTCGCGATGTCGTGCCGTGCTTCCACCAGCGTCGTTCGAGCGGCCCCGCCGAGATTTGAGAGATTGCCACGCAAGGCACCGCGAGCACCTCGCGACGGCCGCGACCGAACTCGATTTGTGCCAAAACCCACATCGCGCTTTCGCGCATCCTTTTCGCGAGCCAAGGAGCAGCTGTTTCGGCGCAATAGAAAAAGCCAGTGCTGCTGCAGCAGGGACCTGCTTTCAATCCAACGTCGTGCGGAAGCGGCGCACGGCTAGCGTCATGGCGAGCAGCATCAGACCCAGCAGCGCCAGCGCGTCGCGATAAAGATCATAAGGATCGGCTCCCTTCAGCATGATCCCACGCACGATGCGAATGTAGTGCGTGAGGGGCAGGAACTCGCCCAACGTTTGCGCCCAGCCGGGCATCCCCGCGAAGGGAAACATGAAGCCCGAGAGCAGAATGTTCGGCAGGAAGAACATGAATGACATCTGGATCGCCTGCAGCTGGTTCTGCGCGATCGTTGAGAAGGTGTAGCCGATCGACAGATTGGTGGCGATGAACAGCGTGCTGAGCAGTGCGAGCAGCCAGATGCTGCCGGTGATTGGCACTTCGAACACGAGCCTGCCGAACGTGAGGATCAGCGTCGCCTGAATGAAGCCGATGACGACGTAAGGGGCGATTTTGCCGAGCATGATCTCGACGGGCTCAATCGGCATGGCGAGCAGGCTTTCCATGGTCCCGCGCTCGATCTCGCGCGTGACCGAGAGCGCGGTGAACATCAGCATGGTCATGGTGAGGATCACACCCAGCAGGCCCGGCACGATATTGAGGCTCGTCACGGCCGCCGGATTGTAGCGGCGGTGCTCGCGGATCTCGAAGGCCGGCACCGACTGGATGGTCTCCGGCAGGCCGCGGTCGCGCGCCAGCGCCGTGGTGACGATGCCTTCCAGTGCACCGAGCGCGGTCGCCGCGGCGACCGGATCGCTCGCGTCGGCGGCGACGAGCAGCGACGGCCTGTCGCCGCGCCGGACCGCGCGCTCGAAGTTTGCCGGAATCTCGACGCCGAAAAGAATCTGGCCCGAACGCATCAGATGATCCATCTCGGCTTCCGAGTGGACGACCTCGATGAGCTTGAAATAGGAGGTGTTGCTGAGCGCGGCGAGAATGGAGCGCCCGACGTCGCTGTCCTCATAGGCCAGCACTGCGGTCGGCAGATGCCGCGGGGTGGTGTTGATGGCGAAGCCGAAGAGCGTGAGCTGAATGATCGGGATGAAGATCATGGTGCCGAAAGTGAGACGGTCGCGCCTCAGCTGCAGGAACTCCTTGATGAACATCGCCACTGTGCGCGAAAGCGCTGCGCGGCCAGCGCAAGACTGGAATGCCATTCATCGGAAGTTGTCCTGGGATCGCGACATCAAGTCGATGAACACATCTTCAAGTGAGGGCGCAGCCAGCGCCCAATCCAGCTCCGGGTCGGCGCGGAGCCTTCGACGGTCGCGTCCAGGGCCGCCGCATCGCGGCCGGCAACGTGCAGACTGTTGCCAAAGGGAGCGACCATATCGACACCGGGCGTGCCGACGAGCTTCTCGGCGAGCTGATTGATGTCGGGGCCGCTGACGGTGTAGGTGCGCAAGCCCGAGGCCTCGAGCACCTCGGGGATGGTGCCCTGCGCCAAGAGCTCGCCGTAGGCGATGTAGGCAATCTCGTGGCAGCGTTCGGCCTCGTCCATGTAGTGGGTCGAGACGAGCACCGTCATGCCGCCCGCGGCGAGCTTGTGGATCTCGCCCCAGAACTCGCGCCGCGCCTTAGGATCGACGCCGGCGGTGGGCTCGTCGAGCAGCAGGAGATCGGGCTTCGGCAGGATGCAGGCGCCGAGTGCGAGGCGCTGCTTCCAACCGCCCGACAGCGTGCCCGCCAGTTGCATCTCGCGGCCTCGAAGCCCCAGTCTTTCGATCGCCTGCCGCGCCGCTTCGCCCGGATCGGCGAGGTCGTAGACCCGGGCCACGAATTCCAGGTTCTCCTTGATGGAAAGATCCTGATAGAGGCTGAACCGCTGCGTCATGTAGCCGACGCGGCGCTTGATTTTTTCGCGCTCGGTTAGGATGTCGTAGCCGAGGCAGGTGCCGCGTCCACCGTCCGGCGTCAACAGCCCGCAGATCATCCGTAGGGTAGTGGTCTTGCCCGAGCCGTTAGGACCGAGGAACCCGTAGATCTGGCCGCGCCGTACACGCAGCGAAAGGTTGCGCACCACCTCCTTTCCGTCGAACGACTTGGTGAGACCCTCCACGTCGATTGCGTACTCGCCGTTGCGAGCCGCAGCGCCGCTCGCGTACTGGGAATCCGATATCGGTCCGACGCTGACGTTGTCATTTCTCGGCATGGACTGTCCCTGGCATGGGCGCGCTCTGCAAGGCGACGGAGGCCGGCTGTCCTATCCGGAGGTCGCCCGGGCGCTCGGGGATCGCCTCGATGCGAAATACGAGGCTCGCCCGCTCCTCCAGGCTGTAGATGACCGGTGGCGTGAACTCAGCCTGCGCCGAGATGAAGCTGACGCGCGCGATGAGGTCATCGCGGCAGCCGTCGCAGCGGATCAGCACGCGATCCCCGATGTGAATGCTCGGCAGCGTCGCCTGCGGCACGAAGAAGCGCACCTTGACGTTGCCCGGCGGCACGATCGAGAGGATCGGCCGGCCCGGCTCTACCATCTCGCCGACCCGGAAATAAACCTCCTGGATCGTCCCCGCGACAGGGCTCAACATGCGCCTTCGTTCGAGCCTCGTCTTCGTGGAGTTGAGCCTTGCCTCGGCCGAGCGCAGGAGGGCCTCTGCGTTGTCGAAGTCCTTCTGGGAGCCCACCGCCTTCTTTAACAGCACCTGTGCGCGATCGTAGGCCTGCTTGGCGTTGGTTACGGCGGCCTCGTTCTCGGCGACGGCGGCCTGCTGCAGATCGTCGTCGAGCGTGAAGAGGGGCGAGCCGACTTCGACGGCGGAACCCTCGCGCACGGATAAGGTGGCGACGCGCCCGATCTCGTCGGGGCTCACGAAGACGAGGTCTGCCTCCACCCAACCCTGAAACTGGGCCGGCGTGCCGGCCGGTCGAAGATAGTGGAAGGCGGCGATGCCGACGCCGATCAGCACGAGGAGACGGGCGATGGCGGCTCTTCTCCTGTTCATTGCGAAGGCCCTCGCGTCTTGCCCGTCAGCGCCTGCCGATGCGCGCGGAAAAAGTCCGTCACGTCGAGCGGCTTGATCGCAGCGAACAGTGCGTCCCAAATCACCGCAAGCAGTAGCGGCGCGGCGACGAGCTGCGGATAGCGAGCATAGGCGTCGGACGACAACTCGCCCCGCTCGACGGCGCGCTCCGCCACCTTGGTGATCAGCGGCAGGATGCGCGCGACGACATTGCGATAATAGAATTCGGCGATGCGCGGAAAGCGCGGGCCCTCAGCGATGATGAGGCGGATTAGGAGCTTGCGCTTGGTCCCCAAGACCTCCTTTTCGAACACCGAGAACAGGGACTCGAGAATCTTGTCGACGGGCAGGTCGGGGGCAGTCGCGAGCGCGTCCAGACGCTCAAGAATGGGCGATACCGCGCTGCGGACCACCTCCTCGAACAAGTCTTCCTTGTCATCGAAATAGAGATAGAGGGTGCCCTTGGCGACGCCGGCGCGGTCGGCGATGTCATCGAGCCGCGCCGCCTCGAACCCGCACTCGGCGAACACGTCAGCGCGGCATCGAGAATGGCCTGCTTGCGGGCCGCGGGCTCCGCCTTACGGGCGCGGCCCTGCTTGCCCCGGAGCACCTTGGCCGATAAGAGCTTAGATCGTGGCCTCACCAGGCGCTTCTGTATGTTCTTGCGCATCTCACTCTGTCTGGTTTATGACTGCCCAGTCAGTCATATGGTGTAAGGGCGGAGCCGGCGCAAGCCTTGCTCGCAAGGATTACCTAGGGCTGGCGGGATCAATGTCGCCTTTGGGTCAAACTCGGCGGTTAGCGCCATGTTCGGCATTGAGTCCGCTTTTCCTCTTCTACCGGACGGACTGGCGCCAGCACCGGGCCGAACCGCTAAGGGTCGCCAGCGGATTGCTGAGGCGCAGCGCCGGAGTGATAGTGCAGAATGAAATTGATTTGAACCTCAATGAGCGCCTTCGCGATCACGCCTTTGCGATCGAATACGTCGCCGCAGCCCGCGCTCTCACCCGTAAGCTGGACGAGATAAGTCGCACGTGCGCGCGTCCGCGCCCAAGGTATGCGTTGGGTAGGTCTGCATGTCGGGGTTGCATGGCGGCCACACGGTGCGGTCCGATATGCCTAGGCGTTTGAAGAGGCGTACTGCGCCGCCCCGCAGACCCAACAAATGATGGTCGCTGCCCGATCGAGGAGCCAAAGGACAAATCGGGGAATAGTTCTGCCGCCGATCCGTTTGATGGATATCGTCGGGTCTGTTGGAGCGAGCTTGCAACCGCGCGCTGGCGGCTCCGTCCTGGACACACCTTAGCTTGCACTCGGCCTCACAGCCGAGTGCCCTTTGTCTTGCGCGTATCAATGGGATACATGATGCCGGTGATTTGCGGTGCTCGTGCCCAAGTCTCGGGAGGAACCGACACCAGATCGCCAGATCAAACTGTCGATTGATAGGTGCATTGATTGGGCATCCGCATCGAAGTGTGTGGGTGCCCATCCCCGCCGACATAATTCAGACGAATCTCATTTTGAGTTGGTGACGCAGCATCACTACTGGTGGTGTTGCAGCCTTTTTGGGGCGTTTCCTCCTTAGACTTGGGCCGCACAAACAATCGCGCGGCCCTTTTTCGACAAAGGTGATCCTCCTTGCGGATCATTCACCTCCGGTGGATTTGTCCACTGCTCATCCACACACTCGTTCAACTTGACTGAGATCAAAGGGGCGGACCTTTGCGTCGCGTACAGTGGTCTGAGCGCGTTGGCTCTTTTGTATCTGTAGCGTTAGTACTCGTGGCCAGCGCCTCCGTCCCTCAAAGGAAACTCGGGATATCCCGGGTCTCCTTTTCGTTTCTCTTGTGAGCCGACGAACCCTTTCCCATTCGGCATCGCGCGCACGATGATCTTTGTCGATTTGAGTGGCCTCTCAATTGCCCTCCTTTTCGAGCATCGTGCTTCGATTGGACATAAAGCTTGTGCCGACACATGCCAGCCATCCTTCCCGACATCACTGCCACCGAAGCATTCATCATCGACTACACCAATAAGAATTTCGCCAACGTGAGAAGCTCGGGGCGGTCCATCAGGACAAGGCCTCGCGATAGCAGCGCGAGCCTTTGCGCAGTATTTGGCCAAGACCAAAACCTTCTCGCACACAGCGGACGGCAGGCAGCCTGCCATGAGAGCAAGCGCAGCCGGATACAAATATTGCCGTATCGGGGAGAACCTAGCGCTGTCGAAAAGTGCCGGTGGGATTTGAGACAAAGGCACTGGCAACCGGCATATCGAGGGCTGGCTGAAATCGCTGGAGACACCGGACCTTGTTAATCTTCACCGACATGTCGTCGCGGTAGCAGATACCAGCCGAGGACCGAAGATCGTCGTGCAGATGGCGGCGCAGCGCTTTGACCGAGTTCAAAGTCCAACGGCGGGTGAGGAAGAATTCCTTCTCGCTCTCCAGGCACAGTCGATGGATACCGGCATGACATACGTCACAGTGCGACCTGAAATGCTCGCGTTTCTACTGCACAAAGGAGAGCGTTGCGATCTGCTGGCCGATGTGCGCGGCGGAACAGGCAAGATCTCTCGTCTGCACAAAAGGCGGGTTCTGCGCGTAGATCTGAAGACAAAGTGGGCACAGAGAGGAAGTAGGAGCCCTATGCAGCGAGGCAATGTGCCCACGGATATCCGGTCACATGTATCGAACACCCAGTCATTCCTTTCTTCAGTAAGACCCAGGTGATATAAACATCATGTTCACGAGACCGGTAAAATGATAGATTTCCTCGAGCTAGCTGTAGGCGACCTCTAGGGTGAAATCATCAAGCCCGATCTCAAGCAATGCTGACGCGTCCCAGGGTTGAACCACAGGATGAGCGAGGCCGCTGACCCAAAGTAAGATTTTTACGCTACGGGGCTGCGCTGCATCTCAGGAGGTTCTCATGGCAACCTACATCGTGCTCGCAAATTTCACGGACAAGGGCATTCATGAAGCCAAGGACACGATCAAGCGTGCTGACAAATTCAAGGAAATGGCCAAGGCCGCCGGTGTCACCGTCAAAGAGATGTATTGGACGATCGGCACGTGCGATATAGTCACGATCTGCGAGGCTCCCGATGACGAGACCGCAACGGCTCTATCGCTGAGCGTTGCTGCCCGAGGCTATATCAGAACGCAAACGCTAGTGCCTTCTCAGCGGCTGAAATCTCGAAAGTTCTCAATAAGATGGTTTGAACGCGGCCGCTGCCGTGATGTTGCTGGTCCCTGCAACAGGCACGGTCGCTACGTCTGTCCATTCCGTCAGTAGCCCGTGATTCCTATCAAATCCACGCGCACTGGATCGCTAGTCGGCTAGTCGCACTGCAAGTACATCGTCTCGCCATTCCGCCAACCAGCGAGTCAGCGAGCGAACGAATATTGCCGTCGCTCATGGCTTTCCCTCAGATCGCGGCTCAGAACTTTGTGCCGCGCACCTTAGCCAAAGCCCTTGCGTTCGCTTCATCGACCGGGATGCCGTGGGCGATGTATTGATTGCGAAGTTCATCAAAGAGCTTGAGACGCGTCTCGATTTTCCGCCGCTCATTCTCGCGAATTGGTGGACGTGGAACGATGATGCCCATTGGTGGCTCGTCTGTGCGACGCTCGCACTAGGACGCTTTGCTGTTGGATCGCCCACGGAGCACTGGCGTCTACGCGCCGCGAACTCTCTCGGTCAATTCTAATTTGGATCCATAGTCAGAAGGGGTTGAAGCAGCCTATGATGAGGGGCGCTCAAGGTTTGCCAGAAGGTGCAAGGGCCATGTTGCCAGGGCGCGCTAGAGGAAGCGGAGAGAGTTTTGCGAACCGGCGCGCCGATCCAGGCTTTAATGGGCCTCTTTGAGCCCCCGTTGCAAAAGGGAAAGTACACGATAACAGCGACATAGCCATATTCTCACCATGATCGCCGACAAGTACCCGGCGCTGATGGCCCCCCAGAAGCATGATTTGATCGCCACACAGATGAAGGGGCACGCTTCGGCGCAGATGCCTATTTGTTCGTGATGCTGCTCTGGGCGGCGAAGAACAAAATCTCCATCCCGAAGTCGCTCAAGGCCCTCAGCGACCGGATGCGCTCAAGGCCGACGGTGCAGGTTGCTCTCAAGAAGAGAGGGGCTTGGGTGACTAACTGCGTCAGCCTGCGCTTTCACCGGGACAACGTGGAAAGCAGTGCCAACCGTGCCGCCCAACGCCGGCGCTGTGCCTCAGCAATCCGCTGGCGACCTTCCGGGGTTCTCGGCCCTGTGCTGGCGCCGCCATGGTTTGCGCATCACCCGCCGCGTCCGAGGCCCTTACGCTGACAAGGATGTCCCGCCCGTGTCTTGCTCAGCCGCAGCATCCTCAGCTCGCGAAGCCGGGCGCGCTCCTCGCTGGCGCTGTCCATGCGTCTGTGCCACGAAGCGCTCTCCTACCTCCTCTGGCCGCCCTGCCGCTCGCGCAGACGAATCCTCTCTTCGTGCTCACGCGTTTCGTTCATCGACGTAGCGTTCGAGCCAGTAGTTTTCGGCTGTCATCTAAGACCCCATGACGCGCCCGCGCGCACCTGCGCGTACTGGTGCCGAAACCACACGAAGGCGGTAGCACGTCCTGTTCCTTCCCTGGATCTTGAGGATCCAGGCGGGTGGCCACCTTTGCCAATGCTTTGCCCATCGCCGTCCAGCTCGGCGACTCCCAGCCCTTGGCCTCGGCAATTTCGATATAAAATCTCTCGAGATCCTCTTTCGGTATCCAACGGCGTTTGAGTTCCGGGTGATCATCGCTGGCCTCGGTGAGGACCTTAAGCAAGTGTGCGACATGAATTTCGGCTACTGTTGGTTCTGGTCGCCTCTGCCTGTACAGGCGAGCAATTTCGCAGGCCTACGTCGCCGACGACGCGGAGCCCGAGTTTTTGGTGCCTCCGTTGGCATAGGGTTCTGGATCGGCGCCGGTGCCGCCGGCTCAAGATCACGGTCGAGGACCACGGTTTGGATTTATGCAGGAGGCATCGCTCAACCATTGGCTCCGGCAGCCCGGCGGCTCCCCACATCGGCGGCATGTTGCGTAAAACTCCCTTTGCGCCGACGAGGTAACCTCCGGCGTAATAGGCATGGGTAGCCGTTTCACCGTTATGTCTTCCATTCTCAAGTTGCTGCCGTCCAGAAGAATAGGATCATGCCAACCCCCAAGAGCCAAAGCCCGAGCATTGTTGGGTTTCTTTTGCCGACGTCTAACACTGCCTTCCGCCACGCTTCCCGCTGCGCTTTATCTTGCGGTCTCACGGAAATTTCATACGATATGCTATCGGATAGGGACGCGAAGAACGCGAAGATAAAAAGGAGCGCAAATCCGATAATAAAGGCTATAAGACCATAGCTAAGCTCGTTGCCGAGTAAATCCAGAACCACATTTCACCCCCTCCATCGCATCGCCAGCTTCAAAACGTTTCCGGCGCTGGTCGCCAACGCTTGCGCGTCACGCGGAGCCCGATGTCCGCCGCTTCGCAGAAGGCCATCAGTCGCTTACCAAAGTCTCTCGAAATCGCGCTCGACGACGGACTCCGCGGGCGTTCATCTTGCGGACGTTCATGCAGCGCGTTTGAAATGTCGCCGCTCGTGCAACATCAGAGAGTGAACCGGAATGTTGTGCTTGGACCATGAGGTCGGTCCATTGCTCGATGCACCGCTCCATCAACTCGACGTATACGTCAGTGACATCGTTTTCATCAGAGCAGATATGACGATAGAAGATGCGAGCCGATCCTAGCTTCAAGAACGTCAGTTGCCCTTGGAGCATCGATAGTTGTTCGTTCGCCCAATCAACCATAGCCCAACCCTCAAGTTGCCACTGGGGGAGTAGTTGTGGATTCGACCAACGAGACAATGGCCCAGACGAGGTTGTACACGCCCTCAACAAAGAGATTAGTTGCCAATACATCGGTCGTGTTGACTTCAAAGAACGCCCATGGCTGGCGTTCTTTCCTTGGCGCGCAAGCCGCGGGTTTTCGAGAACTGCTAGCGGCTGCGGTGAAGAACGGAAAACTCCTCAGCCCGGAGCACTGTTCAAGCCCCCTTCGAAACCGGTTCATATTCAAGCGGGCGTCCTCGTTGCTGTAGGGACGCCCGCTTGGTCTCCAGTATTACAAGGCTCTAGTCACTTAGACCGCTCGACTTCGATTACCCGGCTGCCAAAGCCGCGACGCGTAGGCGTCTGCAGCGCCGGGCCATCCATCTCTGTCCAGTGAACAGTAAGTTGTCCGCCTGCCCCGTGAGCCCATTTCAGCTCAATTTGGCCCTTGGCCGTGGACAGTGCCCCGTACTTGGCGGCGTTGATCGCTAGCTCATCAAGGTCACGGCGATGGCCTGAGCGGCGTTGGGCTCTCGCAGAACTTGTGGACCGTCGATGTGCACGCGCTTTTCAGCCTTCTCGGAAGTAAGGAGCAAGCTCCTGGGTCACTGGTAAGCCAAGACGATTGCCGCAACTCCGAACGACACCATCGCTGGCAACATCACGACGCACTTAATCAAATCTTCGCGCCAATCATCTGAACGATTACTCATATCTGCCCCCACCCAATACTACGCCCAATCAAAAGCCCCGCCGAGTACAGCGGGTGCGGCGGACGATGTTTGTGGGAAAGATCGCGGAAGACGAAGTGCAAGACAGAATAGCTTCTCTCGGGCCGAAGCGGGCCAGTGCCCGCTCCACAACCTCAAAGGAGACACCAATGAAGACGTTAATCGTCACTGCCGCGCCGATGAAGAGCTTGATACTTGCGTCGGCGTTAGGGTTTAGCGCTGCTTTTAGTGCCGTCTGG
>CAWHZB010000011.1:0-124864 GCA_963833715.1 uncultured Alphaproteobacteria bacterium
CCCTCGTCGTAGCAGGTCGCAATGGAAGATGCTTCCTCTCCCCCCGGCCCCGGACATCATCGCCTTCGGTTCCTCCGAGGCAATAAATACTCATCAATCATCGGCATCAGTCTCTCCCCCGGCTTGGTGCCCGCTCCCTGTACCAGATTCCAGGCGTAGCGGAGACGGTGCGGCTCGACCAAGTCGAGACGCCACTACACGCACGATCAACCCGAACGGGAATTGTCCCGAAGGCGCCAAGCCATTGATCTTCTTGCGCGACGAAGCGCCGGATCGTTTAGCCAGGCTCCCGGCGACGTTTCGCGTCCCTCCCGACATGCTCGAAGCCTCGAAGGCGATCGTGAAGCGCGCCGGCGGCAACCCTCGACGTCTCCGCTCACTGGCTGCGCCATGCTCACGCCTCGCATGCGATCGATAACGGCGCGCCATGGCGCGCTGGTAAGACCAGACGCTCGGCCGTGCCGATCTGAAGGCGAACGAGCCACTATGCGCATGCGCGGCCGATGAAAGTTCCAGCCGGTACCTAAGCCGCGGTAGTCAGCAGTGATTCGCACTCCTTCCGGCAATTCCCGTGGTTCAATGTCAGCTTCAACCGCTGGGGCAGGAGCACAGTAAGGCCATCGTAAAGCGCGCGCGGCGGCAACCCTGACACCTCTCCGCAGTCGCTGCGCCATGCCCACGCTTCGCACGCGATCGGCGACGGCGCGCCGTCACGCTCGTCTCACAAACTCTCGGCCATGCCGACCTCGAGACGACGAAGCGTCTACGCCCACGCCCGTCCGAACGAGAGCTCGAGCCGCTTTCTCAAATCGCAATAGGGCTGTCCAGCCACACAACTAGATTGCTTACCGCGTTTCGGTCTAACTTCGTTGTTGGGGACGGCCAGACGAGAGACTGGCCATGAAATGGAACAACCACGGCGACGACGGCCCGCTGACAATCGCGAGGCTAAGGTCGGCCGCTTGATTGTTTTAGCTGCAACAGATGTCCGAACCGGAGAAGCCTGCGAGGCGATGACTTGGACCTTCCCCGGGACACGTTGGTCGACGATTTTTGCCGGTTCCTGAAATGCTCGAGATGTGGTTCGCGCGATGTGCTGACATATCCGCAAACGCTGCGGTCAATGGGACAGAGGAGGGAGAGGTACTCCGGCCGCGGCGACGAGGACGCGCTCATCGGTATGACATATCGCGGTGTACGTCAGCGACTGCCCGATTTATAGCGTCTTCGAAGTGTTGTAAGATGGGAACTAAATTGGGTTGCGCATGGTTTAGATCGCCACGTGGGCGCAGATGCGGAGGACCGCATGCTTCAGCTCAAACTCAACGGCAAGGACATTTCAGTCGATGCTCCTGGTGACATGCCACTGCTCTGGGTGCTTCGCGACATCGTTGGAATGACGGGCACGAAATTCGGCTGTGGCGTCGCGCAATGTGGCGCTTGCACGGTCCACGTCAACGGCCAGCCGGCGCGATCTTGCAGCATCCCCATTAGCGATGCGGCCGGAAAGGAAATCACCACCATCGAAGCGATTGGTGAGACGCCCGCTGGCGCTGCCGTGCAGAAGGCCTGGCTCCGCCTGGAAGTCGTGCAGTGCGGCTATTGCCAATCCGGCCAGATCATGTCGGCGAGCGCTCTTCTCGCATCGAACAAGAAGCCAACCGATGCCGACATTGATGCCGCGATGTCAGGAAATATCTGTCGCTGCGGCACCTATGTCCGCATTCGTGAAGCGATCAAAGAAGCGGCCAGCTCCCTCAGCTCGCAATGAGGCCCAATATGAATAGCGCACGCGCTCTTCGGGCGCCTTCCCTCTCCCGCCGCAGCTTCCTTGTGGCCAGCACCGCTGCCGGCGGCGGATTGATGATTGGCTGGGTGCCCGCGGCTGACGCAACAGGCGAGGACGTGCTCGCCCCCAACGCCTTCGTCCGCCTCGACAGAGCCGGCAAGGTTACCGTCATCTCGCCGGCGGTTGAGATGGGGCAGGGCACCTACACGTCATTGCCGATGCTCATCGCTGAAGAACTCGACGTTGACATGGCGAATGTCAGCGTCGATCACGCGCCGCCGAACGATAAGCTCTACGGCAATCCCATAATCGGTGTTCAAATGACGGGCGGCTCGACGTCGATCCGCGCGTTCTATCTTCCGTTGCGCAAGGCTGGTGCGGCGGCGCGCGAGATGCTGATTACGGCAGCGGCAAGCGCCCTCGAAAGTCGAAGCCGGCATGTTGTCGACCGAGCCGGGCTTCGTAGTGCATGCGCCGAGCGGGAAGAAAATTGCGTATGGGGACCTCGCGGACGCGGCAGCAACTCTGCCGGTGCCGGCAGATGTGAAGCTGAAAGACCCGAGCGCGTTTCGGATTATAGGCACTCCGGTGAAGCGGCTCGACGTTTCCGGCAAGGTCAATGGCTCCGCCGTCTTCGGGATTGACGTCAGGCTGCCGGACATGAAGATCGCAACCGTACAGGCGTCACCGGTTTTCGGTGGCAAGGTGCAATCACTCGACGAGGCAGCGGCCCTTAAGGTTACGGGCGTGCATCAGGTCGCCAAGATCGACGACGCGGTTGCGGTAATTGCCGATCACTTCTGGGCTGCCAAGCAGGGACTAAGGCCGCTGACGTTAAGTTTGACGATGGCCCAAATGCGGCGCTGACAACGGCCGACATCGTCGCCGATCTGGCCAAGGCTGCGGAACATCAGGGCGGCGTTGGGCGCAACGACGGGGACGCAGCCGATGCGTTCTCAAAGGCGCCGATCAAGATCGAGGCGGTCTACGAAGCGCCGTTCCTGGCGCACGCAACCATGGAGCCCGTCAACTGCACCGTCCAGGTCACGCCGGATGGATGCGATATTTGGGTCGGAACACAAGAGTGCCGACCCGAGCGCAATCTTTTGTCGCGAAGGCGCTCAACATTCCGCTGGAAAACGTCCGGATACACAATCACCTACTCGGCGGTGGTTTCGGTCGCAGGCTGGAAGTCGATTTCATCGTCCAGGCGGCGCTCTTCGCGACGCAGGTGAAATTTCCTGTCAAAGTCGTCTGGAGTCGCGAAGAAGACATTCAGCACGACATGTATCGACCGTACTACTATGATCGCATCAGCGCCGGCCTCAATGACGAAGGGATGCCGGTTTCCTGGAGCCATCGCATCGTCGGCTCATCCTCTTGAGCGCGATATTCTCCGTCAGACGTGAAGGACAAGGTCGACTTCGATGCAATCGACGGCGCGATCGATATGCCTTACCAGATTGCGAACGTCCACGTCGACTACGTACCTGTCGAGCCTCCGGGCATCCCGACCGCATGGTGGCGCGGCGTCGGTCCGACGCACGACATCTACGTTGTCGAGAGCTTCATCGACGAGCTGGCAGTAAAGGCAGGGAAGGATGCCCTTTGAATATCGGCGAACCCTCTCGCGAGAATGTAGCGCGCTCGCGCCGTTCTTGAGAAGGCAGCAACCATGTCGGGGTGGGGAACGCCGCTCGGCAAGCGTAAAGGCCGCGGCATTTCTGTGCAAACGGTATTTGGGTCGTATCTCTCTGAAGTGGCCGAAGTGACGGTCTCGGATGCAGGCGAAGTGCGCGTCGACCGGGTTTGCGCCGCTATGGATTGCGGAGTGGCGGCTCAACCCCGATACGATCAAAGCACAACTGCAGAGCGGCATCGTCTTCGGCATCACGGGTGTGCTCTACGGCGAGATCACCCTTAAAAAGGGCCGCATCGAGCAGAACAATTTCTACGACTATGAGATGCTCCGGATCGATAAGACACCGAAGATCGAAGTCGAGATCATCAAGAGCGCCGAAGCTCCAGGTGGAATGGGTGAGCCGGGAACGTCCGCTTTAACGCCTGCCATTCTCAATGCCGTTTACGCTGCAACGGGCGTGCGATTTCGCAAGACTCCAATCAAGTCCGCTGATCTTGCACTCGAGAGGAAATGAGCTGTCGAGCACTTAGACCGCTGCGCTGACGCGCCGACGGTGCACTTATTCTCGCTCGGTTGTCCGCTAACCTTCTAGAGCTCAACAAGTCTTCATGAATAGACGCGGGTTTTGCGGCAAGTATAAATGTCATTTATGAATGTCGTTGCGCTACGTTGCACCAAAGGCAAGGATCACATTCGGCTCTGGCGAATGACAAAGTGGGTTAGGAGTGTCGCACATGGAACCTGATATCGTGACAGCGCGGCGCAAGGCGCAGGTCCCCAAGTGTTTGAAATAAGTCGGGGTGTTCGCTATTGTCGCAATAGTCGCGCTTCCCCGCCGACCCCACTAAAGTCGCGACCTTTAAGACCGGCTTCTCGGGTAGCGGCCTTGCCGTCGACAGTCTCGGCAACGTGTGGATCACCAACAAGCTCGGCAATGCCGAGCGCGGCCGCTTAAAGATGCTGGAGATGAAGTTTGCGGCGAAGGTCAATTACAACGGCGACCCCGACGCGACTGCTAGGCTCACCCACGTGCTGGTGGACGCCATGGCCGAACAGACACCGTCCTTTGGAAGCGTGTCGGCGTTCAACCAAATTGTCTGGCGGACCAGTTCGATCTCACTCGGCCGCCATTCTTTCGTGAAGAACGGTTCAAGCGGACTATCGGCCGGCGCTCGTGCCACGTCTCGGTATTGCTCGCGTCGAAAATCAGATCACTGATGGGTGTCCCCTCATATGCCCCATCAGTGATCTGATTTTCTACCCGCCCGCTGTTACAATCAAGCGACCCGCTCGCGGCAAGCCAGCCATTGATTGTCGTTAGCTGCAACGCCGGTCGGGGGATAGGAGGCCCCCGCCGGGCGACTGAAAGCGGGCAGCCGGATGCCGGAGATTTGTGACGTCAGTGTTCGCGCACTCGCAGATAGTCAAGCCCGTCGCAATCAGCACTTCTGGTCAAGCATGCTGCGCACGCTTTTTGGGTTGAATGGTTGCCCGATGTCAGGTGAGAACAAGACGCAAATTGAAATTGGGAGGACGCTATGAGTTCCAAAGTTTCGCTCGGTACCCTTGGCGTTTTCGTTGCGAATTGCAGCCTGTCGCAAATGGCTTATGCGCAACAAGCCGATCCCCATGGATGGCTTGGCACGGAGACGCTTAAAACGCGCTCCGGCGACTTCCAGTTCAAAGATGGGTATCCAGTGGGCGATACTGCTCAGCGGCTCCTCGACCTTCAAAAACTCAATCGTGCTGTCGAAGTCTACACCACACACCTGATGGCCGTGAGCGATATAATGGCAACTCGCGAAGGGCTCAAGGACTTCGGCGCGAAAACCGCGCTATTACCCGGGCGGTGGACGCGAGCCATCTGGCGGGAATGGGTGTGGTTGGTTCCCGCGTTCTCGATGATCGCGTGCGTCTATCTCACACTCCCTGGGTTTCGATTATGACTGGGCGCGATTTCCGAATTGGGTCATTTTTCGCCGATCTGATGGTGTCGACGACACGGACGGTGTAACCAAATGAGCTGACGTGATGGTAGCCCGTCGCAATCAGCACTTCTGGTCAAGCATGCTGCGCACGCTTTTTGGGTTGAATGGCTGCCCATGCTCGTTGAGATGACCAGCCTCGGTGAGGGCGGCCGCGGCTTGGAGGCGGTCCAAGGGCTGCAGAGGCATCAACCGGCAGAGTTCACATAACCTACGTTACACGACATCGCGCGAAGTCTATCCGTGCTGGAATCGCGGTCTGATCTCAGCTACGGGTAGCTGCATGCCCGACGGTCTCGTCACGGTTCGCAGCGCGTTCGATCCCGCCGAGACCAAGACGCGGCTGCTCGCGGTGCTGAAGGACAAGGGCGTCACGGTGTTCGCCGACATCCCGCACGCCAAGGGCGCCACTCAGGCCGGCCTGGTGCTCGCGTACAGCGACCTCGTGATCTTCGGCAAGGCCGCCGCCGGAACGCCGCTGATGCAGGCTGCACCGACGGCGGGCATCGACCTGCCGATGAAGGCGCTGGTGTGGCAGGACGCCGACGGCGTCGCGTGGCTGTCGTACAACGATCCGCGCTGGATCGCGGCGCGCCATGGCATCGGTGCGTCGCCGGCGGTCGAGGCCCTCGCGACGGCGCTGGCTGCGTTCGCGAAGCACGCGACCCAGGCGTGACGCGCGCGCAAATGGAAGTGTTGGCCGCCAAGGCGCAGTCTCGTTATGAGCAAGCCGTCGCGCGTCAGCAAGCAAGCTATTTCGCGCGGTATTCCTAAGCAGCTGTTCTTCGCTAATGACCTCGATAAGGAGGTAGCCAGGCCGGTCTTGGATCGGGTCCGCGCCGTGGACTTCGACTGCTGATGGGGTGAGAGCGGATGTTCGTTTGTGGCAGGCTTTTTCCGGCGAACGCTTGACGGAGAACTCACTGATTGGCCCGGGAGGCAACCCTATGAATCTGGAACGAGCAATCCAGATAGCGGTCGAGGCTCATGCTGGGCAGATCGACAAAGCAAACGAGCCCTACATCCTGCATCCACTACGTGTGATGTTCGGCGTTGAGGGCGAAGTGGCCCGGATGGCCGCAGTGCTATATGACGTGGTCGAGGATTATGAGGGATGGACCTTTGAGCGGCTGAGAGAGGAAGGATTCTCACCTGCTATTATCAAGGCGCTGGAGTTCGGTCACAAGGCGTGACGATGGGGAGGACTATATGGCTTTCATCGCGCGAGCCGGGGCGAGCGAGATTGGGCGCAGGGTGAAGATGGCGGATCTGAAGGACGACATGGATATGTCCCGGATAGCCGACCCGACCGAGCGTGATCATCAGCGGATCGCAAAGTATGAGCGGGCGTTAGCGTACCTTCAACAGGATGGCCCTTCCCTGTTCCCTATCGGAGACAAACCCCCGATGTCGGCTATTGGCCCTTCAGCGACATCACGCGACGCCCCAAGGATGGCGGCTTTCGGACCTGAAGCAGAAGCTCCCGTCATCAGTCGTAGTTTACGAGTTCACGGCCTGGGAAAGGCTTTACAGCTGTGCGTGGGACGCCGCGATGCGCGGTGGCTTCATGTTCTCGTGACTCACGAGGTTAGCCCGAGAAGAGTGGGTTGAGCAGTTTGGTCCTGTCGAGCTTGTTCGCTTGGAGCGAACTCTGAGCGGGTGCCGGGAGCGGACAGCAGTCGCCTTGCCGGCTAGACATTTTTCCTATCGAACGTCAAACAAGCACGCGATCTTCGTGCCCTCTGCACCGCAGAGGCAACGTATGGCAAGCCGGTACTTGTTATGAACGGTTCAGGAAGTTGCCGCTGTTGAGACATGGAAAAACGTCGTCCGCGCCCGAATCACTCTTGAAGTTGCTGAGCGTTGCCAGGAATAGCGCGCTTTCCTAAACGTCGGCATACGCCAGCGGCTTTCCTGGATTGGAATGGCGTGGAGTTCAGTTCTATGAGCATGAATGCACTTGCACGATTTCAAAACACAGCGGCGTCCGTATTCCCATCGCGCTCCATTCGTCGCCCGGATTCTACCTCTGAGTATGTCTTTCTTGACCGGGTTCAAGACGCGATTGGGGAAGTCATGTTCGCCGATCAATGGACTGGCGATGAACCAAGAACGACACTTCCGCCAGTGCTTCCCGACTGCCGTGACGCCGCTATACGAAATGGGCTATTAGCAAATTTAGATCCGATTGATGAATTTGTTGAGGTTGCAACGTTCTTCGCTGAGCCGACTTATGACGTGCTGGAATATGCGGAGAACCTGCTTCGCACTGAGCGGCCGGACTTGAATGCAAATAGCCTGAACGCACTACTTCTGGCCACGTCATTGCTCGGCAGTGTCAGAACCTTCACTGTGAAAGAATGGAGGATTGCGCAACATCTCGCCGCACATCAGCGGATCATTGCCCTGGAAGCGCGCAGGCGCTGGAGGCAAATTATAATAAAGATCAAAGATCTCTGCGAGGAGGGAATTCTGGTAACTGTGACTCGCGGTCTAGAAGGTGGGGATTGGTCGGAAGTCTTGCCACGAGCCCACTGGCGGTTTGAGGAATACGTGTCCCGCTTCGTTACTGGCCAATATACCCCATCTCAGCCATTTAAAGTTTTGCTCGATCATCCCGAAAACCGATGGATATTCGTATCCATAAAGTCCCTTGAAGCGGCACTGCTGAGGCTGTCTGCGAAAAGGACCGTCGCAGCCCCGGGCATCCAGCCGAGCTTCGTTTCCGATCAAATTGCGTTCGCACTTCGCGTAGCCAAGGAGTGTGGGGTCACAGCAGAGAACCATCAAAACAAGTTGTCGATCGAAGCCCATATCCGCGCCAGTTGGCCATGGGACGATGAACCAAGCCATAACGAGGTAAAGTGGATCGCCACATTGGCCCGCAATAGGTCCGCGAAAGGCGGTAAGAACCAGGCAAAGTGACGGAACGCTGGTCTCAAATCCAGAGGGGTGAGCCCAATTTTCGGTGGGGTTCCACCCTTTCACCCATCGATCTTCTTAGGCATCGCAAGAACATTTCCACCACGTGCCGGGCGTCTCCCGGTGACTCCGTGGATGGCAAGACGATGCGCCAAACAAATGAACCAAAGCAGCAGATGCTGCGCACAGCGGAGGCGGCCGAGTATTGCGGCTCCTCCGCCTCAACTTTTGAAAAACTCAGACTTAAGGGCGGCGGCCCGGTCTATTCCAAGATTGGTCGCCGCGTCGTTTATCGGGTCGAGGATCTCGACGCTTGGCTTGCCGCGAACAGGCGGCGATCGACATCCGACGAAGTCACTTCCTAGCCGCAACGTGTCCGATCGTTGTGGAGGCGTGCATGGGCAAAAGTATATCGGAAGATGAGCTTCGGAGGCGCAATCGCCGAAAATTCTATTGGCACACAAAGGCTATGAACGATCCTTTTTTCCGACGAAAAGCGTTAGCCCTACGATTGCTCGACTTCATCATGCATCATTATCACACAGGGAAGGGCTATATCGAATTTTCGAACAACAGCGCAGCACTAGCACTCGATGTTGAACCTCGACAAATAGCACGAGCAAAAAAGCAGATCATCCAGCGCGGTTGGCTCAAACTCGTTGGTGCTTACGATCGTCGTTTGCGCATTTGGAACGCAAACCGATACGATCTCGCTGGCGGCCCGGACGACCTAATTCTTGAGGCCCACGATCATGGACCTCATGACTCTAAGGACATCAGTGGGGATGGGGCAGATTAGACGTGAGGATGAAGGCGGCGCTGCCATGAGGGGTAATGTCTCTGCTGTCATCTCTTCCTTTTCTATTCCTTTAGGAATTCTCTCTAGATTCCTCTAGGTATGCTTCCAAGAGGAAGGTTTTAGATATGTGGCACTAGGCAGACCACAGCGGATCACTTCATCAAATCAAATAGTACACCTTCACTTCGCAGCCGACGGCCCCCGGCAGGTTTGGCGTTTTTTTGGAGAACCGAATGTCTCGGAAACGTCGTGCAACCAAATTTACCGATAGCGTTCAAAGCCCTCCAACCGCCGCTGAGGGCGCGGCAATAATCGAGGCTGCCGAGCGCGTCAAAAATCGAAAACCGCGCCTAGTGGCCGTTTGTGAGCAATCTAGCGCTAGGCGGATAGAAACGCTTGGGCCGAAGCACAGTGACCGCGACGGATGGCTTGCCAGATTGCAGGACGTGTTCGGAACGCATGGCACTGCCTTTGCGATTGCGCAGCTCAACAAACTGATAGCGGTTTCGCGGAACAGCAACGGCAAAATCGATCACGTCACACTCAACGGATTGCTGGCGATGATCGAGGGCGCAGATCCTCGAAACGAGGTGCAAGCTGCGCTAGCCGTTCAAATGGCGCTCACGCATGCCGCTGCCCAGACCGTGCTGCTTCGCGCCGCGAGGGTCGATCAGATCCCGCAATTCGATAGTGCCAGCAATTCGGCAGTGAAGCTGCTGCGCACTTTTGCGATCCAAGCCGAAGTGCTCGCAAAGCTGCAACGTGGTGGCGAGCATGTCGTGAAGGTTGTGCATGTGCATCCGGGCGCCCAGGCGATCGTCGGCAACATGATGACCGCAAACGAAGGCCCGTTAGGCGGGGGAGGGGGCACGGATGAAAAATGGAACCAACCCCATGCAAAGGCGAAACTGCCAGCCAGTCAGTTTGAACGCTTGCCCGAAATGCTGCGCCAAGACTCGGAACGGCAGCCCATGCCGTTCGCCCTCGGTCAACGGTAAGTCACGTTGCCGGATGCATGGCGGCGCAATCGGCAGCGGCGCTCCTGCAGGCAAGCGCAACGGTGCATACCGCAACGGCGCATTCACGCGCGAAGCGATCGCAGACCGTATGATGGTTTCGGCGCTTGTCGCCGAGTGCAGGGCGCTCGCGAAATCGCTGCGCTGATTTTCTTAATCGACGTGTAGCTGGCGAATAGCGGCCAACTTTGCCTGTTTGGTGCTTCCCATGTGCTTCCCAGAAGACCTGGCAAAACACCGACGCAATTTTTGGCGTAGGCTAACAATCTGAATTTGAATGGAAATATGGTGCCGCTTGAGTGACTCGAACACTCGACCCCGTCATTACGAATACATGCGCATCCCAATCATGGCTGTCCATCGCGCAGTCAATTCCGCTCAATATTCTGAAAAGCAAGGTAAGACCGTAGCACCCAACCTCACTGCGACACACAGCAGGCCACGCGGAGTTGCTCCCTATTTGCTACCTCGCGCTCGCCGATATTCATTGACCGACTGACGTTAGTTGTCGCCTTCGACATCGCTTCGGCACGGGCCTGGGTCGGCCTCGCTCGAATTTCTTTTGCGAACTGGTTTCCCCTGCTGCGGGCTGGCCGCGTGACATTCAGCCTCCGGGCGTCTCGTTTGATGGCGGCAAGCTCCGACGAATGGCGCCGCCCATCGGAGCCCATGCGAGCAGGCGTTGCCTTCGCCGGTTTTCACAACCTTTCCGGTGACAGCAGCCGCGCTCTTTGTGCGCGGCTTTTCTGGGTTGTCCTCTTTGTCATGAGAGTTCTGCTGTTTTTGGTGGGCCAAAAATCGGTTGCAGATGTTGCTTCCAGTTGCCCACTCGCCCAAAGCGTGGCATAAACGAACATTACATGAACAAACGACGAATTAACCCAACCTTCTCGCCATTTGTGCGGGATCGGTCGGTGACGGTATCCAATCGCATCGGCGACGCGACCGGGGAAACAGATGACTACGCTGGAATGGCTCAATTCGGAGAGGGAAAAGTTGCAAATCCTGTTGGATTTCTGGAACGATCCGAAGGTCAACAATTACGAATTGGTTGGTCGAACGACGTTATCGAAGCAAGACATTACCAATTGGCTCGAAGCTTCGATTGAGACAATTGATATTGAGATAGCGGACGAGGAAGCTAAGGAAGGCGAGTTCGAAAGGTGGCTTGATTTTAATTTGGGCGATGCCCAACGCCAGAAGCGCTCATCAAATGCGGGGCCGTGAAGCTGTCCTGTTTGGCGCACACGTCGATAAGCAATACAAGCCGCGCGCCACCCACACGCGATTTCGGAGGTCGAAGGCGGTATCGGCTGCCCAGGCGATGACAGGGCGTTTCCATTACGGACGCCGTTCCCACTCGGCGCGGACAAGCGTCACCCCGGCACGCATAACTTTAGTTCTCTGGCGCTGTGTTACTCCGCCATCACCGGCCATCAAAAAAGGCCCCCGGATTGAACCGAGAGCCTTTTCGCCCACGCCTGACCGAAGCTACTCAGACGGATGCTTAGTATCGGGCTCAGGAACAATCACAGTATCGTCCTCACGACTCTCCGCCGCTGCTCTTCCCGTTACCGGCATCAGGCCTGTCATCGGGCACCACAACGGTATCTGGATCAGCCGGATGTTCAATTTTCACATCAGGCGTGGATTGAATTCCGGAATTCATCAACGCGCGAAGTGCTTTTCTTTGACTTTTGCGTCACGGCTTCGGAGCCTGCACGAGTTTGCCAAGCTTTCCAAGCTCGGTAAATTCCTTCTGATAATCCGTAACGGCCTTTTGCAGCAAACCTGTGTAGGCGCTCCAGAGTTCTACGGGCGTGCGGCATGACGTGATGCGTTGAGGCAGAGCGAAATCCTCCTTGAATCGTTTTTGAAGGAAATCTAGCCATTGCTTGTTGAGGGTATAGATGGTCGAGTCGTCGGCCGAACCAAGTCTGTGTTCCGCTGATCAATGGGCCCGAATGCTCGGTGTTGGCAGCCCGCCATTGCGACAAACCAATGCGGAGGTCCGGAAGTGTCAAATGCGTCGTTAGATCGGTCATCAGCCATCAAACAATTTTCCTTTTCATCAGACGATAAGAGCCACGATAGAAAACTCCTGAACGTTGCTCATAAGCTGCTACCATCCAGTTACCATCTATCTGGATGGTATATGGATGATGGGGCGACGGATTTAAGGCTAGTGCAGTAGTTTGAAAGTGAAGACTTCCGAAAAAATTCTTTTGCGGCGGTCGGAAGCTATCTGCGCGACGCGGAAATCATCGCTTTAAGCTGTTTGATCAAGCTCGATCCAACTAGCTGTTCAACAGAGTAGCCTTCGGATTTCAGCCTTCGCATGATGTCGTTGATGCTTGCGCACTGCCCTGCCTTGGCAAGCTGAAAAGCGCGCTCGACTGGCGAAGTGTCTATTGAAATGCCTAGCGAAGCACCACGATGAGAGGCATTCCGATACGGGGCTAATCAATACCGATTGCCAACGCTCCGTGAGCGGCAGGTTTAATTTAACTTTTGTTCATTCATCAAACGAGGCGGCTTATCGCTTAGCTGCCCCGTGTGCAATCAGCGCGAAATAATACGGCGTAAGCTTCACTGATGGTGTTAGCCGGTGAGTGCGGCCGCCATCACAAGACAACTGTAGAACTCATGCCGCTCGTGGCATGGGTAACGTTGTTGCGGCGTGAATGATGGACACGATAGTGCCGCCTTGCCCGGTCACCACGTCCACACGCGCATCGAGTTGGTGTGCCAAAGCGTTGACGATACTGGTTCCTAAGCCAACTTTTGGAGAACCACACTTCGGCTTGCCCATGCCGTTATCCGCAATCGAAAGCTTCCAGTCCTCGCCCGTCACTTCATAGCTGACGACAATACGTCCGTCTGTTTCGTCTTTTGCAAAGGCGTGCTTGAGCGCATTGATCACGGCTTCTGTTACGATGATTTCGATACTCACAGCGTCGCTGGATGACACGCTTGCCCCTTCAGCCCGGACATCGATGGACACTTGGGTGCCTACGTCGATCATCGATTGCGCCAAGGTTGCACATAATTTTGACAGGTAGGGAGCCACCTCAATCAGTTCGCCACGGCCGGAGACCTGAAGGTGCTGCTGGACGGCTGCGACCGACATGACGCGCTTGTGGGCGTCCTCCAGGTGCAGACGCGTTTCCGGCGACTGCACCGTTCGCGCCTTCAGCATGATGATACTCGCGATGATCTGCAGGCTGTTGGCAATCCGATGCTGCATCTCATCCAAAAGAAGTTCTTTTTGCCGCAGCAACTCCTCCATCTGCTGCTCAGCGGCCTTGCGTTCGGTTATGTCTTCGATAGCCAGCAGAATGGTCGTGTGGGCGTCGTCATCATAGAAGACCTTGCGGGCATTGAGCAGCATGGTGCGGTGGCCAATGTTCGGAAATTCTGCTCGACCTGATAGTCCTCCAGCACGGCGTGCTCAGGGACGATCTTTCCCAAGAGAGTTCGCAGGGCCGGGATGTCCCACTGGCCGTCGCCCAGCGAATAGAGCAACTGGCCTTGGGTTTCTTGACGGTTCACGCGGAACGTCAGATAAAACGATCGGCTGGCGGTGACGACCCGCAAATCTTTGTCGAGCACCAGTAGTGGCTCGCGGACGGTATCGACGATGGCCTGAGCGAGTGAGCGCGCATCATCGATATCGGCGAACAGCCTGCCGCTTGTCATGACCGTTACTCTCTACAAAATGCTGGGAATGGTGGGCTACTGTATACCTTTCACGCGGGGATCACTACCTCGCACTTTTGGTCACATGATGCGCCCTTATACCTCGGGAACTAAGCGCTCGTTGCGCCGAGGGATGTATTTCCAGCGTTGCCAGTAAGAATTACGCCGCAGCGTCCGTTCTGGACACACCGCCGAGAGCAACCCGTTGATTACGGTCGAGTTAAAAATTCTAACAAAAAAAGCAAATATATCACGCGTCCCAAAGCGGAACAGATGAGTCTACGACACGTTGGCTTAGGTCTCGACATGACGAGAAGGAGACTGAACCGGCAGGAGAACCCCGATGCATTTCGATAACGAATGGCTTTTAGCGTTTGAAGTGACGGCTGGGGTCCGCCTTCGCGCGCTGTTTGAAAAAGACCTTGATGCTATGCCGCTGGAAATTGCCGATGGGTTGAGACGGCTGCGAGAAGCCGAAGAAAAAGCATTGTTAAACTAAAAAAATAATAGGTCTTCGCTGCTTGTTGCATACCCTTCCATCAAGCAGCGAATATTCTAGTGATGCGGCTCGCGATGATCGCTATGCGCTTTGCCTCATCTTTGATAATCCGAATTTTCCAATCAGGGCCGAGCGCCCGCCGATTTCGGCGGCGGAATCGCGCGCGCCGAATTCGATGACGGAACTGGCGCGCGCGCACAAGTCTCCACTTAGATTTTGAACTCCAAAGGTGAGACAAGGTGAGACAGTGGCGCTGACTTTGCGTGGTCTCTCTCCCCACGCGATAGCCGCAATATCCAACAATCTCGGTTGAGGTTGATCTACTCCAATAAACTCAACCGATAAAGTTCCTGAGCAATCTGCTTCTGTGGAACTCGAACGATTTTGTTGACCTGCGGGTCATCTCGGAACGCGCTGAGTTCTTCGATCTTGCTGGCGAGAAAAACTTTAGCCGGTCGCAGCGATGCCGCAGCGAACATTGGCTGCTGTGTTTGTTCTAGCTGGCGCAGCAAGAAGTCCGGAAAGGCGAGCGAGACATCCCGCCTGTCAGATCAGATCCGCCCAAGCAGCATAAGAATGACAACGACGAGCAAGATGGCGCCGAGGATACCGACGCCACCGTGACCGAAGCCGTAACCGTAGCCTCCGAAGCGGCCACTGAAGCCACCGAGCAGGAAAATGATGAGGATGAGAACGAGAATGGGTCCGAGCGCCATAAGTCTTGCTCCATTTGCAGAACCGAATTTAGCCGAAAAACGCCCGATTCCGTTTCAACTATCGGATGAGCCATGGCCGCCTTCGATCCGTTGCTACTCGGACCCCAAACGGGCCGTGGGTGAAGCTTGCGCGGGGGTTTTGCGGCGTCCTCCCGTGCTGCCGTTCACCTCCTTGAGCATCACACCCCTTTAGGGTGCGGTGCTAAAAGCCCTGTTACTTCTTTTCCGGAATCCACGTCATCGTCTTTTTATCGTACTGGAGCCCCGGAGCGGTCTTCATCCTATCCTTGGTTATGGCTTTGTCGAGGGTCAGAGAGACCTTGCCGTCCTTGGTGGTCTGCGTGATGGAGTTGAAGGGAACGGCCACGTTATGGTCGCCGATACCGAGGAAGCCGCCCGCGCCCAGGATCACTGCACTGACCTGACCGGTCTCTGATAGCAGCACATCCTCGATGTCACCGACTTTGTTGTTGTCTGAGTTATACACGTTCTGATGAAGCCAGTGGGTGACCGTTACGCTCTGCGCCGGTATCGAGGTCATGACTTCTTGCGACGGTGACTGAGCAAGTGCGGCGGTGCTCAGCATGAGCGCGCCCAGCGATACTGCGACGAACTTATTCATTCTTATTCTCCGATTGTTGCGGTGCGAGACACTTAGAATTACCGAGCTGCAAGCGCCCCTCAAACGACCACAGGAACACCGTCAGAAGTTGAATTTGCGCGTCCACTCGTCGAGCTGCTTCTCCGCGTCCTCCTTGGCGACGCCGTAGCGATTTCTGCATTTTGCCAATGAGCTGATCACGCCCCTTCGACACGATCCCAATTCATGAGATCCTTTCGGTTACTAATCAAACAGAATTATCCCACGTTGATTTGCATCAAGCCTCGCCCCCTTCCGGCACTCTGCGAGGGTCGTAGCTGAGAGTTGATCCCGAGCAAAGTGCCTTTCGATCCTGGTCAGCTCGCCGCAGATTTTTGAGGTTGAGTGCCGTACGCCCCGACAAATGCAACTTGCGAATGCCTTCTGCCGATTTCTTGAGAGAGCCAGCGTTATTCAATAAAAGCATTGGGCAGGAGCGCATCATCGCGTCGGTCTAAACAGACTTGTCGGCATCGCCGATTCTTCATTGAAGTCTTGCTCATTCCGGCGCGGGCACGCGATCCAAGATTGAAGCATCGTCATTGTCCGGCTTGTTCACGCGAGTTGAGATGGGCCACATCGTCATGGGCTCGGCTGGATACGGCACCAGCAGGTCGCGAGGGTCGGCTCCAAAGGTCGATAGCCACCGCGTGTAGTCCTCGGGCGCGATGATCACCGGCATCCGGTCATGGATTGCGCTCACGAGTTCATTCGAGTTCGTCGTGATGATCGCGAACGTTCGAACCCATTCGTCGCTGCCGGGTCGTTTCCAGTTCTCCCAGATGCCCGCCAGCGCGAATGGTTCTTCGCTCTTCATGGCGATGGCGTAGGGCTGCTTGGGCATACCGGGCTTGCTCGCTTTCCATTCAAAAAAATTATTTATCGGCACGAGGCAGCGTCGGTGGCGATAGGCATCGCGGAAGCTTGGAAGCTGCGCGACTGTTTCCGCTTTGGCGTTGATGGGCTTCCTCCCGCCATCCTCGTCCTTACACCGGTGCGGGATCAGACCCCAACAAAGCCGGTCAAGTGTTCGCTCTCCGGTCTTTGGGTTTTGTCGGATAATCCAGTGCTCTTGGCCAGGAGCACCATTGTAGTGAGGGGGCACATGGAGGGGCTCGACAACATTCGCGATGTCGAGACCAAGTTGGTTCGGAGCCGACTTTTGAGTGAAGCGTCCGCACATGGAAAGAAGATAAGACCCAGGGCCCGGTCCGCCAAGATCGCAGCACTATCGCTCCGACGTATCCAAGCGCATGTCCCGAATTTCGATCATACGCAGGAGAATAAATAAAAATGCGCATACGTATGCGTGAGTAAGAGAACGGAGGCAACGACATGGCTCACATCAATCAGACTGTAGAAGAAATACTCGTTTTGGCGAGGCACGGAGCATTGAAGAAAACCCAAAAGAACCGGGCGCTTGTTGAAGCTCTCGGCCCTGACATACTTGGATCGCTGGATGACGACGATCTATACGAGGCATTTCTCGATTACGCTCGCGACTTGCGACGGAAGAGAAAGGGAATCCGAGAGATAGAAGTCGCAGTTGCTCTTCGGAAATCTGATGATGAAGCACTGGCGATGGGTGATCTTGCAGCTACGTGGATCGAACTTAGAGACGAGCAAGAACAAGCTGCATTCATTTTCGCTTGAGCCAGATATGATCAATCAGGGACCAGATCACCCCGACTCTCGCAGCAAGTGCGAACGTCATCCAGGCTGGCTGCTAGATTTTGACTCTCCAAAGATGAGACAGTTGGCGCTGACTTTCGGTGGCCCCTTTCGCACGCGGTAAACGCCGGGATGTTGTGGCCGATCTTTTCACTCCTCCGATGGCTAGTAATCAAAGCGAAGAAGCCTCCGGAACCAAGGAACCGGAGGCCCCTTATGCGTGAACCCAGGTGTTCTGCGCCCTGCGGTTCAGTCTCTCCCTGAGCACCATCCATGAAAGCGACTTGGGTCTTCCTGCGATTGTAGATCAATCGTCCCGAAATGCCGCAGCCTGGGTGAGGCGACGGCCAACACTATCGAGCCGTCGAAGCGCGCCTAGGTTATGTCTATGACTGCTCTTCAACGGAGGATCGTTGCCATGCCCATGATGTCGGACAATAGACGTAGGCGCATCGTCGCCAAGCAACGCAAAACGCGAAATGCCACGAAACGCGCGGCCAAGGCTGCCAAGCGAGAACGCAATCGAAGGGCGTGAAATATCCAGGGCTAGAAAATGGCACCGCGCTTGGGCGTCAGCGCGTTTGGTTTGAGACGGAAGGGGCGAGCAGGTCAGAGAAACGGGTCTCAAAGCCCTTATGAAGCATTTCGAACTGTTGTGCGGATATTGAGCGATGTGGGGTATGTTGAAAAGGGCGCCCCTGTCCGGCGGTCTTTGCTGTTCCGAGGGCTTCTGGGCCAAGACCTGCGCGTCTGTAGTTCCGGCTGAGCGAGAGCGCACGGCATCGCGGTGATCTCCGCGCGCGAACAAGCCGAAGGTGGTTCAACCTTCTGCGGGCGTCTGCCGCTGCGTTCGCTGCCTAGTTTTCGGGCAAGTCAGTTTCAATTGTCCGTTCTGGAAAATTCCGTTTCTCTGGCCATCTGCACGAGTCTGAGGGATACAGATAACCCGCTGAAGGAATGTTGAGATGCCATCGGATGTTCTAAAACTCAATGCGGAAATGCTGCAGTTTACGAGCAGTATCAAAACGCTCGATACGCCCGACGCGGTCTTGGACGGCTTGCAGAGGGCAACGCATCGAGCCACCCCGCTTAATGTGTTGGGCGCCCTCTTGCTACCGGTGCGATGGGGGGACTTTAGCGGCCTTGAAGTGGGCAAGACCGTCTTCCTCCACAAGAGCGCACCTGTAGGGTGGTGGGACGAACATATCGAACTAATGGGAGGTCATCCGGGCCCCGGCATCACGTTTGCGCAATACTCTATCGCGTCATTCACGATGTCTGAATTGATGCGAACGCTTGAGCCGCTGGGGGTCGATCGTTGGCCCATCGAACTTGCGCAGAAGTACGGAATGCGCGATAGCCTGAATTGTCCCGTGGGCGGCCGTTGGATAGTTGTATTTTGGTCGGGAAAAGTTTTGTCCCTCTCCGAAGAGGCACGTGCCGTTCTGTCCATGGGAGCGACGTTTGCTGCCATTCGTCTGCAAAAACTCATGGGGCCGCAGGTCGCCCGAATCGGTAAGGGTGCCGCGCTGACGGCCCGTGAACTTGCTGTGCTGCGCTTACTTTCAATTGGGCGACCAACGAAAGCCGTCGCTGCGCTTCTCGAACTCGGTGCGGAAACTATCCGCAGCCATCTCAAGAAGGCTGAAGCCAAACTGGGAGTACACGACCGAACCCACGCGGTGGCCCAGGCTATACGCCAGCATTTGATCCCCTAAACTCTTCGCCGAGGGCACTCGATTGGTTGGAGGGGGGGTTTCAGTGACACGGATGACGCCGGTTACAATACTTTTCTAATCTCTTCTCTAAGAGAAAAATTCTAGAAATCCATGTCACTCGTGTCACTACCCCAATCGAGGGGGGCCGGCCCTCAACCTGCCCGTTTCAACCTCGCTGCCGGCGCTAACCATTGAAGCTCCGCCTCGGGAGTTTCGTCAGGTAACCGCAAACGCAGTCCCTTCCATTTGCGTTCGTTGGCCCCCCGCGTATCCATGTAGTTCTTGTCGAGGAGGATTTTGCCGAAATCTCCCTTGGTCACCGCATTGATGGCCTCGTCGGCGCAATAGCTGACGTATTCGTCGTAAAGCGTGCCCTTGGCAACGGTTGCTCCAGGTTCCGCGACGGTGCTGTCCTTGAGAAAGCTGCCAACGGAGTTCTTGGTCCGCATGATATCGCTGGGTAGCCGCTTTTACCGCCACAGGTTCCCGAATCTCGTCGCGAAAATACATTCTTGCGCCTTCGATCATGAAGTTCAGGATGCCGGATGCCTCGGCTTTCATTTTTTCCCCGAGTTGCCGATCTCGACGTTCGACTGGGATCACATGATCGAACGGAATGAGCTTGATGCGACGCTTCAGGGCAGGATCGTAGGCGTCCAAGTTTGGTCTCTTGTTGCAGACAACAACGAGCTTGAACTTGGGGCGGAACGTGATCGGGTCTTTGTAAAGGGCGCGAACCTTGACTGCATCCTGCCCCGTGATTTGTTTGATACGCGCCGCGTTGAGTTTAAATTTCGATTCCGCCTCATAAACGACGGCCAGATGATGGCCCTGTAACGATGCAAGGTCAGAGTTATGTTGTCCGGCCGAGCCCTCGAAGATCGTTTCGCTCATCAAGTCACCAGAGTAAGGCCCGAGCACATGCGCGATGGCGTTGAGGATAGTGCTCTTGCCGTTAGAGCCCATACCATGAAGGATGTAGAATTCCTGCCTATCCGTGCATCCCGTAAGCCAATAGCCGACAATCGCCTGAAAGTAAGATATCAGTTCCTCATTCTCATCAAACGCGTCCGACAGCACATTTCGGAACACGGGACACTGAGCGTTGGCGTCATAATCAATCTCAAGTCGCTTTGTGATGTAATGTTGAGGTGAAAAGGGCTCTAATTTCCCCTCTCTCAGCCGCAGAATGCCGTTGCGGACGGCTATCGTGTCGTCATGGCGCCCGAGCAGCCCGGTATCAACGCTGAGGAATGAACGAGATTGTTCTATGGCGTTGCGGGCGTTTGGCCGGTTGCGATACTTCAGCAAGAATTTGGTCTGAGCGGCACATTGGTCGTGCGGGACGTGATTTAGATTTGCCCGCAAATTGGCAATTCGTTCCTGAACGAATTTGTCGAGTTCAGAGAATACTTCTAATTCCTGATCGTCTGAAACCCAAATGCCGTCACGGTAGACGTGAAAGGCACCTAGGGCTGCGTCGAAAAAAACGCGATGCTTCGCGTGGACAGCGAAAAGCTTTGCGACGCCCGTATCGTTCTGATCATCGAGCGATAAGGCTCCAGCCCAAGACCTTTCCGCCGCGCCGGCGTCAACCGGAGTGTGGTTGTCTAAATACCTGAGAAGCTCATCGACGGCACGTGCGCCTAGCAGTTCCCGTAGGTGACCTTCTTGTGTGAACGATAATCCGTTGATCTGACGATTTGCCGTCGTTCGAACCGCTTCTAGCCGGCTAGTTCGTTCTCGATCTTCCGTTACCTCACATATGACCTCAACAAGTCGGAGCACCTCTTGCTCCGACTTTCCATGGGTGAAGAGCGTTCCAGAAAGCGCCAACACAATGTCGTTGCGTTTGCCTTCTCCGTAGAGCGGGATGGCGATGCCGCAAATTGCCATCAAGGTTAGGCTGTCCATCAGCCCGGCCCGTGTCGAATTACCAATTGCTTCGAAAACCGCGAACTCAATCGCCTCGCCAGTCTCATGGACCGAGGGCGGGAACACTGTCATCTGACCGTTGGCGCGATACTCCGCAAATTTGCCGAGTTCATCGAGGCCGTCTTCCTTGCGGCCCTTTACATTGAATTTGTGTCCGCGCCCGGCGTCGTTCACTTTGTAGAGCCAGTGCGATCTGGGCGCGCTCTTGCGCCCAAAAATCCAGCCTGTCCGAGGCAAGAAATAGGGTGCTAGCCTGCGTGCGAGTTCGCAATCGAGATCGATATCAACGACGCCGATGGAGGCGTCGCCGAGCACCACGCCGTAGTTAATCTCATCCGAGAACTCGGCCGGCTCGTTGTCCTCAAACCGGCGTTTCTGCCAGTCCTTGGGTATCGGCTTCTTTGAGCGAGGACGAACCGGAATAACGCAGAGGCTATTATCATCGAAAAATGAAATTTTACTCATGAATATGCTCCTTCAATAGTGGAGTGCTGTTCTCCTTGTTGCTGTGATGTCTGAAGCCAACGATTATCGAGCGCCGTTTTCGCAACGACGCGGCGTATCTAACGATGGGCTATCAAAGATTTTTGTGCGGAAGCCCCGAATGTCGGCGGCTACGGCCGGCCGGCTCCCTTCCGGGCTGCGTTCGTTATTGGACGCCTGTTTCGACCAGTTTTAGAACGTCTTCGAGACGCCAGCACGTCGTCCGGATGCCGAGTTTAATGGGCGCTGGAAACTTGCCGCAGGCAACGCCACCCCACCAACTCGACCGTGAGACCGGAATAATTTCCAATACTCGGTTTAGGCGGATAAGCCGGCATGATTCTAGTTCTTTACTGTTTCTATCGGACATGAATTACTCCCCCAATGATGTTTGAACAAATGCGTCGATGAATATATTTATGCGCGCAATAATACGCGGTTGGACGGTCAGATATTTTGGATGTTTATGCTGGACATTATGGTCCAAAAGAAGAAAAAAGTCGAGGAAAAACCAGTCTCACTTATCAGCGCTTTTTGTGAGACTCTAGAAGTGCTCCGAGCTTTTCGTAGGTGGCGAAAAATCGAGGATCGGTCGAGCCCGATATCGTTGCTGACTTGCACGACGGCTGACTCCTGTTGGCCTCCCGCCTTGCGAGTTTCTTCCGCCACAAGCCTTTCAATATCGAAGCTAGACCACCGCTTGCTCTTGAGACCTTTCAGAAAGAACTCAAGCTGCCAACGCTTCCTTCTGTCCTGTGGATCGAGCGCGTCCCCAACGAGCCCAAGAACGTCGGCGGCATCCCGCAAGTATGTGCCGATTAATTGCGCGTCACCGTGTTGGATGGCGTCGCTGATCTGGTCGAAGGTTCCTTCCCACTCCTCGTCGGCTCCCACGGGGCCTGCCGGCGAAGGTTCAACAGAACGCGGCGTCGGCGAACGAGGGCCGGCGTGGAACAGCCAGCGCGGCTGTTTTTTTCCTCCGGGACTGAATTGAATGCTCAAGCTTCTTAGAACGTCGCCCAGAGCGCGGGCGTATTGCCCCAACGCGCGCTCGTGTCCATTGCGGAGACCTTGATTTGCTGTGAAGGCGCACGCCTCTTCCGGGAAGGTCTGACTCCAGGGGTCGGCTGGTTTCGGTCGCTTCATTGAGCACCACGTTCGTCAATTTCGCAGCCGGCCGGTCGCGGCCGCAAAAGAAGAAAAATTTAAGACTGAACGCGTCTCGCGGCACCAGCCTTGCGGACAGCCTTTCGCCGGATGCCGCTATGCGCGGCGAGGTCGTCAACGATGTCAGCCCACATGCTCATCAACTTGCGTCGCTCTTGCAAGTGCTCGGCTCGGTTATAGCTCGCGCGGGATTTGTTGCGCTCCTCGTGGGCGAGTTGGCGTTCGATTACGTCGGACCGAACTCCTTCTTCATTGAGAATTGTCGATGCCGTGGCGCGGAAGCCGTGCGATGTGAAGCCAATGCTTTCCCCACCATTGAAACCCATACGCTCCAACGCGCGATTTAGCGTTGTCGCCGACATACAGGCGTTCGGGTTACGGCGGTTGGGGAACAGGAATTCGTGGCCGCCGCTGTAAGCGAGCAGCTCCCGCAATAGCTCCGCCGCTTGCCGTGACAGCGGAACAATGTGTTCCTGGCGCGTCTTCATTCGCGGCCCAGGAATGCGCCATTCAGCGCGATCAAGGTTGAACTCGGACCACGGCGCCTCTCGCAGCTCTTTGGGGCGAACGAAAGTCAGCAGCAACAAGCGCAACGCGATGACCGTCGTCGGTTCGCCGCCGTAGCTCTCAAGAGTCTCGGCGAACTCGGATATCTCGGTGCGCGACAAAGGTCTGGCGTGCTTGGTTTTGGGCCGTTGAATGGCGCCTTTCAATGCCGCCGCAGGATCGTTGTCGGCGCGAAGGGTAGACACGCCGTAGCGAAAAATAGCCGAGCACCATTGTCGTAGGAGCAAGGCCACGCTTTTTGCGTCACGCTCTATTCGTGCGGCAGGTATGCGCCATTCAGCCCGATCAAGGTTAAACTCGGTCCAGGGCGCTTCTCGAAGCTCTTTAGGTCGAACGAAGGTCAACAGCAACAAGCGCAAGGCGATGACCGTTGTCGGTTCACCGCCATAGTTCTGAAGAGCCTTCGCGAAATCGGATATTTCGGAGCGCGATAATGGTCTGGCGTGCTTGGTTCTGGGCCGGTGGAGGGCCCCTTTCAAACTCGCCGCAGGATCGTTCTCGGCTCGAAGAGTGGACACGCCGTAGCGAAAAATCGCCGAGCACCATTGTCGTAGGAGCAAAGCAACGCTCTTTGCATCCCGAGCCTCAACCTGCCGAAGGATGCTCAGAAGTTGAGGTGCAGTAACGCTTCGTATCGGCAAAGCGCCGATGTGCGGAAATACGTCGCTTGCGAGGAAGCTGTGAACCTTATGGGCGTATGAGGGACCCCAGGTAACTCCCCTTTTTTCCATCCATTCCCGTGCTACCGCTTCGAACGTGTTGGCGTTCTCGGCGTGACGCGTAAGCCGTTCAGTGCGGCGTTGGTGCGCGGGGTGGATACCTTGCGTGATTAGTTTTCGGGCCTCCACCCGCCTGTCGCGAGCGTCAGCAAGCCTCAACTTGGGATACTCTCCGAGCGCGAAGAGGTTTTCTTTTCCGGCGATCCGGTATCGATAGCGCCAGAGCTTTGTGCCGGTTGGGCGCACCTCCAGATAGAGCCCATGACTGTCGGTGAGCTTGTAAGCCTTAGCGCTTGGCTTGGCGTTTCGAATTCGGGTATCGGTGAGCGGCAACTGACCGAGGTCTCCATGTTATCGATACCCGCATTCATACCCGCTTTACGATGGGATGTCGATACATCTCGCTGGTCGTCTGTGGCTTCAAAGGTCTGATAATAATGAAAAACTTTAAATATTTCGGACGACGTTGGACCCGATTAGACGGGAATGTCGGTTATCTATCAGGATGAGCATATAGCCAACAATCCGGGCTTCCGGGGGTTTTCCGCGACGGGTGCCGGCAGGACACCCCCCTTTTGAGCTGGCTTTAGGGGGCAAGCTGACGCGAACCAGCTATAGGCAGTAGCCAATATATAGGCCGCGCGCAACGGCTCAGATACCCGATTGAGACCCACCGGTTACGGGGCAACCGTGGGGACTAAACGCACTGAATTGCGACAAGGGATTTAGGCTTTGGGAACCTCGTCCAGTACGCTCAACTGGTAAGAATCTTGAGCGATCTGCTTCTGTAGTGCTTTGATGATTTTTTCGATCTTCGGGTCGTCGCGGAACGCACTGATTTCCTCGATCTTGTGTCGGTATTCCTCGATACGTTGTTCGAGGTCAGCTTTCTTGTCTTCTGGCATTTGTCACCATTACCAAAAGCAGCATAAGGCGTCGGATATCCTGGCTAAATAGTCAGGAAAGCCCGTGCAAAAGAACGTGGCTTCCGGCGTACGATTTCTGTCGCCGGAAGCCGTTTCGGACTTGGGAGGATCAACCGCAAATCCAAACGTAGTAGCCGGCTGGCGTTATCCGCCAGCACGACCCGACACCGTACGCCCACCACCGGCCGCGCCAGTAGCGCCGTCTGTGACCATAATAAACGCCGCCATAGTAGCGGCGGCCGACGACCGCCCCTCCGACGACGGCTCCGCCGACGACAGCTCGGCGCGCTATTCTTCTACCCCTGTTTCCGACGACGGCTCCGCCGACGACAGCTCGGCGCGCTACTCTTCTACCGGCATACCTGTTAACTCCGATGCGGCCAACGTTGCGAGAGATACCAACGTGTCCGCGACCGCCACCACGGAAGCCACCACCCCCGCGCCTTGCGTCAGCGTCTGGAAGCGCCGCAGTGAGACCGAGTAGAGCAATTGCGCCGAATATGACACCCCATTTGATCTGTTTTTTCACGACACCACCATTTGTTACTATGGATACAACATTGAGCGCGGGCCAATAATTTGGATATGGCACTAAGCATGGGCTAAATGCCGATGCGTTGCGCTAAGTCAAAGATGGCTCTGCGTGGAGCAGATTTGAGCCCAGACCAGCCCCAATCAGACCGACTTTGCCTCGATCAATAAATCAGAGCCCGGGATGCGAGACAAGTTAATGACTGGGTTGCTGATTAATGACGGGTTGCTGACCTGTAGCACCCAGGTAGCTCCCCGCTGTCCGCTTTAAGAGCAGCACCAACGGAATGAGCACAAGGAAGCTCAAAGTCACGAAACCGAAGGCTTCGAGGAAGCCTAGCATCGTCGATTGGCGCATAACTTCAAACCCCAGGATCTGCGGGGTGCGCGGATCAGACATGCTGAGGCCGGTAGCATCCAACCAGGCACCGAGCGCTGGATTATAGGGGTTGATCGCTGCGCCCAGGGTCTGCCAGTTTGCGTGAGTTTCGCGCGTCAGCACGGTCGCGGCGATTGCTATGCCGATCGAGCCACCTATCGTGCGGGCCAAATTGAAAATGCTCGCCGCCTGGTCTGATGCGTCCTTGGGCAGAGTTTGAAACGCCAGCGTCGAGAGGGGCACGAAAATCATGCCCATGCCGACACCTTGTACGATGCCGGGGACAATGATCCAGAACGTGTCGATCTCGAGGTTATACCGCGTCATCACGTAACTTCCTGCAGCCGCTAACGCTAATCCGGCCAAGACAAGCCACCGTGGCTCGATCCAGGTAATCGTGGTTGCAACGAAGACCATGCCGAGGGCGACGGCAATGCCGCGAGGAGCCATCAGCAACCCAGCCGCACCGGCAGAGTAGCCAAGCAGGTGTTCGAGAAAAAGCGGCTGCAAGGCAATGGTGCTGAGCATTCCCACTCCGAACGCCATAATGATGAATGTCGCCGTCGCGAGATTGCGATCCTTCAGCAAACTGAGATTGAGGATTGCGTCCGATCGCTTGACGCTTCTGGCGATAAACGCCGCGATGCAGATGACGGATATGATCGCCAACGCGACGATGAAGCTTGATTGCAGCCAGTCTTCACCATTGCCGCGATCCAGCATCATTTGAAGACTGCCGACCCCAATCGCCAGCAGCAGCGCACCCAGCCAATCCGCGGTCGTTTTGGATCGGGGTGTTTGTTTCAGAAAGGCGGCGATCAGAGCCAGATTGATAATTCCGATTGGCACGTTGATGTAGAACACCCAACGCCACCCCAAGTGGTCCGTGATGAAACCACCAACGGTGGGACCCATGATCGGTCCGAGTAGGATGCCGATGCCCCAGATTGCCATCGCCTTTCCTCGGTTCTGGGGAGAGAAAGTATCCACCATGATCGCTTGCGACAGCGGAATGACACTGGCGCCGAACGCACCCTGAAAAAGACGGGCGATGACCATCTCCGTCAGCGTGCGCGATTGGCCACAAAGCATCGACGAGATCACGAAGCCGATGAGGCTAATAAAAATGACGCGCTTTCGCCCGAAGCGCTCGGCAAGAAAGCCGCTCGTCGGAATTACGATTGCCTCAGCTACGATGTAGGAGGTGAGGACCCAGGTGATCTGATCCGGCGTCGCGCCAAGTGACCCCATCATATGGGGCAGGGCCACGTTGACGACGGTCATGTCGAGAATGACCATCAGTACGGCGAGAAGCACGGCCGCCGAGGTCAGAGCTTTCTCGACCAAGCTCAAACGCGCGGGCTCACCGGGCGGCAATGTTCGAACCTTTACTCGTGGTGTCGACAGTGACGGACGCGGACGCGCCTAATCGCATCGGTGGATCGTCCGGCTGCAAGCTAAGCGAAACACGCACCGGGAATCGTTGCGTGACTTTTACCCAGTTTCCGCTCGCATCCTGTGCGGGCAGAAGGGAAAAGGCGGAGCTGCTCGCCGGGCTGATTGCTTCTACTGTGCCGGCGAATTGGTGTGAGGGGAAAAGGTCGATGAATACGGTCGCCTTTTGACCCGCTTCAATGCGAGTGAGGTCCGTTTCCTTGAAATTTGCGTCGACCCACCATTTTGACTGATCGACGATCGGGAAAATGCTTACGCCGGCCCGTGCGATCGAGCCGGGACGTATGAGCACTTTTCCGACGACCCCATCGACGGGCGATTTGATTGTCGCGTGCTCGAGCTCGAGGCGAGCCTGATCAACGGCGGCCTGAGCTTGAGCGATATTTGTCTTTGCCGCCGCCGATTGTCCGGCAGCCGCCCCGGCCTGTTGCTGCACAAGTGCGAGGCGCGCCTCCGCCGCCTTTAGTGCAGCCTCGAATCCGGCGGGATCGATCCGCAATAACACATCACCCGATTTGACGGGCTTGAACTCTTGAGCGTCAACTTCGGTGACCACTCCGGTAACGAGCGGAGCTACCTGCGTGATATTCGCTTGAACGTAGGCGTTGTCAGTCGAGGGGTAGAGCGTGGCATGCTCCCAGTAGGCATAGGCCGCCGCTCCGATTGCGATCACGATGATGAGGCCAATAATTGCCGGCCGAAGGCGGGAAGAGAAAATGGCCTCGTCCGCTTTCGTCTTCGCTTGTGACAGATCGGGGGATGCGTCCTGCATACGAGACCTTCCAGTGTGGCTTGCAATGCGCCGGCGCCCCGAGGGCTGCTTTAAATGGAAATTCCAGGCGCTGCAATTGGGCGGATCGCCTATACGCGCGCGGCGATTCTCGGTGCGCGTGTCGACGGAGGACATCAAGGGCGACGGTTAAGGTCGGATTCCACATACTCTTTTTAAGCCGCAAGCTGCTTGTAGATCTGCGCCATGACCTCATTGCGATCTTCGTCACCGCGCGCCATTGAGAGCAGCATATTCTTCGTTTGCTCAAGTGTCGCATGCTGGGCAAAGCGACAACGTTGGATCCTGTACTCCGGGGGAAAAAAGCAAAATTCGGAACTGAAACGGCAACGGCCTTTAGACGATTCCTTCGCGCGCCTGCCGACGCATGCCGTCCGGCGCAGGATTGAAGAAGACGAGCGGCATCATTCGCGCCATTCCTTTCCGGGCGTGGGGGTTGCATGAGAATACAATGTGTTGGCGGTTTTCCAGCGGCAGAAATATCCGTTCGGTCGACGTTGATGCTCCGCCGCGTGCGCGATGCTGGTATCCTCCAGTACTCATCTGGTATCCTGCAGCGTCGCGACAGGGAGCAGACGATTGAGAGACGTTGCAGGACGGCTTATTGTCATTGTCGCTGCCCTCGTTGCTGTGCTCGCCGGCGCAACACGAGTTCGCGCAGGAGAATCGCTTGACGGTTTTTGGATGGACTCTGACGGTGAGGTCATTATCGAATTGCGGCCGTGCGGCGACAGTCGATGCGGGAAAGTCGTCTGGCTGAAACAACCGCTAGGACCCGAAGGCCGTCCTCTAAGAGATTACAGAAACTCCGACCCGAATTTGAGATCGAGACCAGTGTGCGGTCTTGAGGTTGTCTCGGGCTTCAAAAAGCAGTCGGACAGCTCATGGGGTGGCGGAACCGTGTACGTTTCTGATCAGGGGACGAGCTACAGTGGCGTCGCAAAGGTCTTGAGCCCGACCAAGGTCGAGGTAACGGGCTACATCGGTCTTCCAATCTTCGGCGCATCAGAGGTCTGGACAAAGGTTTCGAGGCCTCCGGAGATCTGCTCAGCAAGGGCACCTAGTGCCGCTAGTGCGCCCAGTGCCACGAACTCCCAATGGACCACGAAGGTCGTCCGCACTCCTGCCTCGCGGTCAGTGCCGACGAGCAAAACCATCAAAGCGCTGCCTGGGCAATAACGATAGGCGAGCTTCTCGATCACGGCGATGCCGCCGTCGGATCGCAATTGCGCACTGTCAGTGCCCCGCCCCGTTTTGAAGACCTGTACTTTAGTACATTTGAGCTAGCGCAAAGCCCCCCTCTTTTCCTGACGCTAGTTTCGCCCGCAATCGATGGCGCGGGCGTTCAAACCCTGGTTCGATCGCAACCAGGATTGTTGCCTCTGTCGGGGAATTTCTATGCTGTTCAGGTGCTTCACTGCTGCGGACCTCGCGGCGGTGGGAAACAACCGGCGGTCCGTGCTAGCGCATGAAATCAAAAGCGGGTCTCGATGATTAGCCAACTCACGAAGAACGAACGCCAGCTCTCCCTGGTTATCCTGCTCGCGCTGACGCTTTGCGGGCTGACGCTGGCTATTGCCGGTCGGAACGATCCGATCGGAGCCCACGGCCTTCTCGTGATGGCAGCGGGCGTGCTCGGGATCTTCGGAGTCATTTCCGGGTATTTCTCACCGGAGCCTAGCAACGATCGGCTCACCCGATATTACGACGACCCGAGCAAGATGGGCATCATCCTCGCGATGGTATGGGTCGTGTTCGGCCTGTTCGTCGGCGACTGGGTTGCGTGGCTCCTCGTCGATCCGGATCTGACGTTCGACGCCGCCTGGTCCAGCTTCGGACGCATTCGGCCGGTGCACACAACTGCGGTGATCTTCGGTTTCGGCGGTAATGCGCTCATCGCGACATCGCTTTACGTTCTGCAGCGAACTTCGCGCGCACGGCTTCCCGATCAGCTGAGCCCGTGGTTTGTGCTGTTAGGCTACAATCTGTTCTGCGTGCTCGCCGTCACGGGCTACATGATGGGGATCACGCAGTCCAAGGAGTACGCAGAGCCCGAATGGTATGCGGACATCTGGCTCGTGATCGTGTGGGTGACGTATTTCATCATCTTTCTGCGTACGCTCGCTCGCCGCAAGGAACCGCACATCTATGTCGCCAACTGGTACTACATGGCCTTTATTCTGGTCGTGGCGATCCTGCATATCGTCAACAATCTCGCGGTCCCGGTCGGGCTCGGCAACGCCAAAAGCTATTCGCTGTTCTCGGGCGTGCAGGATGCGATGACGCAGTGGTGGTACGGCCACAACGCGGTCGCCTTTTTCCTCACCGCCGGCTTTCTCGGCATGCTGTATTATTACCTGCCGATGCGTGCCGGCCGCCCGATCTACTCGTATCGGCTGTCGATGATTAGCTTTTGGGGCATTACCTTCTTTTACATGTGGGCGGGCTCGCACCACCTTCACTACACCGCGCTGCCGCAATGGGTACAGACGCTCGGCATGACCTTCTCGGTGATGCTGCTCGTGCCGTCGTGGTCCTCTGCCGGCAATGCGTTGCTGACCCTGAACGGCGCCTGGGACAAGGTTCGCGACGACGCGACACTGCGTTTCATGATGGTGGCAGTCGTCTTCTACGGGCTGTCGACGTTCGAGGGATCGTTCATGGCGATACGCCCCGTCAATTCTCTCTCTCACTACACGGACTGGACCATCGGTCACGTCCACGCCGGTGCGCTTGGCTGGGTCGCCATGATCACGTTCGGGGCGATCTATGCGTCGGTGCCGTGGCTGTGGAAGCGGCCTGCCATGTATTCGGCGAGACTCGTCGAAGCCCACTTCTGGCTCGCCGTTGCGGGTACCATTGTCTACGTCTTTGCAATGTGGAATTCCGGCATCATCCAAGGGCTGATGTGGCGGACCTACACTGAAAGCGGAACGCTCGCCTATTCCTTCGTCGACTCCCTTGTGGCGATGCATCCTTATTACATCGCCCGCGCCGTCGGCGGCCTGCTCTTCTTGCTCGGTGCGATCGTCGGCTGCTACAACATCTGGATGACAATCCGGACTGCGCCATACGCAGCCGATGAAAAAACGCAGGATCGTCCTGAGCCACTTCTGGCTCCCGCCCTTCAGCCAGGAGAATAGTCTCATGTTCGGATTGCACTACAGGCTGGAACGCAAGGCCATCGGGCTCGTGCTCGCGATCATTGGCGTGTCTAGCATCGGCGGGATCGTCGAGATCGCCCCGCTGTTTACGATCCACCAGACGGTCGAAGATGCGCCTGGTATGCGGGTCTACACACCTCTCGAAGTTGCCGGGCGCAATATCTATATCCGCGAAGGCTGTTACGCCTGCCACTCACAGATGATCCGAACGCTGCGCGACGAGGTCGAGCGCTACGGTCCTTACTCACTCGCAGTCGAATCCAAATACGATCATCCGATGCTTTGGGGATCGAAGCGAACCGGACCCGATCTGGCGCGGGTCGGCGGTAAATATTCCGACGAATGGCAGGTCACCCACCTCAATAACCCGCGCGACGTGGTGCCGGAGTCGGTCATGCCGTCTTACCGCTGGCTCAAGCGAACGCCGCTTCGTGCCGATGATCTCGGCCTGCATCTGAAAGCGCTTCGCGCGGTTGGCGTTCCCTACACCGACGAGATGATCGCCAACGCAACTGCGGATGCTTCAGGTCAGGCTGCGCCGGATACGCCGGGCGCCGAAGGTGTCACGAAGCGCTATGGCAAAGCCACTCAAGTGAGAGCTTTCGGCGGGACACCAGGCAACGTGACCGAGATGGACGCCCTTGTCGCCTATCTGCAAATTCTCGGTCACCTGACGGATGCGGCGTACAAGCCGGCCGTAGCGGCAGGAGAATAGGCGTCATGGAGATCGCTCACGAAACCACCCTCTGGCTCTCCAAATCGTTTGGGCTGTTCTATCTCATCGCTCTTTCGATTGGCGTCCTCGTCTACACGTATTGGCCATCGAACAAGAAGCGGTTCGACGATGCTGCCAAATCCATTCTCCGCGACGAGGACAAGCCATGGCAGTAGAAGAACGCGATCCTCATACCGGCTACCTGACAACCGGTCATGAATGGAACGGCATCAAGGAACTGAATACGCCGGTGCCTTGGCTGGTCTATTTCTTTCTGATAGCTACGCATCTTTTCGCCGTCGGTTATTGGATCTTGATGCCAGCATGGCCGGTCGGCGTGACCTACACGAAAGGGCTGCTTGGGGTCGATCAGCGTACAACGGTCGCAGAGAGCCTTAAACAAGCCCGGCTCGAGCGCAGCGCCTGGACGAAGCGCATCGAGACCGAAAGCTTCGGAAACATTCAGTCCGACCCGAAGCTGATGACGATCGTGCGTCAGACGGGTCGCGAGCTGTTCGGCGACAATTGCGCGGCCTGCCACGGCGCCGACGCGAGAGGCGGCAGAGGCTTTCCCAATCTCACGACAACGTCCTGGCTCTGGGGCGGCACTCCGGAAGCGCTTGCCGAGACGATCCGGGTCGGGATCAATTCACCACACCCCGAGAGCCGCGCCTCGCAGATGCCCGCCTTCGGGCGCGATCAGATATTGCCGCGCGCCGACATCGAGAATGTCGTCAGCTATGTACGGACACTCTCCGATCCTGCCGCGTCAAAGGGGGTGCCGGCAGAGAAGCTTAAGGCCGGTCAAGCAGTCTTCGCGGCCAATTGTGCCTCCTGTCATGGCGACGACGCTCGCGGCAGCACGGAGACGGGCGCGCCAAACCTTACCGACAAGGTCTGGATCTATGGCGGCGATGCGCAGACCATTGCCACAACGGCCTGGAGCGGCCGTCAGGGCCACATGCCGACTTGGGAAGGCCGACTGTCGCCGCTCGATCGCAAGATTCTCGCGCTTTACGTCTTCGATATGAGAAGGGCAAATCCATGAGCGAGAACATTGCCGTTCGCTCGCCTGCGCTAACCAAGGCAAGGCTCTGGCTGTTCGTCGGTTTGGCACTTTTGCTGGTGGCCATTGCAAACGGGCATCTCGTCTACGTGGCGATAACTTCCGAGCCGGCCTGCGTCACTCACGTGCGCCAAGGAGAAGGCACGGCGCAGCCCGGTCGATTCAGTGCAGCACAATCTTCATGCTCGACGCGCTGAAACTGGCGCCGCAAAACGACAGCGAGTCCGACGATGACAATATTACCAGCCGTTTCTCCTCCTCTTCCACGCGAAGAAGCCTGGAAGCGTCATTTATCTCCGGCATCCGCCTTCAAATGGCTTGCGGCCGGATGGCGCGATATGACCGTGCAGCCGGCGACTAGTCTCGGCTACGGCGTCCTCGTCTTTCTGATCTCAGTCGCGATCGTCGTCGGACTGTTCGCGTTCGATCTGGATTACATTCTGTTTCCCGCCTTCGCCGGATTCATGGTGGTCGGCCCCGTTCTCGCGATCGGTCTCTACGAGAAGAGCCGCCGGATCGCTGCTGGCGAGCCTGTTGGACTGGCGCAGATGATTTTCGTCAAGCCAAAGTCCGGCGGGCAGGTTCTTTTTACAGGCGTGCTTCTATGCCTGCTGATGCTGCTGTGGTTGCGCGCGGCTGTAATTATTTACGCGCTCTTTTTCGGTATGCGACCGTTTCCGGGTCTCGATCATATCGCGCCCATGCTGTTCACCACGCCAACCGGTTGGGCGATGCTACTGGTCGGAGGTGTGGTCGGTGGACTGTTCGCCGGCTTTGCATTCGGAATCAGCGTATTTTCAATCCCGATGTTACTGGACGAGCGCAGGGATGCGTTGACGGCAATGGGAACGAGCATGGCGCTGTTCTGGAACAATCTGCCGGTGATGCTCACATGGGGCGCTATCGTGCTCGGGCTGTTTTTGGTGAGCCTGGCGACGGGCCTTGTCGGATTGATCGTCGTCTTTCCGTTGCTAGGGCATGGCACGTGGCATGCCTATCGCGCGATATCCCGATAGCTGGCGGACGAAAGGAACGCTGATGGGCTGCTGTGCGCCAGATATTGACTCTGAATCGATGGATCGGCGCGCCGTCGACGATGAAGTCCTGCTAGCGAGCCGAGACATCGGCGAAGGTCTGCGCCAGACGGAACTCGCCATCCCGGACATTCATTGCGGCGGCTGCGTCCAAAGGATCGAAAAAGCTCTTGGAGCATTGCCGGGTGTCATACAGGCACGCGTCAATCTTTCGACCAAGCGCGCCACGATCCGATGGCGCGCTCACAATGCGCCACCGCCCTTCATCTCGACGTTGCGCGGCATGGGATTCGAGGCACATCTCCACGACGCCGGCGCGGACGAGAAGGACGGCGCCTTAGCGGAACTCTTCCGGGCGCTTGCTGTCTCTGGCTTTGCGGCCAGCAATATCATGCTGCTTTCGGTTTCGATCTGGTCTGGTGCCGAGCCTGCGACACGTGACCTGTTCCACTGGATCTCGGCCCTGATCGCAATTCCCGCATTGGCCTATTCAGGTCGCGTATTCTTTCGCTCGGCATGGCGCAGCCTGCGGCACGGCCAGACCAACATGGATGTGCCTATTTCCATCGGTGTCCTACTCGCCGCCGCGTTGAGCCTGTATGAGACGATCCATCACGGGCCGCACGCCTATTTCGACGCGGCGACGTCACTGCTGTTCTTCCTGCTGATCGGCCGCACGCTGGACCACGTGATGCGGGAGCGGGCGCGCACTGCGGTGAAAGGCCTTGCACGTCTCGCAGCCCGTGGCGCGCTCATCCTGCAGCCAGATGGCAGGCACGCCTACCTGCCGGTCGCCGATATCCATGCCAGGCATGACGATACTCCTGGCGGCGGGAGAGCGCGTGCCGGTCGATGCCCGCGTCGTCAAAGGGCAGTCCGAACTCGATTGTTCTTTGGTCTCCGGCGAAAGTCTTCCGCAACCGGCGTCGGAGGGCTCCATCCTTCAGGCGGGTACCCTCAACCTCACGGGCCCTCTCACGATTGTCGCCACGGCCGCAGCAAAAGATTCATTCCTAGCGGAAATGGTTCGGATGATGGAGGTGGCCGAATCTGGCCGCTCTGCGTATCGCCGTATCGCCGACCGCGCTTCACGGCTATACGCTCCCGTCGTCCACCTCACAGCTTTGTTGACGTTCATCGGCTGGATGATCGCAATCGGGGACGTTCATCGCGCGCTCACGATCGCTATTGCAGTTCTGATCATCACCTGTCCGTGCGCACTTGGCCTCGCCGTGCCGATGGTGCACGTCGTGGCGGCAAGGCGCCTCTTTGAAAACGGCATCATGGTCAAGGATGGAGGAGCGCTGGAGCGTCTCGCGGAAGTCGACACCGTGGTCTTCGACAAGACCGGGACGCTCACACTTGGTGACCCCCGGCTTGTTGACGGTGATGCGATCGACTCCGAAACGCTTGCTCTTGCCGCCGCGATCGCATCACATTCCCGCCATCCCTATTCGCGTGCGCTCGCCGCGTCAGGCGCTAAATGCGGCAGCGCACCGGTCGCGCTCAGTAGCGTGTCGGAACATCCGGGATCGGGACTTGAAGCTCATGCTGGAACAACGGTGTACCGGTTGGGACGACCCGAATGGGCATTGTCTAGCGTAGAGCCAAAGCACCAAGCATCGCAGCTCGGAAGCGTGGTCTTGTCAAAAGATCGCCGCTTGCTTGCGACGTTTAGCTTCGAAGATCGTGTTCGCTCAGGCGCCCGAGAGGCGGTTACTGCGCTCGCGAGCGATGGATTCGCATTGGAGATATTGTCCGGCGATCGTGAGGAACCGGTACGCCAACTGGCGGCTGCGCTCGGTGTCCCACATATTTCCAGCGTATCACCCGGCGGAAAGGCAAGTTACATCGCTTCGGCGGCGACATCGGGACGTAAGGTTCTGATGGTTGGCGACGGTCTCAACGATGCGCCGGCTCTGGTTGCGGCACACGCTTCGATGGCCCCCGCCTCCGCTGTCGATGTCGGGCGCAACGCCGCCGATCTCGTGTTCCTGCGTGAAAGCCTGCTGGCCGTGCCGCAAGCTCTCGCAATTGCCCGCAACGCCCGACGGCTCGTCTGGGAAAATCTAATGCTGGCAGTTGGCTATAACTTGATCGCGGTTCCAATCGCCATCCTGGGCTATGTGACGCCGCTCATTGCCGCCTTGGCGATGTCGGGATCGTCGCTGCTCGTCGTGGCTAATGCTCTCCGGCTCCAGGGAAGGAGCGACGCGAGCGAACCGTCGGTGCCATCGAGACGGCTTTCCCTTACGCGGCAGACGTCCATGGGGAGTGTCCGATGATCGACTTTTTCTTTCTCATTCCTGTCGCTTTGGCGCTGGGTGTCATAGGGCTCGCCGCATTCATATGGTCGCTGCGCAGCGGCCAATACGAAGACCTCGATGGCGCCGCTGAGCGAATCCTATTCGAGGAAGAGGATGCTCCGGCGAGACCTGTGTCAGATGATAGATAAGGTCTGCGGGGCTTGGCGCCCATCATCGATGCCGGTAACGCCGATAATGTGCGCGGCGATAACAGCGTTTAACACCTAAACCGCAGGCGATTTGCGGGCCGGCTGTATAGCCGATGACTCCACCCCCGACCAAGCCGACCGGACCCAAGACGACCGCCCCAGCGAGAGCACCTAAGGCGGCATCTGTAACCCGTTCATGCGCGTTGGCAGCAACCGGTGAGAGCACAAGACCGGCAGCAACGACAACAAACCCTGTAAAGGCTTTCATAGGCTCGTCCCTTAAATTCCTTGTCTCTAGCCCTCTATAACATCTTCCGTGATTCGCACTTTTGGGCTTTGGGATCGTCACCCTGTTTTATGGCGTGCCTGTGTTCGCCAGTCCGCTTCGCGGCCTCCTGATGCTCATAAGGTGGAACACGGGCAACGCGCCTCGAGAAGTGATGACCGTCAAGGCGGGCAGGGCGGATTGAGACGATCATTCAGCATCGCAAGGCACTGCCTTACCGCAAGGAGGCCGTGCTGTCGCTCGACCATGTCCCGGCGGGCTACAGCCCGCATAACGTGGGAGGACTCGCATGCAGGAAAAACCAAATGCGCCGGAGTGGCAAATGGAGTCCGGTAGGAGCCCACCGCAACGGAAGAGAAGTATTTCCGGTGGTGTGCTGGCGATCATCAGCCTCTTAGCCGTCATTGCGGTGGTAGCGGCCGGCTACGTCTACTGGCAGTATTCCACCGTCTACCCATCGACCGATTACGCCTACGTTCAGGCGAATTCCGTACAGATCACTCCGCTCGTGACCGGAGTGGTCAACGAAGTCAACGCCAAAGAGTACTCGCACGTCAAATCCGGCGATGTTCTGTTGCGGATCGATCCGGCCCCGTACGAAGCCGCACTGAAGGCAGCGCAGACACGCCTTAGCATCGCGCAGCAGCAGGCTGCCGGCGGACAAAACCCCGCCGCGAAGGCGAGTGTCCTTGAGGCGCAGGCCGCCGTCGAGCAGGCTCGTGTCGAGCTCGATCGCGCAACGATCAAAGCTCCCTTGGATGGGATCGTCGGCAAGGTCAAAATCACTAAGGGTGCCGTTGTGAAGGCCGGCATGCCCGTTTTCCCCCTCGTCGACACGTCGAGCTGGTGGGTCGACGCGAACTTCAAGGAAACGGATCTCGGGCGCATCAAAGTGGGCCAGGATGCGACTGTAGAGGTCGACCTTTCCCCCTCGCACAAGTTCGCGGGCCACGTCGAGGCGATCAGTCCGGCGAGCACTACCTCTTATTCCCTCCTGCCTTCGGAAAATGCCAGTGGGAACTGGGTGAAAGTCACCCAACGTTTCCCGGTGCGGGTTTCGCTAAGCTTGCAGCCAGGCGAGCCGCAATTGCGGCTCGGCGCATCGGCGACGGTCACTGTAGACACCACAAGCAAGGGTTCTGAAAGTGCCGGCCGGTGACTCCGTAATTTCCGCCACTGCCGACAGAATTCTGTGCGCGGCGGCCGTACTTCTCGCCGTCCTGATGGTCATTCTCGACATGACGGTGATCAACGTCTCCTTGCCCTACATGATGGGCACACTCGGAGCGACGCCGGATCAGATCACGTGGGTTCTCACGTCCTATATCGTGGCCGAGGGGGTCGTAATTCCGATCAGCGGCTTTCTTGCTGAGAGGTTCGGGCTATGTACGGACTCTCTCGAATCCTGCCGCGTCGAAGGACGTGCCGGCCGAGAAGATAAAGGCCGGCCAAGCAGTCTTCGCGGCCAATTGTGCCTCCTGTCATGGCGACGACGCTCGTGGCAGCACGGAGACGGGCGCGCCAAACCTTACCGACAAGTTCTGGATCTATGGCGGCGATGCGCAGACCATCGCCACCACGGTTCGGAACGGCCGTCAGGGCCACATGCCGACTTGGGAAGGTCGACTGTCGCGGCTCGACCGCAAGATTCTCACTCTCTATGTTTTCGATCTGAGAGGGACAAATCCATGAGCGAGAACATTGCCGTCTCCTCGACTGCGCTAACGAAAGCAAGGCTCTGGCTGTTCGTTGGGTTGGGGCTTTTGCTTATGGCCATTGCAAACTGGCATCTCGTCTACATGGCAATAACTTCCGAGCCGGCCTGCGTCGCTCACGTCCGCCAAGGAGAAGGTACAGCGCAGCCGGGTCGATTCAGTGCAGCACAATCTTCATGTTCGCCGCGCTGAAACTGGCGCCCCAAAACGACAGCGAGTCCGACGATGACAATATTACCAGCCGTATCTCCTCCTCTTCCACGCGAAGAAGCTTGGAAGCGTCATTTATCTCCTGCATCCGCCTTCAAATGGCTTGCGGCCGGATGGCGCGATATGACCGTGCAGCCGGCTACCAGTCTCGGCTATGGCATCCTCGTCTTTCTGATCTCGGTCGCGATCGTCGTCGGACTGTTCGCGTTTGATCTGGATTACATTCTGTTTCCCGCCTTCGCCGGTTTCATGGTAGTCGGCCCGGTTCTCGCAATCGGTCTCTACGAGAAAAGCCGCCGGATCGCTGCTGGCGAGCCTGTTGGATTGGCGCAGGATTTTCGTCAAGCCCAAGTCAGGCGGGCAGGTTCTTTTTACCGGCGTGCTTTCTGTGTCTGCCGCAAGCGGTTCTATGTCGTGAAGTCCGAGGACAAACCCGAATAGCGACGCGAACCAGTCGAAGACCCGTTTCGCCGCTGGATTACTGCGCGAACAACCTCAGAGGCTGCTTAAGTCGTGGCCGCCGTTGCTGAGATCCCGAGCCGCAAAACTTGCGTTGCTGCGATCAAGGCTTCAAACTCTGGGCGATGCGCCCGGCGCGGTCGATGAACACGGCCGCCGCGTCCGGCTCGCAAAGTTCGCACGCCGTGGCGCGGAAAAGGCCAAGTCCTGGACGAGGCGCCGAGGGGCCAAGCGTCGATATCGCAATGAGATTAGGCCGAGAGGGACGATCAGATGTGAATGCCGATAACGGCGAAAAGAGTCAGCAGGAACGAGCCGATGCTCACGCCACCTACGATCACGCCAAGAATGAAGGTGAGCACCGCCGGCAGGGTATGGTCACTGATTATTTCAGCCATCATGCAGAATAACGCCGAGAACTGAATTGGGCAAGGCGGCGATGCGAGTGTGGGTTGCCTTTCTCCTGATTGGCCGTTCCGACGAGGAACGGCTACATCCCAGGAAGCCTTGCCCGACATGATGGGCACACCGGCGCGACGCCGGATGAATTTCCGTACGGCGACTTCGAGAATGTTCATCGCTGCGGTGTATTGAGTGCCGAAAGCAGGGCAATACAAACACTTCGACATTGAAAAAGCGGCATATCAATTACACTTGATGATGGACCCTGGCAGAGGTGCGTCCGCCCATCGCCGATCACGTGCCAGCGCCAAAGCCGCGCGATAATCAAGGAAACGGAGAACGGCAACTCGGTCGCCTCGCGGTTCCTCCGTGCAAGGAAGAGCGGGAACAAGTCCCGCGGGTCTAGCGGCAGAATACGTCGTAAGCCTTCATCACCTCTCCGACCGCACGATATGCAATGTCGCGCAGCGCCCGGAGCGCGCGGCCAGCTCCACGAGGCCGGCTTCAGCTCCAGAACTTCCACAAAATGCGGCTATGCGCGGTCGCGTGGCGTGATGAACGCCTCGAGCCGTCCCGCGGCAGGGATGAGATCGCGCCAGGCCACCTGCGGAAAAGTGAATACCGCCAAAGCCGCGGTAGGAAGTTTGTCTTCGAGACGCGAGATCGATTTCGCGTCTCCGGTGCCGGTCAGCATCAGAGCCAGGCCATGAAGACCGGGATTGTGACCGATCATCAGGACCGATTTGATGCCGATGGGTACGGCCTTGAGCCTGGCGTAAAGCGTCTCCGGGCTTGTCAGATAGAGACGCTCGTCAAAATCGACTTCGGCGGCATGGCTGTCAAAGCGGGGCGCGACAAGATCAAGGGTCTCGCGCGTTCGCGTCGCCGGAGAGCAGAGGATGAGCTGGGGTACGAAATGCAACTCTTTGAGGGCTTCTCCCATGACCCGAGCGGCGCCACGTCCGCGTTCGTTCAGGGGCCGGTCGAAATCATCGAGGTCTGAATCGTCCCAACTCGACTTGGCGTGGCGGAGGAGTGCGAGGGAAAGCATTGCAGCCTTGGGTTGGCGTTGCGGCGAATGAGCAGACTGTATAGCACGTCTCTATTGCCGTTAAGCAGCAGGCCACAGTCGCGCCGTTGCTATACAGGACACGTGACAGATGGACTACGTGTTCGCCCCAATTGTCTGGCTGCTCGGCTTCTTTGCCGACATCGTGCTGTGGCTCGTCTGGCAGCTGCTGTGGATCGTGTTGTGGCTGGTGCTTCCGATCCTCGTCGTTGCGTTCATCGCGCTGCGTGCCGCCGAGTACGTGCTCGGACAAGCGAGGGTGCGAGCCTGGGTGAGGGCGCGCACCGCCAAATTCGGATCGGCGGCATCAATCCGCGCACGCCGGCTGCTCTTTGCGCTGGGCGTCGTTCCGGTGCGCGTTCTGTTCTGGTTTGTGATCTACGCCGTCTGGCACAGCATCGTCAGCCTCTTATGGCGGCCGCGATGGACGCCGTGGCGGCGCGCCTGGGCAAAGCGGTGGCGTGCCACTCCGCAAAACGAAGCGCGTCACCCGGCCGGCTAGCTGAACATGCCGCCGTTGTTGTTCGAGCCTGACGTTGTTCCGCCCCGCGATCTGGAGGCAAAGCGCACGGCCTCTTCGGCGGCGCGCACGATGGCCCTCGCTTTATTGATGCACTCCTGCTGCTCGTTTTCGGGAATGCTGTCGTGCACGATCCCCGCGCCCGCCTGCACATGGATCATGCCGTCTTTCAAAATCGCCGTGCGCAGCACGATGCAGGTATCCATCTCGCCGCCGGCCGAAAAGTAGCCGACGCACCCCGCATAAGGCCCGCGCTTCGCTTTCTCGAATTCGGCGATGATTTGCATGGCCCGCACTTTCGGCGCACCGGAAACGGTTCCTGCCGGAAAACCCGCCATCAGTGCATCGATTGCGTCGTAATTCTCGTGATCCAAGCGTCCGACGACATTCGAGACGATGTGCATGACATGACTGTAGCGCTCGATGACGAATTGGTCGGTAACAGTGACGCTGCCGGTCGCCGACACCCGGCCTATGTCATTGCGGCCGAGATCCAGAAGCATCAGGTGTTCCGAACGCTCCTTCGGATCGGCGAGGAGGGCCGCGGCGAGCGCCTTGTCCTCGGCCTCGTTGACGCCGCGGCGCGCCGTGCCGGCGATTGGCCGGATCGTGACTTCACCCTCGCGTACGCGAACGAGAATTTCAGGCGACGAGCCGACGAGCTGAAACGTTCCGAAGTCGAGATGAAACAGAAACGGCGAAGGATTGAGGCGCCTGAGCGACCGATAAAGTGCAAACGACGGCAATTCGAATGGCGTCGAAAAGCGCTGCGAGAGCACGACCTGGAAGATATCGCCGGCCTTGATGTAGTCCCTCGCCTTGGCGACCATCTCCAGATAGTCGGCGGCGGACGTGTTGGATTGCGGCTCGGCGAGCGATAACGACTCCGTTGTCGCAGATGACCCGTGTGGCAACGGTGCGTCGAGATTTTGCATGGCGCCGTGAATGCGCGCCAGTGCGGCGGCATATGCCTCGGCGGCTTTGAGCCCGGCACTAGGACGCACGGGCGTCACCAGGATCATCTCGTCTTTCACATTATCGAAGATCAGCATCAGCGTCGGACGGATCAGGATCGCGTCCGGCACGCCGATAGTATCCGGCGTCATCTCCGGGAGCTTCTCGATGAGCCGCACGGTGTCGTAGCCCATGAAACCGAAAATACCGGCGGCCATCGGGGGCAGGGCTTCGGGAAGCGCGATGGCGCTTTCGGCCAAGAAGTTTCGCAGCGATTGAAGCGTCGGCGCATCGTCAGAGACGAAAGCGCCGGCGTCAGTCATCGGCGTCCTGTTGATGGAGGCTGCTTCGCCTTCGGCCTGCCAGACGACGTCCGGCGCGAAGCCGATCACGGAATAACGGCCGCGCGCCGATCCACCCTCGATCAACTCGAGAAGAAAACTCATCGGTCGCCGGTCGCCGAGTTTCAGGTAGGCCGAAACGGGTGTCTCCAGGTCGGCGACAAGGCGGGTCCATACCACCTGGGCCGTGCCTTGATCATAGACTTTCGCGAACAGATCCTCTGCCGGGAAAATATCGCCGCCCGGTCCTTGGCTCGCGGCTTCGGATTGCATGCCGGAGCCGCTCGATAAGGATCGTGCCGTCAAGGCGTTCACCTCTTCGTCACTCATCGCTGACGCCAATGGCGCCGTTGAGCTCGGCCTCGTTGATCGAGGTGCCATAACGCTTTTTCAGCGCGTCGGTGTATTCGGTGAGAGTCTGATTGGCGAGTTCGTCCTGCAGGTCGCGTGTCAGCGCATCGGTCTCCGTCAGCGATGGTGCGGGCGCCGGTATAATGTCTGCGACGCGGAACACGATCTCGGTAGTCGCATCGGGCGAGTTGCCGTGGCTGGCGCGTCCCTTGGGAAGAGCGAAGGCCTGCGCGACCATCGCCTCGGAGATGCTCTGCGGTATCGTCTTGCGCGTTAGCGGCTCGGTCTTCTCGACCTTGTTCTTGGCCTGCGCCTCAAGCGCCGTCATCGGCTCGCCGGCATTGACCCGATCGGTGAGTTTCTTTGCGAGTTCATCGATCAGACGCTGCCGCTCGGAGCGGACGAAATTGTCCTTTACCTGATCCTTGACCTGCTCGAATGTCTTTTGCTTCGGAGCATCCGTCGAAATCACATTCACCCATGCGAAGCCGCCGTCGGCGAGCTCGATGGCCGTATCGTCGGTATTGCCCTCGGGTGCGAACGCCCGCCCTATGATCTTCATGAGATCAGGTGTCTCCAAGACGGGCTTGCCCTCCGGGTTCAATCCCGTAGCGTCCGTTGCAGGAATTTCCTTGAACGTCAGTTTCGACTGATCGGCAACTTCCTTCAACGTCTTGCCCGCGAGGCGTTCATCCTCGACTTCGTCGTGCTTGTTTTGCAGCTCGGTCTTCGCCTTCTCGGTCGCAAGCTTGTCTTTCACCTCGTCCTTCACGTCGGCGAGCGTGCGGGTCGCGCCCGGCTCGATTTGCGTCACGCGTAGAATGACGGTCGCGAAGCGGCCTTCGATGACGTCGGAATACTTGTCCTTCTCGAGAGAGAAGGCGACATCGGCCACCTTCGGATCGATAAGGGCCTTTTTGTTGATCAAGCCGAGATCGACGTCGGTGTCCTTCGCGCCGGTTTCCTTTGCGACGTCGCCGAACGTCTTGGTCCCGTCGCGTAAGGCCTTGAGAGCGGCCTCTGCCGTCGCTTTATCCTTGAAGGCAATCTGCTGAACACGCCGCTGCTCAGGCGTGTTGTACGTATCCTTCGACGCCTCGTATGCCTTGGCGATGTCGTCATCGCTGACGGTCATCTGCTTTTTGAGATCGTCGACGCCGAGCGTGAGCACCTGCACCTTGCGGTACTCGGGCGTCATGTACTTGGCCTTATCGGTCTCGTAGACTTCCTTGAGCTTGGCTTCAGTCGGTTCCGGAACGCTGACGACTTCGGGATCGATCTTGATCCACTCGATAACGCGCTTTTCGTCGTTATAGGCATGCATCAGGTCAAAGAGCGGTTTGGGAACCGTCTGACCCTTGATGAATGATCCAACCAGCGCGGCCTTGAGTTCATCCTGTCGCCTGAGATTGAGGAACGCGCGTTCGCTGAGGCCGATCTGGCCCAGCAGAGCATCGAACCCCTGCTTGGAAAACTTGCCGTCCCGACCTTGGAAGTCGGGATCAGCCTCCACGCCTTTGATGAGTGTCTCATCCGAAAGAGCCAGGCCAAGATCCTTGGCATGCGTTTCCAGCGTCGCCCCGACGATAAGCTGTGCGAGAACGCGCCTATCGAGCCCAATCGCGTGGCCCTGCTCGGCGGTGATTCGCTTCTTCGCCTCGCGCGAGAAACGATCGAGCTCGTTCTGGTAAGAGCGACGGAATTCTTCGGCAGAAATAGAAGTTCCGCCGACTGTCGCAATCGCGCCACGGCCCCAGCCCCGAAACACGTCGGCGACACCCCATATGCCGAAACTGACGACCAGAATTGCGAATAAGAATTTGGCGACCGGAGTTTGGGCGCCCCGTCTTAGTGACTCAAGCATGGATCTAGAGAGTCCCGTTGATGGAAGCGTGACGCTGTCGCGCGGAGGGGCGTAGGGTCAACTGGCTTCGTATGGCAAAACGACCCCACGTGACGGGGCGGATGGGCATGATATGAAGCCTAGGCTGCTCCGGATTGCAAGGGTGCCTGCCGATGGCGCCCGTTCGCCGCGGTGGGTTTAGAAAGAAGAATCGCCGTGTCGCAGTAAAAGAAGGGAAATATGGCTCGGCAAGGACCCGCAATCCGGCCCCTCGTGGCGGGAAACTGGAAAATGAACGGGCTAAAAGGCAACTTGGCCGAGGCCCTGATCGTGCGCGATGCGCTGGACGGCGAACTCGCGTCGATCGGCGCCGACGTTATGATCGCCCCGCCTGCAACGCTGATAGCGGCGCTGTCGGCGGCCGTCGGGGGAAGCCGGCTGATGCTGGCCGGCCAGGACTGTCACGCCGCGGCGTCGGGCGCCCATACCGGTGATATCGCGCCTGAAATGCTGAAGGAGTCGGGCGCCGCAGCTGTCATCCTCGGCCATTCGGAGCGGCGGGTGGACCACTGCGAGACGAGTGCGGAGGTCAGGGCTAAGGCCGAGGGCGCGCATCGTGCCGGTCTTATCGCCATCGTTTGCATCGGGGAAACGCGCGGCGAACGCGCAGCAGGGTTCACGCTCGACGTGGTGTTGCGGCAACTCAAGGCCTCGCTGCCGAAGCAGTCGACCGCGGCCAATTCGGTGGTCGCCTACGAGCCCGTCTGGGCGATCGGTACCGGACTGACGCCAACACTCGCCGACGTCGAAGAAGTCCACGTCGCCGTAAGGCGCGAACTCGCGGCCATCTTCGGGCAGGAAGGCGAGCGGATGCGCATTCTCTACGGCGGTTCGGTCAAGCCCGACAATGCGGCCGCGCTGATGGCCGTGCCGGAGGTCAATGGCGCGCTGGTCGGCGGCGCCAGCCTCAAGGCCAGCGATTTTCTGGCCATAGTTCGTGCTTATGAGGGCCGATGATGCGGAACATCCACCGTAGCGCCCTCGCACTTGCCGCCTCTGCAGCCTGGGCCTCGGCCGCGCTTGCAACGCAGCCGAAGCTCGATGCCGAAACTTGCGCGCAACTGCGGCTTGAACAGATCAAATTCCGGCAGTCGGGCATCCTCAATGACATGAGCAAGGGACCTGAGTGGGCGAAAGCCAATTTGACGCCGGAGCGGCTGCGCGAGGTCGAACATTATATGACCCTCGACGAGCAAGTGGAGTTCGGATGCCGCGACGCTAAGCTTTCACCCGAGGCTGAAAAGGCCAGCGAAGCGGCGAGCCGTATCGAAAAGAACTCAGATGCCGACCCAACGGCGCCCGTGACAGCGACGTCTCCGAAGGCCGGCGGTACGCCGCCGGTGGCTGATCCGCCGAAACCGCCGAAGCCGGCCTCAACCGATAATCAGCCGGCAAAAAAACGGGCCACTCATAAAAACCAGCCTACTCGTAAGAAGGCGAAAGCCGTTGAGCCTCAGGCTCAAAGTATCGACAAAGTGACGCAGCCCGCGGAAGTGAGTGTCACGGAAAGCGCGGCGCCTTCGTCATCCGCCCATCCTTCGGCCACCGAGCCGTCACAGGCCCCGGATTCCGGTCAGTGGACGCCAGTCTCGCCGGCGTTCGGATTTGGCCAGAACGAAAGTGTTCGATAAACGTAACTTTGACCGGCCGGTACGGGCAGCAGCGAGGGCTGGCCCGGTGCGGCGGCCTGGTGTATAGCCGCGGTTAACAACCTCGAAAATCCTACTTATTGGACCGAACCCATGGCCTCCGTGCTTCTCGTCATTCATCTGATGATCGCCGCCACCCTGGTCTGCGTCGTGCTTCTTCAGAAATCGGAAGGCGGAGCGCTTGGCATCGGCGGTGGTGGCGGTGGCGGGTTTTTGACGGGCCGTGGCACGGCGAACCTCCTGACGCGGGCAACGGCGGCACTGGCTGCAGCCTTTTTCCTGACCAGCATTCTTTTGACGTTGATTGCCAACCACTCGGCACGCCAGGGATCGGTGTTTGACGCCAGGCCGGCTGGCGCGCCGTTTAGCGGACCGGCTACGACGCCGGGTTCTGATGCCACAAAGGCACCAGAGGGCCGGGGCGGCGTCCTCGACAAGCTGCAACAGGGGCGCAGCAACGAGCCGGCCGTTCCGCAGAACCAGTAGCACAGCCAGTTTTGTGTGAACGGGGCGCGGCTGTGTCCTGAGCACGATAGACCTGCGTCCATTTCCCTGCCTACATACCGTCTTTGGCGAGGCGTTATGGCGGGGTAGCCATGATTGGCTTTGGAACGTCTCTCGGGTCGACACGGACTCGCATCGCCAGCTTCGCGTCCGGCCTTGCGATCGCAGCATCGCTCGGCGGATGCGCTGCCAACCTGAGCGAGCTGGGCTCCACTCCGGCCGTGGCCGGTTATCAACCAGCGAACCTCTTTGCGCCGACCGGCTACAGTATGTCGAACAATGCCGATGGTAGCCTGCACGTGACGGCTGCCGGGCCGCCCGTCACGCCGGCTGATCGTCTTGAAAAGATTGCTCTGGCGCGCGCCGCCGAGTACGGCAGCGAGCAACATATCAAGACGTTCAAGGCGACCCCTGCCGCGGTGTCGATCACGTGCGGGAAGACGAAAGTTTCCATCAAAGGTCAGCAGACCGACATCAAGCCGACCGATTATCGCGTCGTAGCAATCGACGTGATGTACGGCACGGATGCTTTGGACCCGCAGGTGCGCAAATCGGCGGAAACGGCGGACGCTTTAAAGGCGCAAATCGCATCTGAAACCGTCCCGCCCGACGTTCAATCGACATCGGCGCAGGAGGTCGCTCGACAGTGCGGCAGGTAGCTGCAATTTAGCTTCACATAATAAGCGGCGGGCGCGGCGTCGTTTTCGCACGGTGGCGGTGCAAAAAAACAGCTTCGAATCTGCGCTCGCCTGTGTCAGAACCAAAGCCCATGCAGCGGTATATCTTCATCACCGGCGGCGTGGTCTCCTCCCTTGGCAAAGGCCTCGCATCAGCCGCCCTCGGTGCGCTCCTTCAGGCGCGCGGGTATTCGGTCAGGCTCAAGAAGCTTGATCCGTACTTGAACGTCGATCCAGGCACCATGAGCCCGTATCAGCACGGCGAGGTCTTCGTCACTGATGACGGCGCGGAGACCGACCTCGACCTCGGCCATTATGAGCGCTTCACCGGTGTTCCGGCGAAGAAGTCGGACAACATCACGACGGGCCGAATTTATCAGGACATCCTCGCCAAAGAGCGGCGCGGTGATTTCCTCGGTGGCACTGTGCAGGTCATTCCGCACGTCACCGATGCGATCAAGAACTTCGTCTTGTCGGGCAATGAAGACGTCGATTTCGTGCTCGTTGAGATCGGCGGCACCGTCGGCGACATCGAAGGCTTGCCCTTCTTCGAGGCGATCCGTCAGCTTGGCAACGAGTTGCCGCGCGGCGCCTCCGTTTTCATTCATCTGACGCTGATGCCGTACATCCCATCGGCGGGCGAACTGAAGACCAAGCCGACGCAGCACTCGGTCAAGGAACTGCGCTCGATCGGCATCCAGCCCGACATCCTGCTCTGCCGCTCGGACCGCGAGATCCCGGGCAGCGAAAGAAAGAAGATCGCGCTCTTTTGCAACGTCAGGGCGGAGGCGGTCATTCAGGCGCTCGACGTCGCGTCGATCTATGACGTGCCGCTTGCTTATCACCGCGAAGGACTTGACCGCGAAGTGCTCGCTGCCTTCGGCATCACCGGCGCACCGAAACCGGATTTGTCGCGCTGGGAGACGATTTCTCGCAGCATCTCGCAGCCTGAGGGCGAAGTGACGATCGCAATCGTCGGCAAGTACACGGGCCTCAAGGACGCCTACAAATCCTTGATGGAAGCGCTTGTGCACGGGGGCATTGCTAACCGCGTCAAGGTCAAGCTCGAATGGATTGAAAGCGAGATTTTCGAGCGTGAGGACGCGGCGCCCTATCTTGAAGGCGTCAACGGCATCCTCGTGCCCGGCGGCTTCGGCGAGCGCGGATCGGAAGGCAAGCTCCTGGCGGTCAAGTTCGCGCGTCAACGCGGCGTACCCTATCTCGGCATCTGCTTCGGCATGCAGATGGCCTGTCTGGAAGCGGCGCGCAGCCTAGCGGGAATTCAGGCCGCGAGTTCCACCGAGTTCGGCGAAACGCCGGAGCCCGTCGTTGCAATGATGACGGAGTGGATGCGCGGCAACGAACTCGAGCAGCGCCGGCAGGGCGGCGAGCTCGGCGGTACGATGCGGCTCGGTGCCTATGCGGCGACGCTTGCTGAGGGAAGCCGCATTGCCAAGGTCTATGGCACGACGCAGATCTCGGAGCGCCACCGCCACCGCTACGAGGTCAATATGCGCTATCGCAAAGCGCTTGAGCACACGGGCCTGCGATTTGCCGGGCTATCGCCGGACGGCCTGCTGCCCGAGACGATCGAATATCCCGACCACCCGTGGTTCATCGGCGTGCAGTATCACCCCGAATTGAAATCGCGGCCCTTCGAACCGCATCCGCTATTTGCGAGCTTCATCGCGGCAGCCGTGGAGCAGAGCCGGCTGGTGTAAGGCGGTGGCTCCGCTGAAAACCTCGAGAACTGTCGCCACTTCCGCATTCCCGACGGAGGCTGAGATCAAGACGACTTTCCAATGGACCGGATTGGCATCGGCCTCCCAAAACGAAAATCCCGGCGAATGACGCCGGGATCTTGCAACCGGTTGTTCTGCCCGCGAATTAAGGTGTCGTCGGCGCGGGTGCGGGCGATGGAGTTGACGTCGACGCCGGAGGCGTTTCCGTGACCGTCTTGATGTCGAGCTTCATGACACCGGAGTAGAGCATTCCGCCGAACACAACTGCGAATACGATCGCTGTGGCCAGCGCGTTCATGAAACGGTTGGAAAATGAAATCATGTTGCCGATGAGATCGAGAATGAAAACGATCACCGCGCCAATCAAAACAGGCTGAAGCCAGAGCATATCTTCAGGCATGTGAGTCCCCATGTGTTTTTGTTGATGCCGCTCCCCGAGTCGCGGCTTGCGCGGCCATTTATAGCACATCATCGGCCCACGGACCTATCGGCCGGACTCTCGGAGCCCAAGGCGGCGTTCGGTGTGACGCCCGAACGGCACAATCGCTGTCATGGGTTTGTCGCGTTGCTTTCGAGGGTTGGAGGCAAGATGGTGAATTTGCGGTTCAAGTGCCGAGGACTTGGAGGATCGGCTCAATCGTTTGCTTTCAAAGATCGCCATTCGTGCGATGACGAATCGCCGGGCAACTGAAGCTGCACCTAAGTCGGCGGTTGCAAGTTGGTGAAATGATATAACAAATTACCGTTTCGTGATCACGAAAAGTTTGAACGCCGTTAGCGAAAAGAGATTAGCCTTTTAGGGGTTATGTCACTAAGTACACCTCCAACAGGAAGAACCTGTCGAACATCGAGGAGGACACACCATGAAAGTCTGGACGAAGCCCGCGGTTCGCGAGCAGGAAGTTGGTCTTGAGGTCACGAGCTACCTCCCGGCCGAGATCGACCTGATCTAACGAATTCGAACTTGAAGTTCCTGAAGCGGCGGCCTTTTTGGCCGCCGCTTTTGTTTTGTACGTATGAACTTCGTCCAGGGCTCGCAGCCCGGTGCTGGCGCCGCTATAACCCGGTGCATGACGAACCATGAGACCTTGAGGCCCGCCGCGCATGTTCGTGCCGGCAATGTCCTCTTCGCCAATGATGCGCCGATTTCGGTTCTTGCCGGACCGTGTCAGATGGAAAGCCGGGCCCATGCCCTCGAAATGGCCTCTGCACTGGCCGAGATCGCGGCGAAACTCGGCTTCGGTCTCGTCTACAAGTCGTCCTTCGACAAGGCCAACCGGACCTCGCTGACCGGCCGGCGCGGTATGGGTCTCGCTGCAGCCCTGCCGGTCTTTGCCGAAATTCGCGAGACGCTCGGCCTGCCCATTGTGACCGACGTTCACGACGTGGCGCAATGCGCGCCGGTGGCCGAAGTGGTCAACGTCCTTCAGATTCCGGCGTTCCTCTGCCGTCAGACCGACCTGCTCGTTGCAGCGGCGAAAACGGGCCGAGTCGTCAAGATCAAGAAGGGCCAGTTTCTTGCGCCGTGGGACATGAAGAACGTTGTCGCGAAAGTGACGGGCTCGGGAAATCCGAACGTTCTCATCACCGAGCGCGGCTCGAGCTTTGGCTACAACACGCTGGTTGTCGACATGCGGGCGCTACCGCAGATGGCAGAGACCGGCGCTCCTGTCATTTTCGATGCAACGCATGCGGTGCAGCAGCCGGGGGGGCAGGGGACGTCGTCGGGTGGCGACCGCCGTTACGTGCCGGTGCTGGCGCGGGCAGCCGTCGCAGCCGGCGTTGCAGGTCTCTTCATCGAGACGCACCAGGACCCCGATAAGGCGCCGTCCGACGGGCCCAACATGGTTCCGTTGAAGGATTTTGCGGCACTCATCGCCGAGCTTCAAGCGATCGACCATATCGTCAAAAAGCAAAAGAGCACGAGCCAAGCCTGAGGCTCGCGCCCTTTTCATTGGGTATGTCTGAGGCCGAGCCCGTGCGCCTCAGACCGTCGAGGGTTCCGTTCTGCGCAATGAACGGCCCACCTCACCATCGAATTCCATTTCTTCTCGCCAACCGTCCGCGATGGCTAAGCGCAGCCGCGCCGGCGAGTGCATGTGTTCAAGTCTTTGCCGACCAGAGCCGGAGTGCTAGCGCCTCGATGCGAAACCTGCTGGTCAGTTCGTCCGATTGCGCTTCGCTTACGACCCAAACCCCTGCAATGCAGGTGTTCGGAGCGCACAAAGACACCGGATGCACTTTCCCGATGTTGACGGCGGCGATCGCCACCGACGTCATAAGCAGGCTCATTGTTGCGAAGCAGGAAACGTAGGCAAGGGCACGCGAGACAAGTTCGTATTGCATCTGTCAACCTCACAGGTACGCGAGACAATGGATGACGACACATCACTTGCATGTATCGGTTTCGAACCGGGGGAGAGACCGCGTCGAGAACCGATGCGTTGAGACTACGTCAATCTTAGTTAAGGGCGCGTTAAGGCTAACGGGATGTAAAGATTTTTATTGCCAGCCGGCATGAAGGAAGCACCCGCCATGAATTACGCGGGAGCTTCCCTTCAATCCGAGTGAGGGTGCGGTTCAGCTCTTCATCTGGGCGCGAATAGCGCGCGCGAGGTCGCCCGCCCGCTGGTCGATCAACTCCGGGATCTCGCAGGCGATCGGAATGGCGGCCTGCTTCTCCTGGAAGACGCGGACCTCCCACTTGTATTTGTCTTCGGCATCGGAAAGCTTACCGATTTCGCCCGCCGCAACTTCTTCCCCTGCGGCTTCAGCTTGTTTGTCGGGCGGCAGCGTCAAGCCTTCCGTTTCGATTTGCTTGGCGCGTTCAAGCTGACGCTGGTTGAAACGCTCGATGCCAGACATAACGACCTTGCGGTCCTCGTTCGTGCGCGTGAGCACGGCAGCGAAGAGCTCAGTCAACTTGGCATCGCGTGTGTCAGCCGGAAGGCTATCGGCGAACTTTTTGATCGCCGCCTCGGCATCGGCCTGCTTGATGCGTCGCGAGATCAAATACTCCGACAGCTTTCGCACCTGCTCGTCTTTGCGCCAGCTGCTGGTGTCGGTGATCGTCGGTCCGTCCCATATTGCAGCAGCGCTCAGTTCCGGGACCTTGCGATAGATACACGGCCAATCCGAAGTGGTCGGATTGTCCGCAAAGCTTGGCGTTGCAAAAAGCCCGATCTGCGTCAAGCCGACGAGAAGGCCGGTTGCCCAGGCACGGAGATCAAAACGGATGGTTGTTCTTGTCATGTCTAACCTCAAGCTGAACCGCCGGGGCCGCCCTTGCGTGCGATGAGCCCCTTCGATGGATTGTAGGCAAAAACGGCCGCCGCCAAAAACACGGCGGTAAACCCGACGACGATGCCGAGCGATATCGTGTCGACCTGGCCGTAGAGGCTGAAGCGGATTAATTCGACCGCGTAGGTGAAAGGATTGAGACGGCAGATCTCATAGAGGAGCGGACTCGACTCTCGGATGCGCCATAGCGGGTAGAGCGCCGAAGACGCGAAGAACATCGGGAAAATCACGAAGTTCATCACGCCGGCGAAGTTCTCAAGTTGGCGGATGACCGACGATATGAAGAGGGCAAGCGAGCCCAGCATCAGCCCCGCCAGGATCAGCGCCGGGACGAGAGTCAGATACCCGGCGAACGGCTGCAGCAACTCCGGCACCGAGAACAGCGGAGTAATGATTGGATCGGTCATTTTGTCGACCACGCCTGCAAGCCATGTCGGCGGATCGTAGAACGTGAACAGCTTGACCTCGGTGATCGGCGGGGGCTGGATTCCCCAAAAATATGCGACGAACACAAATGCGTAGACCTGCAGCAGGGCCACCGATACGCCGCCGAACAGCTTCGACAGTAAGAGGAAAGAGCGGGGGAACGGGCTGACAAGCAGCGTCCGCATCGTGCCGGTCTCACGATCGTAAACCATCGAAAGCGATGACTGCATCGCATTGAATAGCAGGATCATCGCAATCAAGCCGGGCGCGATGAACTCCTCATAGAGAACGTAAGTCTCGTAGGGCGGGATGATCGAAACGCCGAGGGTCTGCCGGAAGCCGGCTGCAAATATGAGAAGCCAGATCAGCGGCCGGACCAATGCCGAAAGGAACCGCTCGCGTTGATGGAGATAGCGCAGCACTTCGCGCCAGACGATACCCTTGAAGCACGCAAAGTATCCGGCGATTCCGAGGCGGCGGCGGGCAGCAGTATCCTCGGCGCTCAGCGCCGCGACATTGTCTGCGATTGTGGCGGCCGGTGACGTCATCAAGCGGCCTCCTCGACGGCGGGCGCGGTGCCGGTAATGCTTCGGAACGCTTCACGGACGTTCGTGGCGCCAGTCAATGAAAGCAGATTTGGTACGGTGCCATTGAACAGCACGACACCTTTATGCAGGACGACGACTTGGTCCGTCCTCATAACCTCATCCATTTGATGGGTAGCCCACAGCACGCCGAGCCGCTCTTTCGCGACGAGATCGCGAACGATCTTTACGACGCTCTCGCGAGAGCCGAGGTCAAGGCCGACGGTCGCTTCATCGAGCAGCAGCAGATCCGGACGATGCATCATCGAACGTGCGATTTCCACGCGTCGCGTCTGCCCGCCCGAAAGCGAGCGCACCTTGTCGCCGCCGCGATCGGCAAGGCCTACGAGTTCGAGCGCCTGACGGGCGCGCCTGGTCGCCTCGCGGTTGGAAAATCCGTGCAACGCCGCGTGATATTTCAGATTCTGCATCAACGATAGGTCGACGTCGAGCGTCCGGCTTTGGAACACGACGCCGAGACGCTGCAAAGCCTGAGAGGGCCGGCGGCGAACGTCGAAGCCGCGGATGGAGATTTGTCCGCTGACGTTGTCGTAGAGGCGCGTAACGAGCGAGAACAGCGTCGACTTGCCCGCGCCATTGAGGCCGAGCAACATCACGAACGCGCCTTGGTCAACCGTCAACGACACGTTCTCGAGAGCCTTCGTGTCGCCGAAACTATGGCTGACGCCACTGACGACCAGCGCTGGCGTTTTGTCTGTCTCGCTCTGGTTCGTCGCTGACATCGTCGTCCTTGCGTTAGCTCGTCCAGAATTTCGGCCGCGCCGCCCGGTCGCTATGGCCGGCGATCAGCGGCGCTGTTTCACTTCGGCGAGACGACGACGCCCCAAGGATAGCGGCCGACTTTAATCGACTTGATCGCCTTCTGATTGGCAACGTCGATGGCCGTCACGTCGTTCGAGGCGCCGTTGGTCGTGAACAAAAGTTTATCATCCGGTGTGAAGTACATTTGCCAGACGCGCTGCCCGACGAGGATGTACTTCAGCACTTTGAACGTTGTCGTATCGATGACAGCCACGCGGTTGGCAGGACCCAGTGCGACGAACGCGATCTTGTCGTCCTTCGTGATCCGGATACCGACCGGCTGGATAGCTTCCCTCGTGATGCCCGGGATTTCGAAGTGGATCTTCGTAATGATTTTGCGGTCGGCCGGATTAATGACGGCCACGGTCCCGCCGACTTCGGAAGAAACCCAAAGCTGCGTTTGCGCCGAATTGAACATCGCGACGCGGGGGCGGCTGTCGACCAGCACATTGTCGAACGTCTTGTGCTGAGTTGTGTCGATGAAATGTGCCATGTTCGTCGTCTCGGACGTGTTGACGAGAACCTTGCCATCGGGGCTCATGCCCATCCCTTCGGGTTCGACGCCGACGGGGATCTCGGTAACGACTTGTCCGGTATTGATGTCGACGACAGTGACGAGGTTGTCGTCTTCGTTCGCGATGTAGAGTCTTTTGCCGTCAGGATGCAGTGTCAGAAGTTCCGGATCGGGCCCCGACGGCAACGACTTGACGTATTCGAGCGTCTTGGCGTCATAAATCTTCACGTCGTTGTCGTCGCTCGTGCACACGATGATCCACTTGCCGTCTTGCGACATCACGATCCCGCGCGGACGCTGGCCGACCTTGACGGTCTTGATGACCTCCAACTTATCGGTGTCGATAACGGAGACCGTGTTGTCCTTCTCGTTCGTCACGTAGGCCGTGTAGGCTTCAGCCGAACTCGCCGTAAGCGCGACGGCAGCTGCAGACAGAAACGCAGAAAGAAACAATGACAGTCGCGGCATTCCCTAGTCTCCGAATGGAAAATCTCTGATGGGGCAGGATCGCAAGATCGCGGCTATTGCGTATAGGCTTTGCACTTGGTTTCCGGTTTGTCGATTCCCAGCGTGTCGAGCACGCTGGTCTGATGCAGGAAACCCGGCTGCGGCGAGACACTGACCAAGAGTTTCGGCGTCGAGACGATGATCGGCTGGCGAAGCTGCCCATTCCACGACCTGAAGCTCGTCGCAACACCCTTGAAGGCGGCAACCTCGAAGCCGGGCGAACGAATAAAGGCACTCAGCTCTTTGATGTCAGCGGTCTGCTTGCGCGTCGCAGCTTCTCCAACGACGCGTGTCGCCACCCACGCGTCGTAATCGATTGGGCGCATATTGCGACTGTTCAGGCGCTTGAAGCGATGCTGGAACTGCGTCCCGCCCCAGAGCTCGAGTGCTGGGTGCCAGCTCGACGCGACGAGTTCCGCGGAGCCGGCGACAGGGCGCGGTATCCACGTCCGATATGGGAAATAGTCCGCAAAAAGGTTGCCCGCGTCCGCCACGATGACGACGTCATGGTCCTTTGCGCCTTGCATGAATGTCGGAATTTGCTGTTGAACCTGCTCGAAGCCACCATCGGCCCGGCGGCTTCCAGTCGGCTGCTTGAATTCTCGTTCTTCAACGATTTTGGCGCCAAACTTCTTGGCCGCATGCCGGTAGGAGTCCGCTAGAAGCTTATCCTCAGGCCGCGGGCCGTAGACAAGAAGCCAATTCGGCCACTTCTTCCAAACGAGGTATTGAGCGAGCGCATCTGCAAGCATCGCGCGGCTCGGCGCGATATGCAGGACATTGGCGCGGCAGTCTTCTTCGCGGAGCCTTTCGTCCGGACTGCCGACATTGAAAATAAGGACCGGCTTGCCGGCGAAGGCATCGGCAAACTTCAGCAGGGCGTCTGGTTCGAGGTCGGCAATGATGAAGGAATCGCCTGCCGCGACTTTCTCAGTCGCGCCTTTAATTAGCTCGTCGACGTCGCCTTGCAGCACATCGAGCTTGAAGGTCTGATTTAGGAACTTGCCGGTCGTGTTGTCGTCTTCGATGCCAAGCTTCGCACCCGCAATCCCGTCATCCTTGGCCGGAAGATCGAGCATCGACAGCGGCAGCTCGTTCGTGCGGTTCTGCTTGACGTAGAGAATAGGGACGGTCAGCTTTTTTTGCGATGCATCAGAACTGGTATGGGGTTCGTCTTAGAGCCCGCGCCCGGAGCTGGAGCGGCCGGAGTTGGAGCGGCCGGAGCAGCGCCAGCAGGCGCTGCAGTCGTCTGAGGCGGCACAGCATCTTCGGCGCGCGCCGAACCGAGAGCGAGGGTCAGGCTCACCAGCAAACCGGTGCCTAAAGCCACCCAGTTTCGCGGTCTAGCAGCAGAGCGGGCACTCGATCCGATGCTTCCAACAGCCAACGTTCCAACTCCAATTCGCATCAACTTGCCGTCACGACGATGTTAGCGGCTTGTCACTTCCAATGTTACTGTGTTGCTGTAAAAGGGGGCGTGCGGCCTGCTTGTCAAGGTGGACCAGATCGGCTCTCGCGTTTGTGACTAGCCACGCTCGTTAAAGTCTTGGCGAACCTCTTGTAATCCGCCGGGGCGAACGAACACGTAGAACCATAGTGGGAGCAGCCTCCCGACTAGATCCGACTATCGAACGCTTCCCCAATTTGGAATGGATGCCCAATGCTTCAGCGTTTCTTATGTGCGCTATTTGCCGTCCTGATCGTCACTCCGGCTGTTGCTGCAACCAAGGCCGCGGTCTTTCCTTTCGACATTCGTGACGTCGGGCAGGAAGGCGAACTCATTCCGCAAATTAACGCCGAAGACATGAGGCGGCTGAAGCTCGTTGCGGATGAACTCAAGACGCTGATGCAAAAGGATGGCAAATACGAAATCGTCGATCTGACGTCTAAGTCCAAAGAGATCGAGGCTGCCGCCCCGTTCCAGAAATGCGATGGTTGCGAAGTGCCGATAGCGAAGGAGGCAGGCGCCGATGTCGCTGTGACCGGTTACGTCGACAAGTGGTCGGATGCACTCTTGAGCTTGCAACTGGTCGAGCGCGACACGAAGACCGGGGAGCTGAAAAAAACAATGCAGGCCCAAATCAACGGCAATAGCGACGATCTCTGGCTGCACGGGGTCCGCTATCTGTGGAAGAACCGTTTCAACGTCGAGGCGCCAGCGAAATGACCGATTTCACCCGTCGCCAAGCCCTCGCGACAGGGTCCGCTCTTGCAGTCGCGACAATGCTTCCGCGGTTTGCTCGTGCAGCAACTCCGGTGCGGCTCACGTCCGTGCAATTCGGCTCGGTCAGCTGGCTGATCGACACCATTCGTTTCGAGAAGCTCGACAAAAAGCACTTCCTCGATCTTCACGTCGTTGAAGTCGCGAATAATCCCGCAGCGCCGGTTGCGCTTCTGTCCGGAGCAGCCGACGTCGCCGTGAGCGATTGGACGTGGGCGCTTCGCCAGCGCGCCAAAGGCGACGATCTCAAGTTTGCACCTTATTCCTCGGCACTCGGCAGCCTGATGGTGCCCAAAGGCAGCTCGGCCAAATCGCTGGCCGATCTGAAAGGCAAGAAGATCGGTGTCGCCGGCACCGGAATCGACAAGAGCTGGATTCTGCTGCGCGCCTATTCTCGCAAGGTTCTCGGCAAGGATATCGCCACGATTGCCGAGCCGGTTTTCGGCGCCGCGCCGCTCGTCACCACTGAGTTCAAGAACGGACGCCTCGACGCCGTGTTGAACTTCTGGACCTACGCGGCTCGTCTCGAAGCCGGTGGCGCCCGCGATCTATTGACGATGGCCGACGTGATAAAGGCTCTGGGCATCATCCCGACGCCGCCGCTCGTCGGCTTTATCTGGTCGAACAAATTGGTTCACGATAACCGCATTCCAGTGGACCTTCTGCTCGGGGCGGTCAGTGACGCAAACGCGGTTCTTGCCAAGTCCGACGCGGCCTGGGAAAGACTTCGCCCGCTTATCAAGCCCGCTTCCGATGCCGAACTCGTTGCGATCAGAAACTACTATCGCTCGGGAATTCCCGGACCATGGGGAGCCGAAGAGACTGCGGCAGCCAAGAAGTTGACGAAACTTCTGATTGAACTCGGTGATACGGAACTCGTAGGCGATGGCACCCGTTTCGACCAGGGCCTCTTCCATACCCAGGCCGGTTAGCTCGTCATTGGGATATAACGCGACACTCGAGCGGCTCGCCTGGATGGTGGGCTCGCTGGTCGTGCTCGCGATCCTTTGGCAGATTATCGCCGAACTCCTTCAGAACAGATATCTCCCCACACCGGTCGCCGTCTTCGATGTGCTGATGCGCGAAGCCGAGAACGGAGAACTCTGGAAGAATACGTCTGCGACGCTGCTGCGCGTTTTCTTCGCATTCGTCATCTCGATGTTCATCGGAACGGCAATCGGTTTGGCGCTCGGCCGGTACAAGACCGCCGACCGCTTCTTCGATGCGTGGCTGATCTTGTTTCTCAACCTGCCGGCGCTCGTGACGATAACGCTGTGCTACATCTGGTTCGGGCTGACCGACGCCGCCGCCGTCACGGCCGTTGCCTTGAACAAAATTCCGAACGTTGCGGTGAACATGCGCGAAGGCGCGCGCAGTCTTTCCAAAGACCTCACCGAGATGGCGACGGTCTACAAGTTCGGCTGGTGGAAAACGTTGCGCCACGTAACCTTGCCACAGCTCGCGCCTTTCTTTGCCGCCGCGGCGCGCTCGGGCCTGGCGCTCGTCTGGAAAATCGTTCTCGTGGTCGAGGCCTTCGGACGATCGAACGGCGTCGGCTACAAACTGACCATCGCCTTCCAGGAATTCGACGTCACCACCATTCTCGCCTATGCACTGGCCTTCATCCTGGTGGTTCAATTTATCGAGTTCACGATTCTGCAGCCGCTGCAGGCACGGGTGAGCGTATGGCGCCGTTGAACGGAATGAACGGCGGCGCTTCGATCCGCATCTCGGTAAAACGCAAGATATTCCCGGCAGTCGGTAATCGAGAAGCCCAGGTCGTGCTGAGCGATGTCTCATTCGAAGTCGCGCCGCGGTCGTTTCTCGTGATCACCGGGCCGTCGGGATGCGGGAAATCAACGCTACTCAATATCATCGCGGGGCTCGATACGGATTATGAGGGTGACGTCGATCTCGGCCCCGCCAGAGATCGTCTCGCCTTCATCTTTCAGACGCCGCGGCTGTTACCGTGGCGCACCGTTTATGAAAATATCGCGCTCGTGCTCCCGAGCGGCGATCCGCGGCGAGCGGAAATTCCGGCAATGCTCGAGCGCGTCGGACTTGCCGAGGCGGCGAACGCCTATCCCGAGCGGCTGTCGCTCGGAATGCAGCGCCGCGCGGCACTCGCGCGCGGGTTCATTCTGCAACCCGAAATCCTGTTGATGGACGAGCCGTTCGTGTCCCTCGACGACCCGACGGCCACAAGCCTTCGCGAATTGCTGATGGAGCTGTGGCATAGCCAGCCGACGACCGTGCTTTTCGTGACTCACGACCGTTCCGAGGCTATTCAACTCGGCACGCGCATCTTGCGCCTTTCGCCGGGAGAGGCGAGTGTCGCGCAGGATGCGGTCGTAAACCTCAACGATGCCGAACGGCGTGACCGCGCCGCGGTACTTGCCGAGCAAAATCGCATTTTCGCCGCCACTTGATGCGGGTCGCTGCCACGGATGACGGAATGATCGAAGGTTTGAGACGAGACCGGCCTGCCTTTCTCGCCAGTGTGATGACTGCGGCCGAGGCCGATATTGCGTTTCGCGGCGGTGCCGGCATCATTGACTGCAAAGACCCCGCCTCTGGCGCTCTCGGTGCGCTCGACACCCGAGACTGTCCGCGACATCGTGGCGGTGATCGCGGGTCGGGTGCCGGTGAGTGCCACGATCGGCGATCTCCCCGCCGAGGCCGATGCGATGGTCTCCGCTGCTGCTGCCATGTCGACAACAGGTGTCGATATCGTCAAGATCGGTTTCTTCGGAGATCAAGATCCGCGGCCGGGCTATCGTGGCGCTTGGTCGGGAAAACCGACCGCCCATCCAACTCGTCGCCGTGCTGATGGCGGACCGCAATCCGGATTTCTCACTTCTTCCCGTACTTGCGGATAATGGCTTCGCCGGCGCGATGCTCGATACGGCGGATAAATCCGCGGGCCGCCTGACCACGCTTCTCTCTCGGGACCGCCTCACCGAGTTCGTGCGGGTGGCTGCGGCGAATGGATTATCGGCCGGCCTCGCCGGATCGTTGCAAAGGGGCGATATTGCCGGCCTTGCACGTCTCGGCGCGGATGTGCTCGGCTTCAGGGGAGCGCTTTGCACATCGGGGCGTGCCAGCGGGCTCGATCCCAAACATTTAGCTGCGGTTCGACACGAATTCGAACGCGCGCGATCAGCCTCAGCGGCGCGGGAGAAATCGGTTGCATGAAAGATAAAAAGAAGGCCGGCAAGGCAAACAATGGCGACAAAGCAAAGCTGAGGAAAGCCGCCAAGCCGCACGAGATCGGCGACACTATTTTCGTTCGCGACTTCATCGTCGATTGCAACGTCGGCGTTTACGCGGAAGAGCAGGGCGTGACGCAAAAGGTGCGCTTCACCGTCGAAGCCAGGCTTACGAAGGATGTCTTCAGCGTCGATGACAACATGGCCGACGTGCCGTCCTACGCCGACATCATCGATATCATCGTGGCGCTGGCGCGCGGCGGGCACATCAATCTCGTCGAGACTTTCGCCGAGCGCATCGCAGAACGCGTGTTATCGGATCAGCGCATCAGGGTCGTGCGCATCGTCCTCGAGAAACTCGAGCGCGGCCCGATGCGCGGCGTCGAAATCATTCGCCCGGCAACGAAGGACGCGGCGCGCGAGTTCGGCCGTGGCTGAACACGCGGCGGCGGGCGCCCGTCCGCTCGTCGTCAAAGTCGGCGGCAGCCTCGCCGAAACAGGGCGCTTGAGGGCGGCGCTGGCGACGATCGCGGCGGCTCGTGCTCGCGTCGTCATCGTTCCGGGCGGCGGACCTTTTGCTGACAGCGTGCGCAACCTTCAGGCTAGCATGCAATTCAATGACGCTGTTGCGCATCGGCTTGCGATGCTCGCCATGCATCAGATGGCCGAACTGATGCTGTCGCTGCAAAGCGGCCTCGAGATCGTGGAAAGTCTCGGCGGAATTTCCGGCGTCCTGGATCGCGGCGAAATTCCCGTGTGGGTGCCGTTGCGCATGATCGCAGACGACGCGATGGTTCCGGCCGGCTGGATGGCGACATCGGATAGCCTCGCGGCCCGCCTGGCGGAGCTTCTGGGCGGCGCCAAGCTCGTTCTTTTGAAGTCCGTTGATGTCGAAAAGGAAGCAAGCGCCGAAGAACTGGCGCGCCGCGGCGTGGTCGATCCTGCCTATCCGGCGATCGTTGCGCGCGCCGGCCTTTCCTGGTCAATCTTCGGGCCGGGGAACGATGCAGGATTTGCAGCCATTCTCGGGGCAGAAGGAGGCGTCGCCTGATGCCGCGCATTGTCGAAACGATCGTGACCACGGCGAACGCCAAAGGCGAGGTCCATATCGCGCCGCTCGGGCTGATCGAAGACGGCGCGCGCTGGATCATCGCGCCGTTCAAACCCTCGAAGACACTCGACAACCTGCGGGAAAACCCATTTGCGGCGGCAAGCCATACCGACGACGTGCGCGTATTTGCCGGCTGCGTGACGGGCCGCAAGACGTGGCCGCTTGTCCCGGCGCATACCATCAAGGGAGGACGGCTTGCCGAATGCGTGTCGCATTGGGAGATGAAGGTCGAGAATGTCATCGAAGACGAACTTCGCCCTCGATTTATCTGCGCCATAGTCCATCGCGAGAGGCACAAACTCTGGGAGGGCTTCAACCGGGCTCAGGCCGCGGTGCTTGAGCTAGCCGTGCTGACGACGCGCCTCAATATGCTGCCGCCCGAGAAAATTGAGAACGAACTGAAGTACCTTGAGATCGCGATCTCCAAGACCGCCGGTCCGCGAGAAGAGGAGGCGTGGGGTTGGCTGATGGAAAAGATCGCAGCCTGGAGGCAAGCGATGTTCGATGAAGCCGCCGGCAAGTCATGACAGCGCCGACAGACAAGAAAGCCGCCTTTCTCTCGGGCCTCGCGCAGGCGCTGGCAGACAAGACGTTCGTCAAGCTGACGCTCGGCAAGTATCGTGGTCAGGGCGAACCGCGGAAAAGCGTCGCCGCGCTCGTTCTTTTGAAGGATTTGCCGCATCTCAAGTTCGTTACGAGCTACGGCCGTAAGGATGAAACGAAGAACTTCGCACTAGCCGAGGGCATCGATCACGTCGGATCGATGGTCGGCTATCCATACCTGAGCGCCACGCTATTCACCACGAAGCGCGACACGACGCTGACCTACAGCAAAAAGGGCGAGCCGCATCTGGCGACCGGCAGGCCGACTCTCGAAGCCGCAGAGCCTGTCCCGCACGATCGGACGAAAGCTTATCTCGTAGCTCCGGATAGGCCCTATCTGAAGGCGTTGCAGGTGTCGGACGCCGAGGGCCGCGTCAAGCCCAGCATGCAGGGTAAATATCGCCAGATCTGCCACTTCATTGAAATCGTCGACGGGCTGCTGAAGGAAACAGAGGAACCCAAAGGCTCTGCCCTATCGGTCGTCGATATCGGCTCCGGCAAAGGCTATCTGACGTTTGCGCTCTATGATCATCTCGCAACGGCGCTGGAGCGTGACTGCCGCGTGACCGGCATCGAAGTGCGCAGCGATCTCGTCCAATTTTGCAACGGATTGGCACGCGAACTCGGGTTCTCCGGCCTCTCGTTTGAGGCGGCGGAAGCTGACAAGACGTCCGCGAAGTCCGTCGATATCGTCATCGCGCTCCACGCCTGCGATACCGCGACTGATGATGCGATGGCATTCGGCATTAAAGCCGGTGCGAAGCTGATCCTTGCGGCACCCTGCTGTCAGCACGAGCTCGCTCCGCAGCTTAACGAGCCCTTCGATGGCCTCAAGGGCTTGATAAAATATCCACTCTTTAAGCAGCGTCAGGCCGATCTCGTGACGGATGCGGCGCGCGCATTGCTTCTCGAAGCATCCGGCTACAAGGTGAAGGTGATCGAGTTTGTCTCGACCGAGCACACGTCGAAGAACATTCTGATCGCGGCGGTGAAGTCGGCGAACGTCGATCGTGATCTGGCGCGCGAGCAATATCGTAGCCTCAAAGCGACAGCTGGATTTTCGACGCAGCGCTTGGCGTCACAGCTTAAGGATGCAGAATAGACTATGCGTGGCTGAACGGGGGCGACCTCATTTCTTGCCCACTTTAGTGGCAACTCTTTAGACGGAACCGATGGCATCGCAGAGGGTTACGGTGTGGTCGGAATCTAGACAGTCTTCCAAGAGAAGGTAGAGTTCGATGACTCAAATCCCCCGCTTTGCACGTAACACATTCGCCATCGCCGCGGTTGGCATGGCGATGATGGCGACGCCCGCAAGTGCCCGCCACGACGAACGAGACAATCCTGAAGTCGTCGCCGCAAAGCTGAATCACATGGGGTTCGTCACCTGGCGCCGACTCAGATGGGCTCACGGTTACTGGAAAGTCGACGACGCGCGGCGCGCCGATGGCAAGGTCTATGATCTGAAACTCGTGGCGGCAACGCTCGACCTCGTCAAGCTCGAACGCGAGCACGATGACGACTGATCCAAGCCTACGCAACTAGTGACAACGAGTGTCGGCCGCGGCCTCATCGCTGCGGCCGAATACTAGGGGGGGTCGCTTCCGATTACAATTATTGCAACAGCGCGACCGCAACGGCGGGGGCGCATCGCGTCGCCCAAAGACGATGCTCGGCCGGAGCGTCGATAAGGTCGCCGAAGGTCACGCACGGCAGCCCGAGCCGATGGGCGATCGTCTCTCCTTCGGCCGCGCCGATGCCGGCTGCAACGACGGACGCAATCTCGAGGCCTGGTCGCGACAAGACCTGCAGCGCGCCGTCGTGGATCGAGCGCAATTGGCGCTCGCGCACGTAAGCGGCTGCTGCCTGCCACGTTGCCAGATGCCGCATGTCCGCGTCACGTCCGAAGCCGCGCGCAAACCGCGCCAGGCTCTCTGCAATCGATTTGCCTCGCCCATCCGTCGTGGCGTGGACGTCAACGTCGCCTGCAAGATCGCCGAGGATGCGCCGCACGTCTGCCATCGTTGCGAAAGCGTCGCGCGCCAGGCCCTGCCACTCCCCGGCAAGAGGAGAGCGCGTCGCCACGGACGCGACCGGTGTTCGGGTCAATCCGGTATAGACCAGTTCACCGGTCTGCAGGCGCTCGGCATCCGTCAGACCCTGCGGCCGGTCGCACGCGACGATATCGGTCGTCGTCGAGCCCACATCGATCAGCAGCGACTTCGGCTGCCGGTTGGCGATCAGGCGGGCGCTGGCCAGAAAGTTGGCGGACGCAACCGAAAGCGGATCGGTGATTGCCGCATCGACGGATGCGAAACCTTTGAGCCCTGCAAACACGCGGATGTTGTCTTGCAGGCGCTCCTGCACCTTTTGCAGAATGGCGACCACGCCGGCTTGGCGGCTCTCGAAAATTTCCGTCAGCTCGGCCGTCATCGTGACGGCGAGGACGGCCCCGGCGCCCGTCAGGCTCGCCGCTTCGTCGAATGCAGCGTCGAGGCGGTCGAGGCCTTCCCATAGCGGGCACACGACCTGGCGCACCGAAACGAGCCGGCCATCTTCAACGGCCGCGAATTTCAGATGGGCGCCGCCGATATCGTATCCAACAGTAATTGTCATGGAGCCTTCACATCGACATCCGGCCCCGTGATACACTTAACGTTCGAGGAGGCAAGCCGTGGACATCATTCCGGTGCTCGACGTGGCACGTGGCCAGGTCGTTCATGCCGTTGAGGGCAAGCGCACGGCCTACCGGCCGATTGAAACTCCGCTTGCGAACTCGACCGAGCCTGCCGACTTGGCCCGCGGCCTTCGAGCGCTCTTTCCCTTCCGCAAAATCTACGTCGCCGATCTCGACGGCATCGAGGGGCGGGGCCGTAACACACGCCTCGTGCCGTCGCTGAGTCAGGTCTTGCCGCATACCGAAATCTGGATCGACGCCGGGACCGGCTCGCGCGGCGCCGTCCGCGCCGTTCTCGCCGCCCCGATAGCCACGCTGGTTGTCGGCTCGGAAAGCCTCGAGAACGCCCGTGTCTGGCACGACATCGTTGCCGAGGCGCCGCTACGCACCGTGCTGTCGCTCGACTTTCGGGGGAGCGAATTCATGGGACCGGAAGCGCTTCTCGACGATCCGACTCTCTGGCCCGCACGCGTCATCGTGATGACATTGGATCGCGTCGGAAGCGGTGGCGGCCCGGATGTTGCGCGGCTGCAGCAAATAGCTTCGCGCGCCGGATCGCGGCGCGTCTATGCGGCGGGCGGCATCCGCAACCGTGCCGATCTCGATCGCATCCGCGCAGCTGGCGCTGCCGGTGCGCTGGTCGCGTCGGCTCTGCACGCTCAAAAGATTACGGCCGGCGACCTCAAGGAGATCGCCGGCCGTTAAATGTCAAAATACGTATTGGCGGAGCCGCTCTAGCGAAGCGTGGAACCGCGAACTTCGCGGTCCAAGCTTTATTTTAACCGCTGTAACGGCCTGAGAGCAGTCTACCCAATCGCTGCAGCAGACCCCCCTTCATTGGAGGGGCAGAGTTATTTTTGTTTTCTTCCTGCTGAGGACGGTTTCCGCTTCAAGTCTTAGCAGCGAACGGATGCTGAGCCGAATTGCGCTGAGCCGTGGCTTCTGCGGCCGTCGGCTTGCCTGCAACGGCGCGAGCGATCGATTCCTTCACTGCGCGATAGTTGTAGTCCTGGATCTTCGCGTCGTCGGCAGCTTCCCAGTGGATGAACACGCCAACGCAGACGTAGACGTCGTCGGCTTCAGAAGCCGGAATGACGCCCTCGGCAACCGAGTCCTGAACGGCCTTGGCGACGCCGTACTGAGCCGGTCCGAACATCTGAACGGCCTGGCGCGCGTCCTTGATGGTGACCTTGTTGTAAAGGATCGTGTTAGGCTTGCAGGGTAGGTTTGGCGCGATGACGGCGAGAAGCGTCGTGAAGCCGTCTTTGTTGTTCGTCAGAGCATTGCAAAACGCCGTTTCGGCAGCCGAGCCGCGCGGTCCGATGATGAGGTCGATATGAGCAACTTCGTTGCCGTCGCCAACGAGCGACTCGCCGACCATGACTTTATTGATTTTGGCCATTAGGGGGGATTCCTCCTACGAATGAAACAATACGAGCACCAACGTTCCCCCGTCAGATGTCGGGACTTCGCTGTACTGCTCTGGCGATGGATATCCAAGCACGTCGGCGCCCGGAGCAAGAGATGCCCGAGGGTCGGCACAATGGATAGGTCCGTGTACTTGCGGACACGGCGCCTGTATTAGCCCCAGGTTATCGGGCTAGACAAGTCCTTTAGTAGGTGGGTGGGCCGCGTTCATGAATGTTTCCGCTCGACCAGCCTTTCGGCAAAGAGCGTTGTGACCACGAAATCGGCAGTCGTGCCGGGATTGAGGCCTCGTTCTTTCAGTTTCGTGTCGAATTCCACCAATTGCGACAGAGATTTCGCAGTTGCAGCAGGCGTCCAACGCGAAGCTATACTGCGCGCGTCTTGACGCACCTCCTCGCCCGCCTGTTCTCCATGTTTACGGACAATGTGCGTATCGAGAAATTCCGCCAGCAGTGCCATGTGCAACGTGGTGACGGCGAGATTTTGATCAGCGGTTGCGGCACGTGCATCAAGCAGAGCCGGTAGCGCAAAATCGAAAACGTCCGAGTACGTTGTGACGTAGGCGTTGGCGATGCGGTCACGCTCGGCGGCGAGATGCATCGCCACGATGAGCGTCATGCGCTTAGGATCAACGCGTACGTCACCCTCGTCGACGTTGCCGAGACCGGCGGGGTTGGCGAGGCGGATTGCAGCGAAAGCGTCTTCCGCATCGCGCTCGTCGAGTTCCGACAGAATTTGCCCGAGCCTGCGGCGAAGGCCCATCTCGACCGTTGTCTCGCTCGCGGCTTTTGCGAGTGGTGCGGCGAGCAGCACGATGCCGAGATTGGTGTTCAGTCCCGTCGCGGCGACGCTCGCTTCGGTGGCGCGCAGAATGCGCTGACCGACGCTCAGTGAAGCATCCGCAATCGGTCCGGCCGCAGCTTCGGCGGCGCGTTCGAAATGTGCGACCTCCATGCCGTGGCCGCTTGCATGCCGATGCACATTGCCCGGTTTCAGCGCTTCGAGTTCAGCCCGGCACGCGGTCAGAAATGCAACCTTTATCTGATGCTTATCAAGAGGCTCTCTCATAACGCATCGGCAGGTAACGCATCGACAGGCACGGCGGCACGACGTGCAACGACGGTTTTCAGGAAGTCCTCGGCGATAGCCCACGCGATGTTGATATCGGCGACGCCTTGCAGCCCCCGCCATGCCGGATTCGAGTTGACCTCCAGGACTTGCAGCTTGCCCTCCGCCGTGCGGATCAGGTCAATGCCTGCATAATCGGCATCGACGGCGCGCATTGCGGCCATCGATATTCGCGTCATCTCGGCATCGGGAAGATGCACACGGGCTTTGCCGCCCTGGTGGATGTTGGTCACCCAGTTTGCGCCTCGGCGCGTCATCGCGGCTATGACGCGATGCCGGGTCGCGAGCACGCGCCAGTCTTCAAAGACGCCGTCCTTCGGTCCGACATAGTCCTGCATGTAATACATGTGGTCGACGGCCTCAGGAACCGGAAGCTCGTCTTGCGACGCGATCATGCCGATGCCTTTGCCCTGGCTTCCGAACAACGGCTTCATCACCAGCGGGCGATCGAGTCCTTCGGTATACTCAAGTGCATGAGGCAGCGTTTCGCAGACGCGCGTTCGCGGCGTCGAGACGCCGGCCTTGTGCAGCAAGAACGTCGTTTGAGATTTGTCGACGCACCGCTCGATGGCGCGCGCATCGTTCCACACGCGTACGCCGCTCTCGCGCAGGGCGTGCAACAGGCCGAGGCGAAACGTAATCTGCTCGAGCGTTCCGGCCGAGATCGAGCGCACGAAAACGCCGTCCGGAAGCGCGCCGTCGAAGCCCGGAATATCGATCCCGCATGCGAGGGACGTATCGAAGGCGCAATGCGGCAGCGACGAGACCGTGACGCGCGCCCCCATTTCCTCAAGCGATCTGACGATGCGGCGGGCGTGCCATTCGCCGCGGCCTTCTTCGATCAGAAGCGCAAGGTGCAAACCAATGCCAAGCCCAGAGACGGGCTTCGCAGGTGTTTCAACGGAAGCTCGCATCGACGATCTCCGGCGCCAGCTCGCCAGCCCGGAAGGAATGGCCCGTCTCGACGTTCGAAACGATGACCTTAGCCGGTGAAAAAAGCATCGGGTCGATCTTGTAGAAGTCGCCGTCGACCGCTGTAAAGATTTGCGCGAAAGGCTTTCCGTATGCCGATGACGAGCTCGACGGAAGTCCGTCGGCAAGCCTCTTGGCCTCAGCGTCCAGACCACTGACGAATAGGTGGATTCGCCCGCCATAAATAATGGCGTCGTTCGTGCGCCCCATGGCTTTGACGAATTCCGGATATGGCGGCGCGATCGGGCAGGTTCCCGTCCCGTCGAGGATGTTTTCCAGCGAGAAATTCAGCGCGTGCGCCTTATGGATGGCAACTTCGAGCACCCGCGATGCGATCTGTACCGTACCGGCAAGGCTCCAGGTGGTGGCGAAAAGTACGTTGAGGCCCGCCGGATTGACGCCGCAAGCCTCCGCGACTTTGGTCAGCACGGCAGGCGGGGGAGCCTTGTCGCCCTCGATCACCAGCGAAGCCTGCGAAAAATGATCGACGTAACCCAGCTCTTTATAGAGGTCTTCGACGCGCGCTAGCGCCCGCGCCGGGCCCGAGCCGAGGGCGAAGAAGCCCGTTGCCTCGTCCTGAATGGTCCAACCCGCATACTGACTGCCAAGGCAGGAGATGACCGGATCCGCCGAGCTGACGACAACCCCAAGAGGCCAGTTCGGCACACCCGATGCTTGGGTAAACGCAACCGTGCCGAGCCCGCCCATGCAGATTTCACCGAGCCGGCGGCCGGCTTCAAGACCCCCGAGGGCCCTGCCGCCGAGATCGATCAAGCGCTCGCCGTGCTCGCCCTTCGTGACCAATATGCGCAGCGCGTCGGCATCGGCGACCATCGCATCGACAAGCTTGGCGGCGCGAGCGGAAACGCTCGGCTGTTTTGCACTATTGCATCGGGTGAGAGCTCCAGTGGAGTCAGGACTTCGCGTGTTCGTATATCAGGTCTTCGAGTTCCGCCAAGCGCACTGCGGCGAGACGCTGCGCCTCATCAGCCGTCGGCGCATCGGCGAAGGCGGTGGCAAGCGGGGCTCCCTGCGGAACGAATGCGCCTTGTGCACCGCGGTCGGCGCTCCAGCTCGGCCAAGGTATGTCTCCGACAGTTAACGGGCCTCGATCGGCGTGCAGAATGGCCATCGCTCGTCCCGGCCGGGCTGGACGAACCTGGCTTGGCATGTGCGTGCCGAGACAAGCGGCAATATGGGCGCCGAACAATTGGCCGCGCTCGTCGTCGAGCACGTCGAGAGAGGCGCCGGGTCGCGGATTAACCTCGAGCAGATGCGGCTGCCCGTTCGCCACGATGAAGTCGAACGACGCCATGCCGACGAGGCCCAGGGCCGTCCCGACCTTCGAGGCAGCTTCGGCAAGACGCCGGCATATGGATGGATCGATATCCGGGTTAGACACGGCACCGCCGAAGCGGAAAGGATTCTGGGCCGACGGCGAGATCCATTGCCGCGTCAGCACGAGCTCTGCTCCGCCGGGCGCGAAAAGACCGCCGATCGACAGACGATCGCCAACGAGTTGTTTCTGGAAATATCGCCGCCGTCGCGCGGCACTCCCGGCGCGGCAGACCCGGATGTGGCGGCCCCCGCTGCCGCCGGTGCGCTTGGTGAGCCAGCCATCCACCGGCCCATCGGGTGGCGTCAGCCGCGTCTCCGGATGTGGGATGTTCAGTTTGTCGAGAGTGGCAAAAAAAGTCGCCGGGTCCTTGCTCGCGGCAATCGTCTCAGGCGAGCTGCCGAGAAGTCGAAAGCGTTTGGCGAGAGCCGCTATCAGCCTGGATTTGTCTTCGAAACCGGAACCGAGAATGAGCCCGATGGGCGGGACGCGCGTGGCAGAGGCGAGCGCATCGAGAGCGGCGACAACGGCCTTTGTCGTGAAGCCTCTCTGCATGGCGCCGTCGATGACGAGAAACACCGGCGGCCGCATCGCGCGTATCGAGATCGCCGAATGCATCGACGACCAGCGGCTCGTAACCGGCACGCCGGGCGGACTGCGCAAGCGCCCGCCCGGAGAATGCAGCGATCAGGACCGGCTGGCCCACCGCACGCTAAGCGAGGCCGACGAGCTGTTTCGCGAGCGCATAAGCATGGCGGAAGTCGAGCATCAGCGGCTTGTCTGACGTGATCATCTGCTTGAAGAGACCCGACTCGCACTTGTATTTGATGTCGCCGATGGCAAGCGGGCCGACGCCGAGAGCGTCGCAGCCCGGAAGCTTCTCGCCATTCATGAACAGCTCCATGCCTTCGACGCCCGGCGGCGGCACGGCATTGACGTCCGCGATCACCAACAGGTTCTTCGCTAGCTGCTTATGCTCTTTCGTGACGACCTGGACGCCGGCCGCAGCTGCCGCGAAAATCACTTCGGCATCGGCAATAATGGCGCGTTTCTGCTCCGGTGTTTCGCCGGCGACGGCATCGAGATCGACACCGAACCGCTCCTTGGCAATTTCGGCGCTCTTGACGACGCGTTCGACGCCACGGTGTGCGACGAGGCGGACATCGGCACCTTCAAGCGCAGCGATGATCGAGGATGCGAAGCCGACGACGCCTGTGGCGCCGAACACGGCGACCTTGACGCCCTTCCACGATCGACCGAACTTTTCCTTTAGGATTTTCTCGACGCAGGCAACCATCGCGGCAGCCGTCGTGAACGAGCCGGCGGGGTCGGCGAACACCGAGCACTCGAAAGGCGGCACCATCGCTTTTTTCGCAGCGTCGAGCATATCGAGCGCGAGAAGCGCATCCTTGCCGCCTATGAAAAATCCGGTGCGCACGCCGTAGTTTGGCGGCCGCGAGAAAATGGCGTCTTGAATGAGACCCGTGACTTCGCCGAGTTCAACGTTGATGTAGGGAACTATGACTTTGTAGCCGGCGTCGGCTGCCATGTTCACATCGAATGGGCTCATATGCTTCTGCGGCGCGAGCATATGCAAGATAGGAGTGGCCTCACTCATAGTGTTTTGATCTCCATTCGTTTTCTTATTTTCGCATTGCCTCGATGCTGGCGCCTGTGTTGCGTCCCCGCGCGATTACGATGTCGAGCCGGTCGGCTTTAGCTTCTTCGATAAAAGAATGATAGAGGCGATCTGCCGCTTTTGCGTTGTCGACGAATGCGAAGCCCGTCGGCCCCCATGAGCTTTGCCCGACACCAGTTGCGCCCTCGTCGCGCATGCGAGACGCCAGGCGTCCGACGGCGTCGCTGGTCCACTTGCTGCCACCCTGCTTTGACGCAAAATGGCCGCCGACGATGTCTTGAATTTCAGTCAGCGCAGAGCCGAACGCGTTGATGTCGGATTCTTTCATGCCCGGTACGAGCTTCATTAAAACCAAATGGCAGATATGGGCCGCCGCGGATTGAGGAAACTCGGGCAGGTCCGCAAAGGCCGTCGCTTCCGCTTCTCCCGAAACGCCGGCGAGCCCTTCATCGAGGATTAGCATGACGCGCCAGTCCTCGGGAAAGTCGGCGCGCAGCGTCAGCGGCGGTGGCGCATCGAGCGAGCCGCGACCGCCGTCGATAATGAAACCACCGCAAGCAAAAGCTGAGAGCCCAATGCCCGATCGCGCGCCGCGCTCGCCGAGTGCGGCAAGGTCGGCGGCCGAGAGTTCGCGACCCTCGAGCTTCGCCACTGCCGCACCGATCGCGAGCGTCAGCTGGGTTCCCGAGCCGAGGCCGGCGTGGGCGGGTATGGCTTCGCTAATATTAACCGCGTAACCGCGGCCTTGCTGCTGGGTTGCAAATTTTTGCAAGAGCGCCAGTGCCCGCTCGCTCTCAAATCCGCTCGCCGAGTGTTCGCGAGCTTGCGTCAGCGTCAGGTCCGTGACCGGACGATCCACCGCGAGGCCAATGCTTCCGTACCGCCTGCCGATCGCGCCGTTGAGATCGAGAAATCCGAGATGCAGCCGAGCCGGCGCGGTGACGCGGATTGCGGTCGAAGTCACGGGTGAAAACCTCACGAAGCGCGGTCCTTTCTGTACGAGCATTCTTAGCGGCGGCATCGGGGGTTTGCGTCGGCAGGGCCGGGGGCGGTAGAATTTATCGACAGAACTGTCCGATAAATGGAGTGTAAGGGCAAGATGACCGCCGAACGCGAAAAACCAATGGACGAAGCAGACGTCAAGGCGTGGCTTGAGACCAACCTTCCGTCGTGGAGGCTGGAAGACCACTGGATACGCCGTACCTACAAGACGTCAGGCTGGAAAGGCACGCTGATGGTCATTAACACTGTCGGCCACCTTGCCGAAGCGGCCTGGCACCATCCCGACATCACCGCATCTTATGCCTGGGTGGAAGTGCGGCTGATCACGCATACCGCCAAGGGTATAACCGCTAAAGACCTCGAGCTTGCAAAAAAAATCGAGGAAGTCGTTTACTGGCAGCCGGGTACGGAAGGCAAGGGCCTCGAGGGCACGCCGCGTGGCGATCAGCGATTTGCTTACATCAAATACGATTGAGCGCCGCCAGTGGCAGGCCGAGAAGTGCAGGTTCACGAATGAAATCGTTCGACGCAACGCTCGCGCTCGGCTCGAATCTCGGCGACAGGGTTCGCAACATCGAAGAGGCGATTGCGCGACTGACTGCCGATGGAACGGTGGAGCTTGTCGCTCGATCACGGCTCTATCGGACGGCACCTTGGGGCGTCACGGATCAAGACTGGTTCGTGAATGCCTGCATCGCGATCAAAACCGGCCTTTCGCCGCGTGAACTCCTGCATCACTGTCAGGCGGTCGAGAACGGAATGGGCCGCGTGCGTACGAAGCGCTGGGGGCCACGGAATATCGACGTCGATATCCTGACTTTTGGCGCTCTCAAGGTGCACGAGGCGGACCTGAGCATCCCGCATCCGCTGATTGCGGAGCGAGCGTTCGTTTTGATTCCGCTGAAGGACATCGCGCCGGATTTGCGAATTGATGGCCAGTCCATCGAGACGATGCTTGCCAGGCTCGACACGAGCGATGTTCAGTTTCTCGAGCCGTAAGCGGGATCACGATGGCAAAAAAGAAGCGCCGCCAAGGAATGTCCTTGCGGCGCTTCGAACGACGAATTTGACTGAAATTTATTTCGCCGGCGGCAGCGTCTTCAGATACGCGATCAGATCGGCGCGCTCGTCGTCATCCTTGATGCCGGCAAAGATCATCTTTGTTCCCGGAACCAACTTGCTGGGTGCCTGCAGCCACTTGTCCAAGGTGGCTTCGTCCCAGGTGAGGCCGGATTTCTTAAGAGCGTCGGAGTAAGCAAACCCTTCCACCGAGCGCCGCTTTCCGGCCGACCACGCCACCCAAATGCGGGCCGACAGCGTTCTTATCGACTTGGTGGCAGGCCTTGCACTTATTGAAGACCGTCTTGCCGTTCTCTGGATCGGCAGCCATTGCGGCGGCCGGCAAAGCGGCGATCATCGCAACCGTCAGAACCCACGTGCGCATCCTCAGTTTCCTTCCCATTTGGCCCGAGCGACATCGTTGAAACGCTCGCAGTCATAGCTTAGCTCCCGCAAAATGACATTTTTTTTATAATTTGCCCGCGAACAGAATGCCGCACCGCCGCGAAACGATGAGTATTGCATTGCACTTGAGCTTTGCAGCTTTGCGGGTCGCCTACTTCACCGGCACCGGCTTGGCTGCGCTCATGCGGCGATAAACAAATGCAGGTGGCGTCGCAACGGCACTTTCCCGCTCGGCGGCGGCGACAAAGGCCGCATGGTGAGGCGAGAAACTGCACGCAGGATCGGTATTCGCCGCATCTCCGGTGAAGGCCATCGCCTGGCAGCGGCAACCGCCAAAATCGATTTCGGCACGCGGGCAGCTGCGGCAGGGCTCCTTCATCCAGCTCGTGCCGCGATATTTCTGGAAAGCCTGTCCGTTGAGCCAGATGTCGGCGAGGCGTTTCTCTTTGACGTTGTCGAACTCGAGGCCAGGGATTGACTCGGCAGCGTGGCACGGCAGCACGCGGCCTTGCGGCGTTACGTTCATGATACCGCGGCCCCAGCCGCCCATGCACGGCTTCGGCGTCTTTGCGTAGTAGTCCGGAACGACGAAGTCGAACACCAAGATGCCCTTGAGGCGCTCTTTCGCTTCCTCGACGATCTCGGCGCTCTTCAAGACTTGGGCGCGCGTCGGCATCAGGCTGGCTCGGTTCTTGAGCGCCCAGGCGTAATACTGGATGTTTGCAACTTCGATGCGTCCGGCGCCCATCTCGACCGCGAAGTTGATGATGTTCGGCAGGTTCTCGATGTTGTGGCGGTGGATTGGCGCATTGATCGTGAGCGGCATATCGAATTCGCGCACCCACATGCCGAGCTGCCGCTTCTTCGCAAGCCCGTCTTTGTAGGCCGAAATTCTCTCTGCGTTCGCTTCGTCGACGTCCTGAATCGAAAGCTGGACGTGATCGAGGCCAAGCTCCTTCAGCTTCTTCAAGCGGTCGCGCGTCAGCGTCACGCCCGCCGTGATGAGATTGGTGTAAAGGCCGGCCTTGGCCGCAACCTCGACGATGTCTTCGAGATCCTTCCGGACGGTCGGTTCGCCGCCCGACAGATGGATTTGCAGGATGCCGAGCGCGCCCGCTTGGCGCATGACGTCCTGCCACTCGGCGGTTGTCAGCTCAGTGTTGACCCGCTCGAGCTCGAGTGGGTTTGAGCAGTAGGGGCACTGCAGCGGACAGCGGTGCGTGAGTTCGGCCAACAGCCCCACCGGCGCGCGTGCGCAAGCCGCTTGTACGGGCGTATCGGAGAACTGCTCCATCGGCGCTATTTCGTTCATGACGTCAGCTCCGTTGCATCCCACTTTTCTAGGCTTTGATGACGCCCTTATCTGAGAGTTCCTGCAGCATGGATATAGTGTCTGCGAGGATCTCTTGCATTGGCGCGTTATAGTCTTTTGCAAGCTCGTTTGCGATTTGCTCGACCGATCTCACACCATCACAACGCTTCAAGATTTCGATAGCTATCGGATCTGGCTCGAATACGCGCTCTGGAGCCAGCACATGCCAGCGGCCGCGGCCGGCGTCGTGACGGAACTTGATGTGCGGCGGCATCGCCGGTTTCGATGCCGAGGTAATGATTGTGCGGGTGCGCGGCTCTGTGTTCATGCTCATGCCTCCGGCCGGAACGCGCCCGGCGGGACGTTGCCGTTGACATATGCGTGATATAGCGCATCGAGCTGGACCCAGAGCACATTGCATTTGAAGCGCACGGCTTCGACGCAAGCTTCCTGCTCGTCACGCGTTTTGGCGTTCTTCAAGACGTATTGCAGCGCGAAGTCGGCGTCGCGCGGCGCCTGCGTTAGGCGGCGCTTGAAGTAGGCCATCACCTTGTCGTCGATAAAATCGTAATTCTCGAGCATGCCGGAGATGCGCTCTTTATGAATCTTCGGCGCAAAGAGTTCGGTCAGCGATGAGGCGACGGCGACAGTCAGAGGCTGTTCGCGCACGAATGTGACATAGGATTCGACCGCGAAGATCGTTGCGGGCAGCGCACCGCGACGCGATATGACGTAATCACGATCGAGGCCCAGGCCGTCGGTTAAAACAAGCCATCGCTCGATGCCGCCGGGCTCGTCCGGGGGCAGACCGTCGTGATCGAGAATGCGGTGGGTCCAAGCGCGACGCAGTTCACGATCATGCACGCGACTGATTAGTGCCGCGTCCTTGCGCGGCACGGCAGATTGATAGCAGTAGCGGTTCAGCGCCCACGCCTGCACTTGCCCCTTGTTCAGCTTGCCGCCGTGCAACAGGTGATGGAAGGGATGCAGATCGTGATAGCGCTCTGGCCCGACGGCGCGGATTGCGGCTTCGAAGTCGGCCGTCGGCATCGGCGGCTCGTTGTCCCGCCGCTCGGCATTCTTTCTCTCGAGACTGACCGGGTTCATAGGCGGACCTCCATGCCGTCAAAGCCGACTTCCCAACCGGCGGCCTTGACGAATTTACGGGCGTCAGAGTTCTCGTCCAAGATCGGGTTCGAATTGTTAATATGCACGTAAATGCGCCGTTTGACGTTGAGCTGCCGCAAAGCCTCGACTGAACCGTTGGGCCCGGAAACGGCAATATGGCCCATGCGTTTGCCCGTTTTCGTCGAAAGGCCCTGGCTGACCATTTCATCGTCGGTGAAAAGCGTTCCGTCGAGGAAAACGAGTTCAGCGCCGCGAATTCGGTCGGCAAGCGGCGCATCAATCTCCGCGCAGCCCGGAATATAAAAGAACGCGTTGCCGGTCTTCGCGTCGGTGATCTTTAGTCCGATCGTGTCGCCCTCGCGGCTTCCGAAGTTGCTGCCCGCATCGCCCTTTTCGAGAAACAACGCGACCTTGCCCGGCACCGCAAAAGCTTCGACCGTCAGGCCGAGATCATCCCCGGCGCCGTTCAGGTGAGTCGGCTTGTCGAGTTCGAACACGACGCGTGGCACCAGGTGCGGATTACAGACGTTGAAGATCGAATTGGCATTGAGGGTCGCGAGAACCCGGTCAGATCCATAGATCGAAAATGGCTGGCCTTCGCGCAGGCTGATGAGGCCGGTGATATGATCGACGTCGGCATTGGTGACGACGACGGCCTTGATCGGCGAATTGCGCTTCGGCCCAGATTTCACCGGGTGCAGTTCCGGTGTCTCGTTAATCTGCTGGCGGATGTCGGGTGAAGCGTTAAGCAATACCCAGTTCACGCCGTCCGCAGAAACGGCGAGCGAAGATTGCAGCCTTGCTTTGTATCCCGCGACGCCGGCCCGCACGTTGGCGGAGTGCAAACCGTTGCAGTTCCACTGCGGAAATCCTCCCCCAGCGGCGGACCCGAGAACCTTGATGATCATCGATTTTGATATGGTTACGCGATCCGGTTCGCCGAAGCCGGCAGCGCTCTCATTTTTTCGAGAGGTCAAACGGCTGCGGCGGCCGATGAGGCCATCGACCGCCGCGCCGGTGTCTCACAAGTAGTGAGACCGAAGACATCAAGACTTAGATGACGTCGATTTCGGCCGGCAGGTAGCTCGTCACTTCGAGGCCAACTTCCTGCTCGCGAACTTCAGGTTTCGTCCAGATCTTCATCGTGTTTCCTCCAAAGCGTAGGGCTGCTTTCTATCCATGCAAGCCCCGCCGAGGGCCCACCCGACTGATGCAGACACTTTTTTTGTGCGGGCACCAATCTGCGGATCGGCCAATCAAAGTCAAGGCCACACCGCGTTGTTTCTTAGAGATCATATTCGTCGGCTTCTTTTCAAATCAATGCGCTTCACGTCTGCGTGTGGGCGTTCGCGACGGCGAACTGCATTGAGGTCAGGCAGCAATGCAGCCCTTCGCGGCAAGCTTCTGCGGTTGCGAAGCCACCCTGAAACCGTGGTTTCAGGCTACTGTTTTCCCCGGGATGCAGTAAACCCGCCAGTACCCAGAAACCACGTCTGGGCCCGGAACTTAGAAAATATTATCTTGTTTGGGGTAGAATGACGCAGAGAAGTAGAAAAATCTTCCAAAATAGTCTATTGCCGCTCCATATAGACGCGCGGGCCAACGGGATGGGCTATTGCATGCCGACCTGCGGGTTAAGCAGCCTCTTAATGATAGAGCTTCAACATTGCTGGTTTGGCCTCGCGAGGCGAGCCGGCTTGGGGGTTTTTCCGGTCATACAAAGCGCGCTACGCACCCGCTTTGAGCATGCCGGTCCAAAACCTTACTAGGAGAGCCTTCTGTGACCGTGACACCCCTGCTTCCGAGGAATGCGCCGTTCTTGCCGGAAGACATCGACATGCTGAACAAGGTCGTTGCTAGGACAACTCCGCAGCAGCGCTCCTGGCTGGCAGGTTTCTTCGCGGGCTTCGAGGCGGCCCAGGGCGGCGGCGTGCTTCCGGCGGCTCCGGCGGCCAAACCGCGGGCACCGCTGACGATCCTTTATGCCAGCGAAAGCGGCAACTCCGAAGCGCTCGCCAACAAGGCGAAGAAAGTCGCTCAGAAGAACGGTCTCGACGCCAAAGTCTTCGATATGGCGGACGCGGACATGGCGGTTCTCGCCAAGGCGAAAAATCTTGTCGTCTACGCCGCAACGTGGGGCGAGGGCGATCCGCCATCCCGAGCCGTTGATTTCTATCAGGAGCTGATGAGCGATAAGGCGCCGCGCCTCGACGGCGTGCGTTTCGCGGTCCTGGCACTCGGCGACACGGCCTATGCCAATTTCTGCGGAGTTGGTAAGGCCATCGACGCGCGGCTTGAAGAACTGGGTGCCTCGCGCGCTGCCGATCGCGTCGACCTCGATCTTGATTATGCCAAGCAGGCGGCGGAATGGACCGAGGGCACGCTCGCCAAGCTGGCCCCGGCGGAAGCAGCGCCGGCTGGCGGCACCGTTGTGCATGTCGATTTCGGTGGTGCAGCGGTTCAACTCGATGATGACGAGCCGCAATTTACAGACGAGCGCCCACTCGAAGCAGAGATCTCAGCGCTGGTGAATTTGAATGGCACCGGCTCGACGCGCGAGACGTGGCACGCCGAATTCGCATTCGACACGCCGGCGTTCACTTATCAACCCGGCGATGCCATCGGACTTCTTCCGGAGAACGATCCTGCTCTCGTCGACGAACTGCTAAAAACCGTCGGGCTCGCATCCGACGCGGCGCTGCTGCTCAAGCTGCAGAAATCCTACGACGTGACGACGCTGTCGCGGGCGCTCGTTGAAAATTATGCAAAGGTCAACAGGTCGTGCGGACGTCAAGGCATTGCTCGAAGGCGAGGCTTATCCGAAGTTTGCGGCCGACCGTCAGCTTATCGATCTCTTCGAAGCCTATCCGGAGAAGCTGACGGCAGACCAATTGACGGGCTTGCTGCGGCCGCTTCCCGGCCGGCTTTATTCAGTTGCTTCGAGCCTCAAGGCGCATCCTGGCGAGGCGCATCTTTTGGTCGGCGCGGTGCACTGGGAATCCCACGGCAAGGTGCGCAAGGGCGTCTCGTCCACCTATCTCGGCGAACGGCGCAAGGTCGGCGCGACGGCGCGGCTCTACGTCAAGCCGAACCGGCACTTCCGCTTGCCGCCCGATGGCCATACGCCGATCATCATGATCGGCGCCGGGACTGGCATCGCGCCCTATCGGGCGTTTGTCGAAGAGCGCGTCGCGACCGGATCGAAGGGCAAGAGCTGGCTGTTCTTCGGCGAGCGCAACTTCACCAACGACTTCCTCTATCAGCTCGAGTGGCAGGATTATCTGGCGTCCGGCGATCTCTCCAGAATTGACGTTGCATTCTCGCGCGATCAGCCGGAAAAGATCTATGTTCAGCATCGCTTGTGGGAACGGCGCGCGGAGCTCCAGAAATGGCTTCAGGACGGCGCGCATCTCTACGTTTGCGGTGACGAGAAGGGCATGGCCAAGGATGTCGACGCGACGCTCGTCAAGATCCTCGCTGAACCCGCGAAGGGCGACGAAGAGGCGGGCCGCGCCAAATTGAAAGAACTGACCAAGGCCGGACGCTATCAGCGCGACGTCTATTGAGCCGGCCCGCTTCTACTTAAAAGAAAGACAACTGCCAGGACCGGTTTGGTCCGACGAGGACGGCAATGACGGACGACGATAAGCCTTCGAAAAGCGAATTCCTGAAAGACAAGAGCCGGTTCCTTCGTGGCACGATCGCTGATGGGCTGACGCACGTGGAGACGGGAGCGATCTCGGAAGACGACTTCCAGCTTCTGAAGTTTCACGGCTCATATATGCAGGACAACCGCGACGTGCGCGGCGAGCGCTCCAAGAAGAAGCTCGACAAGGCCTACATGTTCATGATCCGTTTGCGAATTCCCGGCGGCTTGGTAAAGGCGGCGCAGTGGCGGCAGCTCGATGACATCGCCATGACGTATGCGAACCATTCGCTGCGCGTGACGACGAGGGCGACGTTCCAGTTTCATGGCGTCATCAAATCGAACCTCAAACGCACGATGCAGTCGATCAACGCCGCATGTCTCGACACGATTGCGGCGTGTGGCGACGTCACTCGCGGCGTCATGTCGGTCGCAAATCCCTACCTTTCGAAGATTCATCACGAAGCCTACGAGCTCGCGCAGCGGACGAGCGCTCACATGCTGCCGAAGACCGGCGCCTATCACGAGATCTGGCTGGACGGAGAGCAGATCATCGGAAAGGAGACCGCGACGCCTGAAAGCGAGCCGATTTACGGTCCGCGCTATCTGCCACGCAAATTCAAGTTCGTCTTCGCGGTGCCGCCGGACAACGATGTTGACGTTTTCGCGCATGACTGCGGCTTCATCGCCATCGTCGAAAACGGCAAGCTCGTGGGCTGGAACGTGACCGTCGGCGGCGGCATGGGGATGACGCATGGCGTGCAGGAAACATTTCCGCGCCTCGGCGACGTGATGGCGTTCTGCTCGCAGGACCAGGTGATCGACGTCGCGGAAAAGATTGTGACTGTGCAGCGCGACTGGGGTAACCGGTCCAATCGGGCGCGGGCGCGCCTCAAGTACACGATCGAAGACCGCGGGCTCGACAATTTTCGCGCCGAAGTCGAAAAGCGCCTGGGTTATTCATTGGGCACGCCTCGTCCCTACAAGTTCGAGCGCACCGGCGACTTCATCGGCTGGCGTCAGGGTCAGGACAAGAAGAAGTGGCACCTGACGCTGTTCGTCGAGAACGGCCGCATCAAGGACACGCCCGAGCATCAATTACGCTCTGCTCTTCGCGAGATCGCCGATCTCGACATCTGCGATTTCGTGCTGACGGGAAACCAGAACGTCATCTTGGCGAATGTCACCGCCCGTTCGAAAGCCAAAATCGAGCAGGTGCTCGCGGCGCATCAACGTGTCGCTCGAGACATCGTCGGGTTTACGCAGGAACAGCATTGCGTGCGTGGCCCTGCCGACGTGCGCGCTAGCCCTTGCCGAGAGCGAGCGGTATCTTCCGACGCTTATTACGAAGATCGAAGATCTCGTGGACAAGGCAGGCTTGCGCGATGACGATATCGTCATCCGCATGACCGGTTGCCCGAACGGCTGCGGGCGGCCGTATCTCGCCGAAATCGGATTCGTTGGGCGATCGCCTGGTCTCTACAATCTTTATCTCGGCGCAGCCTTTGACGGCACGCGCATGAACAAGCTCTACGCCCAGGACGTCGATGAAGCCCGGGCGCTAGCGCTGCTTGAGCCGATCCTTTGCCGCTATGCAAAGGAACGGAACGAGGGCGAGCGCTTTGGCGATTTCACCATCCGCGCCGGCTACGTGAAGCCGACTCTCGTCAGCAATCAATTCCACGCTGACGTCACGCTCGCCTGACAAGCGGGCTTCATCTCAGGTTTTATGCGACAGCGTATAGGCCGCGAAGCACAGGATCACCGAAAGGGAGATCCTGAGCACCCAGTCCGGCAGGATGCCGGTGAGGCGCGAGCCTATGGCTATGCCCGGCAGCGAACCGGCAAGCAGCAGGCCGAGCAGCGCGAAGCTCGCATTCCCGATGGACATATGCCCGAGGCCTGAAACAAGGGTCAGCGGCACGGCGTGGACGACGTCGGTGCCGATCAGACGAGGCGTCTTCAACGTCGGATAGAGCAGAGTCAAAATCACGACGCCGATGGCTCCGGCACCGACCGAGGTCAGCGTCACGACTGAGCCAAGGACGAGCCCGAGCAGCAGGGTCGGCAGGCGGCGGACGGGCACGTTCGTCGGCTCGACGACTTGCGAGCCGCCGCGCGTTATAATTGGATAGATAAGAATTGCGAGCGAGCTCAGCAGTAGCGCAACAACGAGCGCTTCCTTGATGAACAGGCTCATGCTCGACGTATCGGGATCGAGATACCGCAACAGCCCCAGCATCGCGAGCGAACCCGGCACGCTGCCAGTTGCGAGCCATCCGACGAGACGCCAATTGACATTGCCGAACGTGTGATGCGGCCAAGCGGCCGATGCTTTCGTAATCGACGCGAAAAGCAGGTCGGTGCCCACAGCCAGTGTCGGCGACACGCCGATTTTTGCGATGAGAAACGGCGTCATCAGCGAACCCGCGCCGACGCCCGTCATTCCGACCAGGAATCCGACGACGAAGCCGCCCAAAATGACCATCGGCCATAAAATTTGAAGATCAAATTCGGGCATTAGATTCCGTACTGGCGGGGACATGATGACGTACGCGAGAACAGCCGCTTCCGCAATTGCAGAAATTCTCGTGTCGATGACGGCGGGAGGTTTCGTGCAGACTGTAGGTTGATACGAAACATCGCTGGCGCGATGCTGTGGTTAGAGACCGGGGTCCATCCCATCGTCGATGGGCGGCGGTGGCTCGATGGCGACGGGAACACCGGCAGCGCGAAGTATGATCGCCACCTCGTTTGCGCGGCGCATGAATTCTTCGCGGTCTCTCGAACTCATCGACAGATCGCGATTTATGCCATTCGCGAGCATGTCCCGCTTCAGCACGAAGTGACCTTCGGTGGGCGCCTCTGCCTTGGCGTTGACAGCGCTGGCGATGCCACCGGCGACGGTCGCGCCAGAAACGGAATCGACGAGCAGAAGCGTTCCGGTCTCCGGCGTCTCCGAGAATACGTCGATGGCCGCCGCGCGCCCGAGAGAAATCTTGGCGATGGCGATGTCGTTTGCTGCGCAGCTGCGCGCCGGGTGCGAGGCCATCGTTTCGAGATCGAGCAGCGCCTTGATTTCGATGTTCGAGACCGGAATGAGATCGGTCGACGTGCGCAGCAGATAGCCGGCCGCCGGGCTGAACGCATCCTCCGAAAGCCAGACGAAACGCGCTTCGATCGTTTGCGCTGCAACTGGCCGCATCTCGGGCGACGAGAGTACGGCGCCGCGCGACACGTCGATATCGATATCGAGCTGCAGCGCAACCGCCTGTCCGGCAGAGGCGCTTTCGAGATCGCCGCCCATCGTCGCGATGCGTACGACCTTACCGCCGGCGCCGCTCAAAGCGTCCGTCACCACGTCGCCGACCTTGACCGAGCCCGAAGTGACTGTGCCCGCGAGCCCGCGAAAATCCTGCCCGTCACGCAGCACCGTCTGCACCGGCAGGCGGAACACCGATCCAGCTTCGCTGGCCCGGCTCGGCACCTTTTCAAGATGCTGGATGAGCGTCTGGCCGGTGTACCAAGTCATGTTCTTCGAGAGCGACGAAACGTTGTCGCCGTAAACCGCAGAAAGCGGAATTGCCGACGCGTCCCAGAAGTTGAATTTCCAGCAAAGCGTGCGGAAGTCCGCCTCGATCTTGCGGAACACGTCTTCCGACCAGCCGACGAGATCCATCTTGTTGACCGCGAGCACGACGTGCTTGACGCCGACGAGATCGAGGATCGCCGCGTGTCGCTTCGTTTGCTTTTTGACGCCGGAGCGCGCGTCGACGAGCACGATCGCAACGTCGGCGTGCGAAGCGCCGGACGCCATGTTGCGCGTGTACTGCTCGTGGCCTGGTGAATCGATGATGACGAAGCGGCGCGTGTCGGTATCGAAATATTTCCACGCGATATCGATGGTGATGCCCTGCTCGCGCTCGGCGACAAGACCGTCGAGCAGCATCGAGATAGTCGGGCTGATCGGTGCCGGCAGCCTTACGTCCGGAGCGACGCACGTTCTCGCGCTGATCCTCATAAAGATCGGAAGCATCCCACAACATGCGCCCGATCAGCGTCGACTTGCCGTCATCGACCGAGCCGCACGTCAAGAGATGGACGATGCCGCCGAGTTCGCGCACGAGGTTCGGGGTTACGCGGGGCGCGGACTTGGCCTTTGGCAATGTATGCACCGTCATCAGAAGTAGCCTTCCTGCTTTTTCTTCTCCATCGCGCCGACTTGATCATGGTCGATGAGCCGGCCCTCGCGCTCCGATGTTTGCGCATTGACGGTTTCTGCGACGACCGCTTCAATCGTGTCGGCGTCGGATTCGACAGCCGCGGTCAGCGGATAATCTCCGAGCGTACGGAATCGAATTTTCCGCATCTCGACCTTTTCATTCGCCTTGGGCTGCAGCCTGGCATCGTCCTGCATCAGCAGTTGGCCATTGCGCAGGATCGTCGGCCGCTCGGCGGCGAAGTACAGCGGCACGACCTCGAGCTTCTCACGCAGGATGTAGCGCCAGACGTCCTTCTCGGTCCAATTCGACATTGGGAAGATGCGCACCGTTTCGCCGGTGCCGAGGCGGCCATTCAATAGGTGCCACATCTCGGGGCGCTGCCGGCGCGGATCCCAGCGATGGCCGGAAGCGCGGAAAGAGAACACACGTTCCTTGGCGCGGCTCGCTTCTTCATCGCGGCGGGCGCCGCCGAACGCGGCGTCAAAAGCATATTTGTCGAGGGCTTGCTTCAAGGCCTGCGTTTTCAGGACATCGGTATGGATGGACGGCGCATGATCGATCGGATTGATGCCGCGCCTGATGCCGTCCTCGTTCGTGTGGACGATCAATTCGAGGCCAAGCTGTTTCGCCGTTCTGTTGCGGAACGCGATCATCTCTTTGAACTTCCACGTCGTGTCGACGTGGAGCAACGGAAACGGCAGGGCTTGCGGAAAGAACGCCTTCCTGGCGAGGTGCAGCAGAACGGTCGAGTCCTTGCCGATTGAATAGAGCAACACTGGCTTACGGAACTGCGCCGCCGCCTCGCGAAAAATATGGATGCTCTCCGCTTCGAGGAGATCGAGATGGGAAGGCGAAACCGTCATGCGGCGCGGTCCTTTGGTTCAAACCCCGGATCTTCGGCCTGCGTGTGCAGCCCGCACTCCTTGCCGTTCTCGTTTTCCCACCACCAGCGGCCCGCCCGGATGTCTTCGCCCGGCTTGATCGCGCGTGTGCATGGCTGGCACCCGATGGACGGGAAGCCTTTGGCGTGCAGCGCGTTGATCGGGATCTTGTTCGCCGCCACGTAGGCTTCGAGATCTGCCAAGGTCCAGTCGGCGATCGGGTTCAGCTTGATGAGTTTCTGCGCCGCGTCGTAGGCGGCGAACGGAACGTGCGACCGGCCTTGCGACTGCTCGCGCCGGAGGCCCGTGATCCACCCTGCAGCGCCTTTGAGCGCCCGGTTGAGCGGCCGAACCTTGCGAACTTCGCAGCACGCCTTGCGCGCCTCAACCGAATAGCGAAAACCGTACACGCCATCGTTCGAAACCAGCTCTTCAACCTCGCCGGCATCGGGAAACATCACGCGGATTTTGATGCCGTACTTGCCTTCGGTCTCGAACAGCGTGTCGAGCGTCTCGGGGAAGAGCCGGCCGGTGTCGAGTGTGAAGATGTCGATCGCCGCGCCGCTCGTTGCGATGGCGTGGGTAATAGCCTGATCCTCGATGCCGAGACTCGACGAAAGCGCGACCGGGCCCTCGATGGCAGCGCGAATGGCGACCACCCGCTCTTCGAGCGTCTTGAGCCCGGAGAGCTTGCGATCGAGATCGGCTGCGAGCGTTTGCTGCGACGCGGAATGAGCATCGGCCGGCGCCTCGCGCGGAGCGGGCGCGGATGCTTCGAACAAAATCATCGAGAACCTCCGACTGCCGCATACATAAGAGCAAAACATTCTCCTGAGAAGCCAGTTCTACCACGTAAATAGGATATTATTTCTTAATCTTGGGCGGATGGCATTTTTGCAGCGATGGCGGGTAGCGGAATGAAAATCCACGGCTTGCGGATTCTATCGTCGTAATTCGCGCGCCGCGATCCAGGCAAGCAAACCATTTGCGGCGACGGCCGCTGTCGCGAACGAAGCCTGCAGCAAATAGCCGCCGGTCGGCGCCTCCCAGTCGAGCATCTCGCCCGCAACGAAGATGCCGGGTCTGGCCTTGATCATCAAAGGCTTGATCTAAACCGCCCCAACTGACGCCCCCAGCGGTCGAAATGGCCCGTTCGATGCCTTACAAGGCCGGTGACGATCAGCGGCAAGGCCTTGATGCGCACGGCCAGCGCCTCGGCTCCTTCAGGCAGCTCCGTCTCGCGAAGCAGGCCGATGGCGACGGGGTCGAGATGCGCGGCTTTGCGCAGGTGGTTCGTCATCGTGTCACTGCCGCGCCGCTTCTCCAGTCGCCGGGCGAGTTCTGCAACCGACAAATCCGGTTTGAGATCGATGACGAGGGTCGCGGGTTTTGCAGCCGCGCATGCGCTTCGAATGTGGGGACCGAGAGCGTAGACCGCACCGCCTTCGAGACCATTGCGCGTCACGATCGCCTCACCGCGTTGCGTGACGCCGCCGATCGTCAACGCGATGCGCTTAAGAGCGGCGCCTTCGAAGCGCGAGCGAAAGACATCGGACCACGTTACGAGCACTCCGCAGTTGGCAGGTGCAAGCGGCACGACGGTGATATCCGCGTCGGCGAAAATTTCGGCCCACTGACCGTCCGAGCCGAGCTTCGGCCAGCTGGCGCCGCCAAGCGCGAGCAGACGCCGCGTCGGCATCGATCGTAATCGCGGCTCTCTCAGCGGTCCGGAACAGCAATCCGCAGGATGGCGCTAAGCCGGTCCACAGATGCCGCGTCTTGATGGTGACGCCGATGCCATCGAGCCGCCTGAGCCAAGCTCGCAGAGAGAGGAGACGCTTTCATCGCCTGCGGAAAGATGCGGCCACTCGTGCCGACGAACGTATTCGCACCGAGGTCGTTGGCCCATGCGATCAGCTTCGCCGGCGGAAAGGACTCGACAGCGGCGCGAACCTCACTCGCGTCACGACCGTAGGACTCGAGAAATGCCTCGAGAGGCTCGCTGTGCGTCAGATTCAAGTCCGCCGCGGCCGGCGAGCAGAAATTTTCGCGCAACCGACGGCATGCGCTCGTAGACCGTCACGCGATGGCCGTGGCGTGCGATGATCTCCGCCGCGAAGAGGCCGGCAGGACCTGCTCCAACGATGGCGATGTCGCGGACTATTGCGTGCGTCTCTTCGCTCACCACGTGCCCGTGTTCGGCATCGACACCCGCGGTTCTTTCGGTGGTAAGGCGAGATGGCCGAAATTGCGCGCCGCGCCGTAGGTGAATTTGAGTATCGGTGCCTTGTCGCTCAGCGTCAGGTCTTCATCCTCGGGCGCCTCAAGGAAAAACAGCGTGAAGCGGCCTTTTTGGTTTTCGGTGCGCCGAATCTCGATGAGCCCAAGCCCATCGCGATAGAATCTCAGACTCTGATCGATGTCGCGGATTCGAACCATCGTATGCAGATAGCGCATCGATAACTCCCTCAATACCCAAGGAATGGGGCTCGTTTCACGCTTCGGTCTGGCGTCGAAAAAGGCGTAGAGGCGTGGCGGCCACACTGTGCTTTGAAAACGTTGTAGGCCACGAGTCAATGCGAACGACCCGTTTTGACGCACCTGTGCAGAAGTGCTGGAAAATTTTCTTGCGGCACACGACCGAGCCAGCAAATCAGCTGCGAATCAACGACTCAATCGAATCACTTTGAGAGCGCCCGTCTCAAGAAAAAATAATCCCAGGGTGTGGATGAGATTTTGCTGCGTTTCGGCACAATACCGAACCTGGGGATGATTTACGATCCAGTTTTGTATGCGCTCTATCAGATGTTTAAGTAGCACGAAGCGATGTGGATTGAGTGGCGGCAACAGAGCGTCAAGAGGGACGGTTAAAAAATGCTACTGGCTCTCGCCAAAGCCAGTGTTATGGTTTGCGCTGCTTCGCGATGTGGCGCTGGTGTTTCGATTCTGAAGAGGGCTCTTCCGGAATCGAACATGCGGGTGCCGCGGGACCAAGTAATGTGACTATCGTTTACGCAATGTATGCGGGGTATCAAGTGATGGGGGATACAAAGCGTCCCGATCTTACGGGTTTTTTGCAACCGGATTCTACCGGGCCCGAATTGATGGACGACGCAGCACTCGAGGTCTTCGAGATCGCTGGCATGATCAAATGGTTTGACGCTTCGAAAGGCTACGGCTTCATCGTGCCGGACAATGGCCTGCCGGACATACTTCTTCACGTTACGTGCCTCAGGGCCGGTGGCTTCCAGACCGCTTACGAAGGCGCTCGCGTACACTGCGAGGTGTTGCGGCGGCCGAAGGGCATTCAGGCCTTCCGCGTTCTCAGCATGGACGAGAGCACGGCCATTCACCCGTCTCAGCTTCCGCAGCGCACGCACGTGATCGTACAGCCCGAAAGCGATTGGGAGAGGGCCTACGTAAAGTGGTTCAATCGCGTTCGCGGCTTCGGCTTCTTGACACGCGGCGAGGGGACGCCCGATATCTTCTGCCACATGGAGACGTTACGGCGGTTCGGCTTTACGGAGCTCAGGCCCGGCCAGATCGTTCAGGTCCGCTGGGGATATGGATCGAAAGGCTGCATGGCCGCCGAGCTCAGGCCGGATGGCGTACCTACGGGGCTTCCGTCCCGTAATTAGTACGGGAAGGAGAGCAACTGTGGTGTCAAGTTTTACAAAGAGGGCCGCGATCTGCGTGGCCCTCTTTGTTTTGTCCGCATCATATCCGGTGACCGCCGTCTTCCAGTTCGTGCCTGCCGCGCAAGCAAAAATGCGCCAGGACAAATTGACGATCGAGCCGGCCGGCGGTGGAGCGGGGCATACCTTCAATATCCAGGTGGCGGCGACGGCTCAGGAGAAGGCGCTCGGGCTGATGTTTCGCACCCGCCTTGACGACGGTGAAGGCATGCTCTTTCCTTACGGCACTCCGCGGTCTCTCTCGATGTGGATGCGCAACACATACATCCCGCTCGATATGCTGTTCATCCGGCCGGACGGAACGATCGCTCGCATCGAGGAGCGCGCCGAGCCACTGTCGGATCGCGTCATCCAGTCGGGTTCTGCGGTGTCTGCGGTACTCGAAATTGCGGGCGGTGCGGCTTCCAGGCTCGGGATCAAGCCCGGTGACAGGGTACGCTATCGGCTATTTGCCGGAGACCCGGTGCACTGAAATGCGTCGCGGGCCGATTTGACGCCGCTCGCCTTGACCTGGGATTGCGAAAGCTGCACATGAGGGCCGGTGTCGGGGCGTAGCTCAGCCTGGTAGAGCATCTGCTTTGGGAGCAGAGGGTCGCGTGTTCGAATCATGTCGCCCCGACCAATGTTTCAGGGTTTCAAAGAAACCTGAACCCCTCGCTCAAGGCAATTAGGTAGCACATAGGTAGCGGATTTGGCTTGGTTGGCAAGCGTGCTTGCCGTCCGAAAGCCTCCCAGACTGGTGCGCTAACCAGGCTGCGCTACACTCCGCTTCCTCGCACAGGTCGTTCTCCTCAAATGGCGCTGGTGGCTTCTCCCGGACCTTTTCACTTCCGGATGGCGAGGATGAAAAAAGAAGAAGTCCTCGGATCCAGGGAACCGGAAGCCCTCGTGTATGAACACCCGGGTGTTCTGCGCCCTGGGGCGTTCCGAGCAGACCGCATGGAAGCGACGCCATTCCTGCGATTGATCAATAGTCCCGAAATGCCGCAGCCTGGGTGAGGCGACGGCCCATACACTATCGGGCCGTCGAAGCGCGCCTAGGTTATGTCTATGACTGCTCTTCAACGGAGGACAAATCGTCGCCAACCAACGCGAAACGCGAAATGCCACTAAACGCGCGGCCAAGGCTGCCAAGCGCGAACGCAATCGCGCGGCTTGAAATATCCAGGGCTAGAAAATGGCACCGCGCTTGGGCGCGCTTGGTTTAAGACGGAGGCGGCCGCGAGTACGGTCAGAGAACCGGGTCCCAAAGCCCTTATGAAGCGCTATCGAACTGCTGTGCGAGCCGGTAGACCTTAGCCGCTGCCGAGCGCGTCTTACTCTTTGTGCATCTCGCGCTTGTATTGTCGGATTTCCTCTTTGGTGACTTCGCTCGAAGAGCCCAGTGCGAGGATACATGTCTGGCTCAGCATGTGGCGATGAGATTTCATGCACGACCTTAGCGCGGCCGTCCCCACTTTCAGGCCGTTGCAGTAAGCCGCATAGTCCGACATGCACGCATCCTTGACGACGCGACTGAGGGCGTCGGCTTCGCCCATCGAGAGCGTAAGAGCGGCTGCCGCGAGAAGCGCTAACTTCGCCATAGATGATTCCCTCCATTGCTGATGGCGAGGAACGCCACAGAAGTAATCATTGTTCCTGGGCGTACGTCTCCCCCTCGCGAACCTTGAGCGCGAATCGCGGCACCCACAAGTTTTTGGTACTTCAACGTGGCGCCGTGCGCAGCCTCCACGTCCGGTTAGGCGCTGTGCCTGTTGAAGTTTGCGATGCAATGTCGAGCGGACTCAGTCTTGGCTTCCCTTCGCCGGGTGATCTCGGGGTCACCTGAGAGCGGAAACAGATTGACAGGGGCACCACCACGGGAACCGGCTCTGCCACCGATGCGGAAAACGTCTTCTCCTTCGGCCGCCCGAGCCGAAAATCCAACTGATATTGCAGCGGCGTTGCACCCCCCTCTAGCCGGCCTGTCGATGAATTGCATTGAGAAGACGCTCCAGCCGAGCGAAGAACAGAGGGCCTCGTTTGAACTCAAGGCCGCCTCCGCGAAGGCCGAGGACTTCATGAAAGCATCCTGCCCGAGTGAAATAGCGCTCACTCCGATTAATCGAACTCGATGCGCGGCTGAAAAGCGGGTGGATATGGCACCAGCAAAGTCGCGAGGGTCTCGGGGCGATGATGACTGGAAGAGGTGTGCGAATGCCGAGGCGGCTGCGGGCATGATACGCAGGCTGACCAATCTGTCACCCAATTGCATATGGCGCAGATTTATGACCGACCGGTGAACTCGCGCAACCCCGGTATGAATACCAATTGACGCAGTCGCGCGATGTTTCGCTCTGATCTTTGCGACAAACTCGTCGCTGAGCGCTTTTCGCCCTTGTGCTATCGAGATGAAGAAAAGAGAAGAAAGCGGCAGCCCGCACGCCATCGCGGTGATCTCCGCGCGCGAACAAGCCGAAGGTGGTTCAACCTTCTGCGGGGCGTCTGCCTCTGCGTTTGCTGCCTAGTTTTCGGGCAAGTCAGTTTCAATTGTCCGTTCTGGAAAATTCCGTTTCTCTGGGCCATCTGCACGAGTCTGGGGGGTTCAGATAACCCGCTGAAGGAATGTTGAGATGCCATCGGATGTTCTAAAACTCAATGCGGAAATGCTGCAGTTTGCGAGCAGTATCAAAACGCTCGATACGCCCGACGCGGTCTTGGACGGCTTGCAGAGGGCAACGCATCGAGCCACCCCGCTTAATGTGTTGGGCGCCCTCTTGCTACCGGTGCGATGGGGCGACTTTAGCGGCCTTGAAGTGGGCAAGACCGTCTTCCTCCACAAGAGCGCACCTGTAGGGTGGTGGGACGAACATATCGAACTAACCCGAGGTCATCCGGGCCCCGGCATCACGTTTGCACAATACTCTATCGCGCCATTCACGATGTCTGAATTGATGCGAACGCTTGAGCCGCTGGGGGTCGATCGTTGGCCCATCGAACTTGCGCAGAAGTACGGAATGCGCGATGGCCTGCATTGTCCCGTGGGCGGCCGTTGGATAGTTGTATTTTGGTCGGGAAAAGTTTTGTCCCTCTCCGAAGAGGCTCGTGCCGTTCTATCCATGGGAGCGACGTTTGCTGCCATTCGTCTACAAACACTCATGGGACCGCAGGTCGCCCGAATCGGTAAGGGTGCCGCGCTGACGGCCCGTGAACTTGCTGTGCTGCGCTTACTTTCGATTGGGCGACCAACCAAAGACGTCGCTGCGGACCTCGAACTCGGTCCGGAAACTATCCGCAGCCATATCAAGAAGGCTGAAGCCAAACTGGGAGTACACGACCGAATCCACGCGGTGGCCCAGGCTATACGCCAGCATTTGATCCCCTAAACTCGACCAACTTTCGTATGACCAGGCCAGAGTCGATCAGCGCACCGGTGATGTCGTCCAGCATGCGGGCTCTCAACTCGACGATTGGATTCTTCGTCCGGCGCCGCCGCTTAAGCCGACAACTCTCAAAGATCGAAGAAAGCGGCAGCCCGGTCAGCGAAGCCTCGATACCTAAGCCAGCATCGAGATCGTTTTTCCAATAACTTATGCTGTGCATAATGTTACCGACCGTTCTCGGTGGACTTGCTGAGTTTGAACGCAGCCTGATCCGGGCCCGAACGTCCGAAGGTCGGGAACGCGCGATTATGTACAAAATAGGTCGTTGAAATGATCTACGGTTATGCCCGCGTGAGCACCGATGTGCAGTCACTTGACGCTCAGGTTGACGAGTTGATTGGGCGAACGAACAACTATCGATGCTCCAAGGGCAACTGACGTTCTTGAAGCTAGGATCGGCTCATGCGATCTTGCTGGGTTTGAACGCAGTCATGATCCGCAACATTAACTGTAAGGTCGGATACTGATTTCGTACGGAATAGGTATTAGAGAGCACTGGCCATCGGTCAGTGCGTGAGAAGGGAAGTTGCAGATGGCGCTCGGGCTGAATTTTGCGTTAGGAAGCGCTCGCGGCCATTTCGCATTCCACAGGGCAAGACAAAGCGCCCGTCCGTCGAAGGACGCCAAAGCCGTGCGTAACGACATCGGTCTGAGCGCGTCTCAAGGAAGAGGGTTTGCGGTGGACACAAGAGGCAAAATTCGGTGGAGGAACCGACGAGTGGCGTGACAAGGCAAGGGAATGCTTTCAATCAGGAACCGCTGAGGTTCGAGAGGAGGGGGAAAAATGAAACGTATCGCAATTGCGGCCATCGTTGTCATGTCGGCAACGCCAGCGTCGGCGCAAATCGTCTGCTTTCAGAATGACATTCAATGCCAGATGGATCAGGCGCACCAGCGGAACCTTGATCGCATGGAACGTGAGAGCGAACGCAGCAGGGATGCGGCGAACGCCGCAATGGAGCAAGCCTCTCATGGTCCGGGGCTCATTGAAACGATCATCGGGCTGTCGCAGCAGAGCGAGCTTCACGAAAAGCAAATGCAGGTGTTGGAGGCTCAGCGCCGGTTGCTTGAGGCGCAGCGCCGCCAGATCAGCGGGACGCAGGCCCCGGCCGCAGATGATGACTTTCACCCGACACGGATGACGGGCGGGGCATCTCGCGATGATTTCAAGCCAAATACACCCATGTCAATACCACGAAACTTTTTCTCTTAGTGATCAACTTTGTCCGAAGACGCAGCGCCTCTCGGAAAAGTAAAAACAGACGAGACCTGGATTAGATGCGTCGCCTCAAAGGTCGTCGACCTTAAATTCGTATGCTATTGGTCCGGGCAGATTTGTCGCAAGGGGAGGTTCACGCCGAGCCGCCGTTTTGAAACCCTCGATTGGCAAAATTTGAAACCTCAAGGAGGAGCATCATGAAGAAGATACTTTGTGCGGTTGACGAGTCTGAGCACGCTAAGAGCGCAGCCGCGCTGGCGGCACAGATGGCGAAGGCTATGGGCGCGGAGCTGACGCTGCTCGCAGTCAACGAGCTAGAGGGTATCGGAGGTGTCCACTACTTGTGGGACGACGCAGAACTCGAATTTGTCTTAGAACACGCAAAAGCCGCAGCAGAAGAGGCCGGAGTGCTGGATCCCAAAAAGGAAAGCGTGTTAGGTCGTGATGTGGCACGAACCATCGTGGCGGTTGCCGAAGAAAACGGGTTCGACCACATTGTCGTTGGCAGGACCGGCAAAGGCGGCGTCAGGCGGCTAATGTTGGGGTCTGTCTCGAGCGACGTTGTCAATAGAGCGCACTGCCCAGTGACCGTTGCGGGATAGAAACGACCCGGCGAGAGCCGGGGGTGTGCCAGCGGCCCTCATATTCCCGTACTTCGCACTACTCGATCAGGCCAACGGGCGGACGGAGTCGCGCTTTTGGAGAGATTATTTTTTTTGATTTTGGAAATTTGAGTTGGGATTTTTGAGTTTGAAATTTTCTAGCTAAAGCCCGATTGCCTCTCTCGCCGCCGCCGCCACCGGCGCCCCCCCATGCCAGCGCGACTTGCCCCACACAAGAGGGGTTGGCTGCCTCTACCCTTGACCGTGTTGCCCTATGAATTGCCGATGCGCGCCACCCTTTCCGGCATCAATGACTAGGCCGCTAAGGCCGCGCTCGTTTCCGCTACTCAGCTCAAGACAAACGAAAACCGGCGACGCCGCATTGAAGCAGCACCGGCTGGGGTAGGTCAGCAGCGTTGACGTGCTATCGCTGGGCTTGGATCAGATCAACTATGTCTAGTTCACACATTCCAGTCCTGATCGCTCGCCCATTCACTAATGGTCGAAAGGAAAGTTCTCGTAGTCGTCCCACGTCAGGCCGGGGCGCAGCTTACGGCAGATGTCGTACCATTTCGATTTTATCGAAAGTCATTACGCCGCCTTGCGTTCCTTGGCCTTGTTGCATCCCGCAGGGGAAAAGAGCCATTTTTTGATTTGAGTGTTCCACAATCGCTGCGACAAGAAAGTCAGGGCTGATTTGGGGGAGACGCTCTGATGGACTACCACGCTTTAGCGGTCGAGATCGTTGATACCTTCGCGTGGAAGGTCGCGCTCGCATGCTTCGTCCTCTGGCTCCTTCTCCACATCGACCAACAGATGCGGGCGAGCGCGGACGCCAAACGTTTCAACGAGAACCTTGAGAGGATGCGAGCGGAAGAGGCCGACAAGCGAGAGAGACAGAGAAACCCTAAGCCCTGAAGAACCTTCGCGCTTCGACACTAGAACAGACAGGAAGTTTTCAGATGATGGGGATTGCTGTCCGGGGAGATAAGACGCTCTCAATGGTTTTCTCCTCAATTCACAGGGATCATCTCTTCACCACGCAGCTGCTTGGTCGAGACGCAAAGAGCGGCTTGGCACGCCAGCCGCTCCTACTTGGTTCAAGATGGAAGGTCTGAAACGTAATCAAATAGAGCGCTCGAATAGGCAACTAGTGGTAGCGCCAATAATGGATGCGGTAGCGAATGGGCCGGGGATAATAATAGCGGAGCACCGGCCGGTAATAGAGCCTAGGGCGATAGTAATAGTTTGCGTGAGGTCTGACGGTGACGAGAGGAATAAACGGCCGCGGGGTCATTTGCCATTGGAGTCCTCCGTTTCTAAAGGTATAATCAGCCATCGCCGGATCTGACGCCCCAACGGCACTAAAAGCAGCGCTAAACCCTAATGCTGATGCAAGTATCAAGCTCTTCATCGGCGCGGCAGTGACGATTAACGTCTTCATTGGTGTCTCCTTTGAGGTTGTGGAGCGGGCACTGGCCCGCTTCGGCCCGAGAGAAGCTATTCTGTCTTGCACTTCTGTTCTGTGATCTTTCCCACAAACATCGTCCGCCGCACCCGCTGTACTCGGCGGGGCTTTTGATTGGGGCGAGCATTGGGTGGGGGCAGATATGAGTAATCGTTCAGATGATTGGCGCGAAGATTTGATTAAGTGCGTCGTGATGTTGCCAGCGATGGTGTCGTTCGGAGTTGCGGCAATCGTCTTGGCTTACCAGTGACCCAGGAGCTTGCTCCTTACTCCGAGAAGGCTGAAAAGCGCGTGCACATCGACGGTCCACAAGTTCTGCTAGAGCCCAACGCCGCTCAGGCCATCGCCGTGACCTTGCATGAGCTAGCGACCAACGCCGCCAAGTACGGGGCACTGTCCACGGCCAAGGGCCAAATTGAGCTGAAATGGGCTCACGGGGCAGGCGGACAACTAACTGTTCACTGGACAGAGATGGATGGCCCGGCGCTGCAGACGCCTACGCGTCGCGGCTTTGGCAGCCGGGTAATCGAAGTCGAACGGTCTAAGTGACTAGAGCCTTGTAATACTGGAGACCGAGCGGGCGTCCTCATAATAACGAGGACGCCCGCTTGAATATGAACCGGTTTCGAAGGGGGCTTGAACAGTGCTCCGGGCTGAGGAGTTTTCCGTTCTTCACCGCAGCCGCTAGCAGTTCTCGAAAACCCGCGGCTTGCGCGCCAAGGAAAGAACGCCAGCCATGGGCGTTCTTTGAGTCAACACGACCGATGTATTGGCAACTAATCTCTTTGTTGAGGGCGTGTGTACAACCTCGTCTGGGCCATTGTCTCGTTGGTCGACTCCACAACTACTCCCCCAGTGGCAACTTGAGGGTTGGGCTATGGTTGATTGGGCGAACGAACAACTATCGATGCTCCAAGGGCAACTGACGTTCTTGAAGCTAGGATCGGCTCGCATCTTCTATCGTCATATCTGCTCTGATGAAAACGATGTCACTGACGTATACGTCGAGTTGATGGAGCGGTGCATCGAGCAATGGACCGACCTCATGGTCCAGCACAACATTCCGGTTCACTCTCTGATGTTGCACGAGCGGCGACATTTCAAACGCGCTGCATGAACGTCCGCAAATGAACGCCCGCGGAGCTCGTCGTCGAGCGCGATTTCGAGAGACTTTGGTAAGCGACTGATGGCCTTCTGCGAAGCGGCGGACATCGGGCTCCGCGTGACGCGCAAGCGTTGGCGATCAGCGCCGGAAACGTTTTGAAGCTGGCGATGCGATGGAGGGGGTGAAATGTGGTTCTGGGATTCACTCGGCAACGAGCTTAGCTATGGTCTTATAGCCTTTATTATCGGATTTGCGCTCCTTTTTATCTTCGCGTTCTTCGCGTCCCTATCCGATAGCATATCGTATGAAATTTCCGTGAGACCGCAAGATAAAGCGCAGCGGGAAGCGTGGCGGAAGGCAGTGTTAGACGTCGGCAAAAGAAACCCAACAATGCTCGGGCTTTGGCTCTTGGGGGTTGGCATGATCCTATTCTTCTGGACGGCAGCAACTTGAGAATGGAAGACATAACGAAACGGCTACCCATGCCTATTACGCCGGAGGTTACCTCGTCGGCGCAAAGGGAGTTTTACGCAACATGCCGCCGATGTGGGGAGCCGCCGGGCTGCCGGAGCCAATGGTTGAGCGATGCCTCCTGCATAAATCCAAACCGTGGTCCTCGACCGTGATCTTGAGCCGGCGGCACCGGCGCCGATCCAGAACCCTATGCCAACGGAGGCACCAAAAACTCGGGCTCCGCGTCGTCGGCGACGTAGGCCTGCGAAGTTCGCTCGCCTGTACAGGCAGAGGCGACCAGAACCAACAGTAGCCGAAATTCATGTCGCACACTTGCTTAAGGTCCTCACCGAGGCCAGCGATGATCACCCGGAACTCAAACGCCGTTGGATACCGAAAGAGGATCTCGAGAGATTTTATATCGAAATTGCCGAGGCCAAGGGCTGGGAGTCGCTGAGCTGGACGGCGATGGGCAAAGCATTGGCAAAGGTGGCCACCCGCCGTAGGTCCAAGATCCAGGGAAGGAACAGGACGTGCTACCGCCTTCGTGTGGTTTCGGCACCAGTACGCGCAGGTGCGCGCGGGCGCGTCATGGGGTCTTAGATGACAGCCGAAAATGACTGGCTCGAACGCTACGTCGATGAGCGAATGCGTGAGCACGAAGAGAGGATTCGTCTGCGTGAGCTGCAAAGGGCGGCCAGAGAGGTGGGACAGCGTTGCGTGGCAGCAAAACGTGCACGCGACAGTGAGGAGCGCGCCCGGCTTCGCGAGCTGAGGAGGCAGCCGTGCGGAGCAAAGACACGGGCGGGACATCCTTGTCAGCGTAAGGGCCTCGGACGCGGCGGGCGATGCGCAAACCATGGCGGCGCCAGCACAGGGCCGAGAACCCCGGAAGGTCGCCAGCGGATTGCTGAGGCACAGCGCCGGCGTTGGGCGGCACGGTTGCAAGCGCTTTTTGAGGTCGTCCCGGTGAAAGCGCAGGCTGACGCAGTTAGTCACCCAAGCCCCTCTCTCTTGAGAGCAACCTGCACCGTCGGCCTTGAGCGCATCCGGTCGCTGAGGGCCTTGAGCGACTCCGGGATGGAGATTTTGTTCTTCGCCGCCCAGAGCAGCATCACGAACAAATAGGCATCTGCGCCGAAGCGTGCCCCTTCATCTGTGTGGCGATCAAATCATGCTTCTGGGGGGCCATCAGCGCCGGGTACTTGTCGGCGATCATGGTGAGAATATGGCTATGTCGCTGTTATCGTGTACTTTCCCTTTTGCAACGGGGGCTCAAAGAGGCCCATTAAAGCCTGGATCGGCGCGCCGGTTCGCAAAACTCTCTCCGCTTCCTCTAGCGCGCCCTGGCAACATGGCCCTTGCACCTTCTGGCAAACCTTGAGCGCCCCTCATCATAGGTTGCTTCAACCCCTTCGCGCTGACGACTCAAATTAGAATTGACCGAGAGAGTTCGCGGCGCGTAGACGCCAGTGCTCCGTGGGCGATCCAACAGCAAAGCGTCCTAGTGCGAGCGTCGCACAGACGAGCCACCAATGGGCATCATCGTTCCACGTCCACCAATTCGCGAGAATGAGCGGCGGAAAATCGAGACGCGTCTCAAGCTCTTTGATGAACTTCGCAATCAATACATCGCCCACGGCATCCCGGTCGATGAAGCGAACGCAAGGGCTTTGGCTAAGGTGCGCGGCACAAAGTTCTGAGCCGCGATCTGAGGGAAAGCCATGAGCGACGGCAATATTCGTTCGCTCGCTGACTCGCTGGTTGGCGGAATGGCGAGACGATGTACTTGCAGTGCGACTAGCCGACTAGCGATCCAGTGCGCGTGGATTTGATAGGCATCAATGGCCACCGACGGAATGGACAGACGTAGCGACCGTGCCTGTTGCAGGGACCAAGGAGCATCACGGCAGCGGCCGCGTTCAAACCATCTTATTGAGAACTTTCGAGATTTCAGCCGCTGAGAAGGCACGTAGCGTTTGCGTTCTGATATAGCCTCGGGCAGCAACGCTCAGCGATAGAGCCGTTGCGGTCTCGTCATCGGGAGCCTCGCAGATCGTGACGATATCGCACGTGCCGATCGTCCAATACATCTCTTTGACGGTGACACCGGCGGCCTTGGCCATTTCCTTGAATTTGTCAGCACGCTTGATCGTGTCCTTGGCTTCATGAATGCCCTTGTCCGTGAAATTTGCGAGCACGATGTAGGTTGCCATGAGAACCTCCTGAGATGCAGCGCAGCCCCGTAGCGTAAAAATCTTACTTTGGGTCAGCGGCCTCTGCCTGCCGACCCTGTGGTTCAACCCTGGGACGCGTCAGCATTGCTTGAGATTGGGGTCGGTCACATCTCCGACCCTACAAGGTCGCCGACAAGGCTAGCTTGAGGAAGATCAATTGATTTTACCGTCTGCGCAGACGGCACGGGTTCAGCACCACCTGGGTCCTCAATCCGCTGAGAAGCGACCATCTGTAAGTTTCGAAACATGCCTCATCCGATTCCCGTGGCACATCGCCCTCGCCGCATAAGTGCTCCTCACTTCTCTTTCTCGCTCACTTTCGCTTCGATCGTTACGGCACCCGCCTTTTGCGAGACCGTATAAATTTTGCCGTTCTCCGCCGCATATTGGCCAGAGATCGCAACGCTTCCTTCGGAGAGGAACGCGAGCATTTTAGGCTCGCACACCGTGTGACGCACGCTCATGCCGGGATCGATCGTGTGTACTGTGCCGGAGAGTGAGTAGCGAACTTTCTCGCTAGTGCGGTTCGCGATTTTGAACTCGGTCGAAAGCGCCTGCGGTCTGCCTACCATCTGCACGACGACGTACTTCGGCTCCTTGTCGGCAACTCTCGTTACCGCGACGCCGATGTCGGTGACATATGGAGCAAGCAAGTTCGCGCGGTGCTCCAGCGATTTCAGCCAGCCCTCGATAGTGCCGGTCGCCAGTGCCTTTGCTTCAAATCCCACGGCACTTTTCGACAGCGCTAGGTTCTCCCCGATACGGCAATATTTGTATCCGGCTGCGCTTGCTCTCATGGCAGGCTGCCTGCCGTCCGCTGTGTGCGAGAAGGTTTTGGTCTTGGCCAAATACTGCGCAAAGGCTCGCGCTGCTATCGCGAGGGCCTTGTCCTGATGGACCGCCCCGAGCTTCTCACGTTGGCGAATCTTATTCGTGTAATCGATGACTAATGCTTCGGTGGCAGTGATGTCGGGAAGGATGGCTGGCATGTGTCGGCACAAGCTTTATGTCCAATCGAAGCACGATGCTCGAAAAGGAGGGCAATTGAGAGGCCACTCAAATCGACAAAGATCATCGTGCGCGCGATGCCGAATGGGAAAGGGTTCGTCGGCTCACAAGAGAAACGAAAAGGAGACCCGGGATATCCCGAGTCTCCTTTGAGGGACGGAGGCGCTGGCCACGAGTACTAACGCTACAGATACAAAAGAACCAACGCGCTCAGACCACTGTACGCGACGCAAGGCTCGCCCCTTTGATCTCAGTCAAGTTGAACGAGTGTGTGGATGAGCAGTGGACAAATCCACCGGAGGTGAATGATCCGCAAGGAGGATCACCTTTGTCGTAAAAAGGGCCGCGCGATTGTTTGTGCGGCCCAAGTCTAAGGAGGAAACGCCCCAAAAGGGCTGCAACACCACCAGAGTGATGCTGCGTCACCAACTCGAAATGAGAATCCGTCTGAATTATGTCGGCGGGGATGGGCACCCACACACTTCGATGCGGATGCCCAATCAATGCACCTATCAATCGACAGTTTGATCTGGCGATCTGGTGTCGGTTCCTCCCGAGACTTGGGCACGAGCACCGCAAATCACCGGCATCGTGTATCCCATTGATACGCGCAAGACAAAGGGCACTCGGCTGTGAGGCCGAGTGCAAGCTAAGGTGTGTCCAGGACGGGCCGCCAGCGCGCGGTTGCAAGCTCGCTCCAACAGACCCGACCATATCCATCAAACGGATCGGCGGCAGAACTATTCCCCGATTTGTCCTTTGGCTCCTCGATCGGGCAGCGACCATCATTTGTTGGGTCTGCGGGGCGGCGCAATACGCCTCTTCGAACGCCTAGGCATATCGGACCGCACCGTGTAGTCGGCCGCCATGCAACCCCGACATGCAGACCTACCCAACGCATACCTTGGGCGCGGACGCGCGCACGTGCGAACTCATCTCGTCCAGCTTACGGGTGAGAGCGCGGGCCCAGGCGACGATGTCAAACTTGTCCATGCTTCATTCTACCATGTTCGCGATCGCGAGCTCCAACGTAGCCGGCCGCACCGAGGAGAAACGGCCGGCGACTAAACGAGGTCCGCCCTTCCGACAAACGGCCCAGCGGGACTGGCTTGGGCGGCGGCACCACGTGCGCGTCTTTGGCAATGACTAGTCAGATGCGCTCGGCCAGCGCCTTGGGATCATCCAGAAATTCGAACGGGTGTAAAAGTGGGGCTTGAAGTGCCTACTGCCTCGCGGCACATGTATAAGGCGGTTGGGGTTGAGTACGTTGGCCCGGCCTATCGGAAAAGCTATAGGAGACCGCGGTGATGGTGGACGAGCGTGCGTAGTCCGCTGACATGCGGTCCTGTGCCAATGCCATCGCGAAGCGAAACAGCAAGCTCGTTGATCCGCGCTAGCCTCGTTTCGTATCTCTTGTCGCTGTCGTGATGTGCTTCCTCTAATGCGGCGACGTATTCGATCGCAAAGGCGTGATCGCGAAGGCGCTCATTGAGGTTCAAATCAATTTCATTCTGCACTATCACTCCGGCGCTGCGCCTCAGCAATCCGCTGGCGACCCTTAGCGGTTCTCGGCCCGGTGCTGGCGCCGCCATGGTTTGTGCATCGGCCGCCGCGTCCGAGGCCCTTCCGCTGACAAGGATGTCCTGCCCTTGTCTTTGCTCCGCACGGCTGGCTGCGTAGCTCGCGAAGCCGGGCGCGTTTCTCGCTTTCGCTCGACCGTTTGGCACCCAAGCGAAGAAGTCCGGCCTCTCTGGCCGTCTTCTTCAGTTCACGCAGACGAATCCTCTCACAGATGGAAGTAGGTAGGCCTGCCGGGTCTTGAAAAGCAATCAAAACCGGCCGCGCGTGGAGGTCATTGACGGCAGTTTGAAGTTTCGCAAAGGCACAGCCCTTGCAGTGCGATTGGCGACAATGATGCTTCTGGCCCTTAGAGCACGTGCATCCCACTGCGCTAGTCCGTCCGGTACAAGAGGAAAAGCGGACTCAATGCCGAACATGGCGCTGACCGCCGAGTTTGACCCAAAGGCGACATTGATCCCGCCAGCCCTAGGTAATCCTTGCGAGCAAGGCTTGCGCCGGCTCCGCCCTTACACCATATGACTGACTGGGCAGTCATAAACCAGACAGAGTCAGATGCGCAAGAGCATACAGAAGCGCCTGGTGAGGCCACGATCTAAGCTGTTATCGGCCAAGGTGCTCCGGGGCAAGCAGGGCCGCGCCCGTAAGGCGGAGCCCGCGGTCCGCAAACAAGCCATTCTCGATGCCGCGCTCGACGTGTTCGCCGAGTGCGGGTTCGAGGCTGCGCGGCTCGACGACGTCGCCGCCCGCGCCGGCGTCGCCAAGGGCACCGTTTATCTCCATTTCGATGACAAGGAAGCCTTGTTCGAGGAGGTCGTCCGCAGTGCGGTGTCGCCAATTCTTGAGCGCCTGGACGCGCTGGCGGCTGCCCCCGACCTGCCCACCGACAAGATTCTCGAGTCCCTTTTCGCGGTGTTCGAGAAAGAGGTCTTGGGGACAAAGCGCAAACTCCTCATCCGGCTCATCATCGCCGAGGGCCCACGATTTCCGCGCATCGCCGAATTCTATTATCGCAATGTCGTCTCGCGCATCATGCCGTTGATCGCCAAGGTAGCGGAGCGCGGCGTCGAGCGGGGCGAGCTCTTGTCTGACGCCTTTGCTCGCTATCCGCAGCTCGTCGCCGCGCCGCTACTGCTTGCGGTGATTTGGGACGCCTTGTTCGCTGCGATCAAGCCGCTCGATGTGGCGGACTTCTTACGCGCGCATCGAGAGGCGCTGACGGGTAAGACGCGAGGGCCTTCGCAATGAAAAGGCGAGCCGCCATCGCAACCGTTCTCCTCGTGCTGGTCGGCGTCGGCATCGCCGCCTTTCACTATCTTCAACCGGACGGCACGCTGGCCCAGTTTCAGGGTTGGGTGGAGGCGGACCTCATCTTCGTGAGCCCCGACGAGATCGGGCGCGTCGCCACCTTATCCGTGCGCGAGGGCTCCGCCGTCGAAGTTGGCTCGCCCCTCTTCACGCTTGACGACGATCTGCAGCGTGCCGCCGTCGCCGAGAACGAGGCCGCCGTAACCAACGCCAAGCAGGCCTACGATCGCGCGCAGGTGCTGTTAAAGAAGGCGGTGGGCTCCCAGAAGGACTTCGATAACGCAGGGGCCCTCCTGCGCTCGGCCGAGGCAAGGCTCAACTCAACGAAGACGAGACTCGAACGACGGCGCATGTTGAGCCCTGTCGCGGGGACGATCCAGGAGGTTTATTTCCGGGTCGGCGAGATGGTACAGCCAGCCCGGCCCATCCTCTCGATCGTGCCGCCGGGTAACGTCAAGGTACGCTTCTTCGTACCGCAGGCGACGCTGCCGAGCATTCACATCGGCGATCGCGCGCTGGTCCGCTGCGACGGCTGCCGCGATGATCTCGTCGCGCGCGTCAGCTTCATCTCGGCTCAAGCCGAGTTCACTCCACCGGTCATCTACAGCCTGGAGGAGCGAGCGCGCCTCGTGTTTCGCATCGAGGCGCTCCCCGAGCGCCCGGGCGACCTCCGGATAGGACAGCCGGCCTCCGTCGCCTTGCAGAGCGCGCCCATGCCAGGGACAGTCCATGCCGAGAAATGACAACGTCAGCGTCGGCTCGATAACGGATTCCCTGTACGCGAGCGGCGCTGCGGATCGCAACGGCGAGTACGCCATCGACGTGCATGGTCTCTCCAAGTCGTTTGCCGGCAAGGAGGTGGTGCGCAACCTTTCGCTGCGGGTGCGGCCCGGCCAAATCTACGGGTTCCTGGGTCCTAACGGCTCCGGCAAGACCACTACTCTACGGATGATCTGCGGGCTGTTGACGCCGGACGGCGGGCGCGGCACCTGCCTCGGCTACGACATCCTAATTGAGCGGGAAAGAATCAAGCGCCGCGTCGGCTACATGACACAGCGGTTCAGCCTCTACCAGGATCTTTCCATCCGGGAGAACTTGGAATTCGTGGCCCGGGTCTACGACCTCGCCGATCCGGGCGAAGCGGCGCGGCAGGCAATCGAAAGACTGGGGCTTCGAGGCCGCGAGATGCAACTGGCGGGCACGCTGTCGGGCGGTTGGAAGCAGCGCCTCGCACTCGGCGCCTGCATCCTGCCGAAGCCCGATCTCCTGCTGCTCGACGAGCCCACCGCCGGCGTCGACCCCAAAGCGCGGCGCGAGTTTTGGGGCGAGATCCACACGCTCGCCGCGGGCGGCATGACGGTGCTCGTGTCGACCCACTACATGGACGAGGCCGAACGCTGCCACGAGATTGCCTACATCGCCTACGGCGAGCTCTTGGCGCAGGGCACCATCCCCGAGGTGCTCGAAGCCTCGGGCTTGCGCACCTACACCGTCAGCGGGCCCGACCTCAATCAACTCACCGAGAAGCTCGTCGGCATGCCTGGTGTCGATATGGTGGCTCCCTTTGGCAACAGTCTGCACGTTGCCGGACGCGATGCGGCGGCACTGGACGCAACAGTGGCGAAGGTCCGCGCCGATCCTGAGCTCGACTGGACGCTGGCTGCGCCCTCACTTGAAGATGTGTTTATCGACTTGATGTCGCGATTCCAGGACAACTTCCGATGATTGGCTTTCCGGTCGTGCGCTGGCCGCCTGCGTTTTCGCGAACAGTGGCGATGTTCATCAAGGAGTTCGTGCAGCTGAGGCGCGATCGTCTCACGTTCGGCACCATGATCTTTATCCCGCTCCTGCAGCTCACGCTCTTCGGCTTTGCCATCAACACCACCCCACGGCATCTGCCGACCGCGGTGCTCGCCTACGAGGACACCGACGTCGGGCGTTCCATTCTCGCGGCGCTGAGCAACACCTCCTACTTCAAGCTCATCGAGGTCGTCCATTCCGAAGCCGATATGGATCACCTTATGCGCTCGGGCCAGATTCTATTCGGCGTCGAGATACCGGCAAACTTCGAGCGCGCGGTCCGGCGCGGCGACAGGCCGTCGCTGCTCGTCGCCGCCGATGCGAGCGATCCGGTCGCCGCCGCGACCGCACTCGGTGCGCTCGAAGGTATCGTCACCACGGCGCTGACGCATGACCGCGGCCTGCCGGAGACCATCCAGTCGGTGCCGGCCTTCGAGATCCGCGAGCACCGCCGCTACAATCCGGCGGCCGTTACGAGCCTCAATATCGTGCCGGGCCTGCTGGGTGTGATCCTCACCATGACCATGCTGATGTTCACCGCGCTCTCGGTCACGCGCGAGATCGAGCGTGGGACCATGGAAAGCCTGCTGGCCATGCCGATTGAGCCCGTCGAGATCATGCTCGGCAAAATCGCCCCTTATGTCGTCATCGGTTTCATTCAGGCGACGCTGATCCTCACGTTCGGCAGGCTCGTGTTCGAAGTGCCAATCACCGGCAGCATCTGGCTGCTCGCAATGCTCAGCACGCTGTTCATAGGCACCAATCTGTCGATCGGCTACACATTCTCAACGATCGCGCAGAACCAGCTGCAGGCGGTCCAGATGACATTCATGTTCTTCCTGCCGAACATTCTGCTCTCGGGCTTCATGTTTCCCTTCGCGGGGATGCCCGGCTGGGCGCAAACGTTGGGCGAGTTCCTGCCCCTCACGCACTACATCCGCATCGTGCGTGGGATCATGCTGAAGGGAGCCGATCCTTATGATCTTTATCGCGACGCGCTGGCGCTGCTGGGTCTGATGCTGCTCGCCATGACGCTAGCCGTGCGCCGCTTCCGCACGACGTTGGATTGAAAGCAGGTCCCTGCTGCAGCAGCACTGGCTTTTTCTATTGCGCCGAAACAGCTGCTCCTTGGCTCGCGAAAAGGATGCGCGAAAGCGCGATGTGGGTTTTGGCACAAATCGAGTTCGGTCGCGGCCGTCGCGAGGTGCTCGCGGTGCCTTGCGTGGCAATCTCTCAAATCTCGGCGGGGCCGCTCGAACGACGCTGGTGGAAGCACGGCACGACATCGCGACCTACCTGGCGCGGGGTCAGAAGCGGACCTCAGCAACGCGACTGTTCTTGGCCGAATTGACGGTCCAAGCCGACGTTGGCCTCCAGCGTCGGTTTGCAAACCAAATTGGCCTCCTTGGAGATGAATACAGCCACAAGACGACAAACGGAGCCGTTTGGATCGGTTTTCAGCGTGCCTAAATATCCTTGTTTGTGTAATCGGGCAGGAGCAGCGTCGCGGCCAGGCTCGCGATGGCGGATACAAAAATATAGCCTGCGACCGCATAGCCGGAGCCGTACTGCGCCAGCAGCGCCACCGCGATCAGCGGCGCCGGACCGCCGGCCACGACGGAGGCCAGGTGGTAGCCCAACGATGCGCCCGAGTAGCGCAGGCGCGCCGGGAAGCATTCCGCGATCATTGCGGCCTGCGGACCGTAGACCATGTCGTGCGGGATCATGGAGATGACGATCGCGAAGAATATCCAGGCTGGCGCGCCGGTATCCAGGAGCGCGAAATAAACGAAGCCGAACGCTCCGAGCGCGACATTGCCGATCGCATACATGCGCTTCCTGCCGATGCGGTCCGACAGCCAGCCGAAGAAGGGGATCGTGAAGAACGACACCACCGACGCGGTCATCACCGCGCCCAGCAGGAAATCGCGCGACACGCCGAGCGTCTGCGTGCCGTAGGTGAATATGAATGCGGTAAAGATGTAAAACGCCGCGTGCTGCGCCAATCGGCTGGCGGCTGTCAGCAGCACCTCGCGCGGGTAGCGCCTCAGCACCTCGATCGCCGGCGCGCGGGAGATGTTCCCCTGCTCGGCCAGGCGGGCGAACGCCGGAGTTTCAAAGATGCGCAGGCGGATGTAGAGGCCGATGAACATGAGCACGATGTTCAGCAGGAACGGGACCCGCCAGCCCCATTCCAGAAAGGCATCGCCGGACAGGGCGCTGAATCCGAGCACCGCCAGGTTGGCGAGGAACAGGCCCGTCGGCACACCGAACTGCGGCCAGGACGCAATGAAGCCGCGGTGTGCGCTGGTCTTCGCCCACTCCATCGCCAAGAGCACCGATCCGCCCCACTCGCCGCCAACGCCCACGCCCTGAATGAAGCGCAGCGCCGTCAGCAGCACCGCACCCCAGATGCCGATTCTGTCGTAAGTCGGCACCAGCGCCACGGCGAAAGTGGACAAGCCCATGAGCAGCAGCGTCGCGATCAGCGTCGACTTGCGGCCGATGCGATCGCCGTAGTGGCCGAAGATGAATGCTCCAATGGGCCGCGCCAGGAAACCGACCGCGAATATCCCGAACGCCTGCAGGGTGCCGACCAGCGGCTCGGAATTGGGGAAGTACAGCCTGGCGAACACCAGCGCCGTCACGGAGGAGTAAAGAAAGAAGTCGTACCACTCGATGGTGGTCCCTATCGTACTGGCGATGACAGCGCGCGCGAGCTGTCGGCGGCCTTGAGTAACATGATCGAGGTCTACTGGCCCAACGGGGATTTGAACTGCAGGCAACCTCACATGGACTCTCGATCTGTCACAGCCAGACGAAACGCTGCTTCAATAGATAACGGCCACGCCTTGATCGGTGTTGGCTTTTCGGCAGATGTAGTGTCGTTTTCTTGCACATTGCCCAATTCAGGACCTGGCTAGATCCCGTCACAACGATCATGAATGTTTGGTTTAGGTCATTAGCGACTCTTCGCAACGCCGTTCGACATCCGCTTTGCCCCGCATGCGGACATCCAGCCAGAGGCGGATGTTGCTGTCACGATTCAAGCTCCAAAAACGGAGCTTTGCATCATGCGATATGAACTCAGCCACTGCGAATGGAATGTCATCAGGCCGATGCTCCCGAACAAAGCTCGCGGCATTCCTCGTGTGGACGACCGGCGCATTCTCAACGGCATCTTTTGGATCTTGCGTCAGGTGCACAATGGCGTGATCTGCCCGAGAGCTACGGTCCCCGATCTCGCGCATCGTGAGCTGTCCCCCGGTAATCAATAAATCGCGCGGGTGAATAAACCGACGGGTCGCCGCGAAGCGGCCGCTCCTCATAAGGCTTCGCTTCGCCTGGGTGAACCCAGCGGCAGGCGCTCATTATAGAGCGCGCTTCTGCAATCGAATTATTCGTCGAGACTTGACCTATCGGTCAGGCCAGAGAGCCCGGTCCAGCAGAAAGTGTCCCACTCGCCGCTATAGCTTGCGATGCGAGATCCATATGAGGATCATCGTTGAGCGTCTTTCCCACATCGACGTCAATCACCTCCATTGGCTCGGCGCATTCAAACGCAGCGGGCGATGTCCAAACCATGGCGGCGCTAGCACACCTGCGAAGAGACTTAAGAGTCCCGCGCGCGAGGCGGGTTACGAGCGTCGCCGCGTCGATTTTGCCTTCGCACGTACAAAATCAGCGCTTCCGGGCGCTTCGACTTGACTTTGAGGGCGGCGATGAGCGCGTCTTCGGCGTCGACGATCACAGCCCGGCGGAAGATAGAGCTTCGCCACGCGCCGCGGCCTGGCGCGCTAAGGGGCAGAGAAACCACCAGCGGCAGCCGCCGTAGGTTGGCTCGGTCGTCACGAGCCGGACGCGGTAGTCCATGGGATTGCCGCTCGCTGTGTAGGTGAGCCTCAGCCATGCCGCCTCAGCATCGACTAAGTTGGCCTCGTAGCCGATCCTCGCGCGCGGCTCGGAGCCTTCGTAGGACCACTGCCAGGAACCTCGCGTCCACGATCCGGCCACCAGCGCTTTCTTCTTCACCAGCGAAGACATCGAGAGGCACAAGCCGTCCTCAACCGTGGTCTTTTTGGATCCCTGCCAACCGCTTCCATACCCGCCCACCGAAAAATGAGCCCATCAGTGAACGGGCCTCGGGGGGCCATATCCTCGGTGTTCTCACGGCACGCCCGATCGTTCGCATCTACCGTTCTCGAAACGCCCGTCACAACCTGGTCCGGAAAGGGTCAGCAGCGGCACTGAGCGACGCGTCCGCTTGTAGTCCGCTCAAACTAGGATAGCAGAAGTCAACGCCTCCTGGCCGACGATCGAGAAGCGCCCTCAGTCTCGCCACGCATCGGAACACGCCACTGCACCGAGTTGGTGAGTGCAGACAGGGTTGAGTGGGTCTAGCAAGCCGCTCATGTATAACGGTTAGCCTTGTATCTATTGCACTAGAAGGTTTCGCTCTTATTTGGGAGCAGAGGTCGCGCGTTCGAATCATGTTGCCCAACTACATTCATTAGTTTAGGAGTTTAGATCGACTGCGATTTTCATCCTGACTTCTTGGCAGCAGCGCCATTCTGACTTTCGACCCCGCTGCGTTCATCATTGCTTCCGCTTTCGATCCAAATACGACGCTTGCGGGCTGCCGTCGCGCGCTGGGTTTCGGTCCGCTTCACGTAGAGCCGAGCAGCCTCAGGCGTGCGGTGACCCGAGAGTGCCATCACACCTTGCTCAGTCAGCTCCGCATCGCCGAGCTCGGTGAGGCCGCCGTGCCGGCAGGCCGCGAGCGTGAGGTACATCGGAAGACCAGCCTTCTTAGCCGCGCGGCGGACTCGTGCTCGTGCGTCACGAAGCTTGAACGGGCGCGATGGCTTCTCCGCTTTGCCCTTCGGCTTCAGGAGGGCGATCGGGACGCCGAGCCGCTCGAGGTTGAGCTGCCATCAGGAAGGTCTTGCTCTTCCGTGACTCATAGAGCCGGTTTCAGCGCGGGCCTGATAGATGACGGGTCCGTGCCCATGTGCGCAGCCAGCCGTCGATGGAGGTCGTCGAATTTCCCGCTCTCCTGGCATGACGTTTAGGTGAGCTCGTACGCTTTGCGGCTTCCGAAATACCTCCCGCCCGGCGGAAGATAAAGCTTCGCCACGCGCCGCGGCAGTCCGCCATCCTGGCACGCCAGCGGGCACAGAAACCACCAGCGGCAGCCGCCGTAGGTTGGCTGCGTGGTCACGAGCCGGACGCGGTAGTCCATGGGATTGCCGCTCGCTGTGTAGGTGAGCCTCAGCCATGCCGCCTCAGCATCGACTAAGTTGGCCTCGTAGCCGATCCTCGCGTGAGGCTCGGAGCCTTCGTAGGACCACTGCCAGGAACCTCGCGTCCACGATCCGGCCACCAGCGCTTTCTTCTTCACCAGCGAAGAGATCGAGAGGCTCAGGTTGTCGTCGACCATGGTCTTTTGGATCCCTGCCAACCGCTTCCATACCCGCCCACCGAAAAATGAGCCCATTAGTGAACGGACCCCGGGGGGCCATCCTCGGTGTTCTCACGGCACGCCCGATCGTTCGCATCTACCGTTCTCGAAACGCCCGTCACAACCTGGAAGGTGATTGGCTGCTGAGAGTTTCCCTGCAGCGTAAGCGGTAGAATCTTGCCGACGAGGGTGAGGAAGGCGACCGGATTTTGTCTGGCCTGGCGCTCGAGATAAGATTGGCCGCCCTCGGCAGCGAGTGCACCCAGGATCATGTCTTTGAGATCGGTGGTCGCCTGTTAGGCGAGCCTTTTTGCCTGCCGCCCGTTTTTGCCATTCCCTTAGGTCGCGCCATTCTATTTCAATCCATTTTGGATTGGGGCGAAGGCTGCTTGTGCATGCATCAAGAACTGATTTGCGCGCCCGCTGCAAGTGTCATCTATGCCGTAGGAATGAAATCGCGGTTGAGTGCGGATTGAAAGTGGCGGCCGTAGCATTCGTCGGCCTCGCCCCTAGTGCATCAGGCTGGCAACCATCAGGATGAGAATGGGTACGGATATTCCGCCTGAGGGGTTTTTTTGGCGTTCCCTGTTAGGCTAGGCGGAATCAAGCACCCCGTTTACACCCCCCGTGCGCTGGGTGCTGTGCGTCGGGCTGCTGCGTGTCGGGTTGCTGCATGTTGGGGTGCTGCGTCGGTCAGGAGTTGCGTGTCAGATCCCGCCTCTGAGTCAAGCTCCAATAGAATAAACGTCCCGAATCGGCGATTGAGCAGAGCGCAGCAACGGCCGCGATGAGAAGTCAGCATGAGGCTCTCACAGACAGAGAAATATTAGAAACCGGGGGCACACCCCGGGTTTCATCCTGTGACGTACCCAAAAACTGGACCCAGCCCAGAACCCTCAAGAACCCCCGCCCTCAATGCACCCCCAAGTGATGTCTCTCACCGTAGCCCCGGCCATCAAGTGAGAGCAGCGCCGTGGGGTGCGTATGCTTAGTCGCGAGCTAAAGGAGTACCCCCGATTTGGGGGATACTTCTAAAGCAGGAGACGGTTTGCTAAAGCCGGGTTTTCGCTGACGTACTCGCGCACGTGCGCCGCCGTTTTTGGTGGACGCTCTTCAGATATTCTCAATCGCCTCGCGCTGACGCCGGTCGGGGCGGGCGCCGAGGCTGAAAAACGAATTTGCTGTTTAGGTGGGGGTCGTCCAGTTTTGGGTGTTCTGCTTGAAGACCTCAGAACCTGCTTCTACCCCGTGCGACGTTTGTCGTTGTTGTGATGAACTCGCAACCTGCAACGGCTAACAGTGGTGGATGGTCGACGCCTTTTGGTCTTGCTGACGGCGACCGATGCGCGAAGGAAGGCACTGCACCATGGTCAGGTTACCTACGCTGAAGCTCGTATGCGAACGTAAGATTTGCGACCTCATGCCGTGCAACCGACCGAGCGAACGCTGGGAGGCCAGCGGTGTTTTGGTGAAGGACCGGCATTATTTCGTGGTCTTTGACGACCGAAGCGAAATCGCACGCATTGCAGACGATTTGCAGCCCGAAGATACAAATGGACTGTTCGGCATGTCCCACGCAGATTATGGCTACGAAGGGATCACTTATAATGCCGCTGCAGCAACGGTTCTATTTGTTAGTCGAAGCACGCAAACAGACGAGGGGTTGCTACAAAGCTTCGATCGTCGAGTACGACGACGATTTCAGATACCTGAAGGATCGGCCTGTCGACTTCACGTTCGAGCATGGCAATAAAGGGTTTGAAGCAGTCGTTCACGTGCGGCGCAACAGCAAGGACTATCTGTTAGCGCTTTGCGAAGGCAATAAGTGCAAAGGCGGCGACAAAGGCAGGAAGCCGGGCGGTGGACGCGTGCTGCTCTTCGAGAAGACGAAAAAACGCTGGCTGCACTCCCGCACTGTCGCTCTGCCGAGATCTCTCCCATTTGTCGATTATTCAGGCATGTCCCTCGATAGCGGGCGCGTGGCTATCGTCTCGCAAGTGAACTCCATGCTTTGGGTTGGACACTTGGACGAAGCAGACTGGACGTGGCGCAACGAAGGACAACTCTACGAGTTTCCGCGATCCAACAATGGTGCGATCCAATACGGCAATATCGAGGGAGTGGGTTGGATCACCTCAACACGTCTCGTAACAGTTTCGGATAAGCGGAAAAAAAGAATCAGCCGGACAAGGAACTTTCGGAAAAAGATCAATCGATCCACATCTTTGAAATTCCCTCATCCAAGCAAGGTTTCGGCACATGATGCCGAGACATGGAAGGCCCGTTCGATCTCGGCAAGATCGGCAACGGCGACCACGATGGCAGAACAGCGTGAGCGTGATCGCATCCGCAAGCCGCGATGCAGGCCGCGCAAGAGCACCATGGGAATGACTAACGCGAAGCCCAGCGCCCGCCATTGCGCAAGCTGGGCTCGATAGTTGGGAAGAACGTAAGAAGACGTTGGCCGAGCCCGTTTCTGAGCGCCACTGACGAAATCCGGCGCGGTCTGCTGTCGTTGTCTCACCTTTGGGAGGGCGGCAATCCCTAACGGGCCGTATGCGCGCGCCGATTAGTGCGGCGGGATCGGGGCGCGTGAGGTGACCCCTTAGATTTGGAACTTTAAAGGTGAGACAGGTGAGACATCATCACCCTCACCCGTTTGCCGACGCCGCAAAGTAGCAGCCGACCTCTATTTCGAAGTGATCGTTGGCGGCAGTAAGCCCGACTGGAAGCTCGATTCCGGAGCTTTCTTCAATCGGCAATCTGAAATCCGCGTTTTCTGAAACTGGGTCCACCGGGCCTACAGCAATCGCCGAGTCATATTCCTCGTCCGTAATCAGCCCGTGATTTATCGTCGCCGGCGTCAGGCCTCGCTCTGCCATTACCGCACGATAGGCGAGTAACGCGCCGTTGGCTTCGCCGTGCGACAGAGCCAAGATCTTGGAAAGCGCGGTCGTTGCTGTGGACTCAGACAATGATATATGCTGTCAAGTCAACATGTCATCATAGGAGTGCTGCTGAACAAACGAGCCCCGCAACAGCTGGAACCGCGGCGAGGCTCTTGATCTCAAACCTTCTGACGAAAGGAATGAAAGGACGCAGGTTCCACCCCTCTTTTTTGGGTCGAGTTTCACTCGAATTCAGTCGTGAACTTGGGGCTTAGCGCCCGCATGCGCATTCTGACTGCGCAACTAACCCTTGAAGCATAAATGCCGGAACAACTCGTGAAATGTCAGAATAGATATTGAAGTTGCTTAGATGGCGCGTACTTTGGGAGCAGAGGGTCGCGTGTTCGAATCATGTCGCCCCGACCACTTTTCGCTTGTCTCAGAGGCCGTCTATGACCGTGCGCATCTTTAAGCCCGCCAAGACCGCGATGCAGTCGGGCGAAGCCCGGACCAAAGAGTGGATTGTTGAATTTGAACCTGCCGCGCCACGCAGCGTCGATCCGCTGATGGGCTGGACGAGTTCCAGCGATACGAGGGCCCAGGTGCGGCTCGAGTTCGATACCAAGGAAGAAGCGATCGCATATGCGACGCGCGAGGGACTGGCCTATACGCTCATCGAGCCGAAGCCGCGCAAACCGATCCGCAAATCCTACGCCGACAACTTCCGCTTCGGCCGCACCGACAACTGGACGCACTGAGTCTTGAGCGCCGGCGACTTCGTTACGCGGAGCCGGCCGCCAGCGCACCGAACCCCCCGCGCGTGCAGCCTGCCTAAGGCAAGTCGCACGCGCGAAGAAAAAAACTTGTCGGCAATCCCAACTATCCGAAGAGCGCCACGGCCTTCTGCACGGTGATCCAGATTCCCCAGCCGAGCGGGATCAGGACGAGAAGCCAAAACGCGACGGCCTTGGCATCGAGACCGCCCTTGTCGATCCCGTAAGGGCCAGATCGAACCACAGCCTTCTCGTGCAGCTTTTTGTACTCGTCCGCGATCTCGGCATCCGTCATGTGTCTCTTTGGATTGACGGGCCGAATAAGCAGGTTGGCGACGAAGCCGACGACGAGCAGCCCGGCAAGGATGTGGAAGATCGGTCCGTAGATTTGATCATAGGGAATACCCTCCGCTTGCCGCGTATCGTGCAGGTAGTTGACGATGACGGGGCCGACGATACCGGCAGTCGACCACGCCGTCAGAAGGCGTCCATGAATGGCGCCGACGAACTGCGTGCCGAACATGTCGGCGAGGTAGGCTGGAACCGTCGCAAAGCCGCCTCCGTACATCGACGCGATGATGCAGAAGCAGGCGACGAAAAGCGCCAGCGATTTCCAATCAGCTGCTTGAGTTGCGAGCACATAGAGTCCCCCCGAGCACGAAAAAGATAAAATAGGTCAACTTGCGGCCTAGTACGTCTGAGGACGACGCCCACCCGATGCGTCCGAAGATGTTGAAGAGCGAGATCAGTCCGACAAAGCCGGCGGCGACGCCCGCCGCATGCGCCGCGAGCGCGGCATCCTTCTTGATGTCGGCAAAGCCGAGTTCCGGCCTGCCGATCAGCGCACCACCGAATGTCTCTTGCAGCATCGGGGAAGCAGCGCCGATGATGCCTATGCCGGCCGAAACGTTGAGGCAAAGCACCAGCCACAGCAGCCAGAATTGCGGCGTCTTGTGTGCATTATCGAGATGCACCTGAGCCGTGGTGATCATGGCGTTCGTACGGGTCGAAGGCGTCCAGCCCTCAGGCTTCCAACCCGGAGGAGGCAAGCGATAGGCGAACGCCCCTATGAGCATGAAGACCGTGTAGATCCCAGACATGACGAGGAACGTCTCCCAAACGCCGGGATTGGTCGGGGTTTTGAAATAATTCATCAGCAGCGTCGCCAGCGGAGAGCCGATCATGGCGCCGCCGCCGAAGCCCATGATCGCCATGCCCGTCGCCATGCCGCGCCGGTCCGGAAACCACTTGATCAGCGTCGACACGGGGGAGATGTAGCCAAGTCCCAAGCCAACACCGCCGATGATGCCCGCGCCGAGCCACATCAGCCACAGCTGATGCAGGTAGACGCCGAGCGCCGAAATGACGAGACCGCCGCACCAGCAGAGTGTAGCGACGACGCCGGCCTTGCGTGGGCCTGCGCGCTCGAGCCATCCGCCCCAGATTGCTGCGGAGACGCCAAGCAGCACGAAAAAAAACGTAAACATCCAGCCGAGATCGAACTGGCTCCAATTGCAGTCCGTCGCGGTCAGCGCCCTGAGAGTTCCAATCGCCTTTTCACCGAACGTTACGGCTCCAGCGGAGCATTCCGGAATGGGCTTGCCGTCGACTCCGACAAGGGCACCTTGCAGCGGCTTCCAGAAAACCGAAAAACCATAGGCCATGCCGATGCAAAGATGGATCGCAAGCGCGGCCGGAGGCACCATCCAACGGTTGAAGCCGGCTGTCGCAACAATGCGCTCACGATCGAGCAGCCCCGGCGCTGGCTGGTCCGATAAGGAACTCGCTGCTGACATAATGTCTTCCCCCTATTGTGCGCTAACAGCGTTGTTTTTTAGCCTTCATGCACGCGATCACTGGCACAATCAACAGGCGATAGACGCGATACGGAAAGACGGCGGGTTCGCTAAACTTGCGTTTCAGATCGGTCGCGATTATCGCTTTCGCCGGTGTGCCTCACGTGTTGCATGCTATCTTCTACATTCGCCGGCGTACCGCGATGCACAACGATCCCGTAGCTCAGTTGGATAGAGCATCTGCCTTCTAAGCAGAGGGTCGCAGGTTCAAATCCTGCCGGGATCGCCAATCTTTTCAAATGATTCCTATCGATCCGCGCGAGCCGTTGTACACGATCAAGGCTCCCGTTGTACAAACTCGGTTCTCTCAGCGTTCTCCCACTTCGCGATCGCAGCTGCTGCGAGCTTCCGCTGGCTGACTTGCTTCGCATATTGCTCGACCATCTCGTAGCTCTGGCCGGTAATCGAGGCGACCTCGGCAGTCGTGCAGCCGGCTTCGAGCAACATGACGACGGCGCTTTTTCGAAGCCCATGAAAGACGAGCCGACCCGGGAGTTCCATGCGTTCAAGCAAGCGACCCCAGGATGTGCGGAAGCCGTGTTAGAGTCCACGGTTTCCCGTGAGAGTTGGTCGCTATGTAGATCGAGCGGCGTGGAACGTCGGCGAGGATTTTCGCAAGCGCCCGATGGATCGGGATCCAGACGCGGACGCCGGTTTTTTCCTGAATGACCGATACAACTCCATCGCGCACGTCCGACCATTTCATCTGCAGCACGTCGCCTTGTCGCTGACCGGTGAAGAGAGCAAGCGCGCTCACCCACCAAATCTCGACCGGTGCTGCTTCGCGCAGCATCTCGATCGCTTCCCAAGACCAGGGCTCGTAGGGTTCGCTGCCTTTGAGTTTCTTGACATGCTCGCAGGGATTGTCCGCTCGCCAACCGCGTGGAACAGACCAGCTCAGCATGGATGATAGACATCGGATGAGATTGTTCGCCGCCGCTGGCGTCGACGCGTACTTGTCGCGCAGTGGCAGTACGTGTTTGGGCTCGAGCGCACCGACGCGCAAATTGCCCCAGGCTGACGAAATTCGGCCCGTGTAGCGTGACCATTCAATCGAGGTCTTTGGCGCCAGCGCGCGCCATTCCGGACCCGCCTGCCAGGCTCCGATCAGCGCATCAAACGAACCAGGAGCGGCAGTAAGGGGCTCTTCCTTTGCGATGGCGTAGTAGGCGGGGAAGAATTCGGGATCGCTGGATGGGGAAGCTTGATGCGGGGCCCGGCGTACTTCGTGCCTCTGCCCTTTTGAAACGTAAAGTACTCGCGGCCCCGCGACACGACCCGGTGGACGTGCGGAGGTAGCGTGAGGAGCGGCTTTCGTGGTCGCGCCATCGCTAAGCTGTGCATCGATTCATGCATTGAGGCGCGCCATGAAAGCGTCCGTCTCCACAGAATCACTTCGGTCGATCAGTGTTTCGACCTCTGACCATTTCCAACGCGGGACGCCTAAGACATCGCGCGCCTTGGGAAGCATGCCGCGTCGCACCCTGTCGTCGATGGTCGACTTCGAAACCGAAAGTCGATAGGCGAGCGTCGCGGCGTCGACATAGTCGGGCGCGTAAGGGCGAACGATTTTGGATTTGGCGACGGTCATATTCAGGTCCGCGGGATCGTTGGCTCTTCTATCGATGAGTTCAGTTCAGATGGCCTTCCGGCGTCGACAGCGCCATCAGCGCCTGTCGTTCGGCGTGTTATCGAAGGCGACCTAGACGAGGTCTCGCAGGCCCGAGATGAGCGTTTGTGCCGCCCGAACACGCGGCGGCTCCTCAGAACGGGATTTCATCGTCGAGCTGTCGGGCGTCGAAACCTGAGCCGGAGCGATCGCGCGGTCTTGCAGCTGGGATCCCGCCCACATCGTCGGGATCAACCGCCGTGTAAATGAGCTCTCGAGCTCCAGAGGGCCCGTCGATTTCTTTCGTCTTCGAACGAGCGCTGGGTGGCGCAGATGAAAGCCGCACCTCCCAGATCGCGTTGCCTTCGCTGTCTTGTTCTTGCGTTTTCAGGACCGCGACCCGGAGACCGCCCCACCGGCCGGTGAGGTACGGATTTCCCTTCGCACTCGTTCGCTCATACAACTTAGTTGCGACCACGCTCGGAAGAAATCGGTCTGAGAATTTGTCGGCCATGGTGTTGATCCTTTTGATCGAGTCTGCCGTCTGTTGTTCAGTGCTGTACTTGGACGGAAGAATGCTCCACCTCGTCTCAGCACTACTCTCCGTGCTCCGCTCCACCCCCTCACCCCTAGAGGGGTGGTGGTGGAGCAGTTCTCGATTCCCACCTGCGCCACCTTGCTCCGCTCCACATTTTTGAAGTGGAGCAGCTACTCCGATGCCCATGTTCCGACCTCGATGAATGTCTTCATTTTGCGTCGATCATCCTGGCCCTCGACTTTCACAAGCGCCTCGTTTTCGAGCCACGTTTTGATCAACGCGCTTATGCGTTTCCGATCCCATTTGCGCGTTATGTCGAGCCCGAGCACCTGTGCAACGGGCCGCCCAGACCCAATCCTTGGCCTGGGGGTTCTCGCGGAAACGGCCGGCGCCGACCGCCTTCTGGACCGCCAGTAGGTCGGAAACCTTGATTCCGGCGAACGGGTCCGGCCATTCCCACGGAGTTGCGACGCCAGCGTCATCGCCGTGTGGGAGCGGGACACTTTGCAGATGAAACCATCGGGCCTTCGCCGGCGGTAAGTTATTTTGTTTGCCGTCGTCGATGCGAATGTGCGCCCAGGGGCTGTCCGCGCCAGCCTTGGCTGCTTCGTCATCCGTCATGGCGTTGAGGATTCGGACAGATCGGACGCCGCCGACAATCGCGCTCCCGCCGCGGACGTCATCGATGGTAATGGCTGCGCCGCCAGTTTTTCGGGTGTGGTGAAAGAGGTGAATGTGGCAACCCGTGTCATGCGCGACCTCGCTCCAAACTCCAACGACCTGATCAATGAGTTCGTTATCGTTCTCCGGCGCCGCATGGGACTTAACGAACGGATCGACGGTCAAAGAATCGATGGCGTTCTTTCGAATGAACGCCTTGAGCTCTTTGACGACGGGGTGGGCGATCACGAGCCCATCGCGGGTGTGGGTGGCAACGATCAATTTTTGATCGCGCGCGCTTATGAATAGGCGTCCAGCAATTTCTTCGCTGTCGATGCCGTAGTGGTTCATGGCCGGCGTTATGAGGCGGTCGATATCGTCCTGCGCTTCCTCGCCGAACCAGCCCCAGCAACTGTACCGATCCGCCGGCACGTCGTGCAGCAGCTTCCGGCCCTTTACTTTCGCGAGAATTTCGCCAATGATCAGCTTCGTTTTGCCCACGCCGGGACGACCGGCCGTTGCGCTTACGAGGCCCCGGATTTCCTGCCCATACATGACGGGACGTTTCGGGATCACCTCTGGCCGAACGTATTCATAGGGACGTGCGATAATCTGGTATCGCCCATGATCGGCCTCGCGAAGCGTGGTAATCCGAGCTTCGATCTCGTCGAGTTGTTCGGTGGTATGGAGATCGACGGCGCTGTGATAAGCCGTGTTGATCATGTCTTCGCCGATCACGATCAACGCCCGCCTGGTCGCGAAATCATAGACCGTGCGGCCGTACTCGGCGGCGTTGATAATCGTCGTGGCGTTGGCGGCAAGCCGGCCCAGGTACTGTGGCACGGTCATGTTCGCGTCGATCGGCTCGGCGTTCTCGAAGAACGTCTTGGTCGTGATCGGCGTCGCCGTCTTGCCGGCGTGGATCAGCGTCGCGAGCGTCTCGAAAATGCGGCCGTGTAAGGGATCGAAGAAATGATTGGGCGACAGGAAGCCCAACACGCGGTCGAGCAACTCGTTGTTAACGAGGATCGCTCCCAAAAGCGCCTGCTCGGCTTCGAGGTTGTGCGGCGGCTGACGGGTTTCGCTTGGCGGTGGAGTAGGCCACTCAGAATTGCAGACAATATCCAGCATTAAACCCTCGTCAGTGATTGCCGAAAGGCGTCCGACGCGGTAAAAACAGGAGCCTAGCTAAATCGATTTGCAGCCGTCACCGATGTCCGTCGTGGCGGCTGTTCTGCTTACGCGGCGTGCGCAGATGCACGTTCGAAGGGGCCCTCGAGCAAGCGAGTATTTGCCCATTCGTCGAGATCGGCAGGCCGATAAACGACGCGGCCATCATGGCGATAAAAACGGGGGCCGCCACCGACGGACGCAAGCTTTGCCAAATAGGCCGATTGGCATCTGCGATGATGACGGTCGCGCAGATACAGCGCGGCCTCGTCTCTCGAGAGCAAGGGGTCGTCGTCTATTAGTCTATCCCTCTGGTTTCCAAACCCAGGAATAGACTAGCGGCGAACCGATCTCCTTAAGCGACGGCAAAAGGAAATATTTATCTGGAAGGCCAGGCGCCGCCTTTTCCTGCGCCTTACGGAGTATTTTAGCGATGAACTTGGACGCAGTCTCGGTCCCTTTGACTTCGCGCCAACTCTGAACATCGGCCGCATAGAATTGATAGCGACGCGATTCCTTTGGGTCGCTAGTCACGTCCGATCGCCAGTTCTTTAATGTAATTGCACCGAATCCGCGGGTGATGCGTTCGCCTACACTCTTCAGGGCGCGCGCAACCTGCTTCCGAGCCTCCGGTTCGCTCGCAAGTTTTTCCTCAAGCAGGATTGTAATTGCCGCGGCGGCTGCAGCTTGTAGGAGATCCATTTCTATCGGGTAGGGCTTGCGGTGCCCAATTGGTAGCGACGGCTCAAATGCATCCGGATGCCCGCCAGGCGTATCGTTCTGCGTGATGAGCGCATGAATGATAAAATCCACATCCAGAAACAACCCACTAAGTGCTTCGGCTTGCCGAGGATTCAAAGCCTTGGCGAAACACATCAGCGCGTCAACCATCAAAGCAGCCCGTTCTCTGCGAAGAGCACGTCCCGGCTCCGACCCATCACCTCGTAAATCGTGAGCATCAACAAGACGACGAAATAGTTCTCGGCGCGCTTCCTCAACATCAATGAGGGTAACCAGTTGTTCCATTGCGCTCTCCGTGCGCCCCCAGAATGAGAAGCGCGACAGAGCAGTGGAGTGCTGCCTTTTCGGGGATCAGCCTAGTCGCGCGGCGCAATCCTATCTGCGCCGCGGCGTGGATTGTGACATGTGCGCGGTTCATCCCCGCCGATTTTCAATGCTTCCCCAACTAACCGCGTTCGATGAAGTGCGTCGCTTCGTTCGACGGGGGGACCTGTTCTTGTCCAAAATGACCTGTTGTTACAGGTGCGACCTGCAGGTGCGGTGGTTGCTTTCCTAGTGCCTGTCCATCTGTCGTTAATTGAAGGTCGTTGCGACCGGGTCGGCGTTGTCATCTGGCGGTCAGTCATCGTGCTCCTTTTCCCCAGACCGAGGTGACCGAGACACGCCCGTGACGATGTTGAACACGACGGGCTGCTCGGGATTGCCCTGCAGCATCAACGGGAGGATCTTGCCGACGAGCACCAGAGATGCGACCGGGTTTTCCGTGGCCTGCTGCTCAAGGTAGCGCTGGCCGCCCTTGGCGTTGAGCGCACCCAGGATCATTTCCTTGAGATCGACGGTCAGCTTGTTCGGCGTGCCTTTCTGCCGTCCGCCAGTCTTTGTCATTCCCTTAGATCGCGCCATTTCTAAATCAATCTATTTTAGAAACGCGAGCACTCCATTTTCGCCGACAGATGACGCAGCAAATCAAACGTGCACTTGCAAAAACAACACCTTATTTTCTCGGCAAACGCAAGAGTCGCAGGCGCAACATGCAAGGCTCGCGCTGAAACGAACTCAGGCCTTGGCGAGAAGCACAACGATCCTCAATTGCAATCGAGATCAGTTCCGATGACCGACCCTGCCGAACCCCGTCGGCTTCCCGCGCCCTGGCGGGTTGTTGAGCACAGCGAAAGCTTCGTTGTCGAAGATGCAAACGGCCGGCCGCTGGCTTACGTGTATTTCGAAGACGAGCCCGTGCGTCGTAGCCTCGTGAACCGGCTGACGAGCGATGAAGCGTGGAGGGTCGCCTCGAACATCGCAAAATTGCCCGACTTGTTGAAGAAGGATTGAGCGCTACCAGAAGCAGACATTCGTCAGCGCATTGAGCATGTCTGCTTTGTGCCGTTAGCGGACATGAGTGCCCGGCAAGTTATTTCTTGTAGTAGCCGACACCACAAATTTGGTCACCGACCTTCGTGTAGAGGGTCTTCTTCTCGAAGGGTTCGTCCGAGCCGGGTCGCGGCCACCAGTAGGTGGTCTCCTTTATCGTTTCTTCGGTGGCGTTCTGCATAATCGTATCACCGAACGGAGCACCGTGCTTGCCCTTAATGTCTCTCAGCTGTTTGCCCTTATTCATGTAAGGCTGCGCCGTGATGATGCCATCCGAGGCGTTGGCGCACCACACATAAAGGTCTCGATCCTTGAAGCCGCCCTCGCCGTTGTTGAACATATCAAGCGCCTTCGCCTTGTCCTCTTTCACTGCGGCCGCTGCTCTCTCAAGCATAGCTTTGGCTTCCTCTGCGGTGTCGAACCCAGCTGCCGCAACTAAGGCGGGATTGGAAAGTACCTAAATCACGGCATAACCGACGACGAATGCGAGATTACGTATCATGACTTCCTCCATGGGGCCGGCAGAGTGACGCTGGTGCGGGGGGCGTAAGAAATTACCCGAAGGTTGCGAGAATTCCCAGGAAGAGGCTGAGCTTGAGGCAATCGCCGACGCGATAGATGCCTATGACCAGATAGGCTCGGCTAGCGCCGCTTCTCAAATAGTTCCCAGCGTCCGCGGTTCGCTGCACGCCAAGCCGCTGCCCCTTTTTGTCTGGGAAGCCATGGCGCGGCTGCTGATGCTGCTGCCGAAGCCCCCGCTTTCCATCGTGCGGCGTCCGCTCTGTCCTTAACGGCGGACTCGGCCGGTCACCTACACGGAGTCAGCTTTGGGGCCAACAGCTGAAGTCGGACGTTGCACGATTTGCCCTTGAACAAAAGCCAACTCACCCCAGTTGAATGTTAAGGGCGGCCTTTCTGGGCTGCGCCAATTAATTTGCCTGGCCGAAATAGGCAGGCCCACCCCCAACGTCGCTTCCACCCCCAACATCGCTTCCAGGAGGATGCTATGAGCTTTGATTTATCTCCGCTTTATGGTTTAACCGTCGGCTACGACAACCTCGCGTCCATACTCGACCGGATGGCCGACGTCGATAATGAGGCCACGACTTATCCGCCTTACAACATCGAGCGGCTCACCGAGAACGAGTACCGCATCACCATGGCGGTCGCCGGATTCGGCAAGGAAGACGTCGAGATCGAGGTTAATGAGAACACGCTCTCGATCCGAGGTAAGAAGAAAGCAGCGGATACGGAACGCACGTTCCTCCACCGTGGTCTTGCATCCCGCGCCTTCGAGCGCCGCTTCCAGCTCGCCGACGATGTCGAGGTGAGGGGCGCTGACGTGAGGGACGGGCTGCTGTCTATCGACCTCGAGCGCGAGGTACCTGAGCGGCTGAAGCCCCGTATAATTCAGATCGGCGCCACGGCCCCCAAAACCATCGATGCGTCGGCTCGCCACAAACTAACGCGTAGCTGATCACATGTCGTCGCTCCTAGCGACCATCGCTAGGGGTGGGCGTCACCACCTGGATCGAACCTCTCGGAGGCACCCGTGCACGAGCGAACCACGCGCAAGTCGGTTACGTTCCTGCATCCCTTCTCGCTAGCAGGCGTTGACGGAAAGCTGGAAGCCGGAACCTACCTCGTCGAAACGCTCGAAGAGGCCATCGAAAGTTTGTCGTTCATCGCCTATCGTCGAGTTTCGACGACGATCGAGATAGCTGCCAAAGGATACGGCCAAGCTGCGAGACAGGTCATTGCGATTGACCCGCGCGATCTCGAAGCAGCGCAAGAACTCGACGCGGAGATCGAAATTTCGACGGGGCCACTGGCCCACTTACGTCGCGCGATAACCTAGCCCGAGCGAGAACGGGTGCAGGAACGTAACGGACTTGCGGGGTTGTTCGCTCGTTCACGTCAGTCTCCTATGATGTCCGATTGAAAATTGTTTGATGGCTGATGACCGAGGGCTTTCAGTTGATTACCATCCGACTGGCGCAAAGTCTTGACGGACAAATCGCTCGCTTTCTGAATGTTGTAGATTTAATTTTCTTGGGCTTTGCCGGGGGGCGATGCAAAGAAGGTGCGGCAGACATTCATAGCGGGGGCTTCGAGCCCGAGGACGTGAAGCTGCTATAGTCCGTTTTTGATGCCTCGTGGCGTCAGATAGAAGGCCACTATCTGGCTGAAGGCACCGAGCGTGACGCGGCGAGGGAGCGTCTGGCGGCGGTGGTCGTGACTCTCGGTAATACTTGCCGCCATCTGGATGCAGCCGAACTGCAAACGAGGGGCGATCACGATGTTAGACCAGCGACAGTAACGGGCACTGGAGCATCGCCAGCCCGTGAGTGCGGCAGCCATCACAAGACAACTGTGAACTCGATGCCGCTCGTGGCATGGGTAACGTTGTTGCGGCGTGAACGACGGATAGGATAGTGCCACCTTGTCCGGTCACCCACGTCCACGTGCGCATCAAGCTGTTGTGCCAAAGCGTTGACGATGCTG
>CAWHZB010000012.1:0-226422 GCA_963833715.1 uncultured Alphaproteobacteria bacterium
AAACGTGAAAGGATCTAGCGTGAAAAATCTAATCGAAGAAAGCGCTTTAATTGAAGCTGATATTGCGCATGAGCGAGGAGACGCGACTGCGGCGGCACTTTGGCGTGTGTTGGCTGAACAAGGAGACGCAGTGGCACAGTACAATCTCGGGGTGGCAAACGCGGAAGCGATAGGTGTCACTCGCGATGATGGCGAAGCGGTGAAGTCGTATCGTCGAGCGGCTGACAGGAACGCCGACGCGCAAGCCAGACCTCGGGTTCATGTACCAGAAAGGGCGAGGTGTCGCTCAAGACTATGGAGAAGCGTTGAAGTGGTTTCGGCGAGGCGTCGAACAAGGACACGCAATTGCGCAGTACAACCTTGGTCATATGTACGACAAGGGGCGAGGTGTCTCTCGAGACTTTGGTGAAGCAGCAAAGTGGTTTCGACTTGCTGCTGAACAAGGAGACGCTGACGCCCAGGATAAACTCGGATTCATGTACGCAAAGGGGTTCGGTGTCCCTCAAGACTATGGCGAAGCTGTAGGTGGCTGGACTTGCCGCTCAACAAGGACACGCGAAAGCGCAGCGCAAACTGCGGATCGCGTACGCGAACGGGTACGGTGTTCCTCAAGACCATCACCAAGCGGGAGGAGTGGTTTCGGCTTGCCGACGACAAGAGATTGGCTTTGTAGCCATCGGCGAGGTCGTCCAGAGACATGTGCTGCTGGAATTGAAAGTTTAGGTGACAACAAGAAGGGACGGAGTTTTCCGTCCCTTCGGCCTATGGGCCGCTGCAGACGGATTTCGTCCGTAGCCGCCTGTGCTTCTCAACTGGCAACCGCTTCTCGAAGAAGGCGTCGGGGATCTCGCAGTCGAAGATGCGACGCCACTGCGGGAGCGTGGCGGAAGGACTGCTCGGCAAGTGAGGGATGAGCGCGACAGCTTCGAGAACGGTATTTGCTCTGGTCGAGGTTCGGACTGTTGCTGCTAGCGCTTGGCTTCTACGGAGCTGATCGCAGTTTGGGTCGCGAGAGCTAGCCCAATCACGACGGGTGGTACAAAGACCAGGTCAACGTTCCGCTGCGCGCTGATACCAGGACGGGGACACCTTGCGTGATCTTTTACGGCTAAGAAGACAATCCCCGAGAGACCGCCCGAGAAGCCCCAACAAAAAGCGAGTTCAACGACCGCGAGCAATGCTTTGAGAACCGTCAAGGCGACACCTGCTCGGAATCGGTTCGACGGCGCATCGAGGTCAGAGCTTGCCGCTGAAGTTAAAGAGAAGAGATAGAGCGGCACGAACGCTACGTCTGAACTCCCAAGCGCGTCGAAAAACCGAGCGCCCAGACCAGCCGATTATGCTACTTATATGCTGCTTAATGCCGGAGTTGGGTCTTCGAGTGGCTCGAAACCGCTAAATCATTGGCGCGCCCGGAAGGATTCGAACCTCCGACCCCCAGATTGTAGAGTGTGCTTCAGCCGCGATATGCTGAGTAATATCGTTCATTTTCAATGAGTTGCTAGGCTTCACGAGCCCCAGTATGTAACTCAGTTTGAAACTAAATCAACCTCGCCGCGCGGCTGCGCTCCTAGCTGCTTTCGTCAGAGCTTTACTCCGTCGACATCGCTTTTTACTTTCCAAAGCCAATCGGTAGTTCTCCTCCAAGCGCCGAGATGTCGCCGACGATCGGATCCATCTCGCCCCTCCTTTCTCTCTGACGCTCGTTCTGAGCCAAGCACTTGCCGCTCTCACGCGAGATGGCGAAGAATTGCAGAGTTTTGGAGAGGAATAGAATGGGCACGATGTCGGTTATCTACCCAGAGTTAGTCCTATCAAACCGATGATCGTAGAATGACTCCACTTACGCAGCGATTTTTGCCCACCAGAGAATATTGCTTTGCAACTCCGCCTCAGCGCGGTTCTTTTCCGACAACCAATCTTCGATGTCTCCGCAGATAATATCGCCGCACTTAGACCCACTTATGGCGGCAGATCTGCCGCCGCCATACTGCGTGGGCTTCGACCGAACATTAGCGGCACCCAGTCTGCCTCCAACTCTTCTCGCTGCTTGTCTGATAACAAGTTCCGCGACCCCTTGTAAGCAACCCGTGCTCAGCGAACTTTCCGAACAAAACCAAGCTCGTCTAATCGTCGTCGCCGTTCCTCAGACATGTCGTCTTTGTTACGCTGATTTCGCACCCATAAACCGAGCCGAAAGCCATTTTCTCTGTGGCTCACAGGAACACAGCAATGCCCCTCGCGCTCCGCGTAGGTTTTCAGATAGGCGAAGTTTTCATCCCAAGTAGTTTCACGCGCATCCCAAAGGAAACCAAGCTCGTCTAATCGTTTTTGTCGCTCGATAGGCGTAGCAACCTTGTTGCCACGTTGGTTACTCACCCAGGAACCAAGTCGAAAGCCACTTTCACAATGCTCGTAAGGCACCCGACAGTGACCTTCTCTTTGGACGTAGGATTTCAGATGGCGGAACCCTTGTTCCCACCTTGTCTCGAGCGCATCCCAAATGAAACCTAGCTCGTCCAATCGCTTACGCTTTTCATCGGTCAAATCGCCGTATCTGCTTCTGCGCTGATTACTTACCCAGAAACCAAGCTTAATCCGTTTTCGAGGCGGCTGGATGGCACGCGGCAATGACCCTCTCGCTCCACGTAGGGCTTCAAGTAGTCGAAGCCTCTGTCCCAGTCCGCCTCAAGTGGATCCCAAACAAAACCTAGCCCATCTAATCGCTGTCGACGTTCGATAGATAATATCTTTATTATGACGTTGAGTATGTACCCATTTACCGAGCGCAAAATCGTTGTCTTCGTAGCGGAGAGGAACGCGGCAATGACCTTCGCGTTGCTTGTAGAGCGTCAGACGGCGAAAGCCCTCTTCCCAGTCCATCTCAAATGGATTCCAAACGAATCGAGAGCGTCCAAGCGTTGACGCCGCGCGTCGGATAGACTGCCGTTTCTGCTTTTGCGTTGATTGCTTACCCAGTGACCGAGCTTAAATCCGTTTTCGATGCGCCGTAGCAGGGACGCGGCAATGACCCTCTCGCTCCACGTAGCCTTGTAGATAGCCGAAGCTTTTGTCCAAATCCGTCTCAAGTGGATCCCCAAACGAATCCGAGAGCGTCCAAGCGTTGACGCCGTTCATCGGATAAACTTTTCATTGAGGCGCTGAGTATTCACCCATGGACCGAGCCGAAAGCCGCTTTCTTCATGGCTAGCAGGAACGCGGCAATGACCCTCTCGCTCCACGTAGCCTTGTAGATAGCCGAAGCCTTTTTCCCAGTCCGTCTCAAGTGGATCCCAAACGAATCCGAGAGCGTCCAAGCGTTGACGCCGTTCATCTGAGATCGACGCTTCGCAGCTGCGCTGGTAGTGCACCCAATGACCCAGCTTAAATCCGTTTTCGCTGTATCTTGCGGGAACGCGGCAATGACCTTCGCGTCCTTTATACTGTGTTAGATAGCGAAAACCCTCTTCCCAGTCCGCCTCAAATGGATCCCAAACGAAACCTAGAGCGTTCAGTCGTTGGCGCCGTTCATCGGACATGGTGCTTTGGAGAGCACGCTGATGACTCACCCATTTACCGATCGTAAACCCGCTTTCTTCGTGGCGGAGAGGAACACGGCAATGACCTTCGCGTTCCCTGTACCGTCTCAGCCTGCCAAACCACTCGTCCCAGTTCGAGCCGATCCGATCGACGATCCTGACACTGATGCTATCTGCGATCTTTTCCAGCGATACAAACTCGCCAATGAACTCAATCTTTTCACGCAAGGCTCTCGGATTGAAAACCTCTCCACGACCTCGAGCCTCACGAAGCGTGCGAATGATATCGACAAGATCGTCATCTTGTTCTTGAAGAGCATTGAGGACAGCTGCGATCTCTTCGAAGCCACTGCCTTCGATTTTACTATCGACGTCGTCTTCGGAACTCGGAATCGATAAAAAATGGAACGACAACATAGCCGAGCATCTTGTTCGTCTTTTCAGACTTTCTCATCGCCCGACCCGTCGCTTGAACGATGTCGATCTTACTTTGGCGAGGATCGATGAAGGCGACCATGTCGACAGCAGGAACGTCGATGCCTTCCGTTAGACATCTAGCGTTCGTGATCAATCCCTTTGTCGCATCTCTGAAAGCGTGAAGGAGATCTTCACGGTCAGAGCTTCTCTGCTCGCCGTTAACGTGAAAAATGCTGAAGCCGTTCAGATAGCGCTTGATCCCGTGTGGAAAGTTCTTAGACGCAAACTCTTGTGCCATCTTCACCCTGCTGTGAAACGAGATAACTCGGGACGCGTTCGTCTTCTGGACCGCTTGTTGAACGGCAAGTTCGTTCGCAACCCATTTGACGCCGACCTTGTCGCCGTCGACCAACGTGAGACCGTTTCGCAGAGCAAAATCGTTGACCTGCCTCTTGTTGATAAGAGATACGATGACCTGGTAGCCGCAAATAATCCCCGCCTTTGCCGCTTTGCTGAACATCAACGTATGAGCACGGGGACCGTACACCGCCTCGTCGTCCATCGAGACGAACTTAAGGTCTCCGTCTTCGTCCCGCTCATTGAGGTCGTAGTGTCGCGGTGTTGCCGTAAAGAACAGCCGCTTCCTGATGTTGATCTTGTCGTCCGAGAGAGCAGTGGCGAATGTCGTTGCTGTTGGACCCGTCGTTTTATGGGCTTCGTCAAAGATTGCGAGGTCGAACGGTTTGATGTTCGCCATTGCCTGACTGATCACGAGAGACGATTGGTAGGTCGAGAAGACGACCCTCACTCGCTGACTCGGCGACTTCAGAAACTGCTCAACGATCGCTGGATCAGTATCGACGCGGAAATCAACCTCGGATGGAGCAATCTGAATCTCGTCCGATCCCCGATTAACAGTCCGATCAGAGCACACGCAGATGTAGCTGTAATCTGCACCCCAACCGTTATGGCTGCTCCACTCCTGCAACGTCTGGCGCAGAAGCGACAGAGACGGCAACAGGACCAGAATTCTGACGGGCGCCTAGCCGCTCCGCCGACCACAACCCGACCAGGGTCTTTCCCGTCCCGCACGCCATAACGACGTGGGCTCGGTCGCTTCTAAAGGCAGGCGCTGATATCCCGCAGCGCTACTTCTTGATAATCTCGAGGAGTTCGCTTCGGCTTCGGAACAGGCTTCTCTTTGAGCCATGCCTCGATCGCTTGGAAATCAGCTGGCTCTAAACGATCGAAATCGATGCCCCGCACGACACGTAAGCCTGGGCGACGACTTATATCGTCAGCGAGTTCATTCGAGTTGGTGAAGACCACCCGTTCCTCTGCCCTGTCGGTGACGCCAATGAAACCAGCGAGCTCCGAGAACGTCAGATAAGCGCGTCGGCTACGGAACTTGACTTGATAGGGGACCAGACTGGCGTGTTTTGTTCGATAGACCCCGTCAATGCCTTTGGCATCGTCAGGAAGAATGAGGTCACGCCTGATCTGAAGCGGGATCTGACCCACCAGCCAAAGCTCTTCGCACTGGGCAATGGGCTGCGTCGCAAGATACGCCTCGACAAAGATTTCCAGAGCGTCGCCGACCGCCTTCGAGTTCTCGTCGCCGGAGGGCAGAAATGCGATCCTCTAGAACCTTGAACGAACTCAGGTCGTCGAAGATCCTCTTGTTGATCAGATGATGAGCGGTTGAGTGTCGTGAAGGCATGGATTGACGCCACGATTAGGCTTTGATTGCACCGTCGCCTTGGAGAAGGTCCGACATTTGCAGAGGACATCTTTGGGTCGATAACGTGGCGTCAATCCAATCTAAGGCGATTCGAACAATGCAGGGCTCCTGCCCAGTCACTGTCGCGAAGCCTGTAAAGCCGGCAAATGATCGTTGTCTCGGGCAGCGCACACCCTCCTTGTCGCAAAGCGACCACAAGATGTCCGCGATGTACGACCTGTTAACATAGCGACTACCTGCTAGTCGTGCCGTGTCATTCAGAGATGACCAACGCGCATGGTCACACGCTTCTCATGATCTCTTTTGCTGCTGCTATTGGTTGATCGCTATCTGCGAGATAAGCAACGTTTAAAAGTAAAAGAGACGCATTACATAGCGAGATATCGCACAGGATCTCATCTCTTTCTCTTTCGTCTTCTGCTGTTGCGAAACTTTTGCTCAAACTCATAAGTCGCGTCGCTATGAAGTCTGCGAGGGGTCTTATCTTTGAGACGTTCTCATTCTCAAAATCTGGAACGAGAACGGTATCGTCGTCATAATAAGACATTCGCGCTCATTTGAATAATCTCTCGTAAGCAGAGATATTTCTCTTGACGGATTGTCTAATGAAGGATGCGATTGAGAGGTGGTTGTCTGCTGCTGCTTTGCGGACAGCATTCAAGAGATCATCGTTACACATAAAAACAAAGGTCTTATCGTATCTCTTGGCTTTGCGGTTTCGCACTGCTGTGTTTGTGGACAATCTTTAGTCTCCTTATTTCCTGTTCAAGTCTGAGAAGCGTATCAACGACGGACGCGTAATCTGTTACACAAAGACGGTATTCAGAGAGCATAGCTCTCATTGTCTCAGAATACGTTTCTAAATCTGCGATTTTTTGCTGTATTTTCGTCGTCAAACGATGCTCTTTTCTGGGTTTATAAGTGCTGCAGGTTCAATATCATAAATACATAGTATTTAGTCTACATCGGGAGTTAGAGGGACGAAGATGTCTTCGGAGTTAGAGAAACTCAAAGCAGGCAGACAGAAGCATTTTGATGAACTCAAGCGGTATCTTGAGTTTGAGCGAGAGACTGAGCGCAGTCTCTATCGCAGCAGGATTTTTGATGCTCTGAAAGATACGCAAGACGGTTTGGTGATGAAGAACTGTCTTGAGAAAAGCGGTCCTGCTTGTGGTTCGGTTTTCTGCGACAAATGTAGAAAGAAGAAGCAACAGAACTTGCTCGGATCTTACCGAGATTATGTGCGTGAAACTTTTGGGGACGATGATGACGTAGCAAGAGAGCGTTTGAGGTGGGTTTCAGTGCTTCATAGCGTCGTGTCGGTGAAGCACGAAACTGCGGACGAAGAACGGGACACTATCGCTGAAGTCGAGCGTGCTGTCGCAGATATGAAACTCAATCTGTCCAATATCGCAGAACAGCAAGACGGAAGCACGAGATTGATCTGTGGTTGAGAGGTGCGGTTCACATAGAAATCATTGATTACGAACTTTTCCGCTTCGCTGGTGCTCTTGGTAAGGAGACGACGAAGGAAGACACAATCAGGGGGTTCGTAGATAGGTCTGCCAACGACCCGTCAGGAAAATACTTCATCGTTCATTTTCACGCTCTGGCAGACACGTATGATTTGGGTGCTGGTGACTTTAGAGACCTTTTCACGGACAAATGGTTTTTGACGACGAAGCAGGTCCACATCCAGCGGACTTGGTCAAAGGTGAAATCCAAGGCTGGTGAAAAAGCGCAGACGCTTGATGGTGGTCTGATTGGGATGTCTCGCTACTGCTTCAATATGAGCAATGCTCGTCTAACCTATGCGAGAAACTGGGGTGCTGGAACGATCGTCCTGGAGACGGGTGAAGAGGTCTCAGCAGAAGGTCACGTCGTTGGTTACGCGAATGAGGTGATGAGCAGAGGTGCTGATGAAAGACTGTCTGTGGGTGACTTGAGGTTGCTTGTTCAAACGCATAACGCGGTGAACGGGGACTCTCATAAGGGTTTGGTGGTCTCAATCTACTGACTTAGATGGATCGCTTACTAACTAAGTCATTGTAATAACGGTATATTGTCTGATTAGGTATCTTAGAAGTGGTATCTATTTGATACTATGCTCGGACAGGGTGCGAAGAAAACCCAGTAAATACGGGCTTTGGGGACGATTTCTGCGGTTGCGATTGTCGATTTTGCGGAACTGAACCCAGAATATTAGAAAAGAATGATTTCGTAACGAAGCCGATATAACACACTGAAAACAAACGAGAAAATGTCGGATAAAACCGACATTTTGCTTGTCGTCAATTAGGAAATGGTATATTATTACAATAATTTAACATTTTAGGTCGCGAAAAATGGGTCTCGGGAAGCAAGCGAAACCACTGAGCGAACAGCAGCAAAAGGCGGTGCTGTCGTTTCTCGCATCGCGTCGTCATTCAGCACGGAACACGCTTATGTTTCTGCTGTCGGTGGACGCTGGTCTACGAGCGTGTGAAGTGGGATCGCTTGAGTGGTCTATGGTGACGGATGCTGCTGGTCGTCTCACCGATGAGATACGACTTCAAGACAAAGCGTCTAAAGGACGATCTGGTGGGGTCGTTTATATGAGCAAGAGACTGCGGGAAGCGTTCGCGATCTACGCTCACGGTCAGATTTTACAGGGGTCAGTGATCAAGTCGCAGCGTGGGAAAGCGATGTCTGCTCAAGTAGTCACGAACTGGTTTTTTCAACTTTATCGCGCTCTCGGATTTGACGGATGTTCTTCGCATAGCGGAAGACGAACAGCGATAACGCGTTGGTCAAGGAAGATTTCGTCGGTGGGAGGGTCGCTCAGGGACGTTCAGATGCTTGCTCGTCACGCGTCTCTTCAGATGACCCAACGCTACATCCAAGTGTCCGAAGACGCTTGTCGGAAAGTCGTTGGTTGAGATGACGCTACTGCGATTTCTTCTGCTTTTTCGCGTCTCTCTTTGATTTCAGGTCAGCGATGATTTTGTCGATCTGACGAGACTTCGTCGGAGTTTTGGCTTTTTGTATGAGGAACTCTCTGAAGGACATCATCGTTTTTTTCTCCATTTTCGGTTTGCGCTGAACACATATTTAGTGCGCAGAAAAAACGGGGTCCGTCGCTGGGTTGGGTGAATGAGGACAAACTTCTCTCACGACTTCTTTCCTTTGCTTGCTGGGTGTTTCCTCTTGATCGCTGGTTTTTTCCCTTTGGTCGCTTGTTTTTTTCTCCTTTCTAGTTCTGCGCTAAACGCTTCACGCATTTTTTCCTGAAGTTCTGTGCTTAGAGAATCGTCCTTCATAACCTTCTCAAGCAAGCGTTTATTTGAACTCTCCGCGCATTCTTTTGCAAACCTCAAATAGTATTTCTCATCTCCGATCACTCCCTCTTTATCCATCCAACTGTCTGTTAGTTTTTTTATCCGAATGACCTCTGATTCCGGAAGATTATAATAGTCAAAGTCCTTTTTGCGGCTATCGAGTTCGAGACGCAGGAACTCCATCTGATAAATCACGTTCTGGATTCTATATCGCAGATCGTGGTACTGGCTCGGAACTTCTAGCTGCCATTTACGCATCTCTCTTACAGCGTCAAACAGAACATCCGATAGCATTTTCGTCTCCTTTTTCTGTGATTGTGAGAGCGAATAGTGGGTCAGCGGCTCGTTGAAGATTTCTTCGTTTGAGGGACTGAAGCAGCGGCTTTGGTTCATGATTTGCGGACTGATTTTTTACCACTAGACACGCTGTAAACTTTGCAACCAGTGTTTGGACTGCTGCTTTTTGTTAGATCCTTTAGACGGAGCATCAAGATGGCAGACTAATCATATTCATGCAAAGCAGCCGTGGACGTCTGACCGTGTAAGCAGTTGCAGCTCGTTCCAGCCATCCTCTTACTGCGGACAATACTGGGGGTATCTCGGTGACCGACAACGTTACCCGATTGAAGGCTCTTAGGGACGTTCAGATGCTTGCTCGTCACTCATCTCTTCAGATGACCCAACGCTACATCCAAGTGTCTGAAGACGCTTGTCGGAAAGTCGTTGGCTGAGTGACGCTACAGCGATTCCTTCAGCTTTTTTGCGTCTCTTGTTGATTTTGGGTTAGCGATGATTTTGTCAATCCGACGGGACTTCGTCGGGGATTCTAAGAGTTGCGTCTGCGATATATTTATCAGCAAAAAATGCGACCGCGTGATTGATCATCAACCCGCGATTATATCTCATCGGGCTTTTCTACGAGCAGCACCTCGGCCGCGAGCGTCGGGCAACTGATATACGGCTTCTCCGTGCTTCCACGACTGAAGCTCGTCAACTCTCGTTTGGCTTTCTACGTGGGAGAGATAATGTTTCTCCAGCATCGCCACGGATGTAAGAGCGTTCTTGGCGAGCAAGTAAATATCGATCTTATCGCCGTACTGAAATCGAAACATCAGAGCGCTGTGCCTAAGACTGTAAAGCGTTCTGACCTTGCCCCCCTTGTCCTTGCGGAGGCCGGTGTCATCGAGGATGTTCCTCATTAAACGCCCCATAACATCCATTGCGTAGTCCCGGTTATTTAGCTCCGGGAAAAATACATAGTCGTGAGCCTTATCAAAACCGTTTGACTTATGGTGCTCTCGCAGCTCCTCGTAAATCGCAACCGCCTTTTCGAGCGTGACGCTTGTGCGACCTTTTGATTTGGCTGTCTTCGAATGCGGCACGACTAGTTTCAGATAGCTCGCGCCACTCTTAGACCCCTTCGCAACGACCGTGATGTGCTCGTGACGCAGGTCCTTAATATCGGAAATGCGGACGAAGACATTTACGCCAAAATCAATCAGACTCGCGAAGTCGAGCGTGTACTTCAGCTTGCGAACAACTCTGCCTTTTACGACGTAATCAGCTACGCGCCCTTGCTTCACGTAGGCGCGAGCCGTCTGCGATAGTTTCTTATAGTCATTCAAGTCGAAATAGGCTCTGGCGTTGTCATCAACGCCGACCTTCGGAAAGCGAGGCAGAGCCTTTATTATGTTGTCCTCCAAAGCTAAGTTGAGAACTTTCCTTATGACGTTGACGTGCTTGCTCTGGGTGCTCTTGGACAGACTGCGGTCAGCAAGAGAAGCGAGATAAGACTCCATCGCCCTCTTCGTGATTTCAGACACATCGTACGCGCCAAAGAACGGCAAGACGTGCCGATTCAAAATGTAGACATCCTCATTGTGGGTTCTCTCACCGAGGCGTCTCAGCTTTACTCGATCTTGTTGCCATCGGATGAAGTTCTTGCTTGCAGCGGAGAACTTCGTGCGATGGATCGGAGAATCGAGGCTCTCACTAAGGAGCACGTCTCGATATAGCTGCTTAGCCTTCTCTAGCGCTTTTGCCCTGTCCAATTCGCGAGTGCTCTTGCGGACGTATTTTCCCTCGCCGAAAAAGCGGAACTGCCAGAAGCGAGAGGCCTCAATCCGATAGATGCGCACCGTCTGTGGCAGGCTCGGAACGCGGTAATACTCGGTGGGTGTGGTTCGGGAAGGCATAAATTGATGTATGAAGCTGATGAGCTTCATACAAGCATTTCCGCCGAAAGCAATAACCAACTGAATTTAATGGTGATTTGGCGCGCCCGGAAGGATTCGAACCTCCGACCCCCAAATTCGTAGTCTGGTGCTCTATCCAGCTGAGCTACGGGCGCATCCTCGCTGCGAGAGGGCAAGAAGCCCCGTCCGGCACGGATGCCGGGGCGGCGAAGCCCCTCTGTCTAGTGGCTCGCGCCATGAAGCGCAAGGCCCCTCGTTCCGGCCCTCTCGGGCCTGCAAATCGGCTCAGCTACGGACCTCGCCAAAATGCGTCGTCCGCGTCAATTAGCCGAACGATCCGGCAGTTCGATGCGGAAATGTGCCGCCTTTTTGTCGTCGACAAGCGTCAGCGTGCCGCCGTGCGCCTGCACAAGTTCCGCAGCGATGACGAGGCCGAGGCCCGTGCCGCCCTTTTTGGTCGACGCCTGAAACGCCTTGAACAGGTTTTCGCGCGCCTTCTGCGGAATGCCTGAACCGTTGTCGGTCACATCGATGATCACCTTTCGACCTTCGCGATGCGCGGCGACGCGGATTTCGCCGTCGGTCTTGCCTTCGATGCTTTCAATGGCTTGTATCGAGTTACGGACGATGTTGCTCAGCGCCCGGAACAGATGCTCGTGATCTGCATCGACACGGAGCGAGGCATCCATGTCGGCGACGAAGGCGATTGAACCCTCGCGCGGCAGGCCCTGGCTGTCCGCCACTTCCTCAACTAGAGGCTTCAAGAGCATCAGCTCGCGGCGCGGCTCCTCTTCCGTGACCCGCCCAAACTTCAGCGATGCGTTGCAGAAGGTAATGGCACGGTCGAGCGTGGCAATGAGCTTCGGCACGAAGCGCTGAACGGTCGGATCAGGAATGTCGACGAGGCGGTCCGAGATGAGCTGGGCATTCGCAAGCATGTTGCGCAGGTCGTGATTGATCTTCGAGACGGCGAGACCAAGCTGCGCGAGCCTGGTCTTCTGCGCCAGAAGGCCAGAGAGCTGACGTTGCATGCTCGCGAGCTCCCGCTCAGCGACACCGATTTCATCGACGCGGCCGGTGAGAGGCATGATGCGGCTCGCATCCTCCGGATCTTCGGAGAAACGCAGCATGTTGCTCGTCAATCGTGTCAACGGCTTCACGAAAAGCCAAGTCAACGCGAAGTAGACGACCGCCGCCGTGAGCAGCGACAAGATAATCGATAGCCAAAGGATGTTTAGGCCATAACGCATCATCGCCGCCCTCAGAGGCCCCTCGGGAATGACAATCTCAATGAGATCGTTGTTGTCGGAACCGCTGTGGCCGACGACGCGAATAACTCGACCGTTGTTGGCGAATAGCGTGGCGAGCGCGTCCTGGACCTGCTCGAACTTAAGTCCGATGCCTTCCCAGAAGGAATCCGGTTCTCGCTTCAGGTAGTAGACGTAGTCGATCGTCAGGTCGTCCGCGGGAGCAAGGACCAAGCGGCGCTCGCCTTCGCGGCGCGATGCGATCGCGCGCACTTCTGCAGTGCGTAACAGATCGGCGCGAAGTCCAGACGGAATCTGCCCACCGGGAAATGCATCGGAAGCCAGCGCCGCAAGCTGCGCCGCGGTCAGCCGTTCTTGCAGCCACGTGACCCGGTAGCTCGCGACCGAAGGCAAGAAGATCAGCGTCTCGGCAATCAGCACGAACACGGCCGTCAGCAGCAGCAGCTTCGCGGGCAGCGCAAGGCGCGCCCAAAAGCGCGATATCGCGCGCCTGGGGGTGTCGGCCGCTGACGTCTTCGCCGCCGCATCGCTACCGTGTTGTCCGTTGCCGTTGAGAATTGCGCGGTGCACCGAGTTGAGAATCTCCAGTCGCAGAAATCATTAGCCGAGCTTTGCCAGCAACGCGATGATTTTGCGTACGAAGGGATTACTGGGCTCTGTTGCAAAATAACGAAATGCAGCGCGTTTGTTAATTTCCGAGAGTGTCGGATAGGGCGAAATCCATTGCGTTAGGGCGCGGATCTTGAGGCCCTGGGCTATGGCGAGCGACCACATCTGAATGACCTCGCCGGCGCTGGCCCCGACGATCGAGACGCCAAGGATGTGGCCCCTCTTCGAGGTCACGACTTTGATGTGGCCATCGGTTTCTCGCTCCGCTTGCGCCCGATCGTTCTCGTGGTAGGGCCAGCGCAGCACGTTGATCTTGCCGTGCTTTGCGCGCGCCTCCGGTTCACTGAGGCCGACGTGGGCAAGCTCGGGGTCGGTGAAGATGACCCGCGGCACGGCGCGGCCGGTGGTTCTGGCGCGGAGGCGGAACAACGTCCGGCGCAGGACGATGCCCGCGTGGTCTGTAGCAACGTGGCTATATCGAGGGCCGCCTGCCGCATCACCGATCGCGAAGACGCGACGGTTCCTCGTTCGGAGACCTGCGTTGACTTTAATCGCCTTATTGGCGACGGCGATGCGCGCGGTCTCGAGTCCCAGATCGGCAATATTGGCCTTCCGCCCGGCGGCAATAAGCAGATCGCTGCCTTCGATGGTTTCGGTTCCGTCACGGCTTTCAATCTCGACCGCGATGCGGTCCTGATCACCGGAGACACGGGTAATCCGGACGCCCTCGCGGATGTCGATCCCTTCGTTGGCAAGTCGGGTGAGCAGGATGACTGCGACTTCGGGATCTTCGTCCGCAATGGCATGGGCCGAATCGATCACCGTCAGGTGCGAGCCGAGACGGCGATAAGCTTGCGCGAACTCGAGCCCCGTCGATCCGGCGCCGATGACGATCAAATGCGGGAGAGGAGCGGCATTCTCGAAGATCGATTCATTCGTGAAATAAGGAACGTCGGCGAGGCCGGGGATAGGTGGAATAACGGGCGAAGACCCTGTCGCGATGACGAAGCGGCGCGCCCGAATGCGATAGTCACCGGCGCTCACCGTTGACTTGTCGACGAACCGCCCCGCCGCGGTGATCACACGCACACCGAGGCCGGCGAAACGTTCCACGGCAGCGTTCGGCGCAATGCGCGCAACCACGTCTTTGACATGCTCCTGCACGGCGCGATGATCGATTAGCGGTTCGACGCCGCGTATGCCGAACAGCGATGCAGTTCGCATCGCATTGGCCCGCTTCGCCGCGGCGAGCAACGCCTTCGACGGCACGCTCCCGTAGTTCAATCCGTCGCCGCCCATTTTGTGCTTTTCAATAAGCACCACGCGCTGGCCATAGGCGGCGGCGGCGGCGGCAAGCGCAAGGCCGCCCGAGCCCGCGCCGATGACGCAGAAATCCGCTTCGATGATTTCGGTCTGCGCAGCGGCGTCGGAGGCAGGAAAATCCTTAGGCATGTCCATCTTTCCAGAATTGACAGCACGACGAGCGAAAGCGATCAGACACGCGAAGACGCCAAAGCGTCAATTACCGCACAAATCGAAATGCCAGACTCGGAGCGTCTGCAAACGTGTGGTCTCCAGCTCTTTTTTACGAGTTCGTTCGCCGCTGTCATCGCATCGCAATGCTCCGACGCAATGAAACGGGGGACAAAGCCAATGCGGCTCGTAAATCCTTTAGAGGAGAGGCATCGTCTCAACTTGAGTTGAGGCAGTTGGGCCCCCTCTGACCGGTGACGAGCTTAGAGACGCAGCTGCGTCGGAGTCGCAGCGAGGCCCTTTGGCTCGCCTCGCTACCGCCGCGTTGACTTGCTCGGAGGCGGCAACTATAAGGGCCGGACTTCCGGAGACGTGGGCGATCTGCTGGGGCGTTTACCCAGGCGCTAACGCGTTTCTAACCTACGGAAAACAAAAGCAATTTGCCAGCTTGTCCGAGCGGACGGAGCGGCCAAGAGACTTGAACGGGGATATCCGTGAAACGCACGTATCAGCCGAGCCGCCTTGTTCGCAAGCGCCGTCACGGCTTTCGCAAGCGCATGCTGACCACCGGTGGTCAAAGGGTTATTGCTCGCCGCCGGTCCAAAGGCCGCAAGCGCCTGTCGGCCTAACGCCGTGCCAAGGCTCCTGCGGCCGTACACTCTCGCGGGCGGAGGCTGTTATTCCGATCCTGCCAACCCTCAAGGCGCGTGCCGAATTTCTCGCGGTCCGCGGCGGCCGTCGCTCGTCGACCCCTGCATTCCTTATTGAAATGCGGGAGCGATCGATAACTCCGAAACATGGTGACGGGCCCCGCTTCGGGTTCACGGTCACAAAGAAACTCGGCAATGCCGTCACCCGCAATCGCATTCGCCGCAGACTCAAGGCCGCTTTTGCCGCTGGCGCAAGCGAAGCCCAGGCGTCGTGCGACTATGTCATTGTCGCACGCCGCACCGCGCTCGATCGGCCTTATGCCCTGTTACTTGAGGACGTTACGCGCGCTCTTGCCGCACTCCACCGCAGTAACAAGCGCGCCCCCCCGGTCGAAATTCGTTCCACACCCCCGGCTGCCGACGGCAAAAAAGGTTCAGCGTGACCGGGTGTCCCCTTCCGTTTATGACGTGTTTCCGCCATCGCTTCCGGCGTCGCACAAGGCTCTCGCCCTGGCCGGCGCTCACCTGAGGTCTTAATGAAATCCCCGAACGATCAAAACAACCTGATGTTCGCGATTGCCCTTTCAATCGCCGTGCTGATGGGGTGGCAGTATTTTTTTGCGCGCCCGCAAATTCAGCATGAGCAGGCGCGTCAGGAGTTCACCAAAAAGCTCGAAGCCCAGCGCAACGGCACCTCTTCGTCGGAAGCCCCGCCGAGCGTCGCCAACGCGCCCGTCGCGTCGCCCAGCGCCGATGTCCCGGCCGCAGGTCAGCAAGCGGCGACGGCAGCCCCACAGTCTCGGGACGAGACGCTCAAAGCCTCACCGCGTATAGAAATCGTGACGCCGTCGCTCGAAGGCTCGATCGCGCTGAAGAGCGGCCGCATCGACGATCTAGTGCTGTCGAAATATCGCGAGACCGTCGACCCCAATAGCGCGAAGGTGACGCTGCTCTCGCCAGCCGGTTCGCCTGAGGCCTATTTCACCGAGTTCGGCTGGGTACCCCAAGGGGGATCGCACGTAAAAGTTCCGGATCGTGATTCACTTTGGTCGCTGGAGAGCGGCAAGGTACTGACGCCTGATACGCCCGTTACGCTGGCATGGGACAACGGCCAGGACCTTGTTTTTCACCGGAACATCTCCGTCGACAAGGACTACATGTTCAAGGTCGTGGACGAGGTCGAGAACAAGACCTCGGAAGACGTCACGCTGCTGCCATATGCGCGCGTGCATCGGAGCGGCCACCCGGCATCGCAGCCGTTTTACCTTCTGCATGAAGGCCTGATTGGCGTATCCGGCGAACACGGCCTGCAGGAAATAACTTACGCAGACGCCATCAAGAGCGGCGTTCCGAAAACGATTGAAAACGTTACGGGCGGATGGCTCGGCATCACCGACAAGTACTGGGCGACCGCGCTGGTTCCGGACCAGAAGGCGGCCTACAGGGCAATGTATTCGGCGCTCAAGGGGGGTGACGCGTCTAATAAAGACGCGTTTCAAGCGGACTATCTGCGTGGCGCTCTCGTGGTCCCGCCGGGCGCGCGCAAAAGTGTCGAAGCCCATCTCTATGCCGGCGCCAAGCAGCCGACGCTGATCGACGGCTATGAAAGCGCTCTCAACATCCTGCAATTCAACAGGATGATCGACTGGGGCTGGTTCTATTTCATCACGCGCCCGCTGTTCAAGTTGATGGAGTTCATCAACAGCATCGTGCACAACTTCGGCGTCACGATACTTATACTGACGGTGTTGGTGAAAGCAGCTTTCTTTCCGCTCGCCAACAAGCAGTACACAAGCATGGCGCGAATGAAGAAGCTGCAGCCGGAGATGCAGCGCATCAAGGAACTCTACAAGGACGACACGCAGCGCCAGCAGAAAGAGATTTTCGACCTCTATAAAAAGGAGAAGATCAATCCACTGGCGGGATGTTGGCCGGTCCTTCTGCAGATCCCTGTCTTCTTCGCACTTTATAAGGTGCTGTTCGTCACGATCGACATGCGCCACGCCCCGTTCTTCGGCTGGATTCAGGATCTCTCGGCACCCGATCCGACTTCAATCGTAAATCTGTTCGGAGCTCTACCGTTCACCGCGCCGGAGTTCCTGCACATTGGCATCTGGCCGATCATCATGGGCCTCACGATGTGGGTTCAGATGCAGTTGAACCCGCCGCAGCCCGATCCCATCCAACAGCAGATCTTCACTTGGATGCCGCTGGTCTTCACGTTCTTGCTGGGGGGTTTTCCGGCAGGCCTTGTAATTTACTGGGCTTGGAGCAACACCCTGTCGATTGTCCAGCAGCTGCATATCAATAAGAAGAACGGTGCACCGGTCCATCTGCTGGACAACCTCAGGCGCACGTTTGCGCCGCTCCGAAGGCTATTGTTCGGCGCAAGCAGCGGGACGGGCAAGTGAGATCCCGGCCGAGGAAGCTCACGGCGCGCTTACTTGGTCGAGAAATACCTTACTTGGTCGAGAAATACTATGACGGTTACGGAACCCATGTCCGCGGAAGCGATCGAAGAGGGTCGCCGCCTCTTCACGCGCGCCTGGACGTTTTCGCGCGGCTCGCCCGATCTCGATCACCTGCCGCCCGACGACCGTCCGGAAATCGCATTCGCGGGGCGCTCGAACGTCGGCAAGTCGACCCTGATCAACGCGCTCGTCGGACAGCTGCGGCTTGCGCGCGCTTCGAATACGCCGGGCCGCACGCAGGAGCTGAACTTCTTCACCGAACCTGAAGACAGCGTCTATCTGGTCGACATGCCAGGTTACGGCTTCGCACAGGCGCCGAAGGACAAGGTCGCGGCCTGGAACAGCACGTTGCGTGGCTATCTCTCAGGGCGGCGAACGCTGTTGCGCGTCATATTGCTGGTCGATGCGCGGCACGGCCTGAAACCCGCCGACGAAGAGATGATGACGCTGCTCGACACTGCGGCAGTCTCGTATCAGGTGATCCTGACGAAAGCCGACAAGGTCAGCCAGACCGATCTCGCCAGGATCATGGCGCATACGACGCAAGCGCTTGCAAAACACCCCGCTGCCTATCCGAGCGTTATCGCGACTTCGGCTGAGACGGGGATGGGTTTTGAAGAATTGCGTGCCGTGATCGCCAAGCTCCTCGACGCGCACGGCAAATGAACCGCCGTGCAGTCGACGCAGCATCGGCGATCAATGGAAGAGCTTCAGCACAACGGTCTTTACGACCTCGATGCCCGTTTGACCGAACGTTGAAAGCGCACCGCCGATGACTGCTGCAACGGTCCAGCCTAAAAAGCTGACCAGAGCGCGCTTGATATTTCTGCGGACCTTCACTTCGACGATCTGATCAGGCAGCGCCGTTTCGGCGGCGACGCCGTCTGCGCCAATGGTACGCGCCGATACGATGATCTGCAGCCGCGACCAGCCGCGCGATTGCGGTGTGACCAGAAATCGCCAGCTGGCGAAATCGTCGCTCGGGAACCCGATCGTGTTTTCGATCCATTGCGTTTCGGGCGACACCGTCTCAATGAAAAAGCCACCTTCCGGCGCGCGAAGTCGCACCGCCATCGCTTTTGTCACCGTGACGTTGTGCTGCCGGACCGGGCCGCCGCCTTCGAGGCCCTCAGTGAATGCCTCGACCGAAGCCTTGGCGATGCGGATTTCGACGCGCGCCGTTTTTCCGACGCGCATCGTGCGTGGGATATTTTCGGCGAGCTTTCCGGCTTCGACCTTCACCGGCTTGCCGCGACGTTCGTTGGTGCCTCGCTGCGGCCGCTGCTGCGGTGCCGGAGCGCCCGGTAAAGGCCGATCACTAGGACGTGGATTTGGCTGTGCGGAAGCTGGCACACGGGCACGGGCGCCAGGATGAGCGCCGGGGGGCATGCCTGGAATCGGACCCGCGGGGGGAATCGGGGGCGGAATGACCGTCCCCTTCCTCTCCCGGATGAAGTCCGGAATATCTCGACCGGAACTCGGCGGTCCGGGTTGCCATGCGGGCCGTTGTTGGGGTGGCGGATAGAAACCACCGCCGGGTCCTGGCGACGCCGGATGTGATGGAAACGGCAGAGTGGGTTCAGCGGCGGCGGGCATTGATCCGGGCTCACGCTGAGCATGGAACGCTGCCGGAGCGGGAGCGGGAACCGGACCAGGAGCCGGAGCGGAAACCGGAGCCCGTGCCCCTCTATCGCTTATTGTCGTCTGAGGAATAAAGACAGGCGACGGCTGGCGCGCTTCTTCGGCCGGAGCTTCTGCTGCCGCCCCCGCGCTTGGCGGCACGGAAGCAACTGGCGCCTCGGCTGGCGGCGCCGCCTCTGCCGGTGCTGGAGGCGCCTTTTCCACTTTTTCGGTAGTCTCGGGCACAGCAACCGGCTGCGGCGGCGCCACCCGTGGCATGTCCTTCATCATGTCACGCAGCGATGGCGCCGATCGCGACTGCACGCGCTCGCGGGCGCGGGCGAGAACGTCGTCAGTAACGGGGACTTGCGCAGGAACGTCTCGCACAGGCGCAAGGGCCGCCTGCAGGGCCCGGATGGCATTGTCGAAGTTCAATCCGTGCGCCTGCAATATCTCGGCCGCCATGCTGCGCGCATCGCCGACGATGGCTGCGAGCACGATTGCTCCATTGATATCGCGCCGGCGGCTGCCTCGTGCGGCGGCGGCGGCCGCTTCGAGAATGCGTCTGACGTCGTGCGATACGGCTAGTCCGCCGCTGGACGGAGACTGACTTTGCACGCCGCCTTGATAGGCTCGCGCAGTCACATCGGCGCGAAGCCCCTCGATGTTGATCTGACTCGCATCGAGAACAGCAATCGCGTCGGGGTCGTCGCACAGCGCATGAAGCAGATGCTCCAGCGTCACCTCACCCGCCCCCGTCGCCTCGGCGAACTCGGAGCCACGCGTCAGCGTCGAACCAAGATCGGCCGACATCGGGATTTGAGCAAGGTCGGTGGCTGTCACGCCCACGTAGTCTCCTGGAACGAAAGCAAGGACCGGCAGAAGCCGCTCGTGAATACGTGTCGGAACACATCTGAATGGCAAAGGTATAGCATTGACCCAGCCGTAGGGCAGGCGCGAATGCCATTCGTCCCCAGACCAGCGCCCGGCCTGCGTCATGCCTGCGTCAGGAAGGCTCGTCGAAAGCTAAAATGAGGGAAATCCATTGAGCATTTGGCTGACGGGCTATAAGACCGCGACAAAGAAGACCGGCGAATGGCGCCGGATCGATTCTCCGCACTGCGTCAGGTCTAGTCGATGCCGATTGGGGGACTCCCGTGACATCAGGAAAAAGCGTCTCCGGTAAGGATGCCGCCCCCGCCGAAGAACGGCCGACGGCGCATCAGCAGGCGCGCATCCTGGCCGAAGCCATCCCGCATTTGATCCGTTATGACGAGCAAACCGTCGTCGTGAAATTCGGCGGCAACGCGATGGGCGACGCCAAACTTTCCAACGCTTTTGCGCAGGACATCGTTTACCTGAAGCAGTCCGGCATCAATCCGATCGTCGTGCACGGCGGCGGCCCGCAGATTGCCAGCATGCTGCACAAGCTCGAGATCAAATCCGATTTCGTGAACGGGCTACGTGTCACCGACAAGCCGACCGTCGAAGTCGTCGAGATGGTGCTCGCCGGCAAGATCAACAAGGAGATCGTGTCGGCGATCAACCGGCAGGGCGGCAAGGCCGTCGGCATTTCCGGCAAAGACGCCAATCTTATGATTGCGAAGAAGATCACCGAGATGCCGGATCCGCAATCCAATATGATCAAGGCGGTCGACATCGGCTACGTCGGCGAACCGCACGAGGTCAATCCACACATCGTCGAGGTAATCTCGAAATCGGACCTCATTCCGGTGATCGCGCCGGTTGGCATTAGTCGCGACGGCGAAACACTCAATATCAACGCCGACACGTTCGCGTCTGCACTTGCGGCTCGCATGCAGGCCAAACGCCTGCTGCTGTTGACGGATGTCTCCGGCGTGCTCGACAAGAACAAGAAGCTCATCGCGGAGCTGACGATAGAAGAGGCGCGCGCGATGATCCAGAATGGCACCATCTCGGGCGGCATGATCCCGAAGATCGAGGGTTGCATCGAGGTCGTCGAAGCGGGCGTCGAAGGCGTCGTCATCATTGACGGCCGGGTGCCGCATTGCGTGCTGCTCGAACTCTTTACCGAGCATGGCGTCGGCACGCTCGTTCGGCGCGCCGAACGCAAGAAGGGCAAAGCCTGATGGGCGGGCAGGCCTCAGTGTCTGCTGTGGCCGGTGCGCTCGAGGCCGTCGAGACCCGGCGCGGTTTCCATCACGTCGATACCTGGATTTTCGATCTCGACAACACCCTCTATCCGGCCTCTTGCAATCTCTTTGCCGAGGTCGACCAGCGCATGGGCGCATACATCGCCAAGGCGATCGGCGTTCCGTTCGAACACGCGCGACATTTGCAGAAGGCCTACTATCGGCAATTCGGCACGACGCTCGCCGGACTGATGCAGGTCCACAAGCTGCCGCCCGGCCCGTTCCTCGAATACGTGCACGACATCGACCTCTCGGTGGTGCCGGAGCTGCCGGAGCTTGCGGCTGCGATTGCGGCGCTGCCCGGCCGGCGTTTGATATTTACCAATGGTTCTCGGCGCCACGCGGAAAAAGTGGCAAGGAAGCTCGGCGTGTTGCACCTCTTTGAAGATATTTGCGACATCGCAGCACTCGAGTACGTGGCGAAGCCGGAGCGGGAGGCCTTCGACCGGCTTTCGAAATTGCACGCGATCGCGCCGCAGCGCGCCGCAATGTTCGAGGATATGCCGCACAATCTTGTCGCTGCCTCCGATCTCGGCATGACGACAGTGCTCGTGCATTCCGACTACATCGACCACCCGGCGCAACTGAAGATCAGGGAATGGCGCGAGCTGCCGTCGCACATCCATTATCTGACGCGCGATCTCACCGGGTTTATCGTCGACGACATCCTGCCGATGCGCCCCTAGGAGGGAGACCAATCAGCCATGCCGGACGTCTCTCTGGGGATTTCCGACTTTGGCATCCCGACGGCATTTCTTTGGATCGCCTTTATCGTCGAACTCACTCCCGGCCCAAACATGGCATATCTCGCCGCGCTCACATTGGCTGAGGGGCGGCGCGCCGGCTTCGTCACTGTCGCAGGAATCGCGATGGGGCTGCTGCTGGTAAGTTTGCTCGCGGCCTTCGGGGTCGCGACATTTGTTTCGGAATCGACGGCCCTTTATGCGGCGCTGAAATGGGCTGGCGTGTTCTACATGCTTTGGCTCGCCTACTATATTTGGCGGGCAAAAGATCAGGCTGAAGCAGACTTCGCTGCGGAAAGCCCGATGACGACGTATGTCGCACGGGGGTTCCTGACGAATGTCCTCAACCCGAAAGCCGCGGTGTTCTTCATCGCCGTTCTGCCCCAATTCATCGACCCGCAACACGACACGCTTCGACAGACGCTTCGGCTATCGGTCGCTTACGCCATCGTAGCCACGTTCGTTCATGCCGTAATCGTGCTTCTCGCGACCTATGCCCGGCCCTTTTTCCAGAACGCTGCACGCATGAACGCTCTGAGACGTGTATTGGCCCTCGGCCTCGTCGCCGTCGCCTTCTGGCTCCTCTGGTCGGCGGCCGAAAACGTCCCTGCATAGGCGGATCGCCCAAAACCGCTCGCCTCAGCCACGCCCGATAAACGGCATTGCCGTCGCCATCAGCGTCATGAACAATACGTTCGCATCAAGCGGCAGGTTGGCGATGTAAAGCACGGCATCCGCCACGTGCGCGACATCCATCCTCGGCTCGACCATGACGCTGCCGTTGGCCTGTAAAATTCCGTTCGCCATCTTGGCCGTGAAATCCGTTGCAGCGTTTCCGATATCGATTTGCGAGCACGCGATGTTATGCGCTCGTCCATCGAGCGAAATCGATTTCGTGAGCCCTGTGATGGCGTGCTTCGTCGCCGTGTAGGGCGCAGACAGAGGCCGCGGCACCTGCGCCGAAATCGAGCCGTTGTTGATAATGCGTCCGGCTGTTGCGCTTTCATGATGCGGATAGCTTCGCGCGCACAGAGGAATGGCCCCGTAAGATTGACGTCGACGACGCGCTGCCATTCCTCGAGGGCCAGCTCATCGATCGACGCGCCCTGCGAGAATGTTCCGGCGTTATTAAACAGGAGATCGAGTCGCCGGAAGCTATCGAGCGTTTTCGCGAACGCCGCCTTAACCGCCCTTTCGTCCGTAACGTCGGCCGGCACAACAAGAAATTTGCCGCCGCCCGTTTTGGCTTCGGCAGCCGTCTTCTCAAGCTCGCTGAGGCGCCTGCCGAGCAATGCCACGTGAAAGCCGGCGGCCTGAAGTTTCAACGCCACCGCGCGACCGATACCCGAGCCTGTCCCCGTGACCAGCGCGATGTGTGATGTCTCCGCCATAGGTCTCGTCCTCTCTCAATGCCCTAACAACAACGGCTGCATAACTATTAAGGGCCCCTTGCGCCAGTTTCTGACGCCTCCGTACCATGGTAAAAATCCGGAATCAGACGCGACAGGGGAGTTCGCGATCATGACGGGGGCTGAAGCGGGGGAAGTCGTGCTTTGCGGAAATTGCGGCACGGCTGTGAGCGGGAAATTCTGCAGCGACTGTGGCGCTCCGGCGGAGATAGCGACTGCCGAAGGCTGGAGGGCTCTCACCAATCAGTTATTCGGCAAGCCTGATCGCAACGGTATTTTCTCAGTCGCCCTCCAATTCATGCGCCACCCAGTAAATACGATCATCGGATTGACCGATGATCCTACCTACCGCTCGCAGTGGGCATTTCTGTCGACGTGTGTCGGCACGCAACTGATGTTGACGTACGTGCTTCTGCCGCGGCTTTACGCGGCGCTTTTCGGCATGCCCGATACCGCCACTAGTTCGGCCGTCCTGACGAACGAAATCGTACAATACGTCGGAATAGCGATCCTCACTCCGATCCAATTCTATCTATGCCGCGCACATCGGCACGCGCCGGCGCACGCCGATGTCCTATGTCAAACTGTGCGTCCTGAGCGTCAGCTTCTGCGCTATCCTTTCGATGGTTGCCGCACTTCTGTTTTTCGCCAGTGGCGTCCTGGTGCTGAAGTCGGGCGCAGCGATTGACGTGCATTCGGTATGGCTCGGCCTGACATCCGCAACGATGATCGCGATCATCGCCTTCGTCACGGCAAGCCATCGGAGATTTTGGGGAATGCATTGGCCGATCGCGCTCGGCGTAACACTTATCATTGCGGTGCTGTCGTGGAGCATCGTTTACCCGGGGCTTACGGCAATCGCCGAGAAAGCCAACGTCGGTGGAACGCTCGGTCGCCTTTTGGGGTAAACGGGCCGACAGCACCACGTCATGCCGGCCCACGAGGCGGCCATCGAGGAAAAGTCTAGCGCGTCGGTACGGGCTTCTCGCCACGATAATCGTAAAAGCCGCGTTTCGTCTTACGGCCAAGCCAACCGGCCTCGACGTATTTGACGAGCAGCGGGCACGGCCGGTACTTCGAATCCGAAAGCCCTTCGTAAAGCACCTGCATGACGCTCAAACATGTGTCGAGCCCGATAAAATCGGCAAGCTCGAGAGGCCCCATCGGATGATGCGCGCCGAGCTTCATTGCCTTGTCGATCGCCTCGACCGTGCCGACGCCCTCATAGAGGGTGTAGACGGCCTCGTTGATCATCGGCAGCAGAATACGATTGACGATAAAGGCCGGAAAATCTTCCGATATGGCTGTCGTCTTGCCGAGGCTCTCCACGAAGATTTTCGCCGTCGCGAAGGTCTCGTCCTCGGTCGCAATGCCGCGAATGAGTTCGACGAGTTCCATCAACGGCACCGGGTTCATGAAGTGCATGCCGATGAAGTCTTCGGGCCTGTCGGTCGTGGCAGCAAGCCGCGTTATGGAGATCGACGAGGTGTTGGACGCGAGCAGCGCCGTTGGCTTCAGGTGCGGGCAGAGTGCGGCGAAGATCTTGTGCTTCAGCGCTTCGTCCTCGGTCGCCGATTCGATGACGAGATCGCAGTCGCCGAAGGCTTCGAGATCTGGCGCAAAGCTGATCCGCTCGAGAGCCCGGTCGCGGTCGCTTTCCTTGATGACGCCTTTCGCAACCTGCCGGGCCATGTTGCCGCCGACCGTCTCGAGTGCCTTCTCGTACGTTTCTTTTTTGAGATCATTGAGCGCCACCTTATAGCCCGAGAGCGCAACGACATGCGCGATGCCGGTGCCCATCTGCCCGGCCCCAATGATGCCGACCTTACTGATCGACCGGGCTGGCTGAATGATGGCCTTGCCCCTTTCCATCAGCTTTTGCGCCTGCGGCATGAAAAAGTTTCCTCGGTCAGTTGCGGGCCGATGAAATCAGCGCCCCGCTTTCTGAAGTTCTGCATCGAGTTCTGGCAGCGCCTGAAAAAGGTCGGCAACAAGTCCGTAGTCCGCGACCTGAAAGATCGGCGCTTCGCCATCTTTGTTGATGGCGACGATCACTTTCGAATCTTTCATACCCGCGAGATGCTGAATAGCGCCTGAAATGCCGACCGCTAGATAGAGGTCGGGAGCAACGACCTTGCCTGTCTGCCCGACCTGCCAATCGTTCGGAACGAAGCCCGCGTCAACGGCCGCACGCGATGCACCCATGGCCGCGCCGAGACGATCGGCGACCGGCTCGATGTACTTGGTGAAGTTCTCGCCGTTGCCCATGCCGCGACCACCGGAAATGATGATGCGTGCCGACGTCAGCTCCGGTCGATCGGACTTCGTCAGCTCGGCTTTCTCGAACGTCGCGCCACCGACCGGAGGCGGGGCGTTGACGGTCTCAATCGCGGCCGAGCCGCCTTCACTCGCCGCAGAGAAAGCCGACGTGCGGATGGTGAGGACTTTGGTCGCCTCCGCCGATTGCACCGTCTGGATAGCATTGCCGGCGTAGATCGGCCGCTCGAACGTATCGGGCGAGACAACCTTCGTGATGTCGGAAATCTGCATGACGTCGAGCTTGGCGGCGACGCGCGGTAATACATTTTTTCCGAAAGACGTGGCTGGGGCGGCGATAGCCGAATAGTCCTTCGCGAGCGATAGGATCAGCGCCGCGACCTCTTCGGCGAGGCCGTGGGCAAGGTGTGGCGCATCCGCGGCGAGAACTTTCGAAACGCCTTCGAGCTTGGCTGCGGATTCGGCAGCGGACTTTATGTTCGATCCGGCGACCAGGATATGAACATCGCCGCCAAGCGCCTTCGCCGCGGTAAGCGCCTTGGCCGTGGCTGGCGCGAGATCAGAGCCGGAAAGCTCGGCAAGAAGAAGTGTGGACATTAAAGAACCCCCGCTTCGTTTTTGAGCTTCTGCACGAGCTCGGCGACGCTGGCGACCATGACGCCGGCTTTTCGCGTTGGAGGTTCGGACGTTTTCAAAACTTTGAGCCGCGGGCTGATGTCGATACCCAAGTCCTCCGCCTTCTTCACATCGAGCGGCTTCTTTTTAGCCTTCATGATATTTGGCAGAGACGGATATCGTGGCTCATTCAAACGCAGGTCGGTCGTCACGACTGCGGGGAGTTTCAGCTTGACCGTTTCCAAGCCACCGTCGACTTCGCGCGTGACCGAAACGGCGCCGGCTTCCGGCACGACCTTCGAAGCGAACGTGCCCTGCGGCCAGTCGAGCAGGCTTGCAAGCATCTGTCCTGTTTGATTGCTATCGTCATCAATCGCCTGCTTGCCGAGAATGACGAGATCGGGCTTTTCAGTGTCGACGATGGCTTTGAGGAGCTTGGCGACCGCGAGTGGTTCGACCGCAGCGCCTTCCGGCACTTCGATAAGAATGGCGCGATCGGCACCGATCGCGAGCGCGGTTCTGAGTGTCTCTTGCGCCTTCGCCGGTCCGATCGAAACTACTACGACTTCCTTGGCGCCGCTTTTTTCCTTGAGTCGGACTGCTTCCTCGACGGCAATTTCGTCAAAGGGATTCATCGACATTTTGACATTTGCCAAGTCGATTCCAGAGCCATCCGGTTTGACGCGAATTTTGACGTTGTAATCAACGACGCGTTTAACCGGCACAACGATCTTCATGCCATTCGCCGGGTCACCGGCGCTCCCACTACGTGTTGTCGCCTGTGCTTTGAACGCAAGCAGGCTTATTTTGCGGCGCGACACTTCCCGCGCCTAAATGATTTCGTGAGGAATTAGGCCGCCAAGCCTAGGCCGGGGCATCATATACCTCGCGACAGTCTCGCAACTGCGAAGAGCGAGAAGCTACGGGCCGGTTGTACCCGAGTCAATCGGCGCCCGCGTCGCGGTAGCAAGGCAGAGCGGAGGATGAGGGGGTGAAGTGGCATAGGCTTAACCGATCACATCTACAGCTGACCGTCACCGATTTTTGCCGGGCACCCATAGAACGTCGGCCTTGCCGCGGTCGTTGACGTAGCGCCCCGCAACGAAGAGAAAATCGGACAGCCGGTTGATGTATTTGAGGACAGGCGCGCTGACCGTCTCGTCCGGCAGCAGCGACAGCTCCACGATCAGTCGCTCGGCCCGCCGCGCCACTGTACGGACCACGTGCAGCGCCGCGCCCGCCGGCGTGCCGCCTGGCAGAACGAAAGACCGGAGCGGCTCAAGGGTTGCGTTCATCAAATCTATCTCGTCCTCGAGGCGCTTGACCTGGGCATCGCTGACGCGCAACGGCTCGTAAGGCAGCTTCTCACCGCGGTCCGGAACGCACAGGTCGGCGCCGAGATCGAAAAGGTCGTTCTGAACCCGCAGAAGCATCGCATCGACCTCCGGCTCGCAGCCGGCCAAGTGTATGCGGACGATACCGATTTGGGCGTTCGTCTCATCTACGGTGCCGTAGGCGGCGATCCGCAAGGATGTCTTGGGAACCCGCTCGCCGGTGCCGAGCGCCGTCGTCCCGGCATCGCCGGTTTTGGTGTAGATGCGGTTGAGCAAGACCATCGATCAATTCCTGAACGGCGCCTCGCAAAAAAACGACAAGATAGCCGCGATGCCGGATCGCGCCTTCAGTGAGACACAAATACGTAGGCAATGATGATGAGAATCGCCAGGAATTGCAGGGCGACGCGCCATCGCATCAGCTTTTGACTAAGGTTGGAGTTATTGCCTTTCATCATCGTGTGCAGCCCCATGAGCAGCACAATGAGGACGACAAAAACGGCAACCGTGGACAAAATAAAGAGGAAGGATTGCATCGGTTGTTTCCGTGGCCAAAATCTTGTTTTTGCTTAAGCCTTTGGTCTTCAGACGGCAATCGCCAAGTCATGATGGAAAGGTCGCAATCTGCCGCCAACTCTGGCCTTTGGCCAAGCATTACGCATTTGAAATTTGCCCTTGGCGGTAAAAGTCTTAATTGTCCCGGCGCGCCTACTGCCAACGCGGCTTTGGCGGGATTGAATTCGTTCTTGCCGATCTTGCGCGCCTTTTGACTTGAGGCTCCGTGTCGAAGCGAAACCCTCCCCGTCGAACCAGCCGGCACTGCGTCCGCAGCGCAGGTCGCAGCCTCGCCATCACCGGCGCGATAGCGTTTTCGCTTGCTTTCGCCACGCCGCCGATCGCCGACGAAGTGCTGCCGGCCGATCCGGACGCGGCTCGCCACGAACTCGAAAAAAAGCGTAATCAGCTGAATGAGAACGCTGCCAAGGAAAAATCGATCCAATCGGACGTCGTGGAGCTCGACGCCGAACGGGAGCGGTTGAACTCGCGCCTCGTCGAGACCGCCGGTCTCATCCAGCGCAGCGAAGCCCAAATGACGTCGATCGAAGGCCGTCTTTCTGAGCTTCAGGCGCAGGAAAAGGTCGTTCGCGGCTCGCTCGAACAACGGCATGGGCAAATTGCCGGCCTTCTGACGGCCCTGCAGCGCATGGGGCGCAATCCTCCGCCGGTTCTCGTTACGCGGCCTGAGGACGCCCTCAAAATGGTTCGGAGCGCCATGCTGCTCTCGTCGGCATTCCCGGATCTCAGAGATCAGGCGGTCAAGCTCGGAACGCAACTCAGCGACTTGCAGCGCGTCATGGGCAACATCCGTACTGAAGGCACCCGGCTAAGGGCGGAGACGGATCGGCTGAACGAGGCTCGCACGCGGCTCGCGAGCCTGATGGAAGCCAAGAAGCTGACGTTGGCCGATCGCCAGTCGCAATTGGCTTCGGTCCGCGTCGCAAGCGCCGAGATTTCGAAAAACGTCACGGATCTTTCCGATCTGATCGGCAGGCTCGACAAGACGGTGACAGAGAAAACCGGCCTCGGCGCCTACAACAACGAACTTAAAGCCGCCCATGAGACAGAGCCGGCGACGCAGGTGCTCTCGATCTCGCCGCCCCCCGCCACGGGCAAACCGGCCCCGGCACAGACGGTGGTCACCGGCGCGCCTGCAGCAGAGACGCCCGCACCAGAGACTGAGGCCGACGTCGCCATATTGGCGCCGCCGGCAGGTCCCAAACAGCCGATGGTGGAGCTGGCACCGTCCGGCGCAACGCTGATCCCGGGCAGTCCCGGGCGGATCAAGCCTGCGATCCCCTTCGCCATGGCACGAGCCAAACTGCCATCGCCAGCACAAGGCCGGCGGGCGCTCGCATTTGGCGAAAAGACGCAGTTTGGTGGGCAGTCAAAGGGAATTGTGATTGAGACGCGCTTTTCCGCACAGGTAACATCGCCCTGCGATGGCTGGGTAGTTTATGCTGGCGAATTCCGTAGTTATGGGCAACTCTTGATCATCAATGCCGGCGACGGGTATCATGTGCTGCTTGCGGGCCTGTCACAGATCGATGTCCAGCCTGGACAGTTCGTGCTGACCGCGGAGCCCGTCGGAACAATGAGTGGTGGTCAGAAGAACTCACCGCCGACAGCGCAAGTGAGCGGACCGGTTTTATATGTCGAATTTCGTAAGGACGGGCGACCTATCGATCCCGATCCCTGGTGGGCAACAGGTCAGCAAAAGGTACAAGGCTAATGCGCAAGATAGACTACGCGTTCTGGACATTCCTGCTGATGACGGGCTTGGCCGGCGCGACCACGCTCCTCAACGTCACGCAAACGTACTCGGCTACCTCGTCGCAGAATTCCGAGCTTTATAAACAGCTCGACCTGTTTGGCGACGTGCTCGAGCGCGTGCGTTCCGACTACGTCGAGAAACCCGATGACACGCAGCTCATCGAATCCGCGATAAACGGCATGCTGTCGTCGCTCGATCCGCATTCCTCCTACATGAGCCCGAAGAATTTCCGGGACATGCAGGTCCAGACCCGCGGTGAATTCGGCGGTCTCGGCATCGAGGTCACGATGGAGAACGGCGTCATCAAGGTTGTCTCGCCCATCGACGACACACCCGCCGCCAAGGCTGGCCTGATGGCGAATGACCTGATCACACATCTCGACAACGAGGCGATCTCCGGTCTGACGCTCGAGCAGGCGGTCGAGAAAATGCGTGGACCGGTCAATACGCCGATCACCCTTACCGTTGTGCGCAAGGGCCGGGACGATCCGTTCGACGTCAAAGTCGTCCGTGACGTGATCCGCATCAACGCCGTCAAATCGCATGCCGAAGGTGACGTCGGTTATGTGAAGGTCACGACCTTCAACGAGCAGACGCACGCCAACGTAGTCAAAGCCATCGAAACCATGAACAAGCAGATCGGCCCGAATATCAAAGGCTACGTCATTGATCTGCGCAACAACCCCGGCGGATTGCTGGATCAGGCGATCGCTGTTTCCGACGACTTCCTCGAGCAAGGCGCCATCGTTCTTACCAAAGGCCGCAACAACGAAGAAACCCAGCGCGCCAACGCCCGGCCCGGTGATATTTCAGACGGCAAGAAGATCGCCGTCTTGATCAACGGCGGATCGGCGTCGGCATCCGAGATCGTTGCCGGTGCCTTGCAGGACCACAAGCGTGCCACGATCATCGGTACGCGGTCGTTCGGCAAGGGCTCGGTACAGACGATCATTCCGCTCGGCGCAAATGGCGCGATCCGGCTCACCACGGCGCGTTACTACACGCCGTCGAACCGATCGATCCAGGCCAAGGGCATCGAACCCGACATCGCAATCGAGGAAGCGATCCCCGACGATCTCAAAGCCAAGATGGGCGCTGAGAAGCCGAGGGGAGAAGCAAGCCTTCGCGGCCATCTGAAGAACGGCAGCGACGAGAACGCCAAGCTCGAAGAGTCCGGCTCAGCCTCATACGTTGCCAAGGATGCCGACAAGGACACTCAGTTGCAGTACGCACTGAGCTTCCTGCGCGGGACGGCAAAGGGACCGGAAGCAGCGAATGCGGGAACGCAACCGTCGGCGACACCGCCGCCAGCGCCGTCTCCTGGTGCCGGCGTCACAACGCCGACGCCGCCGGCCGATGACAAGAAGCCGACGCCAAACTGATCCGGCGTCCGTCCGAACGCTTTAATCTCGAAGGGCGCCCAGGTGGCGCCCTTCGTTTTTATTCGACAGTCGGCCGGCCCTCCGGCCTCACCCGATGGAAACTTGCCGATGAGGGACCGCCAGAAACCGCCGGTCGATCCTAAGACGCTGCCCTACAGGCCATGCGTCGGCCAAATGGTGATCAACCGCGCCGGTCTCGTCTGGGCTGGTCGCCGCGCCGATTCGACAAAAGACGCCGAAGGAGCCGGAACCTGGTGGCAGATGCCCCAGGGCGGCATAGATCCCGGCGAAGATCCAGCCGCCGCGGCGCGGCGCGAACTCTACGAAGAAACGGCTATCCGCACGGTCACGGAGATCGCTGAGATGCCAGGCTGGCTGACATACGACCTTCCGGTCGAGCTAATCGGTCGAGCTTGGGGCGGCCGGTATCGCGGACAAAAGCAGAAATGGTTCGCCTATCGCTTCACCGGCGACGACGGCGAGATCAGCATTGCACCACCGCCGGGACTTGAAGCCGAGTTCGTTGAGTGGCGATGGATGCCGGTCGGCGACCTGCTGAACCGGATCGTCCCCTTCAAGCGCGACGTCTATCGGCAGGTGCTGGCTGAGTTCGCGCCCCTTGCCCGGCCCGAGAGCCTGTGACGGCCGAGCCCCCAGTCAGATCGAAAACCTGCACAAAAAAGCGGCGCGTCGTCCCTTGCCGTCACGATGACAGCCTAGTGTCATCAGAATGCTATGTTTTTCTGTACGATTGGCGAATCATTGCGCACAATTGTGCTCAAGTTATCCACAGGCACCCTGTATGACGCTCCTGCCAAATCCCTCTTCACTGTCGCAGAACGCCCTGCCGTTCCGGACGTGCGTCGGCATCATGCTGCTTAACCGCCAAGGCCGGGTCTGGGTCGGACGGCGTCGCCCAAAATGGGCGGGTGATCATACGGCGCAGATCTGGCAGATGCCGCAGGGAGGCGTCGAGAAATTCGAGCCGCCACGCATCGCGGCCCTACGTGAACTGCGCGAGGAAACAGGCGTCAGTAGCGTCGAGATCGTAGCCGAACATCCTGACTGGCTGAGCTATGAGCTGCCCGACAGCCTGCTCGGCATCGCCCTGAAGGGCCGCTATCGCGGTCAAAGGCAGAAATGGTTCGCGATGCGCTTCCTCGGGGACGACGCCGAAATCGATATCGCATCGAAGGGCGGTCTCAAGGCTGAGTTCGAGGCCTGGCGGTGGGCACCCATCGAGGTTGTGCCGAAACTGATCGTGCCCTTCAAACGTGAAGTTTACGAACGCGTCACGCGTGATTTCTCGCACCTTGTTGATCAAACGGTTTGATGCGAGGGCCGCTGCCGGCCGATCAGGCGGCCTTTGTCGCCAAGCGGTTCAATTCACTGATGAGCGTATAGGCCATCATCCTTGACGCGTCGTCCTTGGCTTCCGCCAACTCGGCTTCCGCCGCCTTCAGTTCAGCCGCGATATCTGCCGGAGAAAGTTCTTCGACATCGTAAGCCTTCTCCGCAAGAACCGTCAGTCGTGACGGATCGACTTCGGCAAAGCCCGACTTGACGAACATGCGCCGCTTCGCGCCGCCGGCCGCTACATCGATCACGCCCGGCCTGAGCATTGCGACGACCGGAGCATGCCCGGCCAGAACGGCGAATTCGCCATCCGCGCCCGGTACGACGACCTGATCCGCGTCGATCGAAATCAGTACTCGCTCTGGTGAGACGAGTTCGAACCTGAATGTGCCTGCCATGCTGCGTTCCTGGAACCCTTCTGATCCGCTCAGCCTTCGCGCGTTCGTTCCGCTTCGCTGTCGTCCTCGGCACCCGCCTTCGCCCGCACCTCTTCCGGTGTCTGCAGCTTCGTACCGCAGAACGGACAGAAGAAGAGCGGATGATCGACAAGCCCCGGCTCTTCCTCTTCGAGATCGACAAGACCAACCGTCATATAGATCACCCCATCGGGGCCAACGGTGATCAAGGGTTCGAAGTCTCCGCCCTCGAGAGCTTCTTTCAGCTCTTCGCAGCAGCTTCCGAACTTCGTTGCGGCTTCCGCCATAGGTCATTTCTCCTGATGGCGCGCGACGGGCGGTTGCGCCGCCCGCGATCGCCAACCGATTTATGCCGCTGCGGCGAGCTTCTCTGCCTTTGCAATCGCCTCGTCTATAGTACCGACCATGTAGAACGCCGGTTCCGGGAGGTGATCGTAATCGCCCTCGCAAAGACCCTTGAAGGCCTTGATCGTGTCGGCAAGCGACACGAGCTTGCCGGGCGAGCCCGTGAACACTTCAGCCACGTGGAAGGGCTGAGACATGAAACGCTCGATCTTGCGCGCCCGCGCGACGGTCAGCTTATCTTCCTCCGACAGCTCGTCCATGCCGAGAATGGCGATAATATCCTGCAGCGACTTGTACTTCTGCAGGATGGCCTGAACCCGGCGGGCTACCTGGTAGTGCTCTTCACCGACGACGCGCGGGTCGAGCATGCGCGATGTCGAATCGAGCGGGTCGACGGCCGGATAAATGCCCTTTTCCGCAATCGAACGCGAAAGAACGGTCGTCGCATCAAGGTGAGCGAACGATGTTGCAGGCGCCGGGTCGGTCAAGTCGTCGGCCGGAACGTAGATCGCCTGCACCGACGTGATGGAGCCCTTCTGCGTGGTTGTAATACGCTCCTGCAGCGCGCCCATATCGGTTGCGAGCGTCGGCTGATATCCAACGGCTGAAGGAATACGGCCCAGCAACGCCGAGACTTCCGAGCCCGCCTGCGTAAAGCGGAAGATGTTGTCGATGAAGAACAACACGTCCTGGCCCTGATCGCGAAAATGTTCGGCGACGGTGAGCCCGGAGAGCCCGACGCGAGCGCGGGCACCCGGCGGCTCGTTCATCTGACCATAAACAAGCGCGCACTTCGAACCCTTGGTCACCCCGTTGTTCTTTTTCGGATCGAGGTTCACCTTCGATTCGATCATTTCATAATAGAGGTCGTTACCCTCGCGCGTGCGCTCGCCGACGCCGGCGAACACCGAGTAGCCACCGTGAGCCTTGGCGACATTGTTGATGAGTTCCATGATCAGAACGGTCTTGCCGACGCCGGCGCCGCCGAACAGACCGATCTTGCCGCCCTTGGCATAAGGCGCCAAAAGGTCGACAACCTTGATGCCGGTGACGAGAATCTCCGCCTCCGTGGCCTGATCCTCGAAGGTCGGCGACGGCTGGTGAATGGCGCGCTTGGCGCTCGTCTTGATCGGACCCGCTTCGTCAACAGGCTCGCCGATCACGTTCATGATGCGACCGAGCGTTTCATCGCCGACGGGCACTTCGATCGGCCCGCCGGTGTCGATTACGTCCTGACCGCGCACCAGACCTTCTGTCGAGTCCATCGCGATGGTTCTGACCGTGCTCTCACCGAGGTGCTGGGCGACTTCAAGAACCAGCCGGGCGCCGTGATTCTTGGTCTCCAGCGCGTTCAAAATCTCGGGTAGCTTACCCTCGAACTGCACGTCGACGACGGCGCCCGTCACCTGGCGAATCTTCCCAATGTTTGCAGTCATTTTTGTCTCCAGCGAATTGATCAGACGACGCTCAGCGTTACGGGGATGTTGTTGCGCGTCGCTTTTGAATAGGGGCAGATCTGATGGGCCTCATCGACAAGCGCCTTGACCTTGGCTTTGTCGGCACCCGGAATTGAAACGGCGATCTCGGCTTTGAGCGCAAAGCTCGTCGCATCCTTGTCGAGTTCGACCGCGCACGTCACCTTGGCCGCGGAGCCGTCGACGCCATGTTTCTTGGCAAGCAGCAGAATGGCTTGACCGAAGCACGACGACCAGCCGAGCGCGAAGAGCTGCTCGGGATTATGGCCCTCGCCCGAACCGCCCATCTCTTTCGGCAGCGCCATGGCGAGCGCGAGTTTGCCCTCTTCGAGGACCGCGCGGCCGTCCCGGCCACCCTTCGTCGTTGCACGCGTGGCATAAGCCATAGCTCGTCTCCGGTCAGAGCGCTTCCGCGCCCGAGATGATCTCGATCAGTTCCTTGGTGATGTTTGCCTGGCGCTGGCGATTGTATTTGATCGTCAGCTTGTTGATCATATCGCCGGCATTGCGCGTGGCGCTGTCCATGGCCGACATGCGCGAGCCTTGCTCGGACGCGGCGTTCTCCAAAAGCCCGCGGAAAATCTGCGTCGCGATGTTGCGCGTAAGCAGGAAGCTCAGCACCTCTTCTTCACTCGGCTCATATTCGTAGATGGCCGTCGAGCCCTTCTCCGCGCCGGCGCTTGAAGTTGCGATACTGGCGGGAATGAGTTGCAGCGCCGTCGGCTTTTGCGAAATCACCGACTTGAATTCCGAGAAGTAGAGCGTCGCGACGTCGAACTCTCCGGCTTCGAACATATCAAGCACTTTTTTCGCCACGGCTTCGGCGTGGGCAAAGGTCAATTGCTTGACGCCCTGGAAGTCTATCCGCTCGACGATATTCTTGCCGAGGTCGCGGCGCAGGTTGTCGGCGCCCTTGCGGCCGACCGTCATGATCTTGACCGTCTTGCCGGCCGCCATCAGCCGGTATGCATCGGCGCGGGCGAGCTTGGCGATGTTCGAATTAAACCCGCCGCAGAGACCGCGCTCTGCCGTCATCACGATCAGCAGGTGCACCTCGTCCTTGCCCGTGCCGACCAACAGCGGCGGTGCGCTGCCCTTGTCGGCGACTTTCGAGGCGATGCTGCTCAGCACCTTTGCCATGCGCACGGCATAGGGCCGTGCGGCCTGCGCCGCTTCTTGCGCGCGGCGCAACTTGGCTGCAGCCACCATCTGCATGGCTTTCGTGATTTTCCGCGTCGCCTTCACAGAGGCGATGCGGTTGCGCATTTCTTTTAAGCTCGCCATCGGGCGTTCTCCTCAAGGAACCCGATTAAGCCGTGAAACCCTTGGCGAACTTGTCGAAGAATTCGATCAGCTTCTTTTCCGTTTCCGCCGACAAGGCTTTCTTAGAGGCGATGTCACTCAAAATCGACTTCTCCGCGCGGAGTCCCGCGAGAGTGCCCTGCTCGAATTTGCTGACGGCCGAAACCGGGATCGCATCAAGATAGCCGCGCGTACCGGCGAAGATCACCGCCACTTGCTCTTCCATCTTCAGCGGTGAGAACTGCGGCTGCTTCAATAACTCGGTCAGGCGCGCGCCACGGGCGAGCATCTTCTGCGTCGCGGCGTCGAGATCGGAACCGAACTGCGCGAAGGCCGCCATTTCGCGGTACTGTGCCAGCTCGCCTTTGATCTTGCCGGCAACCTGCTTCATCGCCTTCGTCTGAGCCGAAGAGCCGACGCGCGACACCGAAAGACCGACGTTCACCGCCGGGCGGATGCCCTGATAGAAGAGGTCGGACTCAAGGAAGATCTGGCCGTCGGTGATCGAAATGACGTTGGTCGGAATATAGGCTGAAACGTCGTTCGCCTGCGTCTCGATGACGGGAAGGGCCGTCAGTGACCCGTTACCGGATGCATCGCCGAGCTTCGCAGCGCGCTCGAGCAAACGAGAGTGAAGATAGAACACGTCGCCCGGATAGGCTTCGCGGCCCGGCGGACGGCGCAACAGCAGCGACATCTGGCGATACGCGACGGCCTGTTTCGAAAGATCGTCGTAGGCGATCACGGCGTGCATGCCGTTGTCGCGGAAATACTCGCCCATCGTGCAGCCGGTGAACGGGGCAAGATACTGCATCGGTGCCGGATCGGAGGCCGTTGCGGCGACGATGATCGAATACTCGAGCGCTCCACGCTCTTCGAGGATCTTCACGAACTGCGCAACCGTCGAGCGCTTTTGGCCGACGGCGACATAGACACAATAAAGCTTGACGCTCTCGTCGGTGCCGGAGTTCAGAGACTTCTGGTTGAGAAAGGTGTCCAGAATGACCGCGGTCTTGCCGGTCTGGCGGTCGCCGATGACGAGCTCGCGCTGGCCGCGGCCGATCGGAATGAGCGAGTTGATCGCTTTGAGGCCTGTGGCCATCGGCTCATGCACCGACTTGCGCGGCAGGATGCCTGGCGCCTTGACGTCAACGCGCATCTTCTTGTCGGACTTGATCGGGCCCTTGCCGTCGATCGGAATTCCGAGGCCATCGACAACGCGGCCGAGAAGACCCTTGCCGACCGGCACTTCGACGATAGCACCGGTCCTTTTGACCGTGTCGCCTTCCTTGATCGTGCGATCGTCACCGAAGATGACGACGCCGACGTTGTCGGCTTCGAGGTTTAGAGCCATGCCCCGGATGCCGCCGGGAAACTCGACCATCTCACCGGCTTGGACGTTATCAAGCCCATAGACGCGGGCGATACCGTCTCCCACCGACAGCACCTGGCCAATTTCGGAAACTTCGGCCTCTTTACCAAAGTTCTTGATCTGATCCTTGAGGATCGAGGAAATTTCTGCGGCCCGGATTTCCATTGACGTAGACCTCTTCCCTTGGTCGTTTGCGTTTTTGCGCTGCTTCTAGAGCAGCGTATTTCAAATTCTGGTTCGTCTCGATGAAATGCCGCCCGGCTCTTGTCCGCGCGGTGCTCAAATTCGTTCAAACATCAGGTTCCGGTCCGGGTAAGGACCACCTTGAGATTCTGCAGCTTCGTTCTGAGTGAAGAATTGATCATACGGCTGCCGACCTTGACGATGAGGCCTCCCAGGACGCTCGGATCGACCCGCGCCTGCAGCGTCACGTCCTTACCGACCGACGCCTTCAGAGTGTCCTTCAAAGCAGCGGTCTGCTCGTTATTCAACGGCACCGCGCTGGTGACCTCCGCGGTGACTTCACCGCGCGCTTTGGCGGCAAGTGCCCGATAGGCCTTGATGATGTCCTGGATTGAAAAGAGCCGCCGGTTGCTGGCAACGAGCTTCAGAAAATTGGCAGTCAGGCCGCCGATGCCAGCCTTTTCAAGAATAGCGGCAATGGCGCGGCTCTGATCTTCGGTGGCGATGACGGGACTTCGCACGAGGCGAACGAGATCGGGGCTTTGATCCAAAAGGTTTTGAAACGTCGCGAGATCGCGTTCGACATCGGCGACCTTTCCACTCTCGCTAGCGAGATCGAATAACGCCGACGCGTAGCGTCCGGCCACCCCTTCAACGATCGTATCGTTAATTGCCACGTCGCTCTCACCGTCGGCGCTTCAAGGCGCATAGAGGGCGGGGCACCGAAAGGCCCGACACTGCGCCCCGCTTCAAGGAAAGGCTTTTGCTAAGTAGAGGCGCGTGGTTAAGGCCAGCCGCCCCCTTCAAAGCCGGCGTGTCCTTAACATGGGCTCCGCTGGGCTTCAACGGCGTGCTTGGGGGCGCGTTGCCGCATAATGGCGAGTTTGTGGAAGCCGAGACCCGCATCAACAGCCCCGTTGCCGCTGGGATTGCCGCCCTTCGTGGCCGCATACTAACCGCTTTTTTTCGGCCGGTAACTTTTCCGATCAGAGCGCGATGGGGTTTCACAATGCGTCGTGCATCACGATCGGGAAGCGCCAAGGCACGACAAACACGAGGTCAAATCCGATATCGTGCTGCTGATAACTTGGATTTCGCGACAGCCACAAATCGGCCGCCCGGCGCACGCGATAGCGCAACATCGGGGTGATGGCGGCCTCGCAATCTTCGCTGGTTGATCGTCGTTTAACTTCGACAAAGGTGACACGCCCGGCCTTTACGGCGATGAGGTCGATTTCGCCGATCGGCGTTCTGAAACGCCGGGCCAGAATGCGGTACCCCGTGACGGCAAAAAGAGCCGCCACAAGCGTCTCGGCATTGAGGCCGCTCCGATGTCGGCGGCGGCGCTCGAGCTGCCGGTCCTCGTCTCCTTCAACGTTCGTTACCATGACCGGCCCTTCGCCTTGATGCCGAGACCATAAATACGGGCCTTCGGGACCCCAAGTTCCTCAGCGAGGGCCTTGGCAGCGTCCTTGAGGCTCATGTCCTCGAGCGCCTCTGCAAGACGCGCACTAATCGTCTCGTCACTGATCGGCTCAGCCTGGCCGGGGCCGACGACAAGGACGATCTCACCCTTTAAAGTCTCGCCGAAAGTCGCCTCCGCGAGCCTGCGCAGACTTCCCCGCGCGATGTCCTCGTGGAGCTTGGTCAACTCCCTGGCTATGGCGGCCGGTCGTTCGCCGAGCACGTCGGCCATATCGGCGAGCGTCTCGGCCACGCGATGGGGCGCCTCGAAAATGACGAGGCTGCCCGGAATTTGCGAAAGCTCGGCGAGGCGGGCGCGACGCGCGGCCTGCTTGGGCGGCAGGAAGCCCGCAAAGAAAAACGAATCGGTCGGCAATCCGCTCGCCGTAAGCGCAGTCAACGAAGCGGACGGGCCAGGGACCGAAATAACGGGAATGCCTGCGCTTGCCGCTGCGCGAACGAGCTTGAAACCGGGATCGGACAGCAGCGGCGTGCCCGCATCCGATATCATCGCTATGCGTTTTCCGCTCTCGAGGTCCCGGATCGCGCGTTCTGTTTCGCGCTCCTCGTTATGCTCGTGAAAGGGCCGCGTCTTGGCGGCAATACCATAGTGCTGCAGAAGCTTCGCCGAATGGCGTGTGTCTTCGCAGTAGATCACGTCGGCACGCGACAGCACGGAGAGCGCCCGCAACGTAATATCGGCCAGATTTCCAATCGGTGTCGCGACCAGATAGAGACCCGGAGCGAGCGGTTTGGCCAGAAGATCGCCAATCTCGTCCATTGCGCAGCCGGCGAGGCTTCGTCCGCCTTCGCTACCCCTCAGGGCCGCCGGTGATAGATCTTCTGGCACGGATAATGACCTCGCTGCCTTAACTGGCAAGCATTAGCAAAGTGCTCGCCTACAAAGAAGGTAGCGAAAGTCAGTAATCCTGCCGCGAGTGACTCTGGCTTAATTTTTCGGAACCATGCGACTTGGCCGAGGTTTGCAGCAGACCGGCCAGCCGCCCTTAAGGCAATGCCGAAGGACAACACGACGGAGGTTAGACCCGGCTCAAGCGGCGATTGCGTCACTAAGAGCGCGAGGCGGCGTGACCCCGAGGACGTGAACAGTCGCACGTCTACGCCGGCCCTGCATATCCATCACGGCAGAAAGCTCGTCGACGAGCGTCGTCAGCCCGTATTGCGCGAGATCGAGTTGTAGCGCCGCCGCTGCTTGGCAGCGCGTCGCCTCATCGGCGCGCCACTCGGCGGTTTTGATGACGTCTACAAGCCTATTCCATTGCTCGGCAATCGTTAACCGGCGAGGCTCGATATATGGCTCTATTTGGCTTTTGCGTGGTTCGGCGGCGAAACGCGAAACGGCGATGCTTTGCAAAGACGTAACTGTTCTCGAAATCGCGTTTGAAATTCTGCCCAAAATATTCGCCGTTTTATTTGTCGTAGGATCCTAGGATCCACTTAGCTGGTTATTGAGTATTTAAATTGCGGTGATTTGCTAAAACAAACAAGGAATACCTTGAGAAGGTTCCTTTATTCTTTATGCGCCATGCCGCGCGCGTCGAAAATCCAATAGCGCGAGCAGATGACCCAAAATCGATTTGGACCAGATCTCAAAAATACCGATATTTTTCAGCATGTTAGGAACGAGCCAGACATTGTTTCTGCCCGGCTTTTCGCTCACGAATTAAATCGGCAATAGCGATTTTTCTGCAATTTATGTTGCATATCCCGCCCGCCGTAAGCAAGCAAAATAGATGAAGCGCGGAGAATTTCTGATTGGGGCCGCCGTCGATCAGGCAAATCCAATGACCCGGCGAATATCCGCCGCCGTCGCGCCCTCGGCCCGCAAGACGCGCAAACCCATATCGCGATTCGATTTCGAAAGTTTCCGTCCATCGGCCCAGCGGATCACCCGGTGATGCGAATAGACGGGTTCAGGGAGATCGAGAAGCTCCTGGAGAAGCCGCTGAAGATCGGTCGCGGCGAACAAATCCTCGCCCCGCGTCACGTGCGTCACGCCCTGGCGCGCGTCATCGACGACGACCGATAGGTGATAGCTCGCCGGCACCTCCTTGCGGACGATCACGGCATCGCCCCAGCGCTGCGGCTCAGCGACGATCGTCCGCCGCGTGCCGTCCTGGCCAACCTCGGTGAACGTGAGCGGCACGTCACCGCGCTTTCTCGCAAGCGCCTTGAGCGCCCCGTCCATGTCGAGCCTCAGTGCGGGCGCCTCGCCTGCCGCCATCCGCGCCGATATGGCATCCGCCGACGCCCCCTTCCAAAGCCCCGGATAAAGCGGTGCGCCGTCAGGATCGGTCTTCGCCGGATCGGCAGCGGCCGCGATCTCAGCCCGCGACGCGAAGCATGGGTAGAGAAGCCCCACCGCGATCAGCTTGTCGGCGGCCTTGAGGTATTCCGCAAAATGTTCCGACTGGACCAGTACGGGCTGCTCCCAGGCTAATCCCAGCCACGCCAGATCCTCGTAAATGGCATCGACGAACTCCGGCCGCCGTCGCTCGAGATCGATGTCCTCGATCCGCAATAGAAAACGTCCGCCGTTCTTGCGCGCAGCGTCGTGCGCGATGATTGCGGACAGCGCGTGCCCCACATGCAAGTGCCCGTTCGGCGACGGCGCGAAACGTGTAACAGCTGTCATCAGTCACAAACACCCGTTCGGCCGGCACCGGGCGTATACGTGCGGGCAACCGCCTCGACGACACGGTCATACGTCTTGTGCGCGCTGGTGGGATAGATCATCGCCCAACTATTAATGAGCTTGCCGCCGCACGTGAAGCTGACACGTTCGTAGAACGTCTCGTCATTCCTTTCGCCCGACAATACGAACCACCGGGCCCTGACCGGCGCGTAGTCGATCTTGGCGCCGGCGTACTGGTCCGAAATCAGGAATTTGCGATAATTTTCGAGCGACTGGTTATCGGCATTCTCGAATGCGCCGACGAGCAGTTTGGCCTTGCCGTCTTTTGAAACAAACACACCGCCCTCATCGGTTTTCGGCGCTTCCTTTTGCTCAAACATATCGCTTGGATAGGCGATTTCGAAGCCGTGGCGCGCGTTGGTCACGGTCGCCCAGTTATCGAGGCGCACTCTCGCGACGGCGGCATCAGCGACCAGCAAACAGAACGCGATAGTCGCAAACGTGGTCCAGACTGCCCTTGTCATCGAACTGCCTTCGCCGCACCGAAGCCAAATGACCGAGCGAATTTACGCGCTCGCTTTCTCTCTTTGAAGTCTTGCAGGGAGAGATTTTTTGTGACCGCACTCGACACGCGACTGTGACAAACCATCGCCAGCTGCGGCACCGGTGTCTAGACGGCAAACATCTGCATTCTGTTTTCGCGCGCCCAAAAAGACGCCTTCGCAGCCGGCGATCTAGCGCCGAAGATCGGTCCAGCATCATTTCAAAGGCGATCGACGGCTGACTGCATAAGACCTTCAGAGTATTGCCGAGCGATTGCGTCCGTCGTGCCCGGTTGCGGCGGGGCTTCTGCGGGTCGATTACGCTTCGCGCGCCGCGCGCATCTGACCCCGCGCCACAAACCAGCCATCATAAATTCGCGCAAGCTGCTAATACTCAAAGAAAAAAGCTCGACCGCGACAGATCGGACCGCGCGCTTCACAGAACTGATACTCGCGGCTAGTATCCCCGCGTCCTGGTGGGGCTTAAGACGCGATTCGACAGACGAAAAACCGCGAGGTTTGCGCGACTGTGAATGCACACGCGACAATCCCGGACAATTGTCCGGCACTTGTGCTGAACGCCGATTTCCGGCCGCTCAGTTACTATCCGCTGTCCTTGTGGAGCTGGCAGGACACGGTGAAGGCCGTATTCCTTGATCGCGTCAACATCGTCTCAGAATACGAACGCTTCGTCAGAAGCCCGTCGTTCGAACTGAAGCTGCCAAGCGTTGTTTCGCTGAAGACGTATGTGAAGCCCGCGCTCTATCCGGCGTTCACGCGGTTCAACGTCTTCCTGCGCGATCGCTTCGCGTGTCAGTACTGCGGCGACAAGCGCGATCTGACATTCGACCATCTCGTTCCGCGATCCCGTGGCGGGCAAACGCGGTGGGACAACGTCGTGACGGCCTGCGCACCGTGCAATCTCAGGAAGGGCGGCCTGATGCCCAAGGTCGCCGGCATGTTTCCGGCGCATGAGCCCTACAGGCCGACGGTATTCGAACTGCACCGGAACGGGCGACTGTTTCCCCCGAACTATCTGCACGAAAGCTGGCTTGACTACCTGTATTGGGATACCGAACTCGAGCCGTAGCCGAAGCGGTCCGCGCGTTTCAGCGCCTTGCAGTTTGGCTCAAGCGGCGCGCATGACTGGCCGGGCGCACAATTCGCCTGCAATCTGATCCACGGCGCGCTCCCAGCTGACTGCATCATCCGCTTTCAGGCCGAACGCAACGAGAGCATCGCCCGGCGTGCCGCCATCACGAAATATGCGGGCACACTCCTGACGGCTGACGGCTATCGCTTGGTGCCATTGGAGGGGGCTTAGATGATCGGGAACCGAGGGGGTCATTTTAACAGCTCCGCTTTGACCTTTGTATTCATGGAACGATTTGCACCGTGCCGTGTTCCAGTGCAGGCGGCAGGCACATAGAGCGCTATGACATCACTACGCGAGACCGTGAAACGCGATGTCTTGATTGAGGGCTAACTCGATCACACTCCATGTGCCTGCCAACTCTTTGGGAGAGCCGGCCGCTCTCCGAATTAGTTTGTTCAACGCGTTACGGATTATGACGCATCGACGCGAACACGCAGTATCGACGCAACTACCGCATCCTATTGCTCGGCTCTGTTCCCGTCGGAATAGCGGCGCCATGCAGAACTTCCCGCACGACATCTCCGACCGAACGCCAGGCCCACGCTTCGGACGCTGCACCATCAAGCGGTCCCGCTAAAGGACCGTCACGCGAGGTGCGGGCGAACCGCCGGGACATACGCTTAGACATTTTTGTCGAGGCGGCTCGCCTAAGGTTTTTGAAAGTTCCGGACAAAACGTCCTTAGGACTTTGTCCGCACTCGGACGCAACACTACGCAACCGACGCTTACGAAACGCAACAGCGCTACGCTTACTCAAAGACTTGACGCGAACTCCGCCGTAAGGATCACCGAGGGCAGTTAGCTCGGGAGAAGGTCTCGAAGTACGCAACTCACACGCCACCAAAAAAGCTCCCTCGCCGGACCACGATCTCCACAGGCTTTGTGTTCCGCGAACGAAGAGAGAATAGCCGTCACATTCAGGCAACGCGAAGGCGTGAATCTGGCCCCGCCATGATATTCGCTTGACTGTATCGAGTGCGCAACGAAATCAACGTTTTTGCGCTGGCGGGCAATTGTGGAAAATTAAGAAAAACCTGAAAATCAAGGCATTATGAGCGGGCGGCAGCGGCAACTGCGGCGCGGAGCGTCAGCGACATCATGACGAGCGACGCGATGACATTCCAGCCGGCGAAAGACAGCCCAAGGACGCGCAGCGCTGCCTCATCGCACTGCACAACCTTGATGTTCTGAATGTCGTTGAGAAGGCCGCCAGCCGACGTGGTGAGCGATCCACCGCCGCCGCACGTCGTCGGCCCGGGCCAGAATTTCCATTCGGCGCCCGCGTGGTAGACGCCAAGACCAGCGTTAGCCAGGAAGGCTAGCGCGACGAGAACGAACAGCGCCGCCGCAAAGCCGCGGCTGCCGCCTGCGGTCAAAGCCAGCGCCACGAAGAGAATCGGTATCCCTGCGTAGTACGCATAGCGCTGCATCAGGCACAGCATGCACGGCTGGTAGCCGCCGATGTATTGGAAACCAAGCGCCGTCACGATCGCTGCTCCGGCCAGGAACAGCGCTGCGGCGCCGAGCCGATAATCCGATCCGCGTTCGATGTTTGCAACCAGCGCCATAAGCCTATTGTCCCGACTAAAAAATGTAGCTCACGGCGATGAACCCGCCAACGAGAAGCACCACGAAGGCTGTCGTCACCAGCGCCAAGCGCGTTTCAATGAAAGCGCGGATCGGCTCACCGACGAAATATAGGAGACCCGCAACCAAATAGAAACGCAGAGCGCGCGCCACGATGCTGGCCCCGATGAATGCCAGCAAGTTCATCTGGCCGACGCCCGCAGCGATTGTGACGACTTTATATGGAATGGGGGTCATGCCTTTGATAATGACGGCCGGCACGCCGTAGTCGCGAACGAACGCCTTGAAGCCGTCGAGCGCGTGCTCGTTACCGTAAAACTTCAGGATCGGCAGCCCGACGGCATCGTAAAGGTAGTAGCCAATGGCATAGCCGAGAACGCCGCCGATCACGGAAGCCACCGTGGCGATTGTCGCATACCACCACGCCTTCTCACGCCGGCTCAGCACCATCGGCACAAGCATCACGTCGGGCGGTATCGGAAAGAACGAGCTTTCGACAAACGACACGATGGCGAGAGCCCACGGCGCCCGCTTGTCAGCCGCCATGCGCATTGTCCAGTCGTAGAGTCGCCTGAGCATGGAGCGGTGCTTAACGGGCGTTCACGATGTTGTCCATGCCGCGCGAAGGTTCGAAGCTTTTGGCGAGTTTTGCGACAACGGCATTCAGGACGAGCCGGCCGGAGGGCGTAGCGCGAATTCGGACAGGCCGAAGTTTCGAGTTCGCAACATCGGGACGAAGTCCCGGCCCTGCGCAAGCGACGATGGGTTCGAGCTCGTTTGCACGCCAGTTCGCCGAGGCCGTCACGTCGAAACTTGCAGCGTTAGAAACCTGCAGCAGCCCGAGCCCGGCCAGATGCTCGATGACCGCCGGATCGGGGCGCACGCTTCCGAGCAACTCTAGCCGCTCAAAGTCGACCCCCTCACTCAGTCGAAGGCCCATCAGAAGCATCTCGTCCGCCTGTTCGGCGCGCGTCAGCTCAATCATCTCGACATTGCCGCTGCCCGTCGTCTCGACGCGCGCCACCCAGGCCTCGGGATTGCGCTCCGCCACCGTTGCGTGTCGACGGTCACCGGCAACGATGCGGCCATGCGCGCCGGGACCAATGCCGGCGTATTCGCCGTAGCGCCAGTAAAGAAGATTGTGCCGGCTCTCTGAGCCGGGACGAGCGTAGTTCGAAACTTCATAGGCGCTAAGGCCGCGCGCTTCGGTCAGCGTGCCGGTGATTTCGTAGAGCGCGCGCGCTGCATTATCGTCGGGGACCACGAGTTTGCCGGCGGCATGAAGCGCCGCGTAAGGCGTGTCCGGCTCGATCGTCAGCTGGTAAAGCGACAGGTGATCGCCAGCGAGGTCGAGAGCTTCATTCAGCTCGGTGCGCCATTCATCCGGCGTCTGACCGGGGCGCGCGTAAATCAGATCAAATGAAAACCGCTCGAACGTCGCGCGCGCGATATCGAGCGCCGCCTCGGCTTCGGCCGCCGTATGAATTCGGCCGAGCTTGCGAAGCTGATCGTCCCTTAGCGACTGCACGCCGATCGATACGCGATTGACGCCCGCATCGCAAAAGCCGCGGAAGCGACCGGCTTCGACGCTTCCCGGGTTGGCTTCGAGCGTAACTTCGGCATCGCCAGCGATCGTCCAGCGCTTGCCGATATGCTCCAAAATTGCAGCGGTGGTTTCAGCTTTCATCAGCGACGGCGTACCGCCACCGAAGAAAATGCTTGTTGCGACACGCGGACCGATCAGATCGGCGACCCAATCGATCTCCCGTTTGTAGGCTGCGAGAAAGCGCGCCTCGTCCCAGCCGCAGAAGCGCACATGGCTGTTGAAATCGCAGTACGGGCATTTCTGCGCGCAGAACGGCCAATGGATGTAAACGCCGAATGTTTTTTCGTCGTAATCAGTCATCGCTGCTTGCCGCAAGAAGCGCCTTCGCAAGACTTCGCCATGCCGGTTCTTCCGTCATCGGCGCCTCGGCCAATCGCCTTTGAAGCGCATCAAGATAAGAGTCGAGTGTCGCATTTTTCCAGTCGCTGCGGTGCGCGGCAAGATCGTCCTTGAGGCGCGCGACGAATGCCGCCGTTTCAGCTCTCGTCGATAGACTGGCAGCCGCTGCAGCGAACGCGTCAAGGTCGCGGCCAGTGTTTGCAGTCGGCGCGCTTACCTCAGGACTGATGGCGTCGAGCATTGCCGCCTTGAACGCAGCAAAGGCGCGCGTCCGATGTGATATCGCGTACTTTGCCTCTGGTTGCATCTCGCCGAACGTCCCGGTCATGCCGTCGGGCACGAACATCGGATCATAGCCGAAGCCATTGCCGCCGCGCGGCGGCCAGACGAGATGGCCAAACACCTTGCCTTCGAACAGCCGGGTCTCGCCGTCGGGCCAAGCTAGACACAGCACCGATATGAAATTGGCGCGCGGACCGGGGGCGACCCAGCCGTCCCGCGACGTGATTTCCTCGCTGAGGCGTTTCATCGCCAAACCGAAATCTTTCCCCGGCCCCGCCCAGCGCGCCGAGTAGATGCCGGGCGCGCCGCCGAGGCAATCGACCTCGAGTCCGGAGTCGTCTGCGAGCGCCGGCAATCCCGATTGCATGGCAGCGCTGAGAGCCTTCAGCCGCGCGTTGTCGTAAAAGGTCGGCTCGGATTCTTCAGGCTCACAAAGGCCGAGGTCTCCGGCCGATATGGCGTCAAGCCCATAAGGCTCGATCAGCTGGTTGATCTCCCAGACCTTGCCCGGATTGTGGCTTGCGACGACGAGACGTGTGCCGCGGCTTAGTTTGGCCATCAAATCAAAGCCCAGACGAAAAGGGCCGTCGCGATGACACCAAGTAGGCTGCGAACCGCGTGCAGCCGTCCCCACCGCACGAGATTGGCCCTCGACGCCGGACCGGCCTCGCTAACGGGCAACTCTTTCAAAGCATCGTTGATCGGCATGATCCAAATCAAGGTATAGGGCACGTTCGCGACGAGCACGAGGGCTCCGATGAGCCAAACGTGGCTTCCGGTCACCAGCCGTTCAAGCACGCCGAGAACGAACCCGACGAGCGCGAGTGTCGCCTGCATCAGAGCGGCACGCGGATAGCTGACCTTCCACTCCGCCAGAGCCGCCCGGTCATCAAGCGAGAGACGCGCCGGGTGCTCGGCGATGGAAACGTACACCGCCGCGCCGGCAAAAAGCGCTGCCGCGAGCAGAGTGAAGATGCCAAACATCCTTCACCTCGTTTCGATTGCCCTATGCCACTGTAAGCTTCTGAAGTTGCACGAGCTCTGCAATACCCTTTTTCGCAAAGGCCATCAGCTCGCCGAAGCGCTCCTCGGTAAAGGGCGTGGTTTCCGCCGTTCCCTGCACTTCGACGATGCCGCCGGCGCCGGTCATCACGAAATTGGAATCGGCGTCTGCATTGCTGTCCTCGGCGTAGTCGAGATCGAGCACCGGCACGCCCTTATAAATGCCGCAGGACACTGCCGCCACGTGATCGCGCAAAACGGCGTCTTTCACCATGTCGCGCATTTTCATCCATTGGATACAGTCGTGCAAAGCTACCCAGGCACCGGTGATTGCAGCCGTGCGCGTCCCGCCATCTGCCTGAATGACGTCGCAATCGACCGTGATCTGGCGCTCGCCGAGTTTCGGCAGATCGACAACGGCCCTCAACGCCCGGCCGACAAGCCGCTGAATTTCCTGCGTGCGGCCCGAGGGATGGCCACTCGTCACCTCGCGCCGGGTGCGGTCGTGGGTTGCACGCGGCAACATCGCGTATTCGGCCGTGACCCAGCCCCGGCCCTGGCCCTTCAGCCACGGCGGAAGGCGCTCTTCCAGGCTCGCCGTGCACAACACATGCGTGTCACCGAACTTGATAAGGCAGGAGCCTTCAGCATGTTTCGAAACTGCGCGCTCGATTGAAACGCGACGCAGTTCGTCGGGCTTGCGTTTGGAAGGTCGTAAATTGTCCATGAAGGCTATAAGATCCTGGAAACTATTGAAGTCGCCCCCCCTTCAACCCTAAAGCCAAAAAGCGGGCAAGCCGATTTGACGGCGAACAGAGGTATTCCTAGATTCAAACCGTGAAAATCGACGACCCCATCATCGCTGCAGCGCTGCTCGACGGGCAAAGTCCGCTCCAGAAGCTTAACGAGCGGTCGCGCACGATTCTGCGCCGTATCGTCGAGAGCTATCTTGCGACAGGCGAGCCCGTCGGTTCGCGCAACCTGTCGCGATCGCTGCCGATGACGCTCTCGCCGGCCTCGATCCGGAACGTCATGTCGGACCTCGAGCAGCTCGGCCTGATCATTTCACCGCACACATCGGCCGGACGCTTGCCGACGCAGCTCGGACTGCGGCTCTTCGTCGACGGTCTTCTCGAAGTCGGAGACATCTCGCCTGAAGAGCGCCGCCAGATCGAAACGCAGATCGCCTATCGGCGCGACAAGTCCATTGATCAACTGCTCGCCGAAGCGAGCGAGCTGATCTCCGGCCTATCGCACTGCGCCGGAGTGGTCGTCGCTGAAAAGCAGGTTGCGCGCCTGCGGCATATCGAGTTCGTACCGCTCGAGCCGGGGCGCGGCCTCGTCGTTCTCGTCGACGAAGATCAGAACGTCGAAAACCGCATCATCAAATTGCCCGACGGTCTGCCGCCTTCAGCACTGCAGGAAGCCTCGAACTATTTGAACACACATGTTCGCGGCATGACGCTTACCGAGGCAAAGGCCGAACTCGAGAAGTCGGTCAGCGCCGCCAAGGCCGAACTCGATCATCTGACGCAGAAGGTTATCCAAGCGGGCTTCGCCGAATGGTCGGGCGTGTCGGACGATCGCAAGAGCCTGATCGTGCGCGGCCAGAGCAACCTCTTGAAAGACGTAACGGCGGCTGAAGATCTCGAGCGCATCCGCCAGCTTTTCGATGCGTTCGAAGCCAAGCAGGATATCGTCGATTTGCTCGGCGCCTCGGAAAGTGCGCAAGGTGTGCGCATCTTCATCGGCTCCGAGAACAAACTTTTCTCGCTGTCGGGCTCGTCTTTGATCGTCGCACCGTTCCGGGATGAAACGCGCCACGTGGTCGGCGTTCTCGGCGTCATCGGCCCGACGCGTCTCAACTATGCCCGGATTATTCCGATGGTCGATTACACGGCAAAACTGGTGAGCCGGCTTATTCCTTGACTTGAACATAGGCATTGCCGACCCGAAACGCCTTGATTTTTAACCCGGCGGAGCCGATATCCCGTCACCGTTTGCGTGCGCCGGATCGGACGCCTCTTAATCAGCAAGCCTCAGCGAAGAGAAACATGAGCGACGAGAAGAAGCCCATTGAAGAAACCGCGCCGGCTGTACCCACGCCCGAGCCGGGCGAAGTCGGCGCCGAGCAATTGAAGGCTATGATCGCGGCGCTTCAGGGCGACCTCGAGAAGAAATCCGCCGAGCTCGCCGCCAAGCACGATGGCTATCTGCGCGCCGTGGCGGAGACGGAGAATGTTCGCCGCCGGCTCGAGAAAGAAAAAGAAGAGATCGGCAAGTATGCGATTGCAAAGTTCGCCAAGGACATCTTGTCTGTCGGCGACAATTTTCAGCGCGCCATTGCGGCCGTACCGAAGGACGCCGTCGAAACCGATCCGGCGTTAAAGACTTTGCTTGATGGCGTCGTACTTGCAGAACGCGATTATCGCGGAGCGCTCGAGCGGCACGGCATTGTAATGCTCGATCCCGCAGGCCAGCCTTTCAATCCGCATCACCATCAGGCGGTGATGGAACAAGATAACCCTGACGTTCCGGCGGGCACGGTGCTTCAGGTCTATCAGGTCGGCTATCTTCTCGAGGATCGCTGCTTGCGTCCGGCGATGGTCGTCGTCTCGAAGGGCGGACCGAAATCCGCAAAGCCTGAACAGCCAGCCGCAGAACCGCCTTCTGCCAACTAGATTTCTCTTTACCGCTGCTGCGTGTTCCCACGCGGTCCAAAACGTGACGGCTATGCTGCGACTTCTTTTCTCGAAAGCAGCGGCAATGCTTTCTGACTCTGCTTATGGCGGGCGAGAAATTTGATCGATTTCTTCAAAAATGGCCCGAAATCGAACGCGTTTCGAGACAAAGGTATGTGCTAGTGTCTCGTAGCTCCGACGTTTTAAAGTTGCTTCCTGCGCGGCTCGACAAGCCGTTGCACGGCGAAAACAGCTGCTTATATAACCGTCGGTCACACAATTTGAATCCTGGGGGACCGGTGCTTCGACCCCTCGTGGGCAGGCACGTTGGATGCCAAGCAGGGTCCAACCCGGTCTGCCGCAACTAAGAAGGATTGACGCGAATGGCTAAAGTTATCGGTATTGACCTCGGCACGACCAACTCGTGCGTCGCTGTCATGGAGGGCGGCAAACCGAAAGTTCTGGAAAATTCCGAGGGCGCAAACACGACGCCTTCGATTGTTGCATTTACCTCCGACGACGAGCGTCTCGTCGGTCTGCCGGCCAAGCGGCAGGCGGTCACCAACCCGACTAACACGTTTTTCGCGATCAAGCGCCTTATCGGACGCCGCTTTGACGATCCCGAGGTCGCAAAGGACCAGAAGCTTGCACCGTTCAAGATCGTCAAGGGACCGACCGGCGATGCCTGGGTCGAAAGCCACGGCAAGCAGTATTCCCCACAGCAGATTTCAGCCTTCATTCTTCAGAAGATGAAGGAAACCGCCGAGGCCAAGCTCGGCGAGAAGGTGACGCAGGCCGTCATCACGGTTCCAGCTTACTTCAACGACGCCCAGCGCCAGGCGACCAAAGATGCCGGCAAGATCGCGGGCCTTGAAGTCTTGCGCATCATCAACGAGCCGACCGCTGCAGCGCTGGCCTATGGCCTCGACAAGAAAAAGGAAGCCAAGACGATCGCGGTCTACGACCTTGGCGGCGGCACATTCGACGTTTCGATCCTGGAGATCGGCGACGGCGTCTTCGAAGTGAAGTCGACGAACGGCGACACGCATCTCGGCGGCGAAGACTTCGACATGACGCTCGTCGGCTATCTGGCGGACGAATTCAAGAAGGAACAGGGGATCGATCTCCGGACCGACAAGCTCGCTTTGCAGCGTCTGAAGGAAGCCGCCGAAAAAGCCAAAATCGAGCTTTCGAGCGCCCCGCAGACCGAGATCAACCTGCCGTTCATCACGGCTGACGCGTCGGGTCCGAAGCATCTGACGATGAAGCTGACACGCGCCAAGCTCGAAAGCCTCGTCGATGGCCTCATCAGCCGCACCAAAGGCCCCTGCGAAAAGGCGCTGAAGGATGCCGGCCTCAAGGCAGCCGAGGTCGACGAAGTCGTTCTTGTCGGCGGCATGACGCGCATGCCGAAGGTCCAGGAAGTCGTCAAACAGCTGTTCGGCAAGGAGCCGCACAAGGGCGTCAATCCCGATGAGGTTGTGGCCGTCGGCGCCGCCATCCAGGGCGGCGTGCTGAAAGGCGAGGTCAAGGACGTCCTGTTGCTCGACGTGACGCCGCTGTCGCTCGGCATCGAAACGCTGGGTGGCGTGTTCACGCGACTGATCGATCGCAACACGACGATCCCGACCAAGAAGAGCCAGACGTTCTCGACCGCGGAAGACGGCCAGAATGCCGTTACCATCCGCGTGTTCCAGGGCGAGCGCGAAATGGCGGCCGACAACAAGATGCTGGGACAGTTCGATCTTCTCGGCATTCCTCCGGCGCCGCGCGGCGTGCCGCAGATCGAGGTTACCTTCGACATCGACGCCAACGGCATCGTGCACGTTTCGGCCAAGGACAAGGCGACCGGCAAGGAGCAGTCGATCCGCATCCAGGCTTCCGGTGGTTTGTCCGATGCCGACATCGACAAGATGGTGAAGGATGCCGAGGCCCACGCCGCCGAGGACAAGAAGATTCGCGAGCTGGTCGAAACCCGCAACCAGACCGAAGCGCTTATCCACGGCACGGAGAAATCGCTGTCCGAAAATGCTTCGATCCCGGCCGTCGCCGCGATTAAGGGCGAAGTCGAAAGCGCCATCGCCGCCGCCAAAACGGCAATCGCCGGTGAGGACGTCGAGGCCATCCGGTCCGCCACAAACACGCTGACCCAGGTCGCGATGAAGATCGGTGAAGCCGTCTACACCGCGAAGGGTGGCGCGGCCGGCGTCGAAGGCGAGGAACCGGCGGCCGAAGAGAAGCCGGCGGGCGGCGACGACGTCGTCGATGCTGACTTCGAAGAAGTCAAAGACGACAGGAAGAAATCGGCTTAAGAAGCCGACGCGACACTGAAACAACACCGGCCCGGCCGCAGATGCCCTTTTTTTAAGGGCATTACGGCCGGGCCGGTGGCAGAAGACGTAGCGCTCGTTCAAATTTGATGCGAGTTTAACCGCTCCACCGACAGCGATTCACCCACAGGTCATAGAACAGCGCACACATGGCCAAGCGCGACTATTACGAAATACTGGGCGTGAAACGGAACGCCACCGATCAGGAAATCAAATCCGCCTACCGCGGGCTCGCCAAGGAATGCCACCCTGATCGCAATGCCGGAGACAAAGACGCCGAGCGCCGCTTCAAGGAAGCCAACGAAGCTTACGAAGCCCTGAAGGATCCGCAGAAGCGGTCCGCCTACGATCAGTTCGGCCATGCCGCATTCGATGGCGGCATCGGACGCGGCGGACACGCAGGCTTCGGACCCGACTTCGCCTCCTCGATGTCCGACATTTTCGACGATCTCTTCGGCGAGTTCATGGGCGGCAGGCGCGGCCAGGGCCGATCCCGCTCGGGACGCGAGTCCGGCGCCGATCTCCGCTACAATCTCGAAATCACGCTCACCGAAGCCTTCACCGGCAAGACAGCGCAGATCCGCGTCCCGGCGAGTGTCAAATGTGAAACATGTGCCGGCTCAGGCGCCAAGCCTGGGACCAAGGCACACGTCTGCGCGACATGCGGCGGCATCGGCAAGGTGCGCGCCAGCCAGGGCTTCTTCACGATCGAACGGACGTGCCCGGCATGCCAAGGGCGCGGCGAGACGATTGATAACCCATGTCACGATTGCTCCGGCTCGGGACGAGTCCAGAAGGAGCGCACGCTGTCCGTCAACATTCCGGCTGGCGTCGAGGACGGGACGCGCATTCGCCTCGCCGGCGAAGGCGAGGCCGGCCTCAGAGGCGGCGCGCCGGGCGACCTCTACATATTCCTGTCGATCAAGCCGCACGAATTTTTTCAGCGCGACGGCGCCGACATCTTCTGCAAGGTGCCGATCTCGATGACGACCGCGGCGCTCGGCGGCCAGATCGACGTGCCGACGCTCGAAGGCATGACGACACGCGTTAAAATTCCGGAAGGCACCGAAAGCCGCAAGCAGTTCCGGCTGCGCGGCAAAGGCATGCCGGTGCTGAGAGCCAAAGTCTCGGGCGACATGTACATCGAAGTCGACGTCGAAACGCCGAAAAATCTGACGCGGCGTCAGCGCGACCTGCTCGAAGAGTTCGAGCGCGCCAGCCGCACGGAAACGAGTCCGGAAAGCGCCGGCTTTTTCTCGCGCGTCAAAGAGTTCTTCGAAGGCAAAAACGGCTGATCGCTGCTTCTTCATTCGCAGAGCGGCCGATCATTAACGCTCAACAGCACTTCTGATTGGGCCCCTCTGCAATCGATGCAAAACTGCCCCTGCACGGGTGGGACAGTTGGCTTCAATCAAAATGCGCTTCCGAATTCTCGATAGTTGGCGGGGCATCGCAGCCCTATGCGTCGTGCTGTTCCATTTCGAAGCCGCCGACCACATCCACGGCCTGCCGTTCATCCGTCACAGCTTCCTGTTCGTTGATTTCTTCTTCGTCCTGAGCGGCTTTGTCATCGCGCACGCCTACGGCGACAGGCTGAGGTCGGCGCTTGAGGTCCATCAGTTCGTCGTGCGCCGCTTCGGTCGCGTTTGGCCCCTGCATATCGCGGTGCTCACCGCCTTCATCGCCGTTGCCGTTTTCAAATATTTGCTGACCGCCCATTTCGGAATGTCGGCGACAACATCGGCCTTCGACCCGGCAGGCTCGACACCGCTTGGCTCATTGCCGGCACAGGTTCTGCTATTGCAAGCGGTGGACGTCACGGACCAGCTGACCTGGAACACGCCGAGCTGGAGCATCAGCGCCGAGTTCTGGACCTATATCCTTTTTGCGCTCATCGTTTTGTTGGCACAGCGCTATCGCACGATCGTCTTCGCGGCAACGGCAGCGCTCGGCGCGGCGACCCTCGTTGCCTTCTCCCAACACGGTATGGACACGACGTATGATCTTGGGCTGCCGCGCTGCATCTTCGGATTTTCTGTCGGCTACCTCGTCTACTGGGCTCGCCCTCGCATTGGTACGATGCCTTCGGCCATCGCGCCTCTGGCCGAAGTCCTGATTGTCCTCGCGATCGTCGCGTTCGTCGCGATGACCAACCGGTCGCCGGCCTCGTATGCGGCGCCGTTTGTCTTCGCGATCGCCGTCTACGTTTTCAGCTACCGAGTTCAGGCCCGGTCTCTCGCTTGCTGCAGCGACCCGTGTTTCAGAACCTTGGGCTCTGGTCCTATTCCATATACATGCTGCACGCCCTGATCGCATTCGTGATCGGCCTCGCGGTCAGCGAGTTGCAAAAGCGCTTGGGCGTCGATTTGTGGCAGGCCGTCGTCGAGGACGGCATCAGCAAGCGCGTGATCGTTCCGACCATTTGTTCCTACTCGACGCCGTGCACTTGGCCTACGCCGCGACGGTTGTTGTCATTTCTGCTTTCAGTTGTCGCCTCATTGAGCAGCCGGGACGGCGATACTTCCAAGGCGTCGCGGACCGCATGGCGACACTCCGCACCGGGCTGGCAAGTGCTATTGCGATCAATCCGCCGATTTGCCAAAGCCAGGAAAGCCAGTAGGGTCTGGCCGCCCATCGCCCCAGCGCGCGTTCGTTCTCACCAGCAGGAATTCCTTGTCGCATGACAGCATCGTCAAAGTCCGATCCACGCCTGTTGTTCCTTGCTGGAAGCGCCCGCCAAAACTCTTTCAACAAGCGCTTGGCGCGCCTCGGCGCACAAATCTCGGAGGCCAACAGCATCCCGTCGACGTTCGTCGATCTCGCCGACTATCCGATGCCGATTTACGACGGTGACGTCGAAGCCGAATCCGGCCCTCCTGAAAACGCCCGCAAGCTCAAGAACCTGATGCGAGCCCATACCGGCATCTTCATCGCTAGTCCGGAATATAACGCGGCGTTCTCGCCGTTGCTGAAGAACACGATCGACTGGGTCAGCCACACGCGAGACGAAGGCGAGGCTCCGCTTGAGGTCTTTAGAACGCGCGTCTTCGCGCTCGGCTCGGCATCGAACGGCGGCCTCGGAGGATTGCGCGGACTGTCGATGCTTCGTCTCGTATTCGAGCTTGGCCTTGGCGCACTGGTGCTGCCGGATCAGTTCGCCCTGCCGCGAGCCGCCGATGCCTACGATGAGCACGGGCATCTGAAGAATAAGGATCAGCAGGAGCAGTTGAAGGTCGTGATACAGAAACTCGCCCGCGCCGCCCGCGTGCTGCACGGGTAAGACAACGGACGACCGCCATGATCGATGCCACTAAAGATAAGCTCATCGTCGCGCTCGACCTGCCGGCGTACGACGAGGCGCGGGCGCTGGTCGACCGTCTCGGCGACGCGGTGAGTTTCTACAAAATCGGGCTTGAACTTCTGCTCGCCGGCGGTCTTGAGCTGGCGCGGGAACTCAAATTCGATGGCAAGCGCGTTTTCCTCGACCTGAAATTTCTCGACATCGGCAATACCGTCGAGCGCGCCGTTGCGGCCGCAGCCGGGCTTGGGGTCGATTTTCTGACCGTGCATGGCCTCGATACTAAAACGCTGAATGCCGCGGTGCACGGGCGCGCGGCCTCGAATTTGAAGCTGCTTGCCGTCACGGTTTTGACAAATCTCGAGCAAACCGAACTCGACGAGCAAGGTATTTCGCTGACGCCCGAGCAGTTGGTGCTCCACCGCGCAAAACTGGCCAACACTGCAGGCTTCGATGGGGTTATCGCTTCAGGTCAGGAGGCGGGCGCAGTCCGCGCCGCATCGGGGCCGCAGTTCTTAATCGTCACTCCGGGCATTCGCCTTGCCGGTGCCGACAGCGGCGACCAAATCCGTGTGACGACACCGGAAGACGCGCTTCGCGCCGGTGCCAATCACCTGGTTGTCGGACGTCCGATCAACGCTGCAAAAGATCCGAGAGCGGCCGCGGAAGCGTTTCTCGCGCGCATCGCCGAAGCGTGAGTTCACGCCTTCCTAACAATCTGAAATCCTCGCTCTGATCACGGCGTGCCACATCCTCGCCCAGCTCTCACCACGCCCAGCCCACACTCTGCCTTCATTCAAAGTTAACTCGTATTGGGGATAGGCTAATCTCAGCCCGGGTATTGAGTGAGACGGGGTTCAGGGCGGAATGCAGGTGTTTTGGCCTTCAAGGATGCGGACACGCTGGCTCGCTGTAGCTCTTTTCGTTGTCGGTTCGCTGACCGCCTTCGGCTCCGCGTATGCCGCGGAAACTGCCGCTGAAAAGCCGCTGCCTCCCGCTGTCGAAGCCGCGATCATCCTGCATTCGATCGCACCTGAAGCGCCGATCTACCTCCGCGTCTTCAAGGAAGAGTCGGAGCTCGAAGTGTGGAAGGCGCGCCCCAATGGCCGCTATGCACTGATCAAGACATTCCCGGTCTGCAATTGGGGCGGAACAGTCGGGCCGAAACAGTCAGTCGGCGACCGCATGTCTCCAGAGGGTTTCTACAACATCACGCCGGGCGCCTTGAAGCCCGATAGCAAATATCACCTCGCCTTCAATATCGGATATCCGAACGCCCTCGACCGGGCGCTCGGTCGCACCGGTGCTTTCATCATGGTGCATGGCAACTGCGTCAGCGTCGGCTGCTTTGCAATGTCGGACACGCTGATCGAGGAGATCTACGCCTTCGTTCGCGAATCCCTCGCCGCCGGACAAACCTCGATTCCGATCCACGTCTTTCCGTTCCGCATGACCGCTGAGAACATGAAACGGTTTGCCGACAACCCGGCACGCGACACGTGGGGACCGTTGAAAGAGGCCTACGACGACTTCTCCGAAACGCGCGAGCCGCCTCGGATCGGCATGTGCGGCAAACACTACGTGGTCAATCCGATCACCCCAGTAGGCATGAACCCAGAAGCAGCTTGCCCGGTGCAGATTGGCAAGCGCTTAGCACCAATGTCGCCTCGGAAGGCGAAGAAGCTTGCGAAGGCCGATCCGGATTTTGTGGCCCCGGGGCAAAAGCTCAAGTTCGCCCAGAAAAGCTCCAGTTTCACGGACTTCCTTTCAAGCGCACTCTTCGGCTCGAGTACGCCGCAGCCGGCCGCTGCAACGACCAGCCGGGCAGCTCCTCAAAGCGATGCCGCACTCGGAAGCGTCCAGCCGCTGTTGAAGCCCTGAGCTTCACGCCAGCGTCCCTTCTCTCTTCGGCTCGCAAGCTAGGTTGCCGAAGCGCCCCTGCTCCGGCTATGCCTCGTCATCGCACAGTCGAGTGCAACCGCGTTCGAAAAGAGAGAGGGCATGCCCAAGGGATACGTTATCGCCCACGCTACCGTCACCGATGCCGAGAAGTGGGCCCAGTACGTCGCGAAATCGAAGATCGCCCTCGACAAATATGAAGGCAAGCCGATCGTCCGCGGCGGCAGGTGCGAGATCATGGAAGGCAATGGCCACCAGCGTAACGTCGTGATCGAATTTCCAAGCTACGATCACGCGCGCGGCTATGCGACGTCGCCCGAATACGCCGAAGCCAAGAAGCTGCGCCAGGGCGCCGGCACGATCGACATCACGATCGTCGAAGGGGCTTGATGCCACACATTCCCCAGCGCGACCCGACACGCCCCTGCTGGCGCGCGCTCGTGCTGACGCTTTTTCCGGAGGTGTTTCCAGGTCCACTTGGCATTTCGCTCGCCGGACAGGCGCATGACGCAGGCATCTGGTCGCTCGATACAATCCAGATTCGAGATTTCGGTCTCGGCAAGCACCGGCAGGTCGATGACACGCCGGCTGGAGGCGGTGCCGGCATGGTGCTGCGCGCCGATGTTTTGGGTCACGCGCTCGATCACGCCCGGACACTGTCGCCCGAAGCCCCGTTGATCTATCTCTCGCCGCGCGGAACACCGCTGACGCAAAGCTTAGCGCGCGACCTTTCCGAGGGTCCGGGTGTGACGCTGCTTGCGGGACGTTTCGAAGGCATCGACGAGCGGGTCATTTCCGCAAGGGGCCTCAAAGAAATTTCGATCGGGGATTACGTGCTGGCGGGCGGTGAGCTTGCTGGAATGGTGTTGATCGAGGCTTGCGTTCGCCTGTTGCCTGGGGTTGTAGGAACCGCGGAAAGCCTCGCCAACGAGAGCTTCGAAAAGGGTCTGCTTGAGCATCCGCAATATACCAAGCCGCGCGAATGGGCAGGCCGGTCAATCCCGGAAGTTCTGCTCTCTGGCGACCATAAGAAGATCGAGGAATGGCGGCGAAGCGAGGCCGAGCGGCTGACCTCGGATCGCCGTCCTGACCTGCTGCGGCCCCGCGGCCGGCCGGCAAAGTAAAGGCGGGAGCACGGTTCGCCTTTGCACGGCCAGGATTTCCTGGGCAAATACCAGCCGACAGGGGAGATTCGCATGACCGTTGCTTCGCGGAACGTCGGGCCGGCTACGCGGATGATTCTTTTCCCGACGTGCGCGTTGCAAGCGAGAGCCCGGGCGATGAGGAATATGAGGGGCATTCTTCTGGGGGTTTTGGTCGGCCTCGTGCTGAGCAGCCCGACCCTGGCGGACCCGTCTCCGCCGCAGAATGCCCCAGAGGCTGCAACGGCAGCGCCGGCAACTCCCGACGACGCGGTTCTCAAAGCAGTGCGCAGCAAGCTCTCATCGCAACCGGCAGCGAGTGATGAGCGCGAGCGAAAAGACCAGGTCGCGTTAAGTGAATTCTACGCGGCACGCCACGGCGAGGGCCTATGGATCACGGCCACCGGTTTGAAACCCGAAGCCAAGCTCCTTGCCACGGAGATCGCTAACGCCTGGGCCTATGCGCTCGACGTCACAGCGTTCAAGCTTCCCAAGCTCGAAAACGGCATGCTGACGACGAGCGATACGGACACGCTGGCCGACGCCGAGATTGCATATTCGAGAGCCGCGCTGCTTTACGCGCGGCAGGCGCGCGGCGGCCGTATTCCAGAACCCACAGCAATGCTGACGACGGAGCTCGACCGCCGGCCGCAATGGATCGAACCGAAAACGGTAATCGAAGCCCTTGCCGCGACGCACGAGCCCGACGCCTATCTGCGCAGCCTTGAACCGCAACATCCACAGTTCGAGAAGCTGCGGCAGCTTTACGTGGCCATGCTTCCTGCCGACGGGAAACCGGCGCGGCTCAGCCGTGCAGCCAATAGATTGCGCGCCAACATGGAGATGTGGCGTTGGATGTGGACCGATATGGGCGATCTCTACGTCTTCAACAACATTCCGGAGTTCATGCAGTACGTCTACAAGGACGGCAAGATCATCCGCAGCGCCAAGATCGTCGCCGGACAAATGGACAAGCAGAGCACGGTCTTCTCTCGTCCGCTGAAGTATGTCGTGCTCCGGCCGACGTGGATCGTTCCCGAAAGCATCAAAGTCAACGAGCTTTGGCCGAGCCTCATCCGCGGCGGCGGACTGATGCGCCAATACGGTCTGCAGGTCGAAACGAAAGACGGCAAGCGGCTCGACTGGCGAGCCATCGATTGGAGCAATGCGGACATCCGCAACTATGAGGTGACGCAGCCGCCGGGCCCGAAAAGCGTCCTTGGCCACGTCAAGTTCTCGTTCCCGAGCCAGCACACGATCTTCATGCACGATACGCCGGACAAGTGGATGTTCCGGCAAGCGCAGCGCACGCTGAGCCACGGCTGCCTGCGTGTGCAAAACCCGATGCAGCTCGCCGAAATCATTTTGAAGGAAGACAAGGGCTGGGACGCGGCCAAGGTCGCACAGCTCGATCGCTCAGGGCCACTCAACAACGAAATCCCGATCGAAAAGGAAATTCCGATCCACCTCGTCTATTTCACTGCGTGGGTCGATGATGCCGGCAAGCTGAAGAAGTTTCGCGACGTCTACGGGCATGAGAAGCGCATAACGCAGGCGCTCGACGGCGAATGGGACAAGATCAACAAAGGCCGCGATCATCTAGCACCCGTCGAGCCGGGCTTCGACCCCGAGGCGGTTGCCGCGCGCGCGCAGGAAGGCTCGCAGGACCTTCCCCGCTCGACGCAAAAGAACGCGACGATCGGCGATATCATTGGCAACGCGTTGGGCCTTCCGTTTTAAACTTGCCGTCTTAAAGAACTGAGGCGCGGCGGGTTGCCCGCCGGGCTGTTGGCGCTCGACAAACTGCAACTGTTGGGTTATCACCCGCGGCAACGGTAACTCCCCTCAACGGGTGGCCCTTAAGGGCTTGCATGATCGGTTCGGGTCCTCGTGACGCCAAGCCGATCCTCTGCGTCATCAAAAAGCAAAACGGAATCAATAAGATGAGTATTATCAAAGAGCTCGATCGCGAGCAGATGGACGCCGTCCTTTCGAAGCGCGGCGTCCCGGAATTCGCCCCTGGTGACACCGTCAAAGTGATGGTCAAAGTCATCGAGGCCGCAGAGGCCGACCCTAAAGCCAAGAAGAAAGGCGGCGCGCCGAAAGAGGCCACCGTTCGTTTCCAGGCTTATGAAGGCGTCGTGATCGCCCGCTCCGGCAGCGGCATCAACGAGAACTTCACCGTTCGCAAGATTTCCTACGGCGAAGGCGTCGAGCGCGTATTCCCGGTCTATTCGCCCTACATCGCCGAAATCGAGGTGGTTCGCCGCGGCAAGGTTCGCCGCGCCAAGCTCTATTATCTCAGAGGCCGTCGCGGTAAGGCCGCACGCATCTTCGAACGCACGGATGCGCGGGCACGCCGGCTTAACGCTGCCTGGAAGGGCTTCAAGAAGCCTAAGGGCGAGCCTGATGATCTGACTCAAATCAAAGGCATCGATGCCGATCTGCAGAATCGTTTGAGGCAGCTCAACTGCTACAAGATCGAGCAGATCGCGAACTTCTCCGACGACGACATCGCCAATCTCGACGAGACACTGAACCTCAATGGCGCAATCGAGAAGCAGGATTGGGCCGGTCAGGCTCGCCAGCTTCTCGCCGAGCTGACGGCCGCAGAGGTTCCGGCGGACGAAGCGAAGTCCTGATCACAATCCGGTTCGGGTGCAAATCCCGCTCGGTCAATTGAGAGCGTCGGACGAAAGTCCGGCGCTTTTGCTTTCGAGCATAAGCAAAACGGCGGCTAAGCGCCGCCGTTCTCCATTCCAACAATTGTCCGTCCCGGCCTACTGGCCCGAAATGAAGAACTCGATGCGCCGGTTCATGCGCCGCCCCTCGGGCGTGCTGTTCGTAGTTATTGGTCGTTCTTGCCCGAAGCCGATAGCTTTCAGTTTCGATGGATCGACGCCGGCCGCGGCCAGGAAATCCACAACCGACTTGGCTCTGAGTTCCGAGAGCCTCCTGTTGTTGGTGGGTGTGCCGGTGCTATCGGTATAGCCTTCAACCTCTATGGTGACGTTGCGGCAATTCTTGAGGATCGCGACAATTTTCTTGAGTGCGCCACGTGTGTCCGGCGCAATGTCGAAGCTTTCTGCCGCGAAGAAGAGCCTCGCGACCCTTGCTGCGGTGTTGAGCGCTTCACGACAGGCTTCGACTGACGCATTGCGCGGCTCCGCCACGGCCGGTTGAGTGGCACTCTCTGACGGCGGTGCAGACGGCGCGACCGCGGTGTTGTAGTCCGGGTTCATCGTCGCTTCCGCAGCCCAGGGCGGATTCTGAGGTGCGGCAGTGCCACCGAGATACTCCGTCGTGGCTTGACCGCCGGTCGGAGGCGGAGGCGCCTCTTCAGTTGCGGTGGCCGTCGTTGCGGCAGGCGCCTCGCCCTTTTGATAATCTGGATTCATCGTCGCTTCCGCGGCCCAGGGCGGATTCTGAGGTGCGGCAGTGCCACCGAGATACTCAGTCGTGGCTTGACCGCCAGTCGGAGGCGGAGGCGCCTCTTCAGTTGCGGTGGCCGTCGTTGCGGCAGGCGCCTCGCCCTTTTGATAATCTGGATTCATCGTCGCTTCCGCGGCCCAGGGCGGATTCTGAGGTGCGGCAGTGCCACCGAGATACTCAGTCGTGGCTTGACCGCCGGTCGGAGGCGGAGGCGCGTCATCGTTAGCGCTTGGCGGCGATGCAGGAGATGTATCACCCTGTGCGTATTCGGGGTTCATCGTGGCTTCCGCAGCCCACGCAGGAGTCGACGCATTGTCGGCGACGCGGACCAGATGCGCGCTATCGTTGCCCGAGTTCTTGACTGCGCTCGCTGCACGACCAATATCGGACGTGACGAAGCACGACATCAGGGCCAAGCTGCAGACCCCTCCGAAAAGAAGGGGACGAAATTGGGTCATTGGTTCCTCCAATCGTGGTGGCGCCAACATCCGAGGCGCTCTTTTGAAATAGCTCAGTTTCGCACTAAATAGCTTTTGTAGCCAGACGATCAGCCTTACCTCGGAGCAATATGTCGAACGTTGAAGTAAATAAAAGCGCCAGCCGCGACGGCAAGATTCCGCTGCACGACGCCGACGCATTTGCTGCAATGCGCAAGGCAGGCCGGCTGGCAGCCGAAGCCCTGGACATGCTCGTCCCCATTGTCCAGCCGGGCGTCACGACGAGCGAAATTGACGAGCTAATTCTGGCCTTTGCCCTTGATCATGGGGCTATTCCGGCGACGCTCAATTATCGCGGCTACCGGTATTCCACTTGCACCTCCGTCAATCACGTCGTCTGCCATGGCATGCCGAACGACAAACCGCTGCGTGCCGGTGACATCGTTAATATCGACGTCACGCTGATCGTCGACGGTTGGCATGGCGATACCAGCCGTATGTATCCGGTCGGCGAGGTCTCGCGGCGGGCGGAGCGGCTGATGCACGTAACGTATGAGTCGTTGATGCGCGGCGTAGCTGCGGTGAAGCCGGGCCACACGACCGGCGACATCGGCGCAGCAATTCAGAAATACGCCGAGAGCGAGCGCTGCGGTGTCGTGCGCGATTTTTGCGGCCACGGCCTCGGACGTGTCTTCCACGACAGACCCAACATTCTGCACTACGGCGAGCCGGGCGAAGGCATCTTGCTTGAACCCGGTATGCTGTTCACGATCGAACCGATGATCAACCTCGGTAAGCCGCACGTGAAAATTCTAGCTGACGGGTGGACGGCCGTGACACGCGATCGGGAACTCTCCGCGCAGTTCGAGCACACCGTCGGCGTTACCGAAACCGGATGTGAGATTTTCACTACCTCGCCGGCTGGATTGCATTTCCCACCTTAACTCGCGCTGCCGCCTGACGGAAGGGTCGCCGATGTCGCATTCCAAAGGCTCTGGCGACGATAAGACGAGTGCTGCGGAACAAACGACTTTTTTCGGTACCGCGACTAAACCGGAAAGCATCCCCGACCACAGAAGCGGACATCGCGGTCGCCTGCGCGATCGCTTTCAAAATGGCGGCTCCGATGCGGTGCCGGATTACGAACTGCTCGAATTGATTCTGTTTCGCTCTTTCCCGCGCATTGACACGAAGCCGATTGCGAAACGGCTTATCGCAAAGTTTGGCCCTTTAGCTGAGGTCGTTTCGGCTCCGGCCGAGCGGCTGAAGGAAGTCGACGGCAGCGGTGATCGCGCCGTCGCAGAGCTGAAGCTCATCAAGGCGGCGGCCGAGCGGCTGATGAAGGGCGAAATCAGAGCGCCGCTTCGTCGTGGAATGGGTCGGCCGCCATGGCCACGCCAGCCTCAAGGCAATGCGATTGATTTAGCGATCCCGTTACTTGATCGCGCTCTTGTCGCGGGTATCGCGCATCGTCGCGTAGACCGCGAGCGAAACCGCGATGCAGCCGGAGACGTACCAATAGAAGTCCGTCTCGCGGCCTGCCTGTTTCAGCCAAAGCGCTACGTATTCGGCAGTGCCGCCAAAGACGGCAACGGTCAGTGCATACGGAAGCCCCACGCCGAGAGCGCGGACCGAGGTTGGAAAAAGCTCCGCCTTCACGACCGCGTTGATGGCCGTGTAGCCGGACACGATCGTCAACCCTGCGAGCACCAACGCGAACGCTTGCCAAGGGTCACTGGCAGACGCCAACGCCGACATGATCGGAACCGTGCACGCCGTCCCAAGTACCCCGAAGGTGATCAGCACCGGCCGTCGCCCGACCTTATCGGAGATGGCGCCGACCACGGGCTGTAGCAGCATGTAGACGAAGAGCGAGGAGGCGGAGATCAGCGTTGCGGTGTCTTTCGAAAAGCCAGCGGTGTTGACCAGAAACTTCTGCATGTAAGTCGTGTACGTGTAGAAGGCGAGCGTCCCCCCGAGCGTCAAACCGACGACGATGGCGACCTCTCGCGGATGGGCTGCGAGTGCAGCCAGCGAGCCTTCGTGCCGGGTCGCCCGTTTGAACGCTTCCGTCTCAGCGAGATCGCGCCGCATCAGAAACGCAATCGCCGAAAGGACCGCACCGATCGCGAACGGAATGCGCCAGCCCCAATCGTCGAGTTCGGCAGGCGTCAGCACAACCTTCTGCAACGCTATCAGCACGAGCATGGCCGTCAGCTGGCCGCCGATCAGCGTCACGTATTGGAAGCTCGAATAGAAACCACGGCGGTCGGCGGTCGCCATTTCGGAAAGATACGTGGCGCTCGTACCGTATTCGCCGCCGAGGCTTAGACCTTGGATCATGCGTGCCAGCAGTAGGATCACCGGCGCCGCGATGCCGATCGTTGCATAGACCGGCGTAACGGCAATAAGCCCCGACCCGAAACACATGAGCAAAACCGAGGTTGTCAGTGCTACGCGCCGGCCGTGCCTGTCCGCCATTCGCCCGAACAACCAGGCGCCAATCGGGCGCATCAAAAATCCGACTGCGAAGATTGCAGCCGTGTTCAACAGCTGCGCCGTTTGATCGCCTTCGGGAAAGAAGGCCTTGGCGAAATAGAGGGAAAAGGCCGAATAGACGTAGAAGTCGTACCATTCGACGAGATTGCCGGACGAGCCGATGACGATCGCCCGAATTCGCTCGGCCATGCTCAGCGTTGATAATGCCTTAATGCCGGACACGCGGTCGTTCCCCCAATTGCAGCGAACCTCGCTAGCATGTTCTGCGCCGCTGTGCCGCAGCTCGCACGGAGGACGTGGACGCAACCCATACCCACATTGACAATTCGCGCACGTGACGGCTAATGAGTTAGCCACGGCGGAGCATCAAGACATGATCAAAAAAGCCCACCATTCCAGGGTTATCATTCTGGGCTCGGGTCCGGCCGGGTACACCGCCGCCATCTACGCGGCGCGGGCCATGCTCAATCCGACGCTCATCCAAGGTTCGCAGCCGGGCGGCCAGCTGACCATCACCACCGACGTCGAAAATTATCCGGGCTTTGCTGAGACCATTCAGGGGCCTTGGCTGATGGAGCAGATGCAGGCTCAGGCCGAGCACGTCGGCACCCACATCGTCATGGATCACATCAACGACGTCGACCTTCGCGCGCGGCCGTTCTGGCTCGAGGGCGACAGCGGTGACATTTACACGTGCGATGCCCTCATCATCTGCACGGGCGCTCAGGCGCGCTGGTTGGGCCTGCCTTCGGAAGAATTCTTCAAAGGCCACGGCGTTTCGGCCTGCGCGACGTGCGACGGCTTTTTCTACAAGGGTAAAGAGGTCATCGTCGTCGGCGGCGGCAACACGGCTGTCGAAGAGGCGTTGTTTCTGACGAACTTCGCCAATCACGTGACGTTGATTCACCGCCGCGATACACTGCGTTCCGAGAAGATCCTACAGGAGCGATTGCTGAAGAATCCGAAGATCGATGTGATCTGGGACACCGTTGTCGAAGAGATTATCGGCACGACAGCGCCGAGGTCGGTCACCGGAGTCAGGCTTAGGAATCTCAAAACCGGAAAGAGCTGGGAACTGTCCGCCGATGGCATCTTCGTCGCAATCGGGCACGCGCCGGCAACCGAGCTCTTCAAAGGCCAGCTCGAGATGAACCCGGCCGGCTATCTCACAACCGCGCCGGAGTCGACCACCACGTCAATTCCCGGCGTCTTCGCTGCCGGTGATGTTAAGGACGAAGTCTTCCGGCAGGCTGTGACGGCAGCCGGGATGGGCTGCATGGCGGCGCTTGAGGTGGAACGTTATCTCACAGCGATCGAAAACCAAGCCTACGCGGCCGAATGACCCGTTTTCCCTAAGCTCGCATTGCAACGCAACAGGGTTTCGCTAGACTTCGGCGCCGCCCCGCCCGTGCGTGATCTTGCGCAAGGCACTCGAGTATTGAAAGCCCCGAAAATGGACTGGGACAAGCTTCGCATTTTTCACGCAGCTGCGGAGGCCGGCAGTTTCACGCATGCGGGCGACCAGCTGCACATGAGCCAGTCGGCGGTAAGCCGACAGATATCGGCGCTCGAAGCGAACCTCAAAGTGACCCTTTTTCACCGCCACGCGCGTGGCCTCGTTCTGACCGAGCAGGGCGAGCTGTTGAACCGCACCGTAGCGGACGTCTTCGCAAAGCTGCAGACGGCAGAAACGCTGCTGTCCAATTCGACGACAAAGCCGTCCGGTGATCTCCGCGTTACGGCGCCGATTGGCTTTGGAACTTTATGGCTCACGCCACGGCTGAAAGAGTTCGGCGAGCTCTATCCCGAAATCCACATTGAGCTGATCCTCAACGACGATCAAGTCGATATCGGCATGCGCGCCGCCGACGTGGCGATCTGGACGCGTGAACCCGAGCAGGGCGATCTCGTCCGCCGTCCGCTTTTCGAAAGCCGGCTCCACGCCTTCGCCTCCGCGCAGTACATCCGCAAGCACGGGGCACCGCGCACGCTCTCCGATCTCGATCAACATCGGATTATCGCCTACACGGGCATCCCGGCGCAGCACCTCGACGCGATGGCCTGGATTGAGACGGCCGGCCGGGATGGGCTCGGCCCGCGGCCGGCGGCACTTCGCGTCAACAGCGTCGTCGCGATAAAATACGCAATCCGGGCCGGCATCGGCATCGGCATGATCCCGGATTACATGACCGAGGAGCAATCGGATCTCGTACCGGTGCTGACCGAGATCGAGCAGCCAACCCTGAACATGATTTTTGCCTATCCGGAAGAGTTAAGATCCTCGAAGAAGGTTCAGCTCCTGCGGGACTTTCTTCTTTCCAAAATCACGAAATCGAAATAGCACCACTTTGGGGCGTCATGATCCGTCTATAGGGACGCACGTATCCTATTGCACGAGGGGGGTCCTGCGAGCCGGTCGTTTTGCCACCACCGTCCCGCGTTCCCCGTAAGGAACGGCAACGTTCCGCCCTCTTCACCTTTGCCGGGCCGAGATATCAGCCCGGCTTTTTACTTATGCCGGCTGCGACGACGGCTGATTTGCCGAATTGCTCTTCAGACGCTATCTAACGGGCTGATCCTGTTCGATGCCCGCTGAAGGCCTCCGGAAGTCATGGCAAAAACGCTTTACGATAAGATCTTCGACGAGCACGTGGTGGAGAGCTCGCCGGACGGCACGTGCCTTCTCTACGTCGACCGTCACCTGATCCACGAGGTTACGAGTCCACAGGCATTCGAGGGCTTGCGGATGACCGGCCGCAAGGTGCGCGCGCCTGGAAAGACGCTCGCCGTCGTTGATCACAACGTGCCGACGACCGATCGGACGAAGGGCATTGCGGATGAGCAAAGCCGCGTCCAGGTCGAAACTCTGGCGGCCAACGCCCGCGACTTCGGCATTGAATATTTTAACGAGCGGGACAAGCGCCAAGGCATCGTCCATGTCGTCGGCCCGGAGCAGGGATTTACGCTGCCGGGAACAACGATCGTCTGCGGTGACAGCCATACCTCGACGCACGGCGCGTTCGGGGCATTGGCGCATGGCATCGGCACGTCCGAAGTCGAACACGTGCTCGCGACGCAAACGCTCATTCAGAAAAAAGCCAAGAACATGCGCGTCACCGTCGATGGCATCACGCCAAAGGGTGTCGGCGCCAAAGACATCGTCCTCGCGATCATCGGCGAGATCGGCACTGGCGGCGGCACAGGTTCGGTCATCGAGTATGACGGCGATGCGATCCGTGCCCTGTCGATGGAAGGCCGCATGACGGTGTGCAACATGTCGATCGAAGGCGGTGCGCGCGCCGGCATGATCGCGCCGGATGAGAAGACATTTGAGTTCATCAAGGATCGTCCAAGGGCGCCGAAGGGCATGGCCTGGGAGATGGCGCGCAAATTTTGGGAAACGCTGAACTCCGACGATGGCGCCCACTTCGACCGTGAAGTGCGGCTCGACGCGGCGAAGCTGCCTCCGATCGTTTCCTGGGGAACGAGCCCCGAAGACGTGACGGCCATTACCGGCGCCGTGCCGAACCCTGACGACGTGCACGATGAAAACAAGCGTGCGTCGATGGTGCGCGCCCTTGAATACATGGGCCTGACGCCCGGCACGAAAATAAGCGACATCCCGCTCGATGTCGTCTGGATCGGCAGCTGCACGAACGGACGTATCGAGGACCTGCGAGCCGTTGCGAAAATCGTCGACGGTAAGAAAATTTCGTCGCGCCTCGCTTACGCGATGATCGTGCCCGGATCGGGTCTCGTCAAAGAGCAGGCGGAAGCCGAAGGCCTCGATGAGATCTTCAAGGACGCCGGATTTGAATGGCGCGAGCCCGGATGTTCGATGTGCCTTGGCATGAATCCGGACCAGCTGAAGCCGGGTCAGCGATGCGCTTCGACATCGAACCGCAATTTCGAAGGCCGTCAGGGCTACAAGGGTCGCACGCACCTCGTATCGCCGATCATGGCGGCGGCGGCGGCACTCGAAGGCCACTTCGTCGATGTCAGAACGTGGGAGATTTAGCGGACTAGACCGCGATCTTGCTGCCGGTCGATGACATTCGCTCCAGCGCGGCAGCAATCGCATCCTTCATGCTCGCGACTTCTTCATCGGTGATTTTGAAGAACCGGTTCTGCATTCGCCGACGGCTCTGCGCTTGCTCAAGACTGCCGCCAAGCAATGTGATTTTGAAGTCACCGGGCGGGTAAAGTGCAGGCAGGCCGATGGGGTGGAATCCCGGCATGTACTGATAAAATCTGACCCAGTCCGGCTTTGTCGCGATCAAGATCATCGACACGCCCGCCGCCTTGGCCGCGGTGAATGCGCCACGAACCAGAAATGCATAAAGGCAAAGCCGCGTCGCGCCGACCAGACGGCCATGGTCGTATGCACCAAGCAGCGCCGTCGTCGAAAGGGCGTCAAAGCGGTCCGTATATTCGCCGCTCGTATTTTCGAGGGCATATCCCATCGCCGCGTAAGCACGATATCGCAGGCCCGCCGCGTCGCGAAGCTCGGCTTCGGTATTCAGCACCCGGAGTTCGAATGACTTGACGTCGCCATGCCACGAACCTTCGTCGGGCGGGCAATGAATCTTGCCGGGGACGAAACGCCAAGGGTATCGACATGTATGCTTTCTCAACAGGAAGGACGCTGAGTGGACGGTGAGTAATTATCTGACGCGCCAGCGCACGCTTTGTTTGCCCCGCCGTTTGCCTGAATAACGCCGGTACGCGGTCCGGCAGATGCGGCAAATGTACAGGGATTAATCGTAGTTAAGCTAAGGAAGAGCACAAACTAGATGAGCGGCGGCGGAACTCTAGCCTGATGAAAAACGTGGTAAAAAACACGAGCGATGTCATTCGGTCGCAGTTCGGTGCCGCGGCGGCCGATTACGCAACATCGGATGTGCATGCCAAAGGCGAAAGCCTGGCACGCATCGTCGTTCTGACTGAGCCGCAACCAGAGTGGCGCGTGCTTGATGTGGCGACAGGTGCCGGTCATCTGGCCGCTGCTTTCGCACCGCATGTGGCAAGCGTCGTCGCGAGCGACATCACGATTGAAATGTTGCGCGAAGCGGCAAAGCTCGCTTCATCCCGCCATCTCACCAACATGACGACGGCGACGGCAGAGGCCGGCGCGTTGCCTTTCGACGACGAAACGTTCGATCTCGTCTGCTGCCGGCTCGCCGCGCATCATTTCCCGAGCCTCGAGCGCTTCGTCAGCGAAGCTTACCGCGTCTTAAAAAAGCGCGGCCGCTTCGCCCTCGTCGATAACGTATCGCCTGACCGCGAGCGACTTCCCAATGCCTCCGACGCCGACATCGAAGAGGCTATCACTGCTTACAATGCATTCGAGAAATTGCGCGATCCAGGTCATGGCTTCGCGCCGCCGCCGAGGGTGTGGATGGATCTCGTCGAAGGCCAGGGCTTTTCGGTTGTGGCGCGCGAGCAATTCGGCAAGGAGCTAGCGTTCGCGCCTTGGGTCGAGCGCATGCGGTGCGCGCCCAACGTTATTTCACAGCTTGAAAACATCTTGACCGATGGTGCGTCGGATCTGCGGACATTTCTGCAGCCACGGCGTGACAATGGTGGCGCCCTGCACTTTACGCTTCAGGAGTTGCTGCTCGTCGCCGAAAAGCCAGCCTAGCCGGCCTTTCTATTTTGGCCCTCGCGTATTATCTCCCCTTACCGCCAGATCTTGAGGAGCGTCACATGTCCAAGGATTGGCAAACTTCAGCGGCCCCGAGCCTGCGAGATTTCGAGGCCCTCGCCGCCGCCGCGTGGAACTCGCTACCGGCAGAATTCCGAAACATGGCCGGTGATCTGCTGATCCGCGTCGAAGACTATGCACCGGACGACGTTCTCGATGAAATGAACATCGAAGATCCCTACGACCTGACGGGGCTTTACCAAGGCGTGAGCCTCGACAAGCAGAGCGTGTTGGATGCCACGCGCGGCCCCGACATGGTCTTTCTTTATCGTCGCGCGATTTTGGATGAATGGGCATCCGGTGACGAAGAGCTAGGCCATCTTGTCGCCCATGTGCTCGTTCACGAGATCGGCCATCATTTCGGTTTTTCTGATGATGACATGGAGTCGATTGAGGCCGAGGCGGCGGCATGATGGCCGGAGCGTCACACCTATTTAATCTCATTCGAACAACAAATGATGTAGACTTGAGACGCCTGGCGTTTTGCGGCATGTTGTAAGCGCACGTCCGGGCACTAGTGGGGCACTTTCTGAAAGCAGTCATCGTATGTCAGCGCGACGGTTCACACGCTCGCTCGTCCTGAGCCTCGGCTTGGGTATATGCTTCGCATTTGCACCCGCAGCGGGGGCGCAGGACAAGGGCGTGCCAACGCCGACCGGGACACCGACCCCGGAGCAGTACGTCACGACCGCCGGGGGCGACAGTCATGTTCTGTCACCCGGCGAATTTACTCTCGACGGCCAAAAGCAGATCTGTGGCCAGCGCCCCACCGTGATCGACAACAAGCTCGACGACTATGGCGCCGCTTATCCCGGTTTTCTCATTATGAATCCGCGACTGCTCAACCGCGTCTCAACGCCGGTCAAGCAATGGATCTATGCGCACGAATGCGGGCATCAATTCCGTGGGCCAGATGAAGAAACCGCCGATTGTTTCGCGGTTCAGCGCGGCCGCCGCCAAGGCTGGCTGACGCAGGAGGGGCTCAATGAAGTGTGCACCTTCATCTCGCCGGCCAAGGGCGACGGCATGCATTTCGCGGGCTCATATCGCTGCGAATACATGCGTAAATGCTACGAGGACCCGGGCATCCGCTGACGCTTGACGCTCTCCGGTTCATTGAAAAAACTTATCCCCGCGCATCGCCGGGGCCTTAGAACTCGCTGGCCGGGTTCCGCCTCGGACTTTGCCATGCGACTTGCCGACTACGTCCAACGCCTAGCCGATCTGGCGGCAACGGTTCACCTTGATTGGCGCTGGCAGCGCGCCTCGACAGCTTCCGCCGGGAAAAGGTGGCGCTTTATGCCGAGGAAATCGCCGCAACGCTCGGACGGGCTTCGGCGGCGCTGGCGACGCTCGAAAGCCGCCCGGACGACCGCCCCGCCCTGCTGTCGGCGACCCGCGAGCTTGGCCGCATTTCCGGTTACGTCGAAACCACCATGGCCGCGCTTGAGGATCAACTTGACGGGCGCAAGCAGGCTGGCGTTAAACGGCGGCTTGAACATCTGAAGCCCTTCGACCTTGAAGCCGCGATTCTGGAGTTCGGCGCGTTTCGGCACGCGCGGCGGCTCATCTAGGCGGAGGGCTATTTCCGGGCGCTCGCAGATACGCTGCGCGCCTGAATACCTGGAGCGAGTGATGGACAAATTTACGGTTCTGACCGGAGTTGCGGCGCCCCTGCCGATACGCAACGTCGACACCGACATGATCATCCCGAAGCAGTTCTTGAAAACCATCAAGCGCACTGGCCTCGGCAAGTCGCTCTTCTATGAGATGCGATACGACAATGCGACGGGCGAGGAGATCGCCGACTTCGTGCTGAACAAGCCTCAGTACCGCAATGCGGCGATCCTGGTGACAGGCGACAACTTCGGCTGCGGCTCATCGCGCGAGCATGCGCCGTGGGCGCTGTTGGACTTCGGCATCCGTTGCGTCATCGCGCCCGACTTCGCCGATATTTTTTACAATAACTGTTTCCAGAACGGCATCCTGCCGATCAAGCTGCCGCAACAGGACGTCGACAAGCTGCTCGACGATGCCGGCCGTGGCGCCAACGCGACGCTGACGATCGATCTTGAGAAACAGGAAATTCACGGCCCCGACGGCGGCGTCATCCGGTTCGATATTGATTCGTTCCGCAAACACTGCCTGATGAACGGCCTCGACAACATCGGACTGACACTCGAGAAGGATGCTGCGATCGCATCGTTCGAGACGTCGGTCGCATCGAAGCGGCCGTGGCTCTGACGCGAGAAGGAACGAAAGCAATGGCCAAGGCCGTCCATATGATGGTGCGCGTGCTCGATGAAGCGCGCTCCGTGAAGTTCTACGAGACGTGTTTCGGTCTCAAAATCGCGGACCGCAGAGACTGGCCGGACTTCACGCTTATCTATCTCAAGAACCCGGAGAACGACTTCGAGTTGGAGCTGACCTTCAATAAGGATCGCGCCGAGCCCTACGACCTCGGAAATGGTTACGGGCATATTGCGTTCGTCGTCGATGATCTGGAAACCGAGCGCGCCCGCATCGTCGCCGCGGGTTATCAGCCGAAAGACATCAAGTCGATGACGCACGACGGCAAACCGTTCGGTACGTTCTTCTTCATCGAAGACCCGGACGGCTACAAGATCGAAGTCTTGCAGCGCGGCGGCCGGTTCCAATAGCGGCATCGGCTCAGAGCCAGGTCACATCATGGACGATTTCAAATTCGATGCGGCAATGATGGGGCGCCTGGCGGGGGCGCTGTCATTCCTCGTCGGTGCCGATCATGCTGCGACCAAGGCCCTAAAGACCGCATCGGAAACAGGGGCCGACAAAGACATCAAGGCCGCAAGAACGCAGTTTCTGAAGCTGAAGCCCAGCGATCGCCGCGCCGCATTGACGATGCTGAACGATTAGCTGGTTTAAAACCTCGAGCCACGCGTGGTGATCAACGCGCCGATCAGGGCGTCGGCGACGTCGCGCCGCTCGTCATCCGTCAAAAACTGTCCGAACAAAACCTCGCGGCCTTGTGCGGCAAGCCGCAGTGAGGTGCGCCCGTCCGGCCGGTTCGTCGTGCAGCGCACGCGCGCCCAATAGGGGTTGAAATCGAACTCCTCACTGCGGCCCGAAGGATGCACGCGCGTCAGCTTCAACGCTTCCGGCGACAGCGCAATCGTCTCGTAAAGTCTGCCGTCCCGGTAGTTGCGCTTGAAGGCATAATAGACCAGCGCCACGTCGAGCCCGAAAAAGCCGAAGACGGGCCACGCCCCGAGCATGACGAAAACTATCCCCAATACGAAGCTGACCATCCCGATCAACGCCATCAGGATCAGAAATCCGGATGGGCTGAGCGATCGATGGGGATGAAGCACGAACTGGGCTTCTTTGGACGATTGCTTTTCAAGCAAACTGTCGGTCATTTCATATGTTCTACGGCTACTCGTCACTGACTGCTTGCACCTCGCGAGTCCCGCTGTCGAAAACGGACCCACATGGCCAAAGCTTCCGATCCTACAATCCGCGCAATGATCAGAAGTTCCGGGCGCAAAGGCAAGCTTGGAAAGCAGGTAACGACAGCCAAAAAAGCGGGCCGTGCGCCGCGTCTGCTGAGTGAAGCCGAAATCCGCGAAGTTTTTCGCCGCTTTCATGCGGCGAACCCCGAGCCCAAGGGCGAGCTTGAGCATATTAATCCTTATACGCTCCTCGTAGCCGTCGTGCTGTCTGCCCAGGCGACCGACGCCGGTGTCAACAAGGCAACGCGCGCGCTGTTCAAAATTGCCGATAGCCCAAAAAAGATGCTCGCCCTCGGTGAGGATAAGCTCCGCGACCACATCAAGACGATCGGCCTCTATCGCAACAAGGCGAAAAACGTCATCGGGCTCTCGCAAAGGCTCGTCGACGAATTCGGCGGCAAGGTCCCCGCCGACCGCGACGTTCTCGAAACCATGCCGGGCGTCGGCCGCAAGACGGCAAACGTCGTGATGAATATCGCGTTCGGACAAGCGACGGTGGCGGTCGATACCCACGTCCTTCGCGTCGCCAATAGGATCGGGCTGTCGAACGGCACGACGCCACTTGCCGTGGAAGCTGATTTACTCCGCGTCGTGCCGCCTGAGTACGCCCTGCACGCGCATCACTGGCTGATCCTCCATGGACGTTATGTCTGTAAAGCGCGCAAGCCCGAGTGCTGGCGCTGCATCATTCGCGATATCTGCCGGTACCCCGATAAGACGCCGGCACCTTAGCGCGATCACACTCGCATTTCGCCGAACGTTCCCCTGCGCACTCCATGGCCGGGCTTGACCCGGCCATCCAGGGCCCAACTGAGAATGTTCGCCGCTTGGCTCTGGATCGCCGCCTCGGAGGGCGGCCATGACGTGAGGGGCTAATTCCCCGCTGCCGCTCAGCCGCTCACGAATCTAGCCGCATCGCCAGACCGGCTTTCGCCATGAAAGCCTTGGCCTCTGGGATCGAATAGGTTCCGAAATGGAAGATCGACGCGGCGAGCACCGCACTGGCGTGGCCGTCCCGTACGCCGTCGACCAGATGCTCGAGCGTGCCGACGCCACCCGAGGCGATGACGGGTATAGACACGGCGTCCGCGATGGCGCGCGTCAGCGCCACGTCGAACCCGGCTTTGGTCCCGTCACGATCCATAGAGGTGAGCAGGATTTCGCCCGCACCCAGCCCGGCGACTTCGCGCGCGTACTCTATTGCGTCGATGCCGGTCGGCTTGCGGCCGCCGTGGGTGAAGATTTCCCACCTTGCCGGTTCGTCCGGCTTCGAGACTTTCTTGGCGTCAATGGCGACAACGATGCACTGCGCCCCGAACTTTTCGCTTGCCTCCTTGACGAAGGAGCGGTTGTCGACGGCGGCCGTATTGATTGAAACCTTGTCGGCGCCTGCTTCCAGGAGCTTGCGGATATCCTCAACCGTGCGCACGCCGCCCCCGACGGTCAACGGCATGAAGCAGCAGTTCGCCGTCCGCTCGACGACATCGAAGATCGTGTCCCGGTTCTCGTGGCTGGCTGTTATGTCGAGAAAGCAGAGCTCGTCTGCGCCTGCTGCGTCATAAGCCGCTGCGGCCTCGACGGGATCGCCGGCATCGACGAGATCGACGAAATTAACGCCTTTGACGACGCGACCGTCCTTGACGTCTAGGCACGGGATGATGCGAACTTTCAACATAATATGACAGTTATTCTAGTAAGCGTCGGGGACTAACCCGGTTATCATGCCTCATCATCCGGCGTCGAGCTTATTAGCCAACAACAGCTGGAACTCTTGAGAGCAGGTTGCGTTTAGGGCATGTCCCCCCTAATTGCGCAGCAAGGAGACGAAACCGATGGCCGACGAATTCGCGCCGCTGAACCTCCGCGCCCGCCTCGCCACCCTGCAGGACCGCATCGCGCAGGCGCGCGCTTCACTTGAAGCTCACGGCATTAAAGGCGAACAGCTGGCTGTTCTGACCGATCTGATTGAAAAGCACGATGCAATTCGTGGCTCCCTCGAGGACCAGGCCACCGTGACGGAGCTGCATCACAGCAAAGCCTCGGCGCAGACGGATGCTCTCGAAGCCTCGCTCGATAGATGGCTTAAAAACGTCGAAAACAAATTCGCCAATCCCACCGGCCGCAATCCAAGCGCATTAGTCTGAGCGCGAGCAAAACGATTGCCGGGCTTAGTCGCCGCGCTCGCGGAGGGCTGCGAATTTGACGTCGGGAAACTTCTCGCCCTTGTATTTGAGCATCCAGGCGCTTTCGGCCAGGAAGACCAGGGCGCCGTCCCGGTCGGTCGCGACCTCGCCGCGGTGCGCGTCAACGAACTTCTGAAGTTTTGCCGGATCGTCCGCCGATATCCAGCGTGCCAGCTCGAACGGCGACTGTTCCAGCGTCACGGGAACACCGTATTCGTTGGCGACGCGCGATTGCAGCACTTCGAACTGCAGCTGCCCGACGACGCCCAAGATCTGGCGTCCGCCGGCGATCGGCGTAAAGACCTGAACGATGCCCTCTTCGGCCAGATCGTCGAGAGCCCGGTTCAACTGCTTGACTTTCATCGCGTCCGCAAGGACGACGCGGCGCAAGAGCTCCGGCGCAAAGTTCGGAATGCCGGTGAACTTCAGGTTTTCCTTTTCGGTCAGCGTGTCGCCGACCCGCAGCGTGCCGTGGTTCGGCACGCCGATGATGTCGCCGGCGTAGGCCTCGTCGGCGGTCTCCCGGCCCTGGCCGAAGAAGAACGTCGGAGATGACACCGTCATCGGCTTATTGTCGCGAACGTGCAGCAATTTCATGCCGCGTCGAAATCGGCCTGAGCAGAGCCGCACGAACGCCATCCGATCCCGGTGGTTCGGGTCCATGTTCGCCTGAACCTTGAAGACGAACCCCGTCACCTGATCTTCGCCCGGCTGAACTGTGCGCTGCGTCGCCTTGCGCGCTAAGGGTCCAGGTGCCCATTTCCCGAGCGCATCGAGTAACTGCTCGACGCCGAAGTTCTTTAGTGCGCTGCCGAAAAAGACCGGTGACAGATGCCCTTCGCGGAACGATTCGAGATCGAACGACGGCAACGCGCCTTGCGCCAGCTCGACGCCCTCCAGCGCCCGGGTCGCAATCCTCTCGTCGATGCCGGCTATCTGGCGGATGTCCCCAAGCGCGTTGAATGGCTCGGTGTGCCCGAAAGGAGAGCCGCGCTCGTCGCTTTCCGGCAGTAGAATTTTCTTGTCCGCCAGATCCAAGACGCCGCGGAAATCCGTTCCCATGCCGACCGGCCAGCCCATCGGCACGAGATCGAGCGCCAGGTCGGACGCGATTTGATCCAGCAGCGTCAGCGGGTCCTCGCCCTCACGGTCGATCTTGTTGATGAAGGTGATGATCGGAATGTCGCGCAGCCGGCAAACTTCAAACAGCTTGCGCGTCTGGGTTTCGATGCCCTTCGCCGCATCCATGACCATCACGGCGGCGTCGACGGCCGACAGCGTGCGGTACGTGTCCTCGCTGAAGTCGGAGTGCCCGGGCGTATCGAGCAGATTATAGACGATGCCGCCGCGCTCGAACGTCATCACCGAGGACGTCACCGAGATGCCGCGCTGCTGCTCGATCTGCATCCAGTCCGAACGCGTGCGGCGGCGTTCGCCGCGCGCCTTGACGGCACCGGCCATCTGAATGGCGCCGCCGAACAGCAGCAGCTTTTCGGTCAGCGTCGTCTTGCCGGCGTCGGGATGCGAGATGATCGCGAACGTCCGCCGTCGCGCGATCTCAGGCGGCATCGTTGTCGGCTCGGTCGGAACGACTTGCGGAATCACGTTCAAAAGCTCAGGCCTCAACGAGTTTCAGTTGGGCCAACTCGAGCCAGATCTGATGGAATTCGGCAGGCTTGCCGAAGGCTTCCCCCACGTGCAACTCGACGAGGCCGTCGTCGATCTTGACGATCGGAAACGTCTTGCCGACGCAGCCCCGGAACAGCGTCATCACCTGGTTGTCGGGCGGCACGCCGTCCGGCACCTTCGTTACGCGCACCTTGTCACCAATTTTCATGACGTCTCCAGGAGTTCGAGCGCCTCTTTGGCGTTGATTCGGCCATCATATAGGGCGCGGCCGGTAATCGCGCCTTCAAGCAGACTGTATTCGGGCTTTTTCAGGTCGCGCACATCGGAGATAGAGGCAAGTCCGCCCGACGCGACGACCGGAATGCGCGTCCCCCGCGCCAGCGCCGCAGTTGCGGGCAAATTCAAGCCCTTAAGCACGCCATCGCGCTCGATGTCGGTATAGATGAGCGCGGCAACGCCCGCGTTCTCGAACCTCTTGGCGAGATCGACGGCGGTCAGCTCCGAAGTCTCGGCCCAGCCTTCGACCGCGACCTTCCCGCCTTTTGCATCGATGCCAACGGCGATACGGCCCGGAAAACGCTTTGCGGCGTCCTTGACGAGTCCCGGATCGCGAACAGCAGCCGTGCCGAGGATGACACGGCGAATACCCTTAGTGAGCCAGGCTTCGATCGTCCCGAGATCGCGAATACCGCCGCCGAGCTGCGCCGGTATAGAGATGGCGTTGAGGATCGCTTCCACAGCCGCGCCGTTGACCGGCTTGCCGGCAAACGCACCGTTCAAGTCGACGATGTGCAGATACTTGAAGCCTTGCTGCTCGAATGCCAGCGCCTGCGCCGCCGGGTCGTCGTTGAACACGGTCGCGGCGTTCATTTCGCCAAGCTTCAGGCGGACGCACTGGCCGTCCTTCAAATCGATGGCTGGAAAAAGGATCAATGGGTCTCGCTCAGCGCTGCGCGCCAGGGACGCGCACGGCCATCAGTTTGCTGTTTTCGGTCTGCTATCTTCTGGCGGCGATCAATCGCAGATCGCGCCTCACGTCAAGCTGGGCCGTCAAGCGAAACACCGAAGCGTTCTCCCATGGCCACCGCGTTCATCACCGCGCCGCCGCCTGCCATCGCCCGCCGTCCGCTGACCGAGGAGGACGCCGTCGACATCTGGATCGCGCGGTGGCTGCGCATTCGGCCGCTCCACCTCGTCCGCCGCTATGCCTGCGATCCGCGCCGGCTCTACGAAATCTGGGAAGAGACGCGCTTCCCCGGCAGTCGTGCCCGAGCCCTGGAGGAATTCCGCCACCGCTTCCCGGGTCTCGACGTGCGCATCGATCCAGGCCCGCATCGCCGCATCCCGATCAATTACGCCTCTTTCCAGACACATAGGTGCGTGTTGTTCTTGCAACAACCTTAAGAACTAGTCAAGAACATAATTGGAACCAACGCTGGACAGGTGGGATGATTCGTGGCATGTTCCTCCTATGTTCCGGGCGCCTTGAAGCCGCCCAAAGATCGGTCAGAGTTCGCGTTGAGACCCCCCGCTGCCAACGCCAGGAGAGCCCGATGCGCACCTATCTGATTTCGTATGACCTCGCCAAGCCGAACCGCAACCAGCACGTTCTCGCACAGCTGATCATGGGGCTGGGCGAAAAGTGGGCACGGCCCCTCTCCAACACTTGGTACGTCGCTTCCGAGCGTGACGAAACTGAACTTGAAGCCGAGCTGAAAGACCTGCTCGCCGACGAAGACGGCCTACTGATCCAGGCGACGAAGCGTGAAGCCCTTCTGACCAACACGTCGCTGCGCTGGTTCCGTCAGCGCCGCCCCGGCATGGATCTGGCGCCGGACGGGAACATCATCGCCTTCCCGATGCCGCCCGGGCCCGAACCGATCGAGCCTGAGCTGCCCTTCGCCAAAGCAGGTTGAGCCAAGTTCGATTGAGAGTTTCTGGTCTTTGGGCGGGGCGGGCTGACCCCCCACGCCGTCCCGAACGGGTCCGTCCCGCTCAAAGACCCAAAGATGGAGAGTCCGGGGATCATCTCCCTCGGTCCCCGGCTCCCGTCACGCACGATCGACCGGGCATCGGCCTCGGTTGTCCTGTCCTAACCTGCGTTTTGTGACCTTCAGTGGCGTGCCGCGTTCCTTTGCTCCCCCAAGCCCCGACGCACCGGATGCGCCCCCATGAAAACCTATCTCATTCACCACACGCCCAAATCCCCCGACCAGGACACCTGGGCAGTTTCGTTTTCACTGCCTTACATCGCGGTCGAATATGCCCCCGTCAGTGCCGGCTTCTGGTACGTCAAGACATGGCTCGGCGCCGAGCAAATCAAGCGACGGCTAGCGATCCTGTTCGACCACCCCGACGAGCTCTGCGTGCACGAGCTTGGCCGCGCCGACGCGGCGGTCGCCGCTCGGTTGCAATGGATGCAGGGCAGATTGGAAGACGAAGAGCCGGTCGCATCCTGGCAATTGCCGCGCGTCTGGACGGTATTTCAATCCGCCCTTCACGCCGTTGCGCGGCCCCTTCCCTAGGAATTTGCAGCCTTCGTCATCAACACAACTACGTCATGGCCGCCCTCGAGGCGGCCATCCAGGGCCACAACAGGGACGTGTCAAGTCGGCGCCCTACGGGTTCCAGCCGAGAAAATTCGCGATCAGCTTTAGGCCGAGCTTCTGGCTCTTCTCCGGGTGAAACTGGGTGCCGGCGATGTTGCCGTCGGCGACGAGCGCCGTGATCGGCCCGCCGTAATCCGTCTCGGCGACGACGACGCGCCGCTCTTTCGCTGCAAGGTGAAACGAGTGCACGAAATACGCATGCCAGCCGCTAGCTCCCGGCGGGATACCGTCGAGCAGCGGATGCGGGTTGACGGCGTTGAGCGTGTTCCAACCCATATGCGGGATTTTCAGCGCTGGGTCGGCGGGCTCGATGGCGCGCACCTCGCCTTTGATCCAGCCGAGCCCTTCGGTGACGGCGAACTCGAGGCCGCGCTCGCTGAGAAGCTGCATGCCGACGCAAATACCGAGGAACGGCCGCTCGTTGCGGCGAACGGCTTCTTCGAGCGCCTCAACGAGACCCGGAACGCGCTCCAATCCGTGCTTGCAGTCGGTGTAAGCACCAACGCCCGGCAGCACGATGCGATCGGCTCGAAGAACATCCTCCGGCCGCGGGCTGACGATGATCTTCGATGAGACAGAGCCTTCACGCGCCGCGCTCTCGAAAGCCTTGGCGGCGGAGTGAAGATTTCCCGACCCGTAGTCGATAATGACGACGCTTTGCATAAATCGTTTGGCCTAGACTTCTTTCACGCTAGGCCTTCGATCCAAACGGCCAGAAGCGTGAACCGCGCCGCGGTGCTGCTTCGGCATGCTTGGGCTCTCGCGGTGTGCCGCTGGCCAATATCGGCTGCGCCGGCAGCCAGCTTTCGAAAAACCGCCGCTCGCACTCCGCGATCGAATTGCCGGTTACGACGCCAAGCGTTTGCCAGCCGGTCTGCTCCAGCATCCATCGTTTCAGCGTCGAAACTTCAAAGCCGAGATAGATGTTGATCATCAAGAACAAGAGACTTACCAGGCTGGAACCGATCCTCAATGCGTTTAGCACATAAGCGAGCAGGCTGGCGGCGACGATGTAGGCGATAGCGAAAAGCCACAGACCATTCGCGAGAAATCCAAGAGGCGGGCAAATTGTCGTGAGCCACGAGAATCCGTCTTTGACGAATTCCAGTTCGCTGCCTCGATCGACCCGGTCGGCTTCCGGCGCCGGCGGCTCATGGACAGTATAAGTCACCACGGAACCCTTGCTCCTCGACGCAAAACTCAATTCCATGCCTCGCTTTCAGCCTTGCAACATGCCCTTGGTCGACGGGATACGTCCGGCCTGTCGCGGATCGAGAGCGATCGCTGATCTCAGCGCACGCGCTAAACCCTTATAACAGGTCTCCGCAATGTGGTGATTGTTCTCGCCATAAAGGTTCTCGACGTGCAGCGTCACGCCGGCATTCTGCGCGAAAGCCTGAAACCATTCGCGGAAGAGCTCGGTGTCCATCTCGCCGACTTTCGGCCGTGAAAACTCGGCCTTCCAGATTAGGAACGGACGGCCCGAAACGTCGATTGCGACGCGCGTCAAAGTTTCGTCCATCGGTAGGTGGACGTCGGCATAACGCACTATCCCGGCTTTGTCGCCGAGGGCCTGGGCTACCGCCTGACCGATGACGATGCCGGTGTCTTCGGCGGTGTGGTGGAAATCGATGTGAAGGTCGCCCTTGGCCCTCAGAGTGATGTCGATCAGCGAGTGACGGGCAAGTTGTTCCAGCATGTGATCGAGGAAGCCGATGCCGGTCGTGATATCGTAGGCACCCGTGCCGTCGAGGTTGACGGTTGCCGAGATCTCGGTCTCCTTGGTCTTGCGCGTGATGGTCGCCTGCCGCTTCACGAAACCTCTCCGCCTCCCCTGTCGTTACCCTAACCGGCTCGTTTCCCTAACCGGCGACTTCAACTTGCCGGCAGCGTGCCCGAGCGTTTATCAGCTTGCAGTCCCCCGGGCCAAGAACGGATCTGCCGCCCTTTGGCCGCACCGGCAGCCGTCACGGCTTGCATCTTGCCGCCAAAAGCTTAACTGACGCGACACATATGACCCAACTCAGCCCAAATGCGCCCGATTTGCCCTGGCATGCCACCACAATACTGACCGTCCGCAAAGGCGGCAGGGTGGTGATCGCGGGGGACGGGCAGGTCAGCCTCGGTCAAACGATCATCAAGGCGAACGCCCGCAAGGTGCGCCAGCTCGGCCGCGGCGACGTGATCGGTGGATTCGCCGGAGCCACCGCCGACGCCTTTACCTTGTTCGAGCGTCTCGAAGCCAAGCTCGAGCAATACCCTGGCCAGCTGACGCGCGCCGCCGTCGAACTCGCCAAGGACTGGCGGACCGACCGCTTCCTGCGACGCCTCGAAGCCATGATGATTGTCGCAGATGCGGGAACGACACTCGTGTTAACCGGTACGGGCGACGTACTTGAGCCCGAGAAACACATCATGGGTATAGGCTCCGGCGGCAATTATGCGCTTGCGGCTGCCCGGGCTCTGCTCGATCAGCCGCTTGATGCCGAAGCGATTGCGCGCAAAGCGATGACCATTGCTGCCGAGATTTGCGTCTATACGAACACCAATGTCGTCATCGAAGCCCTCAACTCCACCGTCTGAACGGAAACCATTCTTGAGCGCCCCAGATGCCCGCCACATTGAGTCCTGACGACCTGATGTCGGCCGTCGAGGCTGGCGTCATCGATGCCGCCCAGGCCGAGAAGCTTCGGGCGATGCGCGCATCGAGCGTCCTGGCACCAGACGCGAATGAGCCGCTTGCCGACGAGGAGCACTTTCGCTTTCTCAACGGCTTCAACGACGTCTTCCTGACGATTGGCGTGTTGCTAGTCGCGGGCGCCCTGATCTTCGCCGCCACGCCGCAGTTCTCCGGCTCAGTCCTCGGCGTCATGACGCTGGCGGCTGCAATTTTTTGGCTACTGAGTGAAATTCTTGTGCGCCGGGTGCGTGCCGTTCTGCCCGGCATAGCGCTATCGATCTTGTTCGTCGCGTTTGCTGCAACGGCGATCGTGATCCAACTTCACGCGACGATGGGTATTGAATCCACGTCCGACCCGTGGGCCGAGCTGGCATTCTGGCGATATCCATCTCTGCTTTTTTCCGTCCCGGCACTGGCGGCGGCCGTGGCCTACTACGTGCGTTTCCGCCTGCCGTTCGCGCTTGCCCTCATCGCGCTCGCAGCCTACGGCGTCTTTCGCAGCGCCTTGCATGTGTACGGCATGGCTGAAGGCGCGGATACGCCGTTCATCGAATTTGCTTCCGGCCTCATCATTCTTGCAGCGGCGATGGCCTACGACGCTCGCGACCTGAAGCGGACGACGCGGCTTTCCGATTGCGCCTTTTGGCTGCATCTCGTCGCGGCCCCGCTGATCGTCTCGCCAATTATTACGCTGATCAAACAATCGACGGCGGACAGCGCCACAACCTCCATCATCGTGCTCATGACCGTCTTTGCGTTGGGGCTTTTCGCGCTTGCGATCGACCGGCGTGCGCTCCTCGTCTCCTCACTCCTGTATTTCACCTTTGCGGTTTACCACCTATTGAGCGGAGGCACTTTGCAAACTCCAGGTTACAACGCCCAGTTTATCTCTACGTCTCTCGTGATGACACTGGCGCTCGTCGGAGCGTTCGTATTGGTGCTCGGCGTCTTCTGGCATCCGCTGCGGCGACGTTTGTTGCCGCTCGTACAAAACACAGGCTTGGCGCGCTTTCTTCCACCGGCAAGGCAATGACCAGTTTTTCTCCACGCGAAATCGTCTCCGAACTCGACCGCTATATCGTCGGCCAATCCGATGCCAAGCGCGCCGTCGCCATCGCATTGCGCAATCGTTGGCGGCGACAGCAGATCACAGGAAGCCTTCGCGACGAGATCCTGCCGAAAAACATTCTGATGATCGGGCCGACGGGCGTCGGCAAGACGGAGATTTCGCGGCGTCTCGCCAAGCTCGCGGGCGCGCCCTTCCTCAAGGTCGAGGCGACGAAGTTTACCGAGGTCGGCTACGTCGGCCGCGACGTCGACAGTATTGTCCGCGACCTCGTTGAAGTGGGCATTGCACTTGTCAAGGATGTCAAGCGCCAGGACGTGCGCGCCAAGGCCGAGAAGGCCGCCGAAGAGCGTGTCATCGATGCTCTTGTCGGCAGCGGTGCGTCACCCGCGACACGCGACAGCTTCCGAAAGAAACTGCGCAACAACGAGCTGAACGATAAGGAAATCGACATCATGGTGGCCGATACCGCGCCACAGATCCCGATGTTCGACATGCCGGGCGGCGCCTCGATGACGACCATCAATCTCGGCGAAATGCTGGGAAAGGCTCTTGGTCAACGCAGCAAGCCGCGCCGCGTCACGGTAAAGGACAGTTTTGACATTCTGATCGCAGAAGAGAGCGATAAGCTGATCGACAACGAAGATATCGTCGCCGAGGCGATCGCGGCCGTCCAGAATGACGGCATCGTCTTCCTCGACGAGATCGACAAGATCTGTTCGCGTGGCGAAGGCGTGCGCGGCGGCGGCGACGTCTCGCGTGAAGGCGTGCAGCGTGATCTGCTACCTCTGCTTGAAGGAACGACGGTTGCAACGAAGCACGGCCCGGTCAAAACCGATCACATCCTGTTCATCGCTTCCGGCGCGTTCCACGTCGCGAAACCGTCTGACCTGCTGCCCGAGTTGCAGGGCCGATTGCCGATCCGCGTCGAACTGAGCGCACTGTCGCGCGAAGACATCAAGCGCATCCTGACGGAGCCCGAGGCCAGCCTCATCAAGCAGTACGTGGCGTTGATGGCGACCGAAGGCGTGTCGCTCACTTTCACCCCAGATGCGATCGATGCCATTGCCGACACCGCTGTCGAGGTGAATTCCACAGTGGAGAACATTGGGGCCCGGCGGTTGCAGACGGTGCTCGAACGGGTCTTGGACGAGATTTCGTTCGAAGCATCCGACCGCGCCGGGCAGACCGTCGTGATTGATGGTGCCTATGTCGCCACCCACGTGGGTCAACTCGCGAAGAACGCCGATTTGAGCCGGTTTATATTGTAAGTTTGCCACGTCCCCACGCCCCATGCTTTGCCGTTGCCTGGGAGAGGGTTATTAACTCGAAAGATGCTGCCCACGATGTCCGTTGCGCCAAGTCTCGAGATCAATGCGAAAGCCGCGAGTGCGAAGCCCTCGCTCGCGGACCTGACGCGCGACCAGTTGAAAGTAGCGCTTGCTGCCGCTGGCGTTCCCCAAAAGCAGCTCAACATGCGCGTCGCCCAGCTCTGGAGCTGGATCTATGTGCGCGGCGTGACGCGCTTCGACGATATGACGGATGTCTCGAAGGACCTGCGCCGCGACCTCGAAAACCTCTACACGCTCAACCGGCTGGAGATCGTCTCTGAGCAGATCTCGGTCGACGGCACGCGCAAGTGGCTACTGCGGCTTGCCAAGCGCGGCCACGAAGCCCGGCCGCCGGAAATCGAAACCGTCTACATTCCCGAGAGTGGCCGCGGCACGCTATGCATTTCGAGCCAGGTCGGCTGCACGCTAACCTGCTCGTTCTGCCACACCGGCACGCAGCGCCTCGTGCGCAATCTCGAAGCGGAGGAAATCGTCGCTCAGATCGTACTGGCGCGGGATCGCATCGGAGACTGGCCCGGCGCCAAGGGTCCCGACGACGGACGGCTTCTGCCGGCGGGCGAGCGCAAGATCACGAATGTCGTGCTAATGGGGATGGGAGAACCGCTCTACAATTTCGACAACGTCAAAGCCGCGATGGAGGTTGCGTCCGACGGTGAGGGTCTCTCGCTTTCGAAGCGGCGCATCACGCTGTCGACCTCCGGCGTCGTGCCGGAAATTCGACGCTGGGGTGAAGAAGCCGACACGATGCTGGCGATCTCACTGCACGCGACCAACGACGCGCTGCGCGACGAGCTCGTGCCGATCAACCGCAAGTATCCGATTGCTGAGTTGATGGATGCTTGCCGCAATTATCCGAGCCTTTCGAATGCGCGGCGCATCACCTTCGAGTACGTGATGCTGAAAGGCGTCAACGACAGCCTTGCCGAAGCACGCTCGCTTGTAAAACTGCTCGCGGGCATTCCGGCGAAAATCAATCTCATCCCATTCAACCCGTGGCCGAACACGCGTTATGAGTGCTCGGACTGGGAGACGATCGAACGCTTTGCCGAGGTCGTGAACCGCGCCGGCTATGCGAGTCCCGTGCGGACGCCACGCGGACGCGATATTCTTGCAGCCTGCGGGCAGCTCCGGTCCGAAAGCCTTAGGCTCACTGCCAGCGAGCGCCGCGCCGCCGGCGACGGCGCCTGATCGAACCAGCCGCGAGCAATCAAAGTCGGGCTCTATAGATTAACCCCCTATGTGATGTCTGGGGGCGGGGGATCGTCGTGCTAAGACTGATCACCACATTGGCGCGCGTGGCCTTCGGCTTCGCGCTGGCGAGTATCGCCGCCGGGCTCGTCACGGTCATGTTTGTCGACACGCCGGTCGACGTCCTGGCGCAGCCGGCAAGCCGGTTGCCCCAAACCGCCAGCCAAACGCTGGATCTGGCGCTGCTCACGGCGACGCATTCCGGCCTTTTTGCCGCCGCCTTCGTGCTGATCGCAGCGGGCTTAGGCGAATGGCTTTCGATCCGGTCGCTGCCCTTCTATCTGATTGCAGGAATGGGGATCGCGCTGCTCGGCTTCATCGCGCAATTTTCGAGCGAAGTCGCCGGGCAACCGACGATACTCAATAATTATGCGCTGAAGGCATTTCTTACGGCGGGGTTCTTTGGCGGTTTCGTTTACTGGCTGGCGTCCGGCCAGTTCGCCGGACGAGCACTCGACGTGGCGGACGCCGCCGCGTCGACCGAAGTCCCGGCGTCCGCTGCCCGACCGCGGCAGCGAATCAGACGCAATCATCAACAATCCGCAATCCGAGGAGCAGCCCGAGACGCGCTACGGTTCGCTCCTGAGACGGCCCAAGCGCTCGACCCGAAAAGAGGCTGAACCCGTCACGGCTGAAGAAACCGGCAAGTCTGACGGCCACGACGGGGCCATTATCATTAGAAATTCAACGCCTTCTTCCGCTCGAACGAAAGCGCATGGGACAGATGATCTGGGCAATGACGAACCGTAATTCGCGCGCCCACAACCTCAGAATGCACACGAACTAAACTGTGGATAACATGATCAGAGGCGGGACTTTCCATACGCGATGCATCTAGTTGGCCATGCACTGTATGTTTGTACTCAATTTTGAGAAAGCGAGTGTTGTCATGGCTCAGAATGAGAAGACGTCTGCGAGAGTGAGCGCTATTGCATCTAAGGCGTTGCAAAATCCGCAGTCGGTTTCCGCAGATGAAATCAAAGAGCTTGCCGCGTCAGTTCTGTCGCAATCTCCCGATCATCAGCAATCACAACAACAGCAAAGCCAGAACCCACAGAACCAGCAGAACCAGAGCCAGCAGAAGAGGTAAGATTTTCCTCTTCAGTCAATCGTTCGATCGACAGGACGCAGCGAGCGGGGATTGCCATTATCCCGCTCGCTTGTGCTTTTTCAGGGTCGTCGAGATCACCAATGTTTTGGCAGACGACTTTGACATCGGGCGTATCCCTCACAAGCCAGCCGACGGTGGCGACTTCGACGGGTTTCGCCTCCGGCAACGCTGATAAATAGCGCCATTGACCGCTCGGCTGTCGGCTATCCAACCATCGGATTATGACGAGCGGGCAGTGCCCCATTCCGCGCCCCCAAGAAATGATTCGGGTGAAATCATAGCAGACTTAACCACTTTGGTTGGCGCCGCTTTTTGATTGTGTAGGCTGAGTGTTGCGCTAATTCAGCGAAGGACCGCCGGACTTTTGCCAAGGATCGCAAATGGCGAGATGCTTTTCCCGTCCCTCGTCGTACACCGGTGTGAAATCAGCGCTGTTGCTGCGATGCAGCAGTACTGTTATGTTCGCATTTTGAGGAATTATTCCTTGTTCGATTTTGCTCTGCATATTCGCTTTCTTCAAAAAGCGACCGAAGCATTTTTCGAAATGAGCCAGGCGTCAGTTGCAGCCGCGATGGCATGTCAAAGCCGTCTCCATGACAACGTGACTTCTGGAGACCGGCAGACGGCAACAACACCACTTTTCTGGCCGACGTGGTTTGGAGATTGGACTCCAGGCACTGCGCCGATGACCATTCGGCCCAACGATCCCTTTGAAGCCGGCCGTGCCGCGGTGGCCAACCTTTTACCATTTGGACATTGGTCGCCTCCCGCCGTTTCTCCGGGTGCCGCGTTCGATCCAACGCAGATTTGGCTTGTCGCAGCGAGTGCTTGGCAGGACTTGGCACAACGCGGCGCCCTGGCAGCATGTGGAGCGGGTCTATCGGCCTGGCCGAATTCTGCAACTCGATCGGTCTGGAACGTAACTCCTTGGAGTATTTACCAGGCGCCGATGATGGCGACGATGCTGTCTTACGGCGTCCCTTATTCGGTGGCCGCTCCGACGGCACGCGCCAGCACGTCAGCGATGGACGCCGCGGATGCCGCGTACACGCAATGGCAGCTGGTTTTCGGTAATCCTAAGCAAGCTAAGTCGCGCCCCTCGGCAATACCGCCGTGGCAGACGTACCCGATCTGAAACGTCCCGAACTCGCTATTGTGGATCCGACTCCGGCGCCGGTGACGAGGCCGAAGACGGCGCGTCCTGAGTGCCGTCCGAAGCCGCCGGGACAGGCGGCGCAACTTCTGCCTTCGGCGTGGGTGTTTTCTTTTTTGCAGCAGCCGTCTTCTACTTTCGGCGCCCCGCGCCGGCAGCGATTTCCGGCGCCGGCAGCGACTTGGCGGTCTTCGCTGAGGGCTTTTTCTTCACCGCCGCAACAGCGCTGCAGTGAGGCGGCGCTACCTTGCCAGCAGCGTCCGGAGTGGCGGCCAGCGCAATCCACTTGCAGGCCTTGTTGCCGCCGCAGGCCGCCTCATCGAGACCTCTGCAAGGCAAAGGTTTCGCTGCCGCGTGCTTGGTTTTCACATCAGCTTTCGCCGCTGGGGCCGCAGCCGCGGGATTAGCTGCCGCGGCAGGCGTATCGGCGGCCGGTTTGTCAGTCGCTGCATCCGCTGCAGGCGCCGGTTGTGACTGGGCCGTCGCGGGAGATGTTTGCTTGGCCTTGTGTTTGACGGTCGTAGCAGGCGCTGGAGGCGGGGCCGGCGGAGTTGCCGCCGTTCCTTGACCAGCGGCATCGGTATCCGCCTCGGATGTCTGAAGACCGTGCATCGAAAAGGACGGCAGCGGCGCGGCCGGTGCACGATTGGCTGCTGCGGCTTGGGGTGCCGGATTGGGCGGCACGGTCACCGTGATCTCTTCAGCAGAGAGAGGCAACGCAAGTGCCCCGGTCGCAAGGCATAGCCAAGCAAGCATTCGGTTCAAGCGAACTGCTCTGGTCACCGGCGATCTCCCCCCAGTCAGATCATTTCCCGACTCAGTATCATTTCCAACCGAGCAAAAACACGGCAAACGGCCTGGATATGCCTTTTTTATGTTCATGACCGCGCAATATTGCGCGGCGGCATTTCCGCAATTTTATTCAATTTCGATTGCCGGCCATCAACCCTCGGAGACAGCAGCCGATTTCATTTCCGCTGACGACCAGCGGAGCGCTTGCTCCAGCCGATCGTCACCCCAGAAAAGTTCACCGTGTTCGGTTGTAAAGCTCGGCGCGCCGAATATGCCGATGGCCTGAGCTTCCTCCGTATTGCGGCGCAGCGCTCCTTTCACGTCGTCATCCTTGCTCCGCGCCCACACAGCGTCGGCATCGAGTCCAGATGACGTTAAGCATGCTGTCAGCACGCCGTCGTTCGATACGTCCAAGCCTGTTGCGAACTGCGCGTTGAACACCGCGCGACTGAAGGCGGCCTTACCCCCAAAGCTTTCGGCGGCAATTGCCAAGCGGGCGGCCTTAAGGCCCTTGACGGGAAACGTCTCGGGCATCTTGAACGGAAGTCCGCGTGCAGCTGCGATGCGCCCAATATCGCGCACCATGTAGCGGCCCTTGGCCGGATAGATGTTGAACGGCGAAGTGGTCCAACCCTGCGACACGAAAATCGGACCGAGTAAAAACGGTCGCCATTCGATCGCGACGCCGGCGAGCGACGCCTCGGCTTCGATGCGCATTACCGTCAGATAAGAGTATGTCGAGGCGAATTCGTACCAGAAGACGAGTGTCGGTTTCATGTCGATGCTCTAGTCCTTGATGCAAAGCCTTGGCAGCGCGCTTGCGACATGTGGCGTTGTCGTCGTGGTCACCCTTGCGGGGCGCGCCGCCAACCCTATAGTGCCGCGCGTTTCCGCCTTGAACCACAATTCGAAAGTCACACCTGCCATGAGCGCCGCGCCCAAATCCGTGAAGAAAGTCGTCCTCGCCTATTCGGGCGGCCTCGACACCTCGATCATCCTCAAATGGCTGCAGGAAACCTACGGCGCCGAGGTCGTTACGTTCACCGCCGATCTCGGGCAGGGCGAAGAGCTTGAGCCGGCCCGCAACAAGGCCGTGCTGCTCGGCATCAAGCCGGAAAACATCTTCGTCGAAGATTTGCGCGAAGAATTCGTGCGCGATTACGTCTTTCCGATGTTCCGCGCCAACACCGTTTACGAAGGCGTATATCTGCTCGGCACCTCGATTGCGCGGCCGCTGATCGCAAAAAAGCAGATCGAGATTGCGAGAAAGGTCGGAGCCGACGCCGTGTGTCATGGCGCCACCGGCAAGGGCAACGACCAGGTGCGCTTCGAGCTTGGCTACTACGCGCTTGAGCCGGGCATCAAGATCATCGCCCCGTGGCGCGAGTGGACGTTCAAGGGTCGCGAGGAACTTTTGGCTTTCGCACGCAAGAACCAGATACCAGTCGCGAAGGACAAAGAAGGCGAGTCGCCGTTTTCGGTCGACGCCAACCTTCTGCATTCATCCTCTGAAGGCAAGGTGCTCGAAGATCCGGCCAGCAAGGCGCCAGAAATCGTCTACCAGCGCACGATCTCGCCGATGGCTGCGCCCGACAAGGTCACGACGATCAAGATCGGCTTTGCCAAGGGCGACGCAATATCACTCGACGGCAAAAAGCTTTCACCAGCGACGCTGCTGAAAGCCCTGAACGACCTCGGACGCGACAACGGCATCGGCCGCATCGACCTCGTCGAAAACCGCTTTGTCGGCATGAAGTCGCGCGGCGTCTACGAAACGCCCGGCGGTACCATCCTGCTCGCCGCGCATCGGGCAATGGAGAGCATCACGCTCGACCGCGGCGCCGCACACCTCAAAGACGAGATCATGCCGCGCTACGCCGAGCTGATCTACAATGGGTTCTGGTTCTCGCCCGAACGCCAGATGCTGCAAGCGCTGATCGATAAATCGCAGGAGCACGTCGAAGGCGAAGTGACGCTCGAGCTTTACAAGGGCAACGTCATCGTTACGGGGCGCGAGAGCCCGAAATCGCTCTATTCCCCGACCCTCGTCACCTTCGAAGACGACAAGGGCGCCTATGATCAGAAGGACGCGCAGGGCTTCATCAAGCTCAATGCGCTGCGGCTGAGGACGCTGGGCCGGCGGGACAAAAGTTAATCGCCACATCCTGGTCTGACCGGCACGGGCGGCATTTACGTGCCGCTCGCGCACCCCATCGCTTATTCGCAAACACCGGCGAACGCCCTATATACGCGCGATGAAAACCGTTTTTGCCGATCCCCGCATCATCGTTCCCGCCGAGTGGGCGCCGCAAAAGGCGATTTGGACGGCCTGGCCGGCAGACCCCGAAGAGTGGAACGGCGATCTTGAAACGCCGCGTCGCGACGTGGCGGCGCTCGTCGCTGCGCTGAAAGCCGCGGGCAACCACGTGCGGCTGCTTGCGAACGGCGATGAGGCCGAAGCCTCGGCTCGCGCGGCCGTTGGCGACGCGGCCGAAGTCATTCCGGCAAAGTACGGCGACATCTGGCTGCGCGATACCGGCCCCATCTTCGCGCGTCGTGACGAGAGCGCCGTGGCGCTGCGGTTCAAAACCAACAGCTGGGGCGGCAAGTACGATCTGCCGGATGACGCAACTGTCGGCGATGACATTGCGCGTCTCGCAGCGACACCTGTCCGCCGTTTCGATTTCGTGCTCGAAGGCGGCGCCGTCGATCACGATGGCGAAGGCACAATCCTGACAACGCGGCAGACGCTGTTGAACCCCAATCGCAACGGCTGGACGAAAGCGGCCGCCGAGCAGGCGCTGGCCGATGCTTTCGGAGCCAGGAAAGTCATTTGGATCGACGAGGGCCTGAAGAACGACCACACGGACGGCCATATCGACAACATTGCGCGCTTCGTCACTCCGGGCCGCGTTGTCTGCCAGGCGCCGGCCGGACCGGAAGATCCAAACGCGGAAACGCTGGACGCCATTGCGCGGACACTCGAAGCTGCAACGGATGCGAGCGGCCGCAAGCTCGACGTCGTTCGCATCCCGGGCGTCGGCCTCTATCGGAACGGGCTCGGCGAAGTCGCGCCTGCCTCGCATATGAACTTCATTATCGCGAATGGCGTCGTCGTCGTGCCGGTTTACGGAACCCCGACGCAGGCGGCGGCGCTCGAAGCGTTACAGTCGGTATTCCCGACCCGCAAAGTCGTTGGCGTGTCGTCTCGCGGTTTGCTCGGCAGCGGCAGCGCCGGTGGCGGTTCGTTCCACTGCATCACTCAGCAGGAGCCGGCCTAATGTCGAAGCGCTCGATGACGGTCGCAGGTATCCAGGCATCTTACGGCCACGACCTGAAGGCCAACATCGCCAAGACGGAAGACTTGGTTCGCGAAGCCGCCAAGCAAGGCGCGCAGGTCATTCTGCCGTCGGAGTTGTTCCAGGGCATCTATTTCTGCACGCGACAGGACCCGAAGTGGTTCGAGACGGCTCATGCCGTGACAGAACATCCGTGCGTGCTTGCACTCAAAAAGCTTGCTGGGAAGCTCGGTGTCGTCATCCCGATCTCGTTCTTCGAAAAGGACGGGCCGCGCTATTACAACAGCATCGCGATAGCCGATGCCGACGGCGAAATCCTCGGCGTCTATCGCAAGAGCCACATTCCGGATGGCCCGGGCTATCAGGAGAAATACTACTTTCGTCCGGGCGACACAGGCTTCAAGACCTGGACGACGAAGCATGGCCGGATCGGCGTCGGCATCTGCTGGGACCAGTGGTATCCGGAATGCGCCCGGGCGATGGTGCTGCAGGGCGCTGAAGTGTTGTTCTACCCAACGGCCATCGGCTCCGAACCTTATGACGCGTCGCTCGATACGCACTTGCAATGGCAGCGCGTTATGCAAGGTCACGCGGTTTCAAACGCCGTGCCGATCGTTGCTGCAAACCGCACCGGCCTTGAAGACAACGACGGTGTGAAGCAACAATACTACGGCCACTCGTTCATCGCCGATCATCGCGGTGAGCTTGTTCGAAGCCTCGGCGCTAACGACGAAGGCGTGCTCGTTCAGACCTTCGATCTTGATCTGATCGGCAGCTATCGTGCCGATTGGGGCTTTTTCCGCGATCGTCGAACGGATCTCTACGCGAAGAGCATCATCTGAGCAGGAGCCAAATATGAAAATCAGCGCCAGAAATGTTTTGAAGGGCAAAATCGTCGATGTCGTGAAGGGCGCAACCACCGCGCACGTGCGCATCGACGTCGGCGGCACGGTCGTGACTGCATCGATCACCAACGAGTCCGTCGACGATCTGGGGCTCAAAACAGGCATGACGGCATCTGCCGTGATCAAGTCGTCGGACGTGATGGTGGCGGTTGACTGACATGAACACATCCAGGTTTCTGCTCGTACTAGCGAGCGCGGTTGCACTCGCCCTGCCTTTCTGTGCAGCAAACGCCGCGGAGACCGGCGGTTGTGATGCCTTCGCTTGGCCGATCGCGACCGAACTTAAATGGATGAAGACCTCCGATAACGACGCCGTCACACCTGGAGCAAAGCTCTCAGCGCCGCCCGCAAAAGCCATCTCCCTCACGCTGATGCCAATGACCGAAGTCTCCTTTCCAGTCGCTCCAACCAGCAGGAAAAAAGGCAACGCGGGCGAAACGTTTGGCGGCATCGTGAATTTCGACGGCGCAGCAGAGCCCGGCGTTTATCAGGTGACGATCGACACCGCCGGCTGGGTCGATGTCGTGCAAAACGGCAAGGCTCTCCGGTCATCGGCCCACACCGGAAAAGTCGATTGCGACGACGTGCGCAAGAGCGTCCGCTTCGACATCGGTTCCGGTCCGTTCTCAATCGAGCTGAGTGGTTTCGCCAAGGACGCTATCAAATTTGCCATTCGGCGCGCCGAGTGACGTCCGCGCGATTGCGCAAACGCTCCTGATCCCATAAGCCCGAAGGCGGGTTCCGCTACGGGCAACAAAGCACCATGAATCTTCTCGCCGACACGCCGAGACTGGAACTTTTCCGCCTCGCCGGCATCTCGGTGCGAGTCGACATCACCTTTGCATTGGTGCCGCTTTTTTTATTCGGCATCTTGCAGCAGGCGCCGCTGGCCATCGCCGCTCCGGCCTACGCAGCCATCATTGCCGGCGTTTTTCTCTCCGTGTTGCTGCATGAAATCGGCCACGCCACGGTCGGTCGGCGAAATTCTGGTCGGAGGTTTCTACGGCTACGCCCGCATGCTCAAAAGGCCGCGCAGCACCGCCGCCAATGTTGCGATACTTTTCGCTGGCCCGTTGACCAATGGACTGCTGTTTCTTGGACTTTGGAGCTTGCTCGGTTTTCCCGAGATCAGTCCCAGAGGCTATTTCGGAAATCTCGATCCCTCACCATGGATCGCCGAGCGCCCCTGGCTAATGTATGCCGTCCTGATTTTGGCGCGCGTCAACCTTGCGATGCTGATCTTTAATCTGCTCCCCGCCTTTCCTCTCGATGGCGGCCGCATTTATCGCGACCTTATCGCCACAATCACGTCACGCGCATCGGCCGCGAAAATCATAGCGGGGTTGGGCGTCATTGTCGGATTGTGGAGCGCCTTTGTCGGTTTGCGCATCAACATTGTGTTGATGCTGATCGGGGCTGAGATCGCGATCGTCAATTGGGCCATTTTGAAAAGGCCGGCTGACGCTGAGCAAATGTAGCGAGGCGATTGTGAGGCCATGTCTTTCGTGGCATGCCACGATGCTGCGTTTTCGATGCTATGACGCAGTCCAGCCACAAATAACGGGAAGGCTTTCCGAGCCCGACGCCCGACCGAGCAGCTCTAAACGGCCGACCTGATGACCCGTGTTTCCGTCAATCACACTTTGTCCCGGCTCTACTGGCTGCTGACGATAGTCCTGTTGCTTCTGCTGGCCGCGAAGTTCGCTGACGACATTCCAGGGGTGCCGCCCGGTGTCGTTTCTGTGGCCAACCAGCTTTACGAATTCATGCGCGACATGTCGCTGCTCATTGCAACCGGCGGCGTGGCTTACCTGTCGAACATCTTCCAAAAGCGGTCGAAGTTCGTCGAAAGTCTAAGGAAGAATGGCGCAACATCGTGCGCACCAAATCGGTGCTGCTGAGCACGTGCGAGAAACCCTATCTCGCGACCGACGATTATCTCGCCGCATTCTATAAAGTCAGCGAGACGATCGACACGATGCGCATCGTCTATCGCAACGCTGGCGAGACCGGCGGTCTCATCGGCCTCTACCCTTTTGAACCGCTGCATGACATGCGCCGCGCTCTGCAGACTCTCGACCCGCGCCTCTCGACGGAGGTTACGACCGATCGGAAGAACCTCGCGCGCGACGCGATCTTGCAGGCCTTCAACGCTCTGCGCGAAACATTCCTCGAAGAACTCGATCTCGAAGAGCCGCACCATCCGCTGCTGATCTCAGGCGCGCGCCGCTTGAAGTCTCCCGGCGCCGATGTGGCGGCTCTGGTCATGCAGGACCACCAGCGACGCCGGCTCGAGCGCCAGCCACAGATAAGACCCGACATCGATATGATGCCGGCGGGCCTCAGAGATAACGAAGTCGTAAACGCCGGCACCTCATCCACCGCGTCGGATCAAAAGCTCCAAGGCACGTAAAGACCGTGCCGGCCCGCTGGGGCCTGCGTCTCGACGGTTACGCCGCACCCAGGACTGGGACAGCCGCCTAGCCGCACCCCCTAGTGCCATGCTAGGTCGCGAACCAATATTGCGTCGCAGCAGCCCGCCGGCGCTTCAATAACTTTCAGGTTTGAAATGGCCCTTCGCAACATCGCGATCATCGCGCACGTCGACCACGGCAAGACGACACTGGTTGACGAGCTTCTAAAGCAGTCCGGCTCCTTCCGCGAAAACCAGAAGGTGGCGGAGCGCGCCATGGATTCCAACGATCTCGAACGCGAGCGCGGCATCACCATTCTCGCCAAGTGCACTAGCGTCGAGTGGCAGGGCACGCATATCAACATCGTCGACACGCCGGGCCACGCCGACTTTGGCGGCGAGGTCGAGCGCATCCTCAACATGGTCGACGGCGTCGTCGTGCTGGTCGACGCTTCGGAAGGGCCGCTGCCGCAAACGAAGTTCGTCGTCTCGAAGGCGCTGAAGCGCGGCCTACGCCCGATCGTCGCCATCAACAAGATCGACCGGCCCGACGAGCGTCACCAGGACGTTCTCAACGAAGTTTTCGATCTATTCGCCAATCTCGATGCCACCGACGAGCAGCTCGACTTTCCGGTGCTCTACGGCTCAGGCCGCAACGGCTGGATGGCGCGCGACCCATCCGGGCCGCAAGAAAGTCTGGCGCCGATGTTCGATCTGATCCTCGAACACGTGCCGCCGCCGGCCGTCGATGACGGTCCCTTCCGCATGCTCGCGACGACGCTCGACGCCGATCCGTTTCTTGGCCGCATCCTGACGGGCCGCGTCACGTCCGGTACGGTCAAGCCGAACCAGCAGCTCAAAGCGCTGAGCCGCGACGGCAAAGTGATCGAGCAGTTCCGCGTACAAAAAGTTCTCGCGTTCCATGGGTTGGAACGCACCCCGGTCGACTCGGCCGGGGCCGGCGACATTATCGCGCTGGCCGGAATGAGTTTAGCGAACGTCGCCGATACGCTCTGCGATCCGTCCGTCGACGCCGCCTTGCCGGCGCAGCCCGTCGATCCGCCGACGCTGTCGATGACGTTCCGCATCAACGATGGGCCGTTCGCGGGCCAAGAGGGCGACAAGGTCCAAAGCCGCGTGATCCGCGAACGCCTATTTAAAGAGGCCGAGCGCAACATCGCGATCCGCGTCGAGGAAAACGAAGACAAGGATAGCTTCATCGTCTCAGGCCGCGGCGAACTGCAGCTCGCTATCCTCATCGAGAACATGCGGCGCGAAGGCTTCGAGCTGACGGTATCGCGTCCGAAGGTCGTGCTGAAGATCGATCCGGAGACCGGGCAGCGGCTGGAGCCGATCGAAGAAGTTATCGTCGACGTCGATGACGGCTACACCGGGGTCGTCGTCTCGAAACTGTCGGAACGTAAGGGCGACCTTCTTGAAATGCGGCCGTCTGGGACCGGGCGCACGCGAATGGTGCTGCACGTGCCGACGCGCGGCCTGCTCGGCTATCAAGCGGAGCTTCTGTCGGACACCCGCGGCACGGGCGTGATGAATAAGCTGTTTCACGCCTACAAGCCCTTCAAGGGCGACATCGCCGGGCGGCGAACCGGCGTTATGATCTCGAACAGCCCGGGCGAGGCTGTCGCTTACGCGATTTTCAATCTGCAGGATCGCGGCCCGTTCATGGTCAACCCGCAGGACCGTGTCTACGAGGGCATGATTGTCGGCGAGCACTCGCGCGACAACGATCTCGAAGTCAACGTCGTGAAGGGCAAGAAGCTGACCAACGTGCGCGCCTCCGGCAAGGACGAAGCGGTTCTGCTGACGCCGCCGATGCGACTGACGCTCGAGAAGGCGATGAGCTACATCACGGACGAGGAACTCGTCGAGGTCACGCCGAAGTCCATCCGCTTACGTAAGCGATGGCTCGATCCCAACGAGCGCAAGCGCCAGGAGCGCAAACGCGAAGCCGAACGGACCAGCGGCGCGGCCTGACCTGCAATCTTATTTCGGGATATCGCGAGTTCGGGAAAAAATCCCGGCTTGTAAGGCGCTGTGCCCGCGCCGACTTGAAAGTCGTCGCCATGCGGACCACAGGAGATTCGGATGAAACGTTTCGCCTTCGCGGCTTGCGCCGCCTTCATATTGTCGATGCCGACTTTTGCAGACACCAAGCTAACTGACGAAGAAGCGAAGAGCGCTACGGCTGCCGCCGCAGCGTGGGGCTGCGAAGGCGGGAAATGGGAGAAGGAAACAGAAGCCACGGGGGTCTATGAGCTCGACGACGCAAAGTGCAAGGATGGCCGCAACTATGACCTGAAGTTCGACAAGGACTTCAAGCTTATCGATATCACCGCCGACTAAACACACGTTGCGGATAGCGACCTCACGGAGGGCGGGCCTCAAAACCCGCCTGCATTTTTTTTAGACACACGTGTGGAGCCCCTGATGCGCGGAGTCGGGCGCGCGCAGGTTTTCTCCGTTCAATTGACTTCTAAGACTGGCTTTGATTTGTCTTCTCCCGACCATCCCTGCCCGCAGGGCGAACCGGCAGGACAAGTCCAGAATGCTGCTTCTCTACAACGAGACTTCGGAACGGTGTTCGGATCGTGCACGGCTCGGTGCCGCGCGATCTCTTGCGCTCACTTTTCGCGGCGGTCAGGCGGAACAGTGATCACTTGGCCAAAGGACATTACCCCGACACCCGCGTTCGAGCGCGCCGCGGCGTTCATGGAAGAGCCCGGCGGCAATCTTTTTGTGACGGGCCGCGCTGGAACCGGCAAATCCACGCTGCTCAAGGCTTTGCGGGATGCCTATGCCGACCGCATGGTGGTGCTGGCACCCACCGGCCTCGCCGCCATCAACATCGGCGGCCAAACCATTCATTCCTTTTTCGGCTTTCCGCCGCGCCTCATTCAACCGGACGACATCCGGCGTAGCCGCAACGGCCGCGTCATGCGCAAGCTCGATTTCATTGTCATCGATGAAGCTTCGATGGTGCGTTCCGACCTCATGTGGGGGATCGACCACGCACTGCGCGTCAACCGGGGGCGGCCGAAAGAGCCGTTCGGCGGCGCCCGCGTGCTGCTCTTTGCCGACCTGCACCAACTGCCGCCGGTCATTCAGGAACGCGAGGTTTTCGCCCATCTGGTCGACACGCACGGCAGCCCGTTCTTCTTCCTGGTACCGTCACTCCGCGAAGGTACCGGCACCTCGCTTCTGGAACTCGACCACATTTTTCGGCAGACCGACGACGCGCTGATCCGCGTGCTCAACGCCGTTCGGGATGGCAACGTCAGCGACAATGACCTCGCCTTCATCAACACCCGCGTTCGGCCCATTCGGACTCTGACCGAAGGCGAGCCTTACGTCATTCTGACCACGACCAACGCCGCTGCAAAGCGGATCAACACGGCCTATCTCGATGCCCTTGCCGGGAACCCCGTTCGGTTCGATGCGAGCATTACGGGAGACTTCACGTCCAAGGTCCAGCCGGCGGACGCGTCACTTGAGCTGAAGGCCGGCGCAAAGGTAATGATGTTGCGCAATGATCCCGACAAGCGGTGGGTCAACGGCACCATCGCCCGCATCTCACGGCTTGCCGACAAGCAAATTTTTGTCGAGATCGCCGGCCGCGAATTCGAGGTCGAGCCGGTTGCCTGGGAACATCGCCGCTACGCCTTCGACCAGTCAGTCGACAAAATCGTCGAGACCGTCGCCGGCACGTTTAAGCAATTTCCGCTTCGCTTGGCGTGGGCTCTGACCATCCACAAGGCGCAGGGGCTGACCCTCGATAAGGTCTACGTTGACCTCGGCGGCGGCACCTTCGCCCACGGCCAGACTTATGTGGCCCTGTCCCGCTGCCGGACGCTCGACGGCCTCGCCCTCGCCCGACCCCTAACCCGGCACGACGTTCTGTTTGACACCGAGGCGCTTCGTTATCGCGATGTATTTCCTAAGCTTGAGATTACGAGTTGAGTCTTCAACTTCATTTCGCAGTTGCGAGATAAAGGGGTGGTTAAACTGCTTAAAAGAGCGTTAAGTTAACTAAATTTTGGACATAAGGTCGCGTTTTGAATCCAGAATCAACTTTTTTTGGCGTGCGAAGCAAAAACATATTGCAATGCACAAAAGCATGCCTATAGTACCTGCATCAATTCGCCAACGGGCGTTAGACCTCATTAAAAGCATCAGGTTATACTTAAAAATCAGGAGCAAGCCCCATGAACGACCCCTTCACTCGACAAGTCCAAGATTTTACGCGCCAAGCCCAGGAGATGTTTACCGCGGGCAAGGACGCTAAGGTTCCGGAGAACATTTCGGCCTTCGCCGAAGACGCAATTGCCAAGTCGCGCGATGCCTATCACAAGTTCGCGGCATTGGCCAAAGACAACGCCAAGGTTGCCGAGGAAGTCCTGCTGACGACGCAGGCCGGCGCCAAATCAATCGGCGAGAAGATCGTAGCCAACACATTCGCCAATACTGAAGCTGCGTTCGAGGCCGCCCAGGCGATGGCACGCGCCCGCACGTTCCCCGAAATCGCCCGTTTGCATGCCAACTTCTGGCAGCAGCAGTTCGCGACCGTCGGATCGCAGTCGAAAGAGCTTTTCGAACTTTCGAGCAAAGTTACGAAGCAGGCACTTGAGACCGTTGGCTCGGCAACGACGAAATCCTTCGAGCAGATGAAGAACGCCGGTTAAGTTCGGCGATCTTTGGCGGCTTACCCAGGGGTAGCCGCCGAGTGGGGCACTTTTCTTCTGAACATTCTGGCGCGAGGCGAAAGCTTCGCGTCTTTTTATTTTTATACGACCGCTCGAGATAGATGCGGTCCGGCGTAGTTAGCGCTAGACTAAGTGCATGCTGAACCAGCGCCTCGAGATCTCCGTGCGCAACGCCCAGCTCGATGACGCGCCGGCGCTGGCGCGTATTTTTCGCGATTCTTGGCGCCTTGCCTATGCTGGGATTATCCCGGCGATGCATCTCGAGCACGAGATCTTGCGACGTGACTCCGGTTGGTGGCGGCGGGCGATCAGAAGCGAATCCAATCTCCTGGTCCTCACGCACGGCGAAACCGTCGCCGGCTACGCGACGTGCGGGCGAGCGCGGGGAGGGCGACGCGACACCGGTGAAATCTACGAACTCTACCTCGCCCCCGTGTATCAAGGGATCGGGCTGGGCGAATACCTGTTCGAGGCCTGCCGCGCGACGCTCGATGATTTGGGACTTCCGCATTTGGTTGTCTGGGCGCTTGCCGACAACGAAACTGCCCGTGCCTTCTACCGCCGCTGCGGCGGTAAGCCGGCCAGACGATCCTGCGTCAGGCTTGGCAAGGCGATTGGCATCCGCGTCGCTTTCGAGTGGTGACGACCTCGATCGCCGCATTTGCCGCAGGCCGCCGCGAAATGTCCGACTTAAGCCGCGTTGTGCGACGTGCCGTTTCGAGGCAAGTGTGGCGGAGGTTCTTCGCCATTAAAGGGATCGGCCATGCGTCTCGACGCGATCAAACCTGGCAATAACCCGCCGGACGATATCAATGTCATCATCGAGGTGCCGGTCGGCGGCGAACCCATCAAATACGAGATGGACAAGATGTCCGGCGCACTCGTCGTCGACCGCTTCCTCTACACGCCGATGCGCTATCCCGGGAATTATGGCTTCGTTCCGCACACGCTGTCGCGCGACGGCGACCCGATCGACGTGCTGGTCTGTAATACGCGCGCGATCGTGCCGGGCGCGGTCATCAATTGCCGCCCGGTTGGCGTTCTGGTGATGGAGGACGACGCGGGCGGCGACGAGAAAATCATTGCTGTGCCATCGACGAAGCTGACGAAACGCTACGACGAGGTAAAGACCTACAACAACCTCCCAAAAATTTTCGTCGAGCAGATCGAACACTTCTTTGCCCACTACAAGGACCTCGAGCCCGGCAAATGGGTTAAAATCAAGTATTGGGGTCACGCCGACGAAGCAAAGTCGATGATTGTCGAAGCCATGGCGCGTTCGCAGGACAATCCGGCAACCTGACGCGTCGGCCGCTGCCACTTCCGCTGGCACGGCTGCGTTGCTATATCCGCCGCGCGTCTCGTAGTCTCGAACACCCGGGAGAAGACATGAAGATCGCCGTCATGGGCGCGGCCGGCCGCATGGGCCGCGAACTGGTCCGCGCGATCGCGGCGCAACCCGGCTGTTCGGTCAGCGGCGCCACAGAGGCGGCCGGATCGTCAGCACTCGGCAAAGACATCGGCGAGCTTGCCGGCCTCGACCGCATCGGCGTCGCGGTGACAAGCGATGCCGCGTCCGTCATTGCAGCCGCCGACGCGATTGTCGATTTCACGGTTCCAAAGGCGAGTATGGAGTTCGCTCGTCTGGCGGCGAAGTCCGGCACCGCGCACATCATCGGCACCACCGGTTTCGATGCGGTGTCGGAAGCGTCAATTGCCGAAGCCGCGAAGAAGACGGCGATCGTCAAGGCCGGCAACATGAGTCTCGGCGTCAATCTTCTCGTCGCTCTGACGAAACAGGTCGCGGCCGCACTCGGGAACGACTTCGATATCGAGATCGTTGAAATGCATCATCGAATGAAGGTCGATGCGCCATCGGGCACGGCCTTGATGCTGGGAGAGGCGGCGGCGTCCGGACGCAACGTAGAGTTGGCCGACTGCTCCATTCGTGGTCGCGATGGCCATACCGGGCCGCGCAGGCCGGGGGATATCGGATTTGCTACGCTTCGTGGCGGCAGCGTCGTCGGCGACCACACGGTCATATTTGCGGGCGAGGGAGAGCGCATTGAGTTGACGCATCGCGCCGCCGACCGTGGCATTTTCGCGCGAGGCGCCGTCAAGGCGGCATTATGGGCAAAAGGCCGCGCACCCGGCCTCTACGACATGACGGACGTGCTGGGTATCTGAACGTTGATGACTTTACGCGCTGCCGGAGACATCTCACCGACATGACCGACGCGATCACCGATAACATCCTCGTTCTTGTGCGCCACGGAGAGAGTGAGTGGAATCGGCTGAACCTTTTCACCGGCTGGCGCAATCCCGACCTGACCGACAAGGGGCTCATCGAGGCGCGAGTGGCCGGCCGCATGATCCGCGACCATGGTGTCAAATTCGATATTGCCTTCACGAGCGTTCTGAAGCGTGCGCAGCGGACTTTGGACATTATCCTTTCCGAGTTGAATCAGCCGGACGTGCCGATCATTCGCGATCAGGCGCTGAACGAGCGCGATTATGGTGAGTTGTCCGGCCTCAACAAGGACGAGGCGCGCCAGAAGTGGGGAGAGGCGCAGGTGCAGCTGTGGAGACGGTCGTATGACGTCGCACCTCCCGGCGGCGAAAGCCTCGCCGACACGCTGGCCCGCGTGAAGCCTTACTACGACAGCACGATTTGGCCTCAGATCACGCAAAGCAAGAATGTCATCATCGCCGCTCACGGCAACTCTTTGCGCGCCCTGGTGATGATCCTGGAAGGCCTCTCGGGAGACGAAATTCTGCAGCGCGAGCTTGCGACCGGAGCGCCGATTTTGTATCGGCTCGGTGCCGACGGACGCGCCATCGATCGCAAGGATCTGTTACCTCCGCGCTCTTTGGCGGCAGCGCCTGAGGATCGCATCATCTGACGAGCCGTTGGTAAGCGCCAACCGGGGGGCATCTGAGTATCGTATGGGAGGAGTTGAGCCGCGACGCGGACCGCGAGAATGCCAGGAGCCGCGACAAGCTCATCGGCGTCTATATCGGCATCCTCGCCGTGGTGCTCGCCGTCTGCAGCCTTGGCGGCAGCAATGCCGATCAGGACGCCACACAACAAAGCATTGCAGCTTCGCATGGGCCTTCTTCCAGGCAAAGAATGACCGGCGGCAGGCCCTGAAGCTACATTCCGACGAATTTGAGGTGCTACAAAACTCAAGACAAAAAACTTAGCAGCGATGCCGAACGCGGCGAAGGCCTCGACGAGCTGTTCGCAAAAGGCAGGCGCCTCGAAGCCCAGCGTGACGAAGCGCTGCGGCGCGGGCCCTACTTCGACTACGGTCAGGCTCTGCTACAGATCGCGATCGTGCTGGCATCCGTTGCGATCATTTCGGGAGCTAACCTGCTTCTTGTTCCAGCTTCGTGCTGGGCGGCCTCGGCCTGGCTTCAACGATCGGCGGATTTACGCTTGCATTTCCGTTGCCGTTCGCGGGTTGACGGCGCTCACTTCAATTCGAACGTGACGACGTTCGTCGCGATCACACCGTTCTCTCGCACCAGCTCGACGCGCCCGTCATACCGGCCAGCCGGCCATGGCTTTTCGCCGCGCCGATTGCCGCCAAAAACGACGTAGGTCGACTTGCTCCGGTCGAGCGCGGCAGCGGTTTGGTCCAAAAGTTTGCCCTCAGGCCCCGATGCGACGAAGTGAATTTGGTCGCCTTTTAGTAGATTAATGAAGCGGCCGTAGACCAGCAGCGCCGGCGATAACGGCGTCAGCGGTGCAACGTCGCGATCGTCAGCCTCCAGTGCATTGACGTCCGGCGGCGCACCGGCGAAGCCGGCGGCAATCATCTCGCCACTCCTGTACGGGAAGGCTGCGGCGGCGCCAGGCTCCCAAAGACCCGGGCCTGTGGCACCTCGTTTGCACGCCCCGTCGACGCTGTCGGGCAGGAACGGGTCGACGATCTTGCCGTTATGTCTGACGGTTAAATGCACGTGCGCAAAGTCGGCCATGCCGGAGAAGCCGACGTCGCCGAGCCGGTCGCCGCGCTTTATCGCCTGCCCTTTTGCGACACGCACACTGCCCCGCTTCAGGTGGCAGTACTGCGTTTCCCAGCCACCCCCGTGATCGATGATGACGCCGTTGCCGCATTCCCGTCCAGCCACGTCCTCCGGCTTTGCTTTCTTGAAGAAAATATCCGCAACGCCGTCGCGCATGCTTTTCACTGTCCCGTCGGCGGCGGCGAGAACCGGTATCGGCGATTTTGCTGCCTCTGCCGAAAGAACACGGAAGTCGATGCCGCTGTGCCGATCGTAGGTTGCCCGGCCGCAGGCGTAATCGCGCACGCCCGGACCCGCATCAAGATCGACATAGTTCTGGATGAAGCACGTTTTGTGCGGCTCGCAGGCAATGGGAAGAGAGAGTAGAGGACGGTCTTCGGCGAGCGCTGTTTGAGAGACGAGGACGCCAAGCGTCAGAGCGATCGGCCACAGCGCTCCCAACTTCATCTGAGCCTCTGCGCTAAAGTGCCTTTTTGCCACCAGACGCTTGCCCGGCGGCGGTCGGGACGTTAGCACTCCCCGCAATCGATTTCGCCCTCTTGACATAGCCGAGGACCGTCAACCCATGACCACGCATTCGCTTCTGCTTCTTCCCGGCGACGGTATTGGCGTCGAGACGATTGCTGAGGTCGAGCGGCTGATCGCGTTCTTCAACGCCAAGAGTAAGATCCGCATCGAGGTCGAGCGCGACCTGGTCGGTGGTTCGGCCTATGACGCGCACGGCGTCGCAATCACCGACGCCGCAATGGCGAAGGCGCAGAAGGCCGATGCCGTGATGTTCGGCGCCGTCGGCGGACCGAAGTGGGACAAGGTAGCCTACCAGCACCGGCCCGAAGCAGGCCTGCTGCGGCTCAGAAAAGACCTCGACCTTTTCGCCAATCTCCGCCCGGCCATTTGCTATCCCGCTCTTGCCGACGCTTCGAGCCTGAAGCGCGAACTCGTCGAGGGGCTCGACATCATGATCGTGCGCGAGCTGACGGGCGGCGTCTATTTCGGCGAACCAAAGGAAATCGTGAGGCTCGAAAATGGCGAGCGCCGCGCCGTCGATACACAGCTCTATACCTCGCGCGAGATTGAGCGCATTGCGAAAGTCGCCTTTGATCTGGCGCGCAAACGCGGCAACACCGTTCACTCGGCCGAGAAGAACAACGTCATGAAGACGGGCGTGCTGTGGAAGCAGGTCGTCACCGAAGTGCACAAGGCTTACGCCCCGGACGTCAAGCTCGAGCACATTCTCGCCGACAACTGCGCGATGCAGCTGATCCGCAATCCAAAGCAGTTCGACGTCATCGTGACGGACAATCTGTTCGGCGATATTCTTTCCGACGAAGCGTCGATGATGACGGGCTCGCTCGGCATGCTGCCGTCCACCTCGCTCGGTGCACCCGATCCCAAGACCGGCCGTCGCAAGGCCCTTTACGAACCGGTGCACGGTTCCGCGCCTGATATTGCCGGCAAGGGCCTCGCCAACCCGATCGCGACGATTGCGTCGTTCGGCATGGCGCTACGCTATTCCTTCGATCGGGCGCAGGAAGCCGATCTCGTCGACCAGGCCATCGCGCGCGTCCTCGACAAGGGCTTGCGCACCGGCGACATCATGCAGCCCGGCATGCAGCAGGTCGGAACGAGTGAGATGGGCCGCGCCATCGAAACGGAACTGAAGGCGCTGGCTGCTTAACGTCCGGACCGTAGGCTAGACGCTGGGTTCGTCCTTGCAGGCGCTCGATTGGCCTTGCACGGCACCCCGCGCCGTCCAACGCGGAATTCCGTCGGGCGGTCCGGGCGCTGCGTCTTCGGTCCGCGACACGAAGTAGAATTCATAACAGTTCGGCGCCACGCGGGCGACGCGGTAGCAGCCCCCTGACGCATCGCCATCGTAGATCGTGCACAGCGTGTCCTCGGTAACCGACCAGTGGCCGCCCAACGTCAGGCTGTGCTCCGTATAGGTCAGACGGCCGTCGGGTTCGTAGCGTTCGGTGAAAGCCTTGCCGCTCGCGTAGCGCCCGTCGATCGTGGCGCCACCGAAACGCTGCACGAGCTCAGCGCCATCCATCCAGGCGCGCGCCGCTGGGGACGTCGTTCCGAACGCTAGGACAGCCGTGGCGACCGAGCCCGCTAACACCCCTTGCAAGGCTTTCAAGCGCCCCATCGAGCCTCCGCTGCTCATTTTCAAAGAAATTAAAAAGCTGCTCACGCAATTGTGACATCTAAGTGCTCGAAGATGCGATTTTGATAGCAACCGACCTGAGGTCAATCCCGGTTGGTCGAGATATGGAACCGACAGTTAAAACTAGGATGCGACCGCGACCCACAAACGCGGGCGGGATTTTGTGCGCAGCGGCCATGCTGTTGGCTGTTGCCGCCGTAGCGGGCTTGCCGCGACCAGCCACGTCGGCGCCCAAACTTACGCATCTTTCGCTTCTTGTTTTTGCCCCAGACGAATCGAGCGCCGATCTCTCGAAGCAGAAGGCGCTCGTGGCGAAAGAGCGGGATAGCTTTCAGAGCCGCGACATCGCTGTCGTCTATGTCATCGGCCAGAGCGTTTCCGCCGAACTGGGCCCCGAGCCTACCGCTATACCCGTCAAACTTCGATCGCACTTTCAGAGTCGCCAGAGGCGATTTCCGTGTCGTGGTGATCGGCAAAGACGGCGAAACAAAATTGCTGTCGGACGCGCCTGTCACGCCTGAACAGCTTTTCCAAACGATTGATGCGCGACCGACGGCCAAGGACTCGGTTAAACCGCCCGGCTGACTTGTCGCAGCGGAAACGGCAAAAGGCCATCGACATGCCTATCTTCTTGAATCCGGTTGCCGGCACGCGTAAGGGATCGCGCTTGAACAGAAACGAAGCGGGCTTATGATTACCGCTCCGTCCGCCGAACCTCAGGGACATATCAATGGGCTACAAAGTCGCCGTCGTCGGCGCCACCGGCAACGTGGGCCGCGAGATGCTGAACGTGCTCGCCGAGCGCAAGTTTCCGGTCACCGGTCTTTATGCGTTGGCTTCGCGCCGCTCGGTCGGCGCCGAAGTCTCGTTCGGCGATAAAGTCGTCAAGTGCCGCGACCTCGAATCGTTTGATTTCAAAGGTATCGACTTTTGCCTTATGTCGGCAGGCTCGGCCGTTTCAAAGGAATGGTCGCCGCGCATTGGCGCCCAAGGAACGATCGTGATCGATAATTCGTCGGCCTGGCGCTACGACCAGGACGTGCCGCTGATCGTGCCCGAAGTGAACGGCGACGCGATTCGTGGCTTTACCAAAAAGAACATCATCGCCAACCCGAACTGCTCGACGGCGCAGCTGGTTGTGACTTTGAAGCCGCTGCACGATGCCGCCAAGATCAGCCGCGTCGTCGTCTCGACGTATCAGTCGGTATCAGGCGCCGGCAAGGACGCGATGGACGAGCTTTGGCATCAGACCAAGGGCAAGTACGTTCCGGGTCAAGAGACGGAACCGAAAAAGTTCCCGAAGCAGATAGCCTTCAATTGCATTCCTCACATCGACGTCTTCATGGAGGACGGTTACACGAAAGAGGAATGGAAGATGCTGGTCGAGACTAAGAAGATTCTCGATCCGAAGATCAGGCTAACGGCAACGTGCGTGCGCGTGCCGGTGTTCGTCGGTCACTCGGAATCTGTCAACATCCAGTTCGAGAATCCGATCAGTCCCGAAGAGGCGCGTGAAATTCTACGCGCCGCGCCGGGCGTCGAGGTCATCGACAAGCGTGAGCCCGGCGGTTACATCACGCCGGTTGAGGCCGCTGGCGAATTCTCGACCTTCGTTTCGCGGATTCGCGAGGACAGCACGGTCGAGAACGGCCTGGCGATGTGGATCGTATCCGATAATCTGCTCAAGGGCGCCGCACTCAATGCCGTGCAGATTGCCGAGACCCTGATCCATCAGAGGCTCGTGCCCAAGGCCGCGTAATTGAGGATCGTCCGGCGGCCCGCGATCCAGCCGCGGTAGCGGATGCCGCATCATGGCAGCCGCGCTGTGGGTCGCTCCGGACCGGACGCTTCAGCCCTGATCCTTCTCTTTGAGGCGGCCCAGCACCCGCACGATGGAGTTGAGATCATTCAGGAAGCGATCGCGTTGCGCAGCCGGGAGACTCGAAAGGATCCGCTCGTCGACGCGACGTGCCAAGGGATCGTGGGTTTTGAGGATCCTGGCGCCTTCGTCCGTCAGCTTGACGGCATAGGCGCGAGCATCATCCCGCGTCCGGCGTCGTTGCAGCATGCCCTTTTTGAGCATGCGACGCACGACGTCGGCGAGCGTCGAGCGGTCTATCCCAGTTCGCTCGACAAGCTGCGTTTGGTTCAAACCCTCGTTCATGGCAACGGTCAGCAGGACGGCATACTGTCTGGGCGTTAAGTCGTCCCCGCCAAGTTCGGTTTGGAATAAATCGGCGGCGCACTGGCCGGCCCGATGCAGCAAGTGCAGGGGTGACCGTTCTAGACGGCTACTTGCAGGTTCTTTAGCCATTCCCGTTTCCCAACGTGTTTCTCCCGGACCGATGCAAACTGTGTAGCCCTGTTGACATGGCGCTACACCGGAGAGCTGCGGCAAATAATTAATCGCTTAGTTATAATTTTTCTTCCGCCAAAAAACACACCAGACGACACTTCGTCCAGTGGAAAAGTAGGGGATCGTGAAGAGGCCCTGCAAGGGCGGCCGCCCAAAATTGGGCGCGTGCGCTAGCGGCATTTATCCCTGCCCAGAGGCTGAAATCTCGTGCTTCTTCAAGAGGCCTATTTGCGCCAATGCGAAGACGAACGTGATCGGCATAATTCCGAAAACCTTGAATGTGACCCACGCATCCGTCGAAAAACTTCTCCAGACCAATTCATTGAGAAAAGCGAGAAACACAAAAAACAACGCCCAGCGCAGCGTCAGGAGGCGCCAGCCTTCTTCAGAGATGTGCATCACCTCTCCGAATACGATCTTCAAAAAAAGCCGGCCGCTAAGTAGTCCTCCAAACAGTATCGCTGCAAAAAGGCCGTTCACGATCGTCGGCTTGATCTTGATAAAATGGTCGTCCTGCAACCAAAGCGTTAGCCCTCCGAACGCGATCACGAAGACGGCTGTTATGAGCGGCATTGTTGCGATGCGCCCAAGTACGGCTCGAGAGACGATGAGGGCAACGACGCTCGCAACCATGAATGCGGCGGTGCCGGCATAGATACCATAGCGGCTGTTGCCGATGAAAAATACAAGAAGCGGCCCGAACTCCACCGCCAGTTTTATCGCCTGCCTGCGGTCGAACTGAGGACTGCTGCCAGCCTCAGGTACATCCTTTTGATCAGACATGGCTCAGCTCTCGTTAGCCGGGTCGGGGATTCGATGCTTCTGCATCTGCCGCGACAAGACCCAAGCATAGAGACCGGAGATCGGCAGCACGATCGCGATTTTAAAAAGTATCCAGACGTTCACACCGTTCATTTCTTGGCCGAGAATGTAATAGAGCTGCTCGTCCTGGAAAGTCCGGCGGACATATTCGTTGGCGACCGCCGTCAGAAAAAAGAAAAGCGCGAAGCTCCACGTGAACTTGTTCCAGCCTTCGTCGGTGTAGTGAAAGGTTTTTCCGAAGACTTGCTTGAAGAAGTTTTTCTTCAACCAGAGACCGGAAATCAGAAAGACGCCGAAGAGCGTGTTGAAGATCGTCACCTTGATCTGCACCCACATTGGATCGTTGGTGATCAGCGTCAGGGCACCGAAAATGATGGTAACGGACGAGGCGATCAACGGGAAGATCGGCGGCCGGTGAAACACGTAGAACATGACGGCGATCGCGATGATGGTGGTAACGATCAGCGCCCACGTCCCGTAATTGATGCCCCAGAAAGCGTTGACGACAAACATCGTCACGAGGGGGCCGAATTCGCTGAGGATGTTTATCGTCTGCTCTGCGTTGAAAGGATAAAAACTCCTCCTTCGTGCGGACATCAGCGGTGCATTCCGAATGTTTGCGTCTTGCGTCATTTGACCTCTTGATTGATCTCGTTAAACCCCGGCGATCGCGTGAGCGAAATCCGAGGCGGCGAAAGACTGCAAATCATCGGCACCCTCTCCCACCCCAACGGCGTGAATGGGAAGGCCGAATTTTTCGGCAATTGCGACCAGGATGCCGCCGCGCGCGGTGCCATCCAGCTTCGTCATTACCAGACCCGTGACGCCGGCGCGCTCGCGGAAAACTTCAACCTGCTGCAGAGCGTTTTGTCCCGTCGTTGCGTCGAGCACGAGTATGACGTCATGAGGTGATGACGGGTCGAGCTTTTTCAGGACCCGTATGACTTTTTCAAGCTCCTCCATGAGAGCCTGCTTGTTCTGCAGCCGACCTGCCGTGTCGAGCAAAAGCACATCGGCGCCAATGACTTGCGCCTGCTTTAAAGCATCATAGGCCAGTCCAGACGCGTCCTCTCCAACTCCACGCGCGACAACAGGACACCCCGTTCTCTCCCCCCAGACTTTGAGCTGATCGATTGCCGCAGCGCGAAACGTATCACCCGCTGCGAGCACAACCGATTTGCCCTCAGCTTTAAGTTTTGCAGCAAGTTTCCCGATCGTTGTGGTTTTGCCGGTGCCATTGACGCCAACCATCAATATCACGTGTGGCTTTTTTAGCGGGTCGATGATGAGTGGCTTCGCGACAGGCGCCAGCACGCGCTCGACTTCGGTCGCGAGGACCGTCCGAACATCTCCAGCTGAGATGCCCTTCTCGAAACGGCCCTTGGCGATGGCATCCGTAATTCGCCCCGTCGTTGCGATACCCAAATCGGACTGGATGAGGAGGTCTTCGAGATCGTCGAGCGTCGCGGCATCGAGCTTGCGCTTCGAGATGAGATCTGTGATGCCGGTCGCCAGTTTCGACGACGTCTTGCCGAGGCCGGACTTGAGCCGCTGAAACCAACCTCCCGATTGAGGCGCTGCTTCGGCTGCCGGCGTGTCCGGCTTCGCGTCACGATCAGGCGCCGGCTGCGAACCTGCCAAAAACCGCCCGAATAATCCTTTGCCCTTTTCGCGTGGATCGCTCACGCGCAGACCTCGCCGATCAATCGTGTCGGATGTGCCTCAGTAATGCGCGCCCGGACGATCTCGCCTCTCGAATAGCGATGCGCACCCTCTATCGCCACTTCCGCAAACTGCGGTGTTCGGCCTGTGCCATCGCCTTCGACGAGAACGTCGGCGAGGTGGCCTCGCTGACTGCCCAGGTACTCTGCCAGCACGGCGCTGCCCTTCTCGCGGAGCTTTGCGGCGCGCTCTTTGACGACGGCGCCCGGCACATGCGGCATGCGTGCGGCCGGCGTGCCGCGCCTCGGAGAGAACGGAAAGACGTGCAGATAGGTCAGGCCGCAGGCATCGACGATGCTTCGCGAGTTCTCGAACATGTCGTCCGTCTCGGTCGGAAATCCGGCGATCAGGTCGGCGCCGAATACGACGTCCGGGCGGAGCTGGCGTGCCCGGCGACAGAACGCAATCGCATCGGCGCGGCAATGACGGCGCTTCATACGCTTCAACGTCAGATCGTCGCCCGACTGCATCGAGAGGTGCAAGTGCGGCATCAGCCTTTCTTCATCAGCCAGCGCAATCATCAAATCGGCATCAGCTTCCACCTGGTCTATTGAAGAGAGCCGCAGGCGCGAAAGTTCCGGCACGTGTTTCAGAACTTGCCGGACGAGCTTACCGAGCGTCGCCGGACCCGGCAGATCGCGTCCGTAGGAGGTGATATCGACACCCGTCAGCACGATTTCCGCGTAGCCGCTTTCGACCAGGCGGCGCACCTGTGCGACCACGTCTCCAGCGGGCACCGAGCGTGAGGGGCCGCGCCCGAATGGAATGATGCAAAACGTGCAGCGATGATCGCAGCCATTTTGAATCTGTAGGAAGGCGCGCGTTTGCGAGACAAATCCCTCGATCATGTGCGGCGCGCATTCGCGCACACTCATGATGTCATTCACCTGCACGCGCTCGCTCGACGACGTCGACAGACCTTCAAACGTCTCGCCGCGCATCTTCTCGGCGTTGCCGATGACGTGGTCGACCTCCGGCATGTCCGCGAAGCGCTCGGGTTCGATCTGCGCTGCGCAGCCCGTGACGATGATGCGAGCTTCCGGCTTGTCGCGGTGAAGTTTTCTTACCGTCTGTGCGGCTTGGCGCACGGCCTCACCGGTCACAGCACAGGTATTGACGATGATCGCGTCCTCAATCCCGGCGGCCTCCGCGTGACGCCGCATGACCTCGGACTCAAACGTGTTGAGCCTGCAGCCTAGCGTTATGACTACGGTGTTCGACATAAACGTCTTTCGCATTTGCAGAGTGCAGTCGGCATATCCGAGATCGATACGCCGCACTAGACTGACACTTTGACGAGCTTCGAGAAATCGATAACGCCCTCGTATTCGAACTCGACAGGGCCAGTCATTCTAATGTGGTTGTCCGCCGCCCATCCGACATGAAGCGTTCCGCCGGGCAGCGTGACGTTGACGACGCGACCGGTCAGGCGCTTGCGAGCTGCTGAGACCGCGGCAGCGCACGCCGCCGATCCGCACGCCTGCGTCAACCCGGCACCACGCTCCCACGTCTTCACCTCGATCGCGTCTGACGCCGTCACGTGGGCGAGCGAAATGTTGGCGCGCTCCGGAAAAATGGGATGATTTTCAAGCATCGGCCCGAGCCGCGTCAGGTCGTAGGCCTTGAGATCGTCGACCCAGAAGATGGCGTGCGGATTACCGACGTTGACCACGGACGGCGAATGAAGGACCGGACTATCGATCGGGCCGACCTGCAGCTCGATAGCGCGCGTGTCGCGGAATTCCTCCGCTAGTGGAATGTCCTGCCAGCCGAATTTCGGTTCCCCCATGTCGACGGTAATTGCCGTTGGGTCCGTAACCAGCGTGCCGAGCACGCCGGCGCGCGTTTCAACCGCTAACCGATCCCTACCTACCGACTGAGCCAGCAGCCAACCGACACACCGCATGCCATTGCCGCAGGCACCTGCCTCCGACCCATCGGCATTATAGATGCGCACGAAAGCCTCGGTGCCCTTGGTCCTGGCGGCGTGTAGAACCATCATCTGATCGAAGCGCGACGAGCGGTCGGCGGCGATTGCCGCAACCTCCTGCGGAGTGAAAACCTTTGAGCTGCCGCGCAGATCGACGACGACGATCTCGTTGCCGAGACCATTCATTTTCACAAACGGGAGAGGCGGCGTGGCGCTCATTCTGCCCTATATGGAGAGAAGCGCGGAAAATGACAATTCGCGCAGGACGATATTCGACGTTTGTGGGTGCCTATTTGACGATTGCGAAACCGCCGGGCCGACGATGTAGTCGAAAAGGAACAAAGCTCGAAGCCACCCGTTTACGTGCCGCAACAGCCTTCAAATACCTCCCGCCGCACCGAGATCTCAATGACCCAAGCTTCCCTACGACGCCCGAGCCCGCTTTTGTTCCGCGTCGCATACGCCCGCGCGAGGCCCTGCTATTGTTCCTGTTGTATTTGCCTGACCCCGGACGAGAAGGCTTATCAGCGGCGGGTGTTCAAGATCGCACACGCCTGGGGCAAGCATTTGAAACGAGCGCGGCGGAGCCAATCTCTGTCCTTACTGTGATCGCGGCGCACCTCTCCGGCGTATTCCTTTCGGCCTGCTTGCCCCGCCGGGGAAAAGAGAGCAGAGCGTGGGATTGGTTCGCATCTCGAGGGAACACCGGCCCGCAATGAATTTGCCACTGCGCGTTGCCACAGCGTTAGGGTTTGCGGCTGTTGTTGCCGTGAGCGCGGCGGCCGATGCCTCAGCCGGCGATGTTCTCTACGCTCTGAAACTCGGAGCCTTGGCGCACGACGTGCCGGATCTATGGAGCGGCTTCCAGGTTGAGCACGACGCCGTCGATATAAACGTCGAAGCCCAATTTGCAACGGCTTGGGCGCTGCCGTGGGGCGCCATCCGGCCGGTGATCGGCGGCACGATCAACACGCGCGGCGATACCAGCCACGCCTATATTGATGCGCGTTGGCAGGGTGATTGCCCGTCCGGGCTTTTCTTCGGTCTCGGCCTCGGTGCGGCCGTCCACGATGGCGAAATCGGCGGCGCCGGCTCCGATCCCGACAAGAAGTGGCTGGGATCACGCGTGCTGTTTCACATTCCTGTCGAGGTCGGCTACCACCTCGACGAGCACAACGATCTGTCGGTCTATTTCGAGCACACCTCGAACGCCTACACCGAGAAATACAACGAGGGCCTGGACCGCATCGGCCTCAGATACGGCTACCGGTTCTAGGAACCTGCCGCACGCAAACTCCGCACGCGGATTTGCCGTACACGCCATAATAACTCAAGCGCTTGATTTTGAGTCATTTCCCGTGCATACGTTCGTCATGCGTTCCAAAAGCTGCGAGGCCGCTAAGACCGGCAAGTCCCAACGGCCTCATTTGCGTCCGAAACCCGAGAGGGCTCGGAAACAGGCAAATCGTTCTGGTGAACGCAGGAGTAGTTTCTCGTCTCCTTTGAGCTTGTCAAGAGTCTGTCTCCTATCAAGGAGACACGAGACGTATGTCCATCCATGCCATAGCATTTCGGATCCATGAGGACTCCACGTATCAGGGTCGCTGGAGTTCAGTGAACGATGCCATCAAGAAAGAAACGAGTTCGACGTATTGGGCCGAGTTGACATCTTTTTTTGTGATTGAAAGCTCCAAGAATTCTCAACAGTTGGCGGCTGCAATTGAAGGGAACTCCTCTCTTGCGAGCGATAGGGACCTTTTGTTGGTTACCGACCTGACAGACAGAGGTTACGCGGTGATCGGAAAGGTCAATGACGGCGATTTGCACTTCCTGATGAAGCGTCGCTAAAAGTTTTGCCGCGCTCATGGCTTCGCTTCGGGCGCGGCTTCGACAAATATTGACTTACCACTCCACATCGCTCATACCCCCGCCATTCCGACGGCCCTGACAACCAGAGCCGCCGCCCTGCACATGGCCATTTAGCGGTCGGGAGGCAGGGGGGTTAACATCCGGCAGCGCGTGGCGCTCCCGGGTGCTTTTGTATTTTGCGCGAAGGCTCACCATTTGAGCGTTCAGGGTCACGTAACAGCAACAGGGCCGGGGATCCGGCAGAACAACGGCTGAATGTTTCAGAGTCTTACAGAGCGGCTTTCGGGTGTCCTTGACAAGTTGACGCGGCGCGGAGCGCTGACGGAAAGCGACGTCGTCGAGGCGATGCGCGAAGTCCGCCGGGCGCTCATCGAGGCTGACGTCGCACTCGAGGTCGTCAAGGATTTCACCGAGAAGGTCAAAGCCAAAGCCGTCGGCGCCGAAGTGCTACGCTCGGTGACGCCCGGCCAGATGGTCGTCAAGATCGTCAACGACGAGCTCGTTGCGATGCTCGGCTCCAACGCCGCGCCGATCGATCTCTATGCCGCGCCGCCTGTCGGTATCCTGATGGTCGGCCTGCAAGGCTCAGGCAAAACGACGACCACCGCCAAGATCGCCTATCGTCTGACGAACCGCGAGCGCAAGAAGGTGCTGATGGCGTCGCTCGATACGCGCCGTCCGGCCGCGCAAGAACAACTGCGCGTGCTTGGCGAGCAGACGGGCGTCGCGACACTTCCAATCATCGCCGGGCAGACACCGCTGCAGATTGCGCGCCGTGCCGAGGATGCGAGCAAGCTCGGCGGCTACGACGTCATCATCTACGACACCGCCGGCCGCGTGACGGTCGACGAAGAGCTGATGGACGAAGTTCGCGACGTCAAAGCCGCGATTAACCCGCATGAAGTCTTGCTCGTTGCCGACGCACTGACGGGCCAGGATGCCGTCAACACCGCCAAGGCCTTTGATGGCCGTATCGGCGTCACCGGCATTGTCTTGACGCGTGCTGATGGCGATGGCCGCGGCGGCGCGGCACTGTCGATGCGCGCCGTCACAGGCAAACCGATCAAGCTGATCGGCGTCGGCGAAAAGTGGGACGCACTCGAAGACTTCCATCCCGGGCGCATCGCGTCGCGCATTCTCGGCATGGGCGACGTCGTCAGCCTCGTCGAGAAAGCAGCGCAGACGATCGACGTCGAGAAGGCGACGAAGATCGCCGAGAAAATGAAGAAGGGGTCGTTCGACCTCGAGGACCTGTCCGATCAGCTGAAGCAGATGCAGAAGCTCGGCGGCATGGGCGGCGTGCTCGGCATGCTGCCGGGCGTCGCGAAGATCAAAGGGCAGATCAACGAAGCCGGTCTCGACAAAAGCCTCGTCCACCAGCGCGCCATCATTTCGTCGATGACGGCGCAGGAGCGCCGCAATCCGAAAGTCCTCGACGCCCGGCGCAAACGGCGCATCGCGGCCGGCTCCGGCACCAAGGTCGAGGACATCAACAAGCTCATAAAAATGCACCGCCAGATGGCGGACATGATGAAGTCGATGGGCAAGAACGGCGGCATGCTCAATAAATTCCTTGGCCGCACGGGCGCCGGGCCTTCTGAGGCCGAGCTGCAGTCGATGCAGGCGGAGCTTGCAAAGCTCGATCCCAAAGCCCTCGAGCAGCTCCCGGAAAAACTCAAAGATCAAGTTGCCAAGGGTCTCTCCGGCTCGGGCGGTTCGATATCGAGTCTCGGACGCGGCCTTCCCGGCCTGAGCGGTGGCCTTCCGAGAGGCCTGCCCGGACTGGCCGGCGGACTTCCAAAATTCCCCGGGCTTCCGGGAAAGAAAAAGTGAACACCTAGACGCAACGCCTATTCATCGAACAGGAGAACCAGAAGATGTCCGTCAAAATTCGTTTGTCGCGCGGCGGCGCCAAGAAGCGGCCCTACTACTACGTGGTGGTCGCTCATGGCTCGAGCCCTCGTGATGGCCGCTACATCGAGCAGATCGGCACCTTCGATCCAATGCTTAAGAAAGACGATCCGAGCCGAGTGAAGTTGAAAGATGACCGCGTCAAACATTGGCTTTTGGTCGGGGCACAGCCGACGGACCGTGTCCTCCGTCTGCTTGATGGTGCCGGCCTTGCCAAGCGGACGCCGTCCAACAACCCGCAAAAGGCGAAGCCGAAGAAGAAGGCCCAGGAACGCGCCGCAGCAGAAGCCGAAAAGGCTGCGCAGGCTGCCGAAGCCACTCCGAGCGACGCATCTTAAATTTTGCCTCGCCGCCAACGGTCAAAGCCTCCCGAGTGCGACTCGGGAGGCTTTTTGTTGCCGGTCTCACTGGCCCGGATTTTGAGCGATACAGTCCCTGCCAATTTTCATGAACCGTGTTCAAATTGAAGCAACCAACGCTTGTAGAGGGACTCTTCGAGATTGCCACCTCTGCCATACAAACAACCATCGGGTGCGGCCTACCGCGTTGTCTTGATTTGCCGGGCCGGAAGGCTGTTCGGCGCCGACCCGGAGGAAGGGTCTACACGGGCGTGCTGCAGGCGAATCCCAAGCAGTTGCGGCCGTGCGCATATCGGGCGAAATCGACCCCTTAGCGCGGCGTCAGAACACGACGATCCTGGTGGCAAAGCCGTGATATCGAAATTACCTATCTCGGCCCCTTGCCGAAGTGAGCGTCGCACGGCATCACCTTCGGATGAACGACAAGCGTCAGCGCCGCGTGCTGCTGGGTGAAATTTCGGGTGCTCACGGCATCCGCGGCGATGTTCTGGTGCGGAGCTTCACAGCCGCTCCCGAGACAATCGCAAGTTACGGGCCCCTCATCGATGCGACGGGGGCGAAACAATTCTCGCTCGGCCTCATACGCGTCACGAGCAATGGCATTATCGCCCGCATCGGTGGTGTCAGCGATCGCACGACGGCCGAAACTTTGCGGGGTACCAAACTCTACATCGACCGCGAACGGCTGCCGGAAGCGGCAGCGTCCGAATACTACCACGCCGACCTGATTGGGCTTCGCGCGATCGCGCCCGACGGGACGGAACTCGGGGAGATCGTTGCCGTGCAGAACTTTGGTGCCGGCGATCTCGTCGAGCTGAAGCCGGCATCCGGCTCATCGACAGAATTCATCCCGTTTGAAGATCAGTGGGTGCCGCACGTCGATCTCGCGGCCGGCACCATCGTCATCAATCGTCCCCCTGAGGGCGAGGACGACGAGTCCCACTACGATCGAGATTAGCCGCGAGAATCCTCCCCCTTTCACATCATGGCCGCCCTCTGAGGCGGCCATCTAGGGGCCAAACACCGAAATCTCTCTTTCGGCACTGGATGGCCGGGTCGAGCCCGGCCATGGAGTCGGAATGATAATGACGCTAGACGGCGGAGCCCCGCACAAGCTTAGGTACGTCGCCGCTGATCCCCGACGCTTCTGCGATGATCATCCGCTTTACGCTTCCGAGCCGATCGAGCACCCCCAGCGCTGCGCCGCGACCGGCGCGCAGCACGATACTATCGACGTTGAAGAGACGATTGAGACCGTCGTAGACCGTCGCCGACATCATCGAATCGAAACGCCGCCAGCGCTGGTAACGTTCGAGATGCGTGCCATCACCCAAGTCGAGGCCGAGACGCGCCGCATCAGCGAGAACCTCGATCAGCGCCGCCGCATCGCGCAGCGCCAGATTGACACCCTGCCCGGCAATCGGATGAACACCGTGCGCCGCATCGCCGATGAGCGCGAAGCGGCGTGCGATCAGCCGGCGCGGCAATTTGATGTCGAGCGGCCACGACTGCGGGCGCCCAACGAGTTCGATGGACCCGAACCGGCCGCCGATGCGTCGATCGAGCTCGGCAAGAAAGCCCCGATCGTCTAGGGCCAAGACACGCGCCGCTTCGCGCGCCTCGGCGCTCCACGTTATGCAGGCGCGGTTGTTCTTGAGCGGCAGAATTGCAAAAGGTCCGCCCGGAAGAAAATGCTGGATCGCAACGCCGCCGTGCGGTTCGCTGAATTGGACCGTCGCGACGATCCCGACTTGATCGTACGCCCAGCCGACGGTTTTGATGCCGGCCGCTTCGCGCAGTTTCGAATTCCTGCCGTCCGCCGCAATGCAAAGCGCCGCACTGATCGTTCGCTCATCGCGAAGCCGAACTTCCGCCGCACGCTCGGTAAGCACCAGGCCATCGGCCTCGGCCGGCGCAATCCAGACGACTGAAGGCTCGTTCGCGATCGATTGGTAAAGTGCCGCGCTCAGCGTTGCGGCGGGCACCATGTAGGCTGCCGGCTGACCATCCGGTGTGTGCGCGTCATACGTCAGCCGTGTCGGCCTCATGCCATCTTGCAAGGCCGAATCCGAAATCTCGATCGAGGTCATCGCCTCGGCTTCGCCGGCGATCGCCTGCCAAACGCCGAGGCCTTCGAGAACGGCCTTGGCTCCGGCCCAGATCGCAAAAGCCCGCCCGTCAGTCGGGGCCGCGGCCGGACCGCGCACGCGATCGACGATCGCAATGCGCAAATCAGAGCCGAGCGCCTGCACTAAGCCGCGTACAAACGCCAGCCCGGCATAGCTGCCGCCTGCAACGACGATGTCAAACTTTTCTTCAGGCTCCGAACCGGCGGCCACGCGGCATTACCTCGACTTGCTTTTCAATCTGTCCGTGACAGCTTAGGCCGGTCCTGCGCCATTGTCTTCGTCCCCACTCGTCATCGCAAACGATTGAAGAAAGTTACTCATGACAACCTTGCCCGCTGCCCCGTCGGCGCTCGAGAAATTGCTCGCCACGCTGACGCTAGAGCCGCTCGAAGACAACCTGTTCCGCGGCCCTCGCTCGAGTGAAGGCTGGCAGCGCGTATATGGCGGCCAAGTACTCGGGCAAGCGCTGGTCGCAGCAGCGCTGACCGTGGACTCCAGCCGCGCCATCCACTCTATGCACGGCTACTTTCTCCTCGCCGGCGATCCGGAGCGCGAGATCATTTACGACGTCGAACGCATCCGCGACGGCGGCAGCTTCACCACGCGCCGAGCCCGCGGCATCCAGCATGGCCGCGCCATTTTCTCGATGAGTGCCTCGTTCCACAAGCACGAGGAGGGCTACGACCACCAAGCGGCAATGCCCAACGTGCCGCCGCCCGAGACTTTACCCAGCGCCAAAGAGCTGATGAGCGGCATGCTCGCCAATCTGCCGGAAAACATGCGAGCCTACTGGCGTCGCGAACACCCAATCGATGTGCGGATCGTCGATGTCTCGCGCTATGTCAGCCGCCAGCCGCAGCAGCCGACGCAATCGATCTGGCTCAAAGCCAACGGCACATTGCCAGATGCCCTCTACATCCATCAGGCGGTCCTCGCCTATGCGTCGGACTTCACGCTTCTCGACACCGCGCTCATCGCCCACGGCAAACTCTTGTTTGATCGCGACATACAACTTGCGAGCCTCGACCACGCGATGTGGTTTCACCGGCCGTTCCGGGCGGACGACTGGTTGCTCTACGTCCAGGACAGCCCGACTGCGTTCGGGGCGCGTGGGTATTGCCGCGGCGCCGTTTTCGACCGCCAGGGGCGCCTCGTCGCCTCGACGGTGCAGGAGGGCCTGATGCGCCCACGCCAGACTGCATTCATGCTCAAATGACGAGCAAACTCGCCTAAGTGCACAAATTTCGTGCATCGATCTTTTCACTGCCGCCCGGGACGTCGGCTGGAACTCTGGGTTCCGCATTGCTTTTCAACGGCTTGAGAAATCGCACCTGACTTGGCACGGGTCTTGACTCCCTTAACGCGAAGTCTCTGCGGCGACGTGGCGGTGAGACTGTTGCTGGAGCGTCTGGTTGCTTGCGACCGGAGCAAAGAGAAAGGGGGCGCCCTATGAAGCTCATTACGGCGGTAATCAAGCCATTCAAGCTGGAGGAAGTCCGTTCCGCACTGACTGACCTCGGCTTGGAGGGCATGACCGTGACGGAAGTCAAAGGCTATGGCCGCCAGAAGGGCCATACCGAAATTTACCGCGGTGCCGAGTACGCCGTGAGCTTTCTGCCCAAAATCAAAATCGAAGTCGTCGTACCCGATGAGCAGGCCGAGAAGGCACTTCTCGCAATCCAGCGCGCCGCGAAAACCGGCCAAATCGGCGATGGCAAAATCTTCGTGTCTCCGGTCGAGCACACGGTGCGCATCCGCACCGGTGAGGCGGACGACGACGCGCTCTAAGGACGAACTTCAATCCTGCATTTCGTTGGTTCAATCAGGGAGCACATAACATGACGTTTCGAACCATAGCGCGATGCGCAGGGGCCCTGGGGGCGCTCGGTGCAATCGCGCTGCTCATCGATCCTGCACTGGCGCAGGAAGCAGCGACGACCGCGGCACCAGCAGCTGCACCGGCACTCCCCGTGCCGAACAAAGGCGACACCGCCTTCATGTACATCGCCTCGGTGCTCGTCCTTCTGATGACGGTGCCGGGCCTTGCGCTATTTTACGGCGGCCTCGTCCGCACGAAGAACATGCTGTCGATGTTCATGCAGGTCTTCGCAACGCTCTGCCTCGTCGCGATCATCTGGGTGTTCTACGGATACTCGATGGCCTTCACGAATGGCGGCGCGCTGAACGACTTCGTCGGCGGCTTCTCAAAGGCGTTTTTGAAGGGAGTGGATTCGACAACGCTCGCAGCCACGTTCTCGAATGGCGTCTACATACCGGAATACGTCTACATCGTCTTCCAGATGACCTTCGCCTGCATCACGCCGTGCCTCATCCTCGGCGGCGTCGCCGAGCGCTTGAAGTTCTCGTCGATGCTGGTGTTCATGGCACTGTGGGTGACGTTCATCTACTTCCCGATCGCCCATATGGTCTGGTACTGGGGCGGTCCGGATGCGTTAGGCAATGCTGCGAAAGCCGTCGCGGCGGCATCGGGCGCTGCGAAAGGCCAGGCCCAGGCGGCACTTGACGCCGTGACGTCGGATGCCGGCCTCGCCTTCAAGTGGGGCGCACTCGACTTCGCCGGCGGCACAGTCGTTCACATCAACTCGGGCATCGCCGGCCTGGTCGGCGCACTCATCCTCGGCAGACGCATCGGCTACGGCAGAGAAGCGATGCCGCCTCACTCGCTTGTCCTGACGATGATCGGCGCTGCACTGCTGTGGGTTGGTTGGTTCGGCTTCAACGTCGGCTCTAACCTCGAAGCAAATCAGTTCGCGGGTCAGGTGTTCATCAACACCTTCATCGCGACCTGTGCTGCGGCTCTTTCGTGGATGATCGTTGAATGGATCGCGAAAGGTAAGCCATCAGCACTCGGTCTTGCTTCCGGCGTTGTGGCGGGTCTTGTCGCGATTACACCCGCCTGCGGCTTCTCCGGTGTGATGGGCTCGATCGTTCTTGGCCTCGTGGTCAGCCCGGTCTGCTTCTTCTTCTGCTCGGCGATCAAGAACGCGCTCGGATACGACGACAGCTTGGATGTGTTCGGTGTCCACTGCATCGGCGGCATCATCGGCGCTCTGGGAACCGGCCTTCTCGTCAATCCCGATTGGGGTGGCGCCGGGATCGCCGACTATCTCTCGAAGCCCGGCGAGCTGACGGCAGGCACTTACGACATGGTCGCTCAGGTGACGGCACAGGCCAAAGCCGTCGGCACGACGCTGCTGTGGAGCGGCCTCGGCTCCGCGATCATCTTCAAGCTGGTCGACATCGTCATGGGTCTTCGGCCAACCGAGGAAAAGGAACGCGAGGGTCTCGACATCACCGATCACGGCGAGCGGGCCTACAACTACTGATCAAAAAAGGCCCGCGGCTCGTTCTCGATCCGCGGGCGATCGCCATCATCTCCCGAGCACGCGTCCCACTAGACGTGCTCAACTGGCCCGGCTCGATACGCCGGGCCTTTTTTGTTGCCCTCAAATTTCGATGACGATTTCGCTGGTGCGCGACAATGCTCTGAGCACGCGACGCAGGTCGCTCTTGCGCAAGGCGATACATCCATCCGTCGGCGGCAAGCTCGGGGCGCGCAATGTGCATGAAGATGGCGCTGCCGCGATCCCTAACCCTTGGCACGTCGTTATAGCCGAGCACCACGACGACGTCGTAGATTCCGTCCGCGCGCCACAGGCGTTCGGCACTTTGAGGATAGGGAAGATGGACAGAGCGATTGTAATTCCGGTCGGATGGGCTGTCGCACCAACCATCGGTCACCCGCATCGCGCGAAGATCGAGGGCAGTTCTTGGCCTCGCAACCAATTCTGGCTTGTAGAGAACACACCGTAAAGGATACCGTCCGCGCGGCGTCGCACCATCGCCTTCCCTCTTCAGCACTTTAACGCCACGGCGTCCAAGGGCGCACGGCATTTGAAAGGGACCGAGCTGTAGACGGCCACGCTTCGATGCAGCGGAGATGGCTCTTACAACGAGTTTTTTCCGCCCCTTGGCCTTCCGCACCGGCCTTTGCAACTCCATGTGGGAACCGCCCATTCCTCTTGTCTGTTTCTTATCAAAGCCTATGTTGCGCCGTCGTGCGATGCTAGTGTCCCCCCGCCCCCGAGGCAGTCAAAAAAACCGGAGTCCCGTCCATGAGCACGGCGCGAAAGGTCCTTCTCGTCGACGACGATGATGATCTGCGCACCTCGTTAAAAGATCAGCTCGTCTTGCACGATGAATTCGAGGTCTCGGAAGCGGGTACCGCGAGCAAGGGCATCGAAGCGGCCAAAAGCGGCAGCTTCGATCTCGTCGTATTCGATGTCGGCTTGCCCGATATGGACGGTCGCGAAGCCGTGAAGCAATTGCGCAAATCGGGCTTCAAAACGCCAATCGTCATGCTCACCGGCAATACATCGGACGCCGATCAAATTTTGGGGCTCGATGCAGGCGCCAACGACTACGTCCTGAAGCCGTTCAAATTCGCGGTCCTCCTGGCGCGCATCCGCGCCCAGTTGCGCCAGCATGAGCAGAGCGAAGATGCAATCTTCGCCATTGGCCACTACACGTTCAAACCAGCCTCGAAACTTCTTATCGATCAATCCGGCAGCAAAATCCGGCTGACGGAAAAAGAAACGTCGATCCTCAAATATCTGTTTCGTTCCGGCGACAGGGTCGTCTCGCGTGACGTGCTCTTGCACGAAGTCTGGGGCTACAACGCGGGCGTTACGACGCATACGCTTGAAACGCATATCTATCGCTTGCGTCAGAAAATCGAAAAGGATCCTTCGAACGCCGAACTTCTGATCACCGAGAGCGGCGGCTATAAACTCGCGCCGTGAAGCTGGTGCTCAGCAAGTGAGTACACAGCTTTCCGAACGTTGATTCAAAGTTGTTCAAATCGCTCCACAGAGCTTGTCTGCAGGCGAACTGAGCTGTTTCGAGCTAGGGCGAAGTCGTGTATTGAAAGACTGTTCCTGCGTGTCGTACGAGCAGGCGTGCCTCGTGTCAGTCGCGTTCAGATATTCTAATTCGTATTTGACTGGAGCCTTGACCGATGGCCATCGACGCCCTCGTCAAACCGCTGTTGTCCCTGCCGCTTTTTCGCGGCCTGGCACCGTTGCATTTGACCGAGATCGCACGCCGCGCCGAGCGCGTCATCTACGCTCCGGGCGATGTCATTGCCGCAGAAAATCAACTCAGCGACGCTGCGATCGTGATCGTTTCGGGCCGTTGCATCCGGCTTGAAGAGGATGGCGGTCATTCACGCGGAGAATTGCTTCCTGAAGGCGCGATCATCTCGGAGCTCGCAATGCTCGTCGACGTCGTGCACGTCTCGACGATCATCGCACAAAGCCCGGTCAAAGCACTGCGACTAACTCGCGAACGCATGCGCGAATTGATGGAAGACGAGTCGGCGCTCGTCGAACATTTTTCTTCCCAAATTTTTGGTCGGTTGCGCCGTCTCGCTCAAGATCTCAATGCAGTTGATACGGCTCTGGCAAGAGCAGCTTCAATACCGCTTGCGCAACCAGGACTTGCTTCAGCCGCGCACGCTCCCGTCGTCCACTAAAAAAATATCACGCGAAATCGGTTGTACCGCGCGCGATCAAAAGAAATTTTCGAAGCTAAAAAAGAAGAGCGCCCAGTCCCGGGGGGAGGAACTGGGCGCCATTTGCGCTTTTCGCGCTCGGCACCGGGAGGGAAACCGATGCCAGAGGCGGCGTCTTCGGCTAGACGGGGGGCACTACCGAATACAGGGTGACGCCGCCTGCATACGATTGAGTTAAGCGCAAAGCTCCAAAATTCAATAGAGCCCGCGTGAGGTCTTCACGAAAACGTGAACACTTATCCGCCGCTTAGGTATTGCTCCGGGACTGAAGCGCAACACCTTGATTCGCCTCGGTATTGCTAGTTAGGCGTCGTTCTGTGCGCCCCAAGCTGTTGAATTGTAAATAAATTTGCATCAAGGTCTTCAGCTTTAACCAATTGCGAGAGCTCGATCCGCGTGTCGAGCCCCTGGGCATCGGTGGTCACCCATTCCTTCAATTCCATGCTCGGCTTCGTCGCAAGAAAAAGTTTAATCCGCCCTGGAGAGTTGGGACTTTTGTCTTCGATGCCGAGCACGATGAGATCGTCGGCCTGCTGGACTTCGATGATCTTCGCATCTCGCAACAGGTCGACATCTTTTCGCAGCAGCAGACGGAACGGCGTCTGATCGAGAGCGATGCGGTCCTCGTTGTTCAAGTCCAAATCCTGAATGGCGAGATATTCTCCATCGGAAACGATGACTTGCCTCGACGGCAAAGCGTAATCGAAGCGGAAGCGGCCGGGCCGTTTGACGAAAAACTTGCCCTTCATGCGCTTCTTGTCGGCGCCAACCTGGACGAATTCGCCCTTGAGACTTTGCAGCGACGCGAAATAGCTGCTCACCTGCTGGACGAGTTTCGTCTGATGTGCGTCGAGAGTAATCCCAGCCGTATTTGTCGGCGCAACTTCGCCAGTCCAACCACCGACGGCCTGCTTTGACTGCCCAATCGGCGCAGCGGCGAGCGTTGCTGCAGGTCCGTTCGGATCCTGAGCCAGCACATCACCGGCACAGGCGACGACAGCCGCCGCACAGCCCAACAGGCGTAAGAAATCCCTCATCCGTCTTCCCATCGCGGCCCCCGCGTCCCCGAGCCATTCAGGCTCCGCACGCATATTACCGTTTCAACAATGATTGCGTCCAGAACTAGGCGGACTTCTTGTTCTGCCCTGGCGTGTGACTTCCGAGCATAAGGCGGCTAACGCCGCTCGGTTATCTCCGAGTCTCAAGCCGCAGCTTCAGCGCCGTTGCGCGGAACCAGGATTTCGCGCTTGCCGACACCGTTCGCCGCGGAAACAAGGCCCTCGCGCTCCATCCGCTCGATCAGATCGGCGGCGCGGTTGTAGCCGATCGAAAGGCGCCGCTGAATGTAGCTCGTCGACGCCTTGCCATCTTTCAGCACCACCGCCACGGCCCGGTCGTAAAGATCATCAGCACTAGGCTCGCGAGCACCGCTTGCGATTTCTGATTGTACCGGAACATCAGTAATGCCGGCGACGTAGGTTGGGCGTCCCTTCGCTTCGCAACGCCTCAGCGAATGCCACAACCTCCTCGTCCGAGACGAAAGCTCCGTGCACACGCACGAATTGTCCCGCACCCGTCGAATAGAGCATATCGCCCTGGCCGAGCAGCTGCTCGGCACCCTGCTCGTTCAAAATAGTGCGGCTGTCGATTTTCGACGTGACTTTGAATGAAATGCGCGTCGGGAAATTGGCCTTGATCGTGCCCGTGATGATGTCGACCGACGGGCGTTGCGTCGCCATGATCAAATGAATGCCGGCAGCGCGCGCCATCTGCGCCAGCCGCTGCACCGACGCCTCGACCTCGCGGCCGGCAACGATCATCAGATCCGCAAACTCATCGACGATGACGACGATGCGCGCCATCGGCTCAAGATCCATTTTCTGCGTTTCAAAGCGCGCCTGGCCCGACTTGTCGAATCCGGTTTGAACGGTGCGCGATAGGATCTCGCCGCGCTTCTTGGCATTGCGGATGCGGTTGTTGAAGACGTCGATGTTGCGCACCGAAAGCGCGGCCATGCGCTTGTAACGCTCTTCCATTTCGCGCACGACCCAGTTGAGCGCCGCGACGGCCTTGTGTGGATCGGTGATCACCGGCGTCAAAAGATGCGGTATGCCGTTGTAAACGGAGAGTTCCAGCATCTTCGGATCGATCATCAGCATGCGGCAGTCTTCCGGCGCATGGCGATAAAGCAGCGACAGAACCATCGCATTGATGCCGACCGACTTGCCGGAGCCCGTGGTTCCGGCAACGAGCAGATGCGGCATGCGCGCCAGATCGGCGACAACGGGTTCGCCGCTTATCGATTTGCCCAATCCGAGCGGCAGCGTCGCGGTGTTCGCCTTGAAGGTCTCGGCTTCGAGAATTTCACGCAAGAGCACGGCTTCGCGTCGCGCATTTGGCAACTCAAGACCGATCGCATTGCGCCCCGGCACGACGGCGGCACGAACGCTCGCGACGCTCATTGACCGCGCAATGTCTTCTGCAAGCCCGATGACGCGCGATGACTTCGTGCCGCGCGAGGGTTCGAGTTCGTAAAGCGTGACGACGGGCCCCGGACGAATATCCTTGACCTCACCCTTAATGCCGAAGTCGGCGAGCACGTCTTCAAGCAATCGCGCATTGCCGCGCATCACCGTTTGCGAAAGTTCTGGACGCGGCTTCGCGGCGGCCGGCCGCTTCAGCATATTGAGCGAAGGCCGCCGCCATTGCGGCGGCTCGGCGCGACCACGCGCCAGGCTGCCGAGGAGACCGTTCGTCGCCTTCGGAGGAGGGGCAGGGGCCGGTGGCGGCGCCGCCGTTGGCGTTGGCGGTTTCAGTTGCGGCGGAGGTGACGGCCGAACAATGCCGGCCGAAGCCGGAGCAAAGCGCTTTGCGATGGCGATGCTTGAAGTATCTGTGTTGTCGTCGAAATCGAAGCTTCGGCCGAAGTCGTCTTCCGGCAATTGATCGTCGAACTGTCGCTCGGCCACGCCAGCATCTGGCGGCGAAGACAGCGTATGTGCGGCGAACTGGTGCTCACCGTTCGGCGTCGAAACATCGCTCGGCGCGATGGCATCGTCGCGGGAGTATCTGGGCGCGGGTGATAACGGCGCCACAGCCGTCGACAGGAAAGGTGCTTCGAAGGCTCGCGCGCTGTCGCTCAATCTGATGTCCGCAAGCTCCGTCTTTCGGGTGCGCGACCACGGCCATCCGAACCGCCCGGACAAAACCTCGGGAATTGTCTGCTGCTCGACGGGCTCTGCCGGCGCAGGCGTCTCAGCGAGCGCACGCCGCCACGCCGTCAAAAGCGAAGCGAGCACGGACTTCATCACTGTCTCTGGTTCAAAACCGATGGCTCTGCCGGACATTTGAACGGCTGCGACCGCCAGCACGAGCCCGGCCGCCAACGGCGCCCGCTCTTCATTGACCATACCGAAAAGCTTCACCGCCAGATGAAACAATCCGTCGCCGAGAAGGCCACCGAATCCATGGCGCAGCGGCCAGCCGTCATAAACCGGAAGCGATGAAATGGCGCCGGCAAGCGCGAGGACGGACAGCGGATAAAAGCCGACCTTCGAGCGGCCGGCCACGACACGCTCGGACCTAAGCATCTCGATACTCCAGACCAACGGTGCAATCAGCGCCAAGGCTGCCGCGAAGCCGAGCATCTGGAACAGGAGGTCGGAAATGATGGCGCCGACGGGTCCGGCGAAGTTGCGCGGTGCAGTCGTCGTGGCGTGCGTCAGGCTTGGGTCGAAGACCGACCACGACACAAGGCTGATCCAGGTGGTCAACGTCGAGACGAGCAGCAACATTCCGCCGAAGCGGCCGAGCCAGCCTAAAAGCCGGTCCTCCAAAGACTGCGGCAGCAGCCTCTGAGGATCAATTCCTCTCGTATCGAGCGACATCTGCGCGAACGAACTCTTTTAACGCAGCACGGAAATCGTGCGTTCGAGCGCTTCCCGGATCGACGCGGGACCCTGAACCAAAGCGACGCGCACCGTGTTCGCGCCGGATTTGGCTACGTCTCGCCCGGTTGAGCCGGAAAGCTGCCGGCAGTAACCTTGACGCCTGCGCGTTTCCATAAGGTTACCGACGGGTCAGCACCGCGTCCAAATTGGCTCATCTTGAGGCGAAGGCAGACGCCGGCCGGGGCACGCAGAAACGCCGAGAGCCTGCTAACGTCTTGTCGGCGATGTCGAATTTTCTCGTCGCCAGAAGCCGCGCTCGGGGGCCCTGCTGATGGGCAAAAATCTCGGGAAGCAGCTCAAGAACAGCGCGTCGCGTCCTCGATGCCGAAGGGGCAGGCCGAAGGTTCAGCCTGCCCCTTTGTTCTCTCTAGTCGGCGTTTGCAGCTTAGCCGGCGCGGAATACGGCACCTGCGACGGACTGCGGCCGCTCGCGGACACGATTGCCATCGTTGCCCGATTTGACGACCCACTGGCCATTGCTGGCACGTCCCGTGATGATGCCGACATGATGCCGCCAGACGACTACGGCACCGACCCTCGGTCCGCTGGGCCGTCCGTAATGCCGCCAGTTGGCGGCAAGGTTATATTCCGCACCGCCACCGAGTTGCGTCCGCATCCACCAACCGCACCAAGCGCGCGGACGGCCTCCTGCTGAACGACCGGCCGACGCGTACGTGCGACGACCGTAGCGGCGCTGCGCATACTGACGCTGGGCGCCATGGCGGTGATGTGCGTAGCCGCGGTGTGAATAGTCGCGACGCGCATATTGGCGGTTCGAGGACCGATGATTTGAATACCGGCGGTGCGAATATTGGCGATGTGAATATTGACGCGCGCCGGTCCAATTCGCGTGTGAGCGCTCCATACGGCCATCGTTGCCATTACCGTAATATGGACGCGCTTCCGCGGTCGCTGTTCCGACAATAGACGTCAGACCCAACGCCATCGCGAATAACCTCAATCGCATACTAACTCTCCTCTACTTGTCTTCACAAACGGGGCGCATCCAGCGTCGCAACGTGGCGAAAACAAGGGGGAATTCGACGCGCGGCATATCGTCATCTTGCCGTACAACCCGCACGCGTAACGCGATTCGGCTTTAGTTATTCGAACGTTAACTTCGTTGGCTCAATTGCAAATGAGGACGATCTCTACCCATGGGCGAGAAAACTGTGATGATTGATTTCAGAATGTCGCAAACCGTGATCGAATAGCGGCGTTTTAATTGGGTCGTTATGCTGCGGCAATCGCGCGCAGTTTTGCGCTCTATATCGGACATTTGAAGAGACGTATTGATGGAATATCGACGGCTCGGCGCCTCGGGACTTATGGTTCCCCTCCTTAGTTTTGGCGCGGCGACATTTGGAGGCACAGGCGAATTTTTCAGTGCCTGGGGCACGACGGACACCGCCGCGGCGCGTCGCATGATCGACCTCTGCCTCGCCGCTGGCGTGACGATGTTCGACACGGCGGACGTCTATTCCAACGGCAACTCGGAGGCTGTTCTCGGCGAAGCCCTGAAGGGACGCCGCGACAAAGTCCTGATCTCGACGAAAGCGACATTCCGCTTTGGCGACGATCCCAATGCCGTCGGCTCGTCACGCTTACATTTATTGAGGACGTGCGATGAATCGCTGCGCCGCTTGCAGACGGACTACATCGATCTCTTCCAGCTGCACGGCTTCGACGCGATGACGCCGCCTGAAGAGGTTCTCTCGACACTCGATCAATTGGTTCGCGTCGGAAAGATGCGCTATGTCGGCTTTTCGAATTTCTCTGGCTGGCATGCGATGAAGTCGCTGAGCGTTGCGGACCGATATGGCTATCCGCGCTACGTCGCGAACCAGACTTACTATTCATTGATTGGCCGCGACTACGAGTGGGAGCTGATGCCGCTTGGGTTGGATCAAGGAATTGGCGCAATCGTATGGAGTCCGCTCGGCTGGGGCCGGCTTACGGGCAAAATACGGCGCGGGCAGCCGTTGCCGGAAACGAGCCGGTTGCACAAGACCGCAGACAAGGGCCCGCCGGTCGATGACGAACACTTGTTTCGCGTCGTCGATGCTCTCGACAGCATCGCGAAAGAAACCGGAAAATCGATCCCGCAGATCGCGCTCAACTGGCTGTTTCATCGCCCAACCGTTTCGAGCGTCATCATCGGTGCGCGCAACGAGCAGCAGCTCAAGGACAATCTCGACGCCATCGGCTGGAGTTTGACCGAGGAGCAAATCAAAAGGCTCGACGCTGCCAGCGCGACACCGAAGCCCTACCCCTACTGGCATCAGAGCGGATTCGCGGAACGCAACCCACCGCCCGTCTAGCCGCCCATCGGCTACATAACGCGCCAATTTGGAACTTTTGACACCTACAGACGTAGCCTCGACATGATGTTCTCGCCGCGAGAGCTCCGGCAGAGGCTACATATTATGACGATCCGCACTTTCGTTTTTGGCCTCGGCGCCGCTGTCGGAATGTTGGCTTCGATGCCTGCTTTAGCTGACGCGGATAACGGCAAGCAGCCAGGCTTCGGGCCGAACCCTCAGCTTCCTGAACCCACGACGAGCTTGGTTCCAACGATCAACGTAGCGAGAGCGATCGGCTGGACGATCGGCGAGAAGCCGTCGACGCCATCGGATCTTGCGGTCACGGCCTACGCCTCAGGGCTTGATCATCCACGCTGGATCTACACGCTACCGAACGGCGATGTGCTCGTCGCTGAAACGAATGGCCCGCAGCGGCCGCAAGATGGCACAGGTCTCAAAGCCTGGTTTAGCGGGCTTGCTCAAACGTTCGCCGGAGCCCGCGAGCCAAGTCCCAATCGCATCATTCTCTTGCGTGGTGTGAAGGCCGATGGTTCCGCCGAAGCCCGGCACATATTTCTCGAAGGGCTCAACTCGCCGTTCGGAATGGCCCTTGTCGGCAACACGCTCTATGTCGCCAACACCGATGCCCTGGTGAAGTTTGAATATCATACGGGAGACGCGCGGATCAGAACTCCAATGGTGAAAGTCGCCGATCTTCCGGCCGGCCCGATAAATCACCATTGGACCAAGAACGTCATCGCGAATGCGGACGGCTCGCGGCTTTACGTGACAGTCGGATCGAACAGCAACGCAGCAGAAAAAGGCATCGACAAAGAAGCCAACCGCGCCGCCATTCTAGAAATCGATCCGAAGACGGGCGTATCGCGCGTTTATGCTTCTGGACTGCGCAATCCGAATGGCCTCGGATGGGAGCCGGCGACGGGCACGCTGTGGACCGCCGTCAATGAGCGCGACGAATTAGGAGACAACCTCGTTCCCGACTATCTGACGTCCGTCAAAGACGGCGCATTTTACGGCTGGCCCTATAGCTACTTCGGCCAGCACATCGACGATCGCGTAAATCCGCAGCGCCCGGACCTGGTGGCAAAAGCAACGGTGCCGGACTACGGGCTCGGCGCGCATACCGCATCGCTCGGCCTCGCGTTCTCATTGGATCGCGGCCTGCCGGAGCGGTTTGCTCACGGCGCATTCATCGGTCAGCATGGGTCGTGGAACCGCAGCACGCCGAGCGGCTACAAGGTCATCTTCGTCCCATTCGCAAATGGCAAACCGGCCGGCGATCCGCAGGATGTGCTGACAGGTTTCCTTGACACCAGCGGCAATGCGCGCGGCCGCCCCGTCGGAGTAGCAATCGGCTCCGACGGGGCGCTACTGGTCGCGGACGACGTCGGCAACACGATCTGGCGTGTCACCTCAAGCCGCCGGACGTCGTCGCTGGCTCCGCAACGCTAGCGGCTAAACGCCCGCCCATCCGGAAATCGTCTTCCGGATTGGCGCCGATCTTATGGATGGATAGGTCTGCGCCGCGCCGCTCGTCGTCAGGCGACATGCGAAACCCGAACACACGATCGACCACCCCGTAAACAGCGGTTCCTGCCAGGAAGCCGAACGCCGCCCCGCCGATAGAACCGACGAGTTGCGATGCGAACGACACGCCGCCGATGCCGCCCAGCATTTCAAGACCGAAAATACCGCAAGCGATCCCGCCCCACAGGCCGGACAAACCGTGCAGCGCCCAACGCCCAGCACGTCGTCGATCTGCCACTTGTTGGTGGAGACTTGAAACATCGTGACGAACAAGGCGCCGGCCGCGGCACCGGTAACGAGCGTGCCGATATCACGTCCGAGCCCGCACAAATCGCGACTAGCCATGAGCACATTGAGTGCCGGAGTCGGCAACTCACTCCAGGAAACTTATATGTCCGCAGAATTGGACTCGGTCCTTGAGGTGCTCAAGACGATGTTCACCGAACTCGCCGATGACCTTTCGGATCTTCGAGGCGAGGCGCTGGCTGCCAAAATACTCGCGGGCCATGCCCTCGACGCAGTGATCACAGCAGCGCCAAATCCCGAGCAAACGCTGAATGACTAGAAGAAGCGCACGCTGCAAGCTCGTTCAGCCGTGCGGATCGAAGGTCCCAGCGACTACGTTTCCAACGCTATCGTGATCGAGCGCGCGACTGAGCGTATTCGCGAATGGTTTGAAGTGATCGAGAAAGCTCGCGGATTGACGAGTGACAAGGCTGTTTGATCAAAGACCAAATCTGACAGCCATTGCTTTCGGCAATCGACGCCCGCTCAGCGAATGCGCCGTGGATTCATATAGAGGTCGGCTTCCTGGCGCTGAATATCCGGTATCAACCGGCCCGCGTGAATGTCACGTGCCAGCCGCCTCACATGGCGTCGCGCCTCGCCGTTGAAGACGATCATCCCGGCGAACAGCTTCATCACCATCAAGATGCGCGGATCAGCATGATCGCCGCGCAACTTGCCTCGCCATTTGCCGCCGATCGTCAACAGCGCGCCGTCGAGGTATCCAACTTTTTCGCCGTGTTGGTCGATCAGCGTATAATCTCCGCCAATATTGATGAGGGCTCGTTTGAAATAATAAAACTTCGGCACGCCCTCGTGCATGACGAAAAACGAGAAGTGCTCTGGAAGCAGCGGCCACTTGTGGCCTGAGCGCTCGAGATAAATGATGAAATCATCGTCGCTGGTGTTGATCGAGTAGGCGGTGATCGGAAGGCCGTTGGCACCGAGCGTTTGCTGAATTGAGCGGCCGAGCATCATGTCCATGCTGGCCTTCCAGTTCAAAGCTTCCGAGAAAAGCTTGAAAACGAGCCGCTTGTCGGTGCCGGTGGCGCCGTTCCACAGCTCATTGCGATAGCCAAGCACGCCGGTGCGCTCGCCGTTCTCGATAATCTCGGCGAAAATATCCATGTCGGTGGTGAACTGGCGCGACTTGCCGCGGTTGCGCTCGCGCTTCCAGAAGCCGAACTCGATCGAGTTAAATGGCGTGATCCAGACCTCGACAAGAAAGTTATGCCACGTTTTGCGCGCCGAAGCGGCCGTGTCCTTTCCGGTCTTTTCGAGCTTTGAAACGGCGGCCTTGCTCTTGCTCGCTTGCTCCAGAGCTTCTTCGCGCGCGTCCCGCGCCGCTTCCGACGCGGCGGCGTTAGCCTCGGCGACGGCTGGATCCTTCTTTTGAGCAGACGCAGTCATTTTGCCCCCCATCGCGTCAACGCAAACACCGCAACCGAATCAGCGACGAGCCTAACATCGGGCATTCGCTTTGATGCGGCGGGAGACGAAATTGCGGTGGGAAAACCGGCTAGCCGCTAATCGCGGCTGCAATAATTGAATTTCACCAGTATTGGCGCGTGCCGACGCCGAAAGCTGGGCCAACACAGCCAAACGCGTACGAGGCGGCCTTAGCGCTGCGTCTCATGCTGCGCTCTGCAGTCGCACGGAAAAAGGGAAAGGCCACAAGAGCGATCAAGGCGCCGAGTGTTGCCGATCCGAGCTTATTGAGGACACTAAGAGTAAGGGCAATCGTACCCCGCCAACGCCCAAGATTTTTCCTATAATTCGTGGTCGTACCAACTCGGAAAGATCGCATGCATTGATACCCGAGCGTTCGACGCTCTGGCGGATATTCTTCATACACCGCAGCATCTCTGACACTAATAATCCGCGCCCCGCGCTGGTGAGCTCGCATAAAATATTCGCTATCGCTTCCGCCGTACCGCATCGCCTCATCGAAGCGCATCGATAACGGCTCCGACGCTATCCAGGAGCGAAAAATGACGTTGGCTGTTGGACAGGCCGGCCGATCGCGCGCTTCGCCAGAGGCCGTCGGCATTTTCCAGCCTTGCGCACCGAGTTCAGCTTCGGCCGCCGTCTCGACTTGCACGACCCAGCCGGACACGACGTCGGCGCCGTAATGCACGGCTACGGCATGCAGCCGCGCGATCCAGTCGCGCAGTGCAACTTCGTCATCGTCAATAAATGCGATCCAATCTGGGGAAATGCTTTTAGCAGCCTCAAGCGCTGCATTCCTGGCGACGGGAATCCCGGCTCTCGGTTCGTGAACATAGAGAACCGGCACCTCGCCATCCTGGTGGAGCGCGACCGTTTCTCGCTCCCCGGCGTCGCTGAATTATCGACAACGACGAGACTAAGCTCCAGCGAGCCTTGAGGTATTCGCTGATTGAGAAGAGAGTTGAAGCACCGGAGGAACATTGCCCGCCGGTTCTTTGTACAGGCACAGACGACGACGCGATCCGTCGCCTGCTTCAACGAGGTCTGAACCTTGCGTGCCGCGTTAGCTTCCACGCCTGGCCCGCCCCTAAGAATCGGCCAAACATTTCGCAACATGCATTAACGCGAAAGTACCGCTCGAGCAATTGCCGACGATGCGGGCTCAAATGGAACTTGCGAATGGTGACGTTTGTCACGCCGCAAGCATAACTTCATCGATTCCCGAAAATCGCGCTGCCGATGCGCACCTGCGTCGCGCCGAATGCGATCGCCGACTCGAAATCGCTGCTCATCCCCATGCTGAGACTATTGAGTTCCATCTCCCGTGCGAGCTTTGCCAGAAACGCGAAATGCACGGCCGGTTCCTCGTCGAGAGGTGGGATACACATCAGGCCTGCGATTTCGAGCTTCAATTCGTTGCGGCAAAAATCGACGAATGCCTTCGCCTCTCGCGGCAGCACGCCGGCCTTCTGCGGCTCCTCGCCGGTATTCACCTCCACGAACAGCTGAAGCTTGCGGTTCTGTGTTGCCATTTCGGCCGCAATCGCCCTCGCGATCTTTGGCCGGTCGATTGTATGAATGGCATCGAAGAGGGCGACCGCTTCTTTTGCCTTGTTGGATTGCAAAGGTCCGATGAGATGCAATTTGAGGCCGGCGAATTCGGCGCGGAGTGCCGGCCATTTGCGTTGCGCCTCCTGGACTCGGTTTTCGCCAAAGACGCGCTGCCCGGCGGCGATCACGGGGCGCACCGCCGCCGCGTCGAAGGTCTTTGAAACCGCAATGAGTTCGACGTCCCCCTCCGGCCGCCCGGCAGCCTTGGCGGCCAGGGCGATCTCGTCGCGCACGCGCCTTAACTTTTCGGCCGCGCTTTCATGATAGCGGTCGCTCGTCACTGACTTCCCCACTTTCAACATCCCTTAGGCTCTCTGCCGGCTGGCGGACAACTGTCGCAATTTGCGCAGGGTCCGTAGCATGTACATGTCGACCATAATCCTGGAAGGAAATCCCATGCTGAAACTCGCCGACGCCCGCCGCATCATCGACGCCGCCGAAAAGAAGGCCATCGAGATTGGCCAGCCGATGAACATCGCGGTCGTCGACGAAGGTGCAAATCTCATGTCGCACATTCGGATGGATAATGCCTGGATCGGGTCGATCAACATCGCCATCAATAAAGCCTTCACCTCGCGCGCCTTCAACATTTCGACGAAAGAGCTCGCCGAAAACAGCCAGCCCGGCGACCGGTTCTACGGGATACACGTTTCGAACCACGACCGAGTGATGATCTTTGCCGGCGGCATCCCACTAAAGGATTCGAAGGGGCGTGGTCATCGGCGCGATCGGCGTATCGGGCGGCAGCGGCGCCCAGGATCAAACCGTCGCCGAAGCGGGAGCAAGCGCCCACACCTGCTAAGCATTGAAGTCGCAAACGTGCGACATTGCGTACGGACTGCGGCGGGCCGGGCTATTGCCTTGACCCGCCGCATGCTTTTGGGCTCATTACCGGAAACAATTTCATCGTCTGACTTGGACTTCCGAAAATCGATGGCCACCGAACGCTACAACGCGCCCGATCGTGAAAGATACTGGCAGCACGTCTGGGAAAAGAGCCAGCTTTTCCGCGCTTCCGAAGATAAAAACCGCCGGAAATGCTATGTGCTCGAGATGTTCCCCTATCCATCCGGGCGCATCCACATGGGGCATGTGCGAAATTACGCGATGGGCGACGTCTTTGCCCGTTACAAACGCGCCAAGGGTTTCAACGTCTTGCATCCGATGGGATGGGACGCGTTCGGCATGCCGGCCGAGAACGCCGCGATGGAACGCAAGGTCGATCCTGGCACGTGGACCTATGCCAACATCGAGACGATGCGCAGCCAGCTGAAGTCGATGGGTCTGTCGCTCGACTGGTCACGCGAGATCGCGACCTGCACGCCGACCTATTACAAGCACCAACAGAAGCTGTTTCTAGACCTGCTCAAAAAGGGCCTCGCCTATCGCAAGTCCTCGAAGGTCAATTGGGACCCGGTTGATCACACCGTACTCGCAAACGAGCAGGTGATCGACGGCCGTGGCTGGCGCTCCGGCGCACTCGTCGAGCAGCGCGAGCTGACGCAATGGTTCTTCAAGATCACCGACTACGCCGAAGAGCTGCTGAGCGATCTCAATACGCTGGTCAATTGGCCTGAAAAGGTGCGCCTGATGCAGGCGAACTGGATCGGCCGCTCTGACGGCATGCTGGTTCGCTGGGCACTGGACAAAAAAACCGCGCCCAAAGGTTTCGACGAACTCGAGGTCTATACGACACGGCCCGACACGCTTTTCGGTGCGTCGTTCCTGGCGGTGGCGGCTGATCATCCGCTCGCCAAGGCGGCGGCAAACAATCCGGAGCTCGAAGCCTTCTGCGAGGAATGCCGCCGGCTGGGAACGTCCGTCGCCGAAATTGAGGCCGCTGAAAAGCGCGGATTCGACACCGGCATTCGCGCCATCCATCCTTTCGACAAGAACTGGGAGCTTCCCGTTTACGTCGCGAACTTCATCCTGATGGAGTACGGCACCGGCGCCATTTTCGGCTGCCCGGCCGGCGATCAGCGCGACATGGACTTCGCCCGCCGTTATGGGCTTCCGGTTGTGCCGGTCATTTTGCCGCCCGGCGAAGACGCCACTACGTTCGAGCTGAAGGACACGGCCTACACAGACGAAGGCACGATGATCAATTCGCGTTTTCTCGACGGCCTCACGACAAAGGCTGCGTTCGAGGAAACGGCTCGGCGTCTCGAAACGCAGAAACTCGGTGGCAAGCCGCAGGGCGCACGCAAGGTCAATTTCCGCCTGCGAGACTGGGGCATTTCGCGCCAACGCTACTGGGGCTGTCCGATCCCCGTCATCCACTGCAAGACATGCGGCGACGTTCCGGTGCCGGAAAAGGACCTGCCGATCACGCTTCCCGAGGACGCGACATTCGACAAGCCCGGCAACCCCCTCGAGCGGCACCCGACGTGGAAGCACGTCAACTGCCCCAAGTGCGGTGAGCCCGCGACGCGCGAAACCGACACGATGGACACCTTCGTCGACTCGTCATGGTATTACGTGCGCTTCACGGCGCCCGAAGCCGCGACCCCGGTTGACCTCGACGCGGCGCACTATTGGCTGCCGGTCGATCAGTACATCGGCGGCATCGAGCACGCGATTCTCCACCTGCTCTACTCGCGGTTTTTCGCCCGGGCCATGTGCGATACCGAGCACCTGTCCTTCGCCACCAACACCCGTGAACCGTTCGCGGCGCTCTTCACGCAAGGCATGGTGACCCACGAGACGTACAAATCGCCCGAGGGCTTTTGGATGCTGCCGGGTGACGTCCGGCTCGAAGGCGAGGGCGCAAACCGCCGTGCCATTGAAATCGCCACCGGCCGGCAAGTCACCATCGGCGCAACGGAGAAGATGTCGAAGTCGAGGAAGAACCTCGTCGACCCCGACGATATCATCGCGCATTACGGCGCCGACTGCGCCCGCTGGTTCATGCTGTCCGATAGCCCGCCCGAGCGCGACGTCATTTGGACGGAAGCGGGCGTCGCCGGAGCGGGCCGGTTCATTCAGCGCGTCTGGCGGATCGTCGACGAAATCGCCGAGAAGTTTCCGGGCCAGCTAGGGGCGAGACCCGAGACCTTCGGGCCCGAAGCGCTTGAGATCCGCAAGGCCGCCCACCGTGCGCTCGATCAGGTCGGGCGGGCCATCGAAGCATTGAGATTCAACGTCGCCGTGGCGAACATCCACGAATTTTCTAATGTTCTCTACTCGGCCTTAAGCCAGAGCGGGCCCGAGATTGCCTGGGCTGCCCGCGAGGCCGGAGCTTTCCTGGTTACGATGATCGGCCCGATGATGCCGCATTTAGCTGAAGAATGCTGGGCGCGGCTCGGATACAACACGTTGGTCGCGAACGAACCCTGGCCGGCGGTCGAACCGGACCTACTCGTTGACGATCAAGTGACCATTGCCGTACAGGTGAACGGTAAACGACGGGACGAACTCGTGATTTCACGTAGCGCGAAATCCGAAGACGTTGAGGCCGCGGCATTGAAACTGGGGTCAGTGCTGCGCGCACTCGATGGGCGACAGCCTAAAAAGGTCATCGTAGTTCCGCAAAGGATCGTGAATGTCGTTGGCTGAAAGTCGAAGCGGACGAGGGGGCGGCAGCGGCCGAGGGGGCGCTTGCGCGCTTTTTTCGGCATTGGGATTTGCAGCTCTGTTGGTGCTCAGCGGCTGTGGCGCCGGAAGCGCCGGCTTCCAGCCGCTGTACGGTACTTCTTCGATCGGCGGCGCTGCTACGCAAGAGAAGCTCGCCTCGGTCGACATCGCGCCGATACCGGGCCGCGTCGGGCAGCGCATTCGCAATGAACTGATTTTCCAGGCGACAGGCGGGGGCTCGCCGAGCCCACCGCAATATCGGCTGGATATTGCCATCCGTGAATCCGTTATCTCGACGCTGGTTCAGGTCGACGGCAACGCGGGCGGCCAAATCTACAACATCGAAGCGTCGTACAATCTTGTCAGACTGTCCGACAAGAAGGTCGTCGCGCACGGCAAGAGCTTCGGTCGCGCCTCTTTCGACCGCGTGACATCGATTTTCGCCAATGTCGAAGCGCGCCAGGATGCGGAAAACCGCGCTGCGCAGTCGGTCGGCGAAGAGCTTAGAACGCGGCTCCTCGCGGTTCTTTCAACGACCGCCTGATCATGAGCTGCCGGCCTGCGCCGCTTATTGCAAGGCCCGAGTATGGTTGCCGTCAAAGCGCATCAAGCCTCAGCATTCATGAAATCTCCGCCGCCGCGTCTCGCAGCGGCGCTCTTCTTCGGTTCAGACCCGGGGCTCGTCAGCGAACGCTCTGCTGCCCTCGCCGCAACGCTCGCTGACCGTGAGACGCCGCGGGCAGAGATCCTGCGGCTTGACGATGCGGAACTCGAAGAAGATCCTGGGCGCCTCGAGACTGAGCTGCAAATGCGGCCGATGTTTTCGTCGCGGCGGATCGTCCGCGCGATTGCCGGGCGGCGCATTTCTGCCCAGCTCCTAAAACCGCTTCTCGGATCTGGCCCCCTTGAAGGCCTGCTGATCGCGGAAGCCGGCAATTTGAAACCGGACGACAGCCTTCGGGCTCTGTTCGAAACTACAGAAGCTTGCTTCGCCGTTGCATGTTATCCCGACAGCGTCGCTGATATCGACAGTCTCATCACGGACGTTCTGGCGCCGTTTTCGCTGACGATCGAACACGACGCGCGCATCCTGCTGCAAAGCCGCCTTGGCGCCGATCGCGCGCTGTCGCGTGCCGAGATCCAGAAGTTGGCGCTCTTCTGCTCTGGCCAATCTCCGATCACGCTCGAAAAGGTTGAAAGCATCGTCGGAGATGCGGCTGACCTTGCGCTCGAACGGATTGCCGAAGCGGCGGCCGAAGGCCGAACGCAAGCAGCCGTCACTGATTTCGGCCGCGCCATCGCGTCCGGTGAAAACGCTCAGACAATCATCGCGACGACCCAGCGCTATTTCTTTAGGCTTCACAGGGTCAGAAGCGATGTCGACGACGGCCAGCGCCTCGATGATGCACTGAAAGCGATGCGGCCGCCGCTATTCTTCAAGCAGCGGGATGCTTTCGGCCGCCAGGTTCGGCGTTGGACAAGACCGCAACTCGACCAGGCGTTGAGACGCATCGCCGAAGCGGCGAAAGCGGCCCGGCTGTCCTCGGTCCTCGAAGATATCCTGGCCGAGCGTTTGATCCTCTCGCTCTCATCGATGGCCGCCGCTACTTCATCTGCGGCCGCGAGCCGCTAATGCTCGCTTTGTGGACAGTCAGGCCGTCCTTATAGTGTCCGGCGAACTCCGGGGGATTTTTCATGGCAGATGCGCGCTACGACGTGGTCGGAATCGGCAATGCGATAGTCGATATCATCGGCCATTGCGACGAGGCATTTCTCGTCGAAATCGGCGCGCGAAAAGGCAGCATGAGCCTGGTTGATGCGGACGAGATCTCGCGGCTCTACGCTAAGATGGGATCTGCGGTCGAAATCTCCGGTGGCTCGGTCGCCAACAGCATCGCCGGAGTTGCTTCATTCGGTGGCAATGCCGCTTTCATCGGCACCGTCGCCAACGATGAATTCGGTAAGATTTTTACGCACGATATCCGTTCGATTGGCGTGACATTTAGTGCGCCGCCCGTGCACTGCGCTGCACCGACTTCCCGTTCGCTTATTCTTGTTACGCCCGACGGCGAACGCACGATGCACACATTTCTCGGAATATCGACGAGGCTTGGCGAAAAGCAGCTCGATCTCGAATTGATACGCAACAGCGCAATACTTTATCTCGAAGGCTATCTCTTCGACGAAGCTGATGCGAAGCGATCATTTCATTTGGCGGTGCAAACCGCGAAGCGCGCCGGTCGCAAAGTCGCGCTATCGCTTTCGGACGGGTTTTGCGTCGATCGGCACCGGGCTGAATTTCTCGATCTTATTCGCTCGGGCATCGATATTCTTTTCGCCAACGAGTTCGAAATCAAATCGCTCTATCAAACTGAATCTTTCGAGCTCGCTGCCGAAAGCGCGCGAAATGATATAAAACTCGCTGTTCTGACACGAAGCAGCAAGGGCTCGATAATTCTCGAGGAGGGCCACACGGTATCGATTTCAGCAGAGCCCATTTCGAGTGTCGTCGATACGACCGGTGCAGGTGATCTTTATGCAGCAGGTTTTCTATTCGGATATTCGCAAGGAATGAGCCTTGAAGTTTCGGGGCGACTTGCCAGTCTCGCCGCTTCCGAAATTATCAGCCATATCGGCGCAAGGCCGGCCGTTCCGCTGCAACAATTCGCTCGCGACCAGGGCATTATTTCCTGATTTTCATCAAGACCGAAATAAGACGAATCCCGCGTTTCATATACCAATCGTTAGTGCACAGCGTTCAACAATAGAATGTTTAGGGGGTATTTCGTGGCCAATTCGGCGTATTAATTATTCTCCCTGGAATTGCCAAACGTCTTGCCGCAATGTTCGAATCCAACGAATCGCTTCGATTTTGAGGTTCGATTGCATGCTTCACGATTCTACCCGTCGCGGCCGACCGAAGGGAACCGGCATAGACGATAGCGACCGTATCGCACGTCTTGACGAGCTTTTGCGCATTCGCCCCGACCTCAGACCGACAACCGCCATTCGCTTGATGGGATATTCGGATCCGTCGGCTATTCGCCGCCTTCGGGACAAATATAAAGTATTCGCGGTATCGACCCGCGCCGGCCTCCTGAAAGAGTTTGTCGCCGATAACGCATCGGCCGGTATCCGCCCGGCGGACGCCGCACCAACCGCATCGCCTCTGACGCACTTGCGCTGACGGCATAAGCGGAAAACCGCTGCACTCAATTCCTGTTGTCACTACCAGGGCCGCTGCCCCAAGCGGCCTAATTTTTTTATGCGGTTAATGCAATGACCGCGAAACATCGCGTCAGCCTTGGCAAACTTCAAATCTTGCGCAAGGAAACCTTTTCGATGCGATGGCTCTCACCCTTTTGTAGAATGAGTTGAGCTCGGCGCCTCGTCGGCAAAATGTTCTCCTGAAGATTCTTGAGATTGATTTCGCGCCAGATGCTTGTAGCCGTTTGGCGCACTTCGGTCTCAGGCATCGTCGCGTATTTGTGGAAATAAGCTCCCGGATCGCGAAATGCCGTGCTTCGCAAACGCATGAAACGCGCCAAATACCACTTCTCGATGATCGCCGGATCTGCGTCGATATAGATCGAAAAATCGATGAAGTCCGACACGAACGGAATCGTGCCGCCGTCCTTCGGCATATCCGCCGGCTGCAAAATATTGAGACCCTCGAGGATCAGAATATCGGGTTGCTCGACGAAGACCTCTTGGCTCGGCAGAACGTCGTATTGGAAGTGCGAATAGACGGGCGCCGCAACCCGCGCTACGCCCGATTTGATATCGCCGAGAAACCGCAGGAGACGCGCCGTATCGAAGCTTTCCGGAAACCCCTTGCGATCCATCAATCCACGACGTTCGAGTTCGTCGTTAGGGAGTAGAAAGCCATCGGTCGTCATCAAGTCGACGCGCGGATGATCCGGCCAGCGGGCCAGCAAGGCTTGTAGCACGCGGGCCGACGTACTCTTGCCGACCGCCACCGACCCTGACACGCCGATGATGAACGGAACCTTCGTGTCCTTTCGGCCGAGAAACTCCGAACTGACCGAATGCAGTTTCTGAGCCGCAGCGACGTAGAGATTGAGCAATCGCGAGAGCGGTAGAAAGATCTGCTCGACCTGCTCGACGGAAATTTCCTCGATAACGCCGGAGAGCTGTTCAAGCTCGCTCGGTTCCAGTGTCATCGGAGTGTCTGCGCGCAGCCGCGCCCATTCATCGCGCGCGAAGACCCGGTAGGGCGAGAACGGCAGACCTTCGTCCCAAGCTTCGATGTCGCGTTTCTTATCGGGCTTGCCGCCGGGCTTGCGCCGCTTCACGACTGGTCTCCGGTCCGAGCAGCTTTCTCCTCGAGACCCGACGTTCCCATGCGACCCTCGAGGATGGCAAATACATCATCCAAGGCGACCTCGCGGGATTCAAGCAGCACGAGCAGATGGTAGAGCACGTCGGCCGCTTCAGCCTTTAGCGCGGCCTCGTTGTTGCCCATAGCCGCAATGACGACTTCGACGGCTTCCTCTCCGAACTTCTTGGCGCATCGCTCTATGCCCGCAGTGAGAAGCTGGGACGTATAGGATTTATGGGCACTGTCAGACCGGCGCGATCGGATAAGCGCAGCGAGGCGCACCAGCGTGTTCGTTTCACTCATGACTCTTTTCTCGATGTGACCGCTGCGCATTTTGTCCGGGGCGGCGCACAGCACCAAGTTGCCGGCCAAGCGTCAAGCGGGCCGGCGCCACAATCGCAGAAAATGCTAAAAAAGTCAGCCGCCTCCGAGGCGCTGCCGGATGTAGTCCAGCTGATCGTAGTTACCGAATTTGACGACCAGCGTCCCGCTTTCGCCCGAGCTGCGCTTGATCTCCACGCGCAGCCCGAGAAGATCGGTCAGTTCCTTTTCGAACGCCTTCGTATCGGCGTCCTTGTCGCGCTGCCGGCGCGGCCCCGATGATCCGCCACCTTCGCCGAGCCCTTGTACCATTGCCTCGACGTCGCGGACGTTCAGTCCGTCATCGATGATCTTGCGGGACAGCACCTCCGCGTCGTCGCGACCGATCAGTGCGCGCGCATGCCCAGCTGTCAGCTGACCCTGCTGCACGAGAGCTTGAACGGCCACCGGCAGCTTCAAGAGCCGCAGCGTGTTGGCGACATGACTGCGACTCTTGCCGATAATCTCGGAGAGCTGCTCCTGGCTGTAGTCGAAGCGCTCGACAAGCTCGCGGTATCCCGTCGCCTCTTCGATGGCATTGAGATCCTGACGCTGCACGTTCTCGATGATCGCAAGCTCGAGAGCTTCTCGATCATTGAGTTCGCGGATGATGACCGGAACATTGTGCACGCCTGCCTTCTGCGCCGCGCGCCAGCGCCGTTCGCCGGCGACGATCTCGTAGCCGCGACCCATGCTGCTCGGGCGCACGATGATCGGCTGCACGAGGCCCTTGGTGCGGATCGACTCGGCGAGCTCCGCCAGCTCATCCTCGCGAAAGTCCTTGCGCGGATTGAGCGGGCTCGAAGCAATCTCCGATATCGCAACCATACGCTGCTCGCCCTCGGGCGGCAGGTGGTGGCCAAGTGGTGCCGGTTCTCCGATCAACGAGGCGAGGCCGCGGCCGAGCCGGCTCTTCGGTGCAACGGAGTTCATCTGCTTTGTCGTCCCCTGCGTGTTCGACTATGTTGTCAAGATGCGATGTGAACGTGCTGATTTCAGGCGGCTTTATACTGTCGTTCGCGCTCGATGATTTCGGTGGCCAACCTGATGTAAGCTTGGCTCCCCGCGCAATCGTAGTCGTAGAGCAAGATCGGCTTGCCGTGCGACGGCGCCTCGGCGACGCGCGTGTTGCGGGGGATCACCGTCTCGTAGACCTTCGGGCCGAAGAACGCTCGCACGTTGTCGGCGACTTCGCGCGACAGTGACGTGCGCGCGTCGTGCATCGTCAGCACGACACCCTGGATTTCGAGCCGCGGATTGAGCGTCGCTCTGATCTGCTCGATCGAATCCTTGAGCTGCGAAATTCCTTCGAGCGCGAAGAACTCACACTGCACAGGCACCAGCACCGCATGCGCGGCCGTCATCGCGTTGAGCGTCAGAATGTTGAGCGACGGCGGGCAATCGATCAGGATGTAGCTGAAAGGCCCGTCGCCGGCGCGACTACGCTGGTGTCCGACGAGCGCCGTCACCGCATCGCGAAGCTTGAAGGGCCTAGTCTGATCAGCGGCGAGCGCACTATCGATACCGACAAGATCGCTGTTCGCGGGCACCGCAAAAAGACCCGGCACCGCCGTCGGCATGACCGCATCGAGGATCGTCGCGCCCCCGGTCAGGACGTCGAAGGATGTTCTAAGGCGCGCTTCGACCGCAATCCCGAGACCCGTCGAGGCATTGCCCTGCGAATCGAGATCGAGGACGAGAACTTTTTCTCCGACAGCCGCCAGCGCGGTACCGAGGTTGATGGCCGTCGTCGTTTTACCGACGCCGCCCTTCTGGTTGGCAATAGCGACGACACGCGGACCCGCATGTGCACCACCCCCGCCTGAAACATAGCCGGCCACCGGATTATCCCTCCGTCTTCGGTCCAAAAGCCTTGGGCAGCAAAGTCTTCGGCTTCAACGCCTTGAGCAACACGACGCTAGAGCCCTCGTCCGTCATGCTCGGCTTCAGCTCGTAGGCAAACTGCCATTTTCGAGCTGTTTCTTCGATTTCGGCCGCAACCTCGCGACCTTTCGAAAACAAACCGAGCGTGGAAGACGCAAAATACGGCGAGACGAGCTCAACGAGCCGCGGCAGTGGGGCGAGAGCACGCGCCGTAACGCATTGGACTGCTCCTACCTTAGCGCGAGTCTCGGCATTTTCGATCCTCATGCACAGGATGTCCACAGCCATGCCGGTTTCCCGGGCAACTTCCCGTAGAAATGCGGCTTTGCGGTTGTCGCTTTCAACGAGAACATGGCGACTGCCGCCGCTATCGCCGCCAAGAATTGCCAGCACAAGTCCCGGAAATCCGGCCCCCGAACCGAGATCGAGCCACGTTAGAGCATCGGCCGGCCGGTACTGCCAGAGCTGCGCGCTATCGGCGAAATGCCGTTGCCAGACGTCATTGATCGTGCTCGGAGCGACGAGGTTGATCGTCTTCTGCCAACGAGCGAGCAAATTCGCGTAAATACCGAGCCGATCTAGCGTTTCACGTGAAACCCCGAACGCGGCTTGGAACGATTCGGGACTATCGATCCGCGGCGGGCGCATCACGCGGACTTGCGATCCCGGCCGGCTGCGCCCTTGAGCCTCGCCAGAAGAGTCAGCAGTGCCGCCGGCGTCATGCCTTCGATGCGCCCAGCCTGAGCGATCGTCGCCGGACGATGCCGCGCCATCTTCTGGCGCACCTCGGCCGACAAACTTGGAAGCGCGGTATAGTCGAAATCGGCTGGAATGCGGACGGCCTCATCACGCTGCAGCTGCGCGACGTCCTGGTCTTGGCGCCGCAAATACGCGGCGTAGCGGGCGTCCACCTCGAGCTGGGCCGCAATTCGAGGCTCGAGCCGATTGATCTCCGGCCAGACCACCTTCAGCCGGTCGAGTGAAACATCGGGCAGCGCCAGCAGATCGAACGCCGTCCTGCGCCGGCCGTCACGGTTGACCGTAAGGCCATGTCGGGCCGCTTCGGTCGGGGTCATCGAGAGTTGGTTCAACAACTCTAGGCCGTCACGCAGCGCCTTAGCTTTGGCTTCGAACTTCGCTTGCCGGGCAGCTCCGACACAACCGGCAGCGACGCCGGCTGGGGTCAACCGCTGGTCGGCGTTGTCGGCGCGGAGCTTTAGGCGGAACTCGGCGCGCGACGTGAACATGCGATAGGGCTCGGAAACCCCGCGCGAAACGAGGTCGTCGACCATCACGCCGAGGTACCCCTCGGTCCGGGAAACGACGAATACATCTGCTGAGCCGCCGGCGGCAAGCGCTGCGTTGATCCCGGCGAGCAGGCCCTGGGCGCCCGCCTCCTCATATCCCGTCGTGCCATTGATCTGGCCGGCGAGATAGAGCCCCGGCAGCCGCTTCACTTCCAGGCCCGGCGTCAGTTCGCGCGGATCGACATAGTCGTATTCGATTGCGTAACCCGGCCGCTTGATCACGACGCGCTCGAGCCCGGGTATCGTCTTCAGGAAGGCCTCCTGAACGGCAACGGGAAGCGATGTCGAGACGCCGTTCGGATAGACCGTATCGTCGTCGAGCCCCTCGGGTTCGAGGAAAATCTGATGCGACGCGCGATCCGCGAAGCGCACGACCTTGTCTTCGATCGAGGGGCAATAGCGCGGCCCAACGCTTTCGATCTGCCCGGAATACATCGGCGAGCGGGCAAGATTGGCGCGAATGATGTCGTGGGTGGCAGCCGTCGTGGTGGTAATTCCGCAGGCAATCTGCGGCGTGGTGATCTGCTCGGTCAAAAACGAGAACGGCACCGGGTCTTCATCGGCCATCTGCATTTCGAGGCCGGTCCAGTCGATCGATTTGCCGTCGAGCCGGGCGGGCGTGCCGGTCTTCAGGCGTCCGAGCTTCAAACCCAGCGCATAGAGGCGATCCGACAGCTTCAAGGCCGGGGCTTCCCCGGCGCGGCCCGCCGGAATTTTCTGCTCCCCCATGTGAATGAGGCCATTGAGAAACGTTCCGGTCGTCAGGACCACGGCGCCGGCCCGGAGCACGTTCCCGTCGCCAAGCAGCACGCCAACGACACGACCTTTTTCGACGATCAGGTCTTCAACCCCGCCCTCGATAACCTCGAGATTAGCGGTTGCCGCGATTTCGGCCTGCATCGCCAGCCGATACAACTTGCGATCGGCCTGTGTGCGGGGGCCATGAACGGCCGGGCCCTTGGACCGATTGAGCAGGCGGAATTGGATGCCAGCCGCGTCGGCGACCCGGCCCATCAGGCCGTCGAGCGCGTCGATCTCACGGACCAGGTGGCCCTTGCCGAGCCCCCCGATAGCCGGATTGCACGACATCTCGCCGATGGTTGCGAAGGAATGCGTGACAAGCGCCGTCCGGACGCCCATACGAGCCGCGGCGGCCACCGCCTCGGTTCCAGCGTGCCCGCCGCCGACGACAATCACGTCACATGTCTGGTTCGACAGAGTCAAAGAAGCCCGGTTCCCCACTACTGGTTGGTGTCGGCATAGCCCATTCGCCGCCCCCGTAAAAGGCGGCGCGTTTCCGCGCCATCAGTCAGAGGCGCGGCCATTTCACGTGGAACCTGATTCACGTGAAACAGCGAAGCCGCTATTTCCCGATGCAGAACCGGCTGAAGATCTGATCCAGCACGTCTTCGACGTCGACCCGCCCAGTGATCCGGCCGATGGCGTGTGCAGCGCGCCGGATGTCCTCCGCGCGCAGTTCTATAGCCTCCGGGCTGCCCGCCAGAAATGAGCCGATATCCGCAGCTGCATTCTCGAGGCTTTGCCGGTGCCGCACCTGCGTCAGCGCCGGCTCGGTCTGACCACCGACCGCTTGCTTGGCGCGCTGGGTGATTTCCTCGATCAGCCTATCCAGACCCTCTCCGGTTACGGCCGAAACCGCCGGTCCTTCGAATGATGATTCGGCGGCGAGATCAGCTTTGGAACGAATTACAAGACTTGTTTCACGTGAAATGCCGGGCGGTTGACTCCAATCCCCCGTTTCGGTGAGCCAAAGGACGAGATCGGCTTCGCGCGCTGCGGCGAGGCTGCGACGGATGCCTTCGCGCTCGATATCGCTCGCCGCCTCGCGAATTCCGGCTGTGTCGGAAACGATGACCGGCAGTCCTGCCAGATCCAACCGCACTTCGACCACATCCCGCGTCGTGCCGGCCTCTGCCGAAACGATGGCGGCGTCGCGCCGCGCCAGCGCATTGAGCAGGCTCGACTTGCCGGCATTCGGCGCGCCGAGCAAAGCAACCCGGAAACCTTCCCGCACGATCTCGCCGCGGTGCTTGTCGTCAAGATGAACCGCGATTTCCGCAGCGAGCACCGACGCCCGCTTGCGCGCTTCTGCGAGCGACGACGCCGACACGTCTCCCTCGTCGGAGAAATCGATTGCGGCCTCAGTCAGCGCTGCGATTTCGATCAGCCGCGTCCGCCACCCGTCGTAGAGCTTCGAAAGCACCCCTCCGGTTTGCGCCAGAGCCTGACGCCGCTGGGCCTCCGTTTCAGCCTCGACCAAATCCGCCAAGCCTTCGACCTGCGCCAGGTCGAGCTTGCCGTTCTCAAAGGCGCGGCGGACAAATTCACCCGGCTCCGCGAGGCGGCATCCGGGGATGTCTCCCAACGCCCTCAGTACGGCTGCGATCGCGGCACGGCTGCCGTGGATTTGGAACTCGGCGACATCCTCGCCCGTCTCACTCGATGACGCATCGAACCAAATCACCACGGCGCCGTCGAGCGCTTCGCCGGTCGTTGGATGCCGGACCGTCCGGAAAGCCGCGTAGCGCGGCTTCGGAGGCGCCTTCACCATTCTGGCCAAAGCGTCACCAGCGGCGGGGCCGGACAGGCGGATTACCGCCACACCCGCACGCCCGGGCGCGCTCGATAGAGCATATATTGTTGAAGCATCGGTCATTGGGTTCGCGTACGCGTAGACGCGCGCCTCCGCAACCATTCCCGAAAGTCTTTCTTGGTCGCATCCTGCTAACTGCCCCGATGAGCGAAGCTAAGTGCCAATGACCGAAAACCGCCTGAAGTACGAAACGAGCCCGTATCTCCTCCAGCACCGGGAGAACCCCGTCCACTGGTGGGCGTGGGGACCCGAAGCGCTGGCAGAGGCGAAGCGCACGGGCAAACCGATCCTGCTATCGGTCGGGTATGCCGCCTGTCACTGGTGCCACGTGATGGCCCACGAAAGCTTCGAAGATCAAGCGACCGCCGGCGTCATGAACGAGCTCTTCGTCAACATCAAAGTCGATCGCGAAGAGCGTCCTGACATTGATGCGATCTACATGGGCGCGCTGCACCGCCTTGGCGAACAAGGCGGCTGGCCGCTGACGATGTTTCTCGATAGCGACGCCAGGCCATTCTGGGGAGGAACGTATTTCCCGAAGCAACAGCGTTTCGGCCGGCCGGCATTCGTGACGGTGCTGCTGCGGATCGCTGAGGCCTATCAGAACCAAACCGACAACGTCCGCAAGAATGCCGAGGCTATCCTCGCGTCGCTGAAGGAAAGCGCCGGCGATGACGCCGCGACGGCCGAGCAAAAACCAAAGATTAGACGATCTCGTCAGCGGCATCGCCAATGCCGTCGATCGCCGGCACGGTGGACTTTCGGGAGCGCCGAAGTTTCCGCAGTGGAACGTCTTCTGGCTTCTGTGGCGCGGTGGCATCCGGTTCGATGATCGCAACGCCCGAGACGCTGTCGTCACGACGCTCCGCAACATCTGCCAGGGCGGCATCTACGATCATCTCGGCGGCGGCTTCGCGCGCTATTCCGTCGATGAGCTGTGGCTCGTCCCGCACTTTGAAAAGATGCTATACGACAATGCGCTGTTGATCGACCTGCTGACGGAGGTCTGGCGCGAGACGCACGATCCGCTGTTCGCAACGCGGATCGCCGAAACCGTCGTTGGCACAAGCGTGAGATGATCGGCGAAGGCGGCGGCTTTGCAGCTTCGCTCGACGCCGATAGCGAGGGCGAAGAAGGCAAGTTCTACGTCTGGAGCGCGGCCGAGATCGAAGAGGTTTTGGGCGCCGAGGACGCCGCCGTCTTCGCGCGTGTCTACGGCGTAACCGCCGACGGCAATTTCGAAGGCCACAACATCCTCAATCGTCTCGACGCGCAGGCCCTGCTGTCCGACGCCGAGGAAGCCCGCCTTGCTGAGATGCGCTCGAAGCTATTGGCCCGACGGGCCTCGCGCGTTCGTCCCGGATGGGATGACAAGATCCTTGCCGACTGGAACGGGCTGATGATCGCCGCCCTGGCGCGGGCGTCAGTCGTCTTCGAGAAGCCGGATTGGTTGGCGCTCGCAGAGCGCGCCTTCGCTTGCATCGGGGAGAAGCTCGCTACCGGCGACGGCAGGCTCTATCACGCCTATCGGGCGGGCCTCGCGAAAGCCCCCGCGACAGCATCCGATTACGCGAACATGACTTGGGCGGCGTTGCGCCTTTTCGCGGCAACGGGATCGGACGCCTATCTCGACCACGCCGTGCGGTGGACGGACGTCCTCGACCGGCATTATTGGGACGACGCCAGCGGCGGGTACTTCACGGCCGCCGATGATACCGACGACGTTGTCGTTCGGTTGAAGAGCGCCACCGACGATGCCGTGCCGAATGCAAACGCCATCCAACTTTCGAACCTCATAGCTCTGGCTGCGCTCACCGGCGAAAGCCGTTACGACGACCGGGCCCGCGACCTCGTAAAAGCGTTTTCCGGCGCTGTCGCGCGGTCTCCCATCGGGCACTGCGGTTTGCTCGCGGCGGAACTCGATCTCGATCGCTTGGTTCAAATAGGCGTGAGTGTCACGGGCGAAAATGAACTGCGATCCCAGTTGATGAAGCTCTCGATACCGGGCGCGGTGGAGTTTCTTGCCGAAGGAACGGACGTCAGCCAGCGATCTTTGCTTTCCGGAAAGCCTACCCTCGGAGGCAAATCAACGGCTTACGTCTGCGTCGGACCAGTTTGTAGCGCTCCTATCCAAGACCGGGGTTTGTTCATGCAACAATTGCAACAGTCGCGCGTCCGGGATGCCGGAACGGAATAGCTCTTTACCGCGTTGAAACGTCTCATAGATCAAGTAGTTGGCGGGTATACGTTCAGAGCGCTATAGAGGTGCTGGAGAAACGTGCATGAGAGTTTTGCGTGAGGCCGTCCGCTACGGCTACGCCCCCTTTATGATGTTCGGCCTAACCGGCGCCGCCTACTGGGTCGTGGCGAACGGCCATTCGTATTTCTGGCTCGCGCCGCTGCTGGCCATTGCTTACGCAACAGCCTTTGCCGCCGAGCGGATCGCACCCTTCTTTGAAGAGTGGAACGATCACGCCGCGCACGGCGACACGCCGACCAACGTGCTGCACGTGATGGCGTACGAGATGTCGAGCATCAATGGCGTGCTGCTGATCCCGGTGATCTGCTGGCTGTTCCCGTTCCAGGGTCTTTGGCCGACGCAGTCGCCGATGTGGGCGCAGGTGCTCCTTGCCTTCGTGATCGCCGATTTCGCTTTCATGATGATGCACTACCTCAGCCATCGCTATGCGCCGCTGTGGCGGATGCACTCGGTGCATCATGGCGTCGGTCGACTCTACGGGTTGAACGGCGTCATTCGTCACCCATTGCATCAGGTCATCGACATGGTCATCGGCAACATGCCGCTCGTGATCATGGGGATGCCGGTGCCGGTCGCGGTCGTGCTCGGCTTTCTGATTTCGGTGACGCTGATCGTGCAGCACTCGAACGTCGATGCGCGTCTCGGGCCGCTCGCGAGCCATCTCTCCATTGGCCGGGTGCATCACCTGCATCACGTCAATTGGGGGACCGAAGGCGACTGCAATTTCGGCCTGCTGCTGACGGTCTGGGACAAGATGCTCGGCACCTTCAGCGCCACGCCGCCGCGGCCGATTACAGCGAATGATCTGGGCGTCGACGAACTGCCGAACTTCCCGAAGGGTTTCGTCGATCAGATGGTTCTGCCGTTCGTCTATAAGCCAGGCGCGGGCGAACCCGAGCGCTACCGTAAGCAAGCCGAAGCCAAGACGCCGGCGCAAGAGGCGCGCGATCAGATCCTGCACGCCGCCGAATAGACATCGCCGCTATTCCACGTGAAACAAAAAAGGCCGCCCAATCGAGCGGCCTTTTGTATGTCTCTGCCGATGATGTCTTACGTGTTCATCGACTGGAAGAATTCGCTGTTGGTCTTCGTCGACCGAAGTTTGTCGATCAGGAACTCGATGCTGTCCATGGTGCCCATCGGGTTCAAGATACGGCGGAGCACGTAGACCTTCTTAAGCTGATCCTTCGGAACCAGCAGGTCTTCCTTACGCGTACCCGAGCGCGACACATCGATCGCCGGGAAGACGCGCTTGTCGGAAACCTTGCGATCCAGAATGATTTCCGAGTTGCCCGTACCCTTGAACTCTTCGAAGATGACTTCGTCCATGCGCGAGCCGGTATCGATCAAGGCCGTTGCGATGATGGTCAGCGAGCCGCCTTCTTCGATGTTGCGGGCCGCACCGAAGAAGCGCTTCGGACGCTGCAGGGCGTTACTGTCGACGCCGCCGGTCAACACCTTGCCGGATGACGGCACGACCGTGTTGTAGGCACGACCAAGGCGCGTGATCGAATCGAGCAGGATGACGACGTCGCGCTTGTGCTCGACGAGACGCTTGGCCTTCTCGATCACCATTTCCGAGACTTGCACGTGGCGAGATGGCGGCTCGTCAAACGTCGAGGAGATCACCTCGCCTTTGACCGATCGCTGCATGTCGGTGACTTCTTCCGGCCGTTCATCAATCAGCAGAACGATCAGGTAGCACTCGGGGTGATTGGCCGTGATCGAGTGCGCGATATTCTGCAGCAGCACGGTCTTGCCGGTCCGGGGCTGCGCCACGATCAAGGCACGCTGGCCTTTGCCGAGCGGCGACACGATGTCGATGACGCGGGACGAAAAATCCTTGATTGTCGGGTCTTCGATCTCGAGCTTCAGCCACTTGGTCGGATAGAGCGGTGTCAGGTTGTCGAAGAGGCTCTTGTGTTTGGTCTTCTCGGGATCTTCGAAATTGATGTTCGAGACCTTGAGAAGGGCGAAATAGCGCTCGCCGTCCTTCGGAGAGCGGATCTGGCCTTCGACCGTATCGCCGGTGCGCAGGGCAAAGCGGCGGATCTGGGATGGCGAGACGTAGATGTCGTCAGGGCCTGGCAGGTAGTTGGCTTCCGGTGATCTGAGGAAGCCGAAGCCATCCTGCAGAACCTCGACAACCCCCATGGCCGTGATTTCTGTTTCCTGGGTCGCGAGCTGCTTCAGCGTCGCGAACATGATTTCCTGCTTGCGCATCGTCGAGGCATTCTCGACACCGGCCTCTTCGGCAAAGGTGACGAGTTCAGCGGGCGATTTCCGCTTCAGGTCCTCGAGCTTCATCTGCTTCATTAGAAAGAAAACTCCGCGGGGTGCCGCATCTTTGGCGGCATCGGGTGGTGGGAGGAGGAATGAGCCTGGCCAAACGGCGACAAGGCGGGCGCCTTGTCGTAATGCGGTGGACGCTGACCGGTTGCATAACCGCGTCGAAACGTGCCGTCTGCCAAAATCCTATGAGGACGAACCTCTATAGCAGGTCAGTCGCCCCCTGAAAAGTGGTCAAAAGGGGGTAGTAGTGGATCAGTTTCAAATAGTTGGAAATCTTGCCCCTGGTTGCGCACCGCTCAGTTCGTCCGCGAGCATAACTGTCGTTGCAGATAGGACGTGTTGCCCATAATCTTCCACTCGGTATTTCTACCGGGGGTTTAGAAATGGCATTAGCGCTCGCCGTCTGTCTGCTTGTCATGACCTTAGTTGGCTGTGCCGGCCGAGCGCCCAATCTCGAGCCCCTTGTCCAAGCCTCTGACCAAACTCTCAACTGCGATCAGATTATCGCAGAGACAAAGATCAACAATGATAAAATCTCAACCCCTGCAACGGAAGAGGGCTGGAAGGTCACCCAGAACGTGGCGGCTGGGGTCGTTGGGCTCGTAATATGGCCGGTTTGGTTCGGAATGGACTGGCAAAACGCTGCGGGCAAAGAGGGACAAGCTCTGTCTCAGCGAAACGAATATCTCGGGACGTTAGCGAAAAGCCGCTGCGCCCCTCCCAGCACGACTGCAAGCATTTCTGATAGGAGCGCTGCTTCTTCTGCACGCTAGTCCAACGCAAGCTTCAATGATTTGCGCAGAGGACCTTCATGACGTGCGAGCCACGATGCACCTGCCATGTCCAGGCAATCCAAAATTTGCTTCCCCGACGATTGGCTCTACAATGCTTACCAACGGAGGATATCTTCATGCCCACGATGTCGAACCTGCGCCGGAAGCGCATCGTCGCTAAACAACGCAAAGTGAAGAACGCCGCGAAACGTACGGCTAAGGCGGCCAAGCGCGAACGCAATAGTGCGCGTTAACGTCGGGCGCTGAACCCGGCAGCCGCTAGCAGTTAGCGCCTCATTCGGTGAATGCGGCGAGGTTGTTGAGGGTCGACGTCATGCCCGTCTGATGATCGCTCTGCCGTATGCCGCTCGGCACGTTCTCGCAACGGATCGTGACCTCGGTGCCGCCCGGTACGGCAGCGAATGTCGTAATGATCGTCATTGCGCCTGAGAACGCCGGATCATCGGATTCGAATTCGACAAGCTCCACGATACGCTTGTCGGGGACCAGCTCCAGAAATCGGCCCTGAAATACGTCGGCGTGCTCTGATGTCTTGCCGGGCACTCTGTGATCAGTATCCGCATATCCGAATGCCATGCGAAAGGTGCTGCCCTCGCGCGGATCAAACGCATAGACGTGAGCTGTCATTCCTGCCGGCGGCCGCCATGCTGCAACAGCCTCCGGCTCCAAGAATGCCTGATAGATCGTTCCCGGCGACGCCTTGATGACTTTCGAAGCGGAGTTAGTTTGCTTCTCGCCGGATTCATTCGTCATGACGCTGTCCTCGTTGCAGGCATAACCCGCAACGACTGATGCAGCAGACCGTCACAAGACCTTAGAGCTTGCAGAGTGTTGCTGATCCTTTGCACTGCCAACCTATCGCATCGTGCCACACCTGCCTCGGGCTCGGCAAAAGAAAGCAAACGGCTCATGCGGATTTCCGGCGCATTGCGGCAGCGGCACATCAGCGAATTTTGCAGGCGTGGCGTCACGCACTCGAACGACTAGAACGGCTTGACAACCACGAGGATGACGATCGCGACCATCAGCACGGCCGGAATTTCGTTGACGATGCGCCAGTGGCGCGCCGACTTGGTATTGCGGTCCTCGCGAAAGGCGCGCGTCGCCGCCGTCAGATAACCATGCAAGCCTGAGAGTGCGAGAACGAGTGCCACTTTCGCATGCAGCCAGGGCGCCGCCCAATAGCCGCTCTTCCACGCGAGCCAAAGCCCCAACACCCAGGCGATCACCATCGCTGGCGTGGTGATGAGCGTTAAAAGCCGCTGCTCCATGATCTTGAAGGTTTCAGATTGCGCCGAGCCGACCGGCGTCTCGCTGTGGTAGACGAAAAGGCGCGGCAGATAGAGCATGCCGGCCATCCAGGAAATGATCGCGATCACGTGGATGGCCTTGACCCACAGATAGGCGTCTGCCCCAAACGCTAAAATCAACACGACCGCCGCCGCGCCGGTCACGATGACAGCGACGCTGGCGCGCCATGCCGGTGAACGCGTCAGCTTTGTCTCTGCCATGCTCGGACTTTCTCTAGGCTCACGTTCTGAGGCGCTGGATGAGGCGACCGACATGCTCGGGCGGCGTTTCGGGAATGATGCCGTGACCGAGATTGAAGACGAAAGGCAAACCCGTCATGGCCGCGCAGATGTCGTCGATGCGCTGGTCGAGAGCAGCGCCGCCGCTCGCCAGCAACAGTGGATCGAGATTGCCCTGCACGACCGTGCCGGTTTTCGCGATGCGTTGCATGACGCTGAGCGGGCACGCCGTATCGCAGCTGATGCCATCGACGCCGGTCGCCGCGATGTAGTGGTCGAGCAGCGCCGCAACGCCGCGCGGAAATCCGATGATCGGCACGCCGGGATGACGTTTGCGTACCCCTTGAACCAATTTTGCGGTCGGTCCGACAACCCAGCGTTCGAACTCGTCATCAGCCAGACTTCCGGCCCAGCTATCGAAAATCTGCAGCGCATCGGCGCCGGCGCTGACCTGGCGGCAAAGATACTCGATCGACGCATCCGTCAAAATGTCGATCAGCTTCCGGAACCCGTCGCGATCGCGATACGCCCAACCCCGCGCCGCGCTCTGATCCGGCGATCCTCGGCCTTCCACCACGTAGGTCGCAACAGTCCAAGGTGCCCCACAAAATCCGATCAAAGCCGTTTCACGCGGCAGCTCCTGGCGTAGCCGCTCGACCGTTTCGCCGATGAGCGCGAACTTGTCGTGGGTTCCCGATAGGGCGAGTCGGGAGAGATCTTCAAGCGTCCGGATGGGATCAAGCCGGGGGCCTTCGCCTTCGACAAATCTGACGCCCTGGCCGAGCGCATCGGGCACGATCAGAATATCGGAAAACAAGATCGCGGCATCGAAGCCATACCTCCGGATTGGCTGCAGCGTGACTTCGGCGGCAAGACGCGGCGTGTAGCAGAGATCGAGAAAGCTTCCGGCTTCTGCCCGCGTCTTGCGGTACTCGGGCAGATAGCGCCCGGCTTGGCGCATCAGCCAGACGGGCGGTGGCGAAACGCTCGTGCCCGCAAACGGCAGCAGAAACCGCCGTTGTCGCGCATCGCTGTCGAGGTCTCGCACGTCTTCACTCCCTTCACTTCAAAGAGAATAGATTTTTCTTTGAAGGTTATTTTTATGAACTCTTAGGCCGGCGTTGATCGGGGATCAGCGTTTCGTCCCCACCACGTCCACAGGAGTTCAACATGGCGGATCTGTCGCCACGACCGATAGAGCCTTTCCGCCGTCCGAGGCAATAGAGCGCGAAGCCTTCCGTTAATCAAAGACTTGCCGGTCGCGTGCCTATTCAACCCAGATGCGGCAGCTGTTGACAACTGGCGCACGAGCGTCGGACAGATCACTTGTCCTCAGGGAACAGTCGACAGTCGAACAATGTCTTTCCCTTTCCGCCATATGTGGGTATCGCGGTGGACCGGCGAACGGTTGTTCTCTCAACCCGGGACCTCGCGTCGCGTGGCCGGGATAACATCGCGGTTTTGAACAGGGCCTGAGAGTTCTTTTTTTGCGAGATGCAGGTGATGACGTTGCCGAGCATGTTCCACATGCACCTCGTTTCGGATGCGACAGGCGAGACGCTGGTCGCGATCGCGAAGGCTGCAACCGTGCAGTATCAGAATATCCGCGCGATCGAGCACGTGCATCCGCTTGTCCGCACGCAGCGCCAGCTGAAACGCGTTTTGGCTGATATCGAGAAGGACCCCGGTATCGTTCTTTACACCGTGGTCAACAAGGCGCTCGTTAGCGAACTCGAGGAACATTGTCAGCGTCTCAAGATTCCATGCCTTGCCGTGCTGCAGCCAATCATGCAGGTCTTCGAGAGTTATCTCGGCGCGCCGCAGACGCCGACGGTTGCCGGGCAGCATGTGCTCGACGCCGATTATTTCCGCCGCATCGACGCGATGAATTTCACGATGGCCCACGATGATGGCCGGCTGCCGGAGAATCTGAGTGACGCCGACATCGTGCTGCTCGGCATCTCGCGCACGTCGAAAACGCCAACCAGCCTCTATCTCGCCCAGCGCGGCTATAAGACGACCAATCTGCCTCTCGTTCCGCAAGTGCCGTTGCCCGAAGAACTCCTCGAGCCGCACAAAGCCTTCGTCGTCTGCTTGATAGCCAACGTCGACAGGATTGCCGACGTGCGACGTAATCGCGCCGTGCTGATGGCCGATCGCGATCTCGGGAGCTATGTCGATCGTGATACGATCTCATCTGAAATCGCCTACACGCGGAAAATTGCCGCGCAATACGGTTGGCCGATCATCGACGTGACGCGTCGCTCCATCGAAGAATCGGCGACGATGATTCTGAAGCTGCTTCAGGATCGCAAATCCGGCCAGAAGCCTGAAACGGAAGCATCCAATGCCTGAGGCGGCGAGGCAATTGATCCTGGCGTCCGGCAGCGCTGCGCGCAAAGCGATACTGGAGGCTGCGGGCCTTAACTTCGATGTGATTCCTGCTGACATCGATGAAGCCGCCATTCGCGATGCGATGACCAATACGAAGGCCACGCCCGAGTCGGTCGAGATTGCTGCGGCAATCGCCGCGAAGAAAGCCCGGACCGTTTCGGAACTGCACCCGGATGCGCTCGTCATCGGCGCCGACCAGGTGTTGGCGCTGGGCGGCAAGATATTTGCCAAGGCTCAAAGCCACGCCGAAGCGCACGAAATTCTCGTGATGCTGCGCGGTCGCACCCATGAGCTCGTTTCGGCAGTCGCGCTAGCCCGCGGCGGCACCGTGCATTGGCAGGCAACCGCGATGGCCGAAATGACGATGCGCGATTTTTCCAACGAGTTCATCGGATCTTATTTGGAGCGGGCCGGAGAGCGAGCCCTGCAGTGCGTCGGGTGCTATGAAATCGAAGGATTAGGCATCCAGCTCTTCGATGATATCGATGGCGACTATTTCACGATCCTCGGCATTCCGCTGCTGCCGCTTCTGGCGCGCCTTCGGCAGGAAGAAATGATCACGGCATGAAGCGCGCCTGTGTCATCGGCTGGCCCATCGCCCATTCGCGTTCGCCGCTCATTCATGGATTTTGGCTTCGCCAGTACGGAGTCGACGGCACGTATTCGAAAGAGGCCTTGAAGGCCGAAGACATCGCGAGCTTTTTAAGTTCGCTTCGGGCGCGCGGCTTCGAAGGCTGCAATGTTACGGTGCCGCACAAGGAAGCGGCGTTTTCCGCCGCTGCGAAACGACAGCCCTCGGCCATCGCCGTCGGGGCGGCAAACACGCTCTGGTTTGAAAATGACGAGCTGACATGCGCCAATACCGACACCTACGGCTTGATGGCCAATCTCGAACATAGGGCACCGGACTGGCGGAATAATTCCGGCTCCATCGTCGTGCTCGGCGCCGGCGGATCGGCGCGCGCCGTCGTTCACGGTTTCCTGGAGGATGGTAGGACGGATATCCGCGTCTTTAATCGGTCGCTCGAACGGGCCGAAGAGCTGGCAAAACACTTTGGCGCGCGCGTTACGGCGTGGCCCTGGGCACTGCGACAAGAGCATCTCCTGGAAGCGGCCGTCATCATCAATGCAACGACACTCGGAATGAATGGAGCGGGCAGTCCCGAAATCGATTTCTCTCGTGCCCGCCAAGGCGCGGTTGCCGCCGATCTCGTCTACGTGCCGCTCGCAACCGAATTCCTGAAATCAGCCGAGGCTCACGGCCTCGTCGCCGTCGATGGCCTTGGCATGCTTTTGCATCAGGCTGTGCCGGGCTTTGAAAAGTGGTTCGGCGTCAGGCCCGAAGTGACGCCGGAACTTTATGACCTCGTCGCCAAGGATATCGGCGGTTCGTGATGCTGGTAGTCGGATTGACCGGTTCGATCGGCATGGGCAAATCGACGGCCGCAGCGCGGTTCCGCGCGCACGGCATCAAAGTGTTCGACGCTGACGCTGAAGTTCACCGGCTCTACGCCGGGCCGCTGGCCCCGGACATCGAACGCGCATTTCCGGGCTCAATAAAGGACGGGAAGGTCGATCGAACCAAACTCTCCGCGCGATTGGTAGCCGACCCGCAAGGCTTCAAACGTCTCGAAGCGATCGTGCATCCGAGGATTCGGGACGGCGAACGCTGCTTCCTTCAGGCCGAGCACGCACGCGGCGCTCCCGTGGCAGTGCTCGAAGTGCCGTTGCTGTTCGAGGCCGGCGGCGATCGCACGGTCGACGTCAAAATCGTGGTTAGCGCCACACGCGAGGTCCAGCGCCAACGCGTGCTTCAGCGACCCGGAATGACGGACGCCAAGTTCGAAACGGTCGTGGCGCGGCAAGTTCCCGAGCCGCAAAAGCGCGCGCGCGCCGATTTCGTTGTGGAGACGAGCGGCACCGTCGAAAACTGCAACAGCCAAATCGATGCAATTCTTACTAAGCTAGAGTCGCGCCAGGGCGACGCTTACGAGCGTTTTTGGCGCGATTAATTGATTGCCGGGGGAATAGCTCACGATGCGCGAGATCGTTCTCGACACGGAAACGACTGGCCTCGATCCGAAAAAGGGCGACCGGTTGATCGAAGTCGGTTGCATCGAGATTTTCAACCGCATTCCGACCGGCCGCGAGTTTCATCGCTTTGTCAATCCCGAGCGCGACGTCCCCATTGAGGCCCAGAACATCCACGGCATTTCGACCGAATTTCTCGCCGGCAAACCGCTGTTTCGCGAGGTCGCGCGCGATTTTCTGGCGTTCATTGGAGACGACACGCTCGTCATTCACAATGCCCAGTTTGACGTGATGTTTTTAAACCACGAGCTCGGCCTCGTGGGCGAGAAACCCCTGAGTTTCGACAGGGTCGTCGACACGCTTGCGATTGCACGCCGCCGCCATCCGGCAGGACCGAATTCGCTCGATGCGCTCTGCAAGCGATATGCGATAGACAGTTCGCAGCGAACCAAGCACGGCGCTGTGGTCGACAGCCTGCTGCTGGCGGAGGTTTACGTCGAGCTGCTCGGCGAACGGCAGGCGACGTTCGGCCTGCAAAATCTGGGCGGCAATGAAGGCGCCCAGCGCCGGAGTGGAACGCGAAGGTTGGCGCAACCACGATCCGAGCCGTTGCCGTCACGCGTTAGCGAAGCTGATGTCGAGGTTCACCGCGCCTTTATCGATAAGCTCGGCGACAAGGCGATATGGCTGAAATTTTGGGGACCGGCTTCGCCGTAAAAGGCTAGGCGGTGGCCTTGCCTGCAGCCTGACTTCGTTGCTGTTGGCGGCGGGAATAAAGGCCGCCGAAGTCGATCGGGTCGAGTAGCAGCGGCGGAAATCCGCCTTCGCGCGTCACATCGGCGACCAACCGGCGTAAAAACGGGAAAATCATCGTCGGGCCGGAAATCAGCAGAAACGGTTCGAGGGCAGGCTCTGGAATGCTCTCGATTTTCAGCAGCCCGGCATAAACCGTCTCGAGAACGTAGATCGTGCCTAAATTGTTCGTTGCCGTCGCCTTGAAGTCGATCGACGTCTCATAGAGATCGCTCTCAATGCGCTCGGCCCCGACATTGACCTCGACCTTGAGACTTGGCTGATCACCGGGGTTTGTGATGAGCTTGCGGACGTTGGGGTTCTCGAACGATAGATCTTTTATGTATTGGCTGAGGATCTTGGCTTGGATCGGGATCTGGCCGTCCCCGCCCGCTGCGCCGGCTGAACCATTTCCTGCGCCTGCCTGCTCGGCCATTGCAATAATCCTCGCGTTGTCCGGTTGTACAATTCCGGCTCGCTAGCACGTCGCACATAGGTGCGCAATGATTGCACTTCGAGGCTCGACGCGACGCTCAGTGCCGGGAACGCCGAGCCTGGACGGCTTTTCCAGTACCCAGCGGTTTTTCACTCAAGCGCTCGTATTCGCCCTCTATCACGATAGCGTCGTCGGCATCGTCGTGAACTGCGGTTTCGCTGGCGCGGAATGCCTCTCGGCTGACTTCCGCCTGATAGCTGAACAACGTCACCAGCTTTAGAAGTCCCGTCCGGATCAATGCCCGTCTCACCTGCGGGACGAGAAGGACCAGGCCCATCACGTCGGAAATAACACCGGGAAAGATCAGCAGCAGGCCCGCTACGACTTGCATGAAACCATCGAACAGCGGCGAAAAGCCCTCCCGCTCGGAGCCCAGCCTAGATAAGGCCCTCTCGAACACCGAAAGGCCGACCCGGCGGATGACATAGGTTCCGAGCAGGGCGGTGCCGATGATGATCGCGGCGAGGCGCCAGATGCCGATAAGCTCGCCGACGCGGATCAGCAGCGCGATTTCCAGCAATGGAAAGGCTGCGAAGACCACAAAGGCTGCGATTTTGAAGGGTTGAGACATAAGCTCTCGCCGAAGTCTTGCGGCACCTTAGCGCGGATGATCGACGCCAGCCATCAGCCGCGCCCCGCCTATATTAATTGTTCAACACTATCCACACCATCGCGCCCAGGGCCAATCGGGCAAACCTCATCTACCCCCAGCGATTGGTGCGGCGAGACCTCGTGGCGTATAATTGCTAGAATGGTAGCCTTCAAATACGCGCGCCGGTGCCCTAGATACGATGCTAGCATAGCGGGCAATTCGACGCGCTTTGTTTCGCTATCCCACCCATTGGAGGCACAAGCCTAAGGAATGTACGGTCAATTTGATTTGATCACGCTGATTGCGCTGATCGTTGCGGTAGCCGCGATTCTGAAGCTCAGAAGCGTGCTCGGCCACCGGTCAGATGAGGACGAGCAGCGAGTCGAGCGCCTTAAGAAGCGCGAGACGGGGCAGCGCGCGGCGGCTGAAACGGCCTCCGCTGATGTCATTACGATGCCGCGCCGTGATCGTGACCCCCTGCAGCCCGCCCCGGCGATCGAAGCTCCGGCGAGCAATGCGGAAGCGCGCATCAAGGCCTTTTCGGCTGTCGATCCGTCGGTAACGAAAGGCCTGCTCGAAATCGCGAAGCTGGACACGTCGCTGGATCCTGAATTGTTCTTGAGTGGCGCCGGCCGCGCCTACGAGATGATCGTGTCGGCCTTCGCCGAAGGCAACCGGCGAGCACTCAAGGATCTGCTCAGCCGTGAAGTCTACGACGGGTTCGTCGCCGCGATAGCCGAGCGGGAAGTCCTGGAAGAAAAAATCGAGCAGCAGTTTGTCGGCATAAAGAAGGCTGATCTTGTCGAGGCCGAGCTGAAAAACGGTGTCGCCTCCCTGACTGTGCGCTTCGTCAGTGAATTGATATCCGCCACCAAGGACAAGGCCGGCCAGATTGTCTCCGGGGACACCCAGACGATCAAAAATGTCACCGATATGTGGACCTTCAGCCGGGACGTCTCGACGGCCAAGGCACGCACCAATCCGAACTGGAAATTGGTCGCGACACAGGCGCCGAACTAGGACACAATTGCAGCCTCGGGCGATCTGGTTGCGGGTCTGCCACAAACTCGGCAGGTCAGGAACCGGGGCGCCTTATGACCAACGAGGTGACGTCTCAGCACCTGAACCGGGCAAGAGCCTGCCGGCCGGCTGCCGGGCCAATTCTGTTCGCGGCTGCCGCGTTGTTGTTTCCGATCACTACCCGAGCCGCAAGCACCATCGCGATGAGCCCTGCCAGCAGCAACACGCAAGCGCATGCGATCACACTTGATCCCATCCCGTTCGGCGATGTTCCGGGTTGGAGCGACGATGACCACCTGGCGGCCTGGAAGGCCTTCCTCGCGTCCTGCGGACCGCTGCTCAATGCAGCCCAGCGCCAGCCTGAGCCGGGTAAGCGCAATTCGCGCCAGCAAGCGCTGCTGGATGCCTGCAGCCTCGCGCTCGCGATGGCGAAATCCGGCGGCGCTCAGACACGCAAAGGCGCCCGGCAATTCTTCGAGGCCGTCTTTCGGCCGCATCGGGTTTCAGGCACACAATCCGAAGGGCTTCTGACCGGCTATTACGAACCGGCGATCAAGGGCTCACGTACCCCGAATGAGGCGTTTCGAGTACCGATCTACCGGCGGCCCACCGACCTCGTGAACGTCGTCGCGGAAAGCGAGCGCGGCGCCAAGTCGGGCTCGTTTACGCACATGCGCAAGACCGACCGCGGCCACACGCCCTATCTGACACGCGCCGAAATCGAGCAGGGGGGCCTCGCCGGGCAAGGCCTCGAGCTCATGTACTTCAAGGACCCGGTCGACGTCTTTTTCATGCAGGTCCAGGGCTCTGGCCGCGTTCAACTGCCAAACGGCGATAAGGTGCAGATCGCCTACGATGGCAAAAATGGCTATCCTTACACGTCCATCGGCCGGGTCTTAATTGAGCGCGGAGAAATCGAGCCCGAGGCGATGTCCTTGCAGGCGCTGAAGCAGTGGCTGCGCGCGAACCGTGAGCGGGCAAAAGACGTGATGTGGAAGAACCAATCCTACGTATTCTTTCGAGAGCTTTCGGGCCGCGAGGCTGATGCGCCGATGGGCGCCAATGGGGTTCCACTGCAACCCGGCCGCAGCCTCGCCGTCGACACGTCGTACTATTCCCTCGGCACGCCGATCTATGTCGATGCGCCGGAGATCATGCACGCTACGAAGTCAGGCGGCTTCCAGCGCCTCATGATCGCGCATGACGTCGGTTCCGCGATCAAGGGCCCGGAGCGCGGCGATATTTATTTCGGCTCGGGCGACGAAGCGGGGCGCCTCGCCGGCGTCACGAAGCAACGCGGCCATTTCTTCGTGCTGCTGCCGGACGCAGCGGCGCTCGAACGCGCCACCGCGAGCGCGCCGTGAAAAAACCTGTCGGGAAAGGCGGCCGTAAGGAGCCGGTATCCGACGACCACGAGATATGGTGGCAAGCGGCGGCGACGGTCGAGCCGCTGAAACGCGGCAAGCCACGTGTGCATCCATCGTCTACGAACGACATGCCTGAAACGCCAGCGACTCCAAAATCGCCCAGCAAACCTGACGCGCGATCGGCTTCGAAGGCGTCATCGGCCGGTAGCACCGCTGCCGCGCAATCGGCTCCCGCGTCGCGCACGAAAACCACGCCGAACGCGCCGCCGGAACTCGCGACGTTCGATCGCAAAAACATCCGCAAAATCCGCGGCGGGCGCGCCGAGATCGAAGGACGCGTCGACCTGCACGGCATGCGTCAGGACGAGGCGCACGGCGCGCTTAGAGCTTTTCTCAGCAGGTGTCATAGTCGTGGCCTGCGCTTCGTGCTGGTGATCACCGGCAAAGGCAAAACGGCAAGCGCACCCGATGGTATTTCACCCGAGGCGAGAGACCGCGGCGTCTTGAAGCGCAACGTTCCCCGTTGGCTCGAAGAGCCCGATGTGCGGAGCATCGTCGTCAGTTACACGACGGCGGCCATCCGGCACGGTGGCGAAGGAGCGCTCTACGTGCATTTGCGCTCGAAGGATCGCACGTAAAAAATCAGAAGCACGTTTCCTGAAGCTTCTGCAGTGCCGATCCGACGCCACTGAGAGAATAGGTATCCGTTACGGTCGTGCCGCTCTCCGAGGCAATTACGACCGTCAGCGAATTGCCCTTGCGCATGGCGTCTAGCAGCTTCAACTCCTGCGTCGCGTCCTTCACGAAAACGCGGTCTTTGGCAGCGAACAGATTGTATTTGTTGCGATTGACGGTGGCGGTCCCGTCTGCATTCTTTTTTATCGGAGATCCCATGCGGAAGCTGATTTCGCCTCGGATACCGTCCTTGGGCCAAGCGGAAATGTAAGCCCGGGGAGCATCGCGCGGAACATCCTGCGGCTCGCTTGCCTTCGGCTCACTCGTCACGAAGCAGAAAAGATGCGGCGCGTTCGTATCTGTCAGCAGCGACCAATCGCCGTAGGTGTCGACGCGCGTCACGGCATCGGCACCCATCGCGGTCGCCGAACTGAGCCAGATGAGACTAAGAGCAGCGATGCCGCGCCGCCGAGACAGCATTCAAGGTCCCCCTTCGCCGATCGGGCGATCAGCGAAACGCGCCAGAGATTTGACGCGGTCATACATCACAATCGCACCGGCCATCGCAACATTGACGCAAAAGCTCGTCGGGATCTTGACGACATAGTCGCATCGTTCGAGCAAAGGCTCGGATAAAGACCCGAGCTCAGGCCCGAGCACATAAGCAGCCCTCAGTGGATGGCGGAAACTCGGGAGGTCGATCGCCGTATCGAGAAGCTCGATGCCGACGAGCTTGCAGCCGCCCGGCAGTGCCATGTCGTCAAGGCTTGCCCAGTTGTAGTGCGGCACATGCAATTGGCTTTTCGAAGTATCGGCATGCGCCTCGGCGGCGTTGTACGTGGCGCCGACCGTAAAGGTGAAGCTGGCGCCGAACGCGTGCGCCGAACGCATCAGGTTGCCGAGGTTCAGCGACTTTGACATCCGCTCCGCGCCGATGGCGAAATAGCCCTTCGGGTGCGGCGGCGAAGTGGTCGTTTTTCTTGACATTGGCTCCGGCTCGTGACTGTCAGGGGCGGATGTGCAGCGACAGGGGACGTCTCATATGAAAGCAGCTCTTTGCAAGAGCCTTGATGGGCCGCAGAGCCTCGTCGTCGAAACAATGCCGGAGCCGAGCGCTGGGCCGGGACAAGCCATCGTGCGCGTCAAGACCGTCGGATTGAATTTTGCGGACACCCTCATCACGCGCGGCAAATATCAGTGGAAGCCTAATCTGCCGTTCTCTCCTGGTGCTGAGATTGCCGGTGTCGTCGAGTCCATTTCGGGCGAGCACCCGAAATTATCGCGCGGCCAAAGCGTCATGGCCTACGTCAACTGGGGTGGTGCGCGCCAGAAAATCACTGTCGATGCCGGTGCGCTCATTCCAGTCCCGGCCGCCGTTCCGATGAACGTGGCGGCCGGCCTTTCCGTGACCTACGGCACGGCAATGCATGGTCTCTTGGACCGCGGCCGGCTCAAACCCGGCGAAGCGGTTGTCGTGACAGGAGCTGCCGGCGGCGCCGGACAAGCAGCCATCGAAATCGCGAAGCTGATGGGGGCGCGCGTCATCGCGGTCGCGTCATCGCCCGAGAAGTGCGCCGTCGCAAAAACCGCCGGTGCTGATGAGACAATCGAATTTCCAGGTACCGATCTGAAGGCCGCCGTGCGGGCGCTGACCGGCGGCGAAGGGGCCGATGTCGTATACGATTGCATCGGCGGCGCCGCCTCCGAGCCGCTCGTCCGGGCGCTTGCCTGGCAGGGTCGCTTTCTTGTCGTCGGCTTTGCGGCGGGCGAGATTCCAAAGATTCCGCTCAACCTCCTGTTGCTCAGAGGTGCCGAAATGGCTGGCGTTTTCTGGGGGGAGGCGGTTCGGCGCGCGCCTGAGCGGCACCGCGCCAACATGCTGCAAGTTCTCGATTGGGTGGCAGCCGGACGACTAAAGCCTCGCATCCACGCCACTTATGACTTGGATAGAATAGGCGAAGCGCTGAACGTTCTTGAACGGCGGGAAGCGACGGGCAAGGTCGTGTTGACGATTCCGTCCTGAATCATTTTGTCGTCAATTTCCAGCATCATCAGGTAGCGTCGCCGTCCTCGCTGAGAAACGCCATCCCGCGCATCGGAAACCGGTCTTCGACGCCATATGGCCCGCCGCCCGTGCCAGGGCGCGATGACATCAGCAACGTGCGTGGGACGAAGAAAGGTTCGGAACGGTAGCCGCTGGAGCGTGTCAAGAAGCGCGCCACGGCCTCCGGATTCGAATGCTTGAGCCTGGCGAGCGTGACGTGCGGTTTGAAGGCCCGCGTTTCCGGCGCTAAACCGGCATTGCGAGCGGCTTTCTCATGGGCCCGTGCGAGGTCTTCGAGCTGTGGTGTCAATTCAACTCCGGCCCAGATGGCATGCGGATCATCGCCGCCAAAAGCCCCGAGGCCAGACAACCTCAATTCGAATCCATCCGGTTCGATCCTCGAAAGATTGGCTGCGAACTCGCGCGCTGCGACATTGCCGATGTCGCCCGCGAACCTCAGCGTGATGTGGTAGCTCTCAGGCTTCATCCATCTTGCGCCGGGCAGCGGCATGCGCAGGCGGTAAAGTTCGTCGCGAATTTCGTCAGGGACCTCGATGGCGGTGAACAGTCGGGGCATAACGCATGTCCTCGCTCTAAAGCTGGCCAGAGCACGGCATCGCCGGCGAGCAGTTATTTCCCGGCCGTCTCGCGCTGCCGGATGTGCTGTAAAAACGTCTCGACATTGGGCGTCATCCGCTTGACGATTTCCGCAACGCCCATTGCGGTTGGATGCAGACCATCGGACTGTACGAATGTGCGATCGAGAGCGACGCCTTCGAGAAAAAACGGATAGAGGGCCGCGTGGTACTTGGCGGCGAGATCGGGATAGATTGCGTCGAACTGCTTCGCGTACTCTGGCCCCCAGTTACTGGGCGACTTCATGCCGGCAAGCAGGACGTCGATGTCCTTTGACTTCAAGACAGCGAGCATTTTATCGAGGTTAGCGCGCGTTTCTTTTGGATCAATGCCGCGCAGAGCGTCGTTGGCCCCGAGCTCGAGAATCACACCGTCGGGTTTGGGCTGAAGCGACCAGTCGAGCCGTTCAAGGCCTCCTGCCGTCATGTCACCGGAGACCCCGGCATTGACGATCTCGACCTTGTGTCCCTTCGCCTGAAGAGCCATCTGAAGCTGCGCTGCGAAGGAGTCTTTGGCATTGACGCCGTACCCGGCGGTCAGGCTGTCGCCGAAGGCCACGAGGGTTATCGGCTTTGTTTCCTCCGCCATTAACGGTTCCGGTGCAGATGCCGCGACAAGAATTGGGAAACCGAGGGTGACGACAAAAATTCTGACCGCATTGAGCGCAGTGCCTGCGTTCATCTTTCGGCCCTACCTATCACGCACATCATGTGCTGTTGCTGACGTAGAACGTCAAAAACGGCGGTACAAGTCCCGGGAGACGAAATTCGTTACGTCGCAATGAAGCAAGGCATGAGAGCTTGAGCGAACCCATCATCCAACTCAATAACGTGCATTTGACGCTGACCAGCAGGGCCGGCCCGGTGCACATTCTGCGCGGCGTTTCACTCGCTATTCCGTCCGGTCAGTCGGCGGCAATCGTCGGGCCGTCAGGGTCCGGGAAAACGTCTTTGCTGATGATCATGGCGGGACTGGAACGCGCGACGAGCGGCCGGATCGCCGTCGCTGACAAGGCGTTGGGAGATCTTTCAGAGGACGACCTGGCGGTGCTGCGCGGCGCCGAGGTGGGCATCGTCTTCCAGTCGTTTCATCTCGTCCCGACGATGACGGCGCTTGAGAACGTGGCGCTGCCAATGGAGCTTGCGGGCGACGCCAAGGCTTTTGCAACCGCGCGCGCATTGCTCGCCGAAGTTGGCCTCGCGGCGCGCGTCGATCATTTTCCGGCGGAGCTTTCGGGTGGCGAACAGCAGCGCGTCGCCATCGCGCGGGCGCTCGTCCGCGAGCCGCGCATCATCTTTGCCGACGAACCGACCGGAAATCTCGACGGTCGAACGGGCCATCAGATCATTGAACTGCTGTTTGGCTTGCGCCAGCGCCGCAATGCGACGCTCGTGATCGTCACGCATGACGATCGGCTGGCAGCGAGGACTGACCGCGTTATTCGCATGTCAGACGGCTCTATCGTCGCCGACGAAGACAGCAAAATACCTGTGCGTGCGGTGCAGTCGTGACGCTCGCGACAGAGCCATACGCTGATGGCCAAACGCCGCGTGCGTCGTTAATGACGATCCTGAGGCTTGGCATGCGCGAGCTTCGCGGCGGCCTCAAGGGCTTCCGCATCTTTATCGCGTGCCTGGCGCTGGGCGTCATGGTGATCGCGGCGGTCGGTGCACTCGCCGATGCACTGCGCGCCGGCCTCGCAAGCCAGGGCGAAACCATTCTGGGCGGCGACGTTACATTCGCCCGGATGCACACACGCGCGACGCCCGCGGAGCAGGACGTCCTACGCGAACTCGGACATGTCAGCGAGACGGCGACGCTGCGCACGATGGCGCGGCGGCTCGATGGCTCCGATCAGGCCTTAGTGGAATTGAAAGCCGTCGATGCCGCCTATCCGTTGACAGGTGAAGCGACTGTCGAAGGCGGTACCGCCTTTGCCGATGCAATCGCCGGAAATCGGCATCATTGCCGATTCGATGCTGCTCGAACGCCTCGGTCTGAAGGTCGGCGACAACCTGCGCATCGGCGAAGCCGAATTGACTGTGCACGGTGCCCTGAAAGTCGAGCCTGACGCGGTCGCCGATCGTCTGACCTATGGCCCGCGTATTTTCGCGTCGCTCGCAACGCTGGATCGGACGGCGCTTGTCAAACCCGGCACGTTGATCCGTTGGCGTTACGCAATCAAGCTGCGCGACGGGCTGCCGAAAGATCGCGATGCGCTTGCGGCGTTGCGCAAGACTTATGCCCAAAAGCTGCCTGCCGCCGGCTTCACCAGTGCCGACCGCTACGATCCCTCGCCGCAGATCACGCGGACGCTCGAGCGGCTCAGGCAATTCCTAATTCTCATCGGACTTGCATCGCTCCTGGTCGGTGGCGTCGGCATCGCGAATGCCGTTGCGACGTTCATCGACAAGCGCGTGAAGGTCATTGCCACGTTGCGCAGCGTCGGCGCCACCGGCTCGCAGATCTTCGGCATTTTCCTCATTCAGATCCTGCTGATGAGCGCCATTGGTATAGCCATCGGTCTCGCATTCGGCATCGCCGTGCCGCCTCTGATCGATAAGCTCTACGGCGATCTTTTGCCCGTCCGGACCGGTCTTCAGGTGTCGCCGCAAAGTCTCGGCATTGCCGCGCTCTACGGTTTCCTCGTCGCGCTCCTGTTCGCGCTCTGGCCATTGGGGCGCGTCGAGAATGTGCGAGTCAGCGTGCTGTTTCGCGATTCCGTCAATTCCGTCGCTGGCCGTCCGCGCAAAACGATCATCGCCGCGACGGCTGTGCTCGTCGCCCTGCTTTTCGGCGTGGCCGTCATGACATCGGAGCCGCGAGTCGTTGCGGTTTATGTGGCGGGCGGACTTGTAGCGATGCTCGTCGTATTCGGATGGCTCGGCGGATTCATCGCGCGGCTGGCTGTCCGCCTGCCGCGGCCCCGGTCGCCAGAGCTTGCTCTCGCACTTCGCAACATTGCTGCGCCCGACGGCCTGACGCGGTCCGTTGTGCTGTCGCTTGGCACCGGGCTGTCGCTGCTCGTTGCCGTCGCGCTCGCAAATTCGTCGATGATCGCCGACATCACAGACCGGCTGCCGGAACAGGCGCCCGATTACTTTCTGCTCGATATCAGCCCGAAGGACTCCGCGGCTCTTAAATCTCGCGTCGTCGCGCACATTCCGGGCACCGCATTTATCGAAGCGCCGATGTTGCGAGGCCGCTTGATCGCGCTGAAAGGCACGCCGGTCGAGGATTTGAAGGTCCAGGCCGATGTGCAGTGGGTTTTGAACAGCGATCGCGGCTTGAGCTACGCCGATACCATTCCGGAGGGCTCAACCGTCGTCGAGGGGACGTGGTGGGGTAAGGATTATCGCGGGCCCCCCCTCGTTTCTTTCGAGAGCGAGATTGCGACGAAACTCGGCCTGGCGCTGGGTGACCACGTGACGGTCAACGTTCTCGGCCGCAATATCGAAGCAACCATCGCCAACCTGCGCGAGGTGAAATGGGAAAGCCTGGCGCTCAATTTCGTCATGGTGTTTTCCCCTAATACCCTCGAGGCGGCGCCGCACAATCTTTTGGCGACGGTCCGGCTCCCGCCCGGCACAGCGTCGAGCGTTGAAGCCGACATGGTGCGCGACCTCGGACGCGCTTATCCGTCGGTCAGCGCCATCCGGGTTCGCGACGCCATCGATCGGTTTGCCAAGCTTTTCGCCAAGGTCATGGTGGCCGTGCAGGTTGCAGGCAGCGTCACGCTCGCAGCCGGCGCACTGGTGCTTGCGGGCGCTCTCGCGACAGCTCAGCGCCGCCGCATTCTCGAGGCTGTGATCCTGAAGACGATCGGCGCGCGACGGACGCAGATTTTGAAGGCGCACGCCTACGAGTACGCTTTGCTTGCGGCGATCGCTGCACTCGTCGCCATAGGGCTCGGCAGCGTGGTTGCGTGGGTCGCGGTGACCCGATTGATGGAAATCGACTACGTATTCTCGGCCGCGGCCGTTTTAAGGACGCTGGCGGTGGCGGCGGCAATGATTACCGTCTTCGGGGGGATCGGCACCTGGGCCATCCTGCGGGCGCCGGCCGTGCCTTATCTCCGTTCAGAATAGTAAAAGTTGACCTTTTCGGTGAAGGTCTTGAAAGCGCAGCAGCGTAGGATCATATTTCATGCGAACCGGCCGATTTGCGCCGGATAACACGAGGATTTTAGGAACATGGCTGAAGTCTTTACGCGACCGACCGGCCCTATAGGTGGCGCGAGAACAGCGGGCGCGATCGACCAAGGGCTGCGCTCGTTCATGCTCGGCACGTACAACTACATGGCGCTCGGTGTTGCAGGCACCGCCGCCGTTGTGATGTTGCTTATGGCCAACCCGCAAGTAATGCAGGCTATCGCTCTCGGGCCCATGAAGTGGGTGGTGTTCGCGGGTGTGCTGGGGCTTGGGTGGTTTGCGCCGCGGCTTTTCTACTCCGGTAGCGAGGTGACGGCTCACGCGGCCTATTGGCTCTACTGCGCCCTTTGGGGCGCCTTGATCGCGCCGATGACCGCGATGTTCGTATCGCACGGCATGGCAGGCCTCATCGGCCAAGCCTTCTTCATTGCCGCCGCGACGTTCGCAGTCACAAGCGTCATCGGCTACACGATGAAAACTGACATGCTGGGTTGGGGCAACTATCTGTCGATGGCATCGATCGGCCTCATCATCGCGATGCTCGTCAGCTTCTTCTTCGTGACCGATCCGGGCACCAGCAAGCTGCTGAGCTTCGTCATTTCGAGCGTTGTGGTGATCTTGTTCACGATCGTCACGGCGTTTGAAACGCAGGCGATCAAGTCGATGTACATCGAGAGTGCATCCTACGGCGGAGAAGCCCAGCTGAAGCGGTCGTCGATCTTCGGCGCCTTCATGCTCTACGGCTCGTTCGTGACGCTGTTCGTGCACATCCTGAACCTGCTGGGTCTGGCAAATCAGCAGTAGGCCCGGTTACCGCATCGAGACATGAAGTCGAAAAAGGCCCAGTTTCTGGGCCTTTTTTGCGTCTGCGCTCACGAGTTACAGGCCGACAAGGTCGAGCCGATCTTCCAACACGCTCAGGACGGGCCGCAAATCGTGTCCGCGCTTCATGATCAGCCCGCCGGCGGCAATGACGCTGTAAGCGCCCTGCTTTCGCGCCAGCCGAACATCCTTTTCGATGCGATAGAGCGCGTATTCGCTCGCCTTGCGATAGACGGAGAAAACCGCCTTGTCTCGCAAAAGATCGATCGCATAGTCGCGCCAAACCCCCGACGCGACCTTGCGACCGTAAAGATCGAGGATGGCGGTGAGTTCATGTCTGTCGAAGGTAGTGCGACGTCCCGGCTCCCAACGGCTCTGCGCGTCTGGAGTTGCCAGATTGCCCGCAGTTCGCGGGCGGAAGCGTATCGGGTCAGTGGTTTCGCTCAAACCGGATATTCCATCGCTGTAGGCTAAAGATTGCGCCAACACGTCGGGAAAGCAAGAGCGGCGGGGGACCGGCTCCACGATTGTCGTCGATGAGACGTGCAACTTTCGGCACGGAAATACCCTTGCCCGAACAAATTCGCGACCCCGCGCGGGCCATAATCCGCCGCATTATACCGCGATAGAGATAACTGTTGCCTAGGGCCTGACTTCAACGACCGGCTCTGGACACTCAGCCCCCCAGCCCCCCGGGGCCACAGTTTTCGGGGTTGGGCCCTTGGGCAACTCTCCCCTCAAGACCCCTCTGTCTTGGCTCCCCATCCAAGATGACCTAGACTTGATATGCCCCGTCTGATGAAGGGCCGGTATCAAACCCGGCCCTTCTTTTTTTGCAGATTGCGCCGATTTTATTTGATCCGCGGGGCCAAGTTGTAGGTATATAATATTACACATGCGGAAATTCTGGTATTAGTGACAACATGATAGCTGCCAGTCGCAAGCCGGCGCCCAGACCGCGCGCCAGATCCACGTCGAACCCTTTAACGATTAAATGGAACGGCGGCTTTGCCCTGCCGCCGTTCGACAAAATCGAAGTTCGCCACTTCAAGCCGGCGCTGGAAGCAGCATTTCGCGAGCATAAGGCTGAGATTGAAAAAATCGCGACCAACCGCACCGCACCGACGTTCACGAACACGATCGTGGCGTTGGAAAAAAGCGGCTGGCAATTGTCGCGCGTAGCTGCGGTTTTCTCCAATCTCGAAGCCGCTGACTCCACACCCGAGCTTCAGCAAGTCGCGCGCGAAATGGCGCCGCGCTTCGCGTGTCACGAAACACGAATTTTACTCGATAAGCGTCTTTTCAAACGGATCGACGATCTGTTCGAGCGTCGCGCCACGCTGAAACTCGACGACGAAGATCGTCGAGTCCTCGAACGGCATCATCTCGAATTCGTTCGTGCTGGGGCCCGTCTGTCGCCGGCAGAAAAATCGCGCGTCAAGGAGATCAATGCGCGGCTCGCGACCCTCGTGACGCAGTTCATGCAGAACGTCCTCAAAGACGAGCAGTCATGGCGTCTCGTTCTCGACGGTGAAAACGATCTTGCAGGCCTTCCGCCGACGCTCAGAGAAAGTGCGGAACGCGCTGCTGCCGACGCCGGCCTCAACGGCAAGGCGATGATCACGTTCGCCCGCTCGAGCATTGAAGGATTTCTGACCTATTCGAGCCGCCGCGATCTGCGCGAACAGGCTTTCAACGCCTGGATCACGCGCGGCGCTCACGCTGGAGATACCGACAATCGCCAGATCGTCGCCGAAGCTGTGGCGCTGCGCGGCGAATATGCGAGCCTCATGGGCTTCAAATCCTTTGCCGATTTCACACTGCAGGACACGATGGCGAAGACGCCGGACGCCGTCTCAGATCTGCTGCATGCGGTTTGGCGAAAGGCCGTCGAACGCGCCGGCGAAGAGCGCGACGCGCTGATTTCGCAGGCGTGCCGAAGCGGCGACAACGCCGAGATCATGCCCTGGGACTGGCGCTACTATTCGGAGAAGGTTCGCAAGGCGAAGTATGATTTCGACGAGGCGAAGCTGCAGCCCTATCTCGAACTCGATAATATGATCCGGGCGGCCTTTGATTGCGCGTCACGCCTGTTCGGCTTGCAATTCAAAGAGCGCCCTGACTTGCCGCGCTATCATCCCGAAACGCGGACTTGGGAAGTGCTCGACAAGAATGGGTCGCACGTCGGCCTTTTCATCGGCGATTATTTCGCACGTCCTTCGAAGCGATCGGGCGCGTGGATGTCGAGTTTCCGCTCACAGCACAAGCTCGGCAAAGCCCGGGCACCGATCATTGTGAATGTGCTGAACTTCACAAAAGGCGCTGACGGCGAGCCGGCATTACTGTCATTCGATAACGCGCGCACACTGTTTCACGAGTTTGGCCACGCTCTGCATGGACTCTTGTCCAACGTCACCTATCCGTCGATTTCCGGAACATCGGTGTCGCGCGATTTCGTCGAACTCCCGTCGCAACTCTACGAACACTGGCTGTCGACGCCTGAGGTGCTCGAAAAACACGCGCGGCACTACAAGACCGGGAAACCGATGCCGAGAGACCTGCGCGAGCGTCTTGTTGCGGCGAGAAATTTCAACCAGGGCTTCGCGACGGTCGAATACACGTCATCGGCGCTTGTCGATATGGCACTCTATTCCGCTGAAGGAGCTCCTATCGGCGACGTCGAGAGCTTCGAGCGCGAGACGCTGACCAAAATCGGCATGCCCGCTGAAATTGTCATGCGCCACCGCTTGCCGCACTTCATGCACATCATGTCGGGCTACGCTGCGGGCTATTACAGCTATCTCTGGTCGGAGGTCATGGATGCCGACGCGTTCGCGGCCTTCGAGGAGGCGGGCGACGTCTTTCACCCATCGACCGCGAAGAAACTCCATGAGTTCATTTATTCGGCGGGCAATCGGCGCGACCCTCACGCGGCTTACGTAGCCTTCCGGGGCCGGCCGCCGAAAATCGATGGGTTGTTGAAGAAACGCGGTCTTGCCGCTTAGTCCTGGGGACTTACCTTGGGGCTACCACAGCCCGGCCCAGGCGGCACCGATGATCGGACCGGCGCGGCCTTCCTGAATGAGCACGACCGACTTCTGAGTCTCGGCGAGCATCACGGCGCCGCGCGGAATTTGGATCTGCATCGGTTGGCCCTTCCACAGGGCGATCGGCGTCAGCTCGCGGACGATATTTGTGTAGGTCAGTGATTTGCCTTGGTTCTCGCCTTGCTTGATGTCGACCGTACCCGAGGTCTGCACGACGCCGAACCAGATCGTCGCCTCATGGACCGGCTCTCCGGGCCGTGCACCGCCCGTCGCGATATTCAGCGTATTGTTCTCTTGCCAAAATCGGACGGGAATTCGTTCCGGGCCAAGCGTTTTCGACGTCGATGCGATAGCGTTGTCGATCTCAGCCTTCGAAGCCCCGTTGACGTGCAATATTCCGTTGACGATCGCCTGCGGCGTGTAGATTGCGCCGTCGCCGCGCACCTTGGCGTAGTTGCGCTGCCGGTCGCTGTTGCGCGAACTCGCGAACGTGTCCTTCCAGCCGAGGTAATTCCAATAATCGACGGGCAGCGTCAGTGCCATGACCGAGGGATCGTCAGACAGCGTTTTGAGCAACGCGTCGGCGGGCGGGCAAGACGAGCATCCTTGGCTCGTGAAAAGCTCAACGACAGCCCGGATCGGTGTCGGCCGCTGTCCGGGCTCGACGTTGACCGGCGCGGATGACGGCGACGAAGCTGTCGCAAATGCCGCCGCGCCGGCTGAAAGGATTGTCAGAAAAAGTCGTCGCACGCGCATTGCTATCATTCCGGTGACGAAGGAGCCCCACGCGCCGATGCTATTTTAGTCGCTATTCCTGCCGCGCAAAAGTGACAGACGCGTCACGAACCGGTGAGACTATGACGATTTCGTCCCGGGCCCCTAGAACGTTACCAGGACTCATGCCTCAAGCGGCGAGATTTCTCAAAACGTAGTGGAGAATACCCCCGTTCTTGAAATACTCGATTTCGTCGAGGGTATCGATCCGGCACTGCACAGGAACGGTCATCGTGCTGCCGTCGGCACGCGTGATGTCGAGGGTGACCACCTGGCGCGGTTTTACCTGGGCGAGACCTGAGATCGTGACGCGCTCGTCACCTTTAAGACCGAGCGCGTGCCAGGAGCCGCCCTCAGTGAAGGTAAACGGCGCAACGCCCATGCCGACAAGGTTCGAACGGTGAATACGCTCGAACGACTGCGCGATGACGGCGCGAACGCCGAGCAGATTGGTGCCCTTTGCCGCCCAGTCCCGCGATGAGCCGTTGCCGTATTCGATGCCGGCGAACACGACAAGCGGCACGCCCTCCTTTTCATAAAGCATCGCCGCGTCGTAAATCGGCATCTCCTGTCCTGACGGATAGTGAATCGTCAGGCCGCCTTCCTTGACGTTGCCGCTCGCATCCTTCGTCATGTAATTTTTGATGCGGATATTGGCGAACGTGCCGCGCATCATCACTTCGTGGTTGCCGCGCCGGGTGCCGTACTGATTGAAGTCGGCCAGTTGCACGCCGTGCTCGAGCAGATAGCGCCCAGCCGGGCTCGCAGCCTTTATCGCGCCGGCCGGAGATATGTGATCGGTCGTGATCTTGTCGCCGAAAAGACCCAGGATGCGCGCGTTGACGATTTCGGCAACCGGCTTTGCATTCCGCGCGATCGTTTGGAAATAGGGCGGGTTCTGGACGTAAGTCGAATTGCCATTCCAGCCATAGGTCAAGCCGCTGCCGGTTGCGATCGCTTGCCAGTTGCAATCACCTTTGAAAACGTCGGCATAGCGCGACTTGAACATTGCGCGCGTAATGTTTTCGATGATGAATTTTTGAATTTCCTGCGACGTTGGCCAGATATCTTTGAGGTAGACCGGCTTGCCGTCCGAACCGGTGCCAAGAGGCTCGCGCGTCAGATCTTTCTGCACGGAACCCGCCAGCGCGTAGGCGACGACGAGCGGCGGCGACGCCAGATAGTTCGCCTGCACGTCGGGGCTGACGCGACCCTCGAAATTGCGATTGCCCGAAAGCACGGCTGCCGCAATGAGGCCGTTGTCGTGGATCGCCTTCGAAATTGCCGGATCGAGCGGACCCGAGTTCCCGATGCAGGTCGTGCAGCCAAAACCGACCAGATTGAATCCGAGCTTGTCGAGATAGGACTGCAACCCCGACTGCGTGAGGTAGGCCGCAACGACCTGCGATCCCGGCGCCAGCGAGGTTTTGACCCAAGGTTTGCACGTCAAGCCGCGGTTGGCTGCGTTGCGGGCTAACAACCCCGCCGCGATCAGCACACTCGGGTTGGATGTGTTCGTGCAGCTCGTGATGGCCGCGATCACAACGTTGCCGTGCCCGAGGTCGAACGGCTTGCCTTCGACCGGCACGCGGATTGCGTGTTCACCCAGCTTTTTGTATTCGCCCGTCAGCGCTGTTTCAAAGCCACTTTTGATGTCCGTCAGAGCGATGCGGCCTTCGGGACGCTTCGGCCCGGCCATCGACGGGACGACGTCGCCGAGCTCGAGCGACAGCGTATCGGTGAAAACGGGATCGGCCGAGCCGGCGTCGCGGTAAAGGCCCTGCGCCTTGCAGTAGGCTTCGACCAGCGCGATGCGATGGGAGTCGCGTCCCGACATCGTCAGATAGCTGATCGTTTCCTTATCGACGGGGAAGAAACCGCACGTCGCGCCGTACTCCGGCGCCATGTTGGCAATCGTCGCACGGTCGGCGAGTGTCATGCTGTCGAGGCCGGGCCCGTAGAACTCGACGAACTTATTGACGACGCCCTTCTTGCGCAGCATTTGCGTCACCGTCAGCACGAGGTCGGTCGCCGTCACGCCTTCATTGAGCCGGCCCGTGAGACGGAAGCCGATGACTTCCGGGATCAGCATCGAAAGCGGCTGACCGAGCATCGCGGCCTCGGCTTCGATGCCGCCGACGCCCCAACCGAGCACGGCAAGGCCATTGACCATTGTCGTGTGACTGTCGGTTCCGACGAGCGTATCGGGATAGGCGAGCTCCGCGCCGTCGGCCGTCGTGCTGGTCCAAACCGTCTGCGACAAATACTCGAGATTGACCTGATGACAGATGCCGGTTCCCGGCGGAACGACCCTGAAATTTTCGAAGGCGCCCTGGCCCCATTTCAAGAAATTGTAGCGCTCGCCGTTGCGCGCGTATTCGTGCGCGACGTTATCCGCCAAAGCTTTCGGCGTCCCGAATTCATCGACGATGACCGAGTGGTCGATGACGAGGTCCACGGGCACCAACGGATTAATTTTCGTCGGATCGCCGCCGAGCTTGGTCATGCCGTCGCGCATTGCAGCGAGATCGACGACGGCCGGCACGCCGGTGAAATCCTGCATCAGCACGCGAGCCGGCCGGAAGCCGATCTCCTTTTCGGTTTTGCCTTTGTTGTCGAGCCAACTGGCCATCGCGGCGATATCGGCCTTGGTGACCGAACGCCCGTCCTCGTGGCGCAATAGATTTTCGAGCAGAACCTTCATCGAATAGGGAAGCTGCGAGATACCCTTAAGGCCGTTGGCCTCGGCATCGGGCAGCGAATAGTAAACATAGCTCTTACCGTCGACGTTAAGAGTTCTTGCGGCAGTGGAAGCTGTCGGTCGAAAGGGGTGTCTGGGCGCTCAAGGTCAGGCCTCCGAAAAATGTCGACGAAGGGCTGCGCCGCCGGAGTGCCGGCGGATCGAGGACGTCGCGCGACACCGCTGACGCCGCCACGCGACTCTCGCTTTTGCGCTAGCGAAGAATACAGGCTGCCTTTTATATAATCGCCAGCAAAAGTGAAACCCTCCACGTTGTAGCGGCGGCATTGTGCGCAAATGCCCCGTCGTTGCTTCTTGCCCATCCCACGGAATGTCGCTGTGCAGCTTGTTGCTGAAGACTTGGTCGTAGAGCGCGGGGGGCGCCGCGTTATCGACGGCCTGTCGTTTTCGGTCGCGGCTGGTGAGGCGCTGGTGCTGACCGGCGCCAACGGTTCTGGCAAGACGACGTTGCTCAGGACGCTGGCAGGTTTCATTCGCTCGGCACGCGGCACGGTTCGGCTGGAAGGCGGCGACAAAGAACTGACGGTCGCGGAGCAGGCGCACGTCATCGGACATGCCAACGCCGTGAAAGGCAGCCTGACCGTCGTCGAGAACACTGCATTTTGGGGTGACTATCTGGGTTCGAGCACTGCGACCGACGAACACCTCGAGGTAGCGCTTCGCCATTTCGGCCTTGATGATCTCGGCGAATTTCCCGCCGCCTACCTTTCAGCCGGACAGAAGCGGCGGCTCGGACTCGCCCGATTGCTCGTCGCGGACCGGCCGGTGTGGCTGCTGGACGAGCCGACGGTATCGCTGGACACGGCCTCGTCGGAAAGGCTGGTCGCGGCTGTCAACGCCCACACCGGTCGGGCGGCATCGCCATCATTGCGACGCATCTGCCGCTGGCGCTCGATTCCGCCAGGACGTTGCAGCTTGCTCATCAAAGGATAGCGGCGTGAAGAGCTTTTTGGCTCTGGTCCGTCGCGACGTGAGGCTCGCCGTGCGCGAAGGCGGCGCCATCGGGACGGCGCTCGGCTTCTTTCTGATTGTCGTTTCGCTGATGCCGCTTGGCCTTGGGCCGGACCTCAATCTCCTGGCGCGCATCGCTGCCGGCATTTTGTGGATCGCGCTACTGCTTGCGGCCCTTCTGTCGCTCGGTCGCATTTTCGAGACGGACTACGAGGACGGCGCGCTCGAAGTTCTCGCGACCGGGCGGTTGCCGCTGGAGCTTGTTGCTGCCGCGAAATCGCTCGCACACTGGCTTACGACGGGCATTCCGTTGGCCCTCTTGGCGCCGGTTCTGGGGATACTGCTGAACCTCGACCTCAAGTCCCATCCGATTTTGATCGCAACGATGCTTGCCGGGACGCCCGCCGTCAGCTTTCTCGGTGCCATCGGCGCGGCCTTGACATTGAAGGCCCGGCGTGGCGGGCTGCTCTTGGCGGTGATCGTCTTGCCGCTCTACATCCCAACGTTGATCTTCGGAATTTCTGCGGTCAGCGCCAACACCGGCCCCGGTGGCGCAGGTGCGTCGTTTCTCGTTTTGACGGCGGTTTCACTTGCGGCAATTGTACTCGGGCCGATCGCGGCCGCCGCCGCCCTGCGCGTTCAGTTTCACTAAATGTAATCTCGCCGTTCGTTGCGCGGCGTTGACGAAAGGCTTAAATCCGGCTGATGCAAACATTCACGCAACACCTCGCCAACCCGACCCGGTTCATGGAGCTTTCGGGGCGTGTCCTGCCGTGGGTCTCGGCCGCAGCGGCGGCGTTGCTTTTCTACGGATTGTATTTGGCGTTCTTCGCGTCGCCCGCCGACTACCAGCAAGGCGAAACGGTGCGCATCATGTACATCCATGTGCCGTCGGCTTGGCTGTCGATGATGATCTACGGGTTGATCGCGGTCTCGAGCTTCGGGCTTCTGGTTTTCCGTCACCCTCTCGCCGACGTCTCGGCAAAGGCCGCCGCGCCGATCGGAGCCGCCTTTACGTTCCTGGCACTTTTCACCGGCTCGCTCTGGGGCAAGCCGATGTGGGGTACGTATTGGGTCTGGGATGCGCGGCTGACGTCGGTGCTGATCCTGTTTTTCCTCTATCTCGGCTTGATGGCGCTGCGGGCCTCGCTCGAGGATGAAGCCGCGGCGGCGAAGCTCACCGCCGTGCTGGCTCTCGTCGGCGTCACCATTTTGCCCATCATCAAATTCTCGGTCGAGTGGTGGAACACGCTGCATCAGCCTTCGACCGACTTTACCTCGACCGTCGATCCAAGCATGCGCTGGCCGCTGCTGGTGATGGCCGTCGGCTTCACCTTGATGTTCTTTGCGATGCACTTGAAGGCGATGCGCAACGAGATCTTGCGTCGGCGCGTCAAAGCCATGCGCGCGCAGGCCGTCGTTGGCCGCGATCGTCTCACAGCGCCGGCGGCAGGGGAGTAAGCGTCATGGACCTCGGCCCGCACGCCGCTTTCATCTGGATTTCCTATGCTGCCGTCGCAGCAATGATCGCAGTTCTGATCGCCTGGCTCGTCGCAGACGGTCGAAGACAGGCGGCAGCTCTCGAGAAGCTCGAGCGCGGCGGCATCAAGCGGCGCTCATCGTCAGGCGGCTTGGAGTGACGCGCGTGAGCGAAGGCCGATCGCAACTTTTACGACTGTTGCCTGTATTGGTATTCGCGGCCCTCGCGGGATTTTTCGCGATGGCTCTTCGTTCCGGCGACCCTTCACTTGTGCCATCGACGCTCGTCGGTAAGCCAGTGCCGGAAACGGTCTTCCCTGCGGTCGACGGGATCCAGACGAACGGCAAACCGGAGCCGGGTTTCTCAAGCGCCGATCTCGCGAAAGGTAAGGTCTCAATCGTCAACTTCTGGGCGTCGTGGTGCCAACCGTGCGTCGAAGAACACCCTCTGCTGATTCAACTCAAACACGACGCGGGCGTCGACATTTACGGCGTGAATTATAAGGACAAGGCGGCTGCCGCTCGCCACTTTATCGGTCGCTACGGCAACCCCTTCACGGCGATCGGCAGCGATGCAGAGGGGCGCGGCGCCATCGACTGGGGTGTCTACGGCATGCCCGAAACGTTCGTCGTCGATGGCAAGGGCAAAATTGTCTACAAGCACGTCGGCCCGATATCGCCGGACTCGATCGCGACCAAATTGCTGCCCGCAATCGAGAAGGCTAGAGGCCTCGCGGTCGCGCCGTAACGCTGGCCCTGTCGTGAGCTAGAGCGGGAAAAAAGTGCCGCGCGAATGATTCAACACAGAGAGCGTACCGTTCTTGATGTTGAAGTGCGCGCCGTGCAGCGCCAGGTGCCCCCGATCTTCATCGTTTTTAACGAATGGAAACGTGCGCAAATTCTTGATCGAGGTTTTTACGCATTCCATCTCCAGCGCAGTGTGTTGCGCCGCCGACGAGTCGTCTTTGTGGTCTGCGAGAACGGCCAGCCGGGCTTCGTCGAGCAGTGACATCCATCGCGAAATGAATTGCGCTTCCGTTTGAATGGCCGCGCTTCGATCGAGCGACGCCGTGATGCCGCCGCACCCTGAGTGACCCAATACGATCAGGTGCTTGACGCGCAGATTTAATACCCCGAACTCGATCGCGGCGCTGACGCCATGATAGTTGCCGCCGGTTTCGAATGGCGGCACGAGGTTGGCGATGTTCCGCAAGATGAACAGTTCACCTGGCATGGCACTGAAGATCGTTTCCGGATCGACGCGGCTGTCGCTGCACGAGATGACCATCGTGTCGGGATTTTGGCCGTAGGTCGCGAGTTCTTCGTAGTGGTCAGCGTTCGGCACGAAGTGACGGTGCTTGAAGCGCCGGTAGCGATCCGTCAGGGCTTCGGGAAAGCTGCTCATGAAGTCTTGTCTCCTACTTTAAATGTTCGAGACGTCCGAGATCGTCTGTCCCCGTCACGCGGTCCGATTTTAGCCAGCACCAGATAGCCGACGACTGCGGACATCAACGAGCCCGCCAGAACGCCCAGCCGAACTTCGGCACTTTCAAGAGCTCCGGGAAATGAAAGCATGCCGATGAATAAACTCATAGTGAAGCCAATGCCGCCAAGAATAGCTGTGCCGAAAAGCTGCACCTGCGAGGCGCCTGCTGGCATCGCACCAACGCCGCTGCGGATCGCCGTACGTGCGAATGCGTAGATGCCGAGCGGCTTGCCGATAAGCAAACCAAGCGCGATGCCGAGCGGGATCGGCGACAGGACCTCGGCGGCCGAGATGCCGGCAAGCGACACACCGGCATTGGCGAAGGCAAAGATCGGCAGAATGAAAAAGCTGACCCAAGGGTCGAGCCGGTTTTCCAGGCTTTCGAGCGGTCCTTCCTGGCCCTTCTTAACCCCCGTTAACGGCACGGCGATCGCCGTCGCGACGCCGGCGAGTGTCGCGTGCACGCCGGATTTCACAACGCACAACCAGACGAATGCTCCGACCAGTAGATAGGGCCAGACCCGCATCACGTTCGTGCGGTTTAACAGTGCGAGCAGCGCGACGCCGCTCGCGGCAAGCGCAAGGGCAAGGACTGAAAGATCGCTCGTATAGAAGAAGGCGATGATCAGGATTGCCCCGAGATCATCGATGATGGCGAGCGCCAGTAGGAAAACCTTCAGCGCTGGCGGCACACGTGGTCCGAGCAAAGCCAGAACGCCGACAGCAAACGCAATGTCGGTTGCTGCTGGGATGGCCCAGCCTCGAAGCGCGATCTCGTTGTCCCAATTGATGCTGGCATAGATCATGGCTGGCACAACCATGCCGCCGAAAGCCGCGATGGCCGGCAATGACGCCGTCCTGCGGCTCGAAAGGGCGCCGCGCAGTACCTCGCGCTTGATTTCGAGTCCGACGAGGAAAAAGAAAACTGCCATCAGGCCATCGTTGATCCAGAACAACAGCGGCTTTGACAGCGCGCGCAGCCCGATCGTTACGCGCGTCGAGAACAGGCTTTCATAGCTCTCGCGCAGCGGAGAGTTGGCGACGATGAGCGCCAACACTGCCGCTGCGAGCAACGTCAAACTGGCCGCTGCCTCGCGCTCAACGCCTTTGGCGTCCGTCTCGGGCTTCATGCGGTCACCCCCTACGACTTTCGTGTTGGACGAAGATATGCAAGGCCAACGCCTTGCTAGCAAGTATTGTGGGTTGCATCAGCACGCCGCCACCACGCCGTTTGACGAAGTGCTGATCACGAAAGGCTTTCAACGCGCGCAGGTTTGATGCCATTGATCCAGTCCATCAGCGAGAGTAGCAGACGATCCCTGCCGCGGCTGACGTCGAGGGCGTGTTTGACGCCACCGGCGGCGCGACCGAGCGCCATTGCATCTGGCGCGCCGTTAAGTAGTTCAGCGGTCAAGAAACCGGCAAACAGATCGCCGGTGCCGTGCGGCACGCGATCCATCTTTTCGACCTTGGCGACAAAGCACGCGTTCTTCGGCAACTACCACGTTGGCAAGTTCGGCTGGTCCAGATGGAATGGACGTCGCTGCGAGTTTCGGTCGCGCAAGAACTCGCGCAGCGGAGACTGCGTCTTTGGCGGATTGCACGTCGATGCCGGACAGCCACGCGAGCTCGAATCGGTTCGGCGTCAAAATGTCTGCGGCAGGGACAAGCCTCTCGCGCACGGCGTTCGCCGCGTCGGCTTCGATATAAAGGCCGTGCGGATCGTCGCCAAAAATCGGATCGCAAACATAGAGAGCATCCGGGTTGAGTTCACGCAGCCGCGCGACAACGCCCTGCACCCAGGCGACGTGGCCCGCGGAGGGCAGGTAGCCCGAAAGGATAGCATCGAAGCTGCCGAGCCAGCCGTTGGCGTCGAGGGCTGCCGTCATATCGCCGAGCAGCGCGGGCTCAAGGGCCTTGCCTGCGAAACGTCGATGCCCGACGTGGTTCGACAGCACAATCGTCGGCAGCATTGTGACTTCGAGTCCAGCCTGCTGCAGCGGGGCAACCATAGCGGTGAGGCCAACCGTTCCGTAGGCGACGTGCGATGAAATGACGAGGATGCTGCGCATGGTCCTTTGGCTTGCAAGGCGCCGGCAGACGAACCGATCGGGCCATAGCATGTGTGGCCGTTGTTCAGCTCGCAACCAGCCAACAGTTTTTTTGGTTGCAGTGGCAAAGTTCAGCTGCACCCGCCGCAGCAATGGACTATTGTGCAATGCACCATCCACCAGTTAGATCGGAGGCAGTTGCCGATGGCGATGCGACCCAGGCGCAGCGTTCTCTACGTTCCCGGCGACAATGAGCATGCGCTCGAGAAGGCGAAGAAGCTCCCGGCAGATTCGATCATCATCGATCTCGAGGACTCGGTGGCGCCGGCGAACAAGGAAATGGCGCGAAGGCATGCGGTCTCGGTAATTCGCGAAGGCGGCTTCGGCACTCGCGAAGCCGTCCTGCGCGTCAATCCGATTGAGACGCCCTGGGGCATGGCCGATTTGCACGCGGCCATCGGGGCGGCACCGGATGCCATACTCATTCCGAAGGTGTCTCACGCCGGCGATGTCATCGGCACGGCCAAAGTCGTGAAGGCCGCCGAGGCGGCGCCAAACATCAAGCTTTGGGCGATGATCGAAACTCCGATGGGAATCATCAACGCCCGTGAAATAGCTGCCTGCGCCCCTGATCCCGATAATCGTCTCTCGTGTTTCGTCCTCGGCACTAACGATCTCTTGAAGGAAAGCCGGGCGCGATCGAGCAACAATCGCTTCGCGGTCGTGCCCTGGTTGGCGATGACGCTTGTCGCAGCTCGCGCCTACGGCTTAGACGTCATCGACGGGGTCTACAACGATTTCAAAGACAATGCGGGTTTCCGCGCCGAGTGCGAGCACGGGCGCACGCTTGGGATGGACGGCAAAACCTTGATCCACCCCTCGCAGGTCGTCCCTTGCAACGAGGTCTTCTCGCCGACGGACGAGGAAGTTACCTGGGCCCGCAAAATCATCAAAGCCTTCGATGAGCCTGAAAACGCCCGCAAGGGTGTTATCACCGTCGAAGGCAGAATGGTCGAGCGCCTGCATCTTGTCATGGCAAAACGGGTCGCGGCCATCGCTGAGGCGATCAACGCCCGTTCGCGCGTCGAGGAACCTTGGTTCTAGATCAGTCCTTCTGCGGCCCTTGATCGCGTCCGCTGGCCTTTGAAAAAGGTTGCGGTCCGGCCGCGACATCCTGAAAAAGAGCGGGCAAGGCACGTTCCCTCGGCGCCAGCCGAGGCAGTCTCTTGCAGCATCATGCAAGAGCGAAGGCGGCAACGATGGCGGGCACGAAAACCAATGCGGGCAATTTCTTCGAGGACTTTCGCTACGGCCAGATCATTCCCCACGCAACGCCGCGGACCGTCACCGACGGCGATACCGCCCTCTATACGGCGCTCTATGGCTCGCGCTTCGCGGTTCAGTCGGCCGATACGTTCGCAAAGGCGATTGGCTATCCGCGCGCTCCGCTCGACGATCTGCTGACCTTTCACGTCGTATTCGGCAAAACCACGCCGGATATCTCGCTGAACGCCATCGCCAATCTCGGTTATGCCTCCTGCCGCTTTTTGAAGCCCGTCTATCCCGGCGATACGTTGAGTTCGGTTTCAGAAGTCATTGGTCTCAAGGAGAACTCCAATGGCGAAACCGGCACGGTCTATGTCCGCTCGACCGGCCGCAACCAGGATGGCGTGGTCGTGCTCGAATATTGCCGCTGGGTGATGGTGCGCAAACGCGACAAGTCCTCGCCACCGCCCGAGGCCGTCGTGCCGAAGCTCCCCGAGCGTGTCGAGCCGAAGGACCTGGGGCTCGCGGTACCGCCGCTTGATGTCAGCAAATACGATTTCGCGCTCGCGGGTTCACCGCATCGTTGGGGCGACTACGAGGTGGGCGAGAAGATCGACCATGTCGACGGCATGACGGTGGAAGAAGCCGAGCACCAGATAGCGACGCGCCTTTACCAGAACACGGCAAAAGTTCACTTCAATCAGCACACCGAATCAAAGGGGCGGTTCGGCAAGCGCATCGTCTATGGCGGCGTCGTCATCTCGCTTGTGCGGGCCCTGTCCCACAATGGCCTCGGCAACGCCTTCCATTTGGCCGCCATCAACGGCGGCAGGCATGTCGCCCCGACCTTCGCTGGCGATACGATCTATGCTTGGTCTGAAATTCTCGAAAAGGCTGAGATCCCGGGTCGGCAAGACATCGGCGCGCTCCGCGTCCGCCTCGTCGGCGTCAAAAACCAGGACTGCGCGTCGTTGCCGCTGAAGACGCCGTTCGGCGACTACGCCGAGGGGGTTGTTCTCGACCTTGATACGTGGCTTGTCCTGCCCCGGTGATCGTCGTGCTTTCGATCCGTCAGGCACTGGGGTCGTTACGGGATGAAGAAAGGGCGCGGCCACGCGGTATGGGGAGTTCCTCGCATGAACGTTAGACGTCTGACGGCCGCCACTGCCGTCGCCCTTCTCGCCATGGCCGTGGGCGGCCGGACGTGGGCAACAAGTGCGACCGCCACAGCCGTGCTGAAATTTGCCAACGGCAGTGATGCCGGCACCATCAAGTTGACCGAAGCACCGGCTGGCGTGCTGCTGAAATTCGATCTCAAGGGTCTGACCCCCGGGCCTCACGCACTGCACGTCCATGAAACCGGCAAATGCGAGGCGGATTTTTCAGGTGCCGGCGGCATCTACAATCCGCTCGGCGCCAAGCACGGATTTCTCAACGACGAAGGGCCTATGGCCGGGGATCTGCCAAATGTCGTCGCCGCAGCCGATGGAACGGCCGCGGCCGAGGTTTTGACGACGCTTTTCCGCTTGAGCAAGGAAACCGAGGACACGCTGTTCGACGCCGACGGCTCGTCACTCGTGCTATTTGAAAAAGCGGACGATTATCTGTCGGAGCCCGAAGGCGCGGCAGGGACTCGTGTCGCGTGCGGCGTGCTGAAGGCCGAGTAACTGAAGACATATGTGAATGAGAACGCTTGGGGTTGCCAGCCGCCGAAAATAACTTTTGGTAAACAATTGTTTTACAACGTGCTTCGTAGGTCTTCAATTTTTCGGCGATCCGGCACCGCCTAATGCCGGGCAGCTGCTTGCAATTTTAAAAGCGGGATCAGGTGACAAACAAAGCGGCCATTATCGGCGCCGGGCTCGCGGGCTTGTCGTGCGCGCGCACTCTTCGTCGTGCCGGCTTCTTCGTCGAAGTTTTCGAGCAGGCCCGCATCATCGGCGGCCGCATCGCCACGACTCGTATCGGCGGAGATACGTTCGATCACGGCGCTCAGTACCTGACGGCGCGCTCGCAAGAATTCGGCGAATACCTGACGGAAATATCGGGGCTCGGCTACGCCCGCCGCTGGACACCCCGCGCGGCGCTGAACGGCGCCGGCGGCGACGGGCAGACGAGTCCCTGGGTCGTCGGCACGCCGGGAATGGCATCGGTCGTCCGTCCTCTCACCGAGAGCGTGCGCATCAGCACCGGCAAACGCGTCCACACTCTTGAACAGCGCGATAAGGGCTGGCACGTCCGGTTCGAGGATGAGACATCCGTCGGCCCGTTTCAGGCTGTTGCCGTCGCGGCACCTGCTGCGGAGGCGCGGCCGCTGCTCGGCCGCATCCCCGAATTGGTGGCGCCGCTGTCGCGCGTGCGCATGGTTCCGTGCTGGGCGCTGATGGTGCGCGTCGAAGAAAAGATACTGCCCGACAAAGACGTCTATTCCGACGTGTCGGAAGTCATCCGCTGGGTTGCCCGCAACAATACAAAGCCCGGACGCAATCCAACCGGCGAAAACATCGTCATTCACGCCTCGCCTGCATGGAGCCGCGAGGCGGAAGACGCCGACCTCGAGGCTGTTGCCGAAGAGCTCTGGAGCGAAGTCAGCCACGTCCTGGGCCTGGCGCCGGTTCGTCCGTCGCGAATGACCGCGCATCTGTGGCGTCACGGACTTGTCGATCAGTCACTCGGCGAGACACATCTTTACTCGGCTGAACACAAGGCAGGCATCGCCGGCGATTGGTGTCACGGCCGGCTTGCCGAACATGCATTTGAGAGCGGCGATCGGTTGGGACGGGCCATCATCGAGTCGCTCAACTGAAGTTGCGTCGCGTCAATTGGTACGATGTGGCATTTGGCGAATTGCCGCGCTGCCTGCGAGACGCTACAACCGCGGCTCCGACGTGAAGCAAGGGTGCCAGATGCAAGCCACATCCGGGCGGAGCGCGCGGCCCGAACGGCCGCTCTCGCCGCACATTCAGATCTATTACCCTCTAATCAACATGGTGATGTCGATCGTCCACCGCATCACCGGTGTCGCGCTCTACGTCGGTTCGTTGCTTGCTTGCGTGGTGGCTGATCGCGGCCGCAACGGGCCCCGATTACTACAACTACGTTGTGAGCTTGTTCGCGACCTGGCCGGGCAAGCTCGTTCTGCTCGGCTACACCTGGGCCTTGATGCATCACATGCTCGGCGGGATTCGGCATTTGATTTGGGATACCGGCCATGGCTACGACCTGAAAACGATCGATCTCCTATCGTGGGGCACGCTCGCCGGATCTCTGATTTTGACGGTGCTCATCTGGTTCGCAGCATCGAACCTCGGGGGCGTTTGATGGTGCAGATGCGAACGCCTCTGAAGACGGCGCGCCAACTCGGCTCTGCAAAGGAAGGTGCCGACCATTTCTGGAAGCAGCGGCTCACAGCCGTCGCCAACATTTTTCTCGGGCTGTTCCTCGTCTGGCTGATCGCCTCGCTTGTTGGCGCCGATTACGCGACAGTAAAGCAGAAACTCTCGAATCCTCTCATCGCCCTCGCCTTGCTCGGTTTGGTCGTCTCCGGCACGCTGCACATGCGTCTCGGCATGCAGGCGATCATCGAAGACTACGTGCATAGTGAAGGGCTGAAGATCGCAGCGCTGATGCTCAACACGTTCTTTGCAGCCTTTGTCGCGCTGGCGAGCATCTTCGCCGTTTTAAAATTAAGCTTCGGAGCCTGAGCCTGATGTCGACAACGAATGGCAAGGCCAGCGGCAGAGAGGCTATTGCGCCTGCGGTGAGCGGTAAGGCTTACCCGATCATCGATCATACGTACGATGTCGTGGTCGTCGGTGCGGGTGGCGCTGGCTTGCGGGCGACGCTTGGCTGTGCCGAAGCCGGTCTCAAGACGGCGTGCGTCACCAAGGTCTTTCCGACGCGGTCGCATACGGTGGCGGCGCAAGGCGGAGTTGCCGCGGCTCTTGGCAACATGGGGCCCGACGATTGGCGCTGGCACATGTACGACACCGTCAAGGGCTCCGACTGGCTCGGCGATCAAGATGCGATCGAGTACCTCTGCCGTCATGCTCCCGATGCGGTATACGAGCTCGAGCATTACGGCGTCCCCTTTTCGCGCACCGAGGACGGCAAGATCTATCAGCGCCCCTTCGGCGGCATGACGACGGACTTCGGCGAAGGCCCACCGGCACAGCGCACGTGTGCCGCCGCGGACCGCACCGGGCACGCGATGCTGCACACGCTCTACGGTCAGTCGCTGCGTCATGCGGCTGAGTTCTTCGTGGAATATTTCGCGCTCGACCTGATCATGGATCAGGACGGTGCTTGCCGTGGCGTCATTGCGCTCAACCTCGACGACGGATCATTGCATCGCTTTCGCGCCAAACGAACGATCCTGGCGACGGGCGGCTACGGTCGCGCCTACTTCTCGTGCACGTCGGCACACACGTGCACCGGCGACGGCAACGCGATGGTGCTGCGCGCCGGCCTGCCGCTGCAGGACATGGAGTTCGTTCAGTTCCATCCGACCGGCGTTTACGGCGCCGGCGTTTTGATCACCGAAGGCGCCCGTGGCGAAGGCGGCTATCTGACGAATTCTGCGGGTGAGCGGTTCATGGAACGCTACGCGCCGCACGCCAAGGATTTGGCTTCGCGTGACGTCGTTTCGCGTTCGATGACGATTGAAATTCGCGAGGGCCGTGGCCACGGCCCTGAGGCTGATCACATCTATCTGCACCTCGACCATCTTGATCCAAAGATCTTGGCCGAGCGTTTGCCGGGCATCACCGAAAGCGCCAGGGTCTTCGCCGGCGTCGACTTGCGCCGCCAGCCGATCCCAGTGCTTCCAACGGTTCATTACAACATGGGCGGCATCCCGACGAACTATCACGGCGAGGTGCTGACGAAGAAGGATGGCGACCCCGATCATGTCGTTCCCGGCCTTATGGCGATCGGCGAGGCGGCGTGCGTCTCGGTCCACGGTGCCAACCGCTTGGGCTCGAACTCGTTGATCGATCTCGTGGTCTTCGGTCGCGCCGCTGCCCTACGCTGCGCAGAGACGATCGAAACGCGAAGCGCGCAACCGGAGTTACCGAGAGACGGCCATGACCGGGCGCTCGCCCGCTTCGACAAGTATCGGTACGCCAAGGGCAGCACGCCGACAGCCGCCCTGCGCCTTCGCATGCAGAAAGCCATGCAAGCGAACTGCGCCGTCTTCCGCGACGGACCGGTGCTCAAGGAGGGCGTCGAGAAAATCAAAGCCGTCTGGCGCGACGCAGCGGACATCTCCGTGACCGACCGGTCGCTGGTGTGGAATTCGGACCTCGTCGAGACGCTCGAGTTCGACAACCTGATCGCGCAGGCGGCGGTGACCGTCACCGGCGCCGAGAACCGCAAGGAAAGCCGCGGCGCACACGCGCGCGAGGACTACCCGCAGCGCGACGACGTCAATTGGATGAAGCACACGCTTGCCTGGGCCGACTATGACACGGCGTCGGTGCGGCTCGACGACCGACCGGTACATAAGACGACGATGACGAACGAGGTCAAATACATCGAGCCGAAAGCACGCGTGTATTGAGGGGCCTGTTTGGGCTTTCAGGAGTAGAAATAGCGCGCCACTATGAAGACGCGCTATTGTGCGGCGCCTGGAGGGGCACCGCAAGTTGAGCAAATCTCAAACCGACGACGCAAACGACTTCGACACGCGCATGTCGCCCGATCCGTTCGCGGCGGTGCTGCCGGCGCTTGCGGCACTCGGCGCCATCACGTCGATCGCCGCAATCAACTGGTCGGGTCAGGACAAGGTCGCGACGCGGACCCGGACTAAGCGCAAGACCGCCGCAGCCCTGCGCGATCTGGAGACGTGCTGCCTCGGACTAGTGGAAATCTTCCGTCGCTTTCAGCGCCATCCGCGTGTCTTCGCCGGCGAGGGCGGGCAGGCCGCGGCGCCGCTTAAATTTGGAGTCCACGGACAGCGCATCCGCGCCGATGCCCAGCGGCTCTACCTTCAACTGATGAACGACATCGCTTCGATGCTCGTGCTCGCCGCGCAGAACGCTTTCGACGTCATGACGGCGATCGAGGATGGCGACATCGATGCGCCGGAAGAGTTGTACTTTGGTTTCGGCGAGCAGCAGGATCGTCTCAACACCATCATCCAGTCGCGCGTGCCGTTGCGCGTCGCCGTCGACACCGGTTCGGAGATCGCCGAGCGCCTCGTCGCCCTCGTGAGAGAGCTCAAAACCTACCAAAAAGGCGCCTAAAGCGCCAAAGAACCGCAGATTGCGGGCGCTGGCGCCGTTGACACGTGAACGCGATCAAGCTTCTGTCACTTAGCACTTATTTCCCGCATGCGAGGACGCCAAGCACTCTTATGGTCCAGCTCACACTTCCTAAGAATTCCAAGGTTTCTGAAGGCAAAACCTGGAACCGGCCCGAGCACGACGGCGATTGGAAAGAGATCCGCGTTTACCGCTGGAACCCGGACGACGGCAAGAATCCGCGCATCGATACGTATCACATCGACCGTAAGCAATGTGGGCCGATGGTCCTCGATGCGCTGATCAAGATCAAAAACGAAATCGACCCGACGCTGACGTTCCGGCGCTCCTGCCGCGAGGGCATTTGCGGCTCGTGCTCGATGAATATCGACGGGACCAACACGCTCGCCTGCCTCAAGGGGCTCGACGACGTCTCGGGCGCGGTCAAAATCTATCCGCTGCCGCACATGCAGGTCGTCAAGGACCTGGTGCCGGACATGACGAATTTCTACGCTCAGCACCGCTCGATCGAGCCGTGGCTGAAGACCGATACCGCGACCCCGCCAAAGGAGTGGAAACAGTCGCGCGAGGATCGCGAAAAGCTCGATGGGCTCTATGAGTGCATCCTGTGCGCCTGCTGCTCGGCGTCGTGCCCGAGCTATTGGTGGAATTCGGACCGCTATCTCGGGCCGGCCATCCTGCTCCAAGCCTACCGCTGGGTTGTCGACAGCCGTGACGAGGCCACGGGGGAGCGGCTCGACAATCTCGAAGATCCGTTTCGACTTTACCGCTGCCACACGATTATGAACTGCGCCAAAGCCTGCCCGAAAGGCCTGTCACCCGCAAAGGCGATTGCTGAACTTAAGAAGCTGATGGTTGAACGGCGCGTTTAGCGCGCCATTGCTGCAATTCAAGCCTGCCGTTACGCGCAAAAGGACTAGCTGTGCTGGATATCCTCGATCATGTCGGCTTCCCGGTGACCGACTACGCCCGTTCTGTCGCCTTTTATCAGAAGGCGCTGGCGCCTCTTGGAATTGTAATTCTGAAGCAATTCAGCCTTTCGGAAGATGGAGCCGACGGATACGCGGGATTTGGCCGGCAACGCCCGCAATTCTGGATCGGCACCGGAGCATCATTGACGGGTCGCCTCCACGTCGCATTTGCTGCAGCAAATCGGCAGGAAGTCGAGGCATTTTATGAGGCTGCGATGGCAGCAGGTGGGCGCGACAACGGCCCCCCTGGCCTCAGGCCGCACTATCACGAGAACTATTATGGCGGATTTGTCTTGGATCCGGACGGTCACAATATCGAGGCGGTGACCCATCTGCCGGAGTAGCGGGATTTATCCCGCGGTGACGCTATCATGACTTGAAAAGAATATGGCCGGTGACGCGTATCGCTGTCGCCGGCCATTTTAAAAGAACAGGCGCTGATGAGCGCCAATCCGCTTTCAATGCGCCCGAAGTCCGAATGCCCAATCCAGAACGTCGAGCGGCAAATGAATTAAGCGGCCTTCCTCTTCGCCATTTTCTTGGCCGGCTTGCGAACGGTCTTCTTTGCGGCCTTCTTAGCGACGGGTTTCTTTCTCTTTGCTGCTGCTTTAGCCATTGGTTTTAGTCTCCCTCTAGAGTCCGAATCGGCTCGAACTCTGCAAACATGAGCAAATTCGCGAAGTTTGTAGACGGAGAAGTTTGATATCACGGGCAAAAAGGAGTTTATTAACTTGCCCGTGTGGCTTGAATGTCGCAATTTTTCTTATTTTTCGTAAGCTCTTGGCGTTTCGCTCGACTCGCGGACGCAAATGCCGATTAGGCGCGACGGTATTTTCCATCTCAATTGCGCGGCTAATTCAAAAATCGCGATATGTGTCGATTAAATTCCGGCAGATCCGTTCAATCGCGTTTGCATGTCGAGCGCGGCCTGCAAATAGGTCAGACGCTCATCGATAATTTCAGAGACCCAAGACTGATAATCCGCACCACGCGGCACGACATCGGCGACAATTGTGCCGTCTTCGATTTTTAGGTCTGCTCCATAATGCCGTGCGATGGCTTGCATCTTGGCGTTGTCCGGCAAACAGACCAGGAGCAAATGGCGCAGTCCGCGATTGCGCGCCGTTTGGATGACACGACCCATCAATTGCGTTGCAATGCCCCGATTGACGAATGGCCGTTCTACGGAGAGAGCAACTTCCGCGCTGTCCCGGCGGATCAATGCATCGGGGCGCAATTCGGCGACCGCGCGAACTTCGCCTTCGACGAAATAGCCGAACGTAATGTTGCCGATGTCTCCGGCACGCGATGCATAAGAGGCAATGAAGTCGTCGGATACGTCGTGGCCGAACCGGCGGCGTCGGGCTTCTGGGTCGAGGCGCTGCAAGTGCTCTTTGAGCAGGTAGCTTTCGCTCGCCAGCAAGCGCCGGATGAATCCAAATTGCGCATCAATCGGAATTTGAGCCGCTTCCAACATATCGAAGCTCCTTCTGCCGCGCGCCGCGTCAACCGCTAAACGCCTGTAAGTACCAGTAATTGGTGACTAGTCAGTGCATGGCGATAGGCTATGCTGCACAGCAGCAATGCAGTTCCGGCCGACGGAAATCGGCAAAGCTTGCAACGGCGGCCCCGGAGACGAGATCCCGCAAACAGCGCCGCGGTGACATTCGGTCGCGCGAATCGATCCCACGTTATGATGGCGCGGTGTTGCGCTTCGCCTGCGGGCACGACTACCGAATAGGCGAAGTGTGCGGGCCGGCGGGGCTATGGGACCGATCATCGAGGGCTATCAGAAACGTCTTGCCGAGCGCGAGCTTGATGCCGATGCGGCGCAGTCGGCGCTCGCTGTGCGTCTGGATGCGCTTCTACGTGAGTTGATGCAGCTTAGCCAGAAGCGCAGCGTGTTCTCGCGTCTATTCGGCAAGGAGCCGGCTTCCCCCAAGGGGCTCTACATCTGGGGCTCTGTGGGCCGAGGCAAGACGATGCTGATGGACCTCTTTTTCGAAGAAACACCCTTCGAACCCAAACAGCGCGCCCACTTCCACGAATTCATGGCGGACGTCCACGAGCACATCGCGATGGCCCGGACGAACGTAGCGGGCGATCCGATCCCGCACGTCGCGCAGGGCATTGCCAAGGAGGCACGGCTCCTTTGCTTCGACGAGTTGCAGGTCACCGACATCGCAGATGCAATGATCCTTGCGCGGCTGTTCGAAGCGTTGTTCGCCGCCGGCACGATTGTCGTCGCAACGTCGAACGAGCCGCCATCGGGGCTCTACAAACACGGTCTCAATCGCCAGCTGTTCCTACCCTTTATCGGTTTGGTCAGCTCGCACATGGACGTGGTCGAGTTGAAGGCCCAGAAGGATTTTCGCCTGGACAAACTTGCAGGCGCACAGCTCTATTTTTCTCCTGCGGACGCGGCCGCCAGGGCGGCGCTCGACAAGCATTGGGAGCGCCTCACCGGCAGACATCCCGGCAAATCCCATGCGCTTGACGTCAAAGGCCGGAAAGTTCATGTGCCGCTCGCGTCGATGGGCGTTGCCCGGTTCCACTTCGACGATCTCTGCGCTCAGCCGCTCGGCGCCAATGATTATCTGCACATCGCCCATGCCTTCCACACGGTCATCATCGACGATATTCCGCTGCTGACACCTGATCGCCGCGACGTCGTCCGGCGGTTCATCAATCTGGTCGATGCGCTCTACGACAGCCGAATCTGCCTCATCGCATCGACTGCGGCGGAGCCCAATGCGCTCTATCCGAAAGGCCACGGATCGGACCACTTTAAGCGTACGGCCTCTCGCCTCACCGAAATGCGGTCGGAGGCCTATCTTGCGGGCCATTCCGGCGGGCGGGCGCGGCGGTGATCGGCAAATTCCAATAATTATTCAACCGCCATTGCACTTTCGGATGAAAGTTGCGGCTTGCCTTTGCGCCGCTGACCAATTTGATTAGGCAGCAGGATGTCTGTCCTTTTCTCGGGGAGTAAGTATGGCACGCAGCAAAATCGCATTGATCGGCTCCGGACAGATTGGTGGCACGATCGCCCTGCTGGCCGGGCTCAAGGAGCTCGGCGACATCGTCCTGACGGACATCATCGAGGGGGTCGCGAAGGGCAAGGCGCTCGATCTTTCTCAAGCCGCGGCGGTCGAAGGCTTCAACGCCAAGCTAACAGGCGCCGGGACCAACGGTTATGAGGCCATCGAGGGGGCCGACGTCTGCATCGTTACGGCGGGCATACCGCGGAAGCCGAGCATGAGCCGCGATGATCTGCTCGGCGTCAATCTCGGCGTAATGGAGCAGGTCGGCGCGGCGATCAAACAGTATGCGCCGAATGCCTTTGTCATCTGCATAACGAACCCCCTCGACGCGATGGTATGGGCGCTGCAGAAGTTTACTGGGCTACCGTCGAACAAGGTCGTCGGCATGGCCGGCGTGCTCGATAGCGCCCGCTTTTCGTGTTTTCTGGCACAGGAAGCCGGTGTCTCCATCGAAGATGTCCGGGCCTTAACGCTCGGCGGCCACGGCGACGACATGGTGCCGCTCGTCCGTTATTCCACAATTGGCGGCCTGCCGCTTCCCGATTGCATCAAGCTCGGCTTTTTCAGCCAGGAGAGCCTTGACGCGATGATCAAGCGGACGCGCGGCGGCGGCGGCGAAATCGTAGCGCTGCTCGGAACGGGCTCCGCGTTCTATGCGCCGGCAGCGTCGGCGATTGCGATGGCCGACAGCTACCTCAAAGACAAGAAGCGCATGCTGCCATGCGCCGCCTACCTCAATGGCGAGTACGGCCAGAAAGATACTTACGTCGGCGTTACGGCGATCATCGGGGCTCAGGGCGTGGAAAAAGTCGTCGAGCTGGCCCTGGACGACGGAGAGAAGGCTATGTTTGCAAAGTCCGTCGCTTCCGTGCGGAGCCTGATCGACGCCTGCAAGAACATCCAGCCAACCCTCGCAACGTGAGCGAGGGAAAAGCAGAGCCCGTGCAGCCAAGCCGCCAACGCTTCGCCTCACCCCCCTCTCAGGCGATCGCGTCAGCCAAACCGGAACATCTTTTTCAAGTTGTGGGACAGCGCGCCGCGCTTCTCCTTTCGGGCAACATCGGCTTCGCTACGCAGCCATGTCATCTGGACGACGCGGCGCTCACCGACGAAAGGCGTGTGGCCATGCCAGGAACCGTCGGAGCGGCGAAATGCGAAGACAGTGCCGGTAAGGGGGCTGATCTGCTCGACATAGTCGTCGAAGCTCTTTTCGTTGCGCAGAACGCGCAGGCAGCCGGCGGCGGTGCCATCCCACTTATCGTTGAGATACGTCAGCATCGTTGCGATTTTTGCTTCGCCATCGGTATGGATGCGGCCGTCCTTCGCCGCCGAGATCTTGCGGATCGTGATCATCTTCGGCTTGCTGACGAGGTCGATATCAAGCTTCTCCGAAACGATCGTCGAAACCTCGGGGCTCTTCAAGTCCTGCAGCAGTTTTGCGAACGCGCCATGCGCGCCGACGTCGGTCTCGGTGAAAAAGCCGGCCTCCCTGAGATCTGGATAATCCGCTTTGAGCGGCTCGACCGCTGCCGGTTGAATGAAATTATCGCCGACGAGAAAGTTGTACGGATCGCGACCTATACGCGCCGATTTCAAGCCTTCAATGTTGATGCACGCAAAAGACGTAGACATGGAAGATCCCCGTTGTTGATGCAGTCAGCGTCGAACTCGCATTTACGGCGGCAGCATCTTGGACTCAATAGGCGGCCGTGTGACGCTCCACCGGTTCAGCCGACGCGCTGTTTTTACGGGCCCGAATTGGGGCGTAAAAACGGCGCGACCTCGAGAAGCGGTGACGAAAGCAAGAACGGACATTCCTGCAGCGGGGCCAGCCGATGAACATCCACGAATATCAGGCTAAGGAACTCTATCGCCAGTACGGCGTGCCGACGCCCAACGGCTTTCCGGCTTTTTCCGTCGCCGAGGCTGTTGAAGCGGCGAAAAAGCTTCCCGGCCCCGTCTGGGTTGTCAAAGCGCAAATTCATGCCGGCGGCCGCGGCAAGGGAAAATTCAAGGAGCCTTCGGCAGGCGATAAGGGCGGCGTGCGACTCGCCAAGTCGATCGATGAGGTCAAGAAGTTCGCCGAAGAGATGCTCGGCAAAACGCTCGTCACCGTGCAGACCGGGCCGGCAGGCCGCGTCGTCAACCGCCTTTATGTCGAGGATGGCTCGGCGATTGCGCGCGAGCTTTATCTTTCAGCACTCGTCGACCGGTCCTCGTCGCGCGTCGCCTTCATTGTCAGTGAAGCTGGTGGCATGAATATCGAGGATGTCGCGCACGCGACGCCGGAAAAGATCCACACGCTGACGGTCGACCCGGCAACGGGCTACCAGCCGTTTCATGGCCGCAGGATCGCATTCGCGCTGGGTCTCAAGGGAGATCAGGTCAAAGCCTGCGGCAAGCTCATCGAAAACCTTTACCGAATGGTCGTCGAGAAGGACATGAGCCTGCTCGAGATCAACCCGCTGGTCGTCACCGAGGACGGCAAGCTCATCTGCCTCGACGGCAAGATGAACTTCGATAGCAACGCGCTTTATCGGCAGCCTGACATCGTTGCGCTTCGCGACCTCGGTGAAGAGGATGCAACCGAGATCGAAGCGTCCAAGCACGACCTCGCCTTCGTCAAACTCGATGGCAACATCGGCTGCCTCGTCAACGGTGCCGGTTTGGCTATGGCGACGATGGACATCATCAAGCTCTATGGCCAGGAACCGGCGAACTTCCTCGATGTCGGCGGCGGCGCCTCGAAGGAAAAGGTGCAGGCGGCTTTCAAGATCATTCTCGCCGATCCAGCCGTCAAAGGCATTCTGGTCAATATCTTCGGCGGCATCATGCGTTGTGACATCATTGCCGAGGGCGTTATCGCGGCGGCGCGCGAAATGCACATCGAGGTGCCGCTGGTCGTGCGCCTCGAAGGGACGAATGTCGAACTCGGCAAGAAAATACTGAAGGGGTCGGGCCTCAAAATCATCCCGGCCGACGATCTCGCCGACGCCGCCAAAAAAATCACCGACGAGCTAAAAAAGACCGCCTAGGCGTTTCTCACCATCTCCCTCAGGCCGTTGGCAGGAGGGGAATTGCTGGCACAGTGTAAAACCGGCTCCCCTCCAACAATAGTCGCTCTTGCTGCACCGCAAAAAATGCGCGACATTCGCGCGCAAGCGGGACGTCTTTTGCGGGGACGGAATGTCAATTCTTGTCGACGGAACGACAAAGGTCATTTGCCAAGGCATAACCGGTAGCCAGGGCACGTTTCACACGAAACAGGCGCGCGCCTACGGCACGCGAATTGTCGGCGGGGTGACGCCCGGCAAGGGTGGCACGAAGCATCCCGATGCCGAGCTTGCCGACGTACCGTTGTTCGACAGCGTCGCCGAGGCGGTAGCCGAAACCGGCGCCAGCGCGACGTCGATCTATGTCCCTCCGCCGTTCGCAGCCGATGCCATTCTTGAAGCCGTCGATGCGGGCGTGCCGCTCATCGTCTGCATCACTGAAGGCATTCCGGTGATGGACATGGTGAAGGTGAAGCGGGCACTCGACGGATCGAAATCTCGTCTGATCGGACCGAACTGTCCAGGCGTGCTTACCCCGGGCCAATGCAAGATCGGCATTATGCCGGGAAATATTTTCAAGGTCGGCACGGTGGGTATCGTTTCGCGATCGGGAACGCTTACATATGAAGCAGTGAAGCAGACGACCGATGTCGGGCTCGGGCAAACGACGGCGGTCGGTATCGGCGGCGATCCGGTCAAGGGCACTGAGTTCATCGACGTGCTCGACATGTTTCTTTCCGACCAGGATACGCAATCGATCATCATGATCGGCGAGATCGGCGGCTCGGCCGAGGAAGACGCGGCTGAGTTCCTGACGCGCGAAGCCCGCAAAGGCCGCAAGAAACCGACGGCAGGTTTCATTGCTGGCGTCACCGCGCCGCCCGGCCGTCGCATGGGACATGCGGGCGCCATTATTTCGGGCGGTAAGGGCAAGGCCGAAGACAAGGTGGCAGCGATGAAAGCTGCCGGCATTGCCATCGCGCCGAGCCCGGCCGCTCTCGGTCGTACTCTTGTCGAAATGCTCAACGGATAACGAGCGTAAGGAGCGATAGGTCGAAGACCGGCGACATTGCATCCGGTCGTTATGTCCGCGTCATCCACTGCTCAGATTGGCAGCCGGAGAATGAAAAGGACGAGCCAGATGTCACGAAATGGCCAGAACGAAGCATTTTTGCGTACATCATTTCTGAGTGCAGCCAACGCACCGTACATCGAGGACATGCAGGCCGAGTACGAGCGCAATCCGGGCGCCGTAAGCGATGAGTGGCGGCGCTTTTTCGAGAGTATCAAGGAGCCTGCGGCGACTGCGGGCCTCGAAGCCGGCGGACCGGCGTGGGCGCCGCCGATTTCGGCCCTCCTCGATGGCAATGCCGCGGATCGCGATCTAGTGGGGGCCCTGACCGGCGATTACGGCGAGGCAGAACGCACGATCCGCGACAAGATCGAACGGCAAGCGCACGTTGGCGGCTTCGAGATGACGCCGGCGGCCTCGCTTCGGGCGACGCAGGATTCAATCCGCGCGCTGATGCTGATCCGCGCCTATCGCGTGATCGGCCATCTCGCCGCCGATCTCGACCCGCTCGGCCTTGCCGATCGCCGCGTGCATCGCGAGCTGCTGCCGGAGTCCTATGGCTTCACCGAAGCCGATCTCGACCGGCCGATCTTTATCGATCGTGTCATGGGTCTCGAAACGGCGACGATGCGCCAGATCCTCGCCATTCTGCGACGTACGTACTGCCGCCAGATCGGCGTGCAGTTCACGCACATTACCGATCCGGCGCAAAAGGGCTGGATTCAGGAGCGCATCGAGGGCGCTGAGAAAGACATCCGCTTCACGCCGAAGGGCCGAAAGGCGATCTTGCGAAAGCTGATCGAAGCCGAGACGTTCGAGAAATTCTGTGACCTGAAATATACCGGCACGAAGCGCTTCGGCATCGACGGCGGCGAAGCGATGATCCCGGCGCTTGAGCAGATCATCAAACGCGGCGGTCAGCTCGGGGTCAGAGAGATCGCGATGGGCATGGCGCACCGCGGGCGCCTCACCGTGCTCGCCAACGTGATGGCGAAGCCGCTGCGTGCGATTTTCAAGGAATTCAAGGGCGGCTCATTCAAGCCGGACGATGTTGAAGGCTCTGGCGACGTCAAATACCACCTCGGCGCGTCGTCTGATCGCGCCTTCGACGGCAATACCGTCCACTTATCACTGACGGCAAACCCTTCGCATCTGGAGATCGTTGATCCCGTTGTGCTCGGCAAAGTGCGCGCCAAGCAGGACCAGTACGGATGCGCGGCGGGCGAACGCACGCCCGTTCTGCCGCTTCTCATTCACGGCGATGCAGCGTTCGCCGGCCAGGGCGTCGTCGCCGAATGCTTCGGCTTGTCGGGCCTCAGAGGTCACCGCACCGGCGGCTCGATCCACTTTATCATCAACAACCAGATCGGCTTCACGACGTCGCCGCATTACTCGCGCTCGTCGCCTTACTGCTCGGACGTCGCACTGATGATCGAGGCACCGATCTTCCACGTCAATGGCGACTATCCGGAAGCCGTCGTGCATGTCGCGAAAATCGCGACCGAATTTCGCCAGCGTTTCCAGAAGCCGGTCGTCATCGACATGTTCTGCTACCGCCGGTACGGCCACAACGAGACGGACGAGCCGATGTTCACGCAGCCGGCGATGTACAAGCGCATCAAGTCGCATCCGACTGTTGTCGAGATCTACTCGAAAGATCTTGTTGAACAAGGCGTTCTCGGCGAGTCCGAAGTCGCGGAAATCAGGGAGTCGGTCCGCGCCAATCTCGACACCGAATTCAGTTTTTCCGACGGCTATAAACCGAACAAAGCCGATTGGCTCGATGGCCGATGGTCTGGCATCACGCGCGTCGACAGCGATGACTGGCGCGGCAATACCGGTGTTGCAGTCGAGAAACTGAAGGACATCGGCCGGCGTCTCACGGTCATTCCGAACGATTTTCACATCCACAAGACGATCAGCAAGCTGCTCGACCGCCGCCGCGAAATGATCGAAACCGGCCAAGGTATCGATTGGGCCATGGGCGAGCACCTCGCCTTTGGGTCTTTGTTGATGGAAGGTTTCCGGGTCCGCCTTTCGGGGCAGGACTGCGAGCGCGGGACTTTCTCGCAGCGCCACGCCGTTTTTATCGACCAGGATAACGACCGTCGGTTCGCGCCGCTGAAACACATTTCACCAAACCAGGCGCGCTTCGAAATCGTCAACTCGATGCTCTCAGAAGAGGCTGTTCTTGGTTTTGAGTACGGCTACTCGCTCGCCGAGCCGAATGCGCTGACCTTATGGGAGGCACAGTTCGGCGACTTCGCAAACGGCGCGCAGGTCATTTTCGATCAGTTCCTGTCGTCGGCCGAGCGCAAATGGCTGCGCATGTCGGGGCTCGTCTGCCTGTTGCCGCATGGCTATGAAGGGCAAGGACCGGAACACTCTTCCGCGCGCCTCGAACGTTTCCTGCAGCTTTCGGCCGAGGACAACTGGCAAGTCGCAAATTGCACGACGCCCGCCAACTACTTCCACATTCTGCGACGGCAGCTGCATCGCAACTTCCGCAAGCCGCTCATCCTGATGACGCCGAAGTCTTTGCTGCGCCACAAGCGCGTCGTCTCGAAGATCGAGGAATTCGGCGCCCACACGAGTTTCCACCGCTTGCTCTGGGACGACGCCGAGATGGGCACGGGCTCGATCAAGCTACGCCCGGACAACGAAATCAAACGCGTCGTCGTCTGCTCGGGCAAGGTCTATTATGACCTGCTCGATGCCCGTGACGCGCAAAAGCGCGACGATGTCTATCTGCTGCGCGTCGAGCAGCTTTATCCCTTCCCTGCCCGCGCGTTGATCCAGGAACTTGGCCGCTTCAAGTTCGCCGAGATCGTCTGGTGTCAGGAGGAGCCGAAAAACATGGGTGCCTGGCACTTCATGGATGCGAATATCGAGTGGGTGCTGAACCATTTAGGTTATATTCATAGGCGCCCGCGCTACGCCGGGCGGCCTGCCTCGGCTTCGACTGCAACCGGTTTGCTTTCGCAACACATCAAGGAGCAGACCGCGCTCGTCGCCGACGCGCTCGGAACGTAATCAGGAAGATGTGAGGGCTCATATGTCGATTGAGATTCGCGTTCCAGCGCTCGGAGAAAGCGTGACGGAGGCGACCGTTGGCAAATGGTTCAAGCAAGCCGGAGAGTCGGTCAACGCCGACGAGCCGCTCGTTGAACTCGAAACCGACAAGGTCACCGTCGAAGTGCCGGCGCCCGCATCCGGCGTGCTTGGCGACATCCTTGTCAAGTCAGGATCGACCGTCGCCGTCGGATCGCTGCTGGCAGCTTTGAAGGGTGGAGCGGCAAAGGCGGCTTCAGTCACGGCGCCACAGTCCGCACCGAGCGAAGAACCGAAAGCTTCGCCCCCGCCCCCGCGCCCTCAACCCCAGGCAGCGCAGCCAGCCGCGTCCACGTCATCAACTTTTGGCGCACCTCCTCCGGCGCCAGCTGCACGAAAAGCGCTTGAAGAGGCCGGGCTGGAAGCCGCCGACGTCCACGGCTCCGGCAGACGCGGGCAGGTTCTGAAGGAAGACGTCGTCAATGCGATTGCGGCTGCGGCTAAGCCCGCGCCTGCTCCGCCACCCCGCGAGGTATCGAACGCCGCGGCTCCGGCGAAGGCCGTGGCTGTGCAGCAGCGCCAGGCTCCGGCAATGAAGGATGCGCGCTTGCCGTCGCCCGCCAACGACGCGACGCGCGAAGAGCGTGTCAAGATGACGAGGCTTCGCCAGACGATCGCTCGCCGCCTGAAGGACGCGCAGAATACTGCCGCAATGCTGACGACGTTCAATGACGTCGACATGACCGCGGTGATGGCGCTGCGCGCGCAATACAAGGACGCCTTCGAAAAGCGCTACGGCGTGAAGCTCGGATTCATGGGGTTATTCGTAAAGGCCTGCATCCAGGCGTTGCGCGACGTGCCCGCTGTCAATGCCGAGATCGACGACGATGATCTCGTCTACAAAAATTATTACCACATTGGCGTCGCCGTCGGGACCGACAAGGGACTGGTCGTGCCGGTTGTCCGCGACGCCGATCGCTTAAGCCTCGCTGAAATCGAACATCAGATCAACGATTTCGGCCGCCGGGCTCGCGACGGCAAACTTTCGATCGACGACATGCAGGGCGGCACGTTCACGATCTCGAACGGCGGCGTCTACGGCTCGCTGATGTCGACGCCTATTCTCAATGCTCCGCAGTCGGGCATCCTCGGCATGCATCGCATCGAAGAGCGGCCAGTCGTCCGCGGCGGTCAGGTCGTGGCGCGCCCGATGATGTATCTGGCTCTGTCGTACGACCACCGCGTCGTCGATGGGAAGGAAGCGGTGACATTCCTGATGCGCGTCAAAGAGTGCCTCGAGGACCCGCAGCGCTTCATCTTGGAGCTCTGAGGAATGGCCGCATCGTATGATCTGGTCGTCATCGGCACCGGACCCGGCGGCTATGTCTGCGCCATCCGCGCTGCGCAGCTTGGGCTCAAAGTTGCAGTCGTCGAAAAGCGGGCGACGCACGGCGGCACCTGCCTCAACATCGGTTGCATTCCTTCGAAAGCCTTGCTGCATGCTTCACATGCCTACAATGAGGCAAAGCACGCCTTTGGCGCAATGGGCATCGAAGCGCATGCAGTTCTCGACTTGCCGAAGATGCAGGCTTTCAAGCGCGAAGGCGTCAAAGGCAACGTCGATGGCGTCGCGTATCTTTTGAAGAAGAACAAGATCGACAGCGTCTTCGGCACCGGTCGCATCGTCAAATCCGGACAAGTCGCAGTAACTTCGCCGGGTGGCGAGACGCAGGCTCTCGCGACGAAATCGATCGTCATCGCCACGGGGTCCGATTCGGCGTCACTTCCTGGCATCGACATCGATGAGAAGCGCATTGTGTCGTCGACCGGTGCATTGGACTTGCCGGCCGTGCCCCGCAGGCTTCTCGTGATCGGCGCCGGCGTCATCGGGCTAGAGCTCGGCTCAGTCTGGCAGCGCCTCGGTTCGGATGTGCTCGTCGTTGAGTACCTCAACCGAATTCTGCCCGGAGTGGACAACGAAGTCGCGCGCTCGTTTCAGCGTATTCTCGAAAAGCAGGGCATGGCAATTCGGCTGTCGAGCAAGGTCACGTCTGTGGAGACGAAAGGCAGGAGCCTCGCCGCAAGCGTCCAACCGGCCGCAGGCGGCACTCCCGACACTGTTGAAACCGATATCGTGCTCGTCGCTGTCGGCCGCGTGCCGTTCACCGAGGGGCTCGAACTCGCCGAGGCGGGTGTTGCGCTTGATACCAAGAAACGCGTGCTCGTCGATGGCCATTTCCAGACGAACCTGAAAGGCGTGTTCGCCATTGGCGATGTCATCGCCGGTCCGATGCTGGCGCACAAGGCGGAGGACGAAGGAGTCGCCGTTGCCGAGATCATCGCGGGGCAGGCTGGTCACGTGAACTATGATGTCATTCCGAATGTCATCTACACGAGCCCCGAGGTCGCGACGGTCGGCAAGACCGAAGAGGAGCTGAAGGCCGCCGGCATCGCCTACACCGTCGGGAAATTTCCGTTCACGGCGAACGGCCGCGCGAAAACCATTCGCATGACGGACGGCTTCGTCAAAATACTGGCCGACGCCACGACGGACCGCGTGCTCGGCGTTCACATCATCGGCGCCAATGCAGGAGAGATCATCGCAGAAGCATCCGTGCTGATGGAATTCGGCGGCTCAGCGGAAGACCTGGGGCGCACGTGCCACGCGCATCCGACGTTGACGGAGGCTGTCAAAGAGGCAGCGCTTGCCGCCGGCAAACGGGCAATACATTTCTGACGCGGCACGAATTCCATCGCAGGGCGCCGATGACGTAAAAGCTATTCGACGGGCGTGACCGTGTACCCGCGCTCTCGGAGCAGCGACACCAGACCGGTCTCTCCCGGCAGATGCAGAGCGCCGACGGCGATGAAGGCATTACCCTTCTCTAGCATAGGCGTCGCCGCGTCGCGCATCTTGACATTGCGATCGACAAGCAGCGTTTTCTCGAACCCATCGAACGCCGAAGCCGGCACGCCGTTCTCAGCCGCCAGCGCCAGTTGGAACGGCATGGCGGCGCCGATCTGGCGCTTCACATACATCTGAACCAGAGTTTCCATTATGTCGTCGGAACGGTCGATGTACTTCAGGCCGACTTTCAGCATGGCGACCTGCTGATCCTCCGGCACGGCGGCGAGTGCCACGAGCTGATCTTCGATCGTCTCGAGCCCGCTGACCGTCATCCCATTTTTTTGCGCCTCTGCCGCGACGCGCAGATCGAGAACCTTTGCGCCCGAAGCCAATTGCTTGCGCTCGCAATCCGAAGTCGCAAGCAGCATGCTGATAAGCCACGGCTTCAGCGCTGCAGCGAATTCGGCCGGCATGCCCGATTTCGCAACGATTTGCTCAACCTTCTTGTATTCGTCGTCCGAAAGTTGCGCTTTGAGGGTCTTGCTGCCGTCGCCATAAACAATGAGGTCTCGATCCTTGGTCAGCGCGGCGCCGACGGCCTGGTCCGAAAGATCCGCGACTTCGAGCGTCACGGATTTCGATTGCGCAATTGCGTCTTTGGCTTTCTGCGGCAGTTCCGAGATCCGAGGATCGCTCAGATGCATCGTTCCGAACAGGTAGGATGGCTCGTTGCCGGGCTTCTCGACCTTCCAAAGCATGGCTTCGGTGTTGGGAAGCCTTTTGCTTTCATCCATCACCTTTTTGTAGAGCTCGGGCGATCTCGTTTGCATTTCGGCGAGCATGTCGGTGCCCTGACAGCGAGCTACGGCTTCTGCGGCCATCGCGGGGCGGTGCAGCGTCAGAAGCGCAGCCACCAAGGCCGCGCCGAGCACGCACGCAAACAATCGAACCCTAGGCGTAGTTGTCATGACGAACTCGCGAATACCCGGCATCGACCTTCAAGGTCGCGCCGCTCGTGGATGAGCCTGGTCGTAAACGGCCAGTAGGCGCTCCCTATCCACTTCCGTATAGACTTGCGTCGTCGAGAGCGAGGCGTGACCCAAAAGCTCCTGAATTTGCCGTAAATCGGCGCCGGCCGAAAGAAGATGCGTGGCGAACGAATGGCGCAGCGCGTGCGGTGTGGCTGTCTCTGGCAGGCCAAGCTCGCGGCGAAGCTTCTCCATCGCCAGCTGGATGAGGCGCGGCGATAGCGGGCCACCGCGAGCCCCGACGAACAGTGGTCCATCCGCCGCAAGAACATAGGGGCAAAGGCGCATGTATTTGGCGATCGCATCGGAAACGATGGCGAGCGCCGGCACCAGCCGCTCTTTGCCGCCTTTGCCCTTGATATGCATGACATCCCGGCCATCGAGCGGCGCCGTGCGCGGCGTCAGGCTTAAGGCCTCGCTGATACGAAGGCCGGCCCCGTAAAGCAGCAGCATCACGGCGAGATCGCGTGCCGCAATCCATTCCGTTTCGTCAGCGGCTTCGGTCGCCGAAAGCGACACCGCACCCTCGACCGTCAGAGGTTTCGGAACCGAATGTGGAATCTTCGGCAGCGCGACCTGCAGTACAGCGCGATTTTTCAGCGTGTCTTCGCGTTCGAGCCAGCGGAAAAATGTTCTCAGCGCCGACAGCGATCGCGCCAGGGATCGCGATATGACTTGAGCCTTCCGCCGGTGAGCGAGGAAAGCCCGAAAGGACTTGGCGTCGAGCCGTGCGAGATCGCCGAGACAAGGCGGATGGCCTAGGTGAGATTTTCAGAAACGCCAGGAACTGCCGGAGATCGCGGGCGTAGGCTTCGCACGTCGCGCGGCTTTGCCCCCGCTCGCTAACGAGATGCGCCAGCCACGCGTCGACGGCCCGTCTCAGATCGGCTCCGAGCGGCAGCTCGGCATCCGCCATCAGAATGTCGTCGAGCGTTTCCGTCACTGGTTGTGCCTTATCGTGCCCCGCATGAAGCGTTTTGCCGATTGGGTTAACGAAGCGTTAACGCCGACCGCTTCTAAAGCAATTTGCCGGGATTCAATATGCCTTTGGGGTCCAGAGCCTGCTTGATGGCGCGCATCATGTCGAGTTCGACGGGCGTTCTATAGACCCTCAAAGCCTCGCGCTTCATTTGTCCAATGCCGTGCTCGGCGGCGATCGAGCCGTCGAGTTCCGCGATGAGTTCGAAGATCGCATCCGATATCGGTGTCCATAGCGCCAGATACGCGGCGCGATCCATCCCTTCGGGCTGGCTGACGTTGTAATGCAGATTGCCGTCGCCGAAATGGCCGAAAGGTACCGGACGAGCGCCCGGGCAGACACGCTCGACGACCCCCGCGGCGCGCCCCAGAAATTCCGGAATGCGGGCGACCGGCACGGAGATGTCGTGCTTGATGCTGCCGCCCGCGCCTTTTTGTGCTTCCGAGAAGGCGTCGCGCAGGCGCCAGAAATCCTGCGCCTGCTGCAGCGATCCGGCGATGACGGCATCACGAATGACGCTCTCGTCGCTCGCGGTCGTGAGCAATGCCTCCATTGCGTTCGCATGCTGCGTATTTGTTTGCGCGTGCGACAGCTCGATCAATGCGTACCAGGGATGCTGGTGGGCGAAAGGATCGCGAACATTTGGCATAAAGCGAAGCGCGAACTCTTGCGCGCGAGCCGCCCAGAATTCGAACGCCGTCAGCGATTGCCCGGCATTGCGTTCCGCCAAGCGTAAGAGGTTCAGCGCATCGTCCGGTGATGTGAGCGCGACGACGGCGGTTTCGCGTTCGTCCGGTATGGGGAAAAGTTTCAGGCAGGCTGCCGTTATGACGCCGAGTGTGCCCTCCGAACCGATCAAGAGGTCACGGAGATCATACCCGGTGTTGTCCTTTTTCAGACGCCGCAACCCGTGCCAGACGCGCCCGTCGGCCAGCACCGCTTCGACACCGAGCGTCAGGTTGCGCGCAGTGCCGTAGGCGAGCACGGCTGTGCCCCCGGCGTTCGTCGCGAGCACGCCACCGATCATGGCGCTGCCTTGCGAGGCAAGGCTCAGCGGAAACAACCGGTCTGCTCCCCGGGCGGCGTTTTGCGCTTCGAACAGCGTCACGCCTGCTTCCACAATCATCGTGCCGCCGACCGCATCAATATCGCGGACTTTTGTTAGCCGTGCGAGCGAGAGCACGATCTCGTTGCCCTCTGGCGAGGGAATTTGGCCGCCGACGAGGCCGGTATTGCCACCTTGAGGGACGACGCCGATCTCGTTTTCGTTGGCCAGCGCCAGAATCCGCGAGACCTCTTCCGTCGATCCGGGGCGCAGCACGACCGGCGTCTTGCCTGTATAGCGATCACGCCACTCGCGCAGGTAGGAGGCCTGCTCATCGGCGCGCGTCATTGCATGCGCCTCGCCGACGATCGCGGCGAAACGCTCAATCAAATCTGCGGGGATGCTCTTCAAGCGCACGCGATTTGCCCACGGCGAATTGAGGCGACGACGTCACACGATCTTCTGCCCGGTTTTCTTCCAGTCGTTGACGAACGCCGTCAAACCCGCGTCCGTCAGCGGGTGCTTCACCAGCGCTCTCAAGATCGCGGGCGGAACGGTCGCGACATCGGCGCCGATCATCGCCGCTTCCTTGACGTGGTTGACGGTGCGGATCGAGGCCGCAAGGATATCCGTCGAGAAATCCGGATAGTTATCGTAGATCGTGCGAATTTCGCGGATCACGTCCATGCCGGTAGAGCCGATATCGTCGAGCCGGCCGATGAACGGCGACACGAACGTCGCGCCCGCTTTCGCTGCCAGCAGCCCCTGGTTGGCGGTGAAGCACAGCGTCACGTTGACCATCGTCCCGTCGCCCGTCAGCGCCTTGCAGGCCTTGAGGCCGTCCATCGTCAGCGGCACCTTGATCGTGACGTTCTTGGCGATTTTCCGCAGCACTTCGGCTTCGCGGATCATGCCGTCATAGTCTATCGCGGCGACTTCTGCCGACACGGGACCCGGTACGGCGGCGCAGATCTCTTTGATGATATCCTTGAAATCGCGTCCCGCTTTGGCAACCAGCGTCGGGTTTGTGGTAACGCCGTCGAGCAAGCCCGTCGCAGCTAACTCCTTGATCTCGGCTACGTCGGCGGTATCGACGAAGAATTTCATGTATTTCTCCTGACCTCGTCCTCTATGTCGTGGGACTTGCCTTCGCTGCGCCGCAACTTAAGGCAAGCCTAGCACGCCCGATTCTTGGAAAAAGCTTCTAGTCCGTTGAACGCCCCTTTGGATAGTCTGCTCGAAATTCTGGATAACGGCGCTCAGCGCGGCGCCCGCAGTGTGCCCGTGCTGATGCCGGTCGCGCTCGACCAGACTTACGATTATCTGGTGCCGGACGGTGTTGACGCGGCCCCGGGCGCTTTCGTGCTGGTGCCGTTCGGACCGCAGAGCCGCATCGGCATCGTCTGGGACGGGCCCCGCGGCGACGGCAAGCCCGTCGACCCCAAAAAGCTCAAGTCTCTGACCAGCCGCATCGATGCGCCGCAGTTGCCCCAGATTTCCATGCGCTTCGCCGAGTGGGTCGCCCGCTATTCGTTGGCACCGCTCGGCATGGTGGCAAGAATGATGATGAGCGCCGACGCGGCGTTCGAGCCACCGAAGCACCGCTTCGGCATTTGCCTCGTCGAAGGTGCGGCCCCACCCGCGAAGATGACCCCTGCCCGCACACGCGCCCTGGGCATTGCGGCAGATGGTCTGGTTCGCGCCAAATCCGATCTGGCACACTTGGCCGGCTGCTCGACGGGGGTCATTGACGGTCTGGTTGCGGCGGGTACCCTCGTTGAAGTTGCGATCCCGGAACGCGCATTTCCGCACCCGCAGCCTCTCCACGCGTCGACAGAATTTATTCTCGACCAGGCACGCGCTGTCGAGACGTTGGTCAGCGCCGTCGATGCGCAAAATTTCTCCGTCACTTTGCTCGATGGCGTTACCGGCTCGGGCAAGACGGAAGTCTATTTCGAGGCTGTCGCGCGCACGCTCGAAGCCGGCGGGCAGGCCCTGATCATGCTCCCCGAAATCGCGCTGACCAGCCAATTTCTGGACCGCTTCGAACGGCGCTTCGGAGCTGCACCGGTCGAGTGGCATTCGGCATTGAGCCCGGCGGAGCGCGGCCGCATCTGGAAGGGTGTGGCGCGTGGTGATGTCCGCTGCGTCGTCGGAGCGCGCTCGGCGCTTTTTCTACCGTTCTGTCAGCTCGGCCTCATCGTCGTCGACGAGGAGCACGATCAGGGATTCAAGCAGGAAGATCGCGTGCACTATCAGGGCCGCGACATGGCCGTGGTGCGTGGCAATCTCGGCAAGTTCCCGGTCGTGCTGGCATCCGCAACCCCGTCGATCGAGAGCCACGTCAATGCGCTCGTCGGGCGCTACCGCCATGCGATCCTTCCGGGCCGCTTCTCCGGCGTCGCGATGCCGGACGTTTCGGTCATCGATTTGAAACGGGAAAAGCTGGAACCGGGAAAGTGGCTCGCTTCACGTCTTGTCGCGGCGATGACCGAAACGCTCGAAAAAGGCCAGCAAACGCTGCTGTTTCTCAATCGTCGCGGCTACGCGCCGCTGACGCTCTGCCGCTCGTGCGGTCATCGGCTCGAATGTCCGCAATGTACGGCCTGGCTCGTTGAGCATCGCTTCAAGAAGCGGCTGACGTGCCACCATTGCGGCTTCTCGCTATCGCTGCCCGAGAAGTGTCCGAAGTGCGCAGCGCCCGGCTCACTCGTTGCCTGCGGACCGGGTATCGAGCGCGTGCAGGAGGAAGTGGCGGAGCGATTCCCGGATGCCCGACTGGCGTTGCTGTCGTCCGATCTCATCCCCGGTCTGCCCGAAATGCGCGAGATGATCCGCGGTATCGAAGCGCGCGAATTTGATATCATCATCGGCACGCAGATCGTCGCCAAGGGTCACAACTTTCCTGGACTTGCCCTTGTCGGAGTCGTCGACGGCGATCTCGGCCTTGCGCATGGCGCCGACCCGCGCGCCGCGGAACGCACGTTCCAGCTCTTGCATCAGGTCACGGGCCGCGCCGGGCGCACCAGTTTCGTCGGCCGCGGCTTCGTGCAAACCTATTCGCCCGATCATCCGGTGATGAGCGCAATCGTTGCTGGCGACCGCGAGGCGTTTCTCAATTACGAGGTCAAGACGCGGCAGGCGGGATTGTTGCCGCCTTACGGCCGGCTCGCTGCAATCGTTGTGTCGGCGCGCGACAAGGCCCTGACCGAAGCGACGGCACGCGATATGTCCCGGCGGGCGCCTGTGAGCGAGACCATTTCGGTCTTGGGCCCGACCGAAGCGCCGATTGCCGTCGTCCGCGGCCGGCATCGCTGGCGGCTGCTCGTCAAGGCGCCGCGCGACGCCGATTTGCAGGGCTATCTCAGGGACTGGGCGGGAATGATCCCGAAGCTCAAGACCGACATTCGGATTACCGTCGACGTCGACCCCTACAACTTCCTGTAGGTGGCGCGTTTCGGAGGCATGTTTGCCATAAACGAGCGTGCTTCTACGCCTACACGCGACACCTCATTTCGTCGGCCGTTCAAATACGCTAAACGACCACCGGCTGACGGCTGTCCTCAATACGCCTTTCGGATCGAGAGTTCTTAATGCCCCTTCGCGTTGCCGTTCAAATGGACCCGATCGACCGGATCGACATCGTCGGCGACTCGACTTTCGCGCTTCTGCTCGAAGCGCAGCAGCGCGGGCACGACATTTTCTATTACACGCCCGCCGATCTCTCGCTGCATGGCGATAGACTTTTGGCGCGGGGCCAGAGCCTGAAGGTCGAGGATAAGCACGGCGCGCATTTCGAGCTCACGGCTCCGCGCCTCGAAAATCTCGCCGACCTTGACGTTGTGCTCCTGCGGCAAGATCCTCCGTTCGATATGGCTTACATTACGACGACGTATCTGCTCGAGCGCATTCACCCAAGGACGCTCGTCGTCAACGACCCCGCGCACGTGCGCAACGCACCGGAAAAGCTGTTCGTCCTGGATTTTCTCGATCTGATGCCGCCGACGCTCATCACGCGCGCGCTCACTGACGTGCAGGCGTTCCGCGCCGAATACAAGGACATCATCATCAAGCCGCTCTACGGCAACGGCGGTGCGGCGGTATTCCGCATCAAGCCCGGCGACGGAAATCTCAGCTCAATGGTTGAGCTGTTTCAAACTGTTTTCCGCGAGCCTTTCATGGTCCAGGAATATCGGCCTGAGGTCAAACAGGGTGATAAACGCATTATCCTGGTCAATGGCGAAATTGCCGGAGCGCTCAATCGCGTGCCCCAGGCCGACGAGACGCGTTCGAACCTTCATGTCGGCGGCACGGCGGTGCCGGTCGAACTCAACAATCGCGACCGTGAGATCTGCGCGAGTCTGAAGCCGGAACTGAAGCGTCGTGGCTTGATCTTCACTGGCATCGACGTCATCGGCCCGTATCTCACCGAGATCAATGTCACGTCGCCGACCGGCATCCGGCAGGTGAAGGCCTTCGGCGGCAATGACATCGCCGCAATGATCTGGGACGTGATCGAGGAAAAAGTTCGCGCGGCCGCATCCAAAAAATGAAATGCGCATCCGCAAATCAAGCAAGGGACACTGAACGTATGTTTGAGCGCGCGTGGGGAGTTACTGTCATGAGATCCATGTGCGGACTCATTGTTTGGTTCTGCTTTCTTGTCGTGATGTTCCCTGCAACTGCGTCGGCCGATGAAAACTCCCCATTTGCAAGTTTCGCTGGAAGATGGACGGGCGAAGGCATGCTCGGCTTCAAGGCGAGCGCGCCCGAGCACGTCAAATGCCGCGCCACGTACTTCCTTAACGATGCGAAAGACGAACTGAAACAAACCATCCGCTGCGCGACGGCCGGCGGTAGCATCGAGGTGCTGAGCAACATCAAGAACGTCGCCGACAAACTGACCGGTCACTGGAAGGAAACGACTCACAATTTCGAAGGTGACTTGACGGGCGACGTCACGCCGAAGGGCTTTCGCATCAAGGTCCAGGGTGCCGATCTCGCCGCGAACATGGACGTCGTGGTTCGCGAAAACAAACAGATCGTCGAAATTCAGTTCATCAATACGTCGCTGATCGGGCTGACGCTGGTGATGACAAAGGGCTGAGGGCGGCACAAGTTCCGCTTTTGTTCTCGACAACTGGTCGCCGTTCAATTTAGCTTTCTGCTTTGAGGGGGCTTCATGTACGGCCAGATTTCCACGCTCGCGTTCATTGGGATTGAAGCGCGGCCCATGGAGGTACAAGTCCGCGTCACACCCGGGGCCGCGGCTTTTGCGATCGTCGGCCTCCCCGATAAAGCCGTCGCCGAAAGCCGCGAGCGTGTCCGCAACGCGCTTCACGCCGTCGGTCTTGGCGTCCCCTTCAAGCACATTACAGTCAATCTGGCGCCTGCCGATCTGCCGAAAGAAGGCAGCCACTTCGATCTGCCGATCGTGCTGGCGATGATGTCGGCGATGGAAGCGATCGCCCCCGGACGCGATTGCCTCCTACGCGGCCATCGAAGAGCTGGCGCTCGACGGCTCGATCCGAGCTGTCCCGGGCACGCTGCCGGCTGCGATCGGTGCGAACACGATGGGCAAGGGGCTCATCTGCCCGCAGGCCTCTGGTCCCGAAGCCGCCTGGGCGAGTGAAGACATCGACATTCTGGCGGCGCCGCACCTCCTGTCGCTGGTCAATCACTTCAAGGGCATGCAGACGCTATCGCGGCCGAAGCCGAACATTCTGCCGTCGCAAGGCTATCTGGCTGATCTACGCGACATCAAGGGTCAGGAGACCGCCAAGCGCGCTCTCGAAATAGCCGCCGCAGGCAGTCACAACCTTCTGATGATGTAACCCATTAGTTTGTCTTGGGGCTGGTGCTCGCGCTCCTTGCGTCCTCCTCCGATGGCCTAAGCCACCTATAGCCTAATAGGCTATGGAAGTTCGCTCGTAACATGGGTGGTCTGTCAAACGTTCCAATCAACGAGCTTTGTGAGATAGCAGCGGGCAAAGGGGACACCGGCTGCTTCGGAGAGGCCCAGAACCTTACAAATCTGCAAAGCAATCGCCCAAATAAAGACCACTCGCGCGATTGATTGAAGGGCTTATGCAAATCTTCGTCATCAATCTCGCCCAGTCCAAAGACCGACTTGCCTTATGCAAGATCAGTTGGGCGACAGGTTTGAGCGTCTTGAAGCGGTCGTCGGCACGTCAGTTCCCGAGCGGTTAGCACATCAGTTTTCATCGCCTGGCAAATTGATGCCCGGCGAGATCGGCTGCTATGCCAGCCATCTGCTGGCTGCGGAGCAAATCATTGTTCGCGGCTTGCCATATGCAATCATCATGGAAGACGATGTGGAATTGGCTCCTGATTTTCTTGAGGTGTCAGAACAGGCTGCCTCCGCCTGTTCTGCGGGCTGGGATGTCATAAGCCTGTGCGGCTTCAAAATCGATAAAGGCGTGCATGCAGGGGTCGCAAAAATCGGGACGCGGGAGTTCGTCAGGTTCTTGAGGCCGCCCAAAGCCACTGCGGCCTACATTTTGAGCTACTCTGGAGCTTTGAAACTCCTGAGCCCGCGACGCCGCTGCCGACCCGTTGATGTCGATATCCATTACAGTATCGATATAGCCTTTGACGGCTATGGGCTTCTTCCTCCCCCAGCCCGACAGGTTGGGAGGAGGGGATTTGCATCAACCATCATGGGACGCAAAAGCCGATTTCATTGGCGAACCGCTCCGCATCAATATCTTTTTGGCCGGTTAGCCGAGGTTCGGCGCTTTTTTTCTGCGGTATTCAGGGAGCGCTTGGGCTCATAGTTGTTGAGCCGCCCACATTGTCAGGAGGGCAGGCATTCGGCTAACGGACTCAGCGTCAGAGTTCTCGAACACTGTCTTTGAGGGCCTTACTGTCTCCGGAACTTTTCACGTTTTCTGACGTAATTCGGTTCTCACAGCCGCACCCCGTGTGCTCCCCTCAAGCTGTGATGTTCCGAACACCCCGACCACGGGGGAGAGGTCAGGGTGTTCCTTTGTTCTTGAGTCGGCCGCGAAGCTTCCATCAGGGCCCTACAACATGCTCCGATTGACGCGCGGAAAAGCGGCCGTCGCTTTAGCCGGCCACGGCCAAATGTGAGGCGTGCTCTTCCGGCCCCCAACGGGGCCGCTGCCGAACCGGCCTCAAGGTGCCGGTCGGGCCGCCGGGGTCCGGCAAATCTATGCTCGCGGCGCGCCTACCCTCGATCCTCCCGCCTCTGCTGCCGCAAGAGATCCTCGAAGTCTCGTCGCGGTCCGCGATACACAGCCGACTACCAGGCGCGCATTTCCGGCCCGCTGCTAGATCGCATCGACCTGCAAATCGAGGTTCCGGCGATCTCGGTACGTCAATGCCGGACGAGTCTGGCACAGCGCTCTTGCGCCAAGCCGCTGAAACACTCGGGCTATCGGCCCGCGGCTTCCACCGCACGCTCAAGGTGGCGCGAACGATTGCGGATCTCGCTGGTGCTGAGACGGTTGCGCGCGCCCAATCGCCGAGGCGCTAAGCTATCGCGGCGAGACGCTGCGCCAGGCAAGGGCGGCGTGAGCAAAATTCATGGGCCGCAGAGCGCACCCAGAATACTGCAATGGTCACAGTGGCGATCAGTGCGCGTCCCACGAGCGTCGCAACTGGTCTCGAGAGCCGTGCCTGAAAAGAAAAACGCCGGAGCGATACTCCGCCGTTTGAACTCATGTTGAACTAGCTCTGAGCAGATCAGCTCACGCGAACGCCGATTTAACGCCCGCCTGCATCGCGGCGGCCAGTGCAGCGTTCCGCAACAGGCACGCGATCGTCATCGGCCCGACGCCGCCCGGCACCGGCGTGATGGCGCCGGCAACCTTGGCGCATTCTTCATAGGCCACGTCCCCGACGAGCTTCGTCTTGCCATTGTCTGACGGCACGCGATTGATGCCGACGTCGATCACCGTCGCGCCCGGCCGTATCCAGCTTCCCTTGACCATTTCTGGAATGCCGACGGCGGCGACAACGAGATCGGCGCACTTGACAATGTCTTCGATATTTTTGGTCCGTGAATGCGCGACCGTGACGGTGCAGTTCTCACGGAGCAGAAGCGCGGCTACCGGCTTGCCGACGATGTTCGACCTGCCGACGACGACGGCGTCGAGGCCGGACAAGCTGGGTCGCGCGGTCTTCGCCAGGATCACCGATCCGGTCGGCGTGCAAGGCACGAGCGCGCGCTCGCCGACCCAAAGCCGGCCGACGTTGACAGGATGAAACCCATCGACGTCTTTGTCCGGGTTGAGCGAGTTCAGAACTTTTTCCGAATTGATATGCTTCGGTAGCGGCAGCTGCACGAGGATGCCGTGGCACGCCGGGTCGTTGTTTAATTTGTCGACGAGAGCCAGAAGATCGGCCTCGCTCGTTTCGGCGGGAAGCCGGTGCTCCCAGGAATTCATGCCGACTTCGACGGTCTGCTTGGCCTTGTTCGCCACATAGACCTTGCTCGCCGGATTTTCACCGACGAGTACGACGGCAAGGCCCGGCTTTATGCCATGCTCCTTCATCAGCCGCGCGACTTCCGCTGCGACTTCGGCGCGAACGTCGGCCGCGATCTTTTTTCCATCGATGATTTGCGCTCCGGACATTCCGCGTTGTTCCCTTTTGCTATTCGTCTCTACTGGAAAATTCGTCTGATAGTGCCTGCAACATCCTGTCGAGCGCCATTAGGTCGCCGTCAATCCTCAAGGACTTGAGCCGCGACTTCCCGCCGGTCACCAGCGACACCGAACGTTTCGGTACGCCAAGCCATCGGGCGACGAGCTCTTCAAGTGCCTTATTAGCCGCTCCATCCTCCGGAAGTGCGCGCACACGCGCTTGGAAGGCTACGCCGTCCGTGGTGTCGACGAGGCCGTCGACGGCATCTTTGGAGGCTTTTGGTGTGAGGCGAAAGTGCGCCATGACGCATGCGGCGCCGTGCCGCCAAGGCTTGGGGCCTGGAGCAACGCCGGCCTGGCCGCGCCTCAAATCACCAACTTCGCGATGTTTGGAAGGACGACGCTTTGTACAAAGTAACAGGCGAGCAGCAGGATGACCGGCGAAATATCGATGCCGCCCATGTTCGGCAGCGCATTTCGAATTGGCGCTAGCAACGGCTCGGTCACCGCGTTCAGACCCTGCCAGATCGAGCGCACCATCGGGTTGTAGGCATTGATGACGCCGAAAGCCATCAACCAGCTCACGATGACGACGGCAATGACGATGTACGTGTAAAGCGTGATGAGATAGCTGATAAAAGAAAGAAATTCGAGCATCGTTGACCCGCAGTTAGGTGTCGCCGCGTCATGTAGCCTCGACGTGCCCAGCGTCGCAAGTGTTTGATCGGGCTATCCGGGCTTCATGCAGGGTGCCGACAGGGCATTGGCCATTGGCGCTGCTGAAGCTAGTGGAAAACTTACCCCCTTCTTGGGCGCCCGGCCGACGAGGACATTCGGCGGGAACGGAGTATCGGGTCCCGCACACCGCGCGGCTCGGAGATAAGCGGCTTTCTTGACAAGACTTCGGGCCAAATCCTAAATGCCCGCGCTTTGGGGCCGTAGCTCAGATGGGAGAGCGCTGCAATCGCACTGCAGAGGTCAGGGGTTCGATTCCCCTCGGCTCCACCAAGAAACTCGTTAATCATTTCAGCAAACTACTGCATTTTGCTTACTTCGACTTTACATCGAGAAACTGCTGTCGAAGCTTCTGAACATTACTGGATTGCGCTAGCGCGTATTTTGCATCCGTCCCGAAACGCCTCGGGCTGAAATAATGGCCTAGGCATTGCAATCGTCCTTAACGCAAGCACTGGCGCTTCTGTCGGACCCGGGGGGACGAGCCCGAAGCGTTCCTAGGACGAGCGCCATCACCGTGCCCGCAACCAAGAACAACCCGGCAAGCAACGGTTCGATCTGAAATTCAAAAATGCATAGGTACGTCGTTCCCACGACGAGAAGCACGCCGATAGCGAGCGAGCGGTCATCATAAAAGAGATGGACAAAATTGTGCGCGAGGTCAGTGATCATGACGTGGATCCGGCAGCAGGTCGGCGCAAAAACGCAATAAGCCCCCATCCCGTAATCAGGAACAATCCCGCGAACGCGACGACTGCAAGATCTTCACCGGGCCAGGGAATACCTAATCCCTCGCCTGTCCAATAAACTCCGAATGCTGTAAGCATGACGCCCACGCCGAATTTGAGCGAGTTTTCCGGGACGGCCGCTAATGGTTTTCTTACGGCCAGACCAATCAGCAGCACCACCATGCAGGCCGCCAGTGCACCGATGCTGGCGGGCCATATCATTCCGCTGTGAGCGCCAACTGCCACGACGACAAACACGACTTCAATGCCTTCAAGGAGTATCGCCTTGTATGCGGCAAGCCCGGCGATCCAGCTTAAGCTCCGCGCTCGGCTCGCCTGACGTTTGAGGTCTGCTGTCTCTGCGGCGAAGGCGGCGGTTTCATCGTGAATTTCGATGATGCCCGCCGAGCGCAAAATTGCTTTCCGCATCCATCGTGTCCCGAAAAGGATGAGCAATACGCCGATCACGACCTGAAGTGCATGCAGCGGGATGCGATCGAGCAGGCTGCCGAGGAGGACCACAATGATCGCGAGCGTTGCAAGGCCAGCGACGGCCCCAATCACGGCGGGTCGCCAGCCGCGAAACGTGCTGACAGCGAGAACAATCGTGAAGGCCTCGACAGCTTCAACGAAGGAGGCGGAAAATGCCGCGAGAATCGCGGGCCAAACGATCGCAAGGTTACCCATGCCAGAGACGGTGCTCCGTATATTCAGGCCGCCAAATGAGGAACACGCTGCATATCACGAGGCTCGGGCTGCCGGCGTCTCTGCATCTTGCCAGGCAGTCAGCTTGGGCCATAGGAAATTGATACATAATCCGGCCATAACCAGCGCCACCGCTTCCAGCTTCCACGTTTGCAAATGCTCACCGAGCCATACCGCTGAGGCGGCAATCCCGAACACCGGCACCAGCAACGACATCGGGGCAATCGCGGCAACAGGGTAGCGCGCCAGCAGCCAACCCCAAGCCGCATACCCAAAAAGCGAATTGCCCACCGACTGATATAAGACCGCGCCCCACGTCGCGGCGCCGGCGTGAATAAGGCCTTCGCGAATTGCCGGCCAGCCTTCGACCGCCAGGGACGCGGCCAGCAGCGGCGGCACTGAAAACAGGCTCGCCCAGACGACATATGCAAGCATGTCGATATTCGGCGCGCTACGCGCCACCACGTTGCCCACGGCCCAACTGAGTGCCGCCGCGAGCACAAGGGCCAATCCTAGCGTCGTCGTGCTTCCGTCGGTATGCACGGCAATCACAGCAAGCCCGGCAACCGTCACGATCAGCGCTACGATGTGAAAGGGCCGAACCCGTTCCGCGTTCAGATACGCAGCCAGCGCGATCGTGAAAAAAACTTGAGCCTGCACCACCAGCGACGCCAGTCCGGGCGTGATGTGTCCATTCATGCCGATGTAGAGGAGGCCGAATTGCCCACCTCCGATGAGCACACCGTAGGCCGCCAGATTGCGCCAGCGCACCGCGGGCCGCTTCAAAAAAAGCACTGCTGGAAATAACGCGAAAGCGAACCGCAAAGTCGCGAAAAGAAGCGGCGGCAGATGGTCCAACCCAACTCGGATGACGACGAAGTTCGTTCCCCAGACCGCCATGACCGCAATCGCCAGCAGGGCATGACGCAAGGAGAGAGTGTCGGGGAGAGCGCTCATCGTGTGCCGCTATCAGATTTGGTGTTTACGGCTCGTCAGGTCTGCCGCTTAGACCTCACGGGCTGTACACGAAGGCGACGTCGATGCGCCGTGCGACACGAGCGCTTTTTTCAGGACGTCCTTGCATGAGTGGTATGCAGCAAGTGTTTGCTCCGTCCGAACCCGTGCATCCCGAAATGCCACTGCATGGCTACGATCGTCCCCTTGACCGGTTGCAGCAGACCGAAACTCAAAACGATGGTTAGCGGAAACCAGAGGGCCGCGTGGACCCAGAACGGAGGCGAGTACCTTACTTCCACCCACAGCATCAGCCCGATGATGATATGCCCGACAATGGTCATGACGATGTATGCAGGCATGTCATCGGCGCGCTGGTGGTACAGCTCTTCGCCGCACACATCGCAAACGTCGACGACTTTTAGGAACTTGCCGAAAAGACGGCCTTCCCCGCAGCGCGGGCACCTGCACAATGCACCACGGGTCAAAGCAACCGCTGCCGTGGGCTCTAAATCGTACATCGCGACACCTTCGGTATTTTCATTGGCGCGATACATGACCTAAGTTGCATTGTATGGTCTGACAACGCGCGAGATGACACGCTTGTATGGAATGGACACCTACAATTTCTGACCGTCAGGGTCCTTTGTACCAGCGCATCGTCAGCGCGCTGGCTGATGATATTGCCGCCGGGCGGCTTCATCACGGGCAGGCGCTCCCGACCCACAGGGCTCTGGCCAATACGCTCGGGATAGATTTGACCAAGG
>CAWHZB010000013.1:0-141642 GCA_963833715.1 uncultured Alphaproteobacteria bacterium
GAGTAAGTTTATACGTTGGAGCCCGTCAGTACCCCGTCATCTCCAGATAGCCCTGTCCCTGATGAGACCCCATGAAGCTGATGGGGCCTTCCCAATACGGTACCGCTGTCGCCATCCAGCTGTCGGCATTAAGCGGCGTCGTTTCGATGTCGAGGCCGCGGCTCTTGACCTTGACCTTCCAATGCGTCGAAATCTGCCGGCCAGCGACGGTGCTTTCCGAGAGCGGGGTCAGCACGATATCATCGCTCCCGAGCGCCTGCGCGGTTCCGTCAGCGGCGATCCAAGTGCCTGCAAAAAAACCGCGCGTTTTCTCGCTCCTCAGGCGAAAAAGCATCACCTTCTCGCCACTTGCAAGGTGAAGTGAGAACCAGTCCCACCCCTTTTGGTCGGACGCCAATGGCTGACTGCTCCACTCCCGGTCCATCCAGGCCTGCCCCGAGACCCGCATCTTCCGGTCGCGCAAGATAAGGACGCCGTCCACCGTGAAAAAGGGTTGGCTGTAGTAGTAAGATGCCTGTCCACGCTCCGACTTGCGGCTGAAGCCGTGCTCGCCGTGCAGAACGAGAGGCATGCTGGATGTGAGGTTGAGGGTGTAGCGGAAGTTTGGCCCATTGGCGGCAACCGTCCCGCGCGAAAGCCCCGCCTCAGGCGAGGCATCGCGGCTCGCGAAGGACCAGTCGTCGATCCACGCCCGAAACGGCGCAACAGCCACGCCGGCCTGGCCGATGCCACCGCGAGCGAACGTCTGGGAAAAGAGATGCTCGGCCGAACTCGTCGCGGCGGCGTGTCCCATCCAAATGTTCTGATTGCTCCAGCGTGCGCGCTCAGGCCCGGGCTCCATCGCTTGCCTGAAGAGCGTCCACTGCACGCCGTAGGAGGCACCAAACTCATCCATCAAATTGGCCGTCAGATACCACCACTCGATGCGAAACTTGGGGTGCGCACCGTAATCCTCGGGAAACACCAGTGACTTGCCCGGCACCACCTCGGCGAATCCTCGAGCATCGCTGCCAAGCCCCGCAAAGCCACCAGCAAGCGCGTCTGCTCCGAAGCAAATGAGGAGCACCGCGGCCATGATGGTCAGCAGCCGACTAGCGTTCACTGGCGAAGATCCTCAGCAGGTCTTGAGGCGCCATCCGGGAAAGACGGATGATTGGCACGAGCGACGCGACGCAGGCCGTCAACAGTGCGAGCCCCAGGACCAAAGCCCACTGACCAGGAAACACGTAGAGCGGCAGCCGCCAGCCGAAGGCCTGCACGTTGACAACAGCCACCAGACACCACGCCAAAACGAGCCCGAGCGGCACTGCAAGCACTGCCGTCGCGGCGGCGAGGAACAAGATCCTCAAGAGCTCGAGCTCGGACAAACGCCGACGCGTCACGCCCATGGCCCACACCGGGGCCAGTTGCGCGAGACGAAGGTTGCTCAGCGTGAGCAGGCTCGCAAAGAGCGCAATGCTCGAGACGAGAAGCGTAAGAGCGTTGAGGGCCGCCGTCACCGCAAACGTGCGCTCGAATATGTTGGTCGAGAGCGCTTTGAGCGAGGTCTGGTCAACAATGCGAGCAATCGCGGTTCCAAACTCCATTCGCAGGCCTTCGATCAGCCCCGGAACGGCCTGCGGCTCTGCTCGCAGGCTGTACGCTGTGCGCGGAACTTGGGGCCAATGCAAAAGGAGCGCATCAAGGTTTACCCGAAGCTGCCCCTTTGGATTACCATAATCGGGATAGATGCCGACGACCTTAGCCCGCCAAATGTCCTCTGAAGTCGGAATGTCCAACGTGGCTCCGACTTCGAGGTTCATGCGCCGCGCAAGCTGCTCGCTGATGAGCACGGCATCGCCCCGCCGCACGCTGTCCCAAGCATCCGCAGCCGCTGAAAGAAGTGGAAAGTGCTCTCGATAGGTTGCGTGATCTCGGACTCCCACGACCTCCGCCGGCCAGCTCGAAAGTCGTGTTTCCATCTTCCACACAGGCAGGATCGCTTTAACCTCAGGTCGCGTCTTGAGCCAAGCCTCAATGCGCTGCGCATCTCGATCGTTGGCCGCCTCGAAGTAAAGTTCGGCGACCAATCGCTGATCAAGCCATGCCGCAAAGGTTTTGCGAAATCCCTCAACCATCGTTCCAACGCCGACATTCGTCGATAGAGCGAGCAAGAGAGCCATAAGAGCGAGCGAAAGACCCGAAAGTTGCTGCCGGCTGTCGGCCCAGAACCACTGTGCAACCGCCCCACGCGCGCTTTTCTCCCCCAGGCGCAAAATGCTGGCGAGCAGAAGTGGCAGCAAGAGCGCGGCCCCGAGCAGCAGGCCGGCGATGAGCATGAAGCCCACCACTAAGCCCTTGCCCAAAAGAAACATGACGAAAGCCACCAAGAACGCAAAACCCGCAAGAACGGCCTGACGCCGCAAATATCTTTCCTGCGCCTCGCACCCCGCGAACGGCTGCGCAATCGAAAGTACCGGCAGACGATAGGTCTTGTACAAGCTCACCGCGGTCGCGGCCAACATCCCGAGCACCGCCATGGCAAGCCCTGAGACCCACCACTTCGCTTCGAGCGTCAGCTGCCCCGGCACATCCGCCCCGTAGAGACCAGCGAGACTCGCTGCCATGTCCGGCAACAAAGCCGCTGCGATCAGATAACCGCCGATCATGCCGGCCGTCCCGGCTATCAAGGCGAGCATTAGGAGTTCAATGAACATGATGGCGATGAGGGTAGACGCCGAAACACCGACCGATCTCATTGTTCGTATCATCGGCTGCCGCTGCTCGAATGCCAGTCCGAACGAAGCATGAACGATGAAAAGTCCGAGGAGGAATGCGAGCAGGCTGAACGCCGTGAGGTTTAGGTGGAAGCTGTCGGTCAGCCGCGCCAGATCCCCCTCGTTCTCCGGCTCAAGGAGGCGCAGCTGATCGCCCGTGACCGTGGCGAGCGGCGGCGCAGCACTCCCTGAATTCGTACTAACGATCAGACGAGAAAGCCGCTGCGGCCGACCGAGCAAGATTTGCGCAACACCAATGTCGACGATGAGGACACGCGGCGGTACATCGGCCAGAGCTTTGATCGGGGGCAGCGTTTGACCGGTATCCGTCACGGGAGCGGTCCCTTGGGGGACGCTCAATTCAAGGAGCGTCTCCGGTGAAACGATCGTCTGCGACGGCGGGCTGAGAAAACCGTCGATGCCCCCCGCATTCCGAATACGGGCGAGTTGCCCCTCACGCGGCAGGGTCAGAGGTTCGATCCCGATCAGATGGAAGGACGAGGTACCAATCCGAACCATCCCCTCCAGGACTGGTGACACCTTCCAGCCCGCCAGCCTCAACTTGACATAGAGGTCTTGTGAGAAGAGCGCGCCGCGTGTCGAGATCAAGCTCTGCGTGCCATCCGCTCCGACTATAGCGGCTGCGCGATCATAACTTCTGCGAGCCTGCTGATTGAGCGCCTGAACGCCACTCCAAAGCGCCGTCGCGACCGCGAGCCCAAGGATCAGCGTGGCCAAATTCGCCGGGTGTCGGCGCCAATGGCTGACGAGCGTTATGAAAATCCAAACCGCTTGCCTCACGGGTTTGCCAATACTCCGAAGGTGAGAGTGACTTGGCGATCGAGTTTTGTTGCAAGGCGCATACTGTGCGTTGCCATAAGGAAAGCGCAGCCTGTCACAGCAACAAGGTCGAGCGCGAGTTTCAGGACCTCATCGGCCGTGGCTTCGTCGAGGTTACCCGTGGGTTCGTCCGCCAGCAGGAGACGCGGACGCGCCGCGATCGCTCGTCCGATCGCGACACGTTGTTGTTGCCCGCCCGAAAGCTGCTCGGGATAGCGGCCGGTGAGCCCTATAAGCCCTAGCCGCAGGATCAGCTCGTCCTGCCAAGCGGGATCGAAACGTCCGGCGATACGAGCTTGAAATGCGAGATTATCCCGCACCGTCAAACTCGGAATAAGGTTCAGCTGCTGAAACACGATGCCCAAGGTTTCGCGCCTGAGCGTGGCCCTCTCCGTCTCGGAAAGCCCAGTCACCAAGACGTCGTCAAGCCAGATTTGTCCGCCGTCGACCTCATCCAAGGCAGCGATAAGATGCAACAGGGTACTCTTCCCGCTACCGGACTCCCCCATCAGCGCCAAGCTCGAGCCGGCACCGAGTGAGAGGTCGATGCCTTTGAGAACCGCAAGCGGGCCCTGGGGTGTCGTATACGTTTTTTTCAGCGCAACGACGCGGAGCAACGGGCACGTGCCATGCGGCGGAGGCGTTCCCGACTGAGACTGGATGCTAAGGTTCAAACCCTGTCTTCCTCATTCGGCTATATTGTCCTCTATGCCGAAGTCGCGGCGCTTGTGGCCAGCGAAGTTTTGCCGCCACCCCTCGAACGGCATTGCATCGACGTCATGACTTGCCGAACCGGCCAGACAATAGAGCGCATTCAGCGTGCATTAGAAGCAGCGGGCATCGAGTTTATTGAGCAGGACGGGCGAAGCGGTCCCGGCGTTCGACGGCGCAAGCCGATACGCCTCTAGACAAGCGCGCCACCGCGCAAAGTGCCTGTGCCCCGATCCTACCGGACAGCGGGTGGCTTCAGCTTTGTTACTTTCAACCTGGCCCGTCCAGCCCTGAGGTCATCAGTGGCGTACATGCGCATCCAGCGGGGCTCGGAGCAAAGTCATTGGTGCGCGCTCCTCCAACTCTCTTTGTCGACCGACCGCAACCACGCGCCGACAATATCGTCTACCTTTCGGCTGCTCGAGCCGCAGCAGCCAGCTCTTCATTCGGCCTACAACCCACAGATATTGATTGGATTGTCCCTTGACGACAGTCGCGAACAGCAACTCGTAGAGCTGCACGTCACCTTTAAAGGAGGGCAACATGTACAGTTTTCTACTGGAGATCACGACAAACGAGAGGGCGGATATCGTCGACTCGCTCGAACAAACTCATCCTAAAGCGCGCACGCTGATCGAAGAAATCGAAAACCTCGAGCCACACCACGGCCTTGTAATCGAAGGGCCGGCGGACATCGCCGATCAACTGCGTGTCGTATCGAGCCAGGGCGAGCCGGCGTTGCCGGTCTTCTATGTGTCAGGCGATGGCGCACAGCGCCGTATGCAACTTGGCTCGAGCTTTGATCCCAAGCGCGTCGTGCATATCGCGTCGATGGTCATGCGGGATGCCGCCGTGACATCCTTGGCACGCGCTCTTCGGCAATCCGCTGACGACCTTCTCGCGCACATCGATGATGCCGACAGCGACGATCTTGCCATCATTGCCGAGGCGGCCGCTAAAGCGTGTCGCGCGGCGATAGCAGGCCTACAGGGGCAGCCTCAAAAACATGCCAAGAGTGACCAGGTTGCCCCAGCCGATACACGCCTGTTGGCGGCCCTTGACTTTGCGTAACCGGCGCTTGCGTGAGTTGGCCTTTGGCTGCTGCGGCTCGATCTGCGCGTTCAGCAGCCCTTGATGCACAGCCAACCTCCGAGTGCACAGTCAACTAATCAGCTCGAATATTTGCCGGCCTGCACACATGCATACTCGCTCCCCTCTTTTCTTCTAAGATATATTTCTAGAAGAGAGAGGGGCCACGAGACGCCAACCGCCGAATTTCGTGGCGGCAAACGGAACTCGCTTGATCAGACCAATTGCTAAGGCTCCGCTGCTTGATGCATTTGCAAACCGTAGTAGTGCCTCGCGATCACCTGCAAAATGACCGCAAGCCCGGCGCAAATCAGCAGCGCAAACTTTTCGGCGGTTCATTCGGTGGTCCTCGCGAAATGGCCACTAGCAAAAAGGGGACGAATGCTCCCGCAATGAGCACGCATCCCCCTTCGAACGGTATCAGGTCCATGCAGTCTCGAGTGAGTCGTATTGAGAAGTCTAGATGGACTGGGCATTAAGCGCTGAAGTGATCCGCGCCGCCCGAGACCTCTTGGCGATCAACCAGACTGACCTGGCCCGTCGTGCGAAAGTGGGGGTCGCTACGGTAAAGCGCGTCGAAGGCAGCGACGAAAGCCTCCGGGTTACTGTCGAAACTTTGCTCCGCTTACAACGCGCGCTTGAGACGGCAGGGATTCTTTTCGTGCCGCAGGACGAGGCGCATGGGCCAGGCGTACGCTTCAAAAAGCGTTCCTCCTAGCGCAGCCGCTTGCCAGCCTAGGGGTATGGAGGAGAACTATTCCGTATACTGACTATAAATTCGAGAGGCTCAATTTGCGAAACGAAGCCGATTTTGGCCAAGCGAACGCCAGCCCCTAACCAAAACCCTATCTGTCGGTGCAGTTGCCGGCGTGACCTTCGCCGAGGTGCGCTCCAATAGCGAGCAGATATCCACAGCCTTCCCCCCGCAAAGCAGATCATTCTTCCACCACCGGTCCACAGGCGCATTTGCCAGCGCGGTGAGACTCGGCCTTTCTACGGCCTTTCATCAAACGGGGGCAGAATGCGGCACGCCGAGACAGAAGGATTCACCTGGCATCAACACTGGGCCGCGTCGGATTATCTGAGGTTGCTGGCTCTCGCCGTCGCCGTCGCCTATGGCGGTTTGCGAGCGATGGGACAAGTTTGACGACCACATAGTCAGATCGGCAGCGCGCCGTCGTTACTAGGTCTTGTTGGTGTTGTTGCCGGAGGAGACGAAGGCCGACTGCAGCAAGGCGATGGCTCGCCGGCAGGGGCTGCCCTCTCGTGTGCAAGCGTCGATTACGGCATCGCCGAGGGCGCGCGCGCCTTGAATGATGGCGGCCTGCTGCGTCGGTGCCGCCGTTGCAATTACGTAGGCGAGAAGCGCCAGAAGACCAAACTTGAGAACGCGAAACATGACCTAGCGCCGCGATGAGCTTTCCACAAAGTACATGGTTACGGCAAAAGGGTGATCGAACTCTAAAGAGACCCGGCCCCGGTGGAGGCTGGGCCGCCTTCGATTGGAGCCAACTGAGACGCTATTTCAGGATGACAGCTTCAAGGCCTGTGCCTCAATCACCGTCTGCGCCTTCACATCCGACAACACTGATGCGCACGCCGCAAGCCGATTGGCGCACTTCTGGGCTTCCTACATGCTGATATAAGACCACAGTTCAATTTAGTTGACGTTCGGCGGTGCCGGCCGATGCGTAGGGCCGCCATTCAGCGGACGCGCTTGCGGCGGTTGGATCGGCGCCGACAGGGACTCGATCAAGGCCGCAAGTCCGTGATGCAGGCTCTGCCGGGCGACGTCCTTGTCGTGCTCGAAATCCGCGATCAGATTCGAAACCCGCTGCATGAGCGAAAGATCCACATGGTTCTTGCGCTCGGCTTCAAGAAGCAGCGGACGGAGCGCTTCATCGTATGCGTTCATGGTTTTTGAGTCCCCAGATTTCTTCTCCTCACGACGCCAACGCAAATTAGCAATAACCCGAGTATATGCCGCTCGATTCGCAGGTAGTGGCAAGCGCCACTGTGTGCTTTTTTTATCTTTTCAACGCCTTCTTTATCAATTGCCCCTTCAGCACTTTGATCGAGCCGTACTACCGCGGGCGACGCATCAACGCGCGTGCGCGTGCCCGCCTCAGAGAGAAGCGCCTCCAGCAACAAAAAACCCCGGCACAAACCGGGGTTTTTCAACTTTCGACACGAGTGGTCGACCTAGTAGTCCATGCCACCCATACCACCGCCCATTGGCGAATGCGCTTGATCGGCGTCTTTCTTTGGGAGTTCGGCAACCATCGCCTCCGTCATGACCAGCAGGCCGGCAACCGAGGCCGCATCCTGCAGTGCACAGCGCACGACCTTGGTCGGGTCGATAACACCCTCGGTGACGAGATCGCCGTACGCGAGTTTTTGCGCGTTGTAGCCAAAGGAGTATTTGCTGTTTTCGAGAATCTTGCCGACGATGACCGAGCCATCCTCACCGGCGTTGGTGAAGATCTGGCGAGCCGGAGCCTGCAGAGCCTTGCGCACGATCTGAATGCCGACCTTCTGGTCGTCATTGCCTGACTTTAAAGCTTCGAGCGCCTTGCTGGCACGCAGCAGCGCCACGCCGCCGCCCGGAACGATGCCTTCCTCGACGGCTGCGCGGGTCGCGTGCAGCGCATCTTCGACGCGGTCCTTGCGCTCCTTGACTTCGACTTCCGTGGCGCCGCCGACCTTGATGACGGCCACGCCGCCCGCAAGTTTCGCCAAACGCTCCTGCAGCTTCTCACGGTCGTAGTCCGAGGTCGTTTCCTCGATCTGCGCCTTGATCTGCTTCACGCGGGCTTCGATGTCGCTCTTCTTGCCGGCGCCATCGACGATCGTCGTGTTTTCCTTGTCGATCGTCACCTTCTTGGCGCGGCCGAGCATGTCGAGCGTCACGGCCTCGAGCTTAAAGCCAAGGTCTTCCGCGACCACCGTGCCGCCGGTCAGAACGGCGATATCCTCGAGCATCGCCTTGCGCCGATCGCCGAAGCCCGGAGCCTTGACGGCAGCGACCTTGAGGCCGCCACGCAGCTTGTTGACGACGAGCGTTGCAAGAGCTTCGCCCTCGACGTCTTCCGCGATAATAAGGAGCGGCTTGCCCGACTGAACCACAGCCTCGAGCAGGGGGAGCATGGCCTGCAGACCCGAAATCTTCTTCTCATGAATGAGAATGTAGGGATTCTCCAGTTCGGCGATCATCTTGTCGGCGTTGGTAATGAAGTACGGCGAGAGATAGCCGCGATCGAACTGCATGCCTTCGACAACTTCGAGTTCGAAGTCGAGCGTCTTGCTTTCTTCGACCGTGATGACGCCTTCGGAGCCGACCTTTTCCATCGCCTCGGCGATCTTGGCGCCGATTTCCGTGTCCCCGTTGGCCGAAATGGTACCGACCTGGGCGATCTCGGCGTTGGAAGTCACTTTCTTGGCGTTGACCTGGAGCTCCGCGACGACGGCCGCCACGGCGAGATCAATGCCGCGCTTGAGATCCATTGGGTTGGCGCCGGCGGCAACCGACTTCGCACCTTCTCTCATGATCGCCTGGGCGAGAACGGTAGCGGTCGTCGTGCCGTCGCCGGCAACTTCAGACGTCTTGGAGGCGACCTCCTTGAGCATCTGCGCGCCCATGTTCTCGAACTTATCTTCAAGCTCGATGTCCTTGGCGACCGTCACGCCGTCCTTGGTGATGCGCGGCGCGCCGAACGACTTATCGAGCACGACGTTGCGGCCCTTGGGCCCGAGTGTCACCCTCACCGCGTTGGCGAGAATATCGACGCCGCGCAACATCCGATCGCGGGCATCTTGGGAAAACTTGACGTCTTTGGCTGCCATGTTGAGCAACTCCTGAGTTTGGCTAAATCCTGGGGAAGTTCAATTTACGCGGCTGCTTTGGCCTTCGCCGGCGCTTCGAGCACACCGAGAATGTCGCTCGCCTTCATAATGAGCAGCTCCTCGCCATCGAGTTTGACCTCGCTGCCCGACCACTTGCCGAACAGGACACGGTCGCCGACCTTGACTTCGAGCGCCGCGACCTTGCCGGCCTCGTCGCGGGCCCCCGGGCCGACGGCGACGACCTCGCCCTGCTGCGGCTTTTCCTTGGCGGTATCGGGGATAATGATCCCGCCTGTTGTCTTGGCTTCTTCCTCAATACGCTTCACGACCACGCGGTCGTGCAGAGGACGGAATTTCATCGAAATCTCCACTGTATCTTAGGATTTTTTCGCCGGTGTGCGTTGTATAGGGGTGGGCCAGAAACCGGCGAAGCCACCCTTCAGGCATCAGTTTCTAGCACTCTCACATTACGAGTGCTAGAGTATTGGCGCACATCTCGGGCAAAGCCGGGTACGCCGAGAAGATCACGATCGACCGGGGAGCCCGGCACCGTCGCGCGGCCCTCGCGCCGTGAAACTCAGTGTTTGATGCCGGTCACCCGCGTGGAGGGCGTGTCGTGGATAGGCTTTCTTTCGAGCGCTGCACTTGATGAAGCGAGGACGCATCGCGACTCTCGCTCCGCCTCAAATAGATCAGGAGTTTGGATTAGAATATGTGCCCACTTAAAGGGCGATAACGCATCGCTAAAGGCGATAACGCATCGCTGGATGATCATATCCGGCCTACAAGCTCGCTGATCTCGTCTTGGCTCAGAGTACCCCTCCTCTGGAGAGCAGCGGCCACACGCCGGACGGCAGCCTCGTTTTCCCATACCAAGGTGTAGGCACGGCGAACGAGCCGTCGCTGTAAGGCCTGCCACTCAAGCAATCCGATCGTATTCTCGCGCCGGGCCCACAGGATCATTTTGCGCGCCTCTGAATAGTCCCGTTGATGACCGCCAACGTCGCGACCGAAGATGCACAATTCGGCGGCTCGGCCGGCATACAGGCAAATGGCTTGGTTGTGCGCGATCTGCTTCTTGGGACCCAGAGCTCGCGACCACCCAGACCGCGGATCGATGATGAAGGTCTCGCCAGAAGGATTGGGCGCCATTCGATAGCTGCCGCAGCGATCAGGTTCTACTGTTGCACCGTCGTGTGGGACAGCGAGAACCTGGGCGGCCACGGCATGGCCAGCTTCATGCACGGCGCATGGATCGAGAGAGCCGATTTCCGCAATTGCGGCCCCCGCTTTTAAATTCCCCGACTGATTGCGATCAGGTTTTGCCATGCCCTAAGGCGGTCTTGTCTCAGGTCGTGGAGTTCCCGCACTAAAGCTTCGACCTCATCGACACTTTTGATGAGGGTCGCCGTCTTCAGCACGTTTGCAGAGTACGGTGACCGGTTTCCAGCCTCGCCTTCGGTCTTGCACTTCACGGCGTAAAGCGCGACCGCCGCTTTCACGGCGTCCGTTTCGGAATCATTGAGGACGAGCGAATAGTCGATCTGCTTCGCACACACCTCTTGAGGTCACAAACCGTGGATCTCAAGCTGGAGGGCGGATACCGCGATGTCAAGAGAGACGCCGCGTGCTGCTCATCCCAATTCTCGTGGAGGTTTCTAGCAACTCATATATTCCGTCTACGGATGACTTATGTGCCCAACTTAGTGGCTGATGATTTTTTTACGAAACGAAGCCAATTTTTCCCTGAAAAATCAGAGTCGCTACGCCTCGAGACGATGACTCACCAGAGGATGAAACCGCGCTTATCGGCTTTCCTGTGATGTCGTTGGTATTGCTTCTTTGCTGCCAACAAGGATAATCATTTCAATCACGGGTGAGGCATCAATTGGTGGGGCTTATGAGATCATCCTTCTTCGAGACGTTGTTGAAGCGCGGTGTCCCATTCGGGGCTGGATGTGGCTATGTCATCGTCGCGCTGTGCTCGTTGGTGCCAGGCGAGTATCGTCCCCACATTGACGGCTTGTCCGGCAAAGAGGAGCATGCGCTGGCCTACCTCGTACTGGCGGTCATAACGGTCATCGCCGCGCGAGGAACTCTGAATGTGTATCGGCTTTGTATAATACTTGTTGCGTATGCTGCTGTCCTCGAACTCGGTCAATTATTCATTCCAGGCCGCCAGGCCGCAGTTGGAGACTTCATGGCTAGTTCCCTCGGCGCCATCATGGGCGTCGCGCTGACGACGTTCGCCGTGAGGCGCGGGGTGCGGATCTAAGCGCGGTTTCCACACCCACGACCCAGACCTAGCCGGATCCCAACGCCTACTTTGCGTGCCTATCAGCCTATGCCGGCACGTTTGGGCGCTCGCGGGCACGATCCCTCGCGAAATTGTTGCGCGTGCCTGCGAGAGGTTTGGTCAGCGGACTGCGACACGATTAAGCCGCTTGAAAGTAGCGCCAACCCTCTCCGTTCGGATTGGAAGCTCTCCAATCACTTTGTCATTGGCTATTCCGGCAACCTCGGACGCGCTCACGACATCGAGACGCTGCTTGAAGCGATCAGTGCGATCGACGCTCCCAACAGCACGGATTCCGCTGCGCTGCAGGTACGATGGTTACATCGGCGGTGGCGTGCTGTTCGAAGAATTGAGGCGCCAAGCTACGAAGCGCGGCTTAAGGGCAGTCGACTTCCAACCCTATCAGCCACGCGAGCGACTAACGGTAAGCCTCTCAGCAGCCGACGTCCACATCGTTTCATTGAGGCCCGAACTCGAGGGCCTGATCGTGCCGAGCAAATTCTATGGCGTAGCGGCCGCCGGCCGGCCGACCCTATTTATTGGTCGGCACGACGGGGAAATCGCGCGCCTGATCGCCCGCCATGCCTGTGGCGTAACCGTCGCCATCGGCGATGGGGCGGAGCTGGCTAAAGCGGTCAGGGCGATGGTGTGTGAATTGGAGGGTTGTCGCGCCATGGGCGCGCAGGCCAAAGCGGCGTGCGAAGCCGTTTACAACAAGACTGGTGCGATCGAAACGTGGCATGTCCTCCTTGGAGAAGTCGCTCGCAGCCTCTAATCTCAAGCAATAATCATCGGATTTGATTAACCATTTTTTGGCCATCTCTCTTGCGCGCTATCTAAGAGCGCATATTGGAGCGGGTCGGAGAACGCGGCGGCGATGGAATTCACCCAAACGCGAAACCTGGGTTACGGAGTGGGCGCTTTTTTCTCCACGGCCGCGTTTTGCGCAGTGTTGTTGGTCGCTCCAAACTTTTGGCACGCAACGCGCGCATTCCTCACACTCGAATTAGCAAGCCGTTTCGCACGGACAAACCTCACTCCGCCTGACGCAGTTACTGGTATCATCGCGCTAGGCGGTTCCCACGAGCGCGTTGTCGAAGCCGTTCGCCTCACTAAGCAATATCCAGATGCGAAGCTTGTCGTCACCGGCGCGTCACCCCTAGACCAAACCTATGCGCAAGCACAGGGTCTTACCGAGGGGCGTCTCGTCATCGAGCCGCATGCAAAAACGACGTATGAGAACGCCCTCTTCTCTCGCCAAATGCTAGCCCCCGATCGTCACGAGAAATGGCTGATCGTGACGTCAGCCATTCATATGCCGCGGGCAGTGGGAGCCTTTAGAGGAGCCGGGTTTTCTGTGGTGCCCTGGCCGGTCTTCGACCAACCGGTCATCGACACGGAAGTGACCCCGATGACGCTGCACGAAGTCTTTGGCTTGCTCTATTATTGGCTTCTCGGCCGGATCGATTCACTTTTTCCGGCGCCGAACGCCTAATCAGCGCTCAACTCACCCCACTGCCTCACGAGTCCGGACAGTCATGGGCGTCGGGACTTGAAGACAGCATGTCCTTCTCGGCAAGCAGAGTTCAATAAACTGGGATAAACTTGATAGCAGAAAAGCATTTTGGCGCCTTACAGCGCCGCGCCCCAGCGCGCCTCGACGTTGACCTTCACGCGTCCATTAAGAAGATCCATCAAGACGGTCAAACGTTCTTTTTGGTCCATTTCGATAATGGTGCCAATGAGGCCGTCAAAAGGACCGCCTGCAAGGCGAATCTGCTGGCCAATTTGGTAGGGGCTGTCCGGCCTAACGATCGCGCCATCGATTTCGCGGGCCTTGAGGCTGGCTATGAACGTGTCGCTCAGGATGCTCGGTTGATTACCGCAACTGACCACGGTTCTGACGCCGATCGTCGATTTGATCGGTCGCCAGTGTTGAAGATTGGAGTGGACCTTGACGAAGAGGTATCCGGGAAACATCGGGCGCAAGACGTTGTCGGCTTTTCGCGCATGGCGGATGCGCTTAAGAAGCCGTGGAAAGTACACTTCAAACTCTTGCCGCTCTAGGTTCTCAACCGCAATCGATTCACGATGGGCTTGCGTATTGACAGCGACCCACGCTTGCAGCTCAGTTGCGGCCTCTCTGCTGATCGTCCCCGTGTAACCCACCATGCCCCCCACAGTGATACGCCGTACGAACGCCTTGATGCGGGACGTTCTGGGTCAAATCAAGGACAGATCACAAACCTACAGACGCACGTAATAGCCATACGTACCCGGATCTTTTTCACTGCGTCACGTCGCTCGGTTGAGCCTCGAAAAGCGGGGTCTTATCGGCCGTCAACAGCGTTCAATATTCGCTTCTTTGTCGTGCATCAATGACGCCAGAGCGCTTTACTGCGCTCCCCGCGGGGCAAACTTCTCTAACATGATCGGCAACCTTATCGATGACCGTGCCTGCGCAACGCACGCATAGTCCCAGCGGGCCTCGGACGTGTAGTCTTCCGATTGCTTGACGGCGTTGAATTATTTGCGTCCAGCATAACGCGATGCTTGCCACGCAGAGCTTGCGGCAAGCTGTTGAACGGCCCAGACGGCCGCAAGACGCCGCTCAACGCCTCGAGCGCGCCACATCCCGCAACACGTTCGCCTCGAGTTGTACTTCATCCAGGCGATGTTTCAGGACGTCGCCGATGCTGATAAGCCCGACAACCGCGCCATCGACGACGACAGGCACGTGCCGAATGCGGCGTTGAGTCATGACGTTGGCTACGGCGGCCACGCTGTCATCAGGCGCGCACGTCACGACAGTCCGCGTCATCAGCTGGGAGACGCGCATCGACGGCAAATCCGTGCCGAATTCGTCAATACCGCGCGCCAGGTCCCGCTCGGCAATGATGCCTTGCAGCCCACCACTGCTGTCGAGAACCAACATCGCACCGATGGCCTCGGTGCGAAGACTATGGGCAAGCGCCCGCATCGTTGCGTTCGCTTCGATGGTCTTCACCGCGGAGCCCTTGGTCTTCAGGATATCCGAAACACGCATCTGATCGCTCCAAGGCAGATCGGCCAAGCTTTCACAGTTGCCGGCATGCAGGCGTTGCAGCGCCGATAGCAGATCGGCCCGATCTTCGGTGCTCAGGTGGTCATGACGGTGCCGGTCCCGGGCCGGAATAAGGCTCGGCAAGTCTTCGACCACCACGGTGCCGCCGCCGAAAACCGGGCTCTCGCGGCAGAATGCGCTGCGGGTCGTGACGACTGGAAAGCCTGCGGCTTTTGCAGCGAGTGCGCCAGCCAGCCCGCCCTCTATCGCGATGCAATCTTTCGGCTCGACACCGAGTGCTGAGCGTACTTCTTGATAGAGCCGTTCGCAAGTGTCGGGGCCGCTGTCGCCACGCGCGACGATCAGATCGAATGCCTCTCGACCGCGGGAGCCCAAAACCGTGGCCAGAAGGCACTTGGTGTCGTCGGCTTCGAGGAGCGCGACCAAAGCCAGCCGCATTTTTTCCGCGCGCGCCGCAACAATTAAATCCCTGATCCCCGGGCGCGGTTCGATCACGCTACCGACGAGCATCTCGCCGAATATCTTCGACGCCCGCCTATGCATTGCTCGAATAAGTAGTGACAGGTCCTCGGTCTCCGGCTTGCCGCGGAGAGCTGCGCGAACATAATGAGCGATCCGCGCCTCGGCGCTGCCGAGTTTTGCGGTCAGTGCGAAGCCTTCGCGGTCGCACGACCACTTGAGCCCGGCTTCTGCGAACACCTGCGCAAAGGCCTGCCGGCGCACATCCTCGGTTTCAGCGAGAGCACCGTCAGCTCGAATGATGATGGCCTGCAGCGTCATTTGCAATCGTCTACGCACCGCAAGTTTCCACGTCGTCTTCGTGGTACTCCCCGGCTTGCCGTCAGCCAACGCGACGTAAAGTCTGGCGATTGCGGCATAAAATCAGCCGGCACGGGTCTGCTGATTTTTACGTCAATTTAGGTCCGGAGCACGAGAAAGCCGGGGTCGAACGGGGTTATTCGGCAATTCCTGCCGCAGTCCCGGCGCCGGACCTCTCTCGACGAGAATTAAGGACGTCCCTTTACGCGTCGCGGACCTTTCCTTTGCGGCTGATCCGGCAGGTATTTTTTTTGCAGAGCACGATCATGCCATTGACCCGCCACAAGCCCCGTGCGCACTACGTTACCTGACTGCTGCGGCAACGCAGGCCTTACATCGATTATCAGCGTCTGCTGCGAAATGACAGTCGAACCCCTCTCGAGCTATGAAACCCCGTCGCTTCCGGGTGCCGGCGAGGCTACAGGTGAACGCACACTTTCCCCGTCTGTTGCCTGGACCGCAACGGCCATCATCACGATTGGCTTTGCCTTCTACGATTGGCGCTACGAGGGTTGGCGCGAGACGATTATATTTGCCGGATCCGTTACGGCCGCACTCGTTTTCGCGCTCACGTTCGTGTCGCGGCGCATCCTGTTCTCGGCCACATTGATCGCCCTGCTTGTCGCAACGATCGTCATCGCCTCCGACGTCAAGCGTCACTACATCGAGATGGTACTGCACGCTTACGACGTCGTCTTCTATCTGACGTCGTGGTCGACCGTGGTTTATCTTTGGGCCGACCACAAGCTGATGCTTCTTGCACTGATTGGAATGGTCTCCGTCGCCAGCGGCGCCGGGCTTCTGCTTTGGCAATTCGACGGCACGCGTATCCCGCGAAGGATCAGCGGCGGTCTGTTTGTTCTGTGCGTCTGCCTTGCTATTTGGTCGAGCTACACCAAGGGCGAACGCCGGAACACGCTTTTTTATTGGGATAATCTCTATGTCTCGTCATTTTATTCGTCGTGGTCGGAGACGCTTCAAACACTCTGGAAGGGCCAGCTGCTCGATGCGCTGAAGTCGCAACCACTGCCGCCGTTCAAAATACCCGCCGGCCTGCGATCCGGCCGAAAAGCCGCCGCACATCATCCTGATCCATCAGGAAAGTGTCGTGCCGCCGTCCTACTTCCCCGAGATCACGTACGACCGGTCGCTCGATCCCTTCTTCAAGTCGTTCGACGGTAAACTTCACAAGCTGCGTGTCGAAACCTATGGCGGGGCATCGTGGATGACGGAATTTTCCGTGTTGTCCGGTGTTTCGACGTACTCGTTTGGCGGAATGCGGACGTTCGTTCAGTCGCTGATGCAGGGCAAAATCCATGATTCCGTGCCGCAAGCCCTGGCGCGATGCGGTTATCACAACAGTGTCTTCTATCCGGTTCCGAAGGGCTTCGTTTCAAACGGACGCTTCTACGCGACAATCGGAATGCCAGAAATTTTTGACTACAAGGCACAGGGCGCCAAGCGCTTTAACGAGCGCGATCGTTTCTACTACACGAATGCGCTGACTAATTTCGAGCATCACATCGCGCAGTCGAAGGGCCCGCTCTTCACGTTCATCATAACGTCGGCAACTCACCTCCCTTATACTAATAAATACGACCCCGACGTCGACGTACCGGGCGGCGGACCCGGCACCGACCCCGAAATGAATGAATATCTGCGCCGTCTCGGAATGGCGCATAGGGACTACAACGAATTCCGTTCGGCGCTTGCGAAACGCTTTCCCAAGGAGCGCTTCTTAATCGTCCAATACGGGGACCACCAGCCGATCGCGACGCGTACGCTTCTTGGGTTCGACAAGAACCTCAGCGCCGAGGACGTGAAGCTGACGCCCGATAGTCGCGGACTTCTGACATATTACTCCGTCGACGGCATCAACTACGATCCCCCGCCGCTACCCGGCGCCGACGTGCTGGAGGTGCCCTACCTCGGCAGCGTCATGCTGCAAGCAGCAAGGCTGCCACTGTCGGAGTCCTACCAGGAACGCCTCCGCCTCCTGGCGCTATGCGACGGGCGCTACTACACGTGCTCAAATAGCCACGAAATCCTCGCCTTTCACCGCAGGTTGATGGATTCGGGCCTCATCGACGCCCGCTGATCCGTACTTAATCATCTGAGCCGAAGCCACCGCCCGCCATTGCCGGAGTTTGCCGCCTGTGGCAGGCTGACGGCCAGACAACGCTCGAAAGAACTGCTCACCCATCAAGAAGCGGTCAAGGAAACCGAGCACTTGAATGACGACGAAGTCCATTCGCGCCGCCTGCGGAATTCGCGTGGTGGCGAGTACTCTCGGCACCAGAGATGCCATCGCCGCCGCGCGCGCGGAACTCGCCGGCGGAATCTTTCAGCACATCCTCGTGTTCTTTTCGATGGAGCACGATCCCGATGTTCTGGTCGATGCGCTGAAGCGCAATTTTCTCGACACGCCTGTCTCCGGCTGCAGTACCGCCGGCGAGATGGGGCCGCTCGGAATGATGCAGGGCGGCATCGTGATCATCGCTTTTCCAGAGGCGGGCTTTCGGGTCTTGAGCGAGATCATCCCGGAGATCGATAAAGCCGGTGTCGAACGCGCGTCCGAGATCGCCCGTCGGCTCAGGATTCAAATGATCGGCGGCGCGAGCCGGTCGTCTCAGGAGAACGTCTTCGCGCTTGTCCTCGCCGATGGCCTATCGAATACCGAAGAGGCGCTGACTGCGTCTCTGCATTGGTCGCTGGATGATATCGAGCTCATCGGTGGCTCGGCGGGTGACGGACTGGCGTTTCAAAACACGGCGCTGATCCATCGCGGCAGTCTGGTCCGCCGAGGCGCGATCCTGTTCGTAATCGGGACCTCGTCGCAGTTTCGCGTTTTCAAGACGCAAAACTTCGAACCAACGCCGATCAAGCTCGTCGTCACGGCGGCCGACACCGAAAACCGCATCGTCTACGAACTCAACGCCGAGCCCGCGGCGCACGAATACGCCGCCGCAATCGGCTTGCTACCCGACGATCTTGGTCCCTTCAGCTTCGCCTCCTATCCCCTCGTCGTGAAGGTTGGCGGCGATTATTATTGCCGCTCGATCCGCAACATGAACCCCGACGGCAGCCTCTCCTTCTTTTGTGCAATAGACGAAGGTCTGGTTTTAACGGTTGCCCGCCCGCGTGATATGTTGCGCTCGACGCAGGAGACGCTTGAGAAGATTGACTCCTCTCTCGGCGGGACCGATTTCGTGCTCGGCTTCGATTGCATCTTGCGCCGGCTCGACGCGGAAAGCCGGCAGGTGCGCCACAAAGTCGAGGAAATCTACCGGCGGTACGGCGTCGCTGGGTTCCACACATACGGCGAGCAATTCAATGCCATGCACTTGAACCAGACGCTCACCGGCATCGCGTTCGCCACGTCGATCGAAAAGCCGGAACCAATATGACCGATGATCACCGCACGGATGGTCCGGATCTTGCAAACTTCGGACGGACCATCGATAAGCTGAGAAAGATCAACGCGGCGCTGATGAAGCGCGTCGAGCGGTCCATGGATCAGCAGGCGAATGCTTTCTCGCTGTTTCAGACCGCGATCAGCCAGGAAGCGCAGATCAGGCTTCGGACCGACCAACTCAATCACGCGCTCTCGAAGCTCGCGCATACCAACGTGGAACTCGGCGAAGCGCGCGATGCGGCAGAGCGCGCCAATAGATTCAAGACCCGTTTCTTTACAGCGGCCGGCCATGACCTGTTGCAGCCGCTGCACGCAGCCCGGCTGACTCTTTCCGAGCTGATGGACGCGCAAGACGAGCCCGACAACCGGCGGCTGGCGCAGAACATCTCGAATGCGTTGATGACTATCGAAGAGCTGCTGACGAGCATTCTCGATATTTCGAAGCTTGAGGCCGGCGTCTTCGTCCCCAACATTCAGACGGTGGCACTTGGCGGCCTCTTCGAGCAGCTTGCCGGCAGCCTTGAACCGGTAACGCGACGCAAGCACCTCGATTTTCGCTTGCTGCCGACTAGGCTCGGCGTTCGCTCCGATCCGCTGATGCTGAGGCGCATGCTGCAGAACCTTTTGACCAATGCCACCCACTACACCGAGCGCGGCGGCCTGCTGTTGGCAGCGCGGCGGCGCGGCGATCAGGTCGCAATTGAAGTCTGGGACACCGGGCCCGGCATTGGCCCGCAGGAACGCGAGTACATCTTTGAGGAGTTCCAGCGCGGCGCCGCATCCGAGCGCTCGGGCGGCGCCGGCTTCGGCTTGGGTCTCGCGATCGTTCGGCGCATGTCGGCGGCTCTCGGTCACGAGTTGAAACTTGAGTCGCGGGTCGGGCGTGGCTCCCGGTTCTCAATCATAGCTCCCTACGCGGCGCCGGTGCAAAAGACGGAACCCGATGCCGCGGCACCGCCGAATGAAAGGGCTGATCTCGTCGCTAAGCCGCTGATCGTCATCGATAACGATCTCGGCGTGCTCGAAGCCATGCAAGCCCTGCTGTCGCGGTGGGGCGCCGATGTCCACCTGGCGCGCGATCTCGAGGACGTAGCGGAAATCCTTTCCGATCCGGCGTTCGTTCCGGCCATCATTCTTGCCGATTACCATCTCGACAGCGGTTTGCTCGGCATCGAGGCCGTCGATCGCATTCGCCATAAAGTCGGCCGCGAAGTGCCGGCCATTCTGATCACCGCCGACCGCACCGAAACGACGGCGCAAATGGCCGTCAAGTTCAACTGCGAGCTGCTGCATAAGCCGATACGGCCGGCCGAACTCCGCGCCCTGATGCAACATCTGCTTACGTGATTTGCGACTCAAGCACCGGGCTCGGCCCGAATGGTCTCGAAGTCGATCTTCTGCGCCTCGATCACAGCCTGCGTGCGGGATGTGACGTTGAGCTTGCGCAAAATTTCCGAAACGTGGGCTTTGACTGTCGTCTCCTCAATCTGCAGTTCGTGCGCAATCTGCTTATTGAGAAGGCCCTGGCGCAGCATCCGAAGGACGCTCAACTGCTTCGGCGTCAACGTCTTAAGCCGCTGCACGACGTCGCCGCGGGCCTGCGATGCCGGCGGCAGCTCTGGCGGATGATAACCCTTCGGCAGCGTCAGCGATCCATCCATAACGTCCTTCAGGGCGGCGGCAATTTCGGCATGGCCAGCCGACTTCGAGATAAAACCGGCGGCTCCGTACCGCATGACATCCTGAATGATGCGCGGTTCTTCCAAAGCCGAGACGACGACGATCGGCAATTTTGGATGTAGCGTTCTGAGTTCCAGAAGCCCTTCGAAACCTCGGGTTCCAGGTAGGGCGAGATCGAGCAATACGATGTCGAAGTGTTCGCGGCCGTCGAGCACGCTCTTTGCAGCCTCGATCGAAATCGCTTCGCGCGTCTCAACTCCGGGAAACGCGCTCACGATGGCTCGTTGCAGCGCCTCAACGAAAAGCGGATGATCGTCAACGATCAGGACGTGTGCCGGCGCGGCCAAATTCTCCTCCAGGAGGTTGCATCAACGCCAATCCGGGCTCAACCGCACAGTCACATTATAACGGCTCTTGCGGTCAACGTATCCGCCATACTTTGAAAGAGGCGTGATGCCAAATTCCCCCTGGTGGTAGCGCAGTCGCGTTCCTTACGCGCTGCTGGAGTTCATCAGCTTTTGCCGCACTCCGCTCGTGCGTGATTGCAACGTTAGTGAAATGTTCATTCCTCCAAAGCTCGGTGGGATTTTACTGAACATCGTTTAAGACGGCCTTCATTGTCATCCGGGGGAAGACACAATGGATGTGACTCTGGATGTGATTCTGCATGTCAGAAAAGCCGTCTCACAAACTGGAATCACCCATTCATCGGTCGTTGATGATGCATCGGAGAACAGCGAACCCCGCATCGTTACCGGCACGCGCCTCGATACCTTCACCAAGGCCAACGCTCTCGTAAAACCCTACCTCGTCAAAATAGACGTGGACGGCAACGAGATGAAAATTCTTTCGAGAGCCACCGAGACGCTGAAAGACGCGAGCGTCGTTATGATCGAAACGCCGAAGGGCGAATTTTCCGAGCACATCGACAAAGCCAGCCGTCTCAACCCGGTCACATCGGCGGTCTGGTATCGGTGAGGTAAAATGCCCTCAACAGGAAGATTCAGAGCTCTAGTTAGGGCCCGGAACTCAACCGCCAAGTTTTCGAACCGGAGCAGCCTAAGTCGTGGATAGAGACTTTCGCCGAGTTTCAGATATTCGGTCATAGACCGAATCTGCGGAAGCAGAGCTAGGAATTCGTCTACACTCCAATGCGGAGTAACGGCCCGCCAATTCCCTTCGTCATCCCGGCGCTTCCAGCGGAACGGGGAGAAATAATATGACATGGCTCGCTCGACAGGGTGACGAATGCTCGTGTGGTCGATTGGAACTTGGTGCCGCGGAGCCAATAAGTCGTTGTGAGGTTTGAAAGGAAGATCAGCGCAGTATTGCTGCCAAATGCGGTGCTGGACGTTAGCAGCACGTTCGCCGGCGTCGTTTCGTTGCCGACAAACCAGATCTCGCCGGCACTGACGGCAGACTTACCCAATATCGCCGACGTTATCGTGTATGTGCCGTCTGCGATTTGAATAGTGACGTTGTAGATCGACAGGTCCAATGCCGCTGCCGTGTCGATCGCCTTCTGTATTGTCAGAAATGCGCCGCCCGAGGTGTTCGCAAGGCCGTTGTTGCTGTCGCTGCCGTCAGTGCGGACATAGTACGTGCGGTTGGCCGTCAGCAGTTCGCGGGCCCCACCCGAAGCAGGAAACGATACTTTGCCCGTCGCGCGATCAATTCTGATGCTATCGAACCATGCCGAGCCGTCGGGGCTTAGCTTGAAATGAAAGTCATCGTCGCCGGTCAGGCCGATTTCGGCGCGGCCTGAGAAGCCGTCCTGAAACGGGAATGATGCCGTATCCGACGCCGAGTTCTTGTTGATTTTGACCTGGTGGCCGTTGCCCTCGTGATTGAACAGCGAGGCCGGGCTCGACAGCGCAAGCCGGTTGGTCATATCGGCAGTTGCATTGACGCCGACAGTGACGGGATCGATCGGTGTATAGCGGGCATCGCCGCGGCTAGCGGTCAGGTACTGCAGGTGGTCGTCGTCCGCGAGGCCGGTCAACATGCCATGATCCGTGACGCCGCCGCCACCGCCACCGCCCGTAGAGACCGGCGACCACGAGCCCGAGTCGTAAACGATGAGGATGTTCTCGCGACCCAAGCAATCCAGCCGTCCTTCGGCGCATAGAAGGCCCAGGCGCCATCCTGGAATGCAGCAATTTTATCGCTCTTCCCCGCCCAGACATCACTGGCGCCGGCTGCAACCACGTACCGGCTACCTTCAACAGGAGAAACCGGGCGGACTCGTCAGAGCGCGGCTTTCAACCGATAGCTGCACCAAGCAATCGAGGGTGCGGATGGCCTCGTTGTGCGTGACATGCTTCTGTGCCTGGGAGGCAAAGATAGACGGGAGTGTGAGGTTCGGCGTATCGGTCATGTGCTCGCAGAACCCTGATCGTACCTCCCTTCACCCAAGATAAAGCTGCCGCAAGGCGCGGGGATAAGTTATTTGCAATCGGTGGCCGCGACACCGAGGCAACATGGCGTCGCAATGACCCGCCTCCGATTGACAGCGGCGGCAGAGCGACTAAACCGCGAGCAGAACTTCAGCTTTTGCTCACCACTTGTCTGACCACCTGCGAACGCCGGCCGGCGAGGATCAGCACGATGAAATTTCTGGTCACGGGGGCCGCCGGCTTCATCGGCTTTCATACGGCGGCGCGCCTGCTCGATCGCGGGGAAACCGTCGTCGGCGTCGATAATCTCAACAGTTACTATGACCCAAGCCTCAAAGAGGCGCGGCTCGCAATCCTTCAAGGCCGAAATGGGTTCACCTTTTATCGCCAGGATATTGCCGACCGCGGCGCAATGGCGGAATTGTTCAAGTCCGAGCGGCCGGACAAAGTCATTCATCTCGCAGCGCAAGCCGGCGTGCGCCCCGGCAACGCTGACGCGAATTCGTATATCTATTCCAATATCGTCGGCACACAGAACGTCCTCGAAGGCTGCCGCCATACGAGCGTGCAACATCTCGTGCTCGCGTCATCGAGCTCCGTCTACGGCGGCAATACCGCCATGCCATTCAGCGTGCACGACAATGTCGACCACCCCCTGAGCCTCTACGGCGCAACGAAGAAGGCGAACGAGCTCGCCGGGCATGCCTATGCGCATCTCTACGAGCTGCCCGTGACGGGTCTGCGCTTCTTCACCGTCTACGGACCCTGGGGCCGGCCCGACATGGCGCTCTTTCGTTTCACCCAAAAAATTCTCGCGGGTGAACCGATCGAGGTCTTCAATCACGGCCATCATGCCCGTGACTTCACCTACATCGACGACATCGTTGATGGCATCTTGCGCACGGCAGACAAGACAGCTGAACCAAATCCGAATTGGAACGGCGATGCGCCCGACCCGGCGACGTCATCGGCCCCGTACCGGCTCTACAACATCGGCAACAACAACCCGGTCGAGCTGATGGATTTCATTGCCGCGATCGAGACGGCGCTCGGACGCGAAGCCAAGAAAGTGTTTCTGCCCATGCAGCCGGGCGATGTGCCGAAAACGTTCGCCGACATCGATGATCTCGTTCGCGAAGTCGGCTTCAGGCCATCGACGCCGCTGAAAGATGGCGTCGGCCAGTTCGTCGCCTGGTATCGGTCCTACTACCGGTAAATTGGCGCGCGACTTCAAGTACCGCGCGGCTTGGCCCGGGCCGTCGGTGCCGCATGGGCCGGATCGTCCGGCCAAACGTGCTTCGGATATTGGCCGCGCATGTCGGATCGTACCGCCGCCCATGACCCGGACCAGAAGCCCGGCAGATCGCGCGTGATCTGAATGGGCCGGTGCGAGGGCGACAAAAGATAGAGCGTTAGCGGCAGACGTCCGCGCGCTATCGTCGGGTGCTCTTTCAAACCGTAAAGTTCCTGGACGCGAATGTGCAGCGCCGGCGCGCCGGCTCCCTCATAGTCGAGCGCGTGCCGGTTGCCTGTCGGCGCTTCGAAGTGTGTCGGCGCCTCGGCATCAAGTCGCTGCCGCATCGGCCACGGCAGAAGTCCATTCAAAGCCTGATCGAGAACGGCTGCGTCGATTTCAGAGAGACGTGTCTTGCCGCCAAGATAACGGCCGAGCCACTGCTCGAGGTTCGCCGTCAAAGCCCCGTCCGAAAGGTCCGGCCATTCGCTGTCGGCGGCGCGGAGAAATGCGACACGGCTGCGGAGCTGAAGTTGAGCTTTCGACCATGGCAAAGCGTTGGCTCCAAGCCCCGCGATGCCGCGCGAGAGAACGGCTGAGGCGTCTTCGCCAGCGCGAAGCTGCCGCGGTTCGCTTGAAAGCGCGATGGCCCCGAGACGACGAACACGGCGCGCCCTGACGGCGCGCGCATCAGTATCGAACACTACCTCGTCGCTCGTCTCAATCCGATCGGCGGCGAACGTCGCGACCTCCGTCTCATTGGTTGCGACGGCGAGCACGATCCGCGTCGCGGCAGCCCGCCCTTGAAGCTCCGCGACGACGAGATATGGCGCCGCAGCGAGAGGATGAGCAGCATCGAAAATGCCAGCGCGGCCATTCGCCAAAAGAAAGCTGCCGCGCTTGCCGCGACTTTTCGCAATGCGTTCCGGATAAGCCAACGCCAGCAACGCGGCGGGCGACTGGGCGGCGGCTTCCGCTCTGACCCTCGTTGCGGCAGCGCGTGACCACTGCCGTGACAGCGCGCGCATATCTTCCACACGCCGCGATCGATCGCGGCGGAAGTTCTCGAGCCGAACCGCTAGATCGGCATCGTTGCCCCCGATACCGCGTTCGACGAGAATGGCCGCAAGATCGGCGGCCGTCGCGGCCGCGCCCTGTTCGCCGGACTTGAGTACCATGCGGGCCAGCCGCGGCGGCAGCGGCAAGGCTCGAAGTCGCCGTCCCTCGTCAGTGATGCGACCCTGGTCGTCGAGCGCGCCGATGTCCTGAAGTCCCGAACGCGCCGCAGCGAGGACACCCTCCGCCGGAGCATCGAGCCATGCGAGCGATCGCGGGTCATTGGTTCCCCACTCCGCGCAATCGAGCAGCAGCCCCGAGAGATCGGCCGATTTGATCTCGGGCTCGGCGAAGGGGACGAGACCCTGCGTCTCGGGCTCGTCCCAAAGCCGGTAGCAGACGCCCGGCTCTGTCCTGCCGGCGCGGCCGCGGCGCTGATCCGCCGAGGCGCGCGAGACACGCACGGTCTCCAGCCGTGTGATGCCAACATCCGGCTCAAAGCGCGGCACACGCGCGAGCCCACTGTCGATCACAACACGGACGCCTTCAATGGTAATTGAAGTTTCGGCGATCGATGTCGCAAGAACGATTTTGCGGCGTCCGGCTTCCGCCGCGGCGATGGCACGATCCTGCGCCCCGGCATCGAGAGCGCCATAAAGCGGCACAACGTCGATCGACGGCGAATTGATCTGCTCAGACAGTCGTTCCGCAACGCGTGTGATCTCGCCCTGTCCGGGTAGGAACACGAGCATGGAGCCCGTTTCTTGCGCGACGGCGCGCCGGATCGTGTCGACGATATCGTCCTCGATGCGTTGGACCCGCCGGCCTGCGTAGCGCGTCTCGACGGGAAAAGCGCGACCTTCGCTGACCACCACCGGGGCGTCGCCAAGCAACTTTGCGACGCGTGCCGCTTCGAGCGTTGCCGACATCACCAGAATTTTGAGATCAGGCCGCAGCGCAGCGCGCGTGTCGAGCGCCAACGCCAAGCCAAGATCGGCGTCGAGGGAACGTTCGTGAAATTCATCGAAGAGAACTGCCGCAACGCCCTTCAGCTCGGGATCATCGAGGATCATCCGGGTAAAGACGCCTTCGGTCACCATTTCGACGCCAACGCGGGCACTCGTCCTCGAGGATAACCGGGCCCTGAGACCGATGTCGTCGCCGAGCCGGCTGCCGAGCGTGGCAGCCATCCGCTCGGCCGCGGCGCGCGCTGCAATTCTGCGCGGCTCCAACACCAAAATCTTCTGCTTTCCTCGCCACGGCTCATCGAGCAATGCGAGGGGAACGCGCGTCGTCTTGCCGGCTCCCGGAGCGGCGACGAGGACGGCCGCTCCATGGGTGCGCAGCACACCGCGCACATCATCGAGCACGGCATCGATGGGCAGCGGCGCTGAAATGCTAGGTCCGTTCATGGCGTCTCGAAATGCGCCGATCAATTCAAGGCCGGTGCCCGCGTGCCCGCGCTCAGGCAGCCTCTGCCGCCTTGCGAATGGCGCCGATATTGGCCGCGTAATTGGCTTCGGTTCCGCCTGTGAACACAGCCGATCCGGCGACGAGCACGTTGGCCCCCGCTTTGACAACGAGCGGCGCGGTCTCGGGTGTCACGCCGCCATCGACTTCGATGTCTATCGGACGACCCGCGACGAGCGCCTTCACCTTGCGGATTTTCTCGAGCATCGTCGAAATGAAAGATTGTCCGCCGAACCCCGGGTTGACCGTCATCAGCAGGATGAGATCGATGCGGTCCAGGATGTGCTCGATTGCACTGGCGGGCGTCGACGGGTTGAGTGATACGCCGGCCTTCTTCCCCAGCGCCCGAATGGCCTGCAGTGAGCGGTCGAGGTGCGGACCGGCTTCGGCGTGCACGGTGATGATATCGGAACCCGCTGCCGCAAAGTCAGCAAGGTATGGATCGGCCGGGGCGATCATCAGGTGGACGTCGAAAATCTTTTTTGATGCGCCGCGCACGGCCTTGATAACGGGCGCCCCGAACGTGATGTTCGGCACGAAATGCCCATCCATCACGTCGCAGTGGATCCAATCGGCACCGGCGGCATCGACGGCGCGAATTTCGTCGGCGAGCTTGCCGAAATCCGCAGACAGGATCGATGGAGCAATCAGCAATGGGCGCGTCACAGGCAAACCTTTTCAACCTTCGTTCGAGGGCGCAGCCTCAGCCGGCGCGGCGACGGCGTTCGACGAGCTGCAGAATGAGTGGCGTCAAGATCAGCTGCATCGCAAGATCGAGCTTGCTCCCGGGGATCACGATCGAGTTGGCACGCGACATAAAGCTGTCGTGCAGCATCGACAAGAGGTAAGCGAAATCGATGCCACGCGGCTCCTTGAAACGAATGATGACCATGGATTCGTCGGGCGTCGGAATCCAGCGAGCAACGAAGGGGTTCGACGTGTCGACCGTCGGAATCCTCTGGAAGTTGATGTCCGTTTGGGTGAACTGCGGGCAGATGTACTTAACATAGTCCGGCATGCGTCTCAAAATCGCTTCCGTCACTTCTTCCGTCGTATAGCCGCGCTCGGTGCGATCCCGCTGAATTTTCTGAATCCATTCCAGATTGATGACCGGCACCACGCCGATTTTCAAATCAGCGTGCTGCGCGATGTTGATATCGCCGGTCACGACGGCGCCGTGCAGGCCCTCGTAAAGCAGAAGATCGGTATCAGGTTCGATCTCGGTCCACGGCGTGAAGGAGCCGATCGGGGCACCGAGGGCGCGCGCCTCCTCAACGTCGTGGACGTAGAGGCGCGTCATACCCTTGCCGTTTTCGGCATAGGTGCGAAAAAGCTTTTCGAGTTCATCGAGCAGATTGGCATCGACGCCGAAGTGGCTGAAATTCGGATTGCCGCGTTTGGCCGCGGTCGCCATGGCCTTTTCCATGCCGCAGCGATCGTAGCGATGGTACGCATCACCCTGCACAAACGCCGCCTTCACGTGCTCGCGTCGGAAAATCTGGTCGAAGGTCTGACGCACAGACGTGGTGCCTGAGCCGGACGAGCCAGTGACGGAAATGATTGGATGCTTGATCGACATTGAATTCGGCTTACTACCCCTCTGCTCGTGACACGGCCGTGGCGATCATGGAAGCGCCCGGAATAAACCTCGGCGGCCGAACAGCGGTGAGCGCTCGCCCTTGAATTCCTGGCCAGTGTAGATGCGCATCACGCGGTCTACCTCGTCGCGTGAACCGCAGATCAGCGGCGTCTTCTGATGCAGAGCCACCGGCACGACATCGAGCACGCGTTCCCGTCCAGCCGACGCCCGGCCGCCCGCCTGCTCCATAATCCAGCTCAACGGATTGGCTTCATAGATCAAACGAATGCGCCCCTGCTGAAAGCCTTTGCGCCGGTCACCCGGGTAGAGATAGATGCCGCCACGGGTGAGGATGCGATAAATGTCCGCCACGGGCGAGCCAGTCCATCGCATGTTGAAGTCGTGCCCACGCGGACCATTGGCGCCGTTTTCGCAATCATGGATGTAGATGCGGATCGGCTCGTCCCAGTGGCGGGCGTTGGACGAATTGATCGCGTACTCATTGGTCTCCGGCGGCACTGCAATACTGCGAGCCGTCATGTGGTAGGTCCGCGTCGCCTTATCGAGGGTGAACACGTGCGTCCCGGTGCCGACCGTCAAGACCAGCACCGTCTGCTGACCATAGACGAAGAAGCCCGCCGCAAGCTGATGAGAGCCGGGCCGAAGAAACGCGGCTTCGCCCGTAGACGTCGGATGGCAGGGCAGTATGGAGAAGATCGTGCCGACCGAGACGTTTGCATCGACGTTCGATGATCCGTCGATCGGATCGGTCGCCACCAATAATGGCGCATCGGCTTGAAGCGCTCTCGGCAATAATTCTTCTTCCGATGCGAGCGCCGCCACGGGCGCAGATTTCAGCGCCTCGGCGATCATGTCGTTGGCCAGTACGTCGATTTCTTTCTGCTCGTCGCTTTCTCCGGCCCGGGCGACGACTCGGCCCAGTTTTCCGCCGAGCGCACCGCGCCCGACCAGTTCGGAGAGGCTGATGCTTGTATCCGCCAGCGCGAGGACGGTTTCGGCAACCGCGCCGCGCGTGCGGCCCTCGAGCGTCCAGTCCGACAAGAACTCCTTAAGCGTCGCGAAACCCATCACACCCTTCCTACGGTCAACGTCAGCGTGCGGCCGTCCGTCTATCTAAGCCTAGTTAAGTCGGATAAGCGAGCCGGCAGCAGAGCTGCTCGTGCGCCATACATAGGCAAGTCAATAGCGAATTTTGCTGGGCTGCAACATAGCCGGGAGCGGGGAGCGCGTCGAGCGGGCAGCTGCGGCGCGGGCGCACAGCCCAGCGCTTCGAGTTTAAACCTTGAATTCCTCGATTTTCGCAAACGCTTGCCTCAGTGCCTCGGACCAGGCGGAAGAGAGTTTGCGAAAATACTCGTCGTCGGCGCCAATCCGCTTCTCGCGCGTGACATTGAGGGTGTCGCGCTCATAAATCAGCACATCGATCGGCATCCCGACCGAGAGGTTCGAACGCAGCGTCGAGTCGAACGACAGCAGCATCAGCTTGGCGGCTTCGCCAAGGCGCATGTCGGGCCGCGCCACGCGGTCGAGGATCGGCTTGCCATACTTGTGCTCACCGATTTGTAGAAACGGCGTGTCGTCGGTGGCCTCGATGAAATTGCCCTCCGGATAAATCTGGAACAGGCGCGGCCGCTCGCCCTTGATCTGGCCGCCGAAGATGAAACTAGCCGAAAATCCGAGCTTGCTGGCTTCGAGAGCCGGCCCATCGATGCGTCGCCCCTCCCGCAGCGCGTCGCCAACGACGCGCGCCGCCCTGTACATGTTCGGAGCATTGAGAAGAGTGGCGACACCTTCGCTATGCTCCGCCATTGCCTCGTTAAGCAGGCTCACGACCGATTGCGTGATGGCGAGATTGCCGGAGCCCAAGAGGACGAGGACGCGATCGCCCTCATTGCACCAGAGATGCAGCTTCCGGTACTGCGCAATATTATCGATGCCGGCATTGGTGCGCGTGTCCGCCGCGAACACCAAGCCGTGCTCGAGTCTGAGCGCCACGGCGTAGGTCATTCATCGTTCCTGGTAAATCAGCTACTGTTGCTGACTAATCTGCTGCTGAACTTCGACGATCACGTCAAGCTCTTGGTTTCCCCCTCCCCTGCGCGTTCCGCGAATGGGGGCGGCGAAGGCCGCGTCCAGCCCGCTTGCTAGCCGCACGTAGCAGTCCGTCGGGCATACGCCGTTGGCGGGATCGAAGCCGACCCAGCCGAGGTCGTCAAGCCAGGCTTCCGCCCAGGCGTGGTTTGCGTCGGAGGGCTCATCGCCCGTTCCGGCCAGCAAATAGCCGCTGACATAGCGCGCCGGAATGCCGAGAGAGCGAGCCGCCGAAATAAAAACGTGAGCGTGATCCTGACAAACGCCTCTGCCATCCTTCATGGCGTCAGCAGCGGTGGTATGCGTGTTCGTTACGCCGACTTCGTAGGCCACTGCTTCACGGACGGCACTCATCAGATTGTGCATTCCACGAATATCAACAGTTGCGCGCGCATTCCGGCCGAGTGCGATGATGTCGTCATTCGGCTTCGTCTTCGAGGTTTGACGCCGGTAAACACTGAGTGGCGCCGGATCGCTGAGACCGCGGACAACGCCGGCTCGGTCGTCGGTCTCAACGACGCCCGTGGCGATGATCAACGATTCGGAATGTTCTTCAGCGTAGCTGGCAAGATGGACCTTATTACCGAAGCCGTCCCGGAACGACTGCGCCGCATCGATTCCGGGCGCGGCAATGCGCCAATCGATCACGCGCTGGCCCTGAAAAGACGGAGGGGTGAGACGCAGGGCGAGTATCGAATACGTCGTCGGCTGACTGTAGACATACCGCGAAACGTGACCAATCGAGATCCGCATCGTCGATCCTTCAATCGCAGAAGTGGTAGGCCGCGGAAATTTCTGAACCGACCTTATTGTTCCGAGCGATGAAATCCTCCACGAACTCGTGCAAGCCAGATTGGAAAATGTTCTTTATGTCGGATTCGAGCAGATGATCGCGCGTCGCTTCCGCGGTCGTGTGGCAGTCATACTGGGCGCCGTAAAACACGGCGAGATCGCGGAGCGCCAGCGTCAACTCATCGTAGCAGGAACGCAGCGACCGCGGCATCTGGCGATTGAGAATCATGAACTCGGCGATCTTCAGCGGCTGGAAATGGTCCTTGAATACCCAGCGATAGCTTCGGTGCGCCGAGACCGATCGCAACAGCGCCGCCCACTGGTAGTTGTCCTTGCCACTGCCCACCATCTCGCTCGACGGCAACAGGTGATAATATTTGACATCGAGGATGCGGGCGGTGCTGTCGGCGCGCTCGATGAACGTACCGGCCTGGCTGAAGTAATAGGTGTCATTGCGCAAAATCGTATTCAGCAACGCGCCACGATAAAGTGCCGAGCGCGAACGTACCCAATCGAGCAATTCGGGAAGCGAGTTCGAGTTGATTGTCGCCGGCTTGATTGCTGAAAACTCGAGCCACGCGCTATTCAAGCTCTCCCACATCTCGCGCGTCAGCGCCGTGCGTTGCGCTCGGCCGCTGCGACGCGCACTCGCGAGGCAGGAGGCTATGCTCGACGGGTTCGACGTATCGAACAGCATGTAATCGATGACATTGCGGGACTGGAGTTCTCCGTGCCGCTGCATGTAACCATGCATGCATCCTGCACTTTGAAGCGTCGAACGCCAATCCTCGTGAAAGCCTTCGCCCTCGCGCGGCAACAGCACGATGCGGTAGCCGACCTCGAGCAAGCGCGCCATATTTTCGGCTCGCTCGATGTAGCGCGACAACCAGAAAAGGTCGTTTGAGGTGCGTCCGAGCATTCGCGCGCTATTCCTGAAGCACCCAGGTATCCTTGGTGCCGCCACCCTGGCTTGAGTTGACGACAAGTGAACCCTTTTTCAAGGCGACGCGCGTCAAGCCGCCCGGCATCAAGCGCACCTGGTCGCCGATCAAGACGAATGGACGAAGATCGAGGTGGCGCGCACCGACACCTGCCCCGCTGAACGCCGGGCATGTCGAAAGCGGAAGGGTCGGCTGGGCAATGTATTTGCCCGGATTAGCCAGCAGCTTGGCGCGGAACGAATCAATTTCTTCAGTGCTTGATTTAGGACCGACAAGCATGCCGTATCCGCCAGAGCCATGCGTCTCCTTGACGACGAGTTCCGCTAGATTGTCGAGCACGTACTTGAGGCAATCCGGTTCGCGACAGTTGTAAGTTTCGACGTTCGCGAGGATCGGCGCCTTCCCGGTGTAAAATTCGATGATGGCCGGGATATAGCTATAAATCGCCTTGTCATCGGCAATGCCGGTACCCGGCGCGTTGACGATGGTGACTCGGCCGGAGCGATAGACGTCAAAGAGCCCCGGCACGCCGAGCAGAGATTCGGGATCGAAGACCAAGGGATCGAGGAAGTCGTCGTCGATGCGGCGGTAGAGCACGTCGACGCGTTTCAAGCCTTCCGCCGTCTTCATCCGCAACAGGCCGTCGATGACAACGAGATCGATGCTTTCGACAAGATCAATTCCCATTTGGTCGGCAAGGAACGAGTGCTCGAAGTAAGCGCTGTTGTAGGCGCCCGGCGTCAACAGCGCGATCGTCGGATCGGCATCAAGGTTTTGGGGGGCGACGCTCTCCAGCGTTTTCAGCAGCGCATCAGGGTAGTTCTCGATGGGCCGCACGCGATTGCGGCTGAAGAGATCGGGGAAGAGGTGCATCATCGTCTCGCGGTTCTCCAGCATGTAGGAGACGCCGGACGGCGTGCGCGTGTTGTCTTCGAGAACCGCGAAGTCGTTCTCGCCCGTGCGGACGAGATCGATGCCGATGATGTGACTGTAGACTGACCTTGGAGGGTCGACGCCGATCATCTCGGGCAGAAAAGCTGAGTTCTGGATCACCAGTTCCTCCGGCACCTTGCCTGCCTTCAAAATCTCCTGGCGATGGTAGATGTCGTAGAGAAAGGCATTGAGCGCCCTGACGCGCTGCTCGATCCCCTGCTCGAGCATTCGCCATTCGTCCGCCCCGATAATGCGCGGCAGGATGTCGAACGGGATCAGTCGCTCCGCGGCTTCGTCGTTGCCGTAGACTGCGAACGTAATTCCGGAGCGCCGGAACAATACCTCCGCCTCGGCCGACTTCTGCCTGAGTGTCTCCATGTGCTGAACGCCGAGCCATTCGACGAACGCGCGGTAGGGCGCACGGACTCCGTCCCCGAAGCCATTCATTTCGTCGAATATTGCGACCAAGACCGCTCTCCGTGGGTACTCCTTCCTTCATTATCGCAAAGGACAGGCCAATTCGCTGAATGCCCGGAAATACTGCATCCAAGTACCTACGGAGACTTCAAGCTGCCGCGCAAACATGCAGCTTGCTTATTTGGACGGCAGGGAAATTCGCACTCAGCGCAACCTGAGACTGGGCATCGCCGCCCAAATGAACTTGTAACGTCGGGGCGGAGCGCAGCGACGAGCCGAGACCTGTCATTATGCGCACCGCTCGTCGGACAAGGGTTTAGAACAGTCCTTGAATCTGCCCGTTGTCGTCGATGTGTATCGAACTCGGCAGCCGGCACACGCGGCAAGCCGGGCATCGTCATGATTTCGCCCGTGACGACGACAACAAACTCCGCACCGGCCGATAACCGCAGCTCGCGGATCGGCACGATGTGACCCGTGGGGGCGCCGCGCTTCGCCGGATCGGTCGAGAACGAATACTGCGTCTTTGCCATGCAAACCGGAAAATGGCCGAACCCCGCGGCTTCGAAATCCCTGAATTGGGTTTCCACGGTGGCGTCGCAAGCGATGTCTGCGGCGCGGTAAATTTCCTGCGCAATCGTCTTCACTTTGTCGCGTAGCTTCATATCGTCGGGATAGAGCGGCTTGAAGTTCGCCTTGCCCTCATCGATGACCTTGACGACGTGATGGGCGAGCTGCTCCGTGCCTTTGCCGCCGTGGGCCCAGTGCGTGCACAAGAACGCCTTTGTTCCCATGCTCTCGGCAGCCTTCTGCACTTCCGCGACTTCCGCATCTGTGTCGGTGATGAACTTGTTGACCGCGACAACGGCCGGAACGCCGAACTTGTTGACGTTCTCGATGTGTCGCTTCAGGTTTTCGCAACCTTTCGCGACGGCCGCGGCGTTCTCCGCCTTCAGATCATCCTTGGCGACACCGCCGTGCATCTTGAGGGCCCTAACAGTCGCGACAATGACGACGGCGGACGGTGCAATGCCGGCCTTGCGGCACTTGATGTCGAAGAATTTCTCAGCCCCGAGGTCGGCACCGAAGCCAGCTTCCGTCACCACGTAGTCGGCGAGTTTCAGGGCCGTTTTCGTCGCGAGCACCGAATTGCAACCATGCGCGATGTTGGCGAACGGTCCGCCGTGGATGAAGACCGGATTGTTCTCAAGCGTCTGTACGAGGTTCGGCGCCAGAGCCTCTTTCAGCAGAACCGTCATGGCGCCGTCAACTTTCAGCTCGCGGGCGCGGACCGGTTTCTTGTCGCGTGTATAGCCGACAATGATGTTTCCGAGCCGCTTCTCGAGGTCCTTCAAATCTTTCGCCAGGCAAAAGATGGCCATCACTTCCGAGGCGACCGTGATGTCGAAGCCGTCCTCGCGCGGAAAGCCGTTGGAAACGCCGCCGAGCGAGTTGACGATCGAGCGGAGCGCACGGTCGTTCATATCGAGGACGCGCTTCCAGCCGACGCGGCGTTGGTCGATGCCGAGCGCATTGCCCCAATAGATGTGATTGTCGATCAGCGCCGAGAGCAGGTTGTGTGCGCTCGTGATCGCGTGGAAGTCGCCGGTGAAGTGCAGATTGATGTCTTCCATCGGCACGACTTGAGCATAGCCGCCGCCGGCTGCCCCGCCCTTGACGCCGAAACAGGGCCCGAGCGACGGCTCGCGCAAGGCCATCACGGCCTTCTTGCCAATGCGATTGAGGCCGTCGCCGAGACCGACCGTAGTCGTCGTCTTGCCTTCGCCGGCCGGCGTCGGGCTGATGGCCGTGACGAGGAGAAGCTTGCCGTCCTTGTTGCCCTGGATCTGGTTAATGTAGTCGAAGGATACCTTGGCCTTGGTCCAGCCGTAGGGAATGAGCACATGAGCCGGCACGCCGATTTTGGCGGCCACGTCGGCGATCGGCTTTATTTTTGCTTCACGCGCAATTTCGATGTCAGACTTAACGGCCACAGGTATTTTCCTCCAGGGAATTGCTAATTGGCGGGCGGACGAGCCGGGACGGCGGGATATTGGACTGTCGCGAGAGGCGCGCCAAGCACCTGCGCCAAAAAATCCGAGGGCGGAGTGATCAGGCCTGAATGGCACAGCGCCGCATGGAGTTGCTTCTGCCATCGGCAAACTCACGCACCCTCGACGCAACCTGGAAAATCCACAATTGGATGACAACCGTTCAACTTGCGCTGCCGTTGATGGGGATGGCAAAGTTAAAGAATTCGATGGCCGCATCGCCGTGCCAAACAGCGCTTGCCCGAGGAGAACCTCGCCCCATTGGCGGATGATCTAATTCCTGAGGACCTCCGCGATTTCATCCTCAGACATATCGACTCGATTGCCCAGCTCGAGGCGCTGCTGTTGCTCCACTGAAATCCCGAAGAGACCTGGACGGCCGAGGCATCAGCGAAGCGGCTGTATATCAGCGAGACCGATGCCACGCATGTGCTCGATCGTCTCTGCGCCGACGGCCTCAGGTGCAGCGAAAATCTCTACCACTTTGCAGGACGGTCCGACGAGCAGCGCCAGATGGTCGACCGTCTCGCCGATACATATTCGCGCCATCTCATTCAGGTGACTAATTTGATCCATACCAAGCCGCGCCGGCTCCGTGAGTTTGCCGATGCCTTCAAAAATCGGAAGAGCGCTCATGATGGCTGCGATCATTTATACTTTATGTGCGCTGACAGCGCTGGCTTGCGCCTACCTTCTGCTGCAAGGCTATCGCCGCGGCGGATATCGGCTGCTGCTATGGAGCGGGCTCTGCTTTGCCGGACTGACGATCAATAATTTACTGTTGGTCATCGACAAGCTGATCCTTCCCCCCGATATCGACTTATCGCTTTGGCGTAATGCGACTGTGCTTCTGTCGATGGCCGTGCTTCTTTATGGCCTGATATGGGATACCGAATGACCACAGAGCTGAATTCGGTAATGGTCGGTGCGGCCGCAATGGCGTCTCTTGTCGCCGCACTTTTCTTTTTGCGCCTTTGGCGCCAGTCGCGTGACAGCTTGTTGCTTTGGTTTTCAGTTGCCTTCGGGCTCGACGCAGCGACGCGTCTTTTGTTAGGCCTTGGCTATATATCCGATGAGCACCAGCCGTTCTTTTTATCTAGCGCGGCTCGCGACCTTCGTCGTGCTCGCAAGCTCAGCAAATGAGGCGCTGGCGCATTCCGTCAGATCGCAGCGCTGTTCGCCCGCAAAAAAAGAGGCAGCGGATGTGCGGATCCGCCGCCTCAGTGCAAAATTTAAATCGGAGACTTTATTTCGGCACGCAGGTCTTGCTTGTTTTGTCCCACTTCATGTCTTTCGCCTTCTTGCAGTCGGCTTTCGTCTTCGGAGCATCGGCGGCAACAGCCACGATCGGAGCCGAGACGGACAGCAGAAGACCGGCGAGAACCGCGCCACTGAGAATCTTCGAAATCATTTGTATTTTCTCCTTCGCTTTCCACGGTTATGACAACCGTTGAGCAGGGGTAAATACCTGACACCCTTTGCCGGTTTCTGGCGGCGGGCATACATTTCCGTAAGCTAGGCCAACAGTCGCTGGAAATCCGTGGGTATCAGACCGAGCCTAAGGCAATGAACCGCGATCGTTTCACGCAACCGGTCTGACGACGAGGACCGTGGCATTGTCCTGATAGGGTTCGCGCAGCGCTTCGATGGCACGGATGATGGCGTTCGCGACCGCGGCCGCGCCGTCCGTCGCATAGCCTTGGATGACGCGAGCCAGTTCCGCCGGCTCGAGCGTCGCGATGCCGTCGCTTGCGAGCACCACGTAGTCGCCAACCTCAAGTGCCAGCGGCTGGCGCGAGACGTCAATGAGGTCGATCTCTTCTCCGGTTACGGCCGAGCGCAACATATGGCGACGCGGATCGCGACGCGCTTCCTTCTCAGTCAGCCGCCCTTCCGCAACGAGACGGTCGAGTTCCGGAGCCAGCGAGTGGTCTTCGTTCAGTACCGCAACCTCGCCGCGGCGGAAGAGAAACAGCGGACTGTCGCCGACGCTGACCCATTGCATGCCGCCCGGTCCGAAGGCTGCGCCGACGACCGTCGACCCCATGCCGGCGAGCAGCGGGCTCTCCTCGATCTTCGTGGCGACGGCATCATTCGCAGCGCGTAACCCGGCCATCAGCCGGTCGCTGGTGGAACCCGAATGATCAGCGGCGGCGCTGAGGAAATTTTCGCACACCATTCGGCTTGCGACGGCGCCCCCAGCATGGCCGCCCATGCCGTCCGCGAGAACGGCAAAGCCGCCGACGTCAAAGCTCGGACCTTCGCTCGACAGCCGCACGGCTTCACCGCCGTCCGGCCAGAACGCGGCTGTGTCTTCTTGATAGTCGCGGGCTCCGCGCGTTGCGGCGACAGCATGCTCGAACGGCGGCATTCGATCCTTAGGATTCGGATATCTCGGACCAGTCGAATTCGGCCCCGCAGAACGGCAGGAAGGCGACCTGCGTGCGTCCGATCGTGATGACGTCCATCGGCTGCAACGGCACAGGACCCGTCGGGCGCTTGTCGTTCACGGAGACGACGTTGGTTTTAGCAAGATTTGGCACAAAGAGGAAAGACCGATCATTCGAATCGTACCGAATGTAGGCCTGAGCCTCGTTCGAGATCGCGTCATCGCCGAAATCAATCGGGATGCGATTTTCCGTAGATCGGCCAACCGTGTTGTTGCCTTCGAATATCGGCCGGAACGACCCGAGACCCGGGCCGCTGACAATGACCAGGAAGCCGACCGCCGGGTCGCGTTCGAAGGCATTGTGCGCGATTTTCTGCCGGCCACGCACCAGCACCGTGCGGGACGGTGCCTGAGCCTCGACCTTTTCAGCATTTTTACTTGCGGGGCGGACGACACGCGTCGTGGGTGGGGTGTCGGGCTCCGAAGCCGGGGGAGGGCCGGCATCTTGAACTTTCGGCGCAGGTTCAAGGCGCGCTAGGCGAGCCGCTTCTTCGGCACTCGGGCTCACGGCCTTCGCAGGTGCCGGAACGACAATCTTGTCGTCGCTTGCGGGGTGAGCCGACGCCACCGCCGGCAGGGCTGGCGGCAAAGCAGTATCTTCGCGACCGGCGGCCATAAGTGCATCCTTCAGCGAGCCGAGAAACTTGTGCGCCTTCATGCCTTTTGCCTCATTGCCGGCAGTCGTCTCGCGCCGCTCGATGGCCATGCTAACGTCTCCTCGTTCTGTGAAATGCACGAGTAACCCCGTGCTGGGAAAAGTGCAATCTCACGCAGACGCATGGACACGAACCTGGGACAAAACTCAGGGCAAAGCAGTAGCGCTAGGCAAAGCCGTCTCGAAACCGGAGCCGCCCCGGTCCAAGCTGGATCAGATCGCCATCTGATAAGCGCGCCTCGCAGCAGCGCCGGCCGTTGACGATTAGCCCATTGCCTTCAACGCCCGAAAGATCGGTTATGTGCCAATCGTCATAATCTTCGCGATGGATTGCCGCGTGATAGCGGTGAATTGAACCGCTCGGGATGCGAATGTCGTTATCGGGCTCGCGCCCGATGCGCAGCATGTCGCGCTGAATAGTACAGCGCACGTCCCTACCACCGCCTTCGATCTCGACGAACGGTTGGCCGACTGGGCCGCTTGTTGCCGTTGCGACTTCGGCATCGAAATCATCATCGCGTCCAGGCCTATAGCGGCGAGTCGCGTCAAGGGAACGGGTCAGCGGCCGAATGATTCGCGCCAAAATGGTGAGCATCGGCAATACGATCGCAAGAGCGATACCAAGCATCAACGCCGGCGCGGCGCGATAGCCTTCGGAAATCGCAGCACCCGAAATGTTCGTAAGGGCGTGGCTTATATCGAGTGCACTCGCCGTGTCGAATGCATAAGCCGAAGAAGTCAAGACTGCTTCTGCAAGCAGAATCGACGTAATTGCAATCACGTTCGCAAATTTCACCCGACGCGCGTGCGTCATGTTTCGAGTCCCGGTCGCGCTGGTGCGATCTGGCTCATTGATGGCGGCGGTAACATGGCCGGAAAGAGACACCTTCGGGATTTATTCATCTTGGGTTCATCGCCCGTCGAGACGCCACATTCTTGCGTCATGCGAGCAATGCGGAGAATAAGAGATTCAGGCTGGCGGACCGACATCGGTCTGGCATCAGGGACACATAACCGAAGCGCACGGAACAATGGCGCACGGGGACCATGACGCAGCTTGTCGCTTTACCTGACGGCACAGAGCTTGCGGGCGATTATAAAATCGTGCGCGTCCTCGGCGCGGGCGGCTTCGGCGTCACTTATCTCGCCGATGAAACCGCGCTGTCACGCAAGGTCAGCATCAAAGAGTATTTCCCGAGCGATTTCGCCGCGAGGTCGCAGAACCTCGAGGCGACACCCCGGTCGAACAGTTGCACAAGCGACTACAACTGGGGCCTCGAGCGTTTCGAAGACGAGGCGCAAACGCTCGCGCGGTTCAATCACGGCAACATCGTCAAGGTGCATCGGATTTTCCGGGCGAACAACACCGCCTACATGGTGCTGCATTTCGAGGAAGGTCAGAGTTTCAAGGCGTGGCTGAAGACTCTGGGGCGCGCACCGCGGCAGAAAGAGCTTGATCAAATCATTGCGCCGCTGCTCGACGCACTCGAGACAATTCACAAAGCCGACTTCCTGCATCGCGATATTGCGCCCGACAACATCATCATCCGCTGCGCCGGCGATCCGGTGCTGATCGACTTCGGCGCAGCGCGCGGCGATATCGCCGCGCATTCGAAAACCAAAACCGTGTCGGCCCTCGTCAAGCCCGGCTACAGCCCTTACGAGCAGTACGCCGAGACGAGCCGTCAGCAGGGACCCTGGACCGATATCTACGCCTTTGCGGCGACGCTCTATCACGCCGTGACCGGCAAGCGGCCGCCGGATTCGCCATCCCGCATGCTGAAAGACGAGATGGTGCCGGTGCGCGAAGCGGCACTCGGTGGTTATCGCGCCTCGTTTCTCGATGCCATACAACAAGCCTTGGCGCTCGCCGTCGACAGCCGGCCAAAATCGGTTGCGGCCTGGCGCGCAGCGTTGCTGGCGCCGGAACCGGAAAAGCCCGGCATCATCCAGCGATTCAAGGAAAAGACGGAAGTGCTCCGTCGCAGGGACGAGGCGCAGCGAGCGGCCGAGGCGATAGCTATCGGTCCGGTTCCTCCACCGCCGGATGCACCCGGCCCGAAGGGTAACCTTCTCGATTTTGTCGATGCGCTGAAGGAGCCGCAGTCCAAGAGGCCGCCTGCTTCGCCGCCGCAGCCCGTGGTTGCGAAGAAATCGCCGCCCCCTGACAAGCCGAAGCCGGAAAAGCTCAAGCTCGACAAACCAAAGATCGAAAAGCCGAAGCCGGAAAAGGCCAAGGCACCGCAGAAGCTTTTAGCGCTTCCGCCGCCGCGAGCGATCGCAGAAAAATTGCGATCGAAAACGCGGTTGCGCCCGAAGCCGGATGTGTCGCGAAATCGCTCCCTGACGCGTGGCCTCAGGACCAAACTCATCGTCGCCGTGGCACTTGCGGGTGTCGTGATCGCATTCCATGACCGCATATCGCGCATTCTCAGCGTTCCGGGTCCTGCTGGCATCACCACGGGCGCCATCTCGACCATCGCCGCAAACGCCGATCCGGCACTGACGCAAACTGCTGAGATCAAGGTTTACGACGGTCCTGTCGAAGGATTGAGTCTCAGTGGCGACGGACGCCAGATCGTCACGACATCGCTCCAACCGGAACTCAAACTCTGGTCGTTCGACTCGCACGACGCAAAAGGCACGATAGCGCTGGATGACGGACCAGCTACGTCTCTGATGGTTCGCAACAATCGCGCTATCACCGGACACGCCAACGGCGCGGTCGCGGTCTATGATCTCGACTCGAAGCAGCGGCTCTACCGCTTCAAACGCAACGACGCGAGGATTTGGGCTGCCGCCTTCACCGGCTCGGAAGATCGCGTTGCAACGGCCAGTCACGACTGGACCGTGGCCCTGTGGGAGAGGTCGTCCGAGAGCCAACCGGCAACGCTGCTCGAAGGTCACGAAAGTGCGGTACAGGCTCTCGCCGTCGACCACTCAGGCCACTGGCTCGCCTCAGGCAGCGCCGATCGCACCATTCGGCTGTGGGATCTCTACACGCGCGAAACGCGGCGCATCTACCGCAACAGTTCCGATTTTCTTTCAGCGTTAACCTTCTCGCCCGACGACACCACGCTCGCGGCCGGCAGTCTCGACGGCACGATAAAATTGCTATCCGTCAATTCTTATCGCGTGCAGCGAACGCTCTCCGGACATTACACGCGCATCACGGCGCTTGCGTTTTCGAACTACGACGATCTTCTGGCGTCAGCGTCGGAGGACGGTGTGGTTCGCCTGAGAAGCCTGAAGCGGCCCCACTCTTTCTGGTCGCTTAACGGCATCGGTTCCGGCGCTAAAGTGCTGACCTTCACAAATGATGGCCGCACCTTGGTTACAGGCGGCCAGGATGGCGTGATCCGGCTTTGGTCTCTGCCAGACCCGCGGATTGCACAAGGCAATTGATTCTTGTCACAAAATCGCCGGGTGCCTCGACGGGCTGATCGGATCGCGGCATGATGCCGGCCCGCTTCGAGTCGCCGGAGGACTTTCCATATGGAAGTCGATGCCACTATGCTGGCGCGCATCCAGTTCGCCTTCACGATAACCTTTCATATCATTTTCCCTAGCTTCACGATCGGATTGGCCGCGTTCATCGCGACGCTGCTCGTGCGCTGGCGGATGACCGGAGAGGAGCATTTTCATCGGCTCGCGCGATTCTGGACGAAGATTTTTGCCGTGTCGTTCGCGATGGGCGTCGTCTCCGGAATTGTGCTGTCCTATCAGATCGGGACCAACTGGAGCCGTTTCTCCGTAGTCTCGGGGAATGTCATGGGGCCGCTTCTCGGATACGAGGTGTTGACGGCCTTCTTTCTCGAAGCGACGTTCCTCGGCATCATGCTGTTCGGCTGGAGGCGCGTGCCGCCGAACCTGCACGTGCTTTCGGCCATCCTGGTGGCCCTCGGCACCTCGATCTCGGCTTTCTGGATCCTTTCCGCCAACAGCTGGATGCAGACGCCGAGCGGATATGAGCTGAAGGACGGCATCGCCTATCCCGTCAGTTGGTTCGACATCATTTTCAATCCGAGCTTCCCGTATCGCTTCGCGCACATGTTCACGGCGGCATACCTGACGACGTCGCTCGTCGTGCTGTCAGTTGGCGCCCGCTATCTTGTTGCGAAGCGCTTCGAACAAGAAGCCAAGACGATGATCCGGATGGGGCTTGGCATGGTTGCTATTCTGGCGCCGTTGCAGCTCTTTATCGGGGACCAACACGGTCTCAACACCGCGGAATATCAGCCGGCGAAGCTCGCCGCGATGGAGGCGCACTGGGAGGGCGACAAGCCGGCCCCTCTCGTACTCTTTGCCTGGCCCGATGAGAAAACTGAGACGAACCGTTTGGAGTTGGGCATCCCGTATCTCGGCAGCTTGATCATCAAGCATCATCCGAATGGACTGTTCAAAGGTTTGAAGGACTTCAAGCCGGAAGAGCGGCCGCCGGTGCTGCCGGTCTTCTTCGCCTTCCGGGTGATGGTCGGCATCGGCCTCTTGATGATCGCGATAGGCCTCGTGGGCGCCTATCTCTGGTGGCGGCGCAAGCTTTTCGATGCCACCTGGTATTTACAGCCAATGACGTACGTCTGGCCGCTCGGGTTCATCGCGATCGTCTGCGGTTGGTGGGTGACCGAGACCGGACGCCAGCCTTATCTCGTCCACGGCATATTGCGCACGGCCGATGGGGTGTCGCCTGTCGCCTTCGGCGCGGTGCTGACCTCGCTCATCCTATTCGTGCTGATATACTCGAGCGTTTTCTCGATGGGCATTCTGTACATCAACAGGTTGATCGAGAAGGGCCCCGAGGGGAGATCCATCGAGCCAGATACGCATCCGGAAGATACTCTCGGATCGCGCCCCCTCGCCGCCGCGCAGGAGGCCACCCGTAGCGCCTTGAGACCGGGGAGACGCTGATGGACCCTCTAGAGTACTGGCTGCCGCTGATCTGGGCCGCAATTCTGGCAGTCGCCGTGTCACTCTACGTCATCCTCGACGGTTTCGGGCTTGGCCTCGGTATTCTCTTTCACGTCGAGCATCGGGAAGACCGGCGCGACGTGATCATGAACTCCATCGCGCCGTTCTGGGACGGCAATCAGACGTGGCTCGTCATGGGCGGCGCCGGATTGTTCGTCGCGTTTCCGAAGGCCTACGGCATCATCATGTCGGGGCTCTATATTCCAATCATCGTGATGCTGCTGGCTCTCGTCTTCCGAGGCGTCGCGTTCGAATTCCGGTGGGTGTCGAAACCCAAGCATCAGTTTTGGGATCTCGCCTTCGCGTGGGGGGCACTTGTCGCTACCTTCGCGCAAGGCGTCGTGCTCGGCGGCCTTCTGCAGGGCCTTGCCGTCAAGGACGATCAATTCGCGGGAGGCACGTTCGACTGGCTAACGCCGTTCGCGCTGTTTTGCGGTTTGGGGCTCATCGCGGCGTACGCACTGCTTGGCACGACGTGGCTGATCTACAAAACCGATGGCGATTTGCAGGATTGGGCGAGGGATGCCGCTAAGCCGGCGCTGCTGCTAGTGCTCGCGTCTATGGTCACTATCAGCCTTTGGACGCCGTATTCGGTGCCGCGTATCGCCGAGCGCTGGTTCTCGTGGCCGAACATTCTTTTTCTTGCGCCAATTCCGCTGCTGACCTTGGCTGCAGCGCGTTACTGTTGGAAAGGCATTGAAAACATCGGCTCCGACGCACAGCCGTTCGTTGCGGCGGTCGCGCTCTTTCTGCTCGGGCTGCTTGGTCTCCTCATCTCGAACGTGCCGTATCTGGTGCCCGGCTCGCTGACCGTTTGGCAGGCGGCTGCAGCGCCGAGCTCGCAGTTGTTCATGCTGGTCGGGACCCTGCCGCTGCTGCCGATCATCCTCGGCTATACGGTTTTTGTGTATTGGACGTTCAGTGGAAAGGTGCGCCTCGGCGAGGGATATCACTGACGCGGCTCGCGAATCCGTTGTAATGCTGCAAACGCGGGCCTTACACTCGTTTGCGACAAAGGTCTGCCATCATTCTTTCCAGAATGACCGAACGCGAATCGAGCGGGAGGGGCCTGATGTTCGGCTGGCGCAGACGCAGCGAAGGCTTCGAATGGCGCGAATATGTGCGGACAACGATTCTCGTTCGCCGCGCGGATCGCCAGCGCCGTGTCGAGGATGCGCGTGTTGCGGCACTGGAAAAGGTCAAGCACGCACGCGACGCCGGCGTTGAAGCTGGCCGCGCCGGCGCTGCATTTGCGAGTTCGCAGCTTTCAAAATTCTTCTCTTTCATTGGGTCGGCGTTGCTCGACCTACTCGTCGCGATATTTTATGCGGCCACGCGCTGGTCCAAGTTTGCAATCGCTGTGCTGTCCGATGCGCTCGGCCGCGTGGCCGCCCCGATCTTCGAAGCCGAACGCGTTCCGGCAAATGCCGCACGCGACAAAGTCAAAGCGGCTCTGCCGAATGTCGCGGGGAAGCTGCCTATCAAGTCCCGACATCTGATCGGCGCAGCAACCGTACTAGGCCTCATCTACTTGGGCGGACCGATCCTCAGAAGCGCGGACGGCGTCGCAGTTGCAAAGTTCACGCCCGCGGCCGCACGGACCACGTCGGAGATTTCCGGCAGGGCGACGGCGATAACCGGCGATCTGCTGCGCGTGGGCGGAAAGCTTGTACGTCTCGATGGCGTCGAGGCGCCGGCGCCGAGTCAGCCCTGCTATCGTTCGAACGGCCGTCGCTGGGGGTGCGCCGCCGCAGCTCGCGCAGGTCTCAGCAGGATCGTTCGCCACAAGGCCGTCACCTGCACGCCGTCCGGGCAGGATGAGTCGGGCCGTATTCTGGCTCGATGCGTCGTTGATGGAAACAAAGACATCACGGCCGAACTCGTGCGAAACGGCCACGTGTTCGCGACGAAGTCGTTCTTCAATTCGCTGAGCAGTGAAGAAGAGGCGGCACGAAACGCCAAAGCCGGCATCTGGCAGGGCGAAGTCGCGCGGCCGCAGGAATGGCGCGAACGCGCCTGGGAAGATGCCAAGCGCGACGCGCCGGACGGCTGCCCGATCAAGGGACTCGTGCGTGCCTCGTCCAAACAATACGAATTGCCTTGGTTTGCCGATTACGGCCGCGCCAAAGTCCGCACGGAAAGAGGCGAACGCTGGTTCTGCAGCGAAGATGAGGCGAAGGCCGCCGGCTTCGCGCCGTCAGACCAGTCCTAGAGGTCGCGGGCCATCCAAAAAAAACCCGCGGTCGGGGGAGACCGCGGGCAGAATTAGAACTTGCGCCCTTTCGGGGGAAGTGGGACGGCGCTGTAGCTCTACACGTCCAATACAGCCTACGGGCGAGGACGTTTCAAGTTCGCGCGCGATGTGATTCGCCGTTTGTTGTCAATATGTGCTTTCTTAGTCAACGAGAATGGCCGAATTGCCACGATTTGGCTGGCCGAATAACGGGGCGCGGCTGATGGCTATCGCCATTGTGCAACAAACGGAGACATCTTCAGTGTCACCGGTTCAGTGTCACCGGTTCGCCCGCCGTATGCGTGTAGCCAGTATCCGCGACGACGCAGCAGAAGGCCGGACTTGAATCCGATTTGATGATCACTGAGCGGTACTAGATCCGCAGCTTTTCATCGATGCAAATTCTCAATGTGCCGTCCGCGGCGCCCTTCGAGTTGAGTACGATCTGCTGCTCGACGAGCACGCCCCTGTGGAAAACATCGACCTGAAAATATGCGCCAAGGCTGCGCAGCGCGGCGAAAGACGGCTCCGGCATAAGTCTATGTTGCAGATTCACACCATAGCCCGTCGCTAAAGTCTCGAGATTGGTCTCCCCACTGCCTTTTCTATTCCGTGCCGCTAGAGTGCCGCTCGCTGAGGGGCACACGTTAAGTCAGCGGAGGGGTGAGTTTTATGTTTCGTAGGCTGCTACTGGGGCTGTGCGTCGTATTGGCGACGAGCGTCTGGACGAGCGCGGAAGCGCGCTACAGACACCATCGGCATCATCATGATTATTCCGATAACCGTGATCGGCTCATCATTATTTCAGAACAAGATGTCGACCTTTCACTCGACCGGTTTACGATCGACGTAAGACAGGCAAAGGGTGCTTACAAAGGCATTCGCGTCAAAAACGCGTTGGGCAAGCTGTTCGATCTGCAGCGCGTCCAAGTCGTCTACAGCGACGGCAGCGTTCATAACGAAGATCGCCAGATCGACATGTATTCGGGCGAGCGCAGCCGTCCGATAAATGAAACGCCCGATAGCCGCTTCGTCGATCAGATCAACATCACGCAGGAACCGGGCCCCGGCCGCGGGCGCCTGCAAGTGATCGGAATCCAGGACGATGAAGGCCGCAGGATGGACCGCTCCGGGCGCGGCGGCGGCGCTTATTCGTCGTCTCTCTCGACTTCGTCGACGCAGCAGGCTTCAAGGTATCCAGAATCTGGCGTCTCGAGCGACGTGCCGGTAAAGCCAACGGTTCCGGAACCGACCCAAACGGCGCCCGGTCAAGCTACGGCCGGCGGTGACGTGCTGTTCGGTGCGCAGTACGTTGGCTTCCTGACCGATCGCGATGTCATCCGGGTCGGCAACGAAGTCGGCAAGTTCGCCAAGATCCGGTTGCGCATTCTCGACAACGACATTCACATCAACGAACTGAAGGTCGTCTACAACAACGGCGAAAGCGATACGCTCGCAATCGATGCCGACATTCCGAAAAATTCTCGTACGGGCTGGATCGACCTCAGGGGAGACCGGTTCATCAAAGAGATCCAGATGGTCTATCGCTCGCGGCCGAACTTCAACGGCCAAGCGCGGGTCGAAGTCTTCGGCAAGTATGCGGCGGGCTGGCTTGGACCGCAGGGCGAAGGCCGAAAGTATAATCAGGGCTGGGTCCTGCTCGGAGCGCACACCGCAGGTTTTGTCGGCTTCGATAAGGATGTCATTCCGGTCGGTAGCAACGAAGGCGGTTTCAGGCGAGTTCGCGTCAGTGTTCGCGATCGAGCCATCACCCTGAACGAGGTCAAGATCGTCTATTCCGATGGTGTCGAAGAGACGATACCGGTGCGTACCCGTGTCGACGCAGGCGGCACGTATGGACCGATCGATCTGAAAGGCGAGAGACGCCAGCCCATCGAACACATCGAAGCCAAGTACCGGTCGCGCTTCTTCGACGCATCCGCGAAAGGCAAGGGATCGGCGATCGTCGAGGTCTGGGCCCAGCACTACTGAGCCCTTCTACCGCTTAGACGCAACTGCGACAATTGAGAGGGCCCGCGCTTCGGGCCCTCTTTTTTGTTCACTTGCGACGCATGCCTTGAACGACATGCGACAGAAGGCAAAAGGCCCACAACATACGTATTTCTGACGCAAATGCCGTCAACTCAGTTTCCCGAAACGAGCGGAATATGCTACGCGACGCCGGATCGGCGGACGGTATTCGATTCCACTCCTGGGGGACCAAGCCTTGAACTTGAGAATTCAGCAACCGCTTCATGCAGAGAGCCGTGTAGACGTTCTCGCACGGGAGCCGCATGCGGCTCCACGCCCGACGCCGGGCATCGGCTCCGATCCGATGCCAGAGACGCAAAAGCAACGCGTTCGCCGCCTTGCAGCGCACTGTAATAAATATCGGGGGTCAGTGCCGAAGCTTGCCGTCCGCCAACTGATCACGACACTGGTACCTCTCGTTGTGGTCATCGGCGCGATGTTTGCGACCGTCGAATCCGCCTATTGGGCGACGCTACTTCTGGCGCGTGCCGGCGGCCGGCCTTCTGGTCCGCGCCTTCATCATCCAGCACGATTGCGGTCACGGTTCCTTTTTCTCGTCACGCCGGGCGAACGATTTAATCGGCAGGTGCATGAGCGTGCTGACGTTCGCACCCTATGCGGTTTGGCGGCGGGAACATGCGCATCATCACGCAACGTCAGGCAACCTCGATCGCCGCGGAGCCGGCGACATCGACACCATCACTGTCCGCGAATATCTCCAGCTCACCAATTGGCAGAAGTTACGCTACAGACTCTATCGGCATCCGCTTTTCCTCTTTGGGCTCGGCGTACCGGCCTACTTCGTCATTCTGCAGAGGCTGCCGTGGCTTCACGCCATGCCGCCGCGCGAAACTTGGCGCAGCGTTGTCGGGTTGAACATAGGGCTCATCGCGTTTTATCTGCCGCTCATCTATGTCTTCGGCTTTTCCAACGTGCTGTGGGTCGGATTGCCCGTTCTGCACATTGCGTCGGCGGCGGGCGGTTGGCTGTTCTTCATCCAGCATCAGTTCGAGGAAACGACTTGGGACAAGGCCGAGGGCTGGGACTTCCAGGTCGCGGCTCTTCTCGGTTCGTCGTACTATAAATTGCCCAGGGTGCTGAACTGGTTCACCGGCAATATCGGCCTGCACCATATCCATCACTTAAACAGCATGATCCCGAACTACCGGCTGCACGATTGCTTAGCGGCAAGCCCCGAACTGAAGTCGATCAACCGTCTCACCTTGCGCGACAGCATCAAGTGCGCACGGTTGAAACTGTGGGACGAAAATCAGCGCCGCCTGATCGGATTCGACGAACTTCCTGCGTATGCCTGAAGTGGCGGCCAAGACGACTTCGTGTAAGTTCAAAAAGGGCTCGCCGCCAGGCGGGCCCTTTCTGCTTGATCTTAATGCAGTGCGCCGCATGGCGTTGCTAAGCGGCACGTAGGCTGCAATACGACTCGTGCCAGAGCGCACGCGATCCAGACCTGAGACGCCATGCCAACCAGCGACGAACGAGGCCTGCTTGATGAGCTGATAACCGTTCGCGATTGGCTCAGATACGCCGTCACGTCGATGACGCGCGCAAATCTCGTCTACGGTCACGGCACCACGAACGCCGTCGACGAAGCTGCTTTTCTGCTCTTGGCGACGCTCGATCTGCCGATCGACAATATCGATCCCTGGCTCGATGCGCGGCTGACCACGGCAGAGCGCCAAGCTATCGCCGCCGTCATTTCAAAACGTATCGAAACACGCAAGCCCGCCGCCTATCTGACGAACACGGCATACATCCAGGGCCGCAAGTTTTACGTCGACGATCGCGTCATCGTCCCGCGCTCGCTCATCGGAGAACTCCTGGCGCAGGATCGCCTCGCGGCCGATCGTTCCCGACGCGCTATGGCCGTCAATCGCGTTCTCGATCTTTGCACCGGCTCCGGGTGCCTCGCGATCCTCGCGGCGGAGGCATTTCCGGCCGCGGAAATTCATGCGAGCGACATCTCGGACGATGCGCTCGCGGTCGCCGAGCGCAACATCCGCGACTATCGGCTCGGAGACGCGCGTTCGCACCTTCAAGGCCGATCTCTTCGACTGGGCTTCCTTCGGGAATCTACGATCTCATCATCTCGAATCCGCCGTACGTCACCGGCGAAGGCCGTCGAGGCGTTTCCGCCGGAGTATCGGGCCGAACCGCAGCTCGCGCATCTCGGCGGCGCCGATGGTCTCGATCTCGTCCGCCGCATTCTCGACAGTGCCGGCAGCCGCCTCACGCCGAACGGAACTCTCATCGTCGAGGTCGGGACTGGCCAGACGGCGCTCGAAGCGGCGCGGCCGGACTTGCCGTTCTTATGGCTCGACACGGAAGCCAGCGAAGCCGAGGTCTTCGCGCTCCAGGCCGGGGATCTGAAGCACTTGGAAACTCACGGCTTCAGACCGGCGCGGTGATCACCCCCGTCACGTCATGAGTGGAATATGAGCGATGCCTGTCAGCCGAAAGCGCCGAAGTGATGCGCGATGCCGGTGCCAATCTCACGCACGAATTCGTAGGATGAGTCCATCGACCTCAATATTTCGGTTTCGAGGCGCGCATAGTCGTCGATGCCGCGCGGCCGGTAGCTCGCCTGCTCATCGAAGTCCGGCAGGCCTTTTCCGCCGAGGCTCCTGGAATCGTGCGGAAACGCCTTGCGCATGATGCTCACGACTTCCGGAATTTCGAGGCTCAGAGCCATGTCCAGAACCACGCTGTGGGACAGGCCATCTTGCGGCGTAAAGCGCGGAAGCTGCGCCGCGAGAATATAAATACGCATGATCAGCGCCAGCCTGATTGCCTGCAACAGGTCAAGCTCAAGCCGGGTGGCATCCGGAACCTTGCCGTCGTCGATGTTTTGATCCTCAAGAATGGCATGAAGGTCGATGGCGTCGAGGCGCAGAAGATGAACGAGCTCGGAAATGGCGCCTTGCCGGTCGTCGGGCAAAAGATGCGTCGCAAGCGTGCGGAATGCGGCGTTCAACGTTTGCTCGCGGCCCCACGAGGCGCGCGCAGCCCATAGCCCGGCATCGAACACCTTGGCGTTCGCGGCCATCGCATTGAGGCTCGAGATCGTCTTGGCGTGGGCAATCATCGAAAGCAGAGACTGCAGCCGCTTTGAAGACTTGGCGAGTTTATTGAAGCGGTCGAGGTCGCTTCCCACCGCGGTTCCAAGTCCGGCAACGACGTTCGCGACATAACCGAACTGCTGCAGGATCGCATTATTTGGAATGGCGCGCATGCGTGCCGGGTTGCCGCGATCCGATGTGTGCTCTGCCCTGCCGCTTCACAGGCCGCGAACCGGTCTTGAACAGCAGGTTCGGCCCGAATGCACCGAGCACAGCGCGATAGCCATCATGCGCAAAGAGCTTCTGCTGGAAAGCCCTTAGCCGCAGGAAGAAATCGAGGCTGAAATTCTGCTCCGAATAGAAAGGATCGCTTTCGGCGCGCGGAATTTCGCCGTCCATTACGATGGTCGCCAAGGCTCGCGTCGTCAGGGCGCGGTTGCCGAAGTACATGTAACCGTCGCCGCCTTGGAAGCTCGTTTCGTGCTTCACGGGTATCTTGGCATCGGCAAACCGATTGCGTGCCTCGTCGGTCATCAAGTAATGCAGGCGGGTACGGAGGTCGCCCGGATGTGCACCGCGGCCAATCGATTCGCCGTGCGTCGAGAAGATCAGCGTCTCGACTCCGTCGAGCTTCGCCTTGTCAAGAAGTGCCGCGAGCCCGTGATAGTAGCGCTCGATCGCCAACGTCGCGGGGATCTGGCCGATGAAGCGGCCGGCATCCGAGAACCCGGTTTGAATGCTAAGCCGGTTACGGCCCTCGACGTAGTCGCGGTAGGCTTGCTCCTCGACGAGCCGCTCCATAATGCGCGCGCCATTCTCGAGGCCTGATGGCGTTTCGAAAAGCGGCGAGATGTCGGTGATGTGATCGACGCCGAACAGTTTGGCGAAGAACACCGCGATCAGAATCGTCGCGGGCGATTCAGCCTCGGCGATGAGGAACCGGATCGGTGTTTCCTTGTCGACGTGCTTATGGATTTGCGCCGTCAGCGCGAACTGGCGAATGGCGGTCGCCGTTTCGAGATCGAGAGTTGAGAAGTTGACCGTCTCGCGCGGGCAGTTCTTGATCATCTCGACGATACGGGCGAGCGACTGGCTCTCCGTCAGATCGCGAGTCCATGGTTCATGCACATAGGCGCGGAAGGCATTATTCAGCTGCAAAGCGTTGATGCGCAGATGGATATGCGCCGTGCCGAGACCCGTCGCGGCGACGAGTCCGGATAACGCCGCGACTGCCCGCTTCATCTGCGGTGCCTCGACCGCATCGATAAGATTGTCGAACAGCGTCTGCAGCGGCTCCACCGTCAGCAGATTGTAGCCGTCAGTTTTGGTGATGACGTTGGCGGCTTTCGCCAAGCCCGAGAGGTCGCTCTCAAAACTCTCCAGGGCTTTGAGCTGCTCATCGACAGCGGCGATTCCAAGATCGAGTTTGCCGACGATCTGGCGCGCGATGCGTTGCGCCGCGTCGCCGCCTTCGAGCTTGTGCTTCAGAACGACAAACCGCTCACGGATATCGGCGAGCGCCGCGCGCTTTTCGAGTAAGCGCACCTGGAACGAGAATGTCCATGCAATGTCATTGCGACCGTCAAGGTCGTAGCCAACCCAAGACGCGATCGTCGTTAGTTTCGGCCGAAGCTTGAACGCCGCATCGCCGTATTTCTGCGCGGCAACGCTGAAGAAGCCATGCAACAGCTCTTCGTAGGCGTTGCGCAGATTGCCGATCGCATCTTGCACGCACTTGTGCTCGTGCTGCAGCGTCAGCGTCTCTTCGGGACGGTGGGGCAAGCCGATCGTCACGTCCCCGGTAGGCGTGTCGGAGACCGCAATTTCCACCATCCGGCGATAGAGCGCGTCGGAAAGACCAAAGGTCGGATGCGCCGTCAGAACGATGCCGGTACGCGCGCGAGACCAGCGCTCGGCGAAGGTCTCGATGGACCCACCAGCCTCGTCCGCGGTCTTTTCGACGTATGCCGTGAAATCCTTGAGCGTCGACGCCTGGTCGACGTAACCGACTTTCTCGCGCAAGCGACGCGCGCGGCGAACGCAGGCGCGGTCCATCAACCGGCCGGCAAGGTTCTTCACTTCCTCAAACGATACATCTCCAGATTCGAGCCGGCGCGACAGGTCGAACGCGACGTTCAAAATCGGATTGAGCGATGGGTTGTCAGGGATCTGCGTTCTGAGACGCTTCAATTCCTCGATCAGCTCGCTCTCATCGAGCTTAGCCGAGCTCGTCGCTGGCGTCTTGTCCTGCATTAAACCTAGCCTCCCACGTCCCGGTGCGGGACATAATGCGAGCGACGTTTTAGAGAGCGCCGAGGCGGAGACCGGAGCGACTAAGCGCTCCGGTCAGCACCAAATCAGGCTACCTTCTTCATCCGCCCGAGTACTTGCGCGACGGTCGAACCCAATTCCGAGGGCGTCGGCGCAATTGTCACGCCGCAGCCCTGGAGGATCTCAACCTTCTCGGCAGCCGACTCGCCAAATGCCGACACGATAGCGCCGGCATGGCCCATGCGGCGGCCTTTCGGAGCCGACAGACCCGCGATGTAGGCAATCACCGGCTTCTTCATGTGCTCCTTGGCAAACAAGCCGGCTTCCGCTTCCTGCGGTCCGCCGATCTCGCCGATCATCAACACGGCATCGGTTTCGGGGTCGTTCTCGAACGCCTCGAGCACATCGCGGTGCGATGAGCCGTTGATCGGATCGCCGCCGATACCGACCGACGTCGAGACGCCGATGCCGAGCGCCTTCAATTGCTCTGCCGCCTCGTATCCCAGCGTGCCCGAACGGCCAACGATGCCGACACGGCCAGCAAGATAGATATGGCCTGGCATGATGCCGAGCATGGCCTTGCCCGGCGAAATCGTGCCGGCACAGTTCGGCCCGGTCAGTACCATGCGGCTCTGCTTCTTGTAGCGACGCATGTAGCGCTTCACGCGGATCATATCCTGTGCGGGAATGCCATCCGTGATGCAGACGCAATATTTGATGCCCGCGTCGGCCGCTTCCATGATCGCATCGGCCGCGAACGGCGGCGGCACGAACACGATCGATGCCTCCGCTCCCGTTTCGTCTACGGCGCCCTTGACCGTGTTGAAAACCGGTCTGCCGAGATGTGACGTACCGCCCTTGCCCGGCGTCACGCCACCAACGACGTTGGAGCCGTAGTCGATCATTTCCTGCGCGTGAAACGTGCCGATACGCCCGGTGAAGCCCTGGATCAGGATCGGCGTTTTCTCGTTGATGAAGATTGCCATTGGTGCGTCTCCTGATTAGGCCGCTTTTTTCGCCGCAGTGACCGCTTTCTTGGCGGCATCAGCGAGCGTTTCCGCGCTGATGACGGCCAAGCCGCTATTGTCGATGATCTTGCGTCCTTCCTCGACGTTCGTGCCTGCAAGGCGAACAACGATCGGCATCGTGATGTCGAGTTCCTTGACCGCGTCGACGACACCCTTCGCCACCCAGTCGCAGCGATTGATGCCGGCGAAAACGTTCACGAGGATTGCCTTCACGTTCTTATCCCGAAGAACCGCCTTGAACGACTTGGTGACCCGCTCCGGTGAAGCGCCGCCGCCGATATCGAGGAAGTTCGCGGGCTCTCCGCCAGCCAATTTGATCATATCGAGCGTCGCCATCGCAAGCCCTGCACCGTTGACGATGCAGCCAATGTCGCCATCGAGGCCGACATAAGCAAGCCCACGATCGGACGCATAGGTCTCGCGCGGATCTTCCTGGCTCTTGTCCCGAAGCTCGGCAATATGCGGCCGCCGGAACAGCGCGTTTTCGTCGAACGACATTTTTGCGTCGAGCGCCACAACCTGCTTTTCCTTGGTTATGACGAGCGGATTGACCTCAACCATCATCGCATCGAGATCGCGGAAGGCGCGATAGCAACCCATGATCGCGGGCACGAGCTTGTTGACGATCTCGGGATCGACGCCGAGCCCGAAAGCGATTTCGCGCGCCTGGAACTGCTGCATGCCGACCGCCGGGTCGACACTGACGCGAATGATCGTATCAGGTTGCGAGGCCGAGATTTCCTCAATGTCCATGCCGCCCGCCGCTGACGCCACGACGACGATGCGTTCGGAAGCGCGATCCATCACGAAGCCGAGATAGATCTCCTTGTCGATATTCGTCGCTTCCTCTATGTAGAGGCGCGACACCATCTTGCCAGCTGGGCCGGTTTGATGCGTCACGAGTTTGCGGCCAAGAAGGAACTCCGCCGCATCCGAGATTTCTTGTTCGTTCTTGCAGACCTTGATGCCGCCCGCCTTGCCGCGGGCGCCGGAATGGATCTGCGCCTTCACGACGACAGCGCCGCCAAGCTCGCTGGCGCGGTAGGTCGCCTGCTCGGGACTATAGGCAAGGCCGCCGCGCGGGATCGGCACGCCGAACTTCGATAGAAGTTCCTTGGCCTGATACTCATGAATGTCCATGTCTTGGACCTCCTTGGGATAAGCTTACGTTTCCAGCGTGTCTTATTGCTTGTGGGCTGCGTCGGCTGCTTTGATGGCCGCGGACGTTACCAGCAGGTTTTTCGCCATCTTCTCCGATGCCGCGTCGATCATCTTGCCGTCAAGCGAAGCAGCGCCCTTGCCCTGGGCTTCGGCTTCCTTCAACGCGACGAGAATTCTTTCGGCGCGCTCGATTTCTTTCGGGGTCGGCGAGAAGACGTCGTTGCAGAGTTCGATCTGCGATGGGTGGATGGCCCATTTGCCTTCGACGCCAAGCGCTGCGGCGCGGCGGGCGCCGGCCTTGAAGCCATCGGGATCGTCAATGCCGCCGAACGGACCATCGATCGGCCGCAAGCCATAGGCGCGGCAGGCGACGGTCATGCGCGATAGCGCGAAGTGCCACTGATCGCCGGGATAGTCCGGATTGAGACCACCAATGACGACGGTACGCGCCTTGTTGAAGGCCGCGTAATCGGCGACGCCGAAATGCAGCGCCTCGAGGCGGCTCGGGGCAGCGGCGATCGCTTCGACGTTGGCCATGCCGAGCGGCGTCTCGATCAGCGCTTCGGTGCCGACCCTGTTCTTATAGCCCTTGGCTTCCTCGATCTGGCTGACGATGCATTCAACGACATAGACGTCGGCCGGCACGCCGACCTTCGGGATCATGAACGTGTCGAGCTTCGATCCCGCCTGTTCCATGATGTCGACGACGTCGCGATACATGTAGTGCGTGTCGAGGCCGTTGATGCGAACGCAAACCGTCTTACCCGCGCCCTTCCAGTCGAGATCGTTGAGCGCCTGGATGATGTTTTTTCTTGCCTGCTCTTTTTCCGGCGGTGCGACGGCATCTTCGCAATCGAGGAACACGTAGTCGGCGGCGCTCTTGATGGCGCGGTCGATCATGGTCGGGTTGGAACCCGGAACCGCCAGCGTAGAGCGCTGCAGTCTTTGCTTGCGGAGCGGGTAAAGAGTGTAACTCATTGGCGTTTGCCTTCCTGGTGTTTGTGTCGTTGGCACGATTATCGTTGGAACCTGCGGGGCACGCGGCTTTGTTTTCGCGAACCCCGAGCATTTAAAAATGGAGCGTCCAGCCCTTGTGGGGCCGGGCGCTGGATTTAAGCGGCTTTGGCTTTTGCCGGTTCGGCGCCGGTCGCCGACTTGATCGCGTTCTTGGTGAAGTATTCAGCTGCGGCGCCCGTACCCGAACCGAGCTTGACGGGAATGCCGCAGTCCTTCAGCGCCATTTCAACGGCGAACAGAACACCGCCGACCATGAACTCGTCGAGTGCACCAAGGTGGCCGATGCGGAAGACCTTGCCGGCGACCTTGTTGAGGCCGAGGCCAAGAGACGTGTTGTAGCGATAGTAGGCGGCTTTCGTGACGGCATTGCTATCGAAGCCTTCGGGAACCAGAATAGCCGACACCGTGTCGGAGTACCATTTCGACTCCTTGGCGCAGAGCTTGAGGCCCCACGCGTGAACGCCGGCGCGCACGCCCGACGCGAGGCGATGATGGCGCGCCACAACGTTGTCGATGCCTTCAGCGAGCAGAAGATCGAGGGACGTACGCAGTCCGCGGATCAACTGGGTCGCGGGCGTGTAGGGAAAGTACCCCAGGTCGTTCGTCTTGATCATGTCCTCGAACGAAAAGAAGCAGCGGTTCATGCGACCGTTCTGGCTCTTGTTCGCGTCGAGCGCTTTCTGGCTGACGGCGAGAATGCCGAGGCCCGTCGGAAGCATGAAGCCTTTCTGCGAGCCCGAAACGCAGCAGTCGACGCCCCAGTCGCCCATGCGCATCTCAAGGGAGCCGACCGAAGACACGCCATCGACCATCAGAAGTGCAGGATGCTTGGCTGCATCGAGTGCCTTGCGCACGCCAGCCACATCACTTGCGACGCCGGTCGCCGTTTCGTTCTGAGTGGCGAACACGGCCTTGATTTCGTGGCTCTTATCCTTGGCGAGGATGTCCGCGTACTTTTCCACCGGAACGCCCGTGCCCCACTCTTCATCGCAAACTTCGACTTTGAGGCCGAGGCGTTCGGCCATATCGACCCAGAGCAGCGAGAACTGGCCGAAGCGGCTCATCAGAACCTTATCGCCGACGGCAAGCGTGTTCTGGATCGCGGATTCCCAGGCACCCGTTCCGGACGACGGGAAGATGAAAACGCGGCCGTCCTTCATCTTGAAGACCTTCTTCAGGTCCTCGAATACCGGCAGTGTAAATTTCGGAAATTCCGGTGAGCGCATGTCTTCCATCGGAATGTTCATGGAGATGCGCACCGCGTCTGGGATCGTCGTGGGGCCGGGGATGAAAAGGTGAGGCGTAACGGTCATGAGCGTTTCTCCGCAGTGCTTTGAGCCAAGCCGACGATCCCCGAAATGCGGCTGGGGAAACGGTCCGGCGTGCTTTTGCTGATCCTTCCGCCCCATCGCAGATCCGGGCGTTGCTCTTTAACTAGCAGGTGGACAGTGAGAGTGGGAACGAAAAAGTCACAACACCCGGTTGGGCAGGTTTGCGGGTAGTCGCACCTACCCACCTACAGACGCTGCTTGTTGCGACGACTTTCAGTCTTCGTTGCGATTAACCGAAACGTGCAGCGCAACAGCCATCGCGCGGTTCGACACGCCGAGCTTGTCGTACAAATTTTTTAAATGATATTTCACCGTGTTGCGCGAAATGCCGGTGCGGGCCGCGATTTGCAAATTGGTCCAACCGTTCGCAAGTGCAGCAAGAAGCTCGCGCTCGCGCGCCGTCAAACCTTCGAGCGGGTCATGATTCAGCAAGTCGATGTCGACGTACGGCAGCGACAAGCGGCCGCGCGCGACGGATACGACGGCTTCGAGAAGAACCTGCGGATCTTCCGTCTTCGACACAAAGCCCCAGGCGCCACCTTTGACCGAACTCTTCAGAACGTCGCTGCTGCGCTCGCCGGTATAGATAACGATGCGCGTCTGCCACTTTTCCTGTTTCACGCGAGCCAGCACGGCGCCGCCCGTCATATCGGGCAAGGCCCAGCCGACGATCGCGATTTCGACGGGTTTTGCACGTAGCGCTTGGATCAACGCGCCACCACTGCCATGCACCCCACAGACCTTGAAGCGTCCGTCGCGCTGCACGAGGGTTTCAAGACCTGCGCGGACGAACGGATTCTGATCGGCGATCGCGACCTCAATCTTGGCGGCCATCGGCGCCACGACCCTCACAAAGCAGCCACATCGGTGGCCATTGATACAAGCATGTTCATCGTCTCGTCCGGAGTCGGCGACCCGGCGGGACTCGAACACGCGACCTACGGTTTAGAAAATAGCTATGCGGCTTGCCTACTTCTGTCCATTCAGACGGTAACTCATCCTATTTGCGATCTTGTTGCGGCACCGCTGCAAATGTAATTTTAGTTCAGTCGAAGCGAACCAGCTGACCCGATAGACTTGCGATGCGCTGCGGCCATTCAGCCTCCTCGATGCTGTCTCTCATGAAGCCGAGGCACATAACCCTGCATTAATACTAAAGCACGATTTGAGTAGAAATTACCGCCACAATTCGCCGTCTTTGTTCAGCAACCATTCACAGCTGCGGGCGTTTTTTAGCTTCAGCCAGGCTGGGAGAAATTCCATGAAAATACTGATCTGCGCCCTCACGGCGTCCGCCATTGCCGGCTTCACGCCGACCATCGCATCTGCTGCCGATCTAGGCCGCGGGTACGAAGAGTCAGAGACATACAACGAGAGGCCGGTGCCGCCGGTTCGCGTCGTGCGCCCCTATTATGAACCGGACTATTACTACGACGACGCACCAGTGGTGACCTACTATCGGCGTCCGTATCCGTATTACTATGCCGGCTTCTATCCCTATTGGGGTCCCCGCTACGGTTATTGGCGTGGAGGAGGCTGGGGCCGCGGCTGGGGCCATGCTGGCTGGGGCGGTGGCGGTTGGGGCCGTGGCGGTTGGGGCCGTGGCGGTTGGGGACACCGCGGCCGCTGGTAAACGCTATCGCGTGTTGATCTGAAAACCGTTCGCTCGAGTGATCGTGCGGGCGGTTTTCTGTCCGGTCGGCGAGGCGGAAACAACAAGCCTGTAAGTGGCGACCCCGGCGTGATTCGAACACGCGACCTACGGTTTAGGAAACCGACTTACCGTATTTAAGTCAAGCGATGTCAATGCATTACGGGGCGCCGTTGCAACGAGTGCCTCTCCGTTTCGCACTATGCGGGGACGACTTCCCGCAAAATTCACGCATCCGATAGTCATTTGACTATATCGAAAGCAAATGTAGATGGCGGTGACAAACGTGTCACTCAAGGGACCCGCCGCCAGTAGCGGCAACAAAAATCCGTTTCGATCATGGACCGGTGGAGCAGCGCTAATCCTACCCAGCGCGGCGAAGGGTAAACTTGATGGAATCCGAGGCAATGTTGCTAAATTCAACAGAGAAAGGCTTTTCCGGTGTGAGCGGACGGCTTAAGTGTTTTGCCGTTTTGCATGACGTCGATCCAGCCCGCACTGGCGAGCGTTACTTAATAAAGGCCCGCCTCGGCCCCGCCGTCAAAGGTGACAACCCCGCCATACGTTGTGGCAGCGTCGCCCTTAGGCTTGCCGGTGGGAGCAACGGGAAATGACACGTTCTTTATCGGAAGCAGAGCAAGAGCTATGGCTTTTACAGGGGGCGAGGCGAGCTTTGCTCCTGACGTTAATGCCTCGCTGTCAGAAGCCTTCAGCCACTGAAGCTCGGTCGCGAGCGGCCACGCGAAGGTCTCGCAGCCGCCCGTCTCGGCGGCGTCAGCGCTAAGTGGTACCGCGAGCGCGCAGACGAATACGAATACGCGCGGAAATCTGGCTGCGGTCATCTCAGTCAATAGCTACCATGACATCGGACGCCTTAATGACAGCCGACGCGGCCATGCCTTTCTTAAGACCAAGGTCAGCGACGGTTGGTGATTGACGCCGTGACGACCGCGTTGCCCACCTTGATCCGCACGTGCGCCGTTGTCGCGCCTTCGACCACATCGACGATTTTGCCCTTCAGGACATTTCTAGCGCTGATCTTCATGATGTCTCCTGACAGCTAAAACTTGGTTCGGATGTTCATGAAGATCGGCACCCGTAACAGTTCGCCAGAAAACGCAAGGTCAACGCGCTTAGGTAACTGTTCACGTCACTGCCGAGCTTTGAAACCTTCCTCACGATGTGATGCAGCGTCGCAACTCAGCCTCATTTTCCGCCGACTGGACCGGGTGTTCACTGGGAAATTCATGATAAGAGGCAGATAACAGGAGGGCGCTGCAAGTCAGCAGGTTCTTCCTGCGTCCTGCCCGATCCTCTCAAGGAGTGAACGGAGAGGCGTTCTCGAAACAGGCTTAACGGGGGCTTGTGATGGAAAAATTCAAAGTCGTGGTCTGGTGCGACTCCTGCCGCAACGATGAAGACGGCTGCTTTAGCGGTTCCGCAGAGGTCATCGGCTCAGCATTTGAGACTTGGGAAGACGCTGCCAAAGCCGGTGCCGAATACTGCGTTGAACTGCCTTATCGGTATCGCATCGAGCAAGACGATCCTTATTGAGCCGCTGTTCAAGCCCAGACCCCAACGTCGGTAGGGATGCTAGCGAGGCGCGCGCTTTGCCCGCCTAGCTGCGTCGCTCGAAGGTTCCAAACATTGGGCCGTGTTCAAGCCAGCGTGGCTGAGCATGTCCTGGATGGGCCTCTTACAAGGGTTGCCTTTTCGAGCAGCCCGCATAGCGAAAGTCCTGTGTCCAGGATGCCCAATGCCTGTCACATACGCGCGAGTGAGCGAAGCTAATACCTTTGGTAAAAGCGCACAGTTGCCGCACATACTGCCAGGGCTGCGGTTGCAAAGGCGACCCAGGCTACCGAGCGCCAGATGTGCATTGTGTCGGCACTTGGCCTGGACCTACCGCGTCCATCTGCCCGACGCGGCGAAGAGGCATGCATGCACGGCTGGTCAAATCGAGAACTTCAGCGGAGCAATACATGACGCCGGTGTCCGATGGCGGCCAAAGCCTGTTTTTGGAAGACCTTAAAATCGGCCAGCGGTTCTTGAGCCGTAAGCAGAGGTTGGACGCGTCCGATATCAAGAAATTCGCCTCCGAATATGACCCGCAAACATTCCACCTGAATGAAGATACTGCTCGTCAAACCGTCTTTGGCGGACTGGCAGCCAGTGGATGGCATACTGCGGCGATTACGATGCGGCTCTTGGTCGACAGCATGCCAATTGCTGGTGGCCTCATAGGCATGAGCGGCGAACTTGCTTGGCCAAGGGCCACTCGCCCGGGTGACACCCTTGAGGTTGAAAGCGAGATTCAAGAGATCGTGCCGTCACGTTCGCGTGCGGACAGAGGGAACGCGACTGTACGCATTGTCACTCGCAATCAGAACGGTGAGACCGTACAGACTTTCACCTGCAAGATTCTGCTCATGCGGCGCAATTCCGGAGATGCCGCTCGCTAAGCCCCGCCAGCTATGGCCGAGCTTCTATTTTGGCGCCTAAGCGTCTGCTCCAGTTATTCGAGATGGGCGTTGGGCTATTTTTGGCCCGTAAGCTCATTCCACTTGTTGCCTAGCTGTTTCTTTAAGTCTTCAACCTTCTTTGATGCCTCGTCTTTCTTTGCGGTGAATGCTGCGCGGGCTGTCGTGTAGTCGGCCTCGGGCAGCTCAAACTCGGTCATGAATGGGCAGCCGCCGCTACTAAACTGCGCCGCCGCGTAGCGAACGCGGATCGTCCCAGCAGCTTCGCCTGGCCCGACTTTCATGATCACGGCATCCTTGTCCATTCTACACTTTTCGCCTTTTGCAATCTTCTTCATGTCGATCGCTACGAATTTGCCGCCCTCGTTGAGCAGCGTGACATCCATCGTGCTCGGCATAAATGCAAGCTCGACCCCCGCATCCGCTCCCGCGGCGCGTGCGCACAAAGGGAAAGCCACAATTGCAGAGACAATCAGTAAGTTCAGCGTGTTCGATTTCATCGGCGTCGTCCTTTTGTCGATCGCGCGGTCGGTCTCACTCAACCGTCTTTTTTAGCACATGCAATGACGCTGGCTTGGCTTGGCCTAAAGAAAATTTGTCTTTTATAGTTTTGCCAGTGACCAGCCGAATGAGTGTCGATAAAGGCAACTAATCGAGGGGAGGGTGCTCGTCAATCAAAGCGGTGAGAGGCCCTCCAAGAAATGGCAATGGCACCGATTTCTGCCACCGGTGCCATGCTTTTTGCTTTCAGTTTGGCCTTAACCGCCCACGTACTGTCTACCTACTTTGTATCTAAGCGACCTCATACAGCCGCTTGTTCTAGGTGCCCTCACCCTTGATGCCGGCAAGCGCGCCCTCGGCGTTTACGACTACCCATTTTCCTTTGAAGGTAGTGTTGGGCTGGCCGTCCTTCATGGTGGTCGTGACCATGCCGTCGATCTTGACTACCTGCTGGTCGGATCCCTTGGCATAGATCAATATCATTGCACGATACGTATCGGCGCCGCCAAAATTCGGCGCCTTGCGCAAACATTGGTCGGTCTCGTGCAGAGATTCCTGATACCGCTCGTTACCCCAAAGGACCATAGCGGCGTACAGGTGCGCGGGCCGGCGCCCAGAATCGCATGCTTCTCCACTGATTCCGCTTCTGACCCGAACCGGAAGTCACCTTCTCCTGACTGCATCGGTAGCCATGTGCGCAGCAGATCTGTTTTTCCGCGATTATGATGCCCACGCATTCTTGAGTGCGATCTCGGCTCAAATATCAACTTCGATGCCAATTTCGATGACCTGCGTAGCTGGGATGCTGAAGTAAGCGGCAGATCGCTCTGCGTTACGCTTAATGAAGGCATAGATTTCCTCTCTCCATTTCGCCATCTCAGGTACAGGCTTGCAAGGAATCAGGGTCTCGCGCCCGAGATAGTAGGAAATCTCGCGTGGGTCATATGGCTCAATCGCACCACGCGCGACAGCGAGCTCGAGAGCTTCGGGAACGTTGGGGCTCTCCATGAATCCGAAGGATAAGATAATTCGGGTTATCTTGCTCGCCACTCCTACGACTTCAAATCGCTTTTCGAGCGGTTGACGCGGAACCTCGGTTGAACGGATCGACACGAAAAGAACGCGCTCATGCAATGCATGAGTGTGCTTCATATTGTGCTTCAGAATCAAGGGAACGCCGCGCGTGGCGGGTGTCAAGAATGCAGCAGTCCCTGGCAGTCGTACCGGCGGAGATGTTGCGAGGGACTTTACGAACTGCGCCTCGCTTTGTCTGAGATGGGATCGCGCTTTCTCGATCAGCCTCTGTCCGGTCCGCCATGTGAGCATCAGAAAGACGACAATTCCTGCAAGAAGAAGGGGAAACCAACCACCTTCCAAGAGTTTGATCGAATTCGCAGCAAAGAAGATCAAGTCCACGATTATGAAGAAGCCATTGGCGGCAGCCACCAGAACGGGGTTGTAGCCCCACTTGAGCGCTATCAATGTGGCGAGCACCGTCGTAATCGCCATGAGTAGAGACACAGCAATGCCGTAGGCGCCTGCCAATCGGTCTGACGAGCCGAACCCGACGACGGCTCCAATCGTTGCAAGAGCGAGCAACCAATTTACCAGCGGGATGTAAATCTGTCCTTTCTCGCTCGTCGTGTGCAATACGCGCATGCTCGGCAAGAAGCCGAGCTGTACAGATTGCTGAGTAAGAGAAAAAGCTCCGCATATTATTGACTGGGAAGCAATAACCGTTGCCGCCGTCGCAAACAGCACGAGCAGGTAATGGATCCAATCAGGACCAAGGCGGTAAAATGGACTTTCGATAGCCGTAGGGTCTGACAAGAGTAACGCGCCTTGGCCGATGTAGTTCAAAACAAGGCTGGGGAGGACAACCGCAAACCATGCTATCCGGATTTGCCTGCGCCCGAAGTGCCCCATATCGGCATACATTGCCTCGCCGCCGGTGACGGCAAGAAATACAGCTCCAAGGACCGCAAAGCTAACTATGGGTGCCGCATGCGTGAGAAAGTGCAATGCGTAATATGGACTGATCGCGGCAAGTACCCGTGGCGCGTGAAGAATGTTCGCAATACCCAGAACCGAAAGCACCAGGAACCAGGCCAGCATGATCGGGCCAAAGAGTTTGCCAATGAAGCCTGTTCCCCGGTGCTGGATATAAAAGAGCGCAATTAGAATTCCTATAGTTATTGGGACGACGAGCGGTGCCAAAAGAGGCGCGTCGTCCTTAAGGCCCTCAACGGCGCTGAGGACCGAAATGGCGGGTGTAATCGCCCCGTCACCGTAGAGCAACGCAGCGCCAAGAAGACCAGCTACAAGAAGCGCGCCGCGCAACGTCCCGGGCGATGCCCCTCGAACGCCCAAGACAGCGATTAAGGCAACGATGCCGCCCTCTCCACGATTATCGGCTTTGAGGATCAAGATCGCGTATTTGAGCGAGACGATTACAATCAGCGCCCACAGAATAAGTGAGACGATGCCGAGAACCGCATCTGGAGCTGGGCTACTCCCTCCAGCAGATGCCTTGACGGCTTCCTTAAATGCATAGAGGGGACTGGTTCCTATATCGCCATAAACCACGCCGAGTGCCCCGAGAACCGCTGCGTTCTGAAACCTTGAAGGATTGTTGTCCATCGGTTCTCCGCTTCATCTTCTCTCGCGCAGGCTGTCGGATCGTTCCAACCCCTCAAACGCACGGCTTAATGTTCGCACTGTTAGGGGCCGGTGGTTAAGCCGTGCCGGGAATGCGCCATCAACCGGATGGTAGGCTTATCAAAGTCGCCTTCTTTACCATCGAGCGGAGAGGCAATTCCATTGACAGCCAGCGTCGGCCGAGGCGTCGAAGATGTGCTCTTGCGTGAAGAGCACGCCGGTCAACCTGGCGACGCCGCCCTGACGCAGGCAATCAACGCGGTGCGCGCGCGGGGCGGCATCGCGATTGTCATTGCCCATCGGCGTTCGGCCTTGGCCGGGCTCGATCAGTTGCTTCTGCTTGCCAATGGCCAAGTGCAGCGTTTGGCTCCAAGGAGGACCGCCATTCTCTTTGATATTGTTGTTGTTTGGGCTTGCTTGGGCATCGTCGGCAGTCCCTGGCGACGCAATTGGTTCGGATCGACGCCGATCCGAGTTGGTTTCCTAGTCTCCTCCTTATTCGTGATCACCACGCCCGTCCAAGGCCCCGTCGCCACAAACGCCACTCCTTGCGCTGTGAACGTTTGGGTCAGCCTACGTAGGGTCGAAAGCCGGACATCAGTGGTTCCCTTCTCGATGGCCTTAATCGTCCCCTGCGAGATACCGGAGACGACGGCGAGGTCTTGACGCGACCAACCGAGGAGACCACGCCCGGCACGAATTTGCTGGGCGGACAGCATTCTGTTAATATGAAGTCGATTGCTGTCCAAATTGGCTAGCTTCCTAGCTAGTTTGGCGAAGTGGCGTCTTCCGAACTCGGTCGGATCGACCCGTCAACTTCAGTCAATCACCCCCATATCAAGACTCCCCGCGCTGCTCCTGGATGAACCGCAGCAGCGTATCGAGCGCGTCCTTGGAAACAGTAGTCTGCGACTTCACCTGACCAAGCTGTCGGATCAACTCTGCTTGGCGCTCGCGGGCAATCTCGCAAGAGCTCGAAAAGGTTGTAAGGACCGTCTCGTGTCCGAGGTTTTGACTCCACGCCTTGAATTGCTCGGGCGTGTGGCAGATGCGCTCGCCTAGGTACGAGCTTCGTGTCTCAAATCACTGTTTGGGAGGGCGGGCATGCCGGTACATGCAGGCCCCACAATCAGAACACGTTCCCCGCAGGTTTCCTGATGTCGGCGTGATCGACAGATAGTCGGCTCTGCTAACCGCAGAGGTCTTTGGCGCCCGGCACCGAAAGCAGTAGAACTGGCCAGGGCGGCAACGCTTAGTTTTCTCCTGGCGCCGGGCGTGTAAGAAGCTCGAGAGCTGACGACCTAGAATTAAAATTGGGCGCTGATCGTCGACAGGCTGCAGCCCGACTTTGAGAGTTGCGCACCGTATTCTTGTGTACTGCTAACAGCATCGCAGCCTCTTCCACGGTGTAATTCCGGTGGATCTTGACGCGCCGCGGATTGAGCCGCTTCAAAACTCGCTTTGAATATCGGAACCGACGCGCCGCTCTCTCATTTGCCTATTACCGCTTTCGCCACGACGGACCGACACTACTTGTCAGCTGTGCGATGGCGGGCACGATTGCTGCGCTAAGCTAGTCTGCGGACGCCGTAGAGAACTATGAAGTGAAGGCTGAGACGCCCGCTCGCGCGGGGTTTGGCCGAGTTGCAAGTCCCACGGCCACTACGACAGAGCGAATTGACCTAGAAGTAACGTATGAGCCCGCACTTCAATCTCTTGAATGTTTTAAGACGAACGCCAAAGACGTCCTCAAGTTTTACTCTCTGCGGCGGGGAATCCTGACGAGCTTTGATTGGGGGGAGCGGAATGCGGTGGACGCCGACCGTCTCGCGAAGGCGCTGAAGGTCGAAGGCGAAAAGGTCTATCACAATACGGTGATTGAATTCCGTCGGCTCTGGAATCTCCAAGGCCTAGAGTTCACTCAGGGTGTATTCAACGAGGCGCGATTCCATCGAGATGAGAGCTGATCAAGAATGCCAAGATCCTACGGGACATCGACAAACTTTCTAATGGAGCATGGCTCAAATACGCTCACATGCCTCTGCGGCCAGGACTTGTGAGTACAGCCGTCGAGCAGGCCTTACAGGATGCTCTCGTCGACTTCTTTACTCAAAACCAGTTCCGAGGCTCGAACTGCAAGGTGGATTGTCTTCTGCGCGACGATGAGAACGTATTCTACGCCTACTCAGAAGATCACCCTGACAGCGACCTGTCTTTCGACGGGGCGTGCTTACGTCGCAGATCGTCGTGCCGGTGTTCGAAATTATCTTAAAAAAAAACGCGAAGCGAACGCTCGAAATCTATCTCGGTGGTGATCGCACAATCGGCCCCAATTTGCGCGTACTTTTCGCTCGTGCCGTGCTTGGCGAAGAGATCGATGGGCAACATCAACCAGGATGCACCAATTTACGAGACGCGACGCGTTCTCGAGCCAGGCTTTACGTTTCGACACTCAGCGGACTGGCCTAGCTGGCGTCAGTTGTCCGTCTTCGAATGCTTTGAGACAGTTTGTGGCGTGATTGAGCGGAGTGTTCAGGCTCATCGGGTTGAAGTCTACGCGGCTATCGACTGGTGCTGCAATCGGCGTTTCCGGATTGTTTCGCGTTTGATCCTTTCTCTTTGCAGGAGGATGGTCTGGGCTCTACCGAAGTAGACGTCGGCGGGTGTGAGATTGTTCAGGCTCTCGTGGTAGCGGTCGTGATTGTAGTGCTCGCGCGGACATGGCGCTTTTTTGCGGTCAACACAGGCTGCAGAGACGCTGAAACCTGCGGTTTGCGGTGGGACTGGGAGGTCGAGGTACCGGAACTCGATACAACCGTCTTCATTGTACCGGGCGATAGAGTGAAAAACGGAGATGAACAGTTGGTTGTGCTGAATAGCATTGCCCGGTCGATCATCGAGACTGTTCGTGGGCAGCTTACGTGTTCACCTACCGTGGTCAGCGGGTACAGAGGATGTTGAACTCGGCGTGGAAGAAAGCTCGGCAGCGAGCAAACCTCCCGCTGGTTCGGGTCCACGATCTAAAGCATACGTTCGGTCGACGCCTGCGAGCGGCCGGCGTCAGCTTCGAGGATCGCCAGGATTTTCTCGGTCACCGATCGCGTAGGATCACAACCCACTACTCTGTCACGCCTCATCGAGGCCGCTGAACGCGTGATCGAACAGAACGGAAGGCGACCAGAACTTGTCGTGTTGCAGGGCATAGCAGGAACAGACTCCCGCAACTCCCCCAAGAGACTCCCTCGTTCTAAAGCGAGGTCAGCTAAGCCGCTGAAACCGCTGGCGACCCCGGCAGGATTTGAACCTGCGACCTACGGTTTAGGAAACCGTTGCTCTATCCAGCTGAGCTACGGGGCCAATCCTTGCGGCGGCGCCACGCTTGCCGCGCTCGCGCCGAGCCCGAAACCTATGCGGTGCACCTCGTAGCAGGTCAAGCACCGGAGCATCGTCGCAGTACTGAACTTACTCGCCTCGGCGACACCTGAAACCGAAACGCCGTTCACTACTTCTAATTGAAGATGCGGACAACAAGGTCTATCTTCGATTGCGTGGCCGCGAGTGCGCGGGTACGCCGATCGGCTAGCGGGGCCCGTGAGCAAGGGCCGCTCGCGGCCAACCTTCCCCGATCGGCGAAACAGAATTAGATTTTTGCACCGCCACTTCGTTTGTCGCTCGGCAGCGGCTCGACGTATCGCGTGCAATTTCCGGCTCGTGGCGCAGTCGGCTCTTGGCGACGGCCCGCGTCTGTGATTCTGACTTTCGACCATGGGGCGTTGGGTTTTGAGTGCTGTTGCCGGAGCGGCGAGCGTACTGCTGTCTGCGCTCTCGGACATGCCGAGGACGCCAAGACACTTCAGCCTTGCACGCTTAATCCCGGACCTATGCGGACGGTGGCTCGCGTCCTCGATGGCGAAACCTTGACGCTCGATGATGGCAGCGTCGTTCGCCTCATCGGCGCTCTTGCACCCCCGCGCGCGCGACGCCGGCGCTGCGCCAGGTGCCTGGCCTCCCGAATCTGAGGCCGTCAAAGCGCTCTCCGATCTCGTGCTCGGCAAGAAGGTGAAGCTCGCCTTCGGAGGACGCCACAAGGATCGGTACGGCCGCTATCTTGCGCAAGTCTTTCTCGAAGACGGCGGTGTCGATGAATGGGTGCAGGGCGCGCTGCTTGCCGGCGGTCATGCTCGCGTCTACGTCCTGCCGGAAAGTTTTGCCTGCTCACGCGAGCTGCTCGCGCACGAGGCCGAAGCCCGGCGCAACCACTTGGGACTTTGGGGCAACGACGTTTATCGCACCAAGCCAGCAAACAAGCCGGCGGCGCTCATGACGTTACGGGGAAAATACCAGCGCGTGATCGGAAGTGTCGCCTCTATCGGCCACACGAAAAGCGCAACCTATCTCAACTTCGGAACGGATTACCGTTCCGATTTTACAGTGCGCATCGGAAAAAACGTTCTCGCGGCCAATCCGGACTTGGCGCGCACGCTCGACGGTCTGACCGCGAAGACCGTGATTGTCCGTGGCTGGATCGATCGGCGAAACGGACCACTGATCGACGTCGCCGATCCGTCGCAGATTGAGGTGATCGACACGGAGAACGAACCCTCCGCCGTCAGCGAGCGTAGCACGCCCGGAGAAGCGCAACCGGCACGTGCCCCTGCCGATGCCTCACCCGATTCCGGGGCTTCAAAAGATTTGCGCCCGACGCCGCCGGAAGGTGCGGAACCGGGCGCTGTCAATTTGTAGCGCGAGAGGTTGGCTTTGCGCCCTTATGCGGCGGCCTCTCCGGCCGCCTCGCTTTCGGCCAGTCGGCGGCCTTTGGCACTCTTCGACAGGATGTCAGTGATGCGTTGCACGGCACCACGTTCGTCAAGCTTTTCTACGGCGGCGAGTTCGCGTGCCATGCGATCAAGCGCGTCCTCGTAAAGCTGGCGCTCGGAGTACGACTGTTCGGGCTGAGCCTCGGAGCGGAAGAGATCGCGTACGACCTCGGCGATTGAGATCAAGTCGCCGGAGTTGATCTTCGCGACATACTCCTGGGCCCTGCGGCTCCACATCGTGCGCTTGATGCGCGCCCGGCCTTTAAGCGTATCCATTGCCTTCTTGACGAGCACCTCGTCGGCGAGCTTGCGCATACCAACGCTTGCGAGCTTGCCGGTCGGCACGCGCAGCGTCAGCTTCTCCTTGTCAAAGGTGATGACAAAGAGCTCAAGCGACATGCCGGCGATTTCCTGCTCCTCGATGCCCACGATGCGGCCGACGCCGTGCGCAGGATAGACGATGAATTCGTTGGCCTTGAAGCCGTGACGCTGGCTGACGGGTTTCTTTTGAACAGCGAGAATCTGACGCGCAGCGGCGGCTTTCTCCGCAATCGCTTTCGGAGTCGCCGGCCGGTTGGCCGTTGCGACCGAAGCGGTGAGCTTCTGGCTTGCCGACTTATGTGCTGCGGCCGGAACCGCCATTGCGCGCTGCGGCGCAGGTGCCGCCTTCATGGCGAGATGCGTTGCCGCTGCCGGCTTCTTCGCAGCAGTTGCGGGCCCAGTCTTATCGGCGCCCTTGGCAACGACACGGTGGGGCGGCTTCTTCAAAGATTTGACAGCGGCTGCCGGCTGCGCAACCTTAGCCTTCGCGAGCGACGGCTTCGGAGCGACTTCGAGCTTCGATTTGACGGTTTGCTTGGCGGATTTCTGGGCGCCTGCGGCCACCTTCAACGGGACGGCCTTGCGAACGGCCGGCTTCGCTGCGGACTTGGGGCCGACCGGAGCTTTTTTCTTCTGAGCCATATCGTTTTTCTCACTCTCGCATACTGCGCGTGACCGGAATGACCGGTTCCGCCAAGGTCCACCTAATTTAAGGCGGAGCATCCGTGTCGCGGGCGGTAACTCCACCCACAACACGCGCGCACTGATCCGAGCCTACTCTTTACGAGAGGCCGTCCCCTGCGCGCTCTATTGTGTCCTAACTTTGCAAATCCCGACCGGCTCTGAATTGGCCCAGTGACGCCCCATAATGTCTCTTGGAGAGATGCCCTTCAGAGCTAGGCACCCCTTTTTTGTTCACGGCCGTTCCGGATTTGTGCGCACTTAATGTCATCGCAACCGACACTAACACAATCTTGATGGCAAATGAAGGGTCGGAGCCTGAGACAATCTGGTCGAGCTTAAGGCTTGCCTAAGCATCGGGGGTCGGCTGGCGCCGGAGCAGGGTTAATATTTTTCGTTTTGAAGCGACCGGGCTGCGCGCAGACGCCCCTTAGTCGCCGGTACCCGGGTTCGGAGAGAAATATTTTTCGAACTTGTCGGGTTCGTCCTTGAACTTATCCGCATCGGGCGGCGGAGGTTTCTTCGCCGTAATGTTGGGCCAAACCTCGGCAAACTGCCGGTTCAGTTCCAGCCACTTTTCAAGATTTGGCTCGGTATCGGGCTTGATCGCCTCGACCGGGCACTCCGGCTCGCACACGCCGCAGTCGATGCATTCGTCCGGGTGAATGACGAGCATGTTCTCGCCTTCATAGAAGCAATCGACGGGACAGACCTCTACGCAGTCGGTGTATTTGCACTTAATGCACTTGTCGTTGACGACGTAAGTCATGCGGCTTCCTGATCCGGGCAGTCATCGATGGGCTTCGCAATCGATCGGTCTGCCCTAGGCGTTGGAGCCCTTATTAGCATAGGCGTTGCGGCTGCCTAGGTGGAGCGGCGTCACAGCGATGTCTAGCGACCTTTGAGCTTATCCGTCTGCCGACGCTCGCGCTTTGTCGGCCGCCCGGCGCCGTCCAATCGAATCGCCTGCGCCGGACGAACCTCATTCTCCTTGCGTGCACCAGAGGCGGCCAGAGACGGCGGCGGTGCAAGGTCACGGTACAACAGTTGAGCTTCGGTTGCAGGCCCCCGCCGCGTGCCGATCGCCAGAATTTCAAGCACGCGGACTGTCGGGCCTAGCGCCAGGGTCAGGACATCGCCCGGCTTCACGGTCGCGCTCGGTTTTTCTATGCGCGTGCGGTTGATGCGAACCTTGCCGCGGGCAACGAGTGCCTGGGCCAGCGTTCGAGATTTGGCAATCCGCGCAAACCAAAGCCACTGATCGACGCGTTGAGTAGCGCCAGCCGCAGCGTCGATCATCAGGTCGAGCCGGAGCCTTCGCTCCGCTTTTCCATCATGGCCTTCAGCGCAGCAAGGGCTGCAAACGGCGAGCTGGCATCACCACCCGCGGATTTCGGCGGAGCCGCCGTGATCATTTGCGGAGATCTGCCCGGCTCCTCGCGGCGGCGCCCCTCACGTTGCCGCTTATCGCGGTTCTCCTGCTCGCGGCGCGGCCGGTTCGGATCGTCTTTTCTCGGACCCCGGTCGCCTCGACCTTCGCCGCCGCGGTTTTCGTGGCGGGCCGGTCGCCGCGATCTTGCCGGTGGCTTTGCGGCCGATCCGGCCGGGGTTGATCGACGCGCGCTTCAGCGACTGCCGTTGCCGCACCAGGCTCAACGGCTGCTGGGGCGGGCGCAGCAGCACGAGGCTCACGAGGCTTGCGATAACGGGGATCGCGCCCACGATCGCGGCGGGGCGCGTCGCGTTGCTCGCTGCGCTGATGCCGTCGGGGCCGCCAGATCTCTTCGAATTTTTCCGGTTCAGCGGCTCGCGGCCTCAGCGGGCGCTGCGTCGACCGGCGTGCCGGCCGTAGCTTCGGCCACCTCTACGATTTCGGCGCTTTCGTTCGCCGCTTCGGCCGCTTCGGCGTCGGGAGGCGACTTGACGCTGCCTTCCCGGGGTGCGACCGGCTTAGAAACGATCGGCCGCTTCTCGAGCCGGAAGCCCAGCGCTTTCAGGACTTCGCCGAGTTCTTCCGCCGAGCAGCCGAGGATCGACATCATCTCGTCGGTCAGCTTGAACCCGCCGTCGCCGGTCGAACCTTTGGGCGGCGTACCGGGCTTCTCCGCCGAAGGCCGCCAGGCGAGCAGCGGCCGGATCAGATCGGCGAGCCGTTCCAGAATATCGAGCCGGATGGCGCGCGGCCCACAGACGTGGAAACCGTAGGCACGATACAGCGCCTCGGGCGTCGCCGGATCGGTGGCCGCCGACGTCAAGCCCGGGCGTGGCAGTTGCGGAGCAACGCCGTTAGCGGTGCCGCTGTTCTTGAGGAGCCAAAGCGTCGCCGCGAGATCTGCGGCCGCGGGCTTCAGCATGACCGGGAAGAAGATATTGAAGGCTCCGAACCGCAGACCGTACTTGCGCAGTTCTGCACGTGCCGGCTGATCGAGAGCATTGATTTCGTCGGCGACAGCCTCGCGCTTAAGGGCGCCGAGATTTTCCTTCAGCTGAAAGGCGATGCCCCGCGCCAAGCCCTGCAGATCGCCGGCCCGTGACATCTCTGCGAGCGGCTTCAGCTTTTCGGCGATCGTGTCGTCAAGCCAGGTCTTCAGCCGGGCCAGAACCTTTTCGCGGTCGGCTTCGCTCGTGCGCTCGTCGACAAGAAGGGTCAAACCCGGTTGCAAGCGGATCGTCGGCCCGTTCGAGCTTTGCGATCTCATCATCGCGCCAGAGGATGCTGCCGCCGCGCGTCAGCTTGAACGCATCGTTCTGGGCTGCCGCAACGCGTCGCGCGCGCATGCCTAGCTCACGCGCCACGACCTGCATCGCAGCCTGCCGCGTGGCTTTCTCGTGAATGCCGTCGGCTGAGGCGTCGAGCGTGAAGAGAAAACCCTTCAAACGGCCGACGAAGTGATTTTCGACGGTGATCCCGCCATCTTCGGCTATGTCCGCGGTCAGCTCGTCTTTGTCTCGCATACCCTTCATCAAAGCGCTTGTCCGACGATCGACAAAGCGCTGCGTCAGGCATTCGTGCAGCGCGTCGGAAAGGCTGTCTTCTATGGCTCGTGCCCGCTCCTGCCAGTGGGTGGGATCGTTGAGCCAGTCGGGTCGATTGGCGACGAACGTCCACGTCCGGATGTGAGCAATGCGCGTTGCAAGCGTATCGATGTCGCCGTCGGTCCGGTCCGCCAACGAGACTTGCTTCGCAAACCAGTCCTCGGGAAGGCGGTGATTGCCGCTCGTCAAATGCCGGTAGAGGGTGGCGACGAGTTCGGCGTGGCTCTGCCCCGATATTTTGCGATAGTCGGGGACCTGGCAGACCTCCCACAGGAGCTCGACGCTGGCTGGAGTTGTGGCGATCGCTGCGACCTCACGATCGGCGCTCAACGCTTCAAGAGCGGCAACGTCATCGGCGGTACGCGCCCGGGTAAGGCGCTGCTCGCGCGGCAGTTGCCTGAGTGAATCGTGCAAATTCGCGAGCGAGCTGAAATCGAGCCTGCGGTTTCTCCACTGCAGCGTCTTGACGCTGTCGAAGCTGTGCGTCTCGAGGCGTTCGATGGTGTCGGCGTCGATGGCTTCGGTCCCGCCCGTCACGCCAAAGGTTCCGTCGTTCATGTGGCGGCCGGCGCGGCCTGCAATCTGTCCGATCTCGCCAGGCGTCAGATTGCGATGGTTCTGTCCGTCGAATTTCCGCAATGCGGAAAATGCGACGTGATCGAGATCGAGGTTGAGGCCCATGCCGATCGCGTCGGTCGCGACGAGAAACTCGACATCGCCGGACTGATAGAGAGCGACCTGGGCGTTGCGCGTCCTCGGCGATAGCGCGCCGAGCACGACGGCCGCGCCGCCGCGCTGGCGGCGGATCAGCTCGGCAACCGCGTAAACGTCCTGCGCCGAAAACGCGATGATCGCCGAGCGCGCAGGCAGCCGCGTAATCTTTTTCTCGCCGCTGTAGGTCAGCTTCGAAAGGCGGGGCCGCGATATGAAATTTGCGCCCGGGATCAGATCGCTGATGGCGTCGCGCATGGTCTGCGCGCCGAGCAGCAACGTCTCCGAGCGGCCGCGCGCGTGCAGCAGCCGGTCTGTGAAGACGTGGCCGCGCTCGGGATCGCCAGCCAGCTGAATTTCATCGATCGCCAGGAAATCGACATCGATATCGCGCGGCATCGCCTCGACGGTCGATACCCAGTACCGCGCCTTCTCGGGTTTGATCTTTTCTTCGCCCGTGATCAGCGCGACCTTATCGGCGCCGACCCTGGACTTGATCTTGTCGTAGACTTCCCGCGCAAGAAGCCGCAACGGCAGACCGATCATGCCGCTCTCGTGGCCGAGCATGCGCTCGATCGCGAGATGCGTTTTGCCTGTGTTTGTCGGTCCGAGCACCGCGGTTACGTTACGAATGCGGGCCTCGAGATCACTTACCATGTCGTGCTTGACTCCGGATCAAGCCCTGGCATTGCAGAGCGGGGCTGTGAGATCAAGGATTTATTCCGCTCATTCCGGCCGGTGTCGGGATGCTGCGGCGGCCGGGCCGCCGCTCACTGCCTCAGCGCAATCTGCGTGTTGTTTGCGGCAGTGATGTTGATGCTTTGCGCGTCCATGACCGCAGGCCCAATCGTCGACGGTACTTTGACGCGATAAGGTACGTAGATGCCGGCGCTCGGGATTGCCCGTAGGGCAATTTCTATGTGGTCGTAGTCGATCCATGGATGCACGAAATCGTTGGGCTTGTGTCCTGCGATCGGAATGTACTTGACGCGGCAGACGATGAGTTCGGCCGGCTGCCCCGTGGGCTGCTTATCCTTGATCGCCTCGCGGCCCTTGAGCGACAGCTTGAGATCGAAACGGGCTTTGCCGTCGAAGACGGGAATTGTTCGATTGCAGGCCTCGGGCGCACTTGTGCTCGAAATAGCCAGCGTTGCCGCCATTGGATCAAAAACGTGCTTGAGATTGTCGGGTTTCAAGGGGATTGCGTCCGGATGCGGCGGCTTGTTCGGCACAAGCGCGACCGATGCAACGCCCGTTGCATCGAAGCCGATTGTCACGGAATTGATTTTCGATTTTGCCTTCGAGTTCATTTGATAGTTTGCTGGATGCGGCGCGCTGCCGTCGAGGGAGCCGCTACCTGAGAAACTGCCGGTCCATTTGAAGGCGCCGAAAAGCGCCGATATTCGCGTCTTCCCCGTAGCAGAATACGTGTTGCCGCTGAAGCGCGACGTGAAGTCGTAAAAGCCGACTTCAAAGCCATTGAACTGGAGCCGATAGCGCGCCGAGACTTGCTTCGGCCAGGCGGTGTCGGCCGCACTGGTTGTGTGCGGCGACCAAATCGCAAGCGTTGTCGCAATAGCTAAAGCAAGCGAACTGCGAACCACGCCACGCCGGGGCGCTTCGGCTTTAGACATGGCGATAACTCTTCCCCTGACAACCCCCATTGCCAGTCCTGGCGATAGGCTGTCTTTGCGACGATTCTTGGACTTTTCCGGCTGGTGCCGAGAGGCTGGGGACGCGTGCTGGAGCCCTTGGACGGGGCCTGGCGGTGGTTGGGGGCAGGTTACGGGTCACTGGGCCACAGCGCCGCTTGACGGGCGTCCCGCACCTCAACTATACACCGCACCGAGACCCCGTGAGCCCCGCTGACGGGGCGCATTTTTTTGCTGCAACAGCAGACTTTCGAAGGGCCGCTCCGCCTGCCAGGGCTGCGGCGTAGGAGACGATTATGACCAGGCGCTGCGAGCTGATGGGCACCCTGCCACTGTCAGGCAACCTCAGGAGCCATGCAGAGAACAAGACGAAGCGCAAGTTCCGGCCGAACTTGTGCCATGTGACCTTGATGAGCGATGCACTCGGGAAGAAATTTCGCCTGCGCGTCTCGGCGCGGGCCCTGAAGTCGGTCGAGCATCGCGGCGGTCTCGACGCCTTCCTTCTGAAGGCTAAGAACGAGCAGCTTTCGCCGACGTGCCTGAAGATCAAGCGCGAAGTTCAGAAGGCGCAGAGCACCAAGGCCGCCGCCTAAACGACATTCCGACGGCAAGATGGTTCCAAGCCCGGCGCCGGCTAGTCCTGCGGCCGGGCTTTTGCTTGCGCGCTATCTCGGACAATGAACTGCAGCAAGACCGTCCGCTGCAGCATGTGGCTGAAGTTATCATCCGAAATCATCGTGATCAGCACGTTGCCATCCTTGAGCCGCGTGACAGCGAGACCCTCCATGTTGTCGATCTCGTCATTGAGATCGGCTTCTAGAAGCGTTTCTCCGATGGCAGTACGGCCCGGCTGCAACGCGCCCGGCGCAAGCCTTCTGAGCCGAACCTTCAAGCCCTCGAGCCAGCGGAAGCGGCGCTCCAGAATGAAGAGCGTGCCATCATCTAGACTGGCGATGTCGGTCAGATCGTAGTCGTCGATGTTTTTGAGGTGCACGGTCGCCGGAGTTTCGCCGGTCCACAGCCAGCCGGTATGGTTGCGCGACATATCATAAAGCCGTTCCGAGAATGCGATCGGCGAACCCTTGTACGGTCCGCCCTGCATCACCGTCATAGCCTCAAGGCCTTGCGTGTGTCGCATGCGCTTGGCCCCGGCGGGAAGCTTCAAGGCGCCGCGATCGGCCGAAAGACCGTTGGACGATAGATCGTACCGTTCGATGCGATGCCGGCCTTCGAAGGCGACGAGCACTGAACCCTGTTGCAGCGTACCGCTTGCGAGCGCCACCGCTTCGGAATCACGGTCGCGTATGCGGCTGAGCGGCACGCCATTACGATCGAGGAGCGGCCCGAGGCGGGCGCTCTCGATGCCGGATGGTCGCGTGCCGTCGTAGGTCAGCCTGCCCGTCATCCAGACGCCGGAATCGGAAATGGCCAGAAGGGACTTGGCGTCGGCGTCGAGAACAAGCCCTGACCAGCCGCCGAAGTAGCGCGAAGGCGACGTCAGCACCAAGCCGCCGCGAAAGGCGAGTTTTCCTAGAGGTTCGTCAGCTTCGCCAAACCGCTTGAAACTTCGGATCGGTGTTGCTTTGACAGTAATTGGCAGCGGCTCGATCCCGGAGATATCGGGCTTCGGGTCCGCCAGTGCGACGCCGGCGCAGAAGCCGAAGACGACAATGGGCAGGACAGCACGGCGATATCGTTCGAGAAGCAAGTGCTCGCCTCAATGCACGCGTGGGCGTGGTCCGGCCCGATGATCCACATCGTCGAATTTGCCATCTTCTTCGAACAGCTCGACAAGTTTTTCGGTCATCGCGCCGGCGAGTTCTGAGGCGTCCGTGATCGTGACGGCGCGGCGATAGTAGCGAGTTACGTCGTGACCGATGCCGATGGCGATCAGTTCCACCGGAGAGCGCGTCTCGATCTCGTGGATCACCTGGCGGAGATGCTGCTCGAGATAGCTGCCTGAATTGACGGACAGGGTTGAATCGTCGACCGGCGCGCCATCGGAGATCATCATCAGGATGCGGCGCTGCTCGGGTCGATTGACGAGACGCGAATGTGCCCAGGCGAGTGCTTCGCCATCGATGTTTTCTTTGAGCAGGCCTTCGCGCATCATCAGCGCCAAGGCATTCTTCGACCGGCGCCAAGGCGCGTCGGCCGTCTTGTAGATGATGTGGCGCAGATCGTTGAGCCGTCCGGGCGCCGGCGGCTTGCCGACCGCGAGCCATTCTTCGCGCGATTGCCCACCCTTCCAGGCCTTCGTCGTAAAGCCCAGGATCTCAACCTTCACACCGCAGCGTTCGAGCGTCCGCGCCAAGATATCGGCGCAGCAGGCGGCAACCATGATCGGCCGGCCGCGCATCGAGCCCGAATTATCGAGAAGCAACGTCACGACGGTGTCGCGGAAGTCCATGTCGCGCTCGCGTTTATACGAACAGCGCGCCCATCGGATCCGTGATGATGCGGGTGAGGCGCGCCGCATCGAGCACGCCTTCTTCAAGATCGAAATCCCAGCCGCGGTTCTGTTGCGCAAGCAGCCGGCGCTGCAGCTTGTTCGCGAGCTTCGCGACGGCGGCTGACAGCGTCTTAAGTTCCTTGTCGAGAAATGCACGAAGCCGCTCGAGTTCCTCGGGAGAAGATAAGCCTTCGGCGCCGATTTCCTCATCGTGGGCGCGTGAAAAGACCTTGTATCCAAACGCCTCCGGGTTATCGAGCACCGTCATGTTCGGACGCCACGGTGCCGGCGTCTCTTCCTCGTCGAGGTTGCCCTCGTCCATGTCCTGCTGATCGGTGTCGCCCGAGTCGGTCATCTCGTCGGTGTCCGAGAGATCGCCTTCCGAGTGCTGCTCCTCGCTCTGCTGGTCCTGGCCTTCGGAACCTTCGTCGTTCTTCTCTTCGGCCTCCTCGGCGCCGCCTTCGGTGACGCCCTCCTCACCTTCATCTTCATTCTGATCAGGCTGCTGATCACCGGTCTGGTCGATCAGCTCGAGAGCCTTCAGAAGATCTCGAACTTGGCGGCCGAACTGCTCCTGATTTTCGGAGAGCCCTTCAAGCCGCTTCAAAAGCTTTCCGCCGCGCGCCTCAATCACCGGCCGCCAGACATCGACCAGCCCTTTCGTCGACGGCGGCGGCGGCAGGCCCGTCAAACGTTCGCGAATGAGCAGCGCCAGCGCGTCTTCGAGCGGCGCATCGGCGCGATTGCTCACCAATCTGAAGCGGTCATGGCTGTACTGGTCTTCAAGACGCGCGGTCAGATTGCAGGCCATGCCGGGCATGCGCGCCGACCCGAGCCCCTCGACGCGGGCGCGTTCGGCGGCCTCGAACACGGCGCGCGCCGGTCCAGGCGGCGGAGCGACGCGGCGATGTATCTTGGCGTCGTGGCAACCGATGCGCAGCGCCAAGCTATCCGCCCATCCGCGCGCCAGCGCGATATCTTTGGCAGACGGGGCGCGCGGCGGTTCCGGAATGAGAACGGATTTACCAGTGACTTCACCCTTGCCGGGCCCGAAGTCGACCTCGATGTCGGCGTCGCCGGCGATGGCGCGCACGGTAGGCCCGAGGACGCGCTTCAGCGGCTCGGACGGCGCTTCGCGGCGTTTGTTGGGCGGGATGGCCATTTCGGTGCGGCCTCAGCTTAGCGCGACGTTGGCCGTGCTTTCCGTCAACTCTTCACCGAAGCAGCGCTGATAGAACTCGGCAACGAGCGGCTTTTCGAGATCGTCACACTTGTTCAGGAACGTGACGCGAAACGCAAAGCCGAGGTCGCCGAAGATTTCGGCATTCTCGGCCCACGTCATCACCGTCCGCGGACTCATGACGGTCGAGAGATCGCCGTTCATGAAGGCTGAGCGCGTCAGATCGGCGACGCGTACCATGTGCGAAACCTGCTTGCGCTTGGCGTCCGTTTTGGCGAACGCCTTGACCTTCGACAAAACGATCCTGGCCTCGTCGTCGTGCGGCAGATAGTTCAGCGTCGCGACGATCGACCAGCGGTCCATCTGGCCCTGATTGATCTGTTGCGTACCATGATAAAGGCCGGACGTATCGCCGAGCCCGATGGTGTTCGTCGTCGAGAACAGGCGGAACGCCGGATGCGGGCGAATGACCTTCGATTGGTCAAGCAGCGTCAGCTTGCCCGAGACTTCGAGCACGCGCTGAATAACGAACATCACGTCGGGCCGACCTGCATCGTACTCATCGAAGCACAGAGCAGTATTGCTCTGCAGCGCCCAAGGTAAAATACCCTCCTTGAACTCCGTCACCTGCTTACCGTCTTTGAGCACGATCGCGTCCTTGCCGACGAGATCGATGCGGCTGACATGACTATCAAGGTTGACGCGCACGCACGGCCAGTTGAGCCGCGCCGCCACTTGCTCGATGTGCGTCGACTTGCCGGTACCGTGGTAGCCCTGGATCATCACGCGGCGGTTGTGTTTGAAGCCCGCGAGAATGGCGAGCGTGACGTCGCGATTGAAGAGGTAGTCCGGATCGACATCCGGTACGTGCTCGTCGGCCCTGGAGTAGGCGGGCACCTCGAGGTCGCTGTCGATTCCGAAGACCTGCCGCACCGACAGTTTCATGTCTGGCAGATTGCCGGCTTGCGCGCCCGGAGCGCTTGGTGTCGTGCGCATATTGCGTGAATTCCCGATCATTGCCGCCAAGCGCCGTTATCGGCTCGGACCGGTGCGAACTGGGGGCTGACGCGCACGCGGCTTAGAAGTGGTCGCTTAGACCAAGCCTGATTGTTTCAAGTAATTATAGGCTTGAAGGATTTCGCGCAACTTTTCCTCGGACCGGCTATCGCCGCCGTTTGCGTCCGGATGATGAATCTTCACGAGTTCCTTGAACCGCGACTTGATGTCCTCGCGCGTTGCCTTTTCGCCCAGATCGAGCGTGTGCAACGATTTTCGCTCTAGCGGCTTCAATTGCCGGCGGAACGTGGGCGCCTCCGTGCGGGAGGATCTCGCCCGGCGCGTCATCTTTTGGGTACTCGCGGCAACACGCTCTGCAGCCTCGGCGGTTCTCGCGCCGTCGCGCGTGCCATGCGCCCAGGCATTGGCGCCGGATTTCCACGTTGGCCGGTGGCCGGTCAGCGCGTCTTTCCGGAAATTGTCGACCTCGGCGTCGCTCATGCCGTCGAAGTAATTGTACTCGTGATTGTACTGCCGCACGTGATCCATGCAGAAGTGGAAATACTCGCCGTCGCGGCCCCGACCTTTCGGCGCCTTATGCGAACCGGGCTTGTCACAGCCCTTCCACTGGCAGCTAGTCGCGCGCGCGTCCTTCTTGGCGCCTTGCTGGCGCCGCGAGGACACGCGGATGCTGTCAAAGAATTTGGAGTCCAGTTTCATCGATTCATCAGTATGATCATTCGTTTCGCTGGAAACAAGGCGGCAAGAAAGCCGCTTGATTTCCTTTGCGAGTGTGCGGGCAATCTTTTAACAGGCCGTTTCACGATCTCCCGGCCGGCCACAAAACCGGGCGCATGTTGAAAAGAAAGACGGACGATGTCTGCAGCAGGCCGCATCAAGGAAAAACTCATAACCGCACTCCACCCAACGCGGCTTGATGTCACCAACGAATTCAGAACTTCACGCCGGCCACCGGAGCTCACCCGGTACAGGGGACAGCCATTTTCGCGTGCTCGTCGTATCGGAGGCTTTCACGGCCAAGTCGCGGGTCGACCGCCACCGCATCGTCAACGAGTTACTCAAGGACGAACTTGCCGGAGGCATCCACGCGCTGGCGCTGTTGACGCTGGCGCCGGGTGAGCCTCTTCCAAAAGCCAGCAACAGCGGCGACTGAACGTCAGCCACCGAGCATAGCATTCGATTCTGCGCCTCCGCTGTCCGTGCCGGACGTCTTCGGCAGCGGCTTAACGCGGATTGCGGTGATCTTATTGCGGCTTTTCCGCAGGATTTCGAAACGATAGCCGTGAAAGGTGAAAACCTGCCCCGGCTCCGGAATCGTCTGCGCCTCGTGAATGACAAGGCCGGCAATCGTGGTCGCTTCGTCGTCCGGCAGATCCCAATCCAGATGGCGATTGAGGTCGCGTATTGCAACCGTGCCGTCGACGTTGACGGTGCCGTCCGACTGCAATCGGATGTGGCTGTCAGGCTGGTCGTGCTCGTCGGTAATCTGGCCGACGATCTCCTCGAGAATATCTTCGAGCGTTATGAGGCCCTGCACCTCGCCGTACTCGTCGACGACAAGCGCCATCTGCATTTTCTTTTTCAGGAACTGGTTGAGCTGGTCCTTGAGGCTGGTCGTATCGGGAACGAACCAAGGCTCGCTCGCCGACTTCATGATGTCGAGGCTTTCCGGTGCCCAGCCGGCGCGCGAGAGGGCCTGCAGCAAATCCTTGGTGTGCAGGACGCCGACGATATTCTCCGGCTCCTCCCTCCAGATCGGAACGCGCGTGTACTGCGAGCGCATGAGCTGATCGAGAATCTTGGCCGGCGGATCGTCGGCATTGATCATTTCCATCTTGGTGCGGTGAACCATGATGTCGGCGACCTGCAAATCGCGAAGATCGAGCACGCCGCCGAGCATTTCCGCGTCGCCCCTGGCCACGGTTCCTTCCCTGGCCTGCAGATCGATGGTGCCGCGAATTTCCTCATGCGCCGCGAGAATATTGGCCGCGTCGTCGGCTTTGCCGGGCGTCAACTTCAGCATCTGCCGGACAATGAATTCGATGGCCTTCGTGAAGGGCGTCAGGATGTAGATGAGGCCACGCATGATCGGCGCCACGACAAGCGCCACGCGATCGGCATAGGCGAGCGCATAGGTCTTCGGCAGCACGGCAGCGAAAATCACGATCAGCAGGGTGATCGCAGCCGTCGCATAGGCGACGCCGACCTCGCCGTAGAGATTCGACTGCGATGTTCGACGCGAGCGCTGCGGCGAGCACGTCGACAAGCGTATTGCCGAGCAGCACGGTGCCGATCATTTTCTCGGGCCGCGACAACACCACGTTGACGAGCTTCGCAGCGACGTTGCCGTCCTCCTGCAAGGCGTGCATGCGGGCCCGAGAGGCGGCCGTGAGTGAGGTTTCGCTGGCATTGAAAAAGGCCGACAGCAGGATCAGCAAAAAAATGGCGAGAAGACTAATGGCTAGGGTCATGAGAGCGTGTTGGCGTCCTTTGTCGAGATTGCCGAGCACGGGAGTCTAGCACACATATTGCGCCACTCTCAGCGGCCGATCTCACGGCCCAGAAACGCTTTGACCGTTTCCGGCATGACCTCGCGAGACACGAATGCTTGTCCGATGTCCCGCACAAGGATGAACGTGGCCTTGCCGCCTCGGACCTTTTTGTCCTGTCCCATCAGTCTCAGCAACTCGTTTGCGTCCGCACGGTTGCCTGGAATGTCGCTGATTTTGGTGGGAAGGCCGACGGCTTTCAAATGTCTTGCCACGACGTCGGCCCGACCTCGCGGACAAATGCCAAGGTCTTCTGACAAGCGGAACGCCATGCACATCCCGATTGCCACGCCTTCGCCGTGCAGCAGGCGATCGGAATAGCCGGTCCACGCCTCGAGCGCGTGGCCGAAGGTATGGCCGAGGTTGAGAAGCGCCCGGTCGCCCGTTTCCGTTTCGTCGCGTGCAACAATCGCCGCCTTCGCCGCCACGCTCGTTTCGATGGCCTTGGTCAGTGCCGGACCGTTGTTTCCGAAAACGCCCTGCCAGTTGGCTTCGAGCCAGGCAAAAAACTTCGCGTCGCCAAGAAGCCCGTATTTCGCGACTTCGGCATAGCCGGCCCGCATCTGACGCGGCGGCAGCGTCGTCAGCACCGCGGTATCGGCAATGACGAGACTTGGCTGATGAAAGACGCCGATGAGGTTCTTGCCCTGCGGCGTGTTGATACCTGTCTTGCCGCCGACCGAGCTATCGACCTGGGCGAGCAGCGACGTCGGGATCTGCACGAAGCGAACGCCGCGTCGCAGGATGCCTGCCGCGAAGCCGGCGAGATCGCCGATGACGCCACCACCGAACGGCACGACAAGATCGCCGCGTTCGAGCCCGAGCTCGAGCAGCCGCTCCGACAGTGTTGCGAGATCGCGGAAACTTTTTGTCGCCTCGCCCGGCTTCATCACGATCGAGCCGGCAAGGAGGCCTTCCGACTTGAGACTTTCTTCGAGCGCGGCGAGGTGATGGCGCGCAACGTTTTCGTCCGTCACGACGCCGCACTTCACCGCGCCGAGACGCGCCTTGATCAGTGCACCTGCGTCGCGCACCAAGCCGCTCGCGATCAGCACGTCATACGTGCGGTCACCAAGTTCGACGCTGACGGATCGCGATGGGGCGGCGCCCTGAGCGGTGCCATGAGATGTTTTCGTTTGCACCGTAGACGGCGCGGCAAGTCTATTCAAAATTTCCGCGACGATGACGTCGTGCGGTTCCTCGCGACTTTCAACCGTCATGTCAGCCTCAGCATAAACCGGATAGCGCGTCTCTATGAGTTTCCGCATTGTGGCTTCGGGATTGCCCTCGCGCAGCAGCGGCCGGGTGTCGCGTTTCATCACCCGGCGCATCAAAACGGGCAGGTCTGCCCGAAGCCAGATCGAAATGCCGTTTTCCCGCACGCACCGGCGCGTCTCAGGATGCATGTAGGCACCGCCGCCCGTTGCTAGCACTTGCGGTCCGCTGCGGAGCAGGCGTGCGATGACCTTGCGCTCGCCGTCGCGAAATTGCGCTTCGCCATGATCGGCGAAAATATCATTTATGCTCTTTGCGGCGGCCCGTTCGATCTCGTCGTCGGCGTCGACGAACGGCAGCCCGAGCTTGAACGCCAAGCGCTTTCCGATCGACGACTTGCCGCAGCCCATCAGGCCAACCAGCACGATGGAGCGCTGGCCGAGACGCTTCTTGACGATGTCGATATCTTCGAATTCCGTCATCTCGATCTCGGGTCTTAGTCGATCAGCCGAGCGAATCGGGTAAGTTCAGGCGTGGCCGCGTCAACATTGCGCGCCGTCATGCCACGAACCGAAATGGCTCGCAAATCAGAAACTTGCCGTTAAGACATGGCGGCACGCCGCGTTTACGAACGCCAGTGCAGCGAACCCCTCGACGCCGATGTGCCCGGTCGAGTCATAATCGCGCCACCAAAGGTGGCCACGTAGCGACCGGGAGGGAACTCGATAAATGCCGAGCCTTTTCCGGTTATTGTTCGTACTTGGCTCGTTGAGCGCGATCGTCTTCGGCGGACTCTACGTGCTCGCGACCCGATTCGAGCCCGAGCAGCAGACGATCAGCAAGCCCGTCTCGGGCGTCAAAATCCGGCCCTGAACAGCCATGACGCATGACCGTCATCCTCGAAAGTCAGCAGCAGGCGCGGCCGCGGCGCTGAGCTTGCTGGTGCTGGCGGCCGGATTGCTCACCTGCTCAGCAGCCGCACAAGACGCGCCTTCCGACAATCCTTACGCTGATCCCGACACCACAGAGCCGCGACGACGGACGTCCGGGAAAGCCGATGACACCTATTCGCCGCCGCCGGACAACCGCAGCTATTTGCAGCCGGCGGCACCGGCTGCCGATCCGACGACTTCCAGGCCTTGGCGCCGCGAGGCGGCGCCCGCAGCACCAGAATCTCCAGCCTCGCGCCACTACAGAGACGCCGGCGCTCCTTCACAGAACGCGGTAATGCGCGATGTTCTTCCGGTGCCCGTCGAGAAGGGCGATCTTGCGCCTGTGATGTCAACGGATGGCTCCGGGTTGCCCTACGAACTCTGGCGCGGGGTCGACGTCCCAGCGCTGGAAAAATTGATTGCCAGCATCGAAATTCCGCCGCGCTCGCCGGCTCTCCATGGACTGTGGAAGCGACTGATCACGTCCACGACCGGGGATGCATCGAACGCCGCCTTTACTGCGTTGCGCCTCGAAGCACTTTACCGGTCCGGTCTGGCGCGGGCGGCGGCAGCCGAGATCGCGAAGCAACAGGCCGCCGGCACAGATCCGCTCCTCCTGACGCTCGAAGCGCGCAACGAACTTGCGTCCGGGCATTCGGACAAGGCCTGTGAGATCGTGGCGCGCGCGGCTGCCCAAAAAGGCAACATTCCGGCGCGCCTCAAAGGCCAGGTGATCCTGATGGCCGGTTACTGCTCCGCAATTCGCAACGACACCGCCGCGGCCGGTCTTGCTGCCGATATGGCACGCGAGGAGGGCGTCGAACCATCGCCCGGCCTGCAAGCCCTCGATGCGCTATCGATTAGCGCCAAGCCCAAGTTCAAGATCGCCAAAGAGGTATCGCTTCTCGATTATCGCATTGCAGAGCGCGTCGGCGGTCTGCCGCAAAAAATGGTTCTTGAGAAAGGCGAGCCCGCACTGCTCGTTGCTTTGGCGACGGATCCATCGACGCCGGTCGATCTCGGTCTGCCGGCAACGGAAGCCGCCGCCCGGCTCAATGCGCTGACGCCGGAGTCGCTTGCAGCTATCTACCGTGCTAATGCCGAGACGATTGCTGCGGACGCCTTGCTGTCTGGTCAGGGACCGCAAGCAATTGCTCGCCGCGCCGCACTCTTCAAAGCCGCCGAGGCCGAACAAACGCCAATGCGAAAGACGCGGCTGATCCGCGCGTTTCTCGATGATGCCAAGCATCAGGGCCTGGCGATGATTTCTGCCCGAATGATCGCGCCGGCGGCAGCTGCAGTACGGCCCGCGCCGGAAATTAGCTGGTTTGCGGAGACGGGCGTCGAAATCGGTCTGGCCTCGGGCCGCTACGACATGGCGCGGGATTGGATCACCATCGGTGATGAGCCGGGCCACGCTTCAGGCGGCCTCGATTACTGGCGGGCCCTCGTCGATATCGCCGATACGCACGACCCTCAGCGCGGCAAAAGTCTCGCGAGTCTAGAAAGCTATGCCGCCGGCGGAAAATTTGCGCCCGGGACTTTGCAGCGGCTGGCGACGGTACTGGAGGCGCTCGACTACCTCGTACCGATCCCGCTTTGGGAAGCTGCAAACCGTGCCCCACAAACGAATTCGGGTTATCTACCGGAAACGGGCGTTCTCACCGAATTGCAGGACGCATCGAAGAAGCAAGAGTTTGGACGCACGGTGCTGCTGGTGATGAAGGCGCTTGGCCCTAATGGTGCCGAAGATGCGCACTTAATCGCACTCGGTGACAGTATCCGCGCTCTGAAGCGCGCCGGACTCGAGCCTGACGCGCGACGGCTCGGCCTCGAGGCTCTGCTTCCAACGTGGCCGCGCACGGAAACGAACTGAGGGCCCATGGCGGCAGTCGTGACAAAGGACAACCATGTCGTGGATTTCCTCGACATGCTGGCGTCGGAACGCGGCGCGTCGCAAAACACCATCGATGCCTACACCAGTGATCTTGAAGGCTACTTCGGTTTTCTCTCGGAACGCACCGTTGAAGCGCTCGACGCAAGCGTCAAAGACGTTCAGGCCTATCTCGCCGTGTTGACGAACGCAGGGCAGGCTCCGGCGTCGCGCTCGCGGCGGCTGTCGGCGATCAAGCAATACTACAGGTTCTTGCTCGCTGAAGATTTCATCGAAGCCGATCCGACGTCGGGCCTGCAGGGGCCAAAAAAGCAGCGTGCACTGCCGAAGGTCCTGAGCATCGCCGAAGTCGACCGCTTGCTGCAAACGTCGGAGCAACGTTGCGAAGGCTTGGAAGGCCGGGCTTACTTCCGGGCTCTGCGCTTTCAATGTCTCCTCGAAATTCTCTACGCGACTGGCATGCGCGTCTCCGAACTCGTCGGGCTGCCGCGTGCTGTGCTGCGCGGCGACCGGCGTCTTCTGTCGATAAAGGGCAAGGGAGGCCGCGAACGCCTCGTGCCGCTCAACGCCACAGCTCGTACGGCGCTGGATCGGTTTCTCGAAGTTTCGGGGCGCTTCGACAATTCCCCGTGGCTCTTTCCGGCGCGCACGACATTGGGCCACGTTACGCGTCAGGGCTTCGCTCAGGACTTGAAGACCGTTGCGACAGACTCCGGCTTACACGCCACGCGTGTCTCGCCGCATGTGCTGCGTCATGCTTTTGCGAGCCACCTGCTCGACCGCGGCGCCGATCTCAGAGCCGTGCAGCAATTGCTCGGACATGCTGACATTTCGACGACGGAGATCTATACGCATGTCCTTCAAGAACGGTTGAAGACGCTCGTCAACGCACATCACCCGCTCGCGAAAATAAAGCCAGGCTAAAACATGAAGCTGCGCGGGGGTCGCGTAAGAAGCGAAACAAAGAGGGGAGCTTGAGATGAGCCGTCTATACGGAGACATTCACCGGGCCATGCAGATGGCGTTCGACACGCGAACCCTTGCCGATCGCCTCGAAGGCATGATCGTCAAACCCGAAATCGATGACGTCGGCAAAGTCTTCATCGCAAGCCGCGACATGTTCTTTCTCACGACCATCGATCATCACGACCATCGACGTCGCCGCCCGACTGTCTCCTATAAAGGTGGTTCACCCGGTTTCGTGCGCGTTCTCGACGCGTCGACGCTGCTGTTTCCGAGCTGTGACGGCAACGGCATGTATCTGTCGATGGGCAACATCTCGGGCAATCCGGAGATCGGCATGCTGTTTATCGATTTCGAGAAACCGTTTCGCCTCAGGGCGCAAGGCCGCGCCGAGCTGATTGTCAGCGGGCCCGAACTTCATCAAAGACGCCGAGATGGCGGTCAAGGTGACCATTCACGAAACGTGGATGAACTGCCCGCGCTACGTCCATCGGTTCCAGAAGCTCGAAACGTCGCGTTATGCGCCGGGTGTCGAAGCTGAAACTCCATTTTGCGAATGGAAGCGCATCGATACGTTGCAAGACGTCGTGCGGCCCGCAGCGCGCTCGCAGGTTGAGGCGATCGGCACGACTACGATCGATGATTGGATGGGCAAGGTAATGAGCGGTGACAAGGGCGTGTGAGGCTCTTGCATGCGGCCCCTTAACTGTGCGCTGATAAGAATATGATCGCTAGCGCTGCAGTATCGCGCCTGCGAGGCCTAGGGCTCGGGCTCGAGGCGCATCCTCCCGGCCTCGCGGGACTGTATTTTACCGAGCTGTGGGAACGCTTCTCGTATTACGGGATGCGAGCGCTTCTGACGTTGTTCATGGTCGCGCCCGCCGCCGCCGGTGGTCTAGGCTTTGAAACGGCCACCGCCGGCAGCATCTATGGCACCTACACAATGGCCGTGTACCTGCTCGCCGTGCCAGGTGGGTTCATTGCCGATCGCATGCTTGGTGCAAAACGCAGCGTTCTGATGGGCGGAACAGCGATTGCTGCCGGTCACTACGCTCTTGCCATACCTTCGCTCGCGAGTTTTTACACAGGGCTGGCTCTCATTGCTCTGGGGACCGGCCTTTTCAAGCCCAACATCTCAGCCCTCGTCGGCGCCCTCTATTCACGTGACGACGTGCGGCGCGATGCCGGGTTCTCGCTGTTCTACATGGGCATCAACGTCGGCGCGTTTTTCGCACCTTTAGTCACCGGTTTTCTGGCTCAGAGCGAATTGTTCAAAACTTGGCTCGCGGCGGCTGGCTTCGATCCCGCTAAAAGCTGGCACTGGGGTTTTGCGGCAGCAGGCATCGGCATGACGATCTCGATGCTGCTTTTCGCGCGGAATGCTGCCTATCTGAAAGACCCCGATCCTCCGTTGTTACCAAAGAGCCCCTCAGGGCCAGCATTCACACGCGATGGTCTTTTCGTTGCGATCGGGACCGTGGCGCTTCTGGCTCTCGCGCTTCTCTCCGACGTTGATGGATTTACATGGCTACGCTGGTTGTTCATCATTCTGCCTTTGGCTGTGATTTTTTATGGCTCTGCCCAGCAAAGCCCCGATGCCCGGCGCCTTGCTGCCGTCGGCATTTATTTCATTGCGGCAATGATCTTCTGGGCCGTCTTCGAGCAGGCCGGCACGACGCTGTCGCTTTTCGCCGATACGCTGACTGAAAACCAATTTCTTGGAATTACGTTTCCGTCGGCCTGGTATCAGTCCGCCAACCCCGTCTTCGTCATCCTGTTGACGCCGTTCGTAGCTGCGCTGTGGATGAAACTCGGGTATCGCCAGCCGTCGTCGCCTATCAAGTTCGCGCTCGGTTTGGTTTTTCTCGCAGCGGCGTTTCTTTTGATGGTTCCCGCCGCCAGCTACGCCGCGGATGGACGCGTCTCACCTCTCTGGCTGATCGGCGTCTATTTTCTGTTCACGATCGGCGAATTGATGCTGAGCCCCGTGGGGCTGTCGACGATGACGCGTATCGCGCCGCAGAGGATGACCGGCTTCGTACTTGGTATTTGGTTTCTGGCCGCCGCATTCGGAAACAAACTCGCCGGCGATATCGGCGGTGCCTTCACGGCGACCGATCCCGATGCGCTGGTCCTATCGTTCCTGGCACAAGCGGCCCTTGTCGCCGTTGCCGCCACCCTTATGTTTGCAGTAGCGCCGACGGTGAACAGACTATCTGACGGAAATGATTAACGAATTTGGCATTGGCCTCGGACTTCGGCGTGTCCGTCACCTTGACACCCGGCTTGCCACAAGGCGAATGTCGTCTCTTGGATGTCCGGCCCCATTGCCGCACGCCTTAGTTGCACAATTCAAAAGGCTCCAGCCCCGTGAACGCCACGTCCGCCCTGCGTACCTATCTCGATTTCGAGAAACCCATTTTGGAACTCGAGAACAAGGTCTCTGAACTCAAGGCGTTGCAAACCGAGGGCAAAGGACCGCAGATCGCCGATGAGATTGCGAGGCTTGAACAAAAGGCGAAGGCCGCCCTCATCGACACCTATAACAAGCTGACGCCGTGGCAAAAGACGCTCGTCGCGCGCCACCCGGAACGCCCGCATGCGCTCGAGTTCATCGGCGGCCTCATCGAGGACTTCACGCCGCTCGCAGGCGACCGCTATTTCGCAGAGGACGAGGCGATCGTCGGCGGCATCGGAAAGTTCCGCAATAGATCGGTCGTTGTCCTCGGCCACGAGAAGGGCTCCGATACCGAGCAGCGCATCAAGCACAATTTCGGAATGGCCCGCCCCGAAGGCTATCGCAAAGCTGTGCGGCTGATGGAACTCGCGGACAGGTTTAATCTGCCGATCATCACGTTCGTCGATACACCTGGTGCGTATCCGGGCATCGGTGCGGAGGAGCGCGGGCAGGCCGAGGCGATCGCCCGCTCGACCGAATGCTGCCTGAAGCTCGGCGTTCCGATGGTTGCCGTCATCGTCGGCGAGGGCGGCTCCGGCGGCGCGATCGCAATCGCGACGGCCAATCGCATCCTCATGCTCGAGCATGCCATCTACTCGGTGATCTCGCCGGAAGGCGCGGCCTCCATCATCTGGCGCGACAGCAACAAGAAGGAAGAAGCCGCGACCAATATGAAAATCACGGCCCAAGACCTCGACCAGCTCGGCGTTATCGATGCGATTATCAAGGAGCCGACCGGCGGCGCGCATCGCGACCGCGAATCAGTGATTATCGCGACCGGAAACGCCATCGCTCGGATGCTTTCGGAATTCGACGGCAAGTCGGCTGAGGAAATTCGCAAACAGCGCCACGAGCGCTTCCTATCTATCGGGCACTGATGGCGCCGGCGGGCCGCTCGCCAAATGGCCGCCGCCGCCGTGCCGCATTTCGACACGATAGTTGAGTTGACTTGGGCTCCGCCCGATCGCAGTAGTCGCTTGAGTTTATTGTATTATTAGTCCGCCAGCCCGCGGAACGGGGAACTCGAAGACCGGGGAAAACGCATTGCTGCCGTACGTCTCGATGACGTCGAGAGCTGTTATCCGGCTCGCGGCTTTTGTTGCCGTGGTCGTCGTCGCGGCCTGCTCGAGCGCGCCCGTTATTCCGCCGCCGTCGGAAGTCCCGCTTTCGAAAGACGCTTTGTCGCTGCTCGCCAAGAAAGGCATGCAGCCCGGCGCGCCTGTGTTCGTGCGCATCTTCAAGGAAGAATCCGAACTCGAGGTGTGGAAGCAGCGCGACGACGGCCGCTTCTACCACTTCAAGACGTATCCAATCTGCAACTGGTCCGGCGAGATCGGCCCGAAGCAAAGTCAGGGCGACAGGCAAGCGCCTGAAGGTTTCTACACGATCACGCCTACGCTGATGAACCCGAACTCGAAGTATTATCTTTCGTTCAATCTCGGCTACCCGAACGCTTACGACAGGACTTGGGGCCGCACCGGTGATTCCGTAATGGTGCATGGCAACTGCCGGTCTGCGGGATGCTACGCGATGACCGATGCATTGATGGAAGAGATCTACGGATTGACTCGGGAGGCACTGAAGGCCGGGCAACCAAATTTTCAGCTTCAGGCTTTCCCGTTTCGGATGACCGACGCCAGGATGGCGCAATTGAAGTCGAACAAATGGTATAGCTACTGGAAGACCCTGAAGCAGGGTTATGATTACTTCGAGAAATACCGGCTGCCGCCAAACATCACGATTTGCGAGCGCCGCTATGTCGTTGGTGGAATCCCGCTCAGCCGGCCAGACCCGACCGGGCGCTGTCCGGCATTCAGCCGGCCGGTCGTTTCGGCATTCACCCCGTTGCCCGAACCGGCTGAAGTCGAGGTCGCCAATGGTAACAAATTGAAGGGCATCACGAACCCGGACGTCGAACCGACGGTCGCCGATATCAACGCTGCCAAGCAGCAACAAGCGGCTCAGGCGACGTCAAACGCGCCACCCATGAACGCGACCTCGATGGCCGCACCATCGCCCGTCGCCAACGCCAATTGATCGAATAGCGCGCCAGCTCTCATGCATGACCATGATGTCAGTCAGCCGAAGGCATCGGAACCGCGACGGCGGCGCGCCGGCAAGGGAATCCTGATCTTTGCCGTCTGCTCGATTGCGATTGCCGGGCTCGCGCTGGTGTTTGCACCCGTGTGGTTGCCGCGATTGCCCGGCGGTGACAAAGCCCTCATCGGCTATGAACGCAGCCAGCGGCATTTAAGAGCGGAGTTCGGCCTGGAAATGCCCGGCCAACCAGACCTGACGCGCTTCACTCAGCGTCTCGCCGAAAACGGCCTTGCCCAGGGTGCTCCGATCTTGATCAGGATCTTCAAAAGAGAGTTCGAACTGGAACTGTGGATGCAGCGCGATGGTGTTTTTCATCGCTTTGCAATCTACCCCATTTGCCGCTGGTCCGGCCGGCTTGGCCCGAAACTGCAGCAAGGCGATGGGCAGGCGCCGGAAGGCTTCTATACGGTCGATGCTTCGGCTCTCAATCCGAACAGCAGCTGGCATCGCTCGTTCAACCTTGGTTTTCCAAATGCTTTCGACCGCGCCAACGGCCGCACCGGGTCGCTGATCATGGTTCATGGAGGCTGCGCATCGATCGGCTGCTTTGCGATGACGAACGCGCAGATCGATGAAATTTGGCGTTTGGTCACTGCCGCGCTGGCCAACGGCCAAAAGCGTTTTCAGGTGCAGGTCTATCCATTCCGGATGTCGGATGAGCGTCTGGCAGACTACGCCAACGATCCCGATACCGCATTTTGGAAGAACCTTAGGGCGGGGAACGATCTCTTCGAAAAAACTCTGCTGCCGCCGAAGGTCATGGTCTGTCAGAACCGCTATCGCTTTGAGCCCGGCGACAAAGGCGCGACCGGCGACAATCCGATCGAAGACCGCTGCCCTGCCGACACAGCCAAGAGTTGAGGATACACAGGCTTAATGTCACCGAGTGTTGGCGAAAAGACACTTCGAAATGCCCGATACGGGCGATAATGTGTGCCACCGCGTAAGGAACGGGACTACTCGGTCGCAAACATTCATGGCATCCCACGGCTTCTTCCGTCTGGCATTTCTCGCAGCGATGACACTCGGTGTCGCCTGCGCCGAGAACGCGTACGCGCTTTCCATCGAGCTCAAAGATGTTGCAGCCGACCGTGTCGAGCGCCAGAGGGCGGCCGCTGTCGGCGCGCTGCCGCTACCGGGAACGCCAAACGTTGCCGTGTTGCAGGAGCGTCTGCGCGACAAGGGCGTGACGCTGGCGGCGCCAATTCTGATCCGCATCTTCAAATCAGAATCCGAACTCGAGATTTGGAAGCAGAAGGATGGCGAGTTCATCCTATTTGCAACATATCCGATCTGCCACTGGTCCGGCTCGATCGGGCCCAAACTCAGGGACGGCGATAAGCAGGCGCCGGAAGGATACTACACAGTCACTCGCGCCCAGGCCCGCCACGTCGGGCGGTGGCCCGTGTCACTCGACATCGGCTTTCCGAATATCCTCGATCAGTCGCAGGCGCGCACGGGATCGAACATCCTGATCCACGGCGGCTGCTCGTCGGTCGGCTGTTTTGCAATGACCAATCCGGTTTCAGAGGAGATTCACCAGCTCACGATGGCCGCTATCGACGCGGGTGAGGACATCGTGCCGGTCCATGTTCTTCCGTTTCGCATGAACGACCTGAACGTGGCCTCGCAGGAACCGTCTCCGTGGATGCCTTTCTGGAACAATCTCAAGGAAGGTTACGACGTGTTCGAGCGGACAAAGCGGCCGCCCGCCGTCAGCGTCTGCAGCGGCCGCTATATCTTCCGCGAAACACATGCCGGAGAGTCCGCGGGCCAGATTGACGCGTGTCAGCCGACGCTGATGGCCATTCGCGAGCAGGAACAGTGGCTGAGCGACGTTCCACATCCGACCAAGTTCCTACCGAAGCTCGTGGCGCAGACGCCGGCCCCAATTCCGCAAATCCAAACGAGCCTCGAGAGCGATACGGCGCCGACGCCGATGTTTTCCTGGCCGCTGATCCGCTGATCGCGCACAAATGGCTGTGAAAAGCGCCACAAAACGCGTCGAAACCACACTCGAGAACTTGCTGTTCAGCTCGCGGTGGCTACTGGCGCCTTTCTACTTCGGCCTGGCGATTTCACTGATCGTCTTGCTGATCAAGTTTCTGTATCGAGCTCGCGCATCTGGCAACCGGCGCCTTTACGTATAGCGAGTCCGACGTGATCCTCGGCCTGCTCACGCTCGTCGATCTCACTCTGACCGGGTCGCTGCTGATCATCGTGATCTTTTCGGGCTACGAAAATTTCGTCTCGAAGATGGACCATTCCGACCACAGTGACCGTCCGACGAACATAACAATATGTTCGGGAATGTAGTTGCTCACACGGTTCTCATAATCTTGCTCTGCTTCAAGCTTGTCATGCGCAGACGAAGACTGTTTGCGATCAAATAGAACGCTGTTTTTGAGTGAGGTGCAATCTTGTTTAGATTTCTCGCTCTAGCAAGTGATTTTGATTTAAGCTGTACGATGCTAAAGTTGAGACAAGACCATCAAACGCTCAGAACTCTTTTTCTATTATCTATCTGGATGAAAACCGTCTTTATGTAGGTAACTATTTGTCCTCTGGGACATTACGATCAGTGGTTTAAACTGATTGGTCTTCAGATCTCAAAATGCGGTTCTATTTGTGGATGCGGGGCTAAATGAATTTCGTGTCGCTAACGCAGACACAGTACGACCGACAAGTGCGGAATTTCTCGAAGGTGAAACGTATTTTTCAGACGAAGCTATGCTTAGAATAGTGTTCCAAACTTCGCAATGAGCGCGGACGAACTGCTTGTTTCGCTTCCCGGTTTATTTCTGACGCAGCTAGAGCGGCGACGCGAAAAAACTGATTAGGAAAATAAAGAAGTTGTAGCTTCCCCGGCAACATTGATCCGCCAACGGATTATTTCCGTTGACCCAGTGACCGCTCGAATTAGCTTGCTGAGACCCTCTTACAATAGGATTTCAGCTATGAAGTTTTTAGCGAAATTGACGTTCGCACCACATAATCGCGCGCGACAAAGTCCTGTTCTTTCGAACAAACCTGATCGAGCGCTTGGAGCAACAGAAGTTGCTCGCTCGGGATCCGTCGCATCTCCGAAGCGTCCATAAATGGCTGATCAACGATCAAGGTATCAAACAGCGGATCGAGCTGAAAAAGCGCGTGCGTCAGTGGTGGAAGGTTGATGCGCTTGGAAGTGTCGCGCTCACAGTTCGGTATGGTGCTAAGCTGATTGAGTTCGAGAAGGCGAAAGCAGCGATCATCTTGTCGACCAAAGATCAGCCTGTCGCAACACTCGATACTCTGATCGAGGGTGTGAAGGCAGGAGAGCTTGATGAGCACCTCGCCCAGCAAGCCAAAGCCCGTGGCGTGCTCAAGGCGAAGCGGGCTGCCTGAACTCCCCCGCTCCGCCGCGATCTCTGCATCAAGGAACGACTGTCGTTCCTGAGCCCTTTGCCGATAGGCTACTTCAGAGGTACAGCCTCTGGGGGCTCCCCAAATTTGTAATTCAACACCGCCCGAACCGTATCTGTGCTGAATTGCTCGTTCGCGGCCGCATGAGAGGAAGTCCGCAGCCTCCGCACGGCTGGAACGAGATGGTTGTGTTAACATTCGAATCTGCATATTCGGCGTGCAGATACTCGACGCCAAGAGAAAGCGAATTCGTAAATGCGTACTGGAAACCACCGCCCAAAACGCCCCCTACAAAGGTCGTGCTACCGAACTCGGTCGTGGTTTCTCCACCATCTTCGAACTTCCTGTTGATGCTCAGCCCGCTTGCCGCCACGCCGCCTGTCACATAGGCGAGTAGCCGATGGTCCGTGCCAAACGTGTAACCTGGTTAGCATCGGCACGCGGCGGCATGGTGTTGTCGGAGCAACATGTGGTAGGAATTCGTTACGGATAGCGGGAATGTGCCTGGATTGCCGATTGGACGAGGACGGCAATTTGAGGGGAAAAACTGGAGCGCGAACCGATTCTGAAGTGGCGAGTTCAGTTTGCAGGTAAGACCAGTCGTGATGGACCGCCCGGTGATACCGCGAACATCGAGGGTTTATCGGCTGTTATTTCTATTAGTCACCAAGTCTTGTTGCAAAGCTCTGAGCTGTTGCTTGCTTGCCGTAATAGCTTTGGATCATCTGCACTGATGTTCCCATGTTTCTTGCTACTTCAAAGACACCGATACCCTTCCGCAAAGCCATCACAGCATAGAAGTGACGGAGACTGTATAGCGTATAAGGTTCACCGTGACTGTTGTGCGTAATTCCACCCTGCTTGAGAACCTCGTCGAACTGATCGATCAACGTAATTATTCGTGATCCATCAAACATGGCAAACAGCCAATCATCAGATTTTGCATCTTTTCTGTGTTGAAGAAGTCTATCCACGTGAGTAGCTGCTGATGCGCGTAGAATGACGTCTCGTTCCCCAGTCTTCCCTTTGACGATCACGCGATAGCTGCGTCGTCCTTTAACGTCAGTGAAAGACGTGACATCGCGGATCTTGAGGTTGTTTGCTTCTCCAACGCGGATTCCGCTGTTGGAGAGCACGAGAACATAGTCTCTGAGAAGCTCTCTGCTTTTCTTCCAACGCTCATTCTTCGCGTCTCTGATGCGCTTGAGCATCGTTCTCCACAGAATGCGATACTCATGCAGCTCGAACGCGGGTCTCGCTCTTTTGATCTTGGGAGTGAAGCTAAACCTTGGACGAGGCTTGTTACCGCGCAGACCTAGTTCAGTTGCCCACTTCAGTATCGCTTTCCCCAGCATGATCTCCCACTGGAGCGTTTTATCAGTGGGGACGAGTTTCGCGTTTCGTGGGAGTTTCTTTTGACGAGAGTAGTAGTCTCTTCTCCAGTCCACGTAGTCTTTGAGTTCTTTGTCACCGACATTCTCGATCGACTTCGTTCCGCTAAATTCTCTCCAGAACTTTACTACCCGCTTTATCTGACGAAGCATCCCCGCAGAAGTTCGACCTTGCCTGAAGCTCTTCTCACGCACCGCGACGTAATCATCGATAACAGCGTTGAAACTCTTCGAGATGATCGGAAGACCTTGCTCCTGCTTTAGCTCAAGCGTGTAGAACAGCTTCAGCGCAGCTTTCTTTGCAGAAGCTGCATCTGACTTCTTGAGTGATCTCCAGACGTATCGCTTGGGAGCTAAACGAATGCTCGCGTAAAACGTCTGTTCGCGCTTGTAGACGACCAGCTTACCTTCTTCGAGGTAGAACGCGTCTTCTATTGGACCTTTCAACGTCCAGCGTTGGGATCGACAGGCTGTTGTCTAACTTTTGTCTATAACCAAGCTAGTTTACAGATTGTCTATCTCTTATCTATCCGCTTTTTGGACCTTGAAATTATGCTAACTTATTGATATTGCTATATTATGCGATGTGACCGTGACAGTGCTTGTATTTCTTTCCCGAACCGCACGGGCAGAGTGCGTTGCGTGATACGCGTCCCCACGTCGACGGCTCGTTCGGATTAAGCGCGCCGTCGCCGCGGCGGCTTTGAAGGGGCGCTCGCTTCTCGGGCTCGGATCTCGTGTCGCGACGCGCACGGGCACCAGCTATCGCCGCATCGGCCATAGCCATTTCGGGATCTGGTTCGAACTCGTTATAGCCCGTCAGCGGATCGAGGTGGCGTGCCTCCATCGGCGGCAACTCCGTCGGTTGCAGAGCGGGCTGCTCCTCGGGCGGTGCAAGCTCGACATGCATCAGCTGGCCCGTCACGTTCTCGCGCAAACGGCCAAGCATGTTCTCGAACAGGATGAACGCTTCCGACTTGTACTCGTTCAGCGGATCGAGCTGTCCGTAGGCGCGGAAGCCGATCACTTGACGCAAATGCTCAAGCGTCACGAGATGCTCGCGCCACAGATGGTCTAGGGACTGCAACAAAACCATTTTCTCGATTTGGCGGTAGAGATCGGGGCCAAGCTCCGAGGACTTCGCTTCGGCAGCAGCATCGACGGCGGCCTTCATCCGCTCCCTGATCTCTTCGTCGGCGATGCCTTCCTCCGCAGCCCATGCTTCGATCGGGAGATCGATGCCGAATATTTCGTTCGTCTCCTGCTGAAGAGCCTTCGTCTCCCACTGCTCGGCATAGGCGGCCGGCGGAATGAACCGGGTGACCAATTCGTCAATCAGCTGATGGCGGAACTCGCTTACCGTTTCCGAAACATCATCGACGCCCATGATGTCGAGCCGCTGCTCGAAAATGACCTTGCGCTGGTCATTCATCACGTCATCGTACTTGAGGATTTGCTTGCGGATGTCGAAGTTGCGCTGCTCGACCTTCTTCTGCGCAGTCTCGAGGGACTTGTTCATCCACGGATGCGTAATCGCCTCGCCTTCTTTGAGGCCAAGCGTCTGCAGAACCTTGTCCATGCGTTCCGAGCCGAAGATGCGCATCAAATCATCGTCGAGCGCCAGATAGAACTTGGACCGGCCAGGGTCGCCTTGGCGGCCCGAACGGCCGCGGAGCTGATTGTCGATGCGCCGGCTCTCGTGACGCTCGGTTGCAAGCACGTATAGGCCGCCGGCGTCGACAGCCTTCTGCTTCCTGGCGGCAACGTCGGCGACGAGTTCGACGCGCTTCTTCGTGATCGCCGCCTCGTCGGGCGGTGTGCCCTTTCCGGTTTCTTCCGCGATCCAATCGCGCAAACGATACTCGGCGTTGCCGCCAAGCTGAATGTCGGTGCCGCGACCGGCCATATTGGTGGCGATCGTAACCGCACCGGGGACACCGGCCTGCGCAACGATGTTGGCTTCCTGCTCGTGGTAGCGCGCGTTCAGAACCTTGTGCTCGATCGGATCGCGCTTGCCCTTTGCGTCTGACGCAAACTTGGTCAGCAGCGCAGCCATGTCCGTCAGGTGCCTGCGCAACTCCTCGTCCTTACCGGGCTTAATGGCTGCGGCCTGTTCGTCGAGCGAGCGGGCGAGACCCCGCAGATACTTCGCGTCCTTCAAAAGCTCCGACAGCTGCTCCGACTTTTCGATCGACGTCGTGCCGACGAGGATAGGCTGGCCGCGGCTGGCCGCTTCGGCGATCGACTGCACGATCGCGGCGAGCTTTTCTTTATGTGTGCGGTAGATTTCGTCGTCTTCGTCGACACGCCTGACCGGAACGTTGGTCGGAATATCGATGACCTCGAGCCCGTAAATGTCCATGAACTCGCTCGCCTCGGTCAAGGCGGTGCCGGTCATGCCTGCGAGCTTCTTGTAAAGGCGGAAATAGTTCTGGAAGGTGATCGAAGCGAGCGTCTGGTTTTCCGGCTGAACTTCGACGTGCTCTTTAGCCTCCAGCGCCTGATGCAAACCTTCCGAATACCGGCGCCCCGGCATCATGCGGCCTGTGAACTCGTCGATTATCATGACTTCGCCGGCCTTGACGATGTAATCCTTGTCGCGCTGAAAGAGCTTGTGCGCTTTGAGCGCCTGAGTGAGGTGGTGGACGATCGTGACGTTATCGATGTCGTAGAGCGTGCCTTGCAGAAGGCCGGCACTTTGCAGTGCATTCTCCATCTTTTCGTTGCCGGCCTCCGTAAAGGAAACCTGGCGCTGCTTCTCATCCAGTTCAAAGTCTTCCTGCTCGACAATCTTCATCATGGCGTCGATTGTCTGATAGAGATCGGCGCGATCCTCGAGTGGACCTGAGATGATCAGCGGCGTACGCGCCTCGTCGATCAGGATCGAGTCCACTTCGTCGACGATGGCATAGATGTGCTCGCGCTGGACCATCTCGGTCCGATTCATTTTCATGTTGTCGCGAAGATAGTCGAAGCCGAGTTCGTTATTCGTGCCGTAGGTCACGTCGCACGCGTAAGCGATCTTGCGCTCTTCATCGCTCATGTCATGTACGACGCAGCCGACCGTGAGGCCGAGGAAGCGATAGATTTGCCCCATCCATTCCGCGTCGCGCTTTGCCAGATAGTCGTTGACGGTGACGACGTGGACGCCTTTGCTTGTCAGCGCATTCAGATAGACCGGCAGCGTCGCGACCAGCGTTTTACCTTCGCCCGTTTTCATCTCGGCGATGTCGCCTTGGTGAAGCACCATGCCGCCGATCAGCTGAACATCGAAATGGCGCTGGCCAAGCACGCGCTTGGCGGCTTCACGAACCGTCGCAAAGGCGGGGACCAGTAGGTCATCCAGCGCCGCGCCATCATTCAATTGCTGGCGGAAAACTTCCGTGCGGGCGCGCAGTTCGGCATCGGTCAAATTCTCAACTTCGCTTTCCAGCGCGTTGATCGCCGCAGCACGGGGCCGGAATCCCCTGACCTTTCTCTCGTTGGAAGAACCGAAGATTTTGGAAGCAAAGCCGCCGAACGAGAGCATGTTGAAATCCGTCCTCGAAGTCATTAACCCGCACGCTCTAACGCGGTTGGGCTGCGGTTAAAATTGCCGGGGGCAACATTCAGCAAAAAATGCGCGGCGAGGGGCTCCCGCCACGCCTGCATCAAACCTTCCCTCGGCGCTATGGCGCGGTCGAGACGGGCCGAAGACCCCGATGTTCACGGGCAGACATAAGAACTCGCCCCCCCGACTGTCAATGTATTGGGCCAAGCGGCTATAGTTTGGTTGTTTGGCCGGAATGATGAAATATTAACTTGGTTTTCCGGCCCCAGGCGGCTATCGAGGCCCACCTGCCGCCAGCTGAGGTGCGGCATTTGCCCGTCATGCTCTTTTTAGCGCTGACGGCGGATCCCCAATCGCAAAAGCGGAGTCTATCGCCGATGAAGCGCATCGCCCTTACCGTTCTGACCGTAGCGCTCGCCGCCACGGCGTTCGGCTCGTCGGCAGCCCCATCCTTCGCTGAGGATAAGGTCATCGCCACAATCAACGGCAAACCGGTTACGGAGGGCGATCTCAGCGTCGCGGAGAGCGAGATCGGTTCCGACATGGGCACCATGCCGGCCGCGCAGAAGCGGATGTCGCTGCTCGAGTTTCTCATCGACAATCAGCTTTTCGCGGAAGCGGCGGAAGGCGCAAAATTGGACCAGGGCGCGGATTTCGAGACGCGGCTCAACTACTTGAAGCGCCGGGCTCTGCGTGAACTTTACTTCGACAAAGTCGTCAAGGCGTCTGTCAGCGATGCGGATGCTCGCAAGATCTACGATGATCAGGTCAAACTCCTGAAGCCCGAAGAAGAAGTATCGGCACGGCACATCCTGGTCGAGACTGAGGACCAGGCCAAAGTGCTGAAAGAAAAGCTCAACAACGGCGCCGATTTCGCGCAGCTCGCCAAGGAAAATTCAAAAGATCCTGGCTCCAAGGATGACGGCGGCAACCTCGGCTATTTTGGGCATGGGCAAATGGTGCCACAGTTCGAAGACGTCGTCTTCAAGTTGAAGAAGGGCGACGTTTCAGATCCGGTGAAGACGCAGTTCGGCTGGCATCTCGTCAAGCTCGAGGACCGCCGAACGAAGCAGCCGCCGGCGTTCGAAATCGTGAAAGACAGGATTGTGCAATCGATGCTGCTGCGAAAGGCGCAGCAGTCCGCCACCGAGCTTCGCGCAAAGTCGAAAATCGAATTGGTCGATCCTGAGATCAAAAAGGCGATCGACGACCGCAATAAGGCGCTCGCGGCAACCCCGTCGGGTGGCACTGCAAAGCCTGCGGAACCGACGCCGGCGCCCTAGAGAGGTTGGCGCATCGCCGCAGCTCAGGCATCTATTTGACGATTGTTGGCCGGGCCGCTTGATTATAGCGGCCCGATCTGTTTCAGGGAGCCGCGTGCCGATTCCGGAGGTTGTCCATGGGAGAAGTTTCGAGCGTTTCTCCGTTTGCGCCGGCAGCGCTCGCCAGCCTGCCGCCGATCGAGGGCGTGGCATTTGCAACGGCTGAAGCCGGTATTCGCTATAAGGGGCGTACCGATCTTCTGCTCGCTGTACTGGACGAGGGAACCTCGGTCGCGGGAGTCCTGACGCAATCGAAGACCGCGTCGACGCCGGTTCTCATCTGCCGCAAGCACCTGAAGAAGGGCGGCGCGCGGGCCCTCGTCGTCAACTCCGGCAATGCCAATGCTTTCACCGGCAAACGCGGTCGTGAGGCCGTCGACATCACAATCGAACATGCTGTCGCAGCCGGCGGCTGCAAGCCTCACGAAGTGTTCGTCGCCTCGACAGGGGTTATCGGCGAACCACTGGATGCGACGAAATTTGCGCACCTGCTGGCCGATCTTGCCAAGCGCGCCGAGCCCGACGCGTTCGAAAAAGCTGCGCGCGCGATCATGACGACGGACACGTATCCGAAGCTCGCGACCAGAACGGCGCTGATCGGCGATACCGAGGTGACAATCAACGGCTTCTGCAAAGGCGCCGGGATGATCGCCCCTGATATGGCGACCATGCTGTGCTTCATTTTCACCGATGCGGCGATCTCGGCGGAAGCCCTGCAGACTCTCGTGACGCAACATACGCAGACGACGTTCAACTGTATGACGGTCGACGGCGATACGTCGACGAGCGACACGTGCCTCGTCTTTGCCACAGGCCGGGCGGCTGCGCGCGGTCAAAAGCCCGTCAGCAAGGCGAAATCAAAAAAGCTGCAGTCGTTCTCCGACGCTTTACACGATCTGATGCGCGATCTCGCGATCCAGGTCGCGAAGGACGGAGAAGGCATTTCGAAGTTCGTGACCTTCGAAGTCGGCGGCGCCAAATCATGGCAGGCGGCGCGCAAGATCGGGCTCGCCTGCGCCAACTCGCCGATCCTCAAGACGGCCATCGCGGGCGAAGATCCGAACTGGGGCCGCGTCGTCATGGCCGTCGGCAAGTCGGGCGAAGCAGCGAACCGCGACAGGCTTGCGATATGGTTCGGCCCGCATTGCGTTGCGCGCGACGGTGAGCGGGCGGCGGACTATGACGAAAAGATGGTCGCCGCCTACATGAAGAACAAGGAGATACTGATCCGCGTCGATGCGGGCGTTGGAAACGCGGCGGCAACGGTCTGGACTTGCGACCTGACGCACGACTACATCTCGATCAACGCCGACTACCGAAGCTGAAAGCAGAGAGACTAATGGATAGGGACTTCTGGGAGCAGCGTTGGCAGCAGCGGGATATCGGATTTCATCAGCCGCATGTTCATGAGCAGCTGAAAAAACTGTGGCCGCCTCTCAACCTGCCACGTGGAAGCGCTGTTTTCGTGCCGATGGCAGGCAAGAGCCGCGACATGATCTGGCTCGCGACGCAAGGCCATCGCATCATTGGTGTCGAGCTCTCGGACATCGCGGTTCGCGAATTTTTTACTGAAGGCGGCAGACGCCCGCGCGAACGTCTGTAGTGAACTTCGAAATCTCGTCAGCGGGGCCGTTCAGCCTATATTGTGGCGACTTTTTCGATATGCGTGCTGAAGCGCTGAGCGACGTCGCCGCCGTCTATGACCGCGCCGCGCTAATTGCGCTGCCTGCCACCTTGCGCAAACGCTACGCCGAAACGCTGGCGCGCATCCTGCCGCGCGACGCTATCATTTTTCTCGTCGGCCTCGACTATCCCGAGCATGAGATCAGCGGACCGCCGTTTTCGGTGGCGCGTCAGGAAATCGAGCAGCTTTTTGGCGAGACGTTCGATGTCGCCGTGCTCGAAGCGCGCGACGGGCTTGCTGCCAGTCCAAACCTGCAAAAGCGTGGTCGTCACCCGGCTCCAGGAGACGTCATACCTTCTCAGGCGTCACCTTCCCGGGCGTCAGGCATGAAGCCGCTGGTTCTCGTCGCGGCGGTGGCATTGATCGACGACGACAAGCGCGTGCTGCTTGCAAAGCGCCCTGAAGGCAAGCCGATGGCTGGTTTCTGGGAGTTTCCAGGCGGCAAGATCGAGCCAGGCGAAACGCCCGAAGATGCGCTTGTCCGCGAAATCAAGGAAGAACTCGGCATTGAGCTTTGCCGTACCTGCCTTGCGCCGTTCAGTTTCGCCAGTCACACCTTACGAACATTTCCACCTTCTGATGCCGCTCTACATCTGCAGAACCTGGGACGGAGAGATCGCGCCGCGCGAGGGCCAGACGGTCGAATGGGTGCGTGCGATTGCACCTTTCCCGTTATCGGATGCCGCCGGCAGACGAGCCGCTCATTCCTTGGCTGCGGGATTTTTTGGCTTAGGTTTCAAAGCGTCGGCGAGACGGACCTGCGCCGATCCGGGTGCCAGCGGCTTCTGCTGACTTTCGTGCGGCACCCATCCCGTCAGCGTGATGATTTCGAATGTCGCCGGTATGCGGCCGTTGGGCAGGCCGAACTTGCTTTGATAAATCTCCGCCGCCCGGAAAAGCAGCCGGCGCGTCACCGGTATACGGCGCCGCTCGGCGAGCATGTTGCTGGCGCCCATCTCCTTGATCTCTCGCATGAGGGCCAGAGGAGACTCGTACGTCACCCTCACGATATCGCTGTCGGCGACCGGAAGTGCGAAACCGGCGCGCTGCAACAGGCGGCCGAGTTCGCGAACGTCGGCAAATGGGGCAACGCGCGGTGATGCGCCGCCGAGCATCTCCGATTCCGCCAAAAGCCAGGCTTCGCGCAGCTCCTTCAACGTTTCTCCGGCGAGCAGCGCGGCGAGCAGCAGACCATCGGGTTTCAGCGCCCGGTTGATCTGAACGAGGGCGCCCGGCAGATCGTTGACCAGCTGCAGTGACAGCCCGGAAACCACGAGATCGAGGCTTTGCGCCGCAAACGGCAATGCGTCTTCTTCCGCCGCCACCCTGAGGCCCGTCGCGAGCTTCAGGCATTGGATTGAGGGATCGACATCCACGATCTCTCCGACGTTCGGTAACGCCCTCAGCCGTTGGGCCAGAACGCCCGAGTAGGCGCCGAGGCTGACCGCGCGCGGGAATTCGCGGCGCACGATGCTGAGCCGTTCCGCGAAGTCGTCGGCGACCCGCGCCAACAGGAAATCCGGCGCCTCGCCTGAGGCCGCTATGCGGTCGCGTCTGGCTCGGATGAGCCTGCGATCGAAAATTTGCGGAGCACCGGGCATGGCTGGTTTTTCCAAGAAAAGCTCGCTGGCGATAGACTGTTGCGCTAGGTTTCCGCAATGCCAACGGGATAATGGGCGTGCAGGAAGCCGTTTTCGATGATGACCGCGTCGAAGCGCCGGGCGCGTGGGGTTTGAAGCATCTTCGACGCCTCGCACGCATCGGACGCGCGGCCCTCGACGTCGTCCTGCCGCCCCTCTGCCTCTCGTGCCAAACTCGCATCACGGCGCACGACGCGCTCTGTCCGGCATGCTGGCGGCAAATCAACTTCATCCGCCCGCCCCTTTGCGACCGCATGGGACTGCCAATGCCGTTTGATATCGGAGGACCGATGCTGTCGGCTGCGGCCATCGCTGATCCGCCTGATTTTGACCGGGCACGTGGCGTCGCCTGTTTCGACGGGCTGATGCGCGAACTCATTCATGCGTTCAAATTCCACGACAGCCACAATGCGCGCCGCCTGTTCGGACGCTGGCTCGTCGAAGCCGGGCAGGAGATCATTAACGAAGCGGATTTGCTGGTGGCGGTGCCGCTGGCGCGAGGGCGGCTGATATCACGCCGCTTCAACCAGGCACAAATTCTCGCCATCGAAGTCGGACGGCAACGGGAAAGCCCGATCCGGCCGTTTGCCCTCGTCCGGAGCCGCGCAACGGCGCATCAGATCGGCCTGACGCGGGCCCAGCGCAGCCGAAATGTGGCGGGCGCATTCCGGGTTCCGCCCAGCGAATTGCCTGCAATCTCTGGAAAAGCCATAGTTCTGATTGATGATGTTATCACGAGCGGGGCGACCGCCTCGGCGGCGGCTGCCGTATTGAAACGCGCAGGCGCACGACGGGTCGACGTCCTGGCTTTGGCGATTGTCTCGGATCTGCATTCCTGAGGCCTGAAAAATGCGGTGGCAGAAGCGCGGCACAGCGGCGCAAATAGGCCGGGCTGGGTTGCATGGTCCCGTGAACGCGGTACTTTTGATTCGCGCAATGGAAATGGCGTGCAGAGGGGCGCCGGTGACATGCACAAGGTGACGGTCTACACGGCTGGCAATTGCTGCTACTGCCACATGGCCAAAGATTTGCTACGTCGGAAAGGCGCCGCTTTCGATGAAATTGACGTCACTGGCCGCAGCGATTTGCGCGCCGATTTGTGCGTTCGTGCCGGCGGACGGCGAACAGTACCGCAGATTTGGATCGGCAGCATGCACGTGGGCGGCTGCGACGATCTTTTCGACCTCGAGCGTTCCGGCAAACTCGATGAGCTTTTGACCCACGCCGAAGCAACGCGTTGACCATGTCCGTGTCATCCGAGACGACTTTTCGCGCCGCCCTGGTTCAGATGCGCTCGGGCCGGAACCCCGAACGCAATGTGGCCGACGCTTTGACTCTGATCGGCGAGGCTGCCGCTCAAAAAGCCGACTACGTTCAGACGCCGGAATGCACGACCCTGCTGGAGCTCGAGCCGGCGCGACTGATGGCGGAGACGCAGCCGGAAGCGGGCAACACGGCGCTCGAAGCCTTCTGCAATGCCGCCCGCGACTGCAAGATCTGGCTGCACATCGGGTCCATGGCGGTGAAGGTCGGGGAGCACAGGTTAGCCAATCGCTCGTACCTCATCGCGCCGAACGGAAGCATTGCAGCGCGATACGACAAGATCCATATGTTCGATGTCGATCTCGGCAATGGCGAGAGTCTACAGCGAAAGCGTCAATTACCAGGCCGGGGCGAGCGCCATCCTGGCGGATCTGCCGTGGGGACCGCTGGGCTTGACGATCTGCTATGATCTGCGCTTTCCCGCCTTGCACCGCGCGCTCGCCAAGAGCGGTGCCAGGTTCATTGCAAGCCCCGCCGCGTTCACCCGCATCACCGGCGAGGCGCACTGGCACACGCTGCTCAAGGCGCGTGCGATCGAGACGGAGACATTCGTATTTGCAGCCGCGCAGGGCGGGCGGCACGAAATTGGCCGCGAGACCTTCGGGCACAGCCTTATCATTTCGCCCTGGGGGGAGGTCCTGGCCGAGGGCGCAACGGAACCGGGCGTCGTATACGGCGGATATCGACACCCGTAGCATTGACGTTATCCGTCGCAGAATTCCCTCGTTGACGCACGACCGCGCATTTGATGTCGTGGTCGTTAACTGCAAGACACCAGAAGGCGCGCCGCAAGCGTAAGACAAGGCCATGATCAAGTACTGCCTCAGCTGCTCGGGGGGCCACGAATTCGAGAGCTGGTTTCGCGCGATTGGCGATTACGACACTCAATGGGAGTCGGGCCTTATCGTCTGCCCGATCTGCGGCTCGAAAGAGATAACCAAGCAGCCAATGGCGCCGGCAGTCTTGACGGGACGTGAGCTCCGCTAAGCTGCCACAACCCTCCGCTGGCAGTGAAAGCGACAGTGCGGAAGCCGCCGTGCTCGGCACGCTTCGCGCGTTAAAGAAAAGCGTCATCGAGAATTCGGAAGATGTCGGCTCACGCTTCGCCGATGAAGCGCGCAAGATCCATTTCGGAGAGGCCGAGGAGCGCCGCATCCGCGGCAACTCAACGCCCGAGGAAGCTAAGGAAATGCTCAAAGAGGGCGTGCCGTTCGGCATTCTGCCGCTGCTGCCCGAAGACCTGAATTGACGGCCACCCGATCCGAATATCGGCTGCATGCGCCGCGTGCCCGCCCGAAAAAGCGCGCCATAGGCAACCCACCGGTAGCCGTTCACTATATCGAGCCGTCGGCCGCCGCCGGAGAGGCATTTTGGCGGTTGCAGGACCGGCCTGAAGCAGTGCAAACATCGTCTTAAGGACCAGGGCGCTTGCTCCTGGCGGAGACCGCCCTACCATGACCTCGAGCGTTACCAGACTGGATACGTCCGCACGAACTTCGGGCCGCGCAGCGTCTGCGCTCCGCCATGACTGGACGCGCGCCGAGGCTCTGGGCCTTTACGATCTGCCATTCATGGACTTGCTTTTCCGCGCTCAAAGCGTGCACCGCGCCTCGTTCGATCCGAACAAGGTGCAGAAGAGCCGCCTGCTCTCGATCAAGACCGGCGGATGCGCTGAGGACTGCGGCTATTGCAGCCAGTCCGCGCACCACAAAACCGGCCTCAAAGCCTCGAAGCTGATGGAAGTCGAGCGCGTCATCGCCGAAGCCAAGAAGGCCAAGGCCCAGGGCGCAACGCGGTATTGCATGGGCGCCGCCTGGCGCAGTCCAAAGGCGCGCGATATGGACATCGTCGTAGCGATGGTCGAAGGCGTAAAGGCACTCGGCATGGAAACGTGCATGACGCTCGGCATGCTGTCGGACGACGACGTCGTGAGACTGCGCGACGCCGGTCTCGACTACTACAATCACAACGTCGACACGTCGGAAGCCTATTACGACAAGATCATCACGACACGCACCTATGCCGAGCGTCTCGATACGCTGGCGCGCGTGCGTGAAGCCGGAATGAAAGTCTGTTCGGGCGGTATCGTCGGCATGGGTGAAGGGCGCGACGATCGCGCCGATATGCTCGTCACGCTCGCCAATCTCGAAGCGCATCCCGAAAGCGTACCGATCAACATGCTCGTTGCCATTCCGGGCACGCCGCTCGAAAATGCCGAGCGCATCGATCCGATCGATTTCGTGCGCACGATCGCGGTGGCCCGCATCATGATGCCGAAGTCGTTCGTCCGCCTCTCGGCCGGCCGCACCGAGATGAGCGACGAAACCCAGGCGCTGTGCTTCTTCGCCGGCGCCAACTCGATTTTCGTCGGCGATACGCTGCTGACCGCCGATAATCCCGGTGAAGACAAAGACAGCCGGCTGTTTGCCAAGCTCGGCCTTTCAGCTCTTGAACTCGATCTGGACCCATCCTCTGACCATGAGCCCGGACTTAGCACGGGACGGCAGGATGCCCGGCAATCATGAGCGTGCACTTGATGCACTGTTTCGGCGGGGACGCTTGAGGGCGCTCGAGGCACCGCACGGAATTGATTTCACTTCAAACGATTATCTAGGGCTCGCGCAGTCGCAGGAACTTGCGGATGCCATCGTTCGCGCGCATCGCACGCGGCGTGCCGGTCGGAGCCGGCGGCTCGCGATTACTGCGCGGCAACTATCCCGAACACGAAGTACTCGAACATGAAGCGGCGCAATTTTTCGGAGCCGAAACGGCGTTGTTCTTCGGCGGCGGCTTCATCGCCAACACTGCGTTACTGGCAACCTTGCCGTCGCGTGGCGATCTGATCGTCTATGACGAACTCATTCACGCGAGCGCACATGACGGCATGCGCCTGTCGAAGGCCGATGCGGTAGCAGCTCGTCACAATGACCCGCAAAGCGTCGAAGATGCCATCATCGCGTGGCGCGCGGCGGGCGCAACGGGGCAACCGTGGATCGTTGTTGAAAGCCTCTACAGCATGGACGGCGACCGCGCGCCGCTCGACGATCTCGCAGCGATCGCTCTCCGCCACGATGCGATGCTGATCGTCGACGAAGCGCATGCGACCGGCGTTTTCGGTCCGGACGGACGCGGACTTGCCGCGCATCTCGAAGGTAGCGCCAACGTCATCACGCTGCACACGTGCGGCAAGGCACTCGGCGTCATGGGTGGTCTGGTGCTGGCTCCGCGCCCGATCCGCGACTTTCTCGTCAACCGCGCCCGCGCCTTCATTTACGCAACGGCGCCGTCGCCGCTCGTCGCCGCAGCCGTCCGCGCCGCGCTCCAACTGTGTCGAAGCGAGCCGCAGCGCCGCGAGCAATTGCATCGTTTGATTGCGTTCGCTGGCAACGAACTCAGGACCAAAACGCCTTTCACACCATCCGGATCACAGATACAGCCGATCATCGTCGGCGCCGATGCTCAGGCCGTTGCGCTAGCATCGTCGCTAAAGGCGCGCGGCTATGACATTCGTGCGATCCGCCCGCCGACCGTTCCGGAGGGCACGGCGCGTCTGCGCCTGACCGTGACGCTCAACACGGATGAGACGATAATTTCGCGGCTCATTTCTGATCTCGCAGCGGCGCAAGCGGAGATCGCCGCATGAGCACACGCGTCGTCGTTGCAGGAACCGATACGAACATCGGCAAGACCGTCTTTGCCGCCGCGTTGGTACAGGCGCTCGACGGGTATTACTGGAAGCCGGTGCAAGCCGGCCTCGAAGGCGAAACCGACTCGCAAGCCGTCCGGCGGTTGAGCGGCCTCAAGGCCTCGCGCATTTTGCTCGAGACTTACCGCCTGCGCACGGCCGCATCGCCGCACGTCGCGGCTGAGCATGACGATATTCACATTGAACGGGGACAGCTGCGGCCGCACCTGTTTCCGTCTCCGCTCGTGATCGAATTAGCGGGTGGGCTGGCGGTGCCTTTGACTCGCAGGCTGCTGCAGATCGACCTCGTCGCCGAGTGGAAGCTCCCGGTCATCCTCTGCGCTTCGACCAAGCTCGGCACGATAAATCACTCGCTGCTTTCGATCGAAGCCTTGAAGCGCCGCGCGATCCCGATCCTTGGCATTGCCTTCATCGGCGACGAGATCGTCGATACCGAACGCACGATCGCGGCCTTCGGGGCCGTGAAGCATCTGGGCCGGTTGCCGTGGCTCGATCCGCTCGACGGCACCACTTTGCGCAACGCTTTCGCCGCGAACTTCTCGGTCGCAGACATTCTCGGCGTCGGAGCCACCGGGCCATGAGATCGCCCGTCTGGCACCCGTTCACACAGCACGGTCTCGAACCTCAGATGCGCCCGATCGCGCGCGCCGAAGGGGCATGGCTCGAAGCGAGTGACGGGCAACGGATATTCGATGGTATTTCGTCGTGGTGGGTTATCACGCACGGGCATCGGCATCCGAAGATCGTGCGCGCCATCCAGGAGCAGGCTGATAAGCTCGACCAGGTTATCTTTGCCGGCTTCACCCACGATCCGGCCGAAACCGTGGCGCGCGATCTTTTGAAGATCGCACCAAGCGGTCTCGAGCACGTTTTCTTTTCCGATAGCGGATCGACGGCAGTCGAGGTCGCATTGAAGATGGCGCTTGGGTATTGGCGCAACACGGGTCAAAAGCGCACGCGCATCGTGGCGCTCGAACATGCCTATCACGGCGATACGGTCGGCACGATGTCGGCGGGGGCGCGCGGCGTCTTCAACGCCGCCTATGCGCCGCTGCTGTTCGACGTCGAACGCATTCCCTACCCGGCCGCAGGGCTCGAACAACGGACATTCGACGCGCTCGACAAGGTCTGCCGGAGGGGCGACCCGGCGGCCTTCATTTGCGAGCCGTTGATCCTCGGCGCCGGCGGCATGCTGATTTACGACGCCGCGACGCTTGCCGAGATGCGCAGGATTTGCGCGACCTATGGCGTGCTCTTCATCGCCGACGAAGTGATGACCGGCTTCGGCCGTACGGGGACATTGTTTGCCTCAGAGCAGGCGAATATCTCGCCCGACATTCTCTGCCTAGCGAAGGGCTTGACCGGCGGTTCGATTCCACTCGCGGCGACGCTTTGCAACGAAGCGATTTATGCTGCGCATCTTTCGGACGATCGGGCGCGAACCTTCTTCCATTCTAGCTCGTACACAGCCAATCCCATTGCTTGCGCCGCCGCTGCAGCCAATCTTGAGATCTGGCGCACCGAGCCGGTCATCGAACGGATCGCGGCGGTCGCGGCTGCGCAGAAACGATGCCTTCAGGGCTTACTGGGTGATCAGCACTTCACGAATGTCCGCCAGATCGGCACGATTACGGCGGTGGAGCTTGCAGGCGGCGCGGGCGGCTATCTCGACAACGTCGCGCTGTCTCTGCGATCGAAGCTTCTGACGCGCGGCGTACTTCTCCGGCCTTTGGGCAATACGGTTTACGTCATGCCGCCCTACTGCGCGACCGGCGAAGAGTTGAAATCCGTCTACCAGAAACTCGCCGAAGCCGTCGATGAGGTCAGCACATGACCGGCGTCGAGATCATCGGACTTGGCCACTACGCGCCCGAGAAAATTGTAGCAAACGCCGAGATCGAAGGCCGGCTTGGCCTCGAGCCGGGCTGGATCAAACGCCGGACCGGCATTGAAGCGCGCCGCTATGCGGCCGACAGCGAGGCACTTTCCGACATCGCGATCAAGGCCGGCGAAATGGCGCTCGCAGGCGCGGGCATCGATCGCCGCGACATCGGGTTGCTGCTGCTCGCCACCTCGACGCCCGATCATCTTCTGCCGCCGACGGCGCCGCTCGTCGCTCATCGCCTCGGGCTCGCGAACGCCGGCGGTATCGACATGGCCGGCGCCTGCGCCGGTTTCATCTACGCGCTGACGCTCGCCGACAGTTTCGTGCGCAGCCATCAGACGCGGGTGCTCGTCATCGCCGCAAACATTCTCTCTCGGCGGATCAATCCAGCCGATCGCGCCAGCAGCGTACTGTTCTCCGATGCGGCCGGCGCGGTTCTGTTGGGCCCAAGCGAACGTTCTGACGCCGGTGTCCGCGGCGCCCACCTCGCTGCCAAAGGCGAGCATTACGGCCTCATTTCGATACCGGGCGGCGGCAGCCGGAGACCATTTTCGAAGGACCTCGATGCCGGGCGAAATGCTGATGGTGATGTCGGACGGCCAGGCGGTCTATTCCGAAGCTGTCGCAATGATGACAAGCTCGGCAGAAAGCGCGCTCGACCGTGCCGGTCTCGCGGCTCGCGACGTGACGCATTTCATCCCGCATCAGGCCAACGCACGAATGATGGCGACAGTGGCGCACCAGCTTGCAATCGCGCCCGAACAAATGCTCTCCACAATCGCGCAGTTCGCCAATAGCTCGGCCGCGACGATCCCGTTCACGCTCTCGATGTCGGCTGACGAGCGGCGTTACAAAAAGGGCGACATCGTTCTGATGACGGCGGCAGGCGCCGGTCTGACAGGGGGCGCCGCGGTTTTCCGCTGGTGAGGCTACTTCCTGACGCCCTCGATGTTCAGCGTTAGCTCGACGTCCTTTGCTGACGGCCCCAAGTCGCGCAGGATGCCAAAATCGGCGAGCGCGAATTTGGTCGTTCCGGTGAAGCCTTCGCGATAGCCGCCCCAGGGGTCCGCGCCACCACCGATGCGCTGCGCTTCGATTGAGATCTCTTTCGTAATTCCGTGAAGCGTCAAGTTTCCGACGATGGTCGCCTTGTCAGGACCGGACGACTTGACGCTCGTGCTTTCGAAGACGGCGGTCGGGAACATGTCGACGTCGAGAAGGTCTCCGCCGCGCAGATGCTTGTCGCGCTCGGCATGATTGGTATCGACGCTTGTCGTATCGATCTCGACTTTGACCTTGGAAGCGTCGGGATTTTTATCGTCGAACGAGAAGTTGCCGGAGAACTTGTTGAAGCGACCCGTCAGCCAGCTGAAGCCCAAATGTTTGATGCGGAAATTTATCGAAGCATGGGCGTTTTTGGTGTCGACAACAAAATCCGCAGCCATCGCAGAGTGCGATAGAGCAGAGGCCGACATAATTACAGCCGCTTGGGCTGCCAGTCTGGCTTTCATCGATGCACTTCCTTTTCAGGGGGAATTGAACGAGGTGGCGGACCCGACCACATGCGTTTTAGAATCGTACTCTTGTCAACGAAGTGATGCTTCAGCGCTGCAGCCGTATGAATGACTGCAAGCACGATGACCGCGTAAGCGAGGATGCGATGCACGTCGCCGGCGCGATTCTCGAGACCGCGCATCTGCACGATCGACGGTACGCTGAACCAGCCGAACACGTCGATGGGCCGGCCGTCGAGAGTTGAAATCAAATAGCCGCTAATCATTATGACGAGAAGCAGCATGTAAAAGCCCCAGTGCACGGCATACGAGGCCTTTTGCTCCAGCGGTGAAAGGTCGTCCGTCAACGGCTTCGGATTTGCGGCGCGCCATAGCCAACGAACGAGCAGCGCGAACAAGAGAAGCATCCCGAAGCTGCGGTGAAACTCGGGGGCGGCGTTGTAGTACGGACTGTAATAGTCGAGACGCACCATCCATAAGCCCAGCCCGAACATGGCGAAGATCGCGATGGCCATCAGCCAATGGAAAAGCCGCGAGACAATTCCATAGCCATGCGGTGTGTCGCGAATGTTCATACAGGTTTCGTGATGAGCGAACCTCTCACGTCTCTCAGGCTTCCGCCGCAGGTGAAATGCTAAGAGAACGCGGCTTTTTCAAGAATTTATACGTCCGGTCGAATGGGAAATAAAAGAATAAACTTTACTTTTTCGGTATACTTTTGTTGTATGGGGCATCTGCCATTTGCGGGGCATTGAACCCCGATATTTTGGAGAGAGAAAATGAGGCGCTCATACGATTGCAGTGGGCAGCTCGACGCGCGCGAAGTATCCGACGCGGTTCTCGCGGCCTCGATGTTTGCAGCATCCGTTCGAATGATTTGGGACCTGGCAACCGGTCACGTGTCAGCTTTCGACCGCATGCTTTCGGACCTGTCGGACGACGACAACCACGTCGCGCAGTGATCGGTCACGTCCGGTGCGGCGCGGCGTGCTACCTTGCCGGCGTAACCTTCGAGGCAAACATTTTTCGGTCCTGGACCGAGTACTTGACGGTTATCTTGTCACCGGTCTTCAATTTGCTGAGCCTGATGTTCTTGCTGACCTCAAAGCGGTCGCCGCTCGTCAGCACGAGTTCGCGCCTCACCATATCAGTCGACTTGACCGCACCCGTCTTGCTCTGCGTCAACGCAAAAGCGGCGGTTGAAAGCACTGAGGCGCTAAGCGCGAGTGCCATAGCAACCGATATCTTGGCCATGCTTCCAACTCCCATCGAGGGGACGGGACTTCCGGAGGCCCCTACTCGCTCAACTAAAGGGGGAATCTTTCCGGTGCTTGGCCGCGGCCATACACATTTGTAAGGGGACACCTAAACGGCCGATGCGGCCCACGCTATGAGTCGGCTAGACGTGGGGAAAGCAGACCTCGACGCAGAGCCCAGGCGCGTTATCGCGAAGCGCGATGCGAGCGCCATGCAGCTCGACGATAGCGGCGACGAGGCTCAATCCCAATCCACTGCCGGCCGTCGAGCGGGCGCGCTCAAGCCGGTAAAGACGGCGAAATACGTTCTCGCGTTCACGCTCTGGGATCCCCGGCCCATTATCGGTGACCTCGACGACATAGGCATTGTCCCTCTCGCAGAGGCGCAACTTGATTTCGGTGGGCGCGGGACAATGGCGGATTGAATTCTCGACCAGGTTGGCGAAGAGCTGAACCAGGAGCTCGGGGTCGCCTCGCACGTAGGCCGGCCCGTTCACATCGGCGGCGTAGCCGAGTTTGTCGCCCGCATCCTCCGCAACCACCTCGTAGACATCGTAGACGTCGCCAAGCAATGGATTCAAGTCAACGTGTACGAACCGGGCTCTGCGTGCCCCTGCCTCGATCTGCGTGATGCGAAGCAGGGCATCAAAAGTCTCGGTAATCGAATCGATGTCAACCAGAGCCGAGTCGATCGCACCTTGATAGTCTTCCACGCTGTTGGCCTTGCGCCGCACATCGTCCAGGCGCTGCCGAAGCCGCCCGACGGGCTTCTTCAAGTCGTGCGCGATATCGGATGAAGACTGATTGACGTTCTCGATCAATCTTTGCAGGTTGCCAAGCATCCGGTTCACCTGCAACGCCACCTGGTCGATGTCGTCCTGCAGACCTGAAATCGGCACCCGCGCGGACGTGTGGCCTTGCGAAACTCGGGCGAGCGGGTTTGCGAATGCGTTGATGCGATGCTGCGTCTGCCTGGCCAGGTACATCGCGCATAATCCAAGCGCTACGGAGGTTGCCAAAAGCCCGAATCCCAGGACCTTCACCAGGAACGACTTCATCTGCTTGACTTCACTATTGTCGCTGCCGACCAGCAGTCGTCCTTTGGACAGTGGTCTCCACTTGGCCAAAAATTCATCGTCCGGCTCGCCTTTATCCATGGTCAGGAAGACGTCCGATCTCTTCAGTACCATCCAGTTGTCCGATTGCCGGACGCCCCGAACGTTCCCCGCCAGGAAATTGCCTTTCGTGTCGACGAGCTCGATGATGAAATCCGGATCACGGACGGATTCGGCTTCGCCTTCGACGACGGTGACGAGGTTGTCGAATGCCTTGTCGCTGTCGAGCAACGCCAGACGAGTCCAGGGTTGTTTGCACCCGGGCTCGGATGTCGCTGACGAGTCGCGCGCTGGCGCCGATATATATGACGACGAAGAGCGCGAGGACGGTCGTAATGAAAAACAGCGAGAACGTTGCCGCGAGCCGGAAGGGAGTGCGCTTCAGAAGGTCACGAATCGTCATGCACTGTGTACCCGCTGCCGCGTATAGTGTGGATCAGTTCCCGGCCATAGGGCTTGTCGATCTTGGCGCGAAGTCGGGAAATGTGCGTTTCGACGACGCTCGTTTTGGGGTCGAAATGAAAGCTCCAAACACGCTCGAGCAGCATCGTGCGTGTCAGGATGCGGCCCTGGTTGCGTACCAGAACTTCCAATAGGCGAAACTCGCGAGGCTGCAGATCGATCGTGTCGCCGCCGCGCGATACTCTTCGGCTAACAAGATCGACTTCGAGGTCGCCGACCTTCAACCGCGTCTCCTCGCCCTTGGTGTGCGGCCGCCGCGCCAGCGCATTGACGCGTGCTAAAAGTTCGGAGAACGCGAACGGCTTCACCAGATAATCATCGCCGCCGGCATCGAGACCTTCGACGCGATCATCGACGCCGCCCAAAGCGGTCAAGAACAATACCGGTACGCGACACCCTGCGCTGCGAATGGTCTTGATGATTGCAAGACCGTCGAGGTTAGGAAGCATGCGATCGAGAATAATGACGTCGTAAGACTCGCGTATTGCCGGCGCTACCGCGTCGCGGCCGTCCGGGATGTGATCGACGGTATGACCTTCCTCTTCGAGGCCCTTGGAAATATAGGCCGCCGTATTGGCATCATCCTCAAGCAGTAGAATTCTCATGCTTGCTCCGACCAACGATTGCCCAAGATCATCTTAGAATAGCAAATCCGCGGACTGCGGCGCGGGAGATAGCATGCGGCAGATGCCGTTGCGAGCGCGCGCCAACCTGAACAAACTGTTCTGTTACCAAAGCAGCGATCGCTCCGGCATCGTTCATCAGGGCGCTCCACGGTTTATTAACTGAACACGTTACCCTGGCAGGCGGCGTGGCCCGACCGTGACATGTTCCTAAATCTCCTTGTCCTTATCATGCCCGCCGACACGAGCCGACAGGACCCTCCCCGATCTAGCCCCCGCGGCGTTAGACCGCGCGATTGCTGCCAAAGAGATTTTCCCGATCCTCGGCGAAAATCACGATGGCGCACGTAATGATGCTGCAGACGGCAAATCCGGCCGCGATCGGAAGGACGGTGCCATTGAACGACCTTCCGACCAGGCCGCCCGCCAAGGCGCCGATAGCGGTGCTGAGTGAGCCGATCACGGAGGAAGCCATTCCCGCATTGTGTCCTTGCGGCTCCATCGCGATGGCGTTGAAGTTCGGCGCAATGAGTCCAAACAGAAAGAACGCCGAAAAAACCAGGGCCGCAAACACCGCCAAGTTCGCGACGCCCAATGCCGACGCGCCCAGCAGAATGAGCGACACGGCCGTAAAACCGGCGAGCGCCGTGTGCGAAACGCGGCGCATTCCAAGCCGCTCAACCAGGCGCGCGTTGACGAACGAGGCGATGGCCATTGCCGATGCGATGGCGCCGAATACGATCGGGAACGCCTGACCCAGATGGAAGACTTCGACGAAAACCTGCTGGGCGCTCGCCACATAGGCCAACAGGCATCCGAACATGAAGCCGCCGGCAATACCGTAGGCGATCGTCAACGGATCGAGGATGGCAGCGAAGAAAGCGTCCCGAACGTTCAAGGCGCGTTCGGCACCAAGTGCCTGCTCGGCAGTCTCCGGCAGCCGTAAGCCTGCCCACACGGCGATTATCGAAGCCATCGCCAGCAAGACGAAGAACGTCCAATGCCAATCGCCGAGGTGAATCAGGGCCTGTCCCAATGACGGCGCGAGCACCGGAATTAAAATGAAGACCATCATGGCGAATGACATGACACGCGCCATTTGCCGGCCGCCGTAGAGGTCGCGGACAACGGCAACCGCAACGACGCGAGGCGAAGCGGCGCCGACACCCTGAATAAGCCGCGCCGCGAGGAGCATCGTGAAAGATCCCGATAGCAGCGCTCCCAATGAGCCGGCGATAAAGATCGCCAGTCCGGAGAGCAGCACGGGTTTACGGCCAAAATGATCGGAAAGAGGGCCAAAGAAGATCTGTCCGCACGCAAACCCGGCCATGTAAAGAATGATGACGAGCTGCCTGTCGTTTTCGCTTGCGAGGCCGAGTGCCGAGCCGATTTGCGGCAGGGCAGGCAACATGATGTCGATCGATAGCGCTGTCAGCGCCATCAAAGCCGCCGTCAAGGCGACGAATTCGACGAATGAGATTCGCAGCAATGCCGACGGTACTCCAGACCGCGTAGCCAAGAGCCGTTCTTCGCGGTTTGATGCGTTCATTCAATGTCCCTGAGAGCTTTCGTCCGATTGGCTTCGGAATGTTTATGCTACATTTTATGCGGAGCCGAAATGCGGCACGCGCGGCCTGCGCGTACAGTCGATTTCAACTCGATAAGGATCCGCAATGAACGCACTTCGCATCTGCGCCGCCTTGCTTTTTTTTGGGCTGTGCCCGGTCGCCTACGCGCAGGACTTCAAGAAAGATGATCTCGTCATCGGCCACCCCTGGACGAGGGCAACACCAGAAGGCGCGACGGTCGGCGCCGGCTACCTGAAGATCACGAACAATGACAAGACCGCCGATCGCTTCACCGGCGGCACGTTCGATGGTGCCGAAAACGTCGAGATTCACGAGATGAAGATGACCGGCAACAAGATGACGATGCGCCGCCTTCCGGACGGCATTACGCTCAAGCCGGGAGAGACCGTGGAATTCGCGCCGAACTCATATCACTTGATGTTCCGCGGCTTGAAAAAGCCGATTGTCCAGGGTCCGAACATCAAGGGAACTTTGACTTTCGAAAAAGCCGGTAGCGTCGATGTCGACTACAAGGTCGAAGCGCCTGGCGCGACGACGAGTTCGGGCAGCATGCACGACATGCATAATATGCAAAAATAGCAGTGCTTGGCAGCGCCAGCGCGCGTTGAGCGCGAACCGGCGCAAACCGTTTTTGACTTTGTCGTGGGAGGGAATAGCACCTTGGCTCCCCGCTCCCCCGGTCAGATAAGTTACATTGCTGTGCCGGATAGCTCTACGTTGATTTCGCAGACGATCTTCCGGCAAACACGGCCGTTAATTAGGCTTCTTTGATCGTGCTGACGGCGACCTTGCCCGAGCGGCGATCCGGCTCGGTTTCGAAGGACACCTTCTGGCCCTGCGTCAGGCTCCGCATGCCAGCGCGCTCGAGAGCCGTCGCATGGACGAAGACGTCATTGCCACCGCCATCCGGCGCGATGAAGCCGAAGCCTTTTTGGTCGTTGTAAAACTTAACGGTACCGGTAATCATAGATTTTCTCTTTTCAGGATCAGGATGTCTAATAAGCTAACACACGCGCCACGCGTGAACGCAAGCGTCAGCCTTCGTGGTCGATTTTTGGAAAGATGAACATGCGCTTGGCTGCGCCGAGGCCTAGTGCCTCTAATATCCGGCCAAAGTTCGATTGGCGTACCTAACATGAGAGACATGAATAGCCAACCCTTAATTCTTTATGGCTGCCACGTGCACGCACGGGCCGCGAATTCAAAAAAGCGTGTTTGAACTCAAAAACGTGCGATGAAGAGGGGAACGTGTCCGCCGAATAGGCCGTTTGAGGCCGGTGGAACCCTTTTTTGGCCGAAGCGGCTGAACGCAAGAATTCAGATCACTGCTTTGCGCTCGGCGCCCACCGCGATAGGAGAAAGAATTGCTGAACTCGAAATTCAAGGTCGGCCAGCTGGTCGAATTCCATCCTGTTCGCGCATCCCTCCCGGCGTCGTCGCGTGAATACAAGATTCTGCGGCTACTGCCATGCGAGGGACTGGAACAAGAATACAGAATAAAATCGGTCAGCGAAATATTCGAGCGCATTGCCAAGGAGAGCGAGCTCTCCCGGCGGGCTTGAAGCAACATCGGACCAGTACGATTGGCCCTGCTGTTGAGGCGCGGCAGTATCGTCTAGCCTAGCGACGGCCGAACTGAGGTGCGCCACTGCGCTTACCGTGCGTCGGTCCGGCATCGCCGGCCCGTGCAGTTCCCGGTTTGCGTTGCGGCTGCGATTTTTGGAATTCGCGCTCGGACATCTTCTTCCGGCCGTCGGCATCGACCCGTGCCCATTGCCGGTAGAGCCAAGCCAGAAACATGCCGACTGCGATAATCGCAAAGCCCAGCAGTATGTTTGTCATATTCGCCGCGACCCATTCATACTTGGAGTCATGACGCGGTACCCCAACGTGTCACGTACGAGGTAAGCTGCACTTCACTGGTTAACAAATCGTTACGCGGGTCGGGTTGTCGGCGTGAACGACACGGGCAGCGCCGTGCATCAAAGCCGCTTCAACGGAAATTCGACGTTGCCATAGAGTTCACGAATGGCCTCTGCGTCGAAACGTGTTTCACCGACTTCCAGCACCGTGCCGTGGAGTTGGTCGGGGCTCAAACCTTCCATTGCGTAACGTATGGCCTCGGCGCTTGTTTCAAATCGATGATACTTCAGCGCTGCCCGTTTTGAACGGTGACTAGCTGTGAAAAGCTCGGCGGGCGCCATGTAGTCGAAGTTTTGCATCACTCACATGTAGTGTCGAATTAGAAACTTACATCAGCGGAACGTGGTCAGCCTCATTTTTCATCATGTAGCGTTTGAAGATAGGTTGCGATCGTACGGGCCTCGTCGAGCTTCACGCCCATAGTCGGCATCCGCGTTGCCGGGGCGACGGACAGACACCGGCGATTTGTTGATCCTCCAACGGGGTAAGTCCCCAAGCCACCGACGCGTGACCGTGAGCGCTAAAGAGGGTGGCTGACGAGAGAACCATTAATGCGCCCGGCAGGCCGTTCAAGACCACGATGGCGGCGACGAACAGCATTGTTGGAATGTATCCCATACGGCGGCGGCCTGATGGCTCAATCACAAGCGTCCAGAACATGATGGCCGTAAGGAGAAAGCTTACGTGCTCGGCCGCGTGCAGCCACTCGTTTGAAAGCGCCCATGCGTAAGTGTCACTTCTTCACGTCTTGTGCAGCCGTGTCGTTCGGCGCCGGATGCGAGAGCGAACGCGTAAGCTGCGAGCTGCCAGATTTGTTCGTCAGGCAAAAAGCCGCGGAAGGCGGGCATGCCGTTCGGGCGCCCTTCGCGAATGCTGGCCCCGATGTTCTCGATCGAGTCGCCGTAGATCCAGATGTTGTCCATCAGCGGCGGGCCCATACCGCCGCCGCCATTGAAAGAGCTGATTTCACGACACTTACTCCGCGGTTGCGGATTTCGGCTCCAGAGAGGATGACACGTGGTAGTCCGCAAGGATGCTTCGGATGTCCGCCTGTCGCTTCTTGAGAGCGCGATCGATCTCGTCGCAAGAGCGGCATCCTGCTTGCGAACGCCCATCGAAATTGAGAACGACATAGGACCGCTTCCAGCGACGGCGTGACTGCAACGGTGGGTTCTGACGCACCGCGTAGAAGCCAGCGACAGGCCCCCACAAAGGCGACGTCCACGTCATGGTGCGCGACAGCGTCGACAATCCGGACATGCCAGACGAATTAAACCATGCACCCGATTGCGTAGCCGCGCTGTGAGCTCGGTTTCAAACGGCTCCGCTCGGTCGTTCGAAAACGGCATGTATTCGGGTCGCGATGAGCTCACGCGATTCTGCCGGATGACGAGCAAACGCTGTGAACATCATTGCGGAGACGGCGGCGACGGAGCAGCTAAGGAAGCGCGAAAACATTGAGTGTGCCTCCCTTGGTTGTCGCGTCCGGAAGATCTTTCATCGCATTCACGAAGCCGAGCGCCGCGGTTCCATCGCGCTTGTCGAGATCGCCGCAACGATCGCGCCCGCCCAGCCACCAACCTCCGACAATACGGACACGTACTGTTTGTTGTCCGGGCCGCGCCAGGTTGTCGGCTGCCAAATAATTCCGGATGATGTTTTGAACTGCCAGAGAGGAGCGCCCGTCTTGGCATCTACGGCTTTGAACCAACCGTCCATTGTTCCATAGAAGACCACGTTCCGGCCGTGGCGAGCGCGCCGCTCCAGACGGGGAATTTTTCATTGATGGCCCAGACTTTCTTTCCAGCATTTATGTCCCAAACGGTGAACTCGCCGCGGTGGGCATCGCCTGGGCCGCTTTCATGCGGACCTCGGCACCGACGAACGGCGTGCCCGCGATGTAACCGACGTCCTTCTCCTCGATGTCCATGCACAGATTGTTGTGCGGGAGCACTGGAGAAAGCCGAAGGCTGCCAATCTTTGCCGCCTGGCGGAGCCGGACAGACGTCCTTTACGACCTGATCGACCTTCGGCTGCTTAGCGTCGTCGTAGTGAATGAGGCCTAATTTCAGGTCGACGCCAGTGCTGCTGGTGATCGGAACGAACGGGTTTGCGGAAAGGACCTCGCCCGTTTCGCGATCCAAAATGTAGACGTAGCCGTTGCGGTCGGAATGGACGAGAATCTTGTGCGGCTTGCCGTTCCAGGTGGTATCGACCAGCACCGGCTCGTTCACGCCATCGTAGTCCGACATGTCGTGAGGGCTCGTTTGATAGAACCACCGCGCCTGTCCCGTGTCGGCGTCGCGGGCAAAGAGGCGGCGGTCCACATATTGTCGCCCGGCCGCATCGAGGAATTCCACGGTCCAGGATTGGAGGTTCCGTAATAGACGAGGTTGAGTTCGGGATCATATGAGACCCAGCCCCAAAAGCCGCCCTGCTTCCACATATCAGCCGGCCAAGTGGAGACGCCGAGGTCCTTGCCTTTGTATTGCGAATAGAACGGCTTGAAATCCGCGCCGATAAGCACTTCGTTGTCGTGACCTGTGCTGTAGGCTTTCCAGATGACCTTGCCTGTTGCCTGATCCAGCGCGGCGGCCCGACCACGCACGCCCATCTCGCCACCGCAGTCGCCGACGATAAGCTTATCCTTCGCGACGAGGGGCGCCATCGTCATGGTTTCGCCGTGCGTGATGTCGCCCAACTGGGTTCGCCAGATCTACTTGCCCGAATTCGCATCGACGGCGATTGTATTGCCGTCCAGCGTGTTGAAGAACACGCGCCCGTTGGCAAATGTCGGACCGCGATTGACCACGTCGCAGCACGCGACGCCTTGCGACGCCGCCAATGGATGCGGCGCGTACGACCATTTGAGGGGCGCGCCCGGCTGCGAGAGATCCAACGCGTAAAGAACGTTGGGATACGGCGTCACAACGTAGAGCGTGTTGCCGATGACAAGCGGCGCGGGCCTTTGCCCGCGATTGACGCCCATCGAGAACGTGTACGCGCTCCGGAGCGTACCGACATTCTTCGAATTGATATCCGTCAATGCGCTGAAGCGCGTCAGAGCGGCGTTTGCACCCGGCATAGGCCATTCGTTCGATGAGGGAGTTACGAACGCCGGGGCATGCGGTTGCGACGGGTTAACCGCGGGTTCAGGCTTGGGCGGAGTTCGGGTGCCTTAGGCCCACGATATTCCGGAATAGAAGAGCAGTACGGGCAAGCACGAGAAATTCGAAAATAGCTGCCCGAGTTTAGGCATCGACGTTCCTCTTTCTTCCAGAGTTTGTCAGAGGTGGAAGCCGAGAGTAAGGCCATTGCCTCGGCAGCTGGTGGAGCGGTAACCGGCTTATGAATGCAATGTTCCAGGAACTCGGGGTTTCATTCGCGACGCCGCGATAGGGCAATCGGAAAGAGCATCTATACGATGTGGAAGGCTTCGGAAGGGCTCACTCAGCCGCAATCGCGCCGCTATTGGCGACCTGTTCCAGGTTCCGCAGCCGCGCCTCTTCCTTGCCGATGTAGTTCCGGGTTCGCGGAACCGTGTCGAGCTTCTTAGCAAGCTGGACCTGGAACACCATCAGACCGCCGTAACGGAACCCCGCTTCGCTGGCGGCCAGATAGAATTCCCACATCCGGCAGAACCGGTCGCCGAGGATTGCAGCTGCTTCAGGGCGGTGGTGAAGAAACCGCTCACGCCAGGCTGCGAGCGTGTCAGCGTAGTGAAGCCGCAGGATCTCTATATCGGTCACGATCAGCCCCGATCGTTCGATCACGGGCAAGACCTCCGCTAGAGAAGGTACATAGCTTCCTGGGAATATGTATTTCGTATACCACGGATTGGTTGGGCTTTTGCCGTCCAATCGACCGATCGAGTGCAGCAGCGCAATGCCGTCATCTTTGAGACTTCGCCGGATCACACCAAAAAACGCATCGTAATCGCGCAAGCCCACGTGTTCGAACATTCCGACCGAGACGATACGATCGAACCTATCATTCAGGGCGCGGTAGTCCTGAAGGCGAAAATGGACGTGAGATGAAAGGCCTTTTTTCTCAGCCCGCCGTTCGGCGACCTTGAGCTGCTCGGTGGACAGAGTCAGACCCGTAACGTCGGCCTCGCAAAGGTCACCGATATAAAGGGCCAAGCCGCCCCAACCGCTTCCGATATCGAGCACTGTTGCGCCGTGCGGGACGAGCAATTTCGCTGCAATGTGGCGCTTCTTGGCAAGCTGCGCATCCTCGAGGGCGTTAGCTTCTTCATCGAAGTATGCGCAGGAGTACTGGCGATCGGAATCGAGGAATAGAGAGTAAATCCGGTCGTCGATGTCATAATGGTGATGGACGTTGCGCTTGGCGAGCCTTTCCGAATTGTGAGGCCTCCATCGATCGAATGCCGCGCGAAGTGAATGACGGAGAGCGCCAATTTGAGGTACGGACAAGTTCGGCAGGTTTCGGCCGAGCAACTCGAGCAAATCGTAGATCGATCCACCGGTGACGACCAACCGGCCGTCCATGTAAAGCTCGCCCAGCGCCAACTCGGGATTGAATAGCAATTCTCGCGCTGCGCGATTGTCCGTAAGGCGGACCGCTAGTGGCTTCCCTGAGCCGTCTCCCGCCAATACACGCTCGCCACCCGGCAACTCGAAGGTTAACGTTCCCCGCCGTACGCAGCGGTTAAGGAGAGAGTGGAGCGCTAGGTTCATTGTAGCCGCCACGGTATAGGACCGGCAGATGCCAATGTAACGACATTACAAGTCGGGCAGTTCCCCTCGTCAAGACTTTTTCAGACTGAAGCGGGGTTGCACTACGCGACGGCTGGATGAGAATAGAACGTCTACCCCCCATCGCCCAAAAAACGAGCGGGGAACTGCGTAAAAGCGAGCGCGTTGTTGAGGCTGACAGCCAGCCAGAAATTAAGCGTAGAACGGTGGCAAAATGCCAGCCTCCAAAAGCCGTCAGCAGGCAAAAAAGCGCCCGGCGCAGCGGGCCAAAAAGAAATATTGGTCGTCCGACGTCACACGCAACAGCGATGCGTTGGATCTCGAACCCGACGTTTTCAAGAAACGTAGTCCGGCAGATATCGCAAGTTCTCTGAAGCAGTCAGCCGAGCGTAGCCAGCGTCGCAAGGCTTCACCGTTTCGATCGGCGATGTCGATGCTGACGTTCTATATCAATCGCGCGGGAAAGAACCTTTCGGAGAGCCGTCGCCGAACGCTCGACCGCGCCAAACAAGAGCTGCGAAAAGCGTTCGGAAAAGATTGATTTCGCCGGACGGTCGGTTCAATCCACTGAAGTGCCTCAAATATGGAGGAGTTCGCGCGTGCATATCACAATTGAGAATGCAGTGAAGGCCGTCGAAGCCGCCCGCAAGGCGGCGGTTAAAGCCGGGCTCAAGATGTGCATCGCAATCGTCGACAGCGGAGCCAATCTAAAGGCCTTTCACCGCATGGACGATGCGTGGGTCGGATCGATCGACGTTGCAATCAAGAAAGCCAGGACCGCGGTCTTTTTCATGATGCCAACCGGTGAAGTCGGAAAGCTGTCGCAGCCCGGAAAGCCGCTTTACGGTATCGAGATTTCCAACGATGGCCTCATCACGTTTCCAGGCGGCCTACCCATTGTCGATGAAAATGGTGTGCTGGTCGGGGGGATCGGCGTCAGCGGCAGCACCGTCGAAGACGACGACGCCGTCGCAAGAGCCGGAGCCAAGATTTCTCGGCGTAACGGAGATCCCCGCACATCCCTGGCGGACGTAGTTAGCCGCAGAGCGCCAAAGCGTGGCGCGTCGCCCTCAATGCAACGCGCCTCCTTTGGTGAGTGGAATCTGCCGCAGAACAAACGCATGCGGCAGTGCAAGGAAGCACAAGACGGCAAGTATCCAAAACGTGTCGATGTAAGACAGCAGCGTCGCTTGCTTGAGGACTTCTTGCCCTAGCAGCGCGTAGGCCTTGCGCGCCGCATCGACGGCGGACGAGCCGCTGCTTTGGAAATACTCGGTGGCTCGTTGAATAAATTCCTGCAAATGAATGTCGGATGGCAACGTGTGCTCGACGAGCCGGCTCTGATGGAATTGCTGGCGCTGCTGCAGGGACGTTTGCACCAATGCGACGCCGATACTGCCGCCGAGGTTACGCGCGATGTTGATCAATGCTGCCGCCTGGTTGGTGTCGCCTTTGAGCCCGGCGTACGACGCCGTCGTGATCGGAATGAAGAGGAACGGCAACCCCGCGGCCGTGAACATGCGTGTCCACACAGCATAACCAAACGACAGATCTGGACTTGGTCCCGTAAGCGTCCACACCGACATTCCGACGATGCTGAGCCCGAGCGCAATGAGATATTTTGGCTTATCTTGCCGGTCAAATAGCCGGCAACCGGTATCATGGTCATCGTGACGATGCCGCCGGGAAGTAACGAAAGGCCCGCGAGCATGGCGGTATAGCCAAACTCATTCTGCACGAGCTGCGGCATCAACTGGATCGAGCTGAATATCGCTGCGCCCGTTGCCAGCAATGAGCACCAATGCCGCGACGCTTACCGAGATCCAATGGGCGCGCAGGAACTCGCCGATGCCACGCGGTTCCGACTCATGCTCGTCTTCGAGTTGTTCTTGGCGGAGTTCGTCGTCCGCTTCGGCTGACCGGTGCTGGTCCGGGATTGATCCGACGGAATAAACCCGCTCGGAAACAGAAACAGCAGCACCGCGTTCCAAGTTCCATCGACGCCAAGCGCGCCATGCTGCGACGCGCACTAGGACGGCACGAATTGAGCCAGCTGCTAAACCATCATAGCTATGGCAGTTGAAGTCAAAGCAACTGGTCTCAATCCCTCGCGCCAGCAAAAAATAATGCCGTCAGGCCCTGCGCACCAAGCGCACGATAAACAACAAGATACATGCTCCTATGGCCGCTGTGATGATCTGGGAAAGCATGCCGCCGCCTAGGCGCAATCCGAGAGTTGGAAATAACTCTCCAGCGATAAAGGCACCGACGATACCGACAATAATGTCTCCTATTAGGCCGAAACCGCCGCCCTTCACGATCTGACCGGCAAGCCAGCCAGCAATCGCGCCGATAATCAGCCAAATGATCAATGAATTGGGGTCGAGATTCATTCCACCCTCCGTTGCCGTTGCGCCCCCGAATCAGAACGCCCGACATCATCGGTGGCAAAACGCCGCTTGACAAGGCTGCAGCCCGATCCGGTTTCGCAGTTGCGAGTCGCCTCCGCGGCATCGTTCAGCACTCGCCCGAGGCAGCCGTCACTATCGCCAAGACCTCTGCGTTTTCCGGTACGTCTTCGCACCTCTCCTCGCTTCAGCATGAGTAGCAGTGACACACTCTTGGCCTGCAGCGGGCGGGCTCTGACCATCCGAAAGTGTTGCTCTGCGGTTACGCCGCGACCTCCGTAATTCCGCTATCCCATTAGGTTCATAGTCGAGTGCGGGAGTTGTAAATGCCCGAGCGTGCCCAGCCGAGCCTGATCGGCAGAACCATCGATTACATTTTCGGACGGTTAGGTCAGTATCGCTAGGTTGTGATTCTTCATTCTTAAGCTGCTTCAGCTCGTTTTTCCGAAACAGCCACCACTTGCCACCCTTCGGCCAGCGCACCAGGTCAAGGTCGCTCAGCACGCCGGCGAGCTGGTTCACCGCCATGCCGCGATATTGCGCGCCAAGCCACGAATGTCCGACGCCTTGGTCTCGAAGTTACGCTGCCGCTCCTCGACGGTTGCACCGCCCAGCACGTCAGCCGTCTGCCGCAGCGATGCGATATCCGCTTGAACGGCCTCAAGCCACGACTTCGTCATGTCATCGCGCAACGCGCTGACGGAATCGCGAACGCTACGCCGTGCGTTGTAAAGCGGGCCCTTGCCTGCGCCGGAAGGGGTGCCGCAACTGCACGCTGCTCGTTTCTTCCCGCGTCATCCGGCTGTCCTGACGACGTTGTCGAGCTGGCCGCGCAAGGCTTCCAGCCGCGCCGCGACGACGGCGCTGGCGTCGCGGGCATCTTCTTGCAGTCGCGCGAGGCCGGTGCGCGTTGCTTCCTCGCCGGAAATCAGTCTCCACCAGAAGCCGTAACCGAACCCGATCGACCAGATTGCAAGGAATACGTAGAGCGGGAATGTGATCAGCCGCGCGCGCAACCGGCATTTGGCGCCAAAGGTCTCACGCAGCGTCAGCCACATCAAGAACGTCAGCGCGACGACGACCGCGATCACCAGCACGTCGTTTGAAACCGATATGCCGCCAATCTCTGGCGTCGTCGTGGTGGAGGACACGCCGACGATGAAATCGCGCATGCCGTGCCACATCGCATAGCCCGAGATGATCGGCAGCATGAATGATGCGACGCCGATCAGCGTGTTGCTTTCGCAAGAAGTGGGCAGAAGAGCAGGGCATGGCCGGCGAAGAAGCAAAAAAGCACGCCGAAAAGCGCGCCGTCAGAAATCATGGACTATTTTCGAAAGCCGAACGCGCTGCAAATCGCGGGGTGGTGCGAGTCGGCGCGCAACGACATCGAGAATTTCAAGCTGGTCGACACCGAAAGCCTGACGCCGCTGCTGATGGTGCTCAATGATCCGGAACCCCGTTAGTATGATCAAATTCGTGTAGCCTACAGACGATCGGTAGTGAGGCGCTTAGCAACGGCAGGGAATCTGTTAAGCAACTTTTGAAATTCAGAACTAGTGTTAAAGAGCTCCTAACGCTCGACTGCGCGGGGGATTCGGAGACGATGAGAGCGCGTTACAAAGTGTGCTTGGCACTGCCACGACGGCACACGGGTGTTCGAAACAGCACCTCGTCAGACAACTTGCTCTTCGTAAGCCTGAGACGTCAGCGCCTCTCGCAGTATCTCCAATGCCCTCAGGAGCAGCGGCCGGCTGCGGGCAGCACCGAGAGCAATTCGCATGCAATTCGGCGGCGCGGCCGTCGTTGCAAAGGCTTCGCCGGTTACGACCGCGAGGCCGCGTTTCTGCAAGTGAGCCGCAAAGCGCAAACTTGACCAGCCAGCGGGCAGGGGCAGCCAGATGTGGTGACCGTTCGGATGCGCGGAATAGGCGTGACCGGCAAGGACGTCGCGCGCAAGCTTCTGACGAGCCGCGGCTTCGGTGCTGATCGCTTCGATAATGTCGTCGGCGCTGCCGTCCCGCATCCACCGTGTCACGATGGCGACGATCAGAGGCACCGACATCTGCACCGTTGCGCGAAGCGTGCTCGTCAGCCTCGCCGCCGCCGCTGAGTCCGGAACAACAAGCAGCGAGGCGCGGAGCCCGGGAGCAATGCATTTCGAAAGACTAGCAGCCAAGTATGACCGCTCCGGGATCGACGCCGTCAACGGAGTGATTCCTGATGTGAGAAAGGCGTAGGGGTCATCTTCGATGAGCGTGAGCGCGTGCTTTCGGATGATTTGTGCGACACGCGCCCTGCGCTGAGGCGTCATCGTCGCCGTCGTCGGATTATGCATCGTCGGCATCAAGTAGACGACTTTGGCTTTGTGCCGGCGGCAGGCGCGCTCCAACGCTTTTGGATCAATTCCCTCCTCATCCATCTCGACGCCAATGAGGTTGACTCCGACCGCTGCCGCGGCCGCCTTCAAACCAGGATAGGTCAGCGTTTCGGTAAAGATGCTGTCGCCGGGTGAGGTCAACGCGAGCAGGAGGCATAAGAGAGCAGACTGCGTCCCTGGCGGAATAATGAGACGATCTCCGGTGACGCCCGGTATTAGAAACTGCAGCCATTCGGCGGCCTGGTGCCTTTCGCCCGCGGTGCCGCCGGACTCGTGGTAATTCAGAAAAGCCTCGAGATTGGATTTGGCGCGCACTTCGGCGAAGGCTTTCGCTAAGCGTCCGCTCAGCTTGGCGTCTTGAGGTTGCGGAGGAAGATTCATTGAAAGGTCGATGCCGGGCAACGCAGGCGTTCGCGGCGCTGGTGTCGATTCAACTTTCACGAATGTACCGCGCCCGACCCTGGCTTCGGTAAGGCCCTGCCGCCGCGCTTCCGTGTAGGCGCGGGTCACTGTGGTCAAATCTATCCCGAGCGTATTGGCCAGAGCCCTGTGGGTCGGGAGCGCCTGCCCGTGATGAAGCCGTCCGGCGGCAATATCATCAGCCAGCGCGCTGACGATGCGCTGGTACAAAGGACCCTGACGGTCAGAAATTGTAGGTGTCCATTCCATACAAGCGTGTCATCTCGCGCGTTGTCAGACCATACAATGCAACTTAGGTCATGTATCGCGCCAATGAAAATACCGAAGGTGTCGCGATGTACGATTTAGAGCCCACGGCAGCGGTTGCTTTGACCCGTGGTGCATTGTGCAGGTGCCCGCGCTGCGGGGAAGGCCGTCTTTTCGGCAAGTTCCTAAAAGTCGTCGACGTTTGCGATGTGTGCGGCGAAGAGCTGTACCACCAGCGCGCCGATGACATGCCTGCATACATCGTCATGACCATTGTCGGGCATATCATCATCGGGCTGATGCTGTGGGTGGAAGTAAGGTACTCGCCTCCGTTCTGGGTCCACGCGGCCCTCTGGTTTCCGCTAACCATCGTTTTGAGTCTCGGTCTGCTGCAACCGGTCAAGGGGACGATCGTAGCCATGCAGTGGCATTTCGGGATGCACGGGTTCGGACGGAGCAAACACTTGCTGCATACCACTCATGCAAGGACGTCCTGAAAAAAGCGCTCGTGTCGCACGGCGCATCGACGTCGCCTTCGTGTACAGCCCGTGAGGTCTAAGCGGCAGACCTGACGAGCCGTAAACACCAAATCTGATAGCGGCACACGATGAGCGCTCTCCCCGACACTCTCTCCTTGCGTCATGCCCTGCTGGCGATTGCGGTCATGGCGGTCTGGGGAACGAACTTCGTCGTCATCCGAGTTGGGTTGGACCATCTGCCGCCGCTTCTTTTCGCGACTTTGCGGTTCGCTTTCGCGTTATTTCCAGCAGTGCTTTTTTTGAAGCGGCCCGCGGTGCGCTGGCGCAATCTGGCGGCCTACGGTGTGCTCATCGGAGGTGGGCAATTCGGCCTCCTCTACATCGGCATGAATGGACACATCACGCCCGGACTGGCGTCGCTGGTGGTGCAGGCTCAAGTTTTTTTCACGATCGCGCTGGCTGCGTATCTGAACGCGGAACGGGTTCGGCCCTTTCACATCGTAGCGCTGATCGTGACGGTTGCCGGGCTTGCTGTGATTGCCGTGCATACCGACGGAAGCACGACGACGCTGGGATTGGCCCTTGTGCTCGCGGCGGCACTCAGTTGGGCCGTGGGCAACGTGGTGGCGCGTAGCGCGCCGTATATCGACATGCTTGCATATGTCGTCTGGGCGAGCCTGTTTTCAGTGCCGCCGCTGCTGGCCGCGTCCCTGGCGTTCGAAGGCTGGTCGGCAATTCGCGAAGGCCTTATTCACGCCGGCGCCGCTACGTGGGGCGCGGTCTTATATCAGTCGGTGGGCAATTCGCTTTTTGGGTATGCGGCTTGGGGCTGGCTGCTGGCGCGCTACCCTGTTGCCGCGATTGCCCCGATGTCGTTGCTGGTGCCGGTGTTCGGGATTGCCGCCTCAGCGGTATGGCTCGGTGAGCCTTTGCAAACGTGGAAGCTGGAAGCGGTGGCGCTGGTTATGGCCGGATTATGTATCAATTTCCTATGGCCCAAGCTGACTGCCTGGCAAGATGCAGAGGCGCCCGCAGCCCGAGCCTAGTGATATGCGGCGTGTTCTCATTTGGCGGCCTGAATATACGGAGCACCGTCTCTGGCATGGGTAACCTTGCGATCGTTTGGCCCGCGATACTTGCGGCATTTTCCGCCTCCTTCGTTGAAGCTGTCGAGGCCTTCACGATTGTTCTCGCTGTCAGCACGTTTCGCGGCTGGCGACCCGCCGTGATTGGGGCCGTCGCTGGCCTTGCAACGCTCGCGATCATTGTGGTCCTCCTCGGCAGCCTGCTCGATCGCATCCCGCTGCATGCACTGCAGGTCGTGATCGGCGTCTTGCTCATCCTTTTCGGGACACGATGGATGCGGAAAGCAATTTTGCGCTCGGCGGGCATCATCGAAATTCACGATGAAACCGCCGCCTTCGCCGCAGAGACAGCAGACCTCAAACGTCAGGCGAGCCGAGCGCGGAGCTTAAGCTGGATCGCCGGGCTTGCCGCATACAAGGCGATACTCCTTGATCTTGCCCGCCTTGATCGCGCTCGTTTCGATCCGCTCGACGGTGGCGTGGTCCCTCGTCCAAGGGTTCGCCGCGGGTTCGCGTATTCATCGGCGGCGGCGGCTTCGCCCTGAAGCCTGGAGTCCATGCGCGGGGCGAGATAGCTCGAGTAGAAATTCTGCGGCACGAAGCGGACCTTCTTCGCCGTCGTCCAGCTTGTCGTCCGCCGCCTGGACGGTTCCCCCCGCCAACAGGATGACGGCGCATCCGGCGGCGATTCGGAGGAACCACTTGCGGTTCATGTCGTGTCCTTCCTCCCGAACGAGGACATTGCAAGACTCGTCCCACGTATGGGTGTACTCGCAAGTCTTCCTCCGCGCCATGGGAGATTGACTTGGCGCTGATTTTTGTCCGCGCCCGTCAGCGGGATGACGAAAACGTCATCGACTCGGCAGCTTTTACCGCCGGACTGACAAAGCGTTGCGGAATCAGCCCGCCGGCGCCGGCCACGATCGCGCAGGCCAGGATCCACATCAGGAGGGGACGGGAGACCTCGATGGGCGGGCCGGTCCTCGACGCCGATGAACATCGATGCCGCGACGGTCAGGTAATAGAAGAGGGCCACGACCGCGAGCACGGCCCCCAGGAAGACGAGACCGTAGTGGCCCGCCTGAGCCGCCATCAGGAAGACGTACATCTTTCCCCAGAACCCCAGCGCGAACGGGATGCCGCCGAGGGAGAGCAGAAAGACCAGCATCGCCGATGCAAGCAAGCGGCGAGCGGCGCACCATGTGGCGCGCGCCGTCGATGGTCGGCTCGCAGCCCGCCGTCTCCATCGCGGTGACGACGAGGAACGCCCCCGCGTTCGCGACCAGATACGCCACGAAGTAGAAGAGGGCGAGTCCCGCGGCCAGCGTCGTCCCGGCCGACAGCGCCAGGAGCACGTAGCCGATCTGCGCGATCCCCGAAAACGCGAGCAGCCGCTTCAGGTCGCGCTGCCTCAGCGCGAGGAGGTTCCCGATCGTCATCGTCAGCCCGGCGAGGATCGAAAGCCACGCGGTCACCGGCAGCCCTGCCGGGAGGAACAGCTCGAAGACCAGCCGGAACAGCGCCACGACCGCCGCGGCCTTCGGAGCCACGGAGAGGAACGCGAGGATCGGGGCCGGCGCGGCCTGGTAGGTATCGGGCACCCAGAGCGAGAAGGGGAAGATCGCGATCTTGAAGCCGAAGCCGGCGAGCAGCAGCGCCGCGCCCAAGGCGATCAGAGGGTCGGCGGGCCGAACGCACCACCTGCATCCAGAACGTCGTTCCGGTCGCCGCGAAGAGGAACCCGATGCCGAGCAGCAGCACGGCGGACGACACGCTTCCGAAGAGGAAGATCTTGATCGCGCCCTCGGCCGAGGTCCCTCGCTCCTTCTCGAGCGCGGTCAGCACGTAGAGCGGCAGCGAGAGCAGCTCGAAGGCGACGAAGACCGTGAGCAGCTCGCGCGCCGAGCAGAGGGCCATCCCGCCCACGGTCGCGAACAAGAGCAGGACGATCGCCTCACCCGAGCGGTGGGAGACGCCGCGCCGGCGCGCGTAGGGATAGAGGCCGGCCACCGCCAGGAGGACCGAGGCGAGCAGGATGCGCTTTGCGAACAGCGCGAACGCGTCGAGCACGAAGGCGTCGGTGAGCCGCTGGGGCGCATCGAGGAAGAACGACGCCGAGGACGAGCGCCACGAGGCCGCGCGATCGCGAGCCCGAACAGTCCCGGTGCGGCGCGCGCCGGACGCCGGGGCCGGCGCGATCAGGTCGAGCGCCAGGATCGCGAAACGCGAGCGCGAGCGTCCCAAGCTCGAGGGCGGCGGCGCTCATCGACTAGTTCGCGATCCTGCCGAGGAGCTCGGCCACGCCTGCGTTCAACGGCGCGAGGAGGATGCGAGGCCACACCCCGAACAGGACGAGCGCGCCGCTCAGGATGACGAAGCTCAGCCACTCCACGCCGCGCGCGTCGCGCAGCCCGGCGTGCTCCGCGGGGCCGGACCGAGGAAGATCGTGCGGACGGCCCGGAGGACGTAGAGCGCGGTGATGAACGCGCCGAAGACCGCCGGGCACGGTCCACCACGGGTGCGCGGAGGTCCAGGCCCCCAGGAACACGAGGAACTCCGCGACGAAGCCCGCGAGGCCCGGAAGCCCCAGCGAGCTCAAGCCCGCGATCACGAAGAACGCCGCGATCCCGGGCATGCGGTGCGCGAAGCCGCCCATCCGGGTCATGTCCCTGACGTGCGAGATGTCGTAGACCAGGTTGACCAGCGTGAAGAACAGCGCGGTCATGATCCCGTGCGCGACCATCTGGTAGACCGATCCGGTGATGCCGGCCTCGTTCAGCGTGGCCATGCCGAGCATCACGATCCCCATGTGCGAGACCGAGGAGTAGGCGATCAGGTACTTGATGTCCTTCTGGCCGCCCGCTCCCAGCGCGCCGTAGATGATGTTGATCACCGCCACCGTCCCGACGAGCCAGGCCAGCTCGTGCGCGGCCTCGGGGAGCAGCCCGAACCCCAGGCGCAGGACGCCGTAGGCGCCGAGCTTCATCAGGACGCCGGCGTGCATCATCGAGCCGGCGGCCGGGGCCGCCGCATGGCCGTCGGGCGACCACGTGTGGAACGGCCAGATCCCGGCGAGCACGCCGAAGCCGACGTAGAACAGCAGCAGGACGGTGCGGCCGAGGCCGCCGTGGAACGCGGCGGCCGGGAGCTGCAGGTAGTCGAACGTGCGGCCCGCCTTCGACCCAGAGGATGAAGATCCCGAGCAGGATGAACGCCGACCCGGCGAGCAGGTACAGCGTCAGCTTCATCGCGCCGTATTCCTTCCGTCCGACGCCGACCAAGGCGAACAGCCGGCCGAACGGACCGCGCCCTTCGATCGTCATCGACGAGCCCCAGATGCCGATCAGCACGTACATCGGCAGGACGGCCAGCTCGTAGAAGAGGAAGAAGATGAACAGGTCGAGCGAGACGAAGACGCCGTAGACGCCGGTCACCAGGAGCGCGACGAAGAGGAAGAACTCCTTCTCGCGGGTCTTCAAGGTCCACGAGGTGAAGATCGACGTCAGATGGATGATCGCGGTCAGCAGGACGAGCGGCACGCTGATCCCATCGACGCCCAAGTGCCAGGACAGGCCCAGCTTCGGAATCAGCGGAAACGCGACGACGAACTGAAAGCCTCCCGACGCCCGCGTCGTACGCGCGGAGCAGCATGACGGAGGTCACGGCCGGGACGAGGGCGCCTGCGAGCGAGACGAGACGAAGGGCGCGGCCGGCGCGCTGCGGAAGGAGCAGGAGGACCACGGCGGCCAGGAACGGGGAGAGGATCGTGATCGGGAGGAGCTGGCTCATCGCGGGAGGGCCAGCCACAGAAGGACGATCAGCCCCGCCACCGTCGCGTACAGCGCATCCTGAACGCGTCCGTTCTGGATCGCGGTCAGGCGGCCGGCGCCGGTCCACGTCGCCCACGTGACGGCGTTCACGAGCCCATCGACGAGGTAGCGATCGACCCAGGCCACGGCGTTCGAAGGCGCCGAGGTAGATCGAGGCGGTAGACCGGCCTCGAACACGTCGTCCACGTACCAGCGGCGGTCGAGCACGGTGACGAGCGGCCCCAGGGCGCGTCCGGACGCGTGCCGGGATCGAAGAGACGCCCGCTGGTACCCGGCCCAGGCGATCGCAAGGCCGGCCGACCGCCGCCGCCGTCCCGAGCAGCGGAACGATCGGCGAGGCATGCTCGTCGCCGCCCGGCCGGGATCAAGCCCGCGCGCGACGCCTGCGACGACGGCGCAGCGCCGCGAGGACGACGAGCGGGACCGTCATCGCAGCGGGCGGCTCGTGCGGGATGCCCGGCCGCCGGTTCTGTCGCCCATGGCGGCGACGAGCCAAGCGCGGCCGATGTAGAACGCGGTCATCCCCGTGGTCGCGATCAGGACGGCGAACGCCGACCGGATGCCCCGCGAGCGAGGACGGACGGCCAGGACCTCGTCCTTCGAGAAGAAGCCGGCGGTCGGGAACACGCCCGACAGCGCCAGCGCGCCGACGGCGAACGCGGTGCAGGTGACCGGCATCCTGCGCAGCAGGCTCCCCATCTTGAAGATGTCGTTGGTGTGCGCGCGCATGGATCAACGAGCCCGCCGCGAGGAACAGGAGCGCCTTGAACACCGCGTGCGTCAAGAGATGGAAGTAGCCGGCCGCCGCCCCGCCGCACCCCACCGCGGCCATCATGAATCCGAGCTGGCTCACGGTGGAGAACGCGAGGATCCGCTTGATGTCGTTTTCGACCGTCGCCATCGACGCGGCGATGAACGCGGTGAGCACGCCGATCGCGAAGACCGCGGCGGCGACCTGCGGCGTGTGCGTCAGGAGCGGCGCGATCCTCACCATCAAGTAGACGCCCGCCGCCACCATCGTCGCGGCGTGGATCAACGCCGACACGGGCGTGGGGCCCTCCATCGCGTCGGGGAGCCAGATGTGGAACGGGAACTGGGCGCTCTTGCCCATCGCGCCGAGGTAGATGCCGGCGACGCCCGATCGTGAGCGCGGCGCCCGGCCAGGGCGCCGCTGTCCGCCTTCGACGAACAGCTCGGCGATGTTGAGCGTCCCGGCGGCGGACCAGAGGACCACGATCCCCAGGGCGAAGCCGACGTCCCCCAGGCGCGTCGTCCAGAACGCCTTCATGGCGGCGCGGCCGGCCTCGGGCTTTTCGAACCAGAACCCGATGAGCAGGTACGACCCCAGTCCGACCAGCTCCCAGAAGACGTAGGTCAAGAGCAGGTTGTCGGAGAGAACGAGGCCCAGCATCGCGAACGCAAAGAGCGAGTGGTACGCGTAGTACCGCCCGAAGGACGCGGGCGTCTCGCCGGACATGTAGGCGAGCGAGTAGATCTGCACGACGAGCGCGATGAACGCGACCATCACCGCCATCGGCGCGGAGATGCCGTCGACGGCGATACCCGATCGTGATCGACGGCACCGTCGTCATCGGCGCCCAGACGATCTCGACGATCACGGGGACGCCCGGCGCCGGACCCGCGAGGAACGCCGCCGCCGCGGCGATGAGCGAGACTCCGATGCCGGCGAGCGAGACGGCGGCGGCCGGCGTTCCGCTCCGCCTCAGCTTCGGGACGAGCGCGAGCGCCGCCGCCGCCGTCAGCGGTCCCAAGAGCACGAGGAGCGGCGCGGTTCCGGTCAACCCGAAAGCTCCGAGAGGTCGTCCAGGATCACGCTGTCCCGCGTGCGCGAGGCGAGCAGCACGAGCGCCAGGCCCACCGCGATCTCGGCCACCGTGATCGCGATGCCGAACAGGACGAGCACCACCCCGGCCAGGAGGCCGCGGGACCAGGCGAGGGCGACGACGGCCAGGTTGACGGCGTTGAACATCAGCTCGATCGAAAGCAGCACGCCGATCGCGTGGCGGCGGGCGAGAACGCCGAAGAGCCCGATCGCGAAGACCATCGCGGCCACGAGCAGGAGGCTCGAAGGGGTCATGCGGCGCGATCCTTGCGCGCGATCAGGAGCGCGCCGAAGACCGCGCCGAGCAACAGCACGGACAAGAGCTCGAACGGAACGAGGTAGTCGCGGAAGAGCAGGAGCCCGACCCCCTTCCCGCTCTCGAGGCTGCCGCCGCCCTGCAGCCGGGAAGGCGGCGCAACGACGCCGCCAGGACGACGAACACCGCCGAGGCGAGGATCATCGCGGGCACGGGTCTTCCGCCACGCGTCTCTCTTCCGTGTTGGCTCCGGCGATCACCAGGGCGAAGACCACCAGGGTCAGCACGCCGCCGGTGTAGAGAAGGATCTGGACCGCGGCCAGAAGCGGCGCGGTGAGCAGCAGGTACAGCCCTGCCGTCGCGGCGAGCGCGGCGGAGAGCGCGAAGGCCGCGCGGAACAGGCTCTTGGCCGTGACGACGAGGACGGCGGCCGAGAGCAGACAGGCCGAGAGCACGTAGAAGGCGAGATCAGCCGCGCGCGGCATCGGTCCACTCGCGGAGCTTCGACGGCAGTGGCCTCCGATTGAAGCTCGGGCGCGGACAGCAGCGCCTGGCCGTTCGCCATGAGCCGCTCCTTGGTCAAGAGCAGGCCGTCGCGGGTCGTCGTGGCGGGCGCCAGCGCGCGGGTCATCACGATCGCGTCGGTCGGGCAGACCTGGATGCACAGCTCGCACTGCATGCACGCCTGGTAGTCGAGCACGAACGCGTCGCAGAAGGTCGCCCCGATCCCGTTCTGGCGCGGCTCGCCCTTTCTCAGCGTGACCGTGATGATCTCGGACGGGCAGATGTACTCGCAGAGCCGGCACCCGATGCAGTTCTCCTCGCCGGTTTTCGGATCGAAGGTCAGCGCGAACGAGCCGGCCCGCCACTGGCCCGGTATCGGCCGCTTCTTCCGAGGGTAGGGGACCGTGTTGGCGGCACGGAAGACGTTGCGCGCGGTCATGCCCATCGTCTCTCAGCGTCCCGACGAGGATCGTTCCGAAACGACGGCACGCCTAACGCCTCAGGACCCAGAAGGCCGCGACGAGGATGTTCACGAGCGAAGCCGGGAGCAGGACCATCCAGTTCAGCCGGATCGCCTGATCGATCCGCAGACGCATCAGGCTCCAGCGGATCCACAGGATGAGCGCGAACAGGAGCGGCGCACTTTGCGGTGAGCCAGACGAACCCCGGGAGAAAGGACGGCCCCAGGTAGCCGCCGAGAAAGACGGTCGCCGCGAGCGCGCACAGCGCCAGGGTGTGCGCGTACTCGCCGGCGTAGAACAGCGCGAACTTGATTCCCGAGTACTCCACGTTGTACGCGGCGATCAGCTCCGATTCCGCGTCCAGGATGTCGAGCGGGGACTTGTTCCCTTCGGCCAGGGCGCAGATGAGGAAGATCCCGAAGGCGACCTGGCCGGCGACGGGGTAGGCCACGAACCACAGCTCCACGCTGCGCCTCGACGATCGAGGTGAGCTGGAACGAGTCGGCGAATATCGCCGGGACGAGGAGCGACAGGATCATCGGGACTTCGTAGGAGGCGGCCATCGCCACCATGCGGAGGGCCGAGAGCAGCGCGTACTTGTTGTTCGACGACCACCCCGCCGCGAAGACGCCGAGCAGCGTCAACGACGCGAACGCCGTGAAGAAGAGAAACGAGTACGGGTGATCGACGATGGCGAGCCCAGGGGCGAGCGGGATGAACGCGAATCCGACGAGCGCCGGCACGACCACCAGCATGGGCGCCACGTTGAAGAGGATGCGATCGGCGGCGCGTGGGGTGATGTCTTCCTTGACGATGAGCTTGGCGACGTCGGCCAACGGTTGGAGCCAGCCGTGGGGAAAGCCGACCTCGTAAGGCCCGATGCGGTTCTGCATCCGGGCGGCGACCTTGCGCTCCAGCCACGTCATGTAGGCGACGATGGTCATCGCGACCCCGAGCACCACCGCCGAGCCGATGAGCGCCATCATCGATCGACGTCTCCCAAGACCGGATCGAGCGAGCCCAAGGTCGCGACGACGTCCGCCAGGAGACCGCCGGGCAGGATGTGCGCGACGGTCTGGAGGTTCTTGAACGACGGCGCATTGATCTTCAAGCGGTGGGGAAACGCGGTGCCGTTCGAGACGATGTGAAACCCCAGCTCCCCGCGGGGGGACTCGACCGCCACGTACACCTCCCCCTTCGGAAGCTTCGTCGATTTGGGATTCTTCAAGGGCTTCCTCCCGAAGACCGGCCCCGCGGGAAGCCCGGAAACGATGCTCTTGACGAGCGAGAGCGAGTGGCGGATCTCGTCGAACCGGACCTGGAATCTCGCCTCCGCATCGCCGGCGGATCGCGTGACGACCGTGACCGGCAGCTCGGAGTAGGCGTCGTACGGCAACCGCGTACGCACGTCGTAGGAGATGCCCGACGCTCGCAGCGTCGGCCCCGTGACGCCGACTCCCATCGCGAGGTCCTTGCCGATCACGCCCACCCCACGCGTTCGCTCGACGAAGATCGGAGTGCCGCCGGACAGCGACCAGAGCTCCGGGAGCGCGGCTTCGATCTCCGTGGCGAGAGCATCCGATCGTGCGGCCGCCTGTCGGCGTGAGATCGTAGCGGGCTCCGCCGACGAGATTGAAGTTGGTG
>CAWHZB010000014.1:0-73766 GCA_963833715.1 uncultured Alphaproteobacteria bacterium
TTCGGACCTATCGCCGGCAAATCGACGCGAAGATCCTGGCCCGGTTTCGGCCGCTTGACGAGCACGCCCCGGCGGCCGCGTCGATCCGCAATGCGCCGCGCCTCTGCGACGCGCTTCAGCATGCGGTCGGTTCCTTCCGCGCCCTCGATGGCTTCGATCCGGCCGTCCGTCACGATGGCCGCCTGCCCGATATCGTAGCACCCGAGCGCGGCGATCAACGCAAACCCCTTTTCGATATCGGCGGCGTCTTCGAGCGATGGGCTGTGCTCCGTCAAGGCGCCTTCGGCGATAAGCTGCTCGCGGGCGACATCGCCGACGCCGACGACGGTCAGGCCCTGCGCCTCCAACACTCCCAAAAGTCCACGCAAAACAGCGTCATCGCCGCCGGCTTTTAGAAGCCGAAAAACGGCAGGCAGCGATCGAATGAATGCGAAGTCGGGCCGGGCGTTGCGAAATGACGGCCGCGCGCCCGCTCCAAGCACGAGAATTTCACGGACGTCCGCTCGCTTCAGCGCCGTTGTCGCGCGCCCGAGCTGAGCCCAGTTGACGAACGTATGCGGAAAGGTTTCCAGCGCCGGATCGGCACCTTCGAGCATGATGATGTGGACGCTGCCACCGCGGTTGACCACGCTGTGGGCGACCTCGCCGGGAAGCGTGCCGCCCCCCGCGATGATCCCGATGCGACCGGCCGGCCCGTTCATGGCCCGCCTCAGCTCTCCGCACCGTTCTTCGGCGTGCATAGCGAGCGCTTGCCGCCCTCGCGAATAAAGGCAAGAATTTCCTGCACCGTCGCATGACCGGAAAATTCCTCGGCCACGTCTTCCATGCGTTCGACGAGCGTGCCCTCGGCGGCAAAGAGCAGCCGGTAAGCGCGTCGCAGATCGTGAATATCGGCGCGCGAAAAGCCGCGCCGCTGCAAGCCGATGATGTTGAGGCCCGACAGATAGGCGCGATTGCCGAGCGCCATTCCGTAAGGAATGAGATCGTTCTCGAGCCCCGACATGCCGCCGACGAATGCGTGAGGCCCGATGCGCGCAAACTGGATGACCGCCGCGCCGCCGCCGATGATGGCGTAGTCGCCGACGGTGCAATGGCCGGCAAGCATCACGTTGTTCGAGAAAATGACGCCGTCGCCAACCTTGCAGTCATGACCGACGTGGCTGTTCGCGAGGAAAGCGCAGCCGTTGCCGATCGTCGTGACGGAACCGCCGCCGGCCGTGCCGGGATTCAACGTGACGCCTTCGCGAATGATGCAGTCGGAGCCGATCGTCAGCGAACACGGCTCGCCCTTGTATTTCAAATCCTGCGGCTGGTGGCCGATCGAGGCGAACGGAAATATGCGGGTACCGGCCCCGATAGTTGTCATCCCGGCGACGGCGATATGGCTTAAGAGTTCGACGCGTTCGCCGAGGCTGACCTCTGGCCCGACCAGGCAAAACGGGCCGATCTTCACCCCTGCGGCAAGCCGCGCGCCGTCCTCGACAATCGCAGTCGGGTGGACTTGGACGTCAGCCATTTTTGCTCGCAAAGGCGCGCGCGTCGGCGGAATCGGCGAGCATTGCGCTGATTTCTGCTTCCGCCACGACCTGGCCATTCACCTTCGCTTCGCCTCGGAAGCGCCAGACGCGGCCGCGGTTGCGGATCTTGCGAACGTGGTAGTGAAGCTGGTCGCCGGGCAGCACGGGCTTGCGGAACTTGGCGTTATCGATGCCCATGAAATAAACGAGCTCGGCGCGATAATCCTCGCCGACGTTCGAAACGCAAAGCGCACCCGCCGTTTGCGCCAACCCTTCGATGATCAGCACGCCCGGCATCACCGGGAATTGCGGGAAATGACCCTGAAAGAATGGCTCGTTGATCGTGACGTTCTTGACGCCGACGCAGCTTTCATCAGCATTCATGTCGTACATGCGATCGACGAGCAGGAACGGATAGCGGTGCGGCAGCAGCTTCATCACTGTCGCAATATCCGCGGTGCCGAGCTTTTTGCCGGCCTTTGCCTTGTCGTCCATATCCGTCAAACTCCAAAAGGTCGCTCGCGTAATCGCAACCGTCAGCCTAATCAGCTCTCGCCCGGCCCTTTTTTGTCGTCATAGCTGTCCTTGTCGCGCGCGGCGAGCCGCTTGATCAAGGCCTGCTCGCGTGCCGCCTCACGCAGCGACTTCGCGGGAGTACCGAAATACTTGGCACCTGCCGGCACATCGTGCGTCGGATGCGACGCGCCACCAACTTGAGCGCCGTTGCCGATCTTGATGTGCCCGACGGTTCCGGATTGGCCGCCCATGACGACATAATCGCCGAGTTCCGTCGAACCTGAGATGCCGCACATCGCGACAATCACGCAATGCCGTCCGAGAACGACGTTGTGCCCAATCTGCACGAGATTATCAATTTTTGTGCCTTCGCCGATCATCGTATCCTTAAGAGCGCCGCGGTCGATGGTTGTATTGGCGCCGATTTCGACGTCGTCCTGGATGATGACCCGCCCGATCTGCGGCACTTTCAGGTGGCCGCCAGGGCCCATTGCGAAGCCGAAGCCGTCCTGCCCGATCCGCACGCCTGTATGGATAATGACCCGGTCGCCGATCAGAGCATGGGTGACTGTTGCGAGCGCCCCGATGTAGCAATTGCGGCCGATCGTGACCCGCGCCCCGATGACGGCGCCCGCGGCGATCCGCGTTCCTGCGCCGATCTGGGCTTCGCGGCCGATGACGGCGCCCGGCTCTATCAGAACGCCGTCCTCGAGATTGGCTGTCGGATCGATAGGAGGCGCTCCGGGCGTTGCAGCCATCGATTGCAGCGCGGAGGGATAGAACAGCGTCAGAGCCCGGGCGAAGCCGTGATACGGCTTCTTGGTGACGAGAGCCGCCGTTGCGGCCGGAACGCGGGCGGCGAGCGCCGGCGCGACGAGGCAGGCGCCGGCCGCGGTCGTCGCGAGCTGCGGCAGATATTTCATGTTATCGACGAATGTGATGCTGGTTCGGCCGGCATCGGAAAGCGTGCGCACGTCATCGATCAGCGCGCCCGGTTCGGCGCCCTCGGCGAGTTCGGCACCGACGGCAGCCGCGACTTCGGCGAGCGGATACGGTCCGGCGCGTTCGAAAAATCCGGGATGCTCCATCACGCTGCCTCCGGCACGCCGATGCTTCAGACGTATTCAGACATATATGTACGATTGATGACGTTGAATGGACGACCCGAAGGGCGTTGGCAAGCCCCGGCTCCGTCGAGCGGCAATGCGCCACTGGGCAAGGGCCGGCGTCGGTGACGCCGGCCCTTTTGCCGCTAGGTTTCTAGAACTTGGTCGAGGCGCCGAAGCGGAAGAACTGCGTCTGGTCGAAGCTTTCTTTCGTTATGACCTTGGCGAAGTCCATGCGGATCGGGCCGACCGGCGAGTTCCACATCAAGCTGGCGCCAACCGACGACCGGATCGAGGAGCTGTCGGCGAGGACGCAGGGCGTGCCGTTTATAGCACAAGGCGCCGCGAGAGCAGCTTTCGCGCCGCCCGTCGCATCAAACAGCGAACCCGCATCTGCGAAAAACGCGCCGCTGAGGCCAAGATCGTCCGGCACGTAGGGCAGCGGGAAGCGAACCTCGGCCGTGGCGGCCCAGTAGGTCTGACCGCCCAGCGCATCGTTGTTACCGCCCGGCGTGATATCACGAGGACCGTAGCCGGCACGATCGAAGCCGCGGATCGTCTCGCCACCTTTGAAGAAGGTGTCGAGCAGGCGGACATCCTCGCCGCCCCAACCCTGGATGTGACCGCCGATGACGCGACCGACCAGCGTGATCTTCTCGGTGACCGGATAGTAGCCGCGAGCCTCGGAATTGACGCGCCAGTACTGCGCGTCGCCGCCGACGCCGGCAAAGTCGTCATCCAACTGCAAATAGAATCCACGCGTCGGATTTTTCGCATTGTTTCGCTTGTCGTAGCTGAGCGTCGTGCCGACGAGCGATGTCAAGAACGATGAGTTCGTGCAGTTCGCCTCAGCGCCAAATACCAAGCCCGCTCCACTCGCGCCGCAGGCCTGCTTGATCGCCGCTGAAGCATTGTTCGCAACGTTGAAGATGTCATCGCGCGAAATCGCGTAGTGCGTTTGCATCCACAAGTTTTCGGCGAGCGGGAACGCCAGACGAACCTGGCCGCCAATCTTATTCTGATCGAAACCGGCCTCTTGCTGAAAGTTGAGTTGTTTGTAGTAAAGGTCGAATCCAGCGGCAAGATTGCGGTCGAGGAAGCGCGGCTCGGTGAACGACAGGTCGACCTGTAACCGCTCGAACGAGCCAGAGAGAGCCAAGTCGCAAGTATTGGCCATTGCCGAACAAGTTGCGTTCGGTGATCGACACGTCGCCGATTACACCTTCACTCGTCGAGTAGCCGGCACCGAACGAAAGCTCGCCCGTCGACTGTTCTGTCACTTCCACGTCGAGAACGATGCGGTCAGGCGCCGAACCAGGGCGTCGCTTGACTTCAACATTCTTGAAAATGCCCAGCCCCTGCAGGCGCTTCTTGGCGCGATCGACGAGCATGCCGTTGAAGGCATCACCTTCCGCAAGGCGGAATTCGCGGCGGATCACGTAATCCTTCGTGCGATCGTTGCCGATGACGTTGATGCGCTCGATGTAAATTCTCGGACCTTCATCGACGATATAGGTAATGCCGATCGTGTGGGCCGCCGCATCAGGAATAGGGCGTGGCCGAACGCGCGCGAAGGCGTAACCCTTCTCGGCGATCGCAAGCGTCAACGCTTCCGTCGTCTTGTCGATCTCGGAGGCATCGTAAACGTCGCCGGCGTGAGTCAGAATTTCGCTCTGATAGTCCTGCGGCAGCACATCAGGCAGAGAACTTTCCATCTGCACGGCACCGAAATTGTAAAGCTGTCCCTCATCGATCGCGAACGTGATGAGGAAGCCGCTCTCGTCCGGATCGATTTCGGCGTTGGCGGCCGTGACGCTGACGTCGGCGTAGCCGTTTTTCAGGTAATACTGGCGGATCAACTCGCGATCGAGATTCATCCGGTCCGGATCGTAGACGGACGTACCCTTGAGGAAATCGAACCAGCCTTGCTGCGTCGTCGAGATGATGTCGCGCAGCTGGCTATCGGAAAAGGCGTGATTGCCGACGAAGTTGATGCCTTTGACTTTCGTCGTTTTGCCTTCGGTGATCTCGAACACGAGATTGACGCGATCCTGCTCGAGCTGAATGATCTTCGGCTCGACACTCGCGGCAAAAAGTCCCTGGCGGCGATAGACGTCGAGGATGCGCTGCACATCGGCCTGGACCTTGGCGCGCGTGAACACCGATCGCGGCTTGAGCTGGACTTCGCCGGTCAGCGTCGCCGTATCGACCTCGCTGTTGCCTTCGAAAGCCACCTGGTTGATGACCGGGTTTTCCTTGACCGTCACGACGACGGTCGAACCCTTGTTGTCGATCGCAACGTCAGCGAATAGCCCGGTGGCGAACAGCGCCTTGATCGAGGCGTCGACCTTGCCTGCGTTGTGGGCCTCACCGGTACTGAATTGCAGATAGGATCTGACGGTCTCCGGCTCGACGCGACGATTGCCGACGACTTCGATGTTCTTGATCACGCCTTGAGCAAACGCAGCACCTGTCCAGGTGGCATCCCCCATCGCGACCATCGGCGAGGCAACTGCAAGCGCCAGCATCAGGCGCATTAAGCCCGCCAGGATGATCTCAATTCTCTGCATACGCGGAATAGCCCCCGTGTGCCGCCGACCCCCATCTCACATGCGCGCTGTCGGCGGCAGCGTCACACTCATGCGCAGTGTTTTTGTCGTTCAAACGGTCGTGACGTATCCGTGGCTTGCGCAGCCGGCATTTGGACTTCTAAGCGGCCCCCGCCGAATCGAAGTTTAACCTGCTGCGCAACATATCGCTTTTAACGATTCAGCAAGGCCTCGCAAAGTGGCAAGTTTACGCCACTCTCGCATGATTTTGCAGGAGCTTAGCCGGTACCCGTCAGCCGTCGCCAAACGTTCATAATGTCGTTGAAATTCACGAAAACCATCAACATCATCAGCAGGGCCAAGCCTACTTGGAATCCCATTTGCTGAAGGCGCTCGCCGGCTGGTTTTCCCCGCACCGCTTCATAAGCGTAGAACATTAGGTGACCGCCGTCCAAAATCGGTATCGGAAGCAAGTTCAAGAATCCGATGTTAGCCGAAATGAACGCTATCCACCGCAGCATCGGGTCGATGCCAAGCTCGGCAACCTTGGCGGTCACCTCGGCCATCATGATCGGCCCGCCCATCTGCTCGGCCGACTGCTTGCGGGTTATGATATCGCCGATGCCGCTGAGGGCCTGGGTGATGTTGCCGTAGGTTTCCGTCACGCCGAGCACAATGGCCTCGGGAATGCTGACGGCTTTCGTGCTGACTTTATCGGGCGAAACCGACCGCTGAATGCCGATCAGACCGCGCCTGAAAGTACGACCCAACGCATCCCTCTGTTCGTCGACGTTCGGTGTCGCCTTCAGCGCCAGCGTTTGGCCGGCCCGCTCGACCGTGAAGGTCAGTTCCTGACCTGCATTCGAGCCGACAATGCGTTGAAGATCGTCGAATTTCTCGATTTTGTTGTTGCCGATCGCAACGATCTTATCGCCCGGCATGAAGCCGGCGCGGGCGGCCGGCGAGTTGGCTACCACCGCGTCGACGTAGGCCGGCAGGACGCGCACGCCGACGACGGCGTTGAGCCCTGCATAGAGCACGATCGCGAGAAGAAAATTGGCGACAGGACCGGCCACGACGACGGCGGCTCTTACCCCTACCGACTTGGATTGGAAGGCGCCGGCGCGCTCATCGGCCGTCAACGGCTTTTCGCCGCGAGAGGCGCGTTGCGACGTCGGATTGTCGTCGTCGATGAATTTGACGTAGCCGCCGAGCGGGATCCAGGCAAACCGCCAGCGCGTGCCGTGCTTGTCATAGAAACCGTAGATTTCCGGGCCGAAGCCGATCGAGAACGCTTTGACCGCCACGCCGCACCAGCGCGCCACGAGAAAATGCCCAAGCTCGTGGATGAAGACGACGAGCGTCAGCACCAGCAGGAACATGATGCCGTACTGCCAAATTCCAGTGGCTAGCGTCGACAAATAGTCCATTAAATATCAATCCCTTAGTGGTACGCCGCAGCAGCAGGCGAGAGTAGTCATTTTAAGCGCGCCGCGCCTCAATAGTCATTCAGTTTTTCAGCGGCCAGCCGGCGCGCAAGGCCATCGACATACAATATGTCGTCGAGGCAGTGTGCCTGGCATATGGCACCCTGACGCTCTGCCTCGTCGATCGTCCCTTCGACGAGCGAGGCAATGTCGAGAAATTTGAGCCGTCTATCGAGGAATGCTTTGACGGCGACTTCGTTGGCGGCGTTCAGCACCGCAGGCGCCGTATCGCCGCGCCGCAAAGCCGCTTTTGCCACGCGCAAGGCCGGGAAACGAACCTCATCGGGCGCCTCGAACGTCAAAGACCCGAGCCGCGCCAGATCGAGTTTTTCCGTCGGCGCTGCCATTCGCTTCGGCCACGCGAGCGCCACTGCAATCGGCGTGCGCATGTCGGGCGGCGCCATCTGAGCAAGCACCGAGCCGTCGACGTAGCTGACGAGGCAATGCACGATCGACTGCGGATGGACGACGCAATCGAGTGCCTCGGCAGGGACCGGGAACAAGTGAAATGCCTCGATCAGCTCGAGGCCTTTGTTCATCAACGTCGCACTGTCGATGGTGACTTTGGCGCCCATCGACCAGTTCGGATGCTTGAGAGCCTGCTCCGGCGTCGCCGCCTCGAGTGCCTCGCGCGTCCATGTGCGGAACGGGCCACCGGAAGCCGTGAGAACAATCTTCTCGATCGACTTCGGGTCGGCGCCGGAGAGCGCCTGGAAGGCGGCGGAATGTTCGCTGTCGACGGGCAGAAGCTCCGCGCCGGAACGCGCGATTTCGGCCGTGAACACATGGCCCGCCGAGACCAAACACTCCTTGTTGGCGAGCGCGATGCGAGCCCCGCGGGATGCGGCTGCGAATGTCGGACGCAAGCCCGCCGCGCCGACGATAGCCGCCATGACGCAGTCGGCGGGCATCATCGCTGCTTCGATAAGCGCATCTATTCCTGCTGCCACGGGGATGCCAGTTCCGGCAAGAGCGTCGCAAAGTTCGGCGAGCTGGCTTTCGTCACCAATGACCGCGAACCTGGCGCGATGTCGCCGGGCGAGGACAGCAAGCTCGCTGGCGTTCGACTGCGCCGTCAGCGCTACAATTTCAAAACGATCAGGCGCACGTCCTACGAGATCGAGCGTGTTTTTTCCGATCGAGCCTGTGGCGCCGAGAACGGAGAGACGCATCGGCGCGGAAGCCTCCGGCGCGCCAAATCCCGCGACCGGCACGCGGACCACTGGCCTATTCGGAACGCTCGCCGTCAATGCCATCGTTTCATGACCCGTAGAGAAGAGCGCGCGCAGGCGCGTATGCGTCGATCGCGAAGGCGATCAATGCTGCCGCGATGCTCGCCGTAACGACGCCGTCCATGCGATCCATGAAGCCACCATGGCCCGGAATCAGGTGACTTGCGTCCTTCAGATTGAAATGCCGCTTCAATGCCAACTCCGCCAAATCCCCGCCCTGTGCCACTAGTCCCATAATGAACCCGAGGCTTGCAAGCCAACTCGCCGAGCCGGTTCCCGAGATCTTGGCGAAAAGGACGCTGGTGATCGCGGCTGCGAGGACTCCGCCGATGAGCCCTGACCAGGTTTTGTTCGGCGAAACCTCGGGCCAGAGCTTCGGACCGCCAATCGACCGGCCGGCCATGTAAGCCGCGATATCGGTCACGGCCACCGTCAACAGTACGAAAAGCACGGCGTCAAATCCGAGCGGCTCGTCGCCTCGGAGCCAACCAAGCGAGACGACAGGCAGTGCCGTGTAAAGCACGCCGGCGCCCGAAAGCTGCGACCGGCCGCTTCCGTAAACAAGCGCCGATACCGCGATTGCACCGATAATTGCGGCTGCGACGCCGAGCCCAGCCATTCCAGAAGCCGTAAGGACTGCCGCCACAAGGACGGCGAGAATGTGGACGACCGTGCCGATGTCCGCTGTCGGTCCTCTAACGATCTTTCCCCACTCCCAGCTCATCGCGGCCGCGACGAGAAACGTCAGCACCGCGAAAGCCTTCGGGCTCCAGTAGACCATAATGAGGGCCAGAAGTGCGATGATGAGACCCGAGACGACGCGTTCCTTGAGCTCGCCGGACGAGATTCCGAATTTGTTTGAAAAAGGCTCCGGGTGATCGTCGGGCTCTGCAGGCATCGGCGTCCTCACGCAGTTGACCGCTTCGTCAAGCCGCCGAAGCGGCGCTCACGGGCGCGGAACTCGCGGATTGCTCCTTCGAATGCCGCCTTGTCGAAATCCGGCCAATAGCAATCAAGAAAAACGAATTCCGAGTACGCTGTCTGCCACAGCATAAAGTTCGACAACCGCATTTCGCCTGAGGTCCGGATCAGCAGATCGGGGTCGGGAATTCCCGATGTATCAAGCGCATTCGCCATCCGCTCGACGGTGATCGCGGAGGGGTCGATTTCACCGGCAGCAACCTGTTCGGCAAGTCTGCGCGCCGCTCTCGCGAGTTCGCCGCGCGAGCCGTAGTTGAATGCGATGACCAGCGTCAGCCGGTCGTTGCCGCGCGTCAGTTCGACGGCCTCGTCGATGAGCGTCATCAGCTCGCCATCGACCTGCTGGCGCTCGCCGATGATGCGTATGCAAACCCCTGCCTCGTGCAGTTCGGCGAGGTCGCGCCGGATGAACCGCTTCATCAGGCCCATCAGATCATCGACTTCTTCGGCGGGCCGTTTCCAGTTTTCGGAAGAAAAGCTGAAGATCGTCAAAAACGTGATCTTCATTTCGATCGCGGCGCGAACGGCTCTGCGCACGGCTTCGACACCTTGCCGATGCCCAAGTGTCCGCGGCAGACCTCGCTCTTTTGCCCAGCGCCCGTTGCCATCCATGATGATAGCGACGTGCCGGGGTGGCGTCAGGTTCTCGAGTCCATTGTCGGAATGCTTCATTCCTAGCGGCACCGTCGCATGGCCCTCTGTGGCGAAATGCTTGAAAGGCGCTTCAAAGATCTTCGAGCGCCCGTGCGCCCCCCTCGAAACCCGTCATACTTTCTGAATTTCAGCCTCTTTCGTGACGAGAGTCGCGTCAACCTCCTTGATGAGCCTGTCCGTCAGTTCCTGAACCTTCTCGGAATTGCCCCGATGATCGTCCTGGCTCATTTTGCCGTCTTTTTCGAGCTTCTTCAGAAGGTCCATGCCCTCGCGGCGAACATTGCGGATGGCGATCCTCGCCTGCTCTGCATACTTGTGGGCGAGTTTCACGAGTTCCTGCCTCCGATCCGCCGTGAGGCTAGGAATAGGAAGGCGCAATATCTGGCCGTCCATAATGGGATTGAGACCTAGGTTGGCTTCTCGAATGGCCTTATCAACAGCCGCCACGTTCGATCGGTCCCAAACCTGGACCGAGATCATGCGCGGCTCGGGCACCGAGACGGTTGCAACCTGATTGAGCGGCATTCGAGAGCCGTAGACCATGACTTGCACGGGATCGAGCAGATTGGCACTTGCCCGCCCGGTGCGCAGTCCTGAAAATTCTCGCTTCAAAGCGTCGATCGATGCGCGCATGCGCTTTTCAATCTCTTTGATATCGTGGGTCGCCAAAGACATTTTTCATTCTCCCAGCGCGCGATGCGCTGATCCGCACTAGCCACGGTACGCGGCGGCGGTTCGAACGCTACGGCGGTTTTTAGCCGGCTCCCTCGATGATGGTCTGACGTGCTTGTCCACGCACGACTTTCAAGAGATTTCCCGGCTCTTCGATGGAAACCACAATTAGCGGAAGTCCGTTGTCGCGGGCAAGAGCGATGGCCGCGCCGTCCATTACTTTGAGATCATTCGCTAAAACTTGCGAATAACTGAGGCGGTCGAAACGTTTCGCTTGGGAATCCTTTTTCGGGTCCGCCGAATAGACCCCATCAACCTGCGTCGCCTTTACGACCGCGTCACAATTCATCTCAATTCCGCGCAGCACCGCCGCCGTGTCGGTCGTGAAAAAGGGGTTGCCCGTGCCGGCAGCAAATATCACGACGTGGCCTTTGCTGATGTAGCTCAAGGCCTTCGGGCGCACGTAACTCTCGCAGATGGTCTGCATCGGAATCGCCGATAGCACGCGGGCCGCCACCCCCCGGTGGTCGAGAGCGTTCTGGAATGCCAACGCATTCATTACGGTGGCGAGCATACCCATGTAGTCGGCCGTTGCCCGGTCCATGCCCTTCGCGGCGCCGGTGAGACCACGGAAAATGTTTCCGCCGCCGACGACGATGGCAATCTGGGCGCCCGCCGCGGCGGTTTCGGCGATGTCGTTTGCCAACCGGTCGGCGACCGACATGTCGATGCCGTAGGGCTGCTTGCCCATCAGCGCTTCGCCCGATAGCTTCAGCAGCAGCCGCTTGTACTTGAGTTCTGGCCGAGGGGCTGTCATCGCTTGCCGCTCCTACCGAGACCACACAAAAAACCGGCCGATCGACGACCGGCCGGCCGATACCTAGCGCGACAAACCGATTCCGACTAGCGGCGCGATTGCGACTAGCGCCCGCCGCCCGCAAGTTTGCGGACTTCTTCGCCGAAGTCCTCTTCCTTCTTGTCGATTCCTTCACCCAAAGCATACCGCGCAAAGCCGACAACCTTGATTGCCGCGCCAGCCCGGCATTCGGCGTCCTTGATGGCCTGAGCGACGGTTTTCGTCGTGTCATGGATGTACTGCTGTTCCAGCAAGCAGTTTTCCTTGGCGAAGGCTTTGAGGCCGCCAGAAATAATTTTTTCGAGAACCTCCGGCTTCTTGCCCTGGTTCTTTTCGGCGAGAATTGCCTTCTCGCGCTCGAGCACCTCGGCGGGAACGGCGGAAATGTCGAGGGCGAGCGGGCTCGCTGCCGCGACGTGCATCGCCAGCATTCGACCAGCCTCGAACAAGGTCGGTTCGTCGCCGGCGCTCTCGAGCGCAACGAGTACGCCGATTTTGCCGAGACCGTCGGCCACGCGGTTATGAACGTAATCGGCGACGACGCCCTCCTTGACGGAAAGTGCCGAGGTCCGCCGCAACGTCATGTTCTCGCCGATGGTCGCGACCATTTCCTGGACGTGCGTTTCGACCGTGTTCTTGGTGCCCGGATACGTCGCCGCGAGGAGCTTCTTCAGATCGCCCTTCGCCGCCGGGGCGAGTCCCGTGATATCGCGCACGAGTGTTTGGAACTGCTCGTTGCGTGCGACGAAGTCCGTTTCGGAGTTCACCTCGACAACGGCGCCTTCCCTGCCTTTGGCAACAATGCCGATGAGGCCATCGGCGGCAATGCGGCCCGATTTCTTCGCGGCCTTCGATAGTCCCTTTTTGCGCAGCCAATCGACGGCCGCTTCGATGTCGCCACCTGTTTCGGTCAGCGCCGTCTTGCAGTCCATCATGCCTGCGCCGGTCATGTCGCGCAGCTTCTTTACATCAGCGGCGGTGATCGTCGTCATCTGTCACCTATGCGGTTCGAGGCGCCGGCAAGGGCGCCTAATTGTAAGATTTATTCACGCTTAGAAGCGCGTCGCCTGACTCGGCGTTAAACGGCTGCGGCCTCGACGAGTTTCTTGGCCTGGCCGACCCAATCTTCCTTGGCAATCTGGCCTTTGAGCTTCAGCTGACGATCGAGAGCTCCAACATAATCGGCATCGAGGTCGGCGATTTGCCAGAAATGATAGACGCCGGCATCGTTGAGCCGCTGCTCGAGCTTCGGTGAAATGCCGATGATACGTTTGAGATCGTCGGCTTCACCGCGCGGCGCTTCGATGCCCTTGAAAGTGACCTTCGGCAAGTCTTCAGCCGGCGGCGATTCAGAGGCCCCAATATCGACACCAGACGAACCCTGCGCTCTTTCGATGCCATCGAGTGCGGCCCGCGCCATCAGATCGCAGTAAAGCGTGATCGCACGGCCGGCGTCATCGTTGCCGGGAACCGGAAAATCGATGCCGTCGGGATCACAGTTGGTATCGACGATCGCAACAATCGGAATGCCGAGCTTGCGTGCCTCTTGGATGGCGATTGCTTCCTTGTTCGTGTCGATGACGACGAGAAGGTCCGGCGTGCCGCCCATGTCCTTGATGCCGCCCAGCGACTGATTGAGCTTATCGCGCTCGCGCTGCAGGTTCAGGACTTCCTTCTTCGTGCGGCCCTGCGGGTCGGCAAGAATGTCGTCGAGCTGGCGCAGCCGGCGGATCGACTGAGAAACGGTTTTCCAGTTCGTCAGCGTGCCGCCAAGCCAGCGATGATTGATGAAGTACTGGGCGCTTCGCTTTGCAGCTTCTGCGATACCGTCGGAGGCCTGACGCTTTGTCGCAACGAAGAGGACGCGTCCGCCGCCGGCGACCGTTTCGGAAACCTTGAGCAGCGCCTGATGCAGCATCGGCACCGTCTGCGTAAGATCGAGAATGTGGATTTTGTTCCGCGACCCATAGATGAACGGTGCCATCTTGGGGTTCCAGCGGTGGGATTGGTGTCCAAAGTGAACGCCAGCTTCCAATAGCTGACGCATGTTGAAGGCGGGAAGTGCCATCGCAATAAGTCCCTTTTCCGGTTAGACCTCCGCGAGACGGAGAAGAGATCAGCAAGGTTTTTCAACCACTTGCGTTTCTCCACCGGAGCGCGATGCGGGGCTTTTTATCCGCAAAGCGCAAAGTCTCGCGTGTGAGATGGGAGCTCTATAGGGGCGATCGCGTCCGGGCGCAAGAGCACCGATCGACCGCAGGCTCGGCGCATGTCTTCATTAAAAACAAGACGCATCGCGAACCGAAACCCTTTGGGTCCGATACGCGATGCGTCGAGAACGTCATGAATTTGAGATCACCGTTCGGGTGATTGGGTCAGAAGCAGGCCTCCGTCACTTGCACTTTGAATCGAGCGTGTTCATCGCCTCGTCTATCGCTTTTGCTTCGGGCGAACCATCGGCAGCATCCTGCCCGGCATCCCAGGCACCTTGAAAGTCTTCGCCAAGCTTTGAGAAATAACCGTCGATCTCGTCGCCGGCGGCTTCGGCCTTTTTCTGGTCGTCGCCGACTTCATCCATCTTTTTGGACATGGCGCAGTAAGCAGTGACCTTGGCCGGGTCGGAAGCTGCTGCTTCCAAGTTTTTCTTGATGTCAGCAGCGTTCATTGCCGCCGCGTGCGCGGCAGGCGCGAACAGCAAGCAGCTCAGCAAGATCATATAGAATTTCGACATGATTCAACCTCATTGTCGTCCAGCCCTATTTGATGAGCTATGCACCCGAATGTGTCAGAAGAAGGCAGTGCCGCAGCACTGCCTCCGTCCTAACTAGGGCGCGAGGTTACCGCCACCAGCAGTGCTTGCGGTGATGACGCCACGTGCAAACCCAATGCCTGCGGTGATGCCGATGCCGTCAGTGCCTATAGTGGACCTGATCAGTGATTTGCGTGTCGGCGTGGGCGCTGATGCCAGCAAGGCTGGTTCCGGCCACACCGGCACTGGCCACATTGGCCGCACCAAGACTGATAGCAGCAAACGTTGCTGCCACAATCAAGCTCTTCTTCATTAAGGGCTCCTATCTGGTAAGGGACGCACAAGCGTCTGACCGATAACGCCTACCTGATAACAAAGCCGTCGTTCGCTGATAGAAATTTTATGGAAGCTGAGTGTTACATAACACACCCACAACCGGTGATACTAAGCCTCGATCACCTCCGCCACGAATGCTAGAGCTGCCAACTTCCCAGCCTCTTGTGGTGAGACGTCGTACCGTCCCGGCAGGACAAATTCCATTTCGCAACGACGGTCGTCGAGAGGCAGAACAATCCGCACCTCGCCGCCGCGCGGCCGCGACTGCAACCGGCCGCTGATTTCCGAAAGTCCCATAGCATTTGACGCTACGTTTTTGCCATCCAGCACGAGTTTCAAATTGCGCGGCACGCCGGCTGCCGCCTTGTCGAGTGCTTCGAGCGATTGGACGCGCATCTTCAGCGTCTCGCCGTCCCGCTCTGCTTCGATTCCCACAATGACCGGGGTGCCCGGCTCCAGAAGTTCACGGGAGGCTGCAAGCGTGTCGGAAAAAATCACAGCCTCGAACTGACCGGTGGCATCCGAGAAGGTAGCAAACGCAAACTTGTTGCCTTTCTGCGACCGCCGTTCTCGCGCGGCAAGGACGATGCCGGCCAAGCGGGCGGCGGTTGCGCCACGTTGCGCCAGGATCTCGAATTCGTTGTAGCGGCGTACGCCGAGCTTCGCCAATACGCGCTCGTATTGGTCGAGAGGGTGACCCGATAGATAAAAGCCGACCGCTTCGAACTCGGCCGAGAGGCGCTCCATCGGCGTCCAGGCATCTGCCGATCGCAATACCATGTCGACAGGCTCGCCACTGCCGCCGAAAAGATCGGTCGTGCCCTGCGCTTCATCGGACGTCCGCCGTTGAGCCATCGCCAGTATGGTATCGGTATTGGCGGCGACCAGCGCACGGTTTGGCTCGAGCTCGTCGAAGGCCCCGCCTTTGGCAAGCGTTTCAATGGCGCGTTTGTTCAGTGCCTTCGCATCGACGCGGCTTGAAAAATCGGCCAGCGATACAAAGGGACCGTTGGCTTCGCGCTCATTGACGATCGTCTCGACCGCGCCAGCGCCGATGTTCTTCAGCGCCGCCAACGAATAGCGAATGGCACCGGTTTTTGCATCGCCCTCAGGAGGCTCAGCGCCGAAATCGACACCCGAAACGTTGACGCTCGGCGGCCGCATTGCAATGCCGGACTTGCGCGCTTCCGAAGCAAACATCGAGAGCTTATCGGTGTTGCCCATGTCGAGCGTCATCGACGCGGCAAAAAATTCCTCGCGGAAGTGCGCCTTCAGGTAGGCGGTCTGATAGCTGACGAGCGCGTAAGCGGCGGCGTGCGATTTGTTAAAGCCGTAGCCCGCAAACTTATCGACAAGATTGAAGATGTAGATAGCATCGTCGCGCTTCACGCCTTTCGCAACTGCACCTTCGAGGAAGCGGGCCTGCTGCTTGGCCATCTCGGCCTTATCCTTCTTTCCCATCGCGCGCCGCAACAGGTCGGCTTGGCCGAGCGAATATCCTCCCATGATCTGCGCAATCTGGATCACCTGTTCCTGATAGATGATGACGCCGTAGGTCTCTTTCAAAATTCCTTCGAGCATCGGGTGAAGATATTCGACGGGCTCTTCGCCGTGCTTGCGATTGATGTAGGTCGGGATGTTGTCCATCGGGCCGGGGCGATAGAGGGCCACCATAGCGATGATGTCCTCGAAGCGGTCGGGCTTCAGCCGCTTCAAGCTTTCGCGCATGCCCGAACCTTCGAGCTGGAACACGCCTGCCGAATCGGCCTTAGCAAGCATGTCGTAAGTCGCCTTGTCATCGAGCGGCAGCGTTGCGAGGTCGACGGCGATGCCACGTCCCCGGCGCACAAGCTCGACGGCTTTTTCGAGCACGGTTAGCGTCTTCAGACCCAGAAAGTCGAATTTGACGAGGCCGGCTGCCTCGACCATTTTCCAGTTGAATTGCGTGATCGGAAGCGCCGACTTCGCGTCACGGTAAAGCGGTACCAGCTCCTCGAGCGGGCGGTCGGCGATGACGATGCCAGCGGCATGCGTGGAAGCGTGGCGGTATAGCCCCTCGAGCTTTTCGGCGATCTCCAAGAGGCGCGCCACGATCGGCTCCCGATCGCGCTCTTCCTGCAGTTTCGGCTCGCCGTCGATGGCTTGCCTAAGTGTGACGGGATTGGCCGGATTGTTCGGCACAAGCTTGCATAAGCCGATCAACCTGCCCATACGGAATCTGCAGCACGCGGCCGACGTCGCGCAGCACGGCGCGGGCTTGCAATTTGCCGTGCGTGATGATCTGCGCGACACGGTTCTCGCCGTACTTGCTCTGCACATATGAGATGACGCGGTCGCGCTTTTCTTGGCAAAAATCGACGTCGAAATCGGGCATCGATATGCGCTCGGGATTGAGAAACCTCTCGAACAGCAGTCCGAACCGCAATGGATCGAGATCGGTGATCGTCAGCGCGTAGGCGACGAGAGAGCCCGCACCCGAACCGCGTCCCGGCCCGACGGGAACGCCGTTCGCCTTCGACCACTTGATGAAGTCGGCAACGATAAGAAAATAGCCGGGAAACTTCATCTGGGTGATGACGTCAATCTCGTAGGCGAGACGTTTGTCGTAATCGTCCCGCGTGTAGCCGGCGGCCAATCCCGCTACCTCGTGGCGATGTGCCAGCCCTTCCTTGGCCTGACGCTTCAGCTCCGCCGCCTCCAGCCGGAAATTTTCGATTTCGCTCAGGCTGTCATCGCCGGGAACGAAGCGCGGCAGGATGGGCTTTCGTCCCTCAGGGCGAAACGCGCAACGGACTGCGATTTCGACGGAGTTCGCCAACGCCTCCGGAAGATCGGCAAATAGCGTCGCCATTTCAGCTTCGCTTTTGAGATAATGTTCGGGGCTGGCGCGGCGACGATTGTCCTCGACGACGTAACGTCCGTCGGCAATGCACAGAAGCGCATCGTGTGCTTCATGGTCAGCCCGCGTTGCGAAATAACACTCGTTCGTCGCGACGATCGGAAGATGCCGGCTGTAGGCGAATTCAAGAAGCTTCGTGTTCGACGTCAACTTCTTCGGCGAGACCGTGCCGTTGCAGCTCGACATAAAGCCGATTGCCGAAGATCTTCTCGAGTGTCTTTAGCCGCTCCAAAGCCTGATCGCGTTGCCCGCCTCGGAGCGCCGCATCGATCGGTCCTTCCGGGCCACCCGTCAGCGCTATGAGCCCCTTCAGACGCTTCCTCGAGCCGTGCGATTTTTACGTGCGGCTCCTCATCAGACGCAGGTTCGAAGTAAAGCGCTTTCGAAAGCCGCATCAGATTGGCGAAGCCTTCGGCATTCATCGCCAGCAGCGCGAGTTTTCCGGCGGGCTTGGCGCGCGGCTCGTTGCTTAGAACTCGGAGGACCGAAGGCTGCGTGTCGCGATTGTCGCCGAAATCGACATCAAGCGTGCAGCCGACGATCGGTTGCACGCCGGCACTCCAAAGCTTTTCGGAAAATTCAAGAGCCCCGAAGAGATTGTTGGTGTCGGTGATGGCAAGCGCCGGAAACTGATTTGCCGCCGCGAGCTTGCCGAGCTTTGCGATCGGCAGCGCACCTTCGAGCAGCGAATAGGCGGAATGCACCTTGAGGTGCACGAATTGGGGGCTCGAAGAGCGAATCACACTTTTCATGTCGCGATTTTGCGGCGTTGGACGTGGCCTGTCATGCGCGAAAGGCGTTTCTCAACGCCGGCTTTAACGCCTCAAAGGGCCTTCGCCGCCGAAATCTCGACGAGCCTGCCCTCCTGGACTAGCAGCACGCGGTCCATGCGCCGTGCAAGATCCATATTGTGGGTTGCAATGAGCGCGGCAACACCCTGCTGGCGAATGAGATCTATCAGTTCGCGAAAAACGTGCTCAGACGTGTGCGGATCGAGGTTTCCGGTCGGCTCGTCGGCGAGCAACAGCTTCGGCGCGTTTGCGAGGCCGCGGCAGATGGCGGTCCGCTGCTGTTCGCCACCTGAAAGTTCCGCCGGACGATGTTCGATCCTATCGCCGAGCCCGAGGTTGGTAAGGAGCGCCCGCGCCCGCGCTTCCGCAGCTTTTCTCCCGCGCCCGAGGATCAGTTGCGGGATCACGACGTTCTCGAGTGCGGAGAACTCGGGAAGCAGCTGATGAAATTGGTAGACGAAGCCGATTTCCGTGCGCCGCAGCCGCGTGCGCCCGGCTTCCGAAAGCGTCGCACAGTCCCTGCCGTTGACGATCACGCGGCCGCTCGTCGGCGATTCCAAAAGGCCCGTGATGTGCAGCAGAGTGGATTTTCCGGCACCGGAAGGACCAACCAGTGCCACCGCTTGACCCGGCCACAGCGCGACGTCGACACCTTGAAGAACGACGATCTCGCGCGGACCCTGACGAAAGGATCGCGTCACGTCCTGGAGTTGCAAAATAGGTAGGAGCGTTCTGCCGGCGACGGTTTTATGCATTTGCATCACTCGTAACGCAGCGCTTCGACGGGGTCGAGCCGCGATGCCTTCCACGATGGATAGAGCGTTGCAATGACCGACAGCACCAGCGCCATCGCGACTATCCCTCCCGTCTCATGCGGATTTATCTCGGCAGGAAGCCTTGTCAGATAGTAGACGCTTGGATCGAAAACGGTTGTGCCGGAAAGCCAAGAGACAGCGTTCTTGATCGTCTCGATGTTCCAGCAAAACACGACGCCGATCACCAGGCCGGCCAGCGTGCCAACGATGCCGATCGATGCGCCGGTGATCAGAAATATTCGCATCACCGCCCCCTTCGTGGCGCCCATCGTGCGCAGGATTGCAATGTCCCGGCCTTTGTCCTTAACCAGCATCATCAAGCCGGAAATGATGTTGAGCGCTGCGACAAGCACGATCAGCGACAGGATGATGAACATGACGTTGCGCTCAACAGAGAGCACGTTGAAAAATGTTTCATTGCGCTGCCGCCAATCGGAGACGGAAATGGTCCGCCCCCCGGCGCTCTGGATAGGATCACGATACTGACCAACATTCTCCGGCTGGTTGACGACGATTTCGATTACGTCGACCTCGTTGTTTTTTGCGAAGTATTTCTGCGCCTCCGTGAGCGGCATGAAGATCATCATGCGGTCGTATTCGGACATGCCGAGTTCGAAGATCGACGTGACCTGATAGGCTTTCGAACGCGGCGCCGTACCAAACGGTGTTGGTGCGCCGCGCGGCGTAATGAGCGTTACCGTATCGCCGAGACCTATATGCAGTGAGTTTGCAAGCCCCACGCCCATGGCAATGCCGGTCTGCTTGTCAAAGCCGTCGAGAGTGCCGGCGCGCACATTGCCGGAGACGAGCTTCAACGACTTCAGATCGCCTTCGCGTACGCCGCGCACGAGCCCACCGAGCGCCTGCGTGCTCGACGAAACCATGACCTGACCCTCGATGACCGGCATGGCGGTTTCGACACCTGGCACCTTGGCGATCCTATCTGACATTTCAGCGTAATCATTGAAAGGCTCGGCGATTTTCTGCACGATCACGTGGCCGTTGAGGCCCATGATTTTCGCAAACAAATCGTGGCGGAAGCCGTTCATCACGGCCATCACGATGATCAGCGTCGCGACGCCGAGCATGATGCCAAGAAAGGAAAATCCGGCGATGACGGAGATGAAGCCTTCCTTGCGCCGCGCCCGCAGATAGCGCCCTGCGATCATCCACTCAAATCGCGAAAACGGTTTCGTATCCTGGACGGCCGCCGTCATTGCCCAAGTCTCCGCTTGTCGTCGCGAACGCGCCGCTTCACGCGACCGCCGCCCCGCTTCACACCAGAACGCGCTCTGACTTGACTGCGCCGATGACTTTCGTCAGCGCCGCATCGAACGATAGCGTCTCGCGCGCACCCGTCTTGCGATTCTTCAGTTCGGCCTCGCCCGCCTTCACGCCTTTGGGCCCGACAATGAGCTGATAGGGCACGCCGATCAAATCCATCGTTGCGAATTTGCCGCCGGCCCGCTCCTCGGTGTCGTCGTAGATCACGTCGATCCCGGCCGCCTGGAGCTTGCCGTACAAATCGGACGAGACGCTGTCGGTATCCTTGTCGCCAACCTTCAGATTGATGAGGGCCACCTCGAACGGCGCTGCAGGAACCGGCCAGATGATGCCGTTGGCGTCGTGGCTCGCCTCGATAATGGCGCCGACAAGCCGGGACACGCCGACGCCGTATGATCCCATCTGCAGCGTGATCATCGCCCCATCCGGCCCCTGCACCCTTGCACCCATCGCCTCGGAGTACTTCGTGCCGAAGTAGAAAATGTGGCCGACCTCGATTCCGCGCGCCGAAACCCGGCTGTCCGCCGGTACCTCTTTTTCAAAGCGTGCGGCATCGTGCATTTCCTCCGTAGCCGCATATTTCGACGTCCAGGCCGAGATAATCGGCGTCAGATCGGCATCGAAATCCGTGTCGGCGCCGGGAACAGCTCCTTCGATCAGGTCCTTATGACAAAAAACCTGGCTCTCGCCAGTCTCCGCGAGGATGATGAATTCATGGCTCAGGTCACCGCCGATCGGTCCGGTGTCGGCCTTCATCGGTATCGACTTCAGGCCCAGGCGCGCGAAGGTGCGGAGATAAGATACGAACATGCGCTGATAAGCCTTGCGCGCGTCCGCAGCCGTCATGTCGAAAGAATAAGCATCCTTCATCAGGAACTCGCGGCCGCGCATCACGCCGAAGCGCGGACGGATCTCGTCGCGAAACTTCCACTGTATGTTGTAGAGATTTTTCGGCAAGTCCTTGTAGCTCTTAATGCAGTCGCGAACGATCGAGGTGATGACCTCTTCCGCCGTCGGACCGAACAGCATGTTGCGCTCGTGCCGGTCGACGATGCGCAGCATTTCCTTGCCGTAGGCTTCATAGCGGCCGCTCTCGCGCCACAGGTCGGCTGACTGAATGGTCGGCATCAGCAGCTCGATTGCGCCTGCGCGGTTTTGCTCCTCGCGCACGACGTTCTCTATCTTCGAGAGCACCCTGAGACCGAGCGGCAACCACGAATAAATGCCGGCGGCTGCCTGCTTGATCATGCCGGCGCGAAGCATCAGCTGATGCGAAACGATCTCCGCCTCTTTGGGCGTGTCGCGAAGGACCGGCAGGAAATAGCGGCTAAGGCGCATGGCATTACTCGGATTATTGAGTGCGGAATCGCGGCATGCCGCGACGCGATCGAGACAGCGCGGAATAGCCGGTAACGCGGGGGCTGGCAATGGCAGGCAAGGTTGCCGCGGTGCAATCGCCGTCGGCGGCAACGGTCGCTCCAGGCAAATGCGGCGATCAGATATTGGCGATCACGGTGTAGACGCCAGCAAAGCTCACGGCCGCAACAATAGTGTTGATGAAAAACACTTTGAGCAGATTGATCTTATGCGGGGCGCTTTCCGGCGTGCCGGGAACCACATCGCCTGCCTCGTCCTGAGTATGCGCGAAGAACGGCAGCACAGCGAACAGCGTGATGAACCACAGGCAAAAGAATGTAGCGATCGCAACGGACGTTCGCATCGCGCTACCCTTCAGTTTCGAGAGCCAGGCTGCGGCTCGATTTCAAACCTGTTCCAGCTCGACGAGCGTGCCGCAGAAGTCCTTCGGATGCAGAAACAGCACGGGCTTGCCGTGTGCGCCGATCTTCGGATTACCGTCGCCGAGTACGCGCGCGCCCTGGGCCTTCAACCGGTCGCGCGAAGCGATGATATCGTCAACTTCATAGCATACATGATGGATGCCGCCATCAGGGGACTTCTCAAGAAATTTTGCGATCGGTGAGCCGGCGCCCAGCGGCTCGAGCAGCTCGATCTTCGTGTTTGGAAGCTCGATAAAAACCACCGTAACGCCGTGTTCCGGCTGTGCGAGTGGCGGGCCGACCTTGGCGCCGAGCGCATTTTTGTAGACGGCCGAAGCCTTTTCGAGGTCTTTCACCGCGATCGCCACGTGGTTCAGGCGCCCGATCATACTCCACTCACTCCGTCGATCAGAACGGTTCGAAACCGCTCATGAAAATGCCCGCTGATCCTCAGCCCCTAGCTTCCACCACGGAGAGCAGGACTTTGACAACCGGCTTCTTGCCCCAGGCCTCGTTAATGGCGGATCGCACCGCCCGCTGGACGGCTTCCTGTACCATGGCAAGGTCGCCGCGCCGCTTCGGCGGTATCGATCGAAGCGTCCCATCGATAGCGTCGAGCACGACGTCGTACATCGGCTCGCCGTCGCGGTCGACGGCCGGGACGCCTTCGAGCGCCACACCCGGCTCGCCGAGAATCTCTCCTCGCCGCGACAGCGCCAGCGAGACGACCGCAATGCCGGCAAACGACAGCTTGCGGCGAGCTTTGACCGGACCTTCGGCGTCGGGCACGATAAGGTTGCCGTCACGATAAAGCCGGCCGACGGGCGCTTCGTCAATGACGGCGGCAGGTCCGGGCCAGAGCTTTAAAATCTCTCCGTCGATGATCGTAAAGGTTTCGGCAACGCCGCAGGCGCGCGCCAGTTTCGCGTGTTCCTTCAAGTGCCGCGCCTCGCCGTGCATCGGAACGACGATCTTCGGCCTCAGCCACGCATACATATCCTTGAGCTCTTCGCGCCGCGGATGTCCCGTGACGTGCACCAACGCTTCAGCGTCGGTGACGATATCGACGCCAAGCCGAGCCAGCCCATTCTGCACGCGAGCCACAGCCTTCTCGTTACCGGGTATCGTACGCGACGAGAAGATGACGAGATCGCCCTTGTCGAGCGAGATGTCGGGATGCTCGTCAGCAGCGATACGGGCGATGGCAGCGCGCACCTCGCCTTGGCTGCCGGTGCACATGACCACGACCTTGTCTCGCGGCAGATCGGAAAACCGCTGCTGGTCGAGATACGGAAAGTGCTTTGGCAAGTATCCTGTTTCGCTCGCCACTTCGATGATGCGATGGAGCGCACGCCCAGCAACGACGAGCGTCCGGCCGGCTGCTTCGGTCGCCGTCGCGATCGATGCAAGGCGAGCAACATTCGAGGCAAAGCCAGTCACCGCGACGCAGCGCGGCGCACCGGCGATGATCTTGGCCAACGACTTTCCAACGTCAGCCTCGGACGGAGAGCGTCCCTCGCGCATCGCATTCGTCGAGTCACCGACAACCGCAAGCACACCTTCGTTGCCAAGAGCCTTGAGCCGTTCCTCGTCAGGCGGGCCGCCAACGACCGGAGCCGGATCGAGCTTCCAGTCGCCGGTATGAAATACGAGACCGGCCGGCGTGCGGATGGCGAGTCCATTTGGCTCCGGAATCGAATGCGTCAAGCGGATGAATTCGACGTCGAACGGCGCCACTTGAAACCGACCGCTGAGTGGCACTTCCCTGATCGGCAGCGCCTGCGTCCGGCCGTACTCGCCGAGCTTTGTCTTCACCATGCCCGCGGTAAAAGGGGTCGCAAAAATCGGACATTCGAGCGACGGCCACAAGTCGATCACTGCACCGACGTGGTCTTCGTGGGCGTGCGTTAGAACCAAACCAACGAGATTTCTTCTGTTGGCGATGATGAACCTGAGATCCGGCAGCACGACATCGGCACCTGGTTCGGTGTCGTGCGGGAACGTAACGCCCAGGTCGACCATCAGCCATGATCGGGCGTCGGGCGGACCGTAACCGTAGAGATAAACGTTCATGCCGATCTCGCCGAGACCGCCGAGCGCCATGAACACGAGTTCGTCGGATCTGCTTTGTCCCACCCCGCGAGGTGGCCTGGCGCGTTCGCTCATGCAGCCCCATCGCGCGCGGGAGCCCCGCCCAGCGCCACGTCGCCGTGGCTGAATTCGCGCACTTCACCGTTGACTTCGGCGCGCAGCGCTCCTGTCTCGGAGAGACCCTGATAGGTGCCTGAAACCGGCCCTTGCAACGTGTTGATAGTAATCGGTTCGCCGAGCGGGCCGGCGCGCTCGATCCAGGCGCTGCGAATGGCGGCGAAATCCGAGCCTGCATGCCAGCGGCCGAGCCAAAGCGAGAGGTGCTCGGCGAGCGAATTGAGCATCTCGAGAGGTGCCGGCGCCTTGCCGTGGCGCGCAATAGCCGTCGCGGCGCGCCCGAGATCGTCCGGCGCGGCCGCAATGTTCAACCCGAAACCTACTATCGCCAGAAAGCCAGGGCCTCCACGCGCCATCGTGCTCTCGACCAAAATTCCCCCCACCTTGGAAAGGCCGACTAATACATCATTTGGCCATTTGAGCCGGAGTCCGGCATCGGGCGCAAGCTCCGTATTTGTGCGAATGGCGTCGATCAGCGAAATTCCGGCGATGACCGACAGTTGGCCTGCCTGTTCGATAGGCGCTCCGCAGCAGAAAGCGAGGCTGGCGTAGAGGTTGCCTGGAGGCGAGGTCCATGTCCGCCCGGCGCGGCCGCGCCCGGCCGTCTGCCGGTCCGCGATCACCCATAACGGCAGGTCCTCGCCTTTGAGGGCGAGACGCATTGCATCGGCGTTCGTCGAGCCGGTCTCGTGGAGATGCAGTATCCGAGCCGACTCGTTCATCGCCAATCTACAACGCTACACCGGGCTTCAATACCGTGGCAGCGGCCGTGGCGGCATCGACGAGCGCGCCGCCGATAAAAGGCAGCACGAATGCGAGCATGAACGCCGCCGAGAGCGCCATTACCGCAAACGTCTTGTCGTCGCTCCGCTCGAAGGCTCCGACCGGCTCGTCGAAGAACATGATCTTCACGATCCTCAAATAATAGAAGGCGCCGACGACGCTCGTGACAACGCCGATGACGGAGAGCGGATAGAGCCCGGCCTTGATGGCCGGCAGGAAGACGTACCACTTCGCCCAGAAGCCGGCGAGCGGCGGAATTCCCGCCAGCGAAAACATCAATAGCCCCAGGATGAACGCGAACGGCAGATTCGTTTTGGCGAGGCCCGAAAGCTCTGAAATGTCTTCGACGTTGCTGCCTTTGCGGCGCATCGACAGAACGCAGGCAAAGGCGCCGAGCGTCATCGGCACATAGATCGCGAGATAAATCAGAACGCCGGCGATGCCCTCGGCGTTGTTTGCGGCAAGGCCAATCAACGCGAAGCCGATATGACCGATCGACGAGTAGGCGAGCAGCCGTTTTATATTCGTCTGCCCGATGGCAGCAAAGGCCCCAAGCGCCATCGAGGCAATCGACAGGAAGATCACGATCTGCTGCCATTGTGAGGCCGCTCCCGGCAGCGCCGATTGCGTGAAGCGCAGGAGCATCGCCATGGCCGCGACCTTAGCCGCGCTGGAGAAGAACGCCGTCACAGGCGTCGGCGCACCCTGATAGACATCCGGCGTCCACATATGGAACGGCACCGCCGCAATTTTAAAGGCGATGCCGACGAGCACGAACACGAGGCCGACCGTCAGAGCAATATTCGCGGCCATGTCCGGGGCCTTCGCGGCGGCGGCAATCGCTGCATAGCCGGTTGCTCCGGTGACGCCATAAAGAAGCGACGCGCCATAGAGCAGCAAGCCGGACGACAGCGCGCTCAGAACGAAATATTTAAGGCCCGCTTCGCTTGACCGGACGTCGTCGCGTTTGAACGCCGCGATGACGTACAGGGCCAGATTTTGCAGCTCGAGGCCGAGGTAAAGAGCTATGAGGTCGTTCGCGGAGACCATCATCAGCATTCCGAGGGACGCGAGCAGCATCAGCACGGGATATTCAAACAGCAAAAGGCGGGCGCGGCCGAAGTCGTCGATCGTCATCAGCAGCGTCAGCGCCGCCGCGACGAGAATGAGGATTTTGAGGAACCGCGTCAGATCGTCGGAAACGAAGGCACCTTCGAACACGGTCGCCGTTCCGGAGCCCGTGAAGACCGCCGCCGTCGCCAAGAGGAGGACGCCGACCGCCAGCCACGAGACGACCCGGCCCGCCTTCTCCTCGCCGGGCATGAAGACACCGATCATCAACAACGCCATCGCCCCGATCGCGAGGATCAGTTCCGGCAACACGACGTGCAGAACCGCGCTATCCATTCAATTCCATCCTCATGGCACGAGCGACGCGGCCGACGTTTGCTGCGCTGCCTGATAATTCTGCACGAGGTTTTTCACCGACGTCGCCGTGACGTCGAGAACTGGCGCCGGATAGAACCCGTAGAAAATCGTGAGCAGAACGAGCGGCGCTAATATTGCCACTTCGCGCGGCGACAGATCGAGTATGCCCCGGAGACTTGCCTTTTCCAGCGCCCCAAAGATGACGCGGCGATAAAGATAAAGCGCATAAGCGGCCGACAGAATGATGCCCGTCGTCGCCAGAATCGCGACCCAGGTGTTGGCTTTGAAAGCCGACAGCAGCGTCAAGAATTCGCCGATGAAGCCGCTCGTCCCCGGCAGTCCGATGTTCGCCAAGGTGAAGACCATGAATGCCGCGGCATACTTGGGCATCCGCTCGACCAAGCCGCCGTAGGCAGAGATTTCGCGCGTGTGCATGCGATCGTAGATGACACCGACACACAGGAACAGTGCCGAAGAAACCAGGCCATGCGAAAGCATCTGGAAGATCGCCCCATCGACACCCTGCTGTGACGCCGCGAAAATCCCTATCGTCACGAAGCCCATGTGCGCAACGGACGAATAGGCGATGAGCTTCTTCATGTCCTCCTGCACGAGGGCAACCAGTGACGTGTAGATGATTGCCACGATCGACAGAGTAAATATGAACGGAGCGAAGTCGGCCGAGGCGTTCGGAAACATCGGCAGCGAAAACCGCAGAAAACCGTAACCTCCCATTTTCAGCAGAATGCCGGCAAGGATGACCGATCCTGCGGTCGGCGCTTCGACGTGTGCGTCGGGAAGCCACGTATGCACCGGCCACATCGGCAACTTGACGGCAAAAGAGGCAAAGAACGCGATCCATAACCACCATTGCATCTCCGGCGGGAACTTCGTCGTCAGCAGCGTCGGGATGTCGGTCGTACCAGCGTGCCAGTACATCGCCATCATCGCGAGCAGCATCAGCACGGAGCCGAGCAGCGTGTAGAGGAAAAACTTGAAGCTGGCGTAGACGCGCCTTTTACCGCCCCACACGCCGATGATGATGAACATCGGGATGAGGCCGCCCTCGAAGAACAGATAGAAGAGCGCTAGGTCGAGCGCTGAAAAGACGCCGAGCATCAGCGTCTCGAGCGCGAGAAAGGCGATCATGTATTCCTTGACGCGATCTTTGATCGCCTCCCAGCTCGCCAGGATGCAGAGAGGCATCAGGAACGTCGTCAGGATGACGAACAGCATCGAAATGCCGTCGACGCCCATTTTGTATTTCAAAGGTCCGAGCCAGTTATATTCCTCGACAAACTGAAAACCGGCGGTCGTCGTATCGAAATTCCACCAGATCAGCAGTGACACGAAAAACGTGATGAGCGTCGTCCAAAGCGCGATCCAGCGTGCATTGCGGACCGCCTCGGCATTGAGCGTTCCGATCAGCAGCGCGCCAACGAGAGGCAAAAACGTGGTGACGGAGAGAATGTTGCTCATCTGATCACCCCGCCGAAAAGCCCGTTGTAGGTGAGCCAGGTCAGCAGCGCGGCGACACCGATCAGCATCGCGAAGGCGTAGTTATAGACGTAGCCGGTCTGAAGCCTGATGACGCGCCCGGTGATGCGGCCGACCGCCGCCGCCGTTCCGTCAATGGCTCCGTCGATTAGAGCGCCGTCACCGCCCTTCCACAAAATCCGGCCGAGTGCGAATGCAGGGCGCACGAAGATCAAGTCGTAAAGCTCGTCGAAGTACCACTTGTGGAGCAGGAATAGGTACAGCGGCTTGAACGCCCGCGCCGTCGCGGCCGGCAGCCACGGCGCCCGGATATAGAAGAGCCAGGCAATCGCAAAGCCGGTCAGCATCGCAACGAGTGAGGAGTAGCTAACCCATTCGGGCACCTCATGCATCGCGTGCAGAACGTGGTTGTGCTCAGCCCGGAACAGCGAAGCACCCCAGAATTGGCTCTCCTCCGGTCCGACGAAGTAGTCGTAGAAAATGAGTCCTGCCACTGTGGCGCCCAAGGCCAAAACAGCCAGCGGCACAAGCATCGTCGGCGGACATTCGTGGGCATGCTCGTAGGTTTCGCGATCGGCGCGCGGCTCGCCATAGAACGTCAGGAAGATGAGGCGCCAGGAGTAAAACGCCGTCATCAGCGCCGAGACGACGAGCAGCCAGAACGCATAGTTGTTCGGCGTGCCCGCGGCATAAGTGGCCTCGATAATGGCGTCCTTCGAGTAAAATCCGGCAAAGCCGATGAGATGCGGAATTCCGACGCCGGTAATCGCCAGCGTTCCAACCAGCATGGCCGCGAATGTCAGCGGTAGCTTTTCTCGCAGGCCTCCCATGACCCGCATGTCCTGCTCATGGTGCATCGCATGGATGACGGAGCCGGAGCCGAGGAACAGCAGGGCCTTGAAGAATGCGTGCGTGAAGAGGTGGAATATTCCCGCGCCATAGGCGCCGATGCCGCACGCGACGAACATGTAGCCGAGCTGCGAGCACGTCGAATAGGCGATCACGCGCTTGATGTCGTTCTGCACGAGCGCGACGGTCGCGGCGAAAAATGCAGTCACCGCCCCGATCAGCGTCACGAACTTCAATGCGTCCGGCGCCAGCTCGAAAATCGGCGACAGGCGCGCCACCATGAACACGCCCGCAGTCACCATCGTCGCGGCATGGATCAGCGCCGAAACCGGCGTCGGGCCTTCCATCGCATCCGGCAGCCATGTGTGCAGCAGGAACTGCGCCGACTTGCCCATCGCGCCCATGAAGAGAAGCAGGGACAGCGTCGTCAGGATATCGACGTCATAGCCGGCAAACAGGAACGTTTTGCCGGCGACGCCGGGCGCGGCCGCGAATATTGCGTCGAAATTGACGGTCCGGAATACGTAGAAAAGCCCGAAGATGCCGAGGGAGAAACCGAAGTCACCGACGCGATTGACGACGAATGCCTTGATCGCCGCCGCATTGGCCGCGGGTCTTTTGTACCAGAAGCCGATGAGTAGATACGATGCGAGACCGACTCCCTCCCAGCCGAAGAACATCTGCAGGAGATTGTCGCTCGTCACCAATGCCAGCATCGCGAAGGTGAAAAGCGAGAGATAGGCGAAAAAGCGCGGCTTGCTGTCGTCCTCGTGCATGTAGCCGATGGAATAGAGATGTACGAGCGCCGAGACCGTCGTCACGACGACGAGCATGACGGCCGTCAGCGTATCGATCTTGAGCGCCCAGGACGCGTCGAGCTCGCCCGACGTGATCCAGCGCATCAGCGAGAAGGCGTGCGTCTCGTGCCCGAAGGCCACTTGAAAGAACGTTATCCACGACAGCACGGCGGCGATCATCAGCAACGATGTCGGGATGACTTCGCTCGGCCGGTCGCCGATGATGCGACCGAACAGGCCCGCGATCAGCGCACCCGCAAGCGGCAAAAGAACAATGGCGACGTAGATCATCCCCCGATCAGCCCTTCATCATGTTGATGTCTTCGACCGCGATCGATCCTCGATTGCGGTAGTAGACGACGATGATCGCAAGACCGATTGCTGCTTCAGCGGCCGCAACCGTCAGAATGAAGAGCGCGAAGACTTGCCCGACAAGGTCGCCGTTGAAGTGCGAGAACGCGACGAGGTTGATGTTGACGGCCAACAAAATCAGCTCGATCGACATCAAAATGACGATGACATTCTTGCGATTGATAAAAATGCCGAAGATGCCGAGCGTGAAGAGGCACGCCGCGACCGTCAGATAGTGCCCGAGGCCGATGGTCATTCCGCTGGCTCCCAATGTTTTGGCCGCTTCGCAGCCGCGGGGACGACCGAGCCCCCGCTCGGGACCTTGACGACCTCAAGCGCAGTCTTAGGTCCGCGCGCTACTTGATCCGGTACCGACTGTCGTTTGACGTTCATGCGATGCCTGAGGGTCAGCACGATCGCGCCGATCATCGCGACGAGCAGGATCAATCCCGCAGCCTGGAAGAAATAGACGTACTTCGTATAGAGGATCAGCCCGAGGGCCTCAGTATTCGTCACGCCCGAGGCGGCCGCCGGTATCGGAGAAGCGGCGCTCGCCACCGGCGCGCCGGCCAGCCCGTGGTAGGTGAACAGCGCAACGAGTTCCGCAAGGACGATGCCGCCGACAAGGGCTCCGACCCTCGCATTTCGGATGAAGCCGGCTTTCAGCGCCGCGAAATCAACGTCGAGCATCATCACGACAAAGAGGAAAAGCACCGCGACCGCGCCGACGTAGACGACGACCAGCAGCATCGCCAGGAACTCTGCACCGAGCAGGACAAAGAGCCCGGCCGCATTGAAGAACGTCAGGATCAGGAACAGCACGGCATGCACGGGGTTCTTCGCGAGCACGACCATCGTGCCCGCAGCGACCGCGAGCACGGCAAATAAATAAAAGAAACCCGCCGCCGCCATTATCCTTCGTTCTTTCTTGCTAGCCCCTCGCCCCGTCCATCATGGGGAAGGTGTCATCGATACTTGGCGTCCAGCTCGAGATTCTTGGCGATCTCGCGCTCCCACCGGTCGCCGTTGGCGAGCAGCCGCTCCTTGTCATAGAACAGCTCTTCCCGCGTTTCAGTCGCGAACTCGAAATTCGGCCCTTCGACGATGGCATCCACCGGGCAGGCTTCCTGGCAAAGCCCGCAGTAAATGCACTTCGTCATGTCGATGTCGTAGCGCGTCGTGCGCCGCGTGCCGTCGTTCCGTCGTGGACCGGCCTCGATCGTGATTGCCAGTGCCGGACATATCGCTTCGCAAAGTTTGCATGCGATACAGCGCTCTTCTCCGTTCGGATAGCGCCGCAGGGCGTGCTCACCACGGAAGCGGGGCGAGAGCGGGCCCTTTTCGTAGGGGTAATTCAGCGTCTTCTTCGGAGAGAAAAAATAGCGCATCGATAGGAAAAATGCCGAGATGATTTCCGTCAGAAGCAGCGATTTGCCGGCGGTTGCGAGGCTCATTATTCGAAACCTCCGAATTGAAGCACGGCCGCCGTCAGCACGACCATTGCGAGCGACAGCGGCAGAAACACTTTCCACCCAAGCCGCATCAGCTGGTCGTAGCGATATCGCGGCAACATTGCCTTAGCCATCGCGAACATGAAGAAAACCAAAACGACTTTCAGCAGGAACCAGAATACCCCGGGAATCGCATTCAGCGGCCAAACATCGAGAGGCGGCAGCCATCCGCCGAGAAACAGGATCGTCGTCAGCGCGCACATCGTGGTGATCGCCACGTATTCGCCGAGCATGTAGAGAAGATACGGCGTCGACGAGTATTCGACCATGAAACCGGCGACAAGTTCGGATTCGGCCTCGACAAGGTCGAAGGGCGGTCGGTTCGTTTCGGCCAGCGCCGAAATGAAGAACACGATAAACATCGGGAAAAGCGCGAGCCAATGCCAGTCTAGCAGCGAATTCATGAGCCCAAGACGGGTGCCGATGCCCGCCTTCTGCGCGTTGACGATGTCCGCGATATTCAGTGACCCGACGCACAGCAGCACGGAAATGATGACGAAGCCGATCGACACCTCATACGACACCATCTGCGCCGCCGACCTGAGGCTGCCGATGAACGGGTACTTAGAGTTGGAAGCCCAACCTCCCATGATGATGCCGTAGACGGCGAGCGAGGAAATCGCGAGCAGGTAGAGTATGCCGACGTTCATGTCGGAAATGACCCACCTGCCCCAGCTGTTCTCGTTTATCGGAATCACCGCCCACGCTGCCAGCGCGCACGTTGCCGTTGCCAGCGGCGCCAGCAGGAACACGACCTTGTCGGCGCCCGACGGGATCAGCGGTTCCTTGAACACGAACTTCAAAAGATCGGCGAACGACTGCAAGAGGCCAAAGGGTCCGACGACGTTCGGCCCGCGGCGGAGCTGCACCGCCGCCCACACCTTGCGGTCCATCAGCAAAAGATAGGCAACGATGATGAGCAGGCCGACAATCATGGCCAGCGACCAGCCGATCAGCGCCAGCAGATTCCAGCCGTAAGCGGACATGAAGTTTTGCAGCGTCTCGACCATTTGCCTCTATTCCGCTGCGCTGAGCTTATGTTCGTGTGTTCTTCTGAGCGCGCTCATGCCGGCCATTACGGCGGAGGCGCGGGCGATCGGGTTCGTCAGATAGAAGTCCGCGATTGCCGATGCAAAAGGCTCCGGCCCGGCCCGGCCCGAGAGTTTGGCGAGCGTCTCCAACCCGGAAACCGCGCGCGCTTCGACGGTATCGAGAGCGGCGAGCTGCGGGGCGGAGCGGTACATCGCTGCTCGAAGCTGAGCAATTGTATCATAGGGCAGCGTATTGCCGGCACGCTGCGACAGTTCTCTGAGGATTTTCCAGTCTTCCTTGGCGCTGCCGGGCGGGTAGACGGCCCTTACCGTCTGCTGGGCGCGCCCCTCGGTATTGACGTACGTGGCGCTCTTTTCGGTGTAGGCGGCGCCGGGAAGGATGACGTCGGCGCGCTCCGCTCCGCGATCGCCATGGCTTCCCTGATAAACAAGGAAAGCAGAGCCGAGCCGGGACAGATCGCACTCGTCTGCACTGAGCAGATAGACGAAGTCCATATCGGACCCAAGAATGCCCGCGACGTCCTTGCCGCCCTTGCCCGGCACGAAACCCAGATCAAGTCCCGCGACCCGCGCCGCCGCGGCATGGAGAACGTTGAAGCCGTTCCACGGCGCTTCTTTGCCCGCCGAAGCCGTCAGCAGGACGCGAGCGGCGAGCGACAGCACTGAGAGACCATCGGAGCGCGCGTGTGCACCCTGCCCTGCGATCACCATCGGGCGGGCAGCGTTCTTCAGAACACTCGCGAACGCATGCTTGCCGCTTACGACCTGCTCGAGGGTATCCGGCCCAGCGCCTAAATATTCGTACGGGTAAGTGAGATCGACATTGGCACCGATAAGCGCGATCCTTGTTGCCGCGGCGCGCCAGCGCTTCCGGATGCGGGCATTCAGGACCGGCGCTTCAAGTCTCGGATTGGAGCCGATGATCAAAATCGCATCAGCCTGCTCAATGCCTTCGATAGAGGAATTGAAAAGATAGCTGGCGCGCCCGAGCTTCGGATCGAGCTTCTCGCCCGCCTGCCGGCAGTCCAAGGATGTCGCGCCAAAGCGACCGAGCAAGTCCTTGAGCGCGAACATTTCCTCGGCGCCTGCGAGATCGCCTGCAACGGCGCCAATCTTTTCGGGCCGAGCGGCCTTGAGCCTCTCGGTGACAACGGTCAGGGCCTGATCCCAGCTCGCGGGCACAAGCCGCCCGGCCTCGCGCACGTACGGCTGATCGAGCCGTTGGATCTTGAGGCCGTCCGCGACGTGTCGCGTCTTGTCCGAAATCCACTCTTCGTTCACCGCATCGTTGTTGCGCGGCAGGATGCGCATCACGGCGCTGCCCCGTGTGTCGACACGGATCGCCGAGCCGAGCGCATCCATTACGTCGATGGTTTCGGTCGGGTCCATCTCCCAGGGACGCGCCGCAAAGGCCCATGGCCGATGCGTCAATGCACCGACCGGACAGAGATCGACGACATTGGCGCTCAATTCTGAAAGGATGCCACGATCGAGATAGGTCGTGATCTCGGCGTCTTCGCCGCGCCCTATCAGGCCAAGCTCTTTGACGCCTGCAACTTCGGTCATAAAGCGAACGCAGCGCGTGCAATGGATGCAGCGCGTCATGATCGTCTTGATGAGCGGCCCGATGTATTTTTCTTCGACGGCGCGTTTGTTCTCGTCGTAGCGCGAGCCGCCCATGCCGAAGGCCATCGCCTGGTCCTGCAGGTCGCACTCGCCGCCCTGATCGCAGATCGGGCAATCGAGCGGGTGATTGATCAGCAGAAATTCCATCACCCCTTCGCGTGCCTTTTTGACAAGCGGCGTCGTGGTGTTGACGATTTTCGGGCCGCCGTCCTTGTTCGGCGGCAAATCGTTGACGAGCATCGCGCAGCTCGCGACCGGCTTCGGAGATCCCTGGACTTCGACAAGGCACATGCGGCAGTTACCGGCGATCGACAGGCGCTCGTGATAGCAGAAGCGCGGGATGACTGCGCCCGCCGCTTCACAGGCGTGCATCAAGGTCGTGCCGTCCTCGACCTCGATATGCTTGCCGTCGACGATGAGTTGCTTTTGCATCGTTTGCTGTCCGCTGCCCTACGCTGCTACCATGCGCGTGTGCTTCGCCTGATACTGATCGATGCGCGCTTCGATGACCGAACGGAAGTTATTGATCAAGCCCTGCACGGGCCACGCCGCCGCATCTCCAAGAGCGCAGATCGTGTGACCCTCGACCTGTTTCGTCACGTCAAGCAACAGATCGATCTCGCGTTTTTCGGCTTCCCCGCGTTCCATCCGCTCGAGAACGCGCCACATCCAACCGGTGCCTTCGCGGCACGGGGTGCACTGGCCGCAGCTCTCGTGCTTGTAGAAATACGCGATGCGCCGGATTGCGCCGATTATGTCGGTGGATTTGTCCATCACGATTACGGCCGCGGTGCCGAGACCCGAGCCGAGCTTGCCCAGCGCATCGAAATCCATCGTAACGTCCATCGCCCGCTCCGCCGTGATGCAGCGAACAGACGAGCCGCCGGGAATGACCGCGAGCAGGTTATCCCAACCGCCGCGAATGCCGCCGCAGTGCTCGTCGATCAACTCTCTCAGCGGAATACCCATTTCCTCTTCGACGACGCACGGGCGCTCGACGTGGCCGGAAATCTGAAAGAGCTTGGTGCCGGTGTTGTTCGGAAGACCGAGAGCCGCAAAACAGCTCGAGCCGCGGCGTAGAATATCTCCGGTTACAGCTATACTTTCGACGTTGTTGATCGTCGTCGGCGCGCCGTAAAGGCCAACGTTCGCCGGAAACGGCGGCTTCAGACGCGGCTGACCCTTCTTGCCTTCAAGGCTTTCGAGCATCGCGGTTTCCTCGCCGCAGATGTAGGCGCCGGCGCCATGATGCACAATGAGATCAAAATCCCAGCCGTGGATGTTGTTCTTGCCGATGAGATTGGCGCTGTAAGCCTCATCGATGGCGCGTTGCAGCGCCTCGCGCTCGCGAATGTATTCACCGCGCACGTAAACGTAGCTTGTGTGCGCCCGCATCGCGAAGGAGGCGAGCAGCGCTCCCTCGATGAGCAGATGCGGATCGTGGCGCAGAATTTCGCGATCCTTGCAGGAACCGGGCTCCGACTCGTCGGCGTTGATGACGAGATAACTCGGCCGCGAATCGGCCTTCGGCATGAACGACCACTTGAGGCCCGTCGGAAATCCGGCACCGCCGCGGCCCCTTAGGCCCGATTTCTTCACCTCGTCGATGATGTAGTCGTGGCCCTTGTCGATGAAAAACTTCGTGCCGTCCCAAGCGCCGCGCTTCTGCGCGCCCTTGAGACTCACGTCATGGAAACCGTAGATATTGCGGAAAATGCGATCACGGTCGTGCAGCATGCGAGCTAACCCTTCGGCCTTTCGCCGGCTTTATGGTCGGGCCGCCAGCCCGAGGCCAGCTTCTGTGCTTGATCGAGCCACTTGTCACGGTTGACGCGAGCCTTGAAGCCATCGAGCTGGCTTTCGATCCACGGGATCTGCTCCGGCGTCCACTTCGCGATCTGGTCGAAGTGCCAAATGCCTATGGCATTGAGCTTTTCGACTAAATTGTCGGCAATACCCGAGATCAACGACAGATCGTCAGGCTTGCCGCCGCGCGGTCTTTTCAGAAGCTCGGGCTTAACGGACGCACCATGCGTGGTCCTGACGTTGCCGCCGCGCATTTCGGCTTTGATTTTGTCGAGTTCGCCGGTTGAAAGCGGCGCACCCGTGCCTCGCGCCTCGAGTTCCTTGATGAGCCCGGCATTCGCCATTGCCGTAAGGGCGGCGGGATGAGGCTGCGGCTTGGTACCCGTGGCGTGACCGGGCGACGATGGCGACACGCCTTGCGCGACGGCGGCCTTGTGCGCAGGAGATGCCAGCGCCGAGGGTGGCGTCGTTTCTTCGGCGCTATCGGCAGGTCCCGACGTTTCCTCGAAGCGTTTCTTCCAGGCGCCGATCGTCGAGCCGTCGTAAAGCGTCTCGTCCGTCAATGTCGTCGGGCCGCCCTCCGGGCACGATGCGGTGCGCCCGATCTGAGAACCTGCCTTCGGCGGCTTGCCCGATACGAAACCGTCGAGCACGACCTCGAGCTGCCTGGGCGTCAAGTCCTCGAAGGTGTCCCTGCCGATCTGAACGACCGGCGCGTTAGCGCACACGCCGATGCACTCGACCTCTTCCCACGAGAGTGTCCCGTCGGCGCTTGGCACATGCTGGTGCTCGCCTATGCGCCGCTTGCAGACAGCGACGAGGTCGCGCGCACCGCGCAACATGCACGGTGTCGTCCCGCACACTTGCACATGTGCTTTGCTGCCGACCGGCGCGAGCTGGAACATCGTATAAAACGTCGCGATTTCGAGACCACGAATATAGGCCATGTCGAGAAGATCGCAGACCACGCGGATCGCGGGCTCAGGAAGCCAGCCGCCGGCCTGCTCTTGAGCGCGCCACATAAGCGGAATAACGGCGGAGGCCTCTTTGCCCGGCGGATATTTGGCGATCGTCGCGCGCGCCCAGGCAAGATTTTCCGCCGTGAAAGCGAAGTGCGGAGGCTGATCGGGATACAATCGGCGAACGGCCATCAACGGCTCCTCGAAACGTCAGTCGCGTGGCGGCGAATCAAAAAGCGGCCACGTCAGCGCCCTACGCCCACGCCAACTCTGCGCGCGGCATTTAACCCTCCAACATCGACACGGTCCAGTACGTGGAACATGACAGCTGGGCAAGGTCTTAGTGATCCGACTAAAGTGGGGAGCCGTCGTAGAGATCGACGTCAGCTGCGACGAAAAGCGCGATCTTTGGGCACTCGGCTCAAGCCGCAATCACGGCGTGGTGCCGGTGGCAAGCCAACCCAGTAGCAACAGGAGCGTCGCAATGGGCGCCAGGAGCAGCGCGAGCTGCGAACCGACACGCAGAAACCCAGTCCAGACGGCGGCAAAGACGAGACCCAGCGCAATAATCATCCATCCGCCGTCGGCGGCACCTCGCGCGGTCGCAAAAAGCAGTCCCGAGAAAAGCCCGGCAAGCCCAATCAGAACAGGGACAAAGGGCAAGTCGGCCTGCAGCGCACCCATCGGCCAGCCTCTTGAGCGTGCGAACAGGCGGTACGTGGCGAGGCTCAGCCCCCAGCCCAGCGCCGCAACGGCCAGCAGGAACAAATTATCGACCATCGGGGCAACACCAGGCAGCATGCGAAGCCTCTCCAAAGCGGGCGAACCGGAGAACCAGGGCGCACTTTTGCCAGGACTTCGTGGCGGGCGCTAGACGCGATGCGTAGAGCGTCGGGGCGGCCGTCACAGGGCCGTTTTACCGGTCGACTTCACCGAAAACGATGTCGAGGGAGCCGAGAATGGCCGAGACGTCCGCAAGCATGTGGCCGCGGTTGATGAAGTCCATCGCGGCGAGGTGCGGAAATCCGGGCGCGCGGATTTTGCATCGATAAGGCTTGTTGGACCCGTCGGCGACCAGATAGACGCCGAACTCCCCTTTCGGCGCTTCGACCGCGGCATAGACCTCTCCGGCCGGCACGTGGAAGCCCTCGGTATAGAGCTTGAAGTGATGAATTAGCGCTTCCATCGAGCGCTTCATCTCGGCCCGCTTCGGCGGAACTACCTTCTTGTTTTCCGTGACGTGCGGGCCCTGACCCTCGGCGGATTTCAACCGCTCGCAGCACTGCTTCATGATTTTCGCCGCTTCGCGCATTTCCTGCATGCGGATCAGATAGCGGTCATAGCAATCGCCGTTTTTGCCGATCGGAATGTCGAAGTCGAGGTCGGAGTAGCATTCGTAGGGCTGCGACTTACGCAGATCCCATGCTGCGCCGGAGCCGCGCACCATCACGCCTGAAAAGCCCAGCGCGAAAGCGTCATCGAGCGACACGACGCCGATGTCGACGTTGCGCTGCTTGAAAATGCGGTTCTCCGTCAGAAGAGCGTCAATATCGTCGACGACCTTCAGAAACGGATCGCACCAGGCATAAATGTCGTCGATGAGCTCGGGCGGCAAATCCTGGTGCACGCCACCCATTCGGAAGTATTTCGCGTGCATCCGCGAGCCCGACGCGCGCTCGTAGAATACCATCAGTTTCTCGCGCTCTTCGAATCCCCAAAGCGGCGGGGTGAGTGCGCCGACGTCCATCGCCTGCGTCGTGACGTTCAGAAGATGCGACAGGATCCGCCCGATTTCCGAATACAGCACGCGGATCAGCTGGGCGCGGCGCGGGACGTCAAGCCCCAACAGCTTTTCGGCCGCCAGGCAGAACGCGTGCTCCTGGTTCATCGGCGCGACGTAGTCGAGCCGGTCAAAATACCCGATCGCCTGCAGATAGGTCTTGTGCTCGATCAGCTTCTCGGTGCCGCGATGCAATAGGCCGATATGCGGATCGACGCGCTCAACCACTTCGCCATCGAGCTCGAGCACGAGACGCAGCACGCCATGGGCCGCCGGATGCTGCGGTCCGAAGTTGATGTTGAAATTACGAATCTCGGTCTCGGCCATTCAAACTTTCCCGCGTGTGATTGGAGCGAGCCGCGCTTGTTTGGCCTTTTCATTGACGCGCTGCTCGTACTTGTCCCACTCGACGATCATGCGCTGATGCTCGCCTTCGCTGATGAGGTCTATGCCATCGTGTGCTTTAACATGAAAGTAGAGCCGGCGGCCTTCGATCTTCGTGCATTCGGCTTCAACCGTCACCGTCTGGCCGGGAACGGTCGCAGCGATATGCGACACGTTGATGTGGACGCCGAGAGAGCCCTCGCCCTCGTCAAGATGCGGCGCCACGATATTGAGACACGTCCATTCCATCAGTCCCACCATGAAGCCGGTCGCGAAGACGGTCGGCATCAGCTGGAACTCACGCGCCTCGGGAAAGAGATGCGGCACCGTCTTCGTCGCGGGAATGCGAAACGAAAATCGCGTGCTGGCTCCGGCACGTAGAGTAGGTTTCACCGGCGAGGCCCTCACAGCCTGTCTTTAAAGTTGCGGATCGTTATATAGAGATTGGAAGCTGTCGCGGCGACCGAAAAAAGCCCGACCGCGAACGAACCGAGCGTCGGTTCGGTTGTGCGCCCGATTGCCGGGTAAATGAACTCGCCCGCCGCCGCCAATGCGACCACCCCCAGTGGAACGACGACTGTGCCGTAAGGTAGGTAGCGGCTGATCGCGCCGAATGCCAAACCCGCGAGCGCACGCGGCCAATCGACCACGAAGGCGGTGATCATCAGCACGAGCGAGACGACCAACCCGGCTTCGAATTCCATTCCTGCCTCGGATCTAAGAGTCAATTCTAGCCTTCGACCGACCGCGCTCGTAAAGATCGTGCATTAGCAGCGCCGCGCGGCTTGCATCACGTGCGGCCAGCTTTCTCGTCACCCGGAAGCACGTAGTTTGGACCTTCCCAGGGGCTCTCGAAATCGAATTCGCGAAATTCCTGGGTCAGCTTGACGGGCTCGTAGACGACGCGCTTTTTCTCGTCGTCGTATCGTACTTCAACGTAGCCGGTGAGGGGAAAGTCCTTACGCATCGGGTAGCCCTGAAATCCATAATCAGTCAGGATGCGCCGAAGGTCCGGATGTCCGGTAAAGCGAATGCCGTAAAGGTCGTATGCCTCGCGCTCATACCAGTTGGCCGCCGGGAACACATCGTTGACACTCGCAACAGGCGCGGTCTCGTCGGTCGTGATTTTGACCCGCACTCGCTGATTGAGGCGCGGCGACAGCAGGTGATAGACGACGTCGAACCGCTCTCTACGTTCAGGATAGTCAACGCCGCAGATATCGATCAGCACTTCGAATTTGCAGGCGGGGTCATCGCGTAACAGGGTCAGCACTTCCACGATTTTGTCGCGACCAACATCCAGCGTCAGTTCGCCGTATGCGATCGACGTCGACGTGACGCTATTCGGAAGACAGTCTGAAATGTGCGCAGCGAGTTCGTTCAGGGCAGCCGGCATGTTTTCTATCCGATGTTGTCGAGGCCGCTTAGCTTCACCCTACCGCTCGATCGTGCCCGTCCTGCGGATTTTCCGCTGCAACAGCAGCACGCCATAGACAAGCGCCTCTGCGGTCGGCGGGCAACCTGGTACATAGACATCGACCGGCACGATGCGGTCGCAACCACGCACGACCGCGTAGGAATAATGATAGTAGCCGCCGCCGTTGGCACAGCTCCCCATCGAAATGACGTAACGCGGCTCCGGCATCTGATCGTAGACCTTGCGCAGCGCCGGTGCCATTTTGTTGGTCAGTGTGCCCGCAACGATCATCACGTCCGACTGGCGTGGCGAGGCGCGCGGCGCGAACCCGAATCTCTCGAGATCGTAGCGCGGCATCGAGGCCTGCATCATTTCGACCGCGCAGCACGCAAGGCCGAACGTCATCCACATCAGCGATCCGGTCCGAGCCCAGTTTATGAGATCGTCCGTCGTGGTGACGAGAAAACCTTTGTCGGCAAGCTCGTTAGAGACGCCAGTGAAGAACGGATCGCCGGCGCTGCGGTTGACAGGGGCAACTGCACCGGGGATGCCTTCTCGCGCCCGGTCGAACACCAGGCCGCCAAACCCTTCATCAGCGCGGATCACTCCCATTCAAGGGCGCCCTTCTTCCATTCATAGATAAAGCCGATGGTCAGCACGCCCAGAAACACCATCATCGACCAGAAGCCGTAAACGCCGACCTCCTTGAACGCGACCGCCCAGGGAAAGAGGAATGCGATCTCAAGGTCGAAAATGATGAACAGGATCGACACGAGATAGTATCGCACGTCGAACTTCATGCGCGCGTCGTCGAAGGCGTTGAAGCCGCATTCGTAGGCCGAAACCTTTTCAGGATCGGGATTTCTAACCGCCACGAGAAATGGCGCGAGCATGAGCGCCGCGCCGATGAACAGCGCGACACCGATAAAGATGGCGATCGGCAGGTATTGCGTAGTGAGGTCGTTCATCGCATCTCGTCCGGAGGGCAGCGGCCCCGCTGGCACACACTATATATACGCAATATATACGCAGCACGCGGGCACGGTGTTAGCCTACACCATTGTGCAGCGCAACTCTGTGTCGCATGGGCACCGCGGCAACGGCTGTGCGTAGAGCCTCGGCGGCTTTATGGCGCGGCGGCCCAAAAGCTCGGTCAAGACAGTGGCTGCAGATCATCAAGTTGTAGTTGGCGCCGGGTGCCTTGCTTTTGGCCGGCAGTGACGGACGGTGGGTGTGGCGGTTACTTGCGCGTTGCTGGCAGCAAATCCGTGCATACCCCCTCGAAGGCCTCGGCCGCCATGCCGATGGTCTCCGGTAGCGTCGGGTGGGGCAGGATCGTCCTGCCGATGTCGGTGGCGTCTGCTCCGAGTTCAACGGCCAAGCAAATTTCGGCGATCAGATCGCCCGCATGCGTGCCGACGATGGCTCCGCCGAGGAGCCGGTGCGTTTCAGGATCGAAGAGAAGTTTCGTAAAGCCTTCATCGCGGGCGTTGGCGATGGCGCGTCCCGACGCCGCCCACGGGAAAACGGCTTTCTTGAAGGCGATGTTGCGGGCTTTGGCATCCTGCTCGGTCAGACCGGTCCAGGCGATCTCGGGGTCCGTGTAGGCAACCGAGGGAATTTGGCGCACATCGAAAAAGCTCTTTCCTCCGGCGGCGTTCTCGGCGGCCACGTGTCCCTGATGCACGGCCTTGTGAGCGAGCATCGGCTCGCCCACGATGTCGCCGATGGCGTAGACGTGCCCGACGTTCGTGCGCATCTGCCGATCGACCGCGATGAGGCCCTTGTCGCTAACTTCGACGCCGGCCCGTTCCGCGCCGATCCGTCTCCCATTCGGCTGCCTGCCAACGGCTACCAAGACCAAATCGTAGCGTTGCGGCTGATCGGGAGCCGCTTCGCCCGCGAACGTGACATAGATGCCGTCCGGTTTCGCATCGACCGCCGTCGCCTTTGTCTTCAGCATGATCTTGTCGAAGCGGTGAGCATTCTTTTTTTGCCAGACTGCAACCAGATCCCGGTCGGCTCCCGGCATCAGGCCATCGAGCATTTCCACGACCTCGACCCGCGCACCCAGGACGGAATAGACGGTGGCCATTTCCAATCCAATGATGCCGCCGCCGAGAACTAGCATTTTCTTCGGGATAGCCCTCAACTCGAGCGCGCCGGTCGAATCGACGATGCGCGGATCGCTCGGAATGAAGGGTAAGGTCCCGACTTCGGAACCGGCAGCAATGATCGCGGACTCGAAGCGAACGGTTTGGCTAGCGCCGCCGTCCTCCATCACTTCGAGATGATGAGGATCGCGGAAACGCCCGGTTCCTCGAATGACGCGCACCTTGCGCGCCTTGGCCATCTTTGCCAGACCGTCCGTCAGCCGTTTGACAACGGCATCCTTGTGGGCGGCGAGTTTGCTCAATTCGATTTGCGGCGCTCCGAACACGATGCCCTGCACCGACAAAGCGTTGGCAGCGTCGACGATGGACACAGAGTGAAGCAAGGCCTTGGAAGGGATGCATCCGACGTTCAGGCAGACGCCGCCAAGCGTCGGCCGTTGGTCGACGAGAACCGTTGTGATACCGAGGTCGCTGGCGCGAAACGCTGCCGAGTAGCCGCCAGGACCCGCTCCTAGAACCAGGAGCTGGCACGCGTGATCGTGCTTTCCGTCAACTGGCTCTTCCGTTGTAATGACGGCCGACGAATAATCCTCTTGTTCTGACGACATGGCTCCACCTATAGGACGAGCTGCCGGATATCGCCGAGCGCCTCTGCCAGTGTTCGAAGGAAGCGCGCGGCGAGAACACCGTCAACGGCGCGGTGATCGTAAGAAACACACAGAGGCAGGATCAAACGCGGCTTGAACGTCGTGCCATCCCACACGGGTTTGATGCTGGCACGCAGAGCACCGAGAATCGCCACCTCCGGCGCATTTACAATCGGCGTGAAATTCGTACCGCCGATGCCGCCGAGACTTGAGATCGAAAACGTCCCACCCTGGATGTCGGCAGGCGTGACGCGGCCTTCGCGCATCCGCGCCGAGACGGAGGTGAGTTCCTGGCTGAGTTCAAGGATGCCTTTGCGATCGACGTCTTTGATAACCGGCACGACGAGACCGTCGGGCGTGTCAACGGCGACACCGAAATTGTAGTACTTCTTGAGGATCAGGGCATCCTTTGCAGGCGCCAAAGACGCATTGAGGTCAGGGTGCTCCTTGAGAGCCGTGACACTGGCTTTCAACAGAAACGATACCAGAGTGACGCGATAGCCTTTGGCCTTCGCGTCCTCGTCCAGCGTCCGGCGATAAGCATCTAGGTCGGTGATGTCCGCTTCGTCTGAATTCGTGACATGCGGAATGTTCAACCAGGCCCGATGCAAATGCGGACCGGCAAGCTTCTTCAGTCGAGATAGCGGCTTTATCTCGATTGATCCAAACTTCGAAAAGTCCTGCGCCGGGATTTCCGGGATGCCGGTGGTGACGCCCGCCTCGGCCCCTGCGCCTTTGGCGATGTGGCGCTTGACGTCGTCTTTGGTGATCCGGCCCTTCTCACCGGTGCCGGTTACCTTGGTGAGATCGACGCCAAGCTCGCGCGCTGTTCTGCGTACCGACGGGCTGGCGTGCACGCCATCGAATTCAATGACGGGAGACGGGCGAGGTTCCGTTGGAGATGATGCCTCGGCATCAGCGCCCGAAGCTGTGTCAGGCGCAGCCTCCGTGACGGTCGGTGCTTCGCGCCTCTCTTTTGCCTCGCTCGATTGCTTTTCAGCGCCGCCAGTTTGCGAAACGTCGAGCTTTAAAATGGGGCTGCCTTCGCTCACCTTATCGCCGATCGCAACCAGGACTGCAGAAACTTTTCCTGGAAACGGCGCCGGCACTTCCATTGCGGCTTTGTCGCTCTCAAGGGTGATGAGCGGGTCGTCCGCTTTCACGTCCTCGCCCGGACCAACGAGAACCTCGATGACAGGAACATTTTTGAAGTCGCCGATATTCGGCACCTTTACGTCGACGACGGACATAGGCGTTCCCTGCCTGATTAGCTGTGCGCGGGATTTTGCTTTTCGGGGTCGATCCCGTATTTGCGGATCGCTTCGGCGACCTTGATGGACGGAATTCTGTTTTCGTCGGCAAGAGCCTTCAACGCGGCAACCGTGACGAAGTGGCGATCAACCTCAAAGAAGGATCGCAGAGCCTTGCGGTAATCGGAACGGCCATAGCCGTCGGTGCCTAAGACTCGGTAGCGGCCCGGCACATAAGGACGAATCTGTTCCGCAAAGAGCTTCATGTAATCGGTCGACGCAATGACGGGGCTGTCTGCAGATTGAGACAGGCGGTCCGTGACGTAGGGCGTCTTCGGCGTTTCCGTAGGATGCAGCATATTCCAGCGTTCGACGTCGCGCGCTTCGCGGGCAAGCTCGGTAAAGCTCGTGACGCTCCAGATTTCCGCTGACACATCCCAATCGTTTGCCAGCAACTCGGCCGCGGCGATGACTTCCCTGAGGATTGCGCCTGAGCCGAGAAGCTGGACCCTGTGCCGGCCCGCGGCTTTGGGGGCTTCGCGGAAGAGATACATGCCGCGCACGATGCCTTCTTCGGCACCCTGCGGCATCGGCGGGTGCTCGTAGCTTTCGTTCAGAAGCGTCAGATAGAAGAACACGTCTTCCTGGTCGGTCAGCATGCGTTTTAGCCCGTGCTGGATCAGGACGGCGACTTCATAGGCAAACGTCGGGTCATAAGAGACGCAATTGGGGATGGTGGCCGACAGGACGTGGCTGTGGCCATCTTCGTGCTGCAGCCCTTCGCCATTCAGCGTCGTGCGGCCCGACGTGCCGCCAAGAAGGAAACCGCGCGCGCGCATGTCACCGGCTGCCCAGGCGAGATCACCGACACGCTGAAAGCCGAACATCGAGTAGAAGATGTAGAATGGCACCATCGCGACGTTCGATGTCGAGTAACTCGTCGCGGCCGCCATCCACGACGCTATGGCGCCGGCTTCGTTGATGCCTTCTTGCAGCATCTGGCCAGTTTTATCTTCCTTGTAGAACATCAGCTGATCGGCATCCTGCGGCCGGTAAAGCTGCCCTGCCAGGCTGAAGATTCCGAATTGCCGAAACATGCCCTCCATGCCGAACGTGCGCGCCTCATCCGGCACGATCGGAACGATACGCTTGCCCAAAACAGGGTCGCGCATCAGCGTCGTCAGAATGCGGACGAAGGCCATGGTCGTCGATATTTCCCGCCCATCCGTACCCTTCAGTTGCGTCTCAAAGGTTGAAAGCGGAGGAACTTCCAGAGGCTCAGTTTTTCGCCGCCGCACGGGCAACGAGCCGCCGAGGTTTTCGCGGGTTTTGCGGAGATAGTTTGCTTCTGGCGAATCCGGCGCAAAGCGTATCAGGGGCAGGTCGCTGAGATCAGCATCGGCAATCGGAACACGGAACTTGTCGCGGAAATGCTTCAGAGCGTCGATGTCCATTTTCTTCGATTGATGCGCCAGCATTGTCGCTTCGCCCGCCGGCCCCATGCCGTAGCCTTTGACCGTCTTTGCCAGAATGCACGTCGGCTGATTTTTATGTCGAACAGCCGCATCATAGGCGGCATAGACTTTCGACGGATCGTGACCGCCGCGCGTCAGGCGCCAAATCTTCTCGTCCGACCAGTCGGCGACCAGCGCCGCTGTCTCCGGATATCGACCGAAGAAATTCTTGCGGATATAGGCGCCGTCTTTCGATTTGAAGTCCTGATACTCGCCGTCGACACACTCTTCCATCAGCCGCGCCAGCTTGCCTGTCGTATCACGGGCCAAAAGCTCGTCCCATTGCGAGCCCCAGACGACCTTGATGACGTTCCACCCGGCGCCGCGGAAATTGCGCTCGAGTTCCTGAATGATTTTGCCGTTGCCGCGCACCGGGCCGTCGAGACGCTGCAGGTTGCAGTTGATGACGAAGATCAGGTTGTCGAGCATCTCGCGTCCGGCGAGCGAGATCGCGCCGAGGCTTTCGGGTTCGTCCATTTCGCCGTCGCCGCAAAACACCCAGACGTGGCGTGCTTCCGTGTCGGCCAGCCCGCGGTTGTGGAGATACTTCAGGAAGCGGGCCTGATAGATCGCCATTAATGGACCCAGACCCATCGAGACAGTCGGGAACTGCCAGAAATCCGGCATCAGCCATGGATGCGGATAGGAGGACAGTCCTTGTCCGCCAACCTCCTGCCTGAAATGCAGTATCTGGGATTCGGTGAGCCGTCCTTCGAGGAAGGCGCGCGCGTAGACGCCGGGAGAAGAGTGCCCCTGGATCATGATGAGATCGCCGCCATGATGCTCGCTCGGCGCATGCCAGAAATGCATGAAGCCTGTTTCATAGAGCGTGGCTGCAGACTGGTAGCTCGCAATGTGGCCGCCCAGTTCAGATGAAACCTTATTGGCCCTCAGAACGATCGCAGCGGCATTCCAGCGAATGGCCGCGACGATGCGATGCTCGATCTCGCGATCGCCAGGATGCTTCGGCGCGTCCTCAACGGAGATGGTGTTGCGATAGGCGGTATTAGACGCAAACGGAATATAAGCGCCGCCGCGCCGGGCTGCGTTGACCACTTCTGCGAGGATGTCGTCGGCCCGGCCCGTGCCTTCGAAGGCGATGACCGATGCTATCGAGTTGGTCCATTCGCGTAGTTCGGCGTCATCGCCTTGCCGATCCCTACTCATGTCTCGTCGGGAATTACTCACAGTAGAAGATGCGCGACGGGCCCAAACAGTTCCACCATCGCTCCTTACGCCCAGTACCGGCGCCTCGCGATAATTTAGGGCAAAAGTGGAGGCTTGAGAATACGCGGTCGTGCACACTAGTCTCTCCTTAAACGCAGCACGCGTTCTGCCGTTAAGCGTAAGAGGCACCGAATGCTCAACGCTGACGTCATTATAATTGGCGGTGGACTAGCCGGATTGGTTGCCGCCACCGAACTTACCGATGCCGGCAAGAAGGTTATCGTGGTGGACCAGGAGCCTCGTCATAGCCTTGGCGGCCAAGCGTTCTGGTCCTTAGGCGGTCTCTTTCTCGTAGACAGTCCCGAGCAGCGGCGCCTCGGCATCAAGGACAGTGAGGCGCTCGCTTGGCAGGACTGGATGGGCGCGGCAGCTTTCGATCGCGCCGATGATTATTGGCCGAAGCGATGGGCCGAAGCCTATGTGGCGTTCGCCAGCGGAGAAAAGCGAAGCTGGCTGCGAGCCATCGGCCACCGCTTATTCCCCATCGTGGGATGGGCCGAGCGAGGCGGTGGCAACGCTACCGGTCACGGTAATTCCGTTCCCCGCTTTCACCTGACGTGGGGCGCGGGCCCTGGTGTCGTCGAGCCGTTCGCTAGAAAGGCACTCGACGCTGAGCAACGGGGCCGCCTCGATTTTCGCTTCCGCCATCGCGTCGATGGGCTGCTCAAGGAAGGACACATAGTCACCGGCGTGCAAGGCGCGATCCTCGAACGCAGCGAAATGCAGCGAGGCGCAAGCACGTCGCGCCTTCAGGTCGGCGACTTCGAGCTTCGTGCTCAGGCGGTCGTCGTGGCCAGCGGCGGCATCGGCGGCAACCATGAGTTGGTTCGCAAGAACTGGCCCGCACGGCTCGGCGAACCGCCGAAGTTCATGGTGTCAGGCGTTCCCGCCCATGTCGACGGACGGATGATCGTCATCACCGAGGCGGCCGGAGGCCGGGTGGTCAATCGCGATAGGATGTGGCACTACGTTGAGGGTCTCAGGAACTGGAATCCGATCTGGCCGATTCACGGCATTCGAATCCTGCCGGGCCCCTCCTCAATGTGGTTCGACGCGCGTGGCAATCGCCTGCCGGTTCCGTTGTATCCCGGTTACGACACGCTCGCGACATTGGAGCACCTCAGGTGGACGGGCTTCGACTATAGCTGGTTCGTGCTGACGCAAAGCATCATCCGCAAGGAATTTGCCTTGTCCGGCTCGGAGCAAAATCCCGACCTGACAGGCCGCGATTGGCGCCTGATTGCCCGACGCGTCTTCGCCAGGGCTCCGCCAGCGCCTGTCGAGGCCTTCAAGACGCAAGGCGAAGACTTCGTTGCTAGCGATGATCTCGATAGCTTAGCGGCCGGTATGAATTCGCTGACCGGCGATAACCTGATCGACGCCGCGTCGCTGAGGCGTCAGATTGAAGCTCGCGATCGGGAAGTCGACAATAGCTACAGCAAAGACGGCCAGATCATGGGCATCCACAATGCCCGCCGGTATCTCGCCGACCGACTGGTTCGTGTCGCCAAGCCTCACCGCCTGCTTGATCCGGCGCACGGGCCACTCATCGCCGTTCGGCTCAATATTCTCACACGCAAAACGTTGGGCGGGATCGAGACCGATCTGGAAGGGCGCGTGCTCGGCCAAGACGGAGCGGTTATTCCCGGCCTCTACGCGGCGGGAGAGGCATCCGGTTTCGGCGGCGGCGGGATGCACGGTTACCGTTCGCTCGAGGGTACGTTTCTTGGCGGCTGTCTCTTCTCTGGCAGGGAAGCCGGAAGAGGCGCTGCTCGATCGATGTGAATGGCTTCGCTCTGTCTGACTAAATTTTTTGCAGGTGCACAGCAACCATCCGCTCCCGGTCAATTAATCTGAGTGTTGCGGGCGCGAGTCGGGTAGACTGAGTCACCCTACGCTGGAGGACGCTATGCCAGAAAGCGCGTTGTCGACGTTTATCATTCTCGTCGTAATCGGTATCGTTGTCGGACTGATCTTCAACCGTTACGGCCGGACCTGGATGGGTCGCCAGATGGCCGATGTAACCGACGTTGGTGATGTAACGTACAGCCTTATCGGCATCGCCGGCTCCTTCATGGGTTTCCATGTGGGCGTCATTCTGGGCCTGCTGCCATCTGCGATGCTCTATATCGTCGCCATCATCGGTGCTGCACTGACGTTGTGGTTGTGGCGAGGCAGATAAAATTCGGGCGGACATAAACGCGATTGCCCCTTTGCGGGGCGATCGCACGCCGTCGTATCGGGGGGGAAGTCTCGGGCGTCTGCATTGTGCGCGCCACGAAAGCTGCCCAAGGAATTTATGACATGACTCAAATTTTTGAGGATCGCGGTTTCCGGATTCACGCGCTGACGTACGCGGCGGTTAATATTCTACTGCTCGTGATCAACCTTGCGACGAGTCCTGATCATTTATGGTTTTACTGGCCGCTCCTCGGCTGGGGCATCGGCCTTGCCGGCCATGCCTATGCGGTCCACCGGAGGCTAGAGGGACCAATGAGACGCCCCCCTCAATCGCCCGGGCGGTAACGCGCCGCGCCACTTTCGGCTGAACAATCAGACACCTGTGACAAGGGTGCTCGTGCGCGGCGTGGGGGCCAACTTGCGCACGCCGCTCTCTGTATTAGTCGACCCCGCCGGGCTGCCAAATCAGCTGTTCATTGCGCCGCACGATATCGGTCAGCCGCGCTACGGCCCTGCCATGATCCCGTTGCCGTTCCGCCAGCGCTTTGACGACCGTCTCCTTAGCTGACTCCGGCCATAGCTTTGATTCGGTCTCATGAATTTGCAGGGCGAGTTCGCTGATTATTTCGCGATGCCAGAAGATCGCGTCCTCGACGGTGTGGGCATCCAGCGCCTGCTCGGAGCATCTTGCCAGGTAATTGGGCGCCGCGTCCGCTTGAATAGGACTTAACACGATTCCGATTACCGGCTTCTCCGGCGCTACCCGCTTCAGGCGTTGCCGTAGAGCGAGTGCGATCAGGAAGAACGACCATTTCTCGCTGCTGCTGAGCCAGTCTCGGAGGGATCTTCCCGATTTCCCAAAGCTTCGAAAGTCAGCATTTTCCTCCGGCATGACTGGAACTCCATTCACGGCGGCCTTAGTCCAACGGGCCAGCAGATACCGGCATCATCCCGGCCCGCTCGGATCATTGACGCTTGGTTACCGGCTTTGGTTCCAGCCGGCAGTCACAATTGACCCTTCGCAGCGGAGCCTGCCGGTAAATAGCTAAAGAATTGGTTCGCGAACTATGCTGTCACTCGAAAGGATCGAGCGGCCTATTCAGGCCCATGCAGACGTCGCGATGGTGAAGGTAATAGCAGCGGTAGCCGTCATAATAGTCGTCCGTGGCGAACGGGTCTCCGGCATAGGTGGCAAAGCCAAACCCGGGCCCGTATGGGGGGCCACGCCTCGAATAGCCTTTTTTCAGGTGGACCGTATGGCCGGAGTGTCCGGTCACATAAGTGCGAGTTGAGTGGTGCAGAGAAGTAGCGTCAGCTAGCGGAACGAATACCGCCAGAGACAACCCCGCCGCGAGGATCGCCAGCGTGCCTACAGATCCGCCCATTTTCATGCCTCTGTGTGGAATGTCATGCGACTTGTTCCGTGACGCAAGCGGAAGGGCCCCGGCCTCACCTTCGTTGAAAGACCGGGGCGCCCACGCGTAAGGGTAGTTTCAGGTTCCTCACAAGTACCGGGAGAGTCCGCGACAGCGGGTTTGTGAAGACTGGCACTCTTTGAAACCCAAGATGAGGGGGTGCGAACACCACAGTCATCTGTAGGACTACTGGTGAGCACGTGCATTGGTTTCATGCCGGGTAGTTGGCCGCAGAAATAGGTAAATGCCGCGAAGATTTCTTAATAAGCAGAAGCCCATGACGGGCTGAACCCTTCCGCCGGACCCTGCCGTTAAGCCGGCGCGTGGAAGCTATTTTTGCTGTCAGTTGGCAAGTCTCTGCCGGTAATTGAGGCGCGATCGAAGCGGAATTCCCGTCTGAAAGAACGCGTCAACTTCGGCGGCTTCCAAGAGCATTTCGGCAATGTCCTCTGCCGTCAACACCTCGGGCAACATCGTCTTCGACGCATCTTGCTCCATGGGCACTTGGGTTGATTTGGGCATTTACACGCACTCACCGACTTCTGTTATTCCGTACTTCAAAGCGATAAACTGCGTTCAAACAAGCGGTTACTGTGAGCACAGCTAACTGAGCGTCAACCACCGCTGCAGCACGGGACGAAGACGGTTAGGATTGTCTTAGCCCTTGTGTCGCTGCTGGGGCGGCTGGCTTTCCTGCGGATCTAGGTGACGCTGCTTACTAACCAGCGGCGGTAGTGTGAGCGGCCAAGGACTAGCGTAAGCGAGACGTGGGAGATTAGCTCTTCAAATGGCACTACGGACAAGCAGCCCACTCGCGTCGGCTCTTTCGCTGGCGATGCCGCGATTGAAAATCGAGACAAAAAAAGAAGTTAAAATTGGCTTTCTTGCACCGCTTTCCGGAAGACTGAAGTCGTGGGCCGAGCCTGGCTATCACGGCTGCCTGATCTGGAAGGACCGGATCAACGCCCAAGGCGGCCTGCAAGTTCGTGACCGGCGGTTTCTAATCGACATCATTCCGTTCGACACGGAATTCAAACCCGAAAAGGCCTTGGAGGGCGCTCGAAAATTGGTCCTCGAGCACGGCGCCAAGCTATTGGTCATGGTTGGCGGCAACGATTTTTCTGAGCAGGTGCGCGATTTCGTCAATCAGCAGAAAACTCTCGTCACGACGCTGTTGCCCAGCGATTTGTCACCGGACGCGCGGACGCTAATCGCGCCGACTGAGGTCCATCCAATTTACAACGTAACGGGTGTTGACTGGTTGAAGCGCGACGAGCCGACTCTCAAAACCGTGGCGATGTGCACGCAAGATGACGCGCACGGTCTACCCTCAATCGCAACCTATCGGGCGGCCTTCGAAGCAGCCGGGATTGATGTTGTGGCGGAGCGGCTATTTCCCATCGAGACCACCGAATTCTCCGGCATCGTTGAAGACCTGATGGCACATCAGCCTGATATTTTGTGCTGGGACACGGCCTACGAGCCATTCGTCCATGCGCTTACCATCGAGGCTTATCGGCTTGGTTTCAAAGGGCGTCTGCTGTCCTGCACTTGCGATAACTACATTGACCTGATCGACAAGACGAGCCCGGATTTCATGGAGGGGTTCGTATTCCAATTTCCGGACTTCGATGACCCGAGACTGAACGAGCCGCAGATCAACTTCGACAATCCGAATGCGTTCTACGAAGAATTTTGCTCCCGATATCCCGGCGCGTGGAGTGCGGTGTCTTGGGAGTACGTTTCAACGCTCGAAATCTGGAAGACCGCCGTCGAACGGGCGCGCACGTTCGAACCGTCAACAGTCTTGGCGATGATGAAAGTCGGCGGCAGAGGAAAGCATGTATTTGGCGAAGCCGCCTGGTGGGGCCGCGAGCTCTTCGGAATCGATAATGCCTTGGTTGGCTACTGGCCTGTTGTCACAATCCAACGAGGCCGTGCGCGCATTGTTGATTTCGGGTCAATTCTCGACTGGTGGGCATCCCACAGCGACGTCCTCATCAAGCACATGCGCGCAATGCATTTGATGTGGGATCAGCGTCAGACCAAGCTGGCCGAAAGCCGCTGACGGACGGCGGTCCACTCCTATGGGTACATCAAATCTTCCTGATTGCTCGCGACGAGAAGCTTCATGAACTCCACGGCGGCTTCGATGTCCCGGCTTTCGAGCGCTTCGTAGATCGACCGCAGCCTCTTTTGGGTTTCCCGAATGCGCATGGGCGAGAGTGTCTGTATTCGGGTCGCACACCAATGCGGCTGTTTGCGAACTTCGCAAATGATCCGATACATCGTGATCAGCAGACGATTGTGGGTGCCTTCCGCGACTTGCATCAGAAATCGCTTTTCAAGATGCGCAAACTGTTCGGCGTCAGTGACGATCTCCTCAATTTCTTCCAGTAGTTTCCGCAAATTTACAAGGTCACGTACGGACATATAAAGCGTAGCGAGCCTGGCCATTTCTGGCTCTATGAGCGAGCACACGACGCTCATCTCGAATGGCGACGCCGTCTCCACAATGGCTTTGACGTCCAAGACGTCAGTCGACGAGGCATCAGCAGAAATTTCGCTTGCAGAGAGGTCCGAGCCGGGACGAGAGGCACGGTAGACGACAAAAGTCCCGCTGTTCGGTCGCCGCTTGACGATATCATAGTGCTCGAGGAAATCGAAAGCCTGCCGGATCGTCGTGCGTGTAAGGCCGAGTTCGTCTGCAAGTTGGCGTTCTGCATCGAGGCGGGCTCCAAACGAGTACCGTCCGGTCGCAATCTGCATGAATATTTTATGGGCGGCGTCCTTCACCTTTTCTTTGACGAAGGGCTGATTGGCGTTGTCCTTATTCCAGGGAGCAACGGCGGCGACTGAGTTATCCATCCAGGTGTCTCGTTCTTAGTGAGTTTTGAAGTCGGAAGCTCGGCGGCATGCGCAACGCGCTCCGGCTTCTACTGGTCGACCCCATGCAAGCCGGCGGTTAGATAGGCGGCGTCAACAAGGGGCCGCATTTCGGACCGCGTCTGAGAAGCTACTGAGCGCCAGCGATCATGTAGGAAACGTAGTTTGCCCTTGCGCAACGCGGTGCGATGTTGAGAGGCCGTGTGCTTCAGCAGCAGCGCTTCCGCGCAGTCGATACCAAAAGCAGACTCAAGCGCCTTGATATCCTCTCGAACGGCTGCCCCATCTGTATCTGAGTTTTTGTTGCTTGCTCCTAGACGTCGAGCCACCGCGTTCGTGATTGCAGCGGCGCCCCTGCAGATGCCGAGATATTTATCGCGCCGTATACGGGTAAGCGTTTCGCCGTGCCGCGAGGCCAAAGACAAATGGAAGGTTGTTCCGCCTACGAGTGGAATTTCGGAAACCTCGATCCATCTCTCGGCAAGGCGCCAGTGTGCAGCTGCGTTTTGCAAAATGCCTGCAGCGTCGTTGTATTTTTCTTCAAGCAAACAACCAAATCCTGCATTGCTATAGGCAGCCACGCGCCTCGGGTCATTCTCCGCACAAGACAAAGCGAAATCGCTGGATTGGCGCCAAAGCCGAGCCGATCGCGCCAACTCTGACCGTCTCGCGAACGCCGCCCATGTGCAGGCCAACCAATTATTTGAGTGGTCTGCGTTAATAGCGATCTCCAACTCTTCGAAATAACATCCGCGGAACAATGCGAAACTTTCCGCGAGAAACCTGCTGAGCTCGCAGCCCAAGCCGGCTGCCACAGGTTTGCACCGCAATAAAATAAATTAGCTCGATCTGCGACAAAAATCAACCAAAAATCACCAAATGTTTGCGGTTTTCAAATTCACTCAGGAATCAATTGTCGCAATCTGATTTGCTCCGTTTGTGCGGTGCAGTCGGACCCTGGCCAACATTAATTTTCCTGTCAAGAATGTTTTTTCGCTTGCGTTGAAATGGACAATTGGAATACTGCGGCACAAATCGCATATGGTGATTGTTCCATTTGGTTTGTTTTGGTTCACTGGCAATCGCAGACCTGGAGAATCCGCGAGCCCACGTCGAAAGCCTCGTTTTGGCTGTGGGCGAACGGTGGGGAATAAAAAAAATAAAATCCGCGGAGGAACTAAATGGCGGTCGAAACACAGGTATTGGCGGGACACTCATCGTGCGGCGAATTGGTGAGATCAATTGACTGGAAGGGTGCTTTCTGGGTGACCAGCGGTGTGCCGGCCCTCGTTTTGTTTTCAATTGGCGGCATCGCCGGTACGACTGGAAAACTCGCATTTCTGGTCGTGGCCCCTCTGTCGAGGATAACAGCAGGTGGCAAAGACGTCGGCGTCGTCACGAGCACAACTTTCAGCCGGCATTTGATGAAGTCGCTTGCTATGGCGCTGGTTCAACCGGCCTTCACACGTGTCGGCACCGAACTCGTCGTCCACGACGACGTCGACCTGCGGGCGACTATCGTCCAGATGCCGATTTTCGATCCGATGCGTCTCAGAACGCATCCACTTACCGAACGCAAATGATCTTCCTCGTGTGTGGAACTGGCTGGAAGCAATGCTTCCAGCCTTTTTTGCTTCGCGTGAGCCTCCTCCGCAATATCGAACGGCTTAGGAAGAGCACTCACGCAAGGAAGAAAATGAAAGTGGAGCAGTCTCGGTGAGCATGCCTAACCTTTCACTTGAGATGAACGATGAAGGCAGCTCTTCCGCTTCTCAGCGCTCGAACTTTCGACCGTGCCATAACTCGCCGGAATGGTTACGGAGCGTCCAGAACTGGCGCGGCTACGTACCGGCTGATGAAATATCCGCTTTGATAGATGCCTGCGATAACGCGCCCTTCGCGGCGGTCAAAAGCGGCTCGGTGGATTATCGCGACGACGGCCGAAACAATCGTGAAACTTCACAAATCAGAGTTTGCTTCGCTTCCCTGTGCTCTTGCCGGCGCCGAACCATTTTGTGACGCGATCACATCAACCGGAAGCGGGCTTCGAATCATCCACGAAACATGCATGGCCCGCTGTTGGATGGCGCCCGTCCGCAACGGTCGGCGACGACGTCATATCCGCTACCGACCACTGGGCGACGGTGAAAGTCTCGAGTGGTGTGCAACCCACTTTGAGCAACGAAACTTTGTCCGCCTATACGAATGCTGTCGGATACGGCGTTCTCAAAAGTTGTCTCGCCAAGCGACGTTCTGTCGAGAGCATCGTCTCTGCGTTGTCTGCTTTTCCGCTCGCTCCATTCGAAGGCGAAAAATTTTCGCTCGGTATCCGGATGCGAGAGCTCCGCGATGCGGATGATGTTACGAAATTCTTGCTGCTCATCGACGACGCCCCGCCCGGCCTTATGAGTTAGACTTATCTAATCGAGCGTTATACGCACTCGGTGCTCGAGGGTCTGCTCATAGTGGCTTTGGTAATAGGCGCAGCGGACATCTCGTTCATTGCAACAGCAGATACTCGTCCCTGCGGAGGGGCCTCGAACGCGAGCTGACGGCAATCAACAAGTACGGCTTCGATCGTCATGTTAGTTTTGATTTTTCCGAGTTTTCCCCCGAGACACACAATGACGACGCTCAATTCGAAGTTTGTGTTGTAGCCGCCGCAAAGGCGGACGAGCGAAATACAAAGACATGACACGGCGTCGCTAACGGCTGCTTCCGTTCTCCTTGTTCGGCCAGAACTGTTGCGTTGGATTCCTGAAATGCTGTCGATGAGGATCGACCGTTTTTGCGGTCAGGATGGGGAGGCCGGCGACGCTCCGATGTTGTATTCGATTGCCGGCCGCGTTGTCTCGCCCGGTGTTTACAAAGCTGCTGCAGGGCGAACGGTTAACGAGCTCGTCGCCATGGCCGGCGGCATCGAGGACGGCCACGACTTCGACAGTTTTATTGCCGGCGAATGGAGCAACCCGGCACTGCCATCGCATTTGGGAAATGTTCGGATCAATCGCAAGGACTGCCCGGCTCATGCAGGCAGCAGCGTGCCTATCGTGATCGTCTCCAGCCGCGATCACGTGGCCAGGGCCTGCGCATTTCGATCCGATTTAAAATAAGGAATGTCCGGTAATCCGTCTCTTTACGATGTTATCGAGTTCGAGCCGGAGGGAGCCGACCTTAAAATGCTGCATCTTCGGGGGCACGGCGTTGCGCATTCGCGGATCGAGCAGTTCAACTTCCTATCGGATTTTCTCGGAGGCCCGAAATTGTATGCCGAAATTCACGGGCATTCGAACGTGCGTGAAATGCACATGCATATAGAGATCGAGAGGAATGCCCACGACGCGGCTGAATTGCATGTCCATCGCCATCGACCGAGTAGGCTTGAATAAGGACGTCGGCGAGAAACGAATGACCCACTTTCGCGCCGTTGCGGCAGGCCTGCAAAACGCCCCTTGCGGCCGGCTGATCGCGGCGCAATCATCTCCGACCCACTCGCTGAGCCGGAGATTGGCCTGACCTTCGAAATGACGCGCTTACGTAGTCACGCGTCAAACGCCGAGCGACGGCACTTGTCTCAGATTTCTCCCTTGAGACCTTTTTCGAAGTACTTGTGGATGACCTTATCTTGATTTTCCAGCAGCCAATCGATCGACGGCTGGAAGGTCATTGCTTTGTGAATGGCCAGCGATGTCGCCTTGCGGTGAATGTCGAAAAGGATCTGGTGGTCGAGGTCCTTGATGGTCGCTACGGCAGGATTCAGCCAGACCGAGACAATGATTCCCAGTTCGTCGGCCTTGTCTCTCGGAATGTCTCCAGAGCGCACTGCATCCAGCACGCCCATGGCCGTGGCATACTGCACGGTTCCCATCAGAATGTTGGTGTATTTTTCGTTGGTGACCGTCACTTTGCTCACGCAGATTGTCGGCGGCCGAACCATCACGTCGGTATTGAGCAGCGCCAATACGCGGCTATGTCCTGCAATCTGATCGCCGAGCAAGTTGGCGAACGCCGTCCCGAACGGCCCGTCCATCTCACCGATTGCGACTTCAGGCTCGGCCGCTGTTCCAGGCGGGCCACCGGCGACGAGGGCCTCTCCTACGCGAATGCCAATTCGATCTGTTCGTTCCAACTGATTTTGTGCGGTCATCGCTAGCTGTTCCAATGCAAACTGATGTGAAGAAACCCAAGTCGTGAGCGGGACGGACTTGATCTGGCGTGAAGGATTTCACTGTCTTAGAGGCGACCCTTTAGGCCACGAATTCTGCCGACGATTCGATTAGCCAGTGCGCGAAGCTATCGGCAAAGCTGCGAAACATCGCGATCTCATAAGTCGGAGCGTCGTCGATTTGCCAAAAGATTATGCCGATGTGGCTGGCGTGCGTGATCGCGACATTGTTCGCCTTGAAAGCGCGCGGGTGCAAATCGATCGGCACGCCCTTCGCCAGCACATCCCTGGCGCGCGGGCCAGAAATCCGGACGACGGCGCGAGCATCCGATTGATCGACGATCGAACTCAAACCATCGAGCAGCGGTTTGAGTTCTACTTCGATATCGCGGTCCTGCCCACGCTCTGCGATTGCGATCCATTGATCTGGGCCGGCCCAAATGAAAGCAATGTCCTTGCCCTCGACGCGCTGTGGCGTATCGGGAAGATCGACGCCATATCGCTCGCGGATCGCCGCTTTCACTTGATCCTTCTTGCCCTTGAAGGCTGCGAAGCTCGCCAACGTAAGCGTCTCGCGCACATCGATGGCCAGTTGAGACGTGTTTAACGGCTTCCAATTTGTGAAGGCGGAGCGCGCCGCCAGTGTTTGGCTAACCACGGACTTTAGCTCCTTCTGGATCAACGAAGCAAGGTGAGATGACTTCGACCAGGGTGTCGCCGCCACGCACCGGGTCATAAGCACGAAGGATTTCGCCCAGGCGTTCAGGTCCACGCTTCAGCAAGCCAAGGCCGACCCAGTGTCCCAACGTTGGGGAGTAAGCGGTCGACGTCATATGCCCCTCGTCAGTGCTCGGTTTGGCTTCGGCGTTCTGCGCGATGAAATGAGCTCCTGATCTGAGCCGTTCTGATCGATTGACAGGACGAAACCCGGTAAGCGATGGACGATTGGGGTCGACGAGCCCCTCCCGGGTTCCAAGTACGCGACCTATGAAGTCCTTCTTGGTGGAGACCATACCGCCGAGACCCAAATCTCTTGGTGTCGTCGTGCCGTTGAGTTCCGGTCCGCTGATGTGACCCTTCTCGATGCGCATCACGCCAAGCGCCTCGCTGCCGTAGGCACAAACGCCAAATTCTTGCCCGGCTTCCATCAGCCGGCGGAGCAGTGCGTCTCCGAAGCGGGCAGGAACGCCGATCTCGTAAGCGCGTTCGCCGGAGAACGACAGCCGGTAGAGACGCGCCTTGATGCCCCCGCAAACCGTGACATTGCCAACCTTCATGTAGGGGAAGCCGGCATCGGAAATGTCGAACGACGGATCGACAATCTTGCGCAACAGGTCACGCGATTTCGGCCCCGCGACCGCATATTGGGCCCACTGCTCAGTGGCGGAGATCATTTGAACGTCGAGTCCCGGCCACAGCCACTGGTGGCAGTATTGCATGTGCTGGAATACTTTCACCGCGTTCGCCGTCGTCGTGGTGACGAAGTAGTGGTTCTCGCTAAATCGCGCGACGGTGCCGTCATCCATGAAGATGCCGTCCTCGCGCAGCATGCCGCCGTAACGAGCCTTACCGATCGCAAGCGTCTTCATGCCGTTCATGTAGACTTTATCCAGGAACGCGCCGGCATCGGGGCCCTGAACATCGATTTTTCCGAGCGTGGAGACATCGCAAATGCCGACTGCACTTCGGACCGTATTGACTTCGCGCGTGACCGACTCGAGCGAATCGTTTTCGCTAGGCCGCGAAAAATAACTTGGACGAAGCCACAAGCCGGTTTCCGCGAACTTTCCGCCCTGCTCTTTCGTCCAAGCGTAAGACGGCGGCAAACGCGTCGCCTTGAAATCCTTGCCGCGGTGATGTCCTGCGAAGGCGCCCAGCGCAACGGGCGTATAGGGCGGCCTAGCCAGCGTCATTCCGGTTTCCGGAATCGACTTCCTTGTCAGTTCGGCCATGATCGCGAGAGCGTTGACGTTTGCAGTCTTGCCCTGGTCGGTCGCCATGCCAAGGGTCGTATATCGCTTCAGATGCTCGACGGAGCGGAAGCCCTCGCGCTCGGACAACTCGACGTCTGACGCCGCGACGTCGTTCTGCTGATCGACGAATGCCTTGCCGCGCGTGGCTCGCACGCGCCAGAGCGGCGAAATGCTGACGCCCTCATCCTTGGCGCGTGGTACAGAGATTGCAGCGGCTTTGAATCCGCTCGCCGCGGCGGCGGTGGAGCCGGCTGCCGAGCCTGCCTCAAGGGCGCTTCTCAGGCCGAATGTGCCCCCGGCGGATCCAGCTACGGACATGCCAGCCGGGAGCACGCCCGGCGTGAAAGTCGAAAGTTCGTCATTCCAAACGGGCTTACCGCCCAGGTGCGTCGTCAACTGGATATTTGGATTCCAGCCTCCCGAAACTGCGATCAGATCGCAGTCCAGCTTCACCTCTTCGCCGCTGCGCGTGCGAATGATCGCACCGGAAACATGCTTCTTGCCGATAGCGTCGGTGATGACGCCGCCGGAAATCAACCGCGTTTCGGCAGCGCTCGCAATTGCGCTGATAAGTTCGGACGGTTCGGGACGGCAATCCACCAGCGCTACGACTTCAACGCCGGCGCGATCGAGTTCAGCCACCGTCGTCGCTGCGGAGTCGTTGTTGCCGAAGACCACGGCCTTTTGCCCCGGCACGACGCCGTACCGGTTAAGGTAGGCACGAACCGCGCCTGCCAGCATGACTCCCGGAAGATCATTGCCGCCGAAGACGATCGGGCGTTCCGTAGCGCCCGAGGCGAGTACGGCTTGCTTGGCGACGATACGCCAGAGACGCTGGCGCGGTCGGCCTAAAGGCGCGGTTGCGAGATGATCGCTGACGCGCTCGACGGCGCCATAGGTGCCGCCGTCGTAGGTGCCGAACACCGTAGTACGGCGCATGATGCGCACGTCTTTCATTTGAGAGAGCTCGGCTTCGACCGCGGCCACCCATTCGGACGGTGCCTCATCGTTGATCGGAGCGTTGTCGTCGATGCAGCGTCCGCCGAGTGCGAAATTCTCATCGGCCAAAATAACGCGAGCGCCAGACCTGGCTGCGCTTAGCGCCGCCGCCAATCCGGCAGGGCCACCGCCGATGACCAGCACATCGCAGAATGCGTTCGCCTTCTCGTACGTGTCCGGATCGGCGTCATCGGATGCGCGGCCGAGGCCCGCAGCCCGGCGGATCACGGGTTCGTATAGCTTCTCCCAAAGAGCGGCCGGCCACATGAACGTCTTGTAGTAGAAGCCAGCAACAATGACGGGTGAGAGAAGCGAGTTGATCGCCATCACGTCGAAATTCAGCGACGGCCAGCGGTTCTGGCTGGAGGCTTCCAACCCATTGTAAAGTTCGACCATCGTTGCCTTGGTGTTGGCCTCGCGGCGTGGGCCGGTGCGCAACTCAACCAATGCGTTGGGCTCTTCCGACCCGGCCGTCAAAATTCCGCGCGGCCGATGGTACTTGAACGAACGGCCGGTCAGCCTAACGCCGTTGGCAAGCAATGCCGACGCGAGTGTATCGCCCGGGTGGCCGGCAAAGTCCTGGCCGTCGAACTCGAACCAAATCGTGCGGCTTCTGTCGACGAGCCCGCCCGATGGCAAACGATATTGCTGCGATACCATCATGCGATCTCCTGATCTACGAGATCGCGTTTACGGGCGACATCTCGGGCAAACTCGACCGATGTGATCGCGTGGGTTGCGATGCCTCGGGTGACGACGAGCCAGGAATGGCATCCCGCCGCGTGAAACCAAAGCTCGCGATGCAAACCTGGCGTGTTCGTCCGCTCGTAAACGTAGCTGACAAAGTCGGCCATCGCGCTTGGAGCCAAAGCATCCGGCCGCGTGACCGATGCATCGCCGTGATAAACGAATTCATCGAGGCCGCGTTCGCCACAGCACGGGCAGTTGATTCGCATCGTCCGAAGCCCTTTCGTCGAAATCTGTTCAGTGGAGATTGGGGTGCGGTCCCATGCCCTTTTCGTCGATGACGTGACCGGTTGCGAACCTGTCGAGACGATAAGGGATGGCGACGGGATGGGGCTCGTCGCGAGCGATCAAATGCGCAAAGCACAAACCGGATGCCGGGGTGGCCTTGAAGCCGCCGTAGCACCAGCCGCCATTGAAATAGAGACCGTCTATCGGCGTGCGGTCGATGATCGGACTGCCGTCCATCGACATATCCATCAGGCCGCCCCACCCTCGCAGAAGACGCACGCGCCCTATTCGCGGCATTAGCGCCATGCCGCCTTCGCAGACGTCCTCGATGACGGGAAGGTTGCCGCGCTGCGCGTAGCTGTTGTAGCCGTCGAGATCGCCACCAAACACCAAACCGCCCTTGTCGGATTGGCTGATGTAAAAATGGCCGGCACCGAAGGTGACGACCCCGTCGATGAACGGCTTGATCGCTTCCGTCACGAAGGCTTGCAGGACATGACTTTCGATCGGCAATCGTAGGTCGGCCATGGCTGCGACGCGTGAAGAGTTTCCGGCAACCGCCATCCCGATCTTCTTGGCGCCGATAAATCCTCGCGAGGTCTCGATACCGGTGACGCGGTTGCCCTCTCGCCTGAAGCCCTTCACTTCGCAGTTCTGGATGATATCGACGCCGCGCTGATCGGCGGCCCGGGCATAACCCCACGCCACGGCGTCATGGCGGACCGTGCCGCCGCGCCGTTGAAGCAAACCGCCGCGAACTGGGAAGCGGGCGTTGTCGAAATTCAGGAACGGAACCATTTTACGGACGGCTTGCTCGTCGAGAAGTTCGGCGTCGACGCCGTGAATGCGCATCGCATTTCCACGCCGGGCGAAAGCATCGCGCTGACCATCGGAGTGATAAAGATTGAGCACGCCGCGCTGGCTGACCATGGCGTTGTAATTGATGTCTTGCTCGAGTCCCTCCCACAATTTCATGGCCTGCTCGTAGAACGGGATGTTGCCGGGCAGCAGGTAGTTCGACCGGACAATCGTCGTATTGCGGCCGACGTTGCCGCCGCCGATCCAGCCCTTCTCGACGACGGCAATCCTCGACAGGCCAAAATTCTTGGCGAGGTAGTAAGCCGTCGCGAGACCGTGGCCGCCGCCGCCAATAATCACGATGTCGTAGTCGGATTTTGGTTCGGCATCCCGCCACGCCGGACCCCAGCCGGTGTGGCTGCGGAGCGTCTCTCGGAGAACCGAAAAAATAGAGTAACGATTGTTCGACATCCAAGTCGCTCCTGGCGATAACTTGCCTCAAAGAATTAAGGATGGGGCGGATTGTAGTATATATAAGTCTTACTTATACTGTGCCGATGCGTGACAAAACCCACAATATACCTTTCGATTTCAGATCGTTGGAGATATTTCTGGCCGTTTGCCAGGCTGGAGCCATGGCGGCGGCGGCGCGCGAACTCGGGCTCACCCAACCAGCTGTTTCCCTTGCCATCGCTGAGCTCGAAAGAAAAACGGGTACCAGCCTCTTTGATCGAACTGTCCGCCCGTTGGCGCTGACTTTGGCCGGAGGATTAATGCGGCAGCGAGCCAGCGCACTCATTGCCGATGCCCGTCAAATCGCGCCGCTTCTGCGTGAAACCAAGCATGGCAAGGTTCCTTTGATTCGAGTGGGGTTGGTGGATTCTCTCAGCCGCGCCCTCACCGTTCCACTTTCTCGATATCTTGCCTCGCGCGCCGGCGAGGTTTCGATCCTGTCCGGTCTGACCGCCACGCATGCAAGTGAGCTTCTGACGCGCCGGCTCGATCTGTTTCTCGGTGTCGACGATTTGGAAGAATTGCCCGGACTTGAAAGATGGGAACTGTTTAGTGAGCCCTATGTGCTGCTGATGAGCAGCAGGAACGGCGCCGTCCGCACCATTCCTGATCTGAAAAAGCTGGCCAACGCCGTGCCGCTCATTCGCTTCAGCGGCAGGTCGCGAACCGGGTTGGAAATCGAACGCCATCTTCGTCGGCTTGGGGTAGAGGTGCCGAACTCGTTTGAGTTCGATAGCCCTTATGCGGTGGCAGCTATGGTTGCCGCCGGCCACGGTTTTGCAATCACAACCCCTGTTTGCTTTGCAGAAGCTCGAGTATCGAACAAGGGCCTTGTAACCGCGCGATTACCAGGCCCTCAGATCAGTCGAAAGTTGACGATGGTAGCGCGCTACAGGGAACTCGGAAATATTCCGCGCGATCTCGCAGATGTCATGCGGAAGGTCATGGCCGGAACGGGGATCGCCGGATTGACAATCGGCGCATGATGCTAAGCGCCGGTCAGCTTCTCGAAATCGCGTCGATCATGAATTGGATCGATTGCGCTTCATCCAAGCGTTGTAGCGGATTCTGGCGAGCTTGTAGGCATCGGGGATCGACAGAGCCCAGACGAACAGGCCGCCGGCGGCACGCCCGATGAACGAGCGTTCGGGCGTGGTCGTATACCAGGACAGTAGCGCGAGAAGCACGGCAAAGAACGCGAATCCCAAGCCTCTCTGGGGCTGCCTGACTGCGACATGGCCCGCACCCGGAAGCACGATCGCCAATACAAGAACCAAATAGGGATTGATAGGCGGCCCGTCATTGGACCTGCTCATGTGGCACGAACGTCGGCAGCGCCGGTTACCGCGAGACTTAACTCGTCGAGATATCCGAGAAGTCTCGCAAAATCCGAGCGCGTCACGCGCGCCTCGTCGAATACCGATTGGCGTAAAATAAGGTGCTCGCCCCGTCGTCCTTCGCTGGCTTGCCAGACAAGACGCAAACCTCTTTCCGTAACACCGACTTCTTTCACTTTCGGATCAAAGACAATTCTTGCCAAGACGGGGCCGACGCGATCGAGAAATCGCTGTGCAGACGCCCTGTTGCCCCGGATCAGGATTTCATCCGGAAGCCCCGGCGGCGGCTCCAATCTGTGTTCGTAGCCCACTGTCAATGAATAGAATTCGGTTCCAGTAGGCCGCACCAGCATGGCGAATTCGGGACGTCCAGGCAGCGGCTCGATTTGACTTAGGGAAAGCCAGAGCTGCGGCAAACGCCTGATCGTGATCGTGTCTGGAATGAGATCAGCTCGAACGTACCGGCCGGCGTGACGGCCTTCGAGGCTTGGAAAGCCATCGTTACCATGATTGATCGCGCTTCGTTCGAGGAGCGTAGCGCATTGATCGAGGAGGTCCCATCGCATAGCTCGGTTCTTGGCATGGTCACGCGCGGCCATGAACGCGATGATGCCTACGCCAAGTAGCACGAAATAAATCGATGTCATCGATAGCAAGGAATTATTCGCTCACTCTTGAGATGGCGAGAAATTCAGTTTGCTCGTAATCGAAAACATGAATTCAAAGAAACTTAAGGCGGCAGGATGAATTCTGCCGCCTCATTGGTGTCGCCTTAGTATCCTACCGGCCGGGGCCACTGCATCGTAAATTGATCGCCACGGCGAACAAAGCGGTAGCGATGGAAGTGGAACCACACGGACGCGACCGCGAAGAACAACATCATCGCGACAAGCTGCGTGCCGTAGCCCAGGAACACGGCAAAGTACGTGACCGAGCAGAGAGTGAGTAACACGATAGCCGGCAGCGGGTGGAACGGATGAACGTACCCGCGTTTGATCAAATCGAGCGGCCACTTCTTACGGAACATGATCACATTGAAAGACATGTACGTGTAACCGAGCAAGCCTGATAGGATTGAAAACGTGATGACCTGATCGAGCGGTGCGAAGTACGCGAAAATGAGAGCCACGGGCACCAGGAACACAATCGACCGGTACGGCGTTCTGTTTTTCGGATGAACAGCACCGAACCAGGTCGGAAGATACCGGTCGCGCCCCATGGAGAACCAGGCTCGCGAGGCATCGTTGATGCAGCCGTTGGCCGACGCCATCGTCGAGAACATGGTTCCAACGAACAGCAGCACCATCAGGAATTTGGAGTCGGTCAGGCGTGCGGCATCAAATAACGGCGTAATCGCTTGTCCGAGATACTCCCACGGCATCAACCCGGCGCAAACATACCACGTCATCGTCGCTGCAAGGAGCAGCGTGATCATGCCGGTCATCGTTCCGAGCGGCAGCGACCGGGCCGGTGACCGAACCTCCTCCGCCGCTTGGCACGTTCCTTCGATGCCGAGGTAGTACCAGAGACCGAAGTGCAGCGAGGCTATGACGCCGATGAAACCATACGGGAGCCCAGTTAGAAGCTCGCTATGCTTGAGCAGTTCAGTCGACCACGGTCTCGACCATCCGAAGAGAATGATGATGGCAATGAATGCAATAGCCGTGAGGACGAGATTGAATGTCAAAGTCGCATAAACGCCGCGGTAGTTGAGCCATGCCAAGAACATGATCGTGAGCACGATGAATGGCTTGTCGTGGACATTTTCAAATCCGGCCATGGTCCCCACTGTCTGTACGAGATAGCCAAGCGTAATGGCATTGGCCGCTTCGAGCATCGTGTAGGCAAAGACAAGATAAAGCCCAACGTTGAAGGCCATGACGGGGCCGACGATGTGTTTTGCCTGGGCGTACTGGCCGCCTGCGGCAGCGACCGTCGACGTGACTTCGGAATCGATCATGGCGACGCATGTGTAGAGCAGGCCCGCAAACCAACAGGCAATAAGCGCAGCTACTGCACCACCCTTGCCGACGGCGAAGTTCCATCCCATGTATTCGCCGACGAGAACGATACCGACGCCGAGTGCCCAGACGTGAGCCGGGCCGAGGACGCGAAGAAGCGAGATTTTCTCGCCATGTACGGCTGTTACCTGGGTCACAGGCGGCCCCCTATGTCATGTGGATCTGGCAAGTGGCCCCCTTGGTGCGGTGGATCGATGACGAGCGTATCGTCGATCTCGCCTTCCTTCGATGAGGTAAGAATGTCCTCAGAATAGGCGCGATTTGTTTTGATTAGATCGAAGAGCATGTAGAGGCCGAAAAGCACAGATATGACCCAGGCTGCGTATTCAAGCAGTTGAAAATTATTCATCTTAGTGATCTCACTTGTCGCCGAAGCGTTCATTTATGACATCGTGATATTCACCTTCCGAGAACCGGAAGAGCAGTATGAAGTAGCCAACCACAACGACCGCGGTGATGATCAGCTCTACAAGATTGAAGCTGTAATCGAAGCGCGATGTAATGAGGCTTGCGGCAGTATCGGGCGTGAAACCAAGCTTTTCCCACTGAGTCTGCTGTACGGCGTTCTGCCCAAGACCGGCCCACGTGGTCTTGTCTGCAACGGCGAGTTCCGTTTTTCCGCCCCCGGCCAGGCCCAGATAGAGTGGGGCGAAAAGAGCAACCAGAACCAGACCTAGAAGGAAGAGACTATCGAAGAATTGGCCGAACGCGGATTGCTCCCGCGGAATATATTTCGAAGCCGACATGTCGCGCTCCTCTATCCTTTTTTTGCTGCGTCCAAATAATGCAAATCGAGGCCGTAGATCTCGCTCCGGTCCTCGCTCAAGTGGGCGACCATAGCGATTATGGATGCGCTGTTGAACAAGAGGACCAAGCCGCCGCCGATCGCCAACGCCCAGGCAACCTCTGGAGAGGATGAGTTCGGAAGCACTTCAAAAAAAACGAATGCATACAATAACCAGAGTAAGAGCAGGGCGGCTAATGCCCAAAATCTATCACCCCCAAACATTGTCGCTATTCGTGGATCGATCTGTCGCTTCTGCATTCCTTCCTCCGCTTTTAGCCATCACTTCCCTTTAGATAATGACAGATCATGACGCCCCGGGGTGCTGTTGTTTTGCCCGCAGTGACGGAGCGATTTTTATGAAATGAGCGTCTCACTCGGCGTTCGACGCCGACTGAGCCTTCCGTAAAAATACTTGAACTTTTTTTTCAAGTCAACAAATTTGCTTCCCGAGAAACAAAATTTATGAGAGCATCGTCCCTCTAACGATATTTTCGCGGCATCGATGGAAGAATTGAACATTGGACATGAAGTCCGCTAACCACTTTTAAACTTCGAATACTGTGTCGGCGATTGCTGTGTGTCGGCGGTCTGTTACGCTAACGCATTCACGCTCAACGGCGAATTCGTTATCCGTGGAGGAAAGTGCGTACTTGTCAAGCCGCAGGAAAAAATTTTTACCCAGGGTTTGGGCAAGGTATGGTATTGAGCGGCGAGAACACATTGTTGGTGATTGAACACGATGGATAGGAGGCCGCGTGTTAGGCAAGGGCAAGCCATCATTGGGTGACTACGAACGCAATACGGCCCCGAAGGCAAAACCACCGCCTCGAGCGTCTCAGAAAGCTCTGACCACCGGTTCCGGGGCTCCGGAAGCGGGTGCGCGCACGCTCGAAGATGCCATCGGTGCGCAAGTACGCGATTTCAGGAAGGCTGCCGGGCTGACCGTTTCCGAACTGGGCGCAGCGGCCGAAATCTCGACGGCGATGGTATCAAAAATTGAGAATGGGCAAATTTCCGCGTCGCTCTCTGTTTTGCATCAACTGGCTGCTGCCCTGAATTTGCCGCTCAGCATGTTCCTCGCTTCTTATGAAGGTCGGCGGGGATGCTCGTTTGTAAAGAAGGGCAAGGGTCCCATCATCAAACGGCGCGGCACAAAGGTCGGTCATGAGTACCAACAGTTGGGTCAGTCGGTCAGCGGAACCATCGCCTTTGAGCCCTACCTGATAACCCTCAGCAAGGACGCAGAACCCTACACGCAGTTTCGGCATGAGGGTCTCGAGCTTATCTACATGCTCAGTGGTGAAGTTACGTATCTACACGGAGAGACCAGTTATCGCATGGAGCCGGGGGACTGCTTGCTGTTTGATTCAGCCGAGTTTCACGGTCCGGAAACTCTCACCAAGCTGCCGGCGACGTACCTCTCCCTTATCGTCTATCAGAGAAGATAGCGCGTCGCATTTTTATCGCAACGCACAAAATAATAATTTGAATTGCAAAAGCTTTGTAATCACCAGTTCTCTCTATGGTTTCGCGTATTTTTTTTGCCCTCAACAGGGGGCGTGAATGCGTTCGATATCGTCTTGCTGCGCCGCATGATGTTGAGCATGAAGAAAATTTGTTTCTCGGGGATTGACAACGAGCTTCCTCTGCAGTAGGTTGCCTATAATTAGAAGCAACCGATGGGCAAACTCAAAATGTGCGGAATTGTCGGTCTTTTCTTAAAAGACAAGGCGTTAGAGCCGCGTCTCGGCTCTCTTACCAGTGAGATGCTGACGACGATGTGCGATCGCGGGCCGGACTCGGCTGGTTTCGCCGTCTATGGCTCCCCCACCGATGGCAAAGTGAAGATCACTCTGCAGTCACCCAACCCGGACGCTGACTTCAAAGCCCTTAGGACCGCCATCTCAAAAGCGATCGCAGGGGACGTCAAGCTGCAGGTCAAGTCCACACACGCCGTGCTGACGGTTCCCGAGCAGAACGCTGACGATGCGATCGCCGCGATCCGATCGACCCGTCCCTCGGTTTGCATCATGGCCACCGGTGCTGCGATCGAGATCTATAAGGAGGTTGGGTATCCGACCGAAGTTTCCAAGCGTTTCGATCTTGCAAAGATGCAAGGCACGCACGCCATCGGCCACACACGAATGGCAACCGAGTCCGCGGTGACGACCCTCGGCTCACACCCGTTCTCAACCGGCCGCGATCAGTGCCTCGTACATAATGGTTCGCTTTCCAACCACAACAACCTGCGCCGCGAGCTTCGCCGCAACGGCATGACCTTCGAAACGCAAAACGACAGCGAGGTTGCCGCGGCCTATATCACCTCGCGCATGAACGAGGGCATGAACCTCGGCGAAGCTTTGACCAAAAGCCTCGACGATCTCGATGGCTTCTTCACATTTGTCGTCGGCACCAAGAACGGCTTCGGCGTCCTTCGCGATCCGATCGCCTGCAAGCCAGCCGTCATGGCCGAAACCGATCAGTACGTGGCATTCGGCTCGGAATTTCGTGCACTGGTGAACCTACCTGACATCGACAAGGCCAAGGTTTGGGAGCCCGAACCTGCGACAGTCTATTTCTGGGAACACTAAACCAAAATCTAGGATCAGGAACCATGCGCAAGGTTGATCTCGCGAAGACGCCCCTTCGCGATCTGAATCAGGATCTACACCGCCAGTCGGCGGGCACGAACGAGTTGGAGTGGGAGATCATCAATTCGATGGGCTTCCACGCCGTTGCCGTGGGCGTCGATGCACCCATCAACATCAATATCCGGGGCAGCGTCGGGTACTACTGCGCCGGCATGAACAAGCAGGCCACGATCACCGTGCACGGTTCAGCCGGTCCTGGCGTCGCCGAAAATATGATGTCGGGCAGCGTGCGGATAACCGGTGATGCCAGCCAGTACGCCGGCGCGACGGGACACGGCGGATTGCTTTTAATCGAAGGCAACGCCGCGGCGCGTTGCGGCGTGTCGATGAAGGGCATCGACATCGTTGTTAAGGGCAACATTGGCCACATGTCGGCCTTCATGGCGCAGAGCGGCCACTTGGTCGTTCTGGGTGACGCCGGTGACGCCCTCGGTGATTCCATCTACGAAGCCAAGCTGTTCGTGCGGGGCAAGGTGAAAAGCCTCGGCGCCGATTGCATCGAAAAGGAAATGCGTCCCGAGCATCATGACGCGCTTAAAAAATTACTCACACAGGCAGGAATTACCGACGTCAAATCAAGCGAGTTCAAGCGCTATGGCTCGGCGCGCAAACTCTATAACTTCAACATCGACAACGCGGATGCTTACTGATGTCATATCATAACCCCCCGACGACGCCTCGTAAGTCTGCGACGTTTGACGATTACACGCTGTCGGAGATCCGGCGCGCCGCACAAACTGGCATCTATGACATTCGCGGCGGAGGCGCTAAGCGACGAGTTCCACACTTCGACGATTTGCTGTTCCTTGGCGCATCGATTTCGCGGTACCCGTTGGAAGGCTATCGCGAGAAGTGCACCAGCAATGTCGTTTTAGGAACTCGCTACGCCAAGAAGCCCATTGAGCTCAAGATCCCGATTACCATCGCGGGTATGAGCTTCGGTGCGCTTTCAGCACATGCCAAGGAGGCCCTCGGCCGAGGGGCATCGATCGCCGGAACTTCGACGACGACCGGCGACGGCGGCATGACGCCTGAAGAGCGCGGACAATCCAAGACGCTTGTCTACCAGTATCTGCCATCGCGTTACGGTATGAATCCCGACGACTTGCGCAAGGCCGACGCTATCGAGGTTGTCGTGGGTCAAGGCGCCAAGCCCGGCGGCGGCGGCATGCTGCTCGGACAGAAGATTTCCGACCGCGTCGCCGCCATGCGCAATCTTCCGAAAGGTATCGATCAGCGGTCCGCTTGCCGGCATCCCGATTGGACGGGGCCAGACGATCTCGAAATTAAGATCCATGAACTGCGCGAGATCACCGGCTGGGAAAAGCCGATCTATTTGAAAATCGGCGGCACGCGTCCCTACTATGACACGGCGCTTGCGGTAAAAGCTGGCGCCGACGTTGTTGTGCTCGATGGCATGCAAGGCGGCACCGCCGCGACCCAGGAAGTATTTATCGAGCACGTGGGTCTGCCGACCTTGGCGTGCATCCGGCCCGCCGTGCAGGCACTACAGGACCTCGGGATGCACCGCAAAGTGCAGCTCATCGTATCGGGCGGCATCCGCAATGGCGGGGACGTCGCGAAAGCACTGGCACTCGGCGCCGACGCGGTTGCGATCGGCATCGCAGCTCTTGCCGCACTTGGCGACAATGATCCGGCCCACGAAGTTGAGTTTCAGGCACTTGGCACGACGGCCGGCGCTTACGACGACTGGCACGAGGGCAGAGATCCCGCGGGTATCACAACGCAGGATCCTGAACTGATGTCGCGCGTCCATCCGGAAAAGGCTGGCCGGCGTCTCGCGAACTATCTGAAGGTTATGGCACTAGAGGTCCAGACGATTGCGAGGGCCTGTGGACACAACAGTGTGCACAACCTCGAACCGGAGGATCTGGTCGCCTTGACGGTCGAAGCGGCGGCGATGGCACGCGTGCCGCTGGCAGGAACAACATGGATTCCAGGCAACGGACCGGGCAGCTTTTAATTGCCCAATAAGCAAGAAATCTTAGAAAACCACAAGGAAACGCTCATGTCTGAGGACCTCGCTATGCTTGTGAAAGAACGAGAAAAAGCAGCAAACCGCAGCGAACCCAAGGAGACGTCTATGTCTCAGGACCTGGCTACGCTGGCGAAAGAACGCGGCGTCAAGTATTTCATGATCTCCTACACGGATCTCTTCGGCAGTCAGCGCGCGAAACTCGTTCCTGCCGCGGCCATAGCCGACATGCAGAAAGATGGCGCTGGCTTTGCTGGTTTTGCGACATGGCTCGACCTGACACCGGCTCATCCTGATCTCTTCGGTATGCCGGACCCTTCCTCCTTCATTCAGCTCCCATGGAGAAAGGAAGTCGGCTGGGTCGCGGCCGACTGCATGATGGAGAACAAGCTCCTCGACCAGGCGCCGCGCGTCGTGCTCAAGAAGATCATGGCCGAGGCAGCCAAAGAAGGTCTCTATATTAAGACCGGAGTGGAGCCCGAGTTCTTCCTGACGAAGCCGTGCGGAACCAAGATCTCTGACGAGGCGGATACCGCGGCGAAGTCCTGTTACGATCAGCAGGCGATGATGCGTCGCTACGACGTCATCTCCGAGATTTGCGACTGCATGTTGGAGCTCGGATGGGCCCCCTATCAAAACGATCACGAGGACGCCAACGGCCAGTGGGAGATGAACTGGAACTACGACGACAGCCTCATCACCGCTGATCGTCATGCGTTCTTCAAGTTCATGGCCAAGGCAATCGCCGAGAAACACGGGTTGCGCGCAACGTTCATGCCCAAGCCGTTCCTTGGGCTGACCGGAAATGGTTGCCATGCTCACATCTCCGTCTGGGATAAGACCGGCGAGACGAATATGTTCTACGATCCGTCCGATGAGATGGGTCTGTCACAGCGGGGCTATCATTTCCTCGGCGGTATCATGAGGCATGCCGAGTCGCTCTCGGCCATCACCAACCCGACCGTCAATTCCTACAAAAGGATAAATGCTCCGCGCACCATTTCGGGCGCAACCTGGGCGCCGAATTCCGTGACTTGGACCGGCAACAATCGGACGCACATGGTGCGGGTACCGGGCAAGGGCCGCTTCGAGCTTCGGCTCCCTGACGGTGCGGCGAATCCGTATCTTCTGCAAGCCGTGATCATTGCGGCCGGCCTCAGCGGCATCCACAGGAAGGCCGATCCTGGCAAGCGCCTCGATATCGATATGTACCAGCACGGCCATACGGTGACGGACGCGCCTAAGCTGCCGCTCAATCTTCTCGATGCTCTTAGAAATTTCGAGTATGATGAAGAGTTGAAGCAGATGCTCGGCGTAGAGTTTTCCAACGCCTATTTGAAGATGAAGAAAACTGAGTGGAACGCTTATTGTTCGCATCTCACGCAGTGGGAGCGTGACAACACGCTTGATATCTGAAGGCTCGAACGGTCGGCCTTTAGGAGGCTGTTCGAAGAAGACTGTGGGCCGACAAAGGCTAACACAGCGACAACGCACCGGTGCCCTACGCGGACGATTTTCGCGTAGGGGCCGCCACGTTGCGGTAGGCCAGCTTTGGCGGCCTCCCTGCGATAAAAAGCAGAAAGCCCCGCGGTGACCGAAGTTCGGGCCGCCTGAATATTTCTAAACATCTCGCCGATCGTGCGCGGC